>JAEZKU010000063.1 GCA_023436065.1 Bacillota bacterium
TATGCGACGCTCTCGACACCACTCTCGGTGATTCAGCTGTTGGTAACTGCACACAGCGCCATCCTACTCTCCAGGAGTTCCTTGGTATCACGGTCCCCCATCAGACACGTGTTGGGGAGGAAGAGGAGGAGATGATCTCAGTTCCGATCGCTCATGCGTGTGAACCGATCGTGACTCAGGTCGGCGCTGATCAGAATCTCACCCAGCCTCACCCTACACTTGCCGAGCTGTTCGATGTTCCTGAGCTTGATCATCGCGACACGGTTACGCCTCCTCCTGACAAGGCAACACCCACTCGTGAGGTGGAGATCGCGCGAGCTCAGTGCACTGCTGTGCCGTATCAGACACGTGTCGGGGAGGAAGAGGAGGAGATGGAATCAGTTGCGGTTGCTGATGCGCCTGTCCCATCAAGTCAGCCAGCGGAGACTCAGCCGCTCGAGCGGAGTGATGATGCACCTCGAGCGCGCTATCCGAAACCATACAAGAGCGCACGGCAGCTCCTCCTCCTCCTCCTCAAGACCGGTCGCATCAGCAAGAGCTTCACGAACACGTGCAGCAATCTCGAGTTGCTCCAGGGTTTCATGACTCAAGCACTCGCTGATCAGAACACGATACCGACTGAATCGGAGGTGATGGCTCACTTGCAGAGTCTTCTCGGTGATGAGAGCAACGGCATCTGCATCGATGAGCTCATGCAGCGCGTCTCACTCGAGCAGACCCTCAAGAGCAACCGGAATGTGGTGAAGGCGGATGATCCTTCTCGACACTTCTACTTTGGCACGGCTCACCAGGCTGCGATCGCTCAGCTGAAGAAGGACGGCCGACAGGTTCTCAAGGAGGATGCATCCAGGAAGCCCAATCCACTGGGCAACCGCCCTAGCACCCCTGCAGAGCTGGAGGCCGCGATCCGTCAATACCGTGAGAGCATCGACAAGTGCACCGGCCGGTACAAGAACCTCCGCCTACGCCAGAAGTTGGTGCTGCTCATGGTGATCGACACGATCGAGGATCTTGTGACCGAGAAGCACGTGAGGGAGAACCGTGAGATGCGGACATGCAGATTGATCCTGCAGGGTGAGGCGGGCACTGGCAAGACGTACGTCCTCAAGGAGGTCGTCAACCTGCTGTGCTTCTTCCTCAGCCCCTTTGCTGTCCGTGTCTTTGCCCCAACCGCCCATGCCGCGAAGACCTACCAGGACTGCCCTTGCGGCGCTACCACGTTCCATAAGATGTGGCAGAAGACGTGGGGCGGATCGGAGGATATGTATGGGGGGTCTGGACTCACGCCATCCCTCACTGGAGCTGCGAACGATCGGTTCACGGTCACGATGAAGGATGTCCGTGCACTGATCTGCGACGAGATCTCTATGATCTCCCCGTCGGATGTGGAGCTGATGAGCCGCAGAGTCTGTGATTGCATGGGCGAACCCAAGAATCCGTCGAAGACGCCATTCCACGGCATGCCCATCGTCATCATGTGCGGCGATCTCTATCAGCTGCCCCCAGTGAAGGCGTTCCCACTGTACCATCATGAGTTTGATCTCGAGGGCGAGAGGCAGCATCTCACTGCAGCTGCGTCCAAGACGACTGTCAGGAGCAAGAAGCGTACTGTTGCCCAGCTACCAGACGCACAGGCTCCCCAGGCTCGCGTTCTCACTGAGGCGGAGATTGAACAGAAGCTCGTCTCCAAGATCTACCACAACAAGGGTGTCCAGCTGTACCACGAGTTCTTCGACAAGTGCATCATTCTCAATGAGAACGTGCGGCAGGACGGCGATCCGCGCTACCGCTATATCCTCAAGCGTGTCAGACACGGTATCGCTACCAGGAATGATTGCACCACGCTGAACACCCGACAGTTCGATCAGTTCTTCTACAGCGATGCATGCGAGGATGCACAGAGCTTCAAGACGTGCAAGCGCCTCTTCGCCACCAATAACGCGACGTTGGTCCAGAGTGAGAAGATGTTCACAGACATGTTTCCCAATCTGGAGCACACGTTCGACGCGTCCCCGATCATCACCATGAATGGGCAGTACTGCCAGTACGAGGACATCGTGCGTTACGGAGGGGAGGTCGCGAAGACTGCCTACCGGTTGCGTCTCGCTGTCGGTGCGCCAGTGATCCTCACCTCGAATCTGGACGGCGCACGTGACTGGGGTATCGTGAACGGCAGCACGGGGACCGTGGAAGGGTACATCACGTTGAATGGCGTGATTCCCGACTATGTCCTGTTCAAGCCGGACGCTGCCTTGGAAGGAATGCCCACACTGACTCTGACGGTTGCTGGCTCTAACGAGAAGATGGTGTTCAAGAACACGTGGCCGATCCCGATGGTCTACAAGAAGTATGAGCGGACTGATCGAGTGACCAAGCAGAAGGTCTACTTCGGCATCCGCCACTTCCCTCTCCAACTTGCATATGCGCTGACCATCCACAAAGCGCAGGGGATGACGGAGGACTTCGCGGTGATCGACATCGTTCAGGCCGGATCCACGGGAGGCGGGCAGCTGCCATACGTCGCGCTCTCCCGAGTCCGCTCACTTCAGGGCTTGCTGCTTGTGCAGAAGTTGGATTTGAACTCTGACCTGAACAAGTTTGCCAAGAGCAAGGACCGGGATGATCTACTGGCTGAGTTTGATCGTATGGAGCAGATTCAGAGGCGGTGCATTGTCGCAATGGGTTATGAGGAGGAGGATAGGATGAAGTCTGAGGAG
>JAEZKU010000003.1 GCA_023436065.1 Bacillota bacterium
GAAGCACCCTTTGTGTAAGTATTGTTCCCCGGCGACATCCTTGTGCTCTGAATAAAATTCATATTGAATTCTATCATTTCTAGGGATTGTTGTATTAACGACTTGTTACGATTATTGATTTCGACTAATCCTTGAATTGTTTTTTTAAGATTATCATGTATGATTGAAAGAGCCTTCTGCTCTTTTGGTTGCTTATCCATCAAGCCGATCAGGGTCCTTAAGGTAAAATCCCCTTTATTCCGGTTAATTACCGTTTTAATATTATCCATGATCGTCTCTCTCTTACGTTCCAGCTGGTTAATCCTTATGATTGCCTGCTGTTCCTTTTCTGTAATCTCCTGTAAGGAAGTAAGGTCATTTTTTACGATGACCCGGGTCTTCTCTTCCGCTATCGGGATTAATAGCTGATATTCGCCGTATTCCTGCTCCAGCGTACTAATCAAATCTTCAATTAAGCTTGCCACCGCTAAACCTCACTCCTTTGCTGTTTTTCAGTCATTAACATAACAAGCGCCATTTTTTGTGCTAATACCAGCTTCAATGAACGGCGCTTGATTTATCTGCTAATTAGACTCGCTAAAATATTCATCAATTAATTTATCCGCTACATCATTGATCGTAACATGATAGGTTCCGGCTTGCATCCGCTCTTTAATATCATTTACCGTAGCTTCTCTTACATCAGGAGTGCGTGCAACAATCTGTTTTGCTAACTGATAATCCTTTCCCGCCTGGGAAATCTCAAGCTTATCGCTAAAGCTGCCGCTCTTTGTCTTCGCAGTACTCTTAACACTGTTCGAATTGTATAACTGACTTACCTTATTGAATGCATCGATACGCATTCTTATCACCACCTTATCTACTCTCTAGGTTCCCATTGGTTTCCCACTGTTCTATAACATATTTATCGGAAGATTTACCATTTTCATTAGGGTGTTTTTAAAATTTCTATAAAATAAATAAAAACAAGCGTTAAAATGTATCCTCTCTCATCAATATGTACTAAACAGTATTTATGACTACTATATTTATCGGCACTTCATACTCATAAATGAATAGGAATCCCCGCACTATTTTGGCTCTTGAACCCAAAATCATGCGGGGATTCCATTCATCACGTAATTACCTCAATCATCAATATCACGGTTACTACTTCGCTTACTTTATCTTATTCTTAATTTCCTTGATCGCCCTCTGAAGCTGGTTATCCTTCTCAACAGGGATAGTAACCTCTTTCTTCATCGATTCGGTAAGATCAAGGGTGATGTCCGGGGTAATACCCTTACCATGGATATTTCTTCCCTTCGGTGTATAATACTTTGAGATCGTAAGCTTCACTGCTGTTCCGTCTGAAATCGGAATAATCTTCTGGACAATTCCTTTTCCATAGCTTGTTGTTCCGATAATCGTCGCTGCTTTATAATCCTGAAGAGCACCCGCAAAAATCTCAGAAGCACTGGCACTGTTGCCATTAATCAATACTGCCATCGGAACAGTAACCTTAGTATTATCGGTTGCATACTCTTCTTCTCTCACATTGTTCTTGTCTTCCGTGTAGACCAAAAGCTCCTTCGGAAGCAGACGATCTAAAATCTTAACTACCGCATCGAGTAATCCACCGGGATTATTGCGGACATCAACCACCAGGCCTTTCATACCCTTCTTCTCCAGCGTATTCACTGCAGTATTAAATTGATCCACCGTGATGGCATCAAATTCTGTGATGGTGATGTATCCGATCTTATTATCCAGCATCTTGTATTCAATCGTAGGAACTTCGATCTTCCTTCTTGTAATCGTAAAGTTAATCGGTTCCTCCTTATTATCACGGATTACTGATACTTTTACAGTGGTACCGGCTTTACCCTTCAGCTTCGTCACCACCTGTGTCAGATCTTCCCCGGTAACCTCTTTTCCATTTACCTTATAAAGAATATCGCCGGGCAGCATACCTGCTTTATACGCAGGACCATCCTTAAAGGGTTTCACGATAGTGATGACTCCCGTCTTGGCATCCTGGCTGACAGAAGCACCGATACCGAAATATACACCATTAGAGCCCTCTGTCATTTCCTGATATTCCTCTGCGGTGTAATAAGTGGAATAAGGGTCACCCAGACTTGCGATAAATCCCTTGTAAATACCATCCGTGAACTCCACGTCCTTCGTATCCTCAAGATAGTAATTATCGATCAACCTATCCAGAAACTTAAGCTTTGCCTGTATCTGTTCATAATTAGCCTCGGTAAGACTCTGAGAGGAAATCTCTGCTGTGGAAAGGCTTTCCTTAGCCTTTGCCTCTGTTGTCTTTACATTATTAAAATCGGCGAATACAAGAGCCGCACCGACCGCTGATACAAGCAGCACAGCACTCAATATTCCGACCAGTAAACCTGTGACAAAATTCTTCTTCATCGTAGTTTCCAATCCTCCACTCTATGGTAATATAGTTAAAAACGGGCAACCGGGTAGGTCGCCCATATTTTTAGTAGTCCAGCTGCTCCATGTATTTCATATATTTCACGACCATCAGCGCAATCTTGAAGGTGATGGCATCTTCAAATACACGAAGATCCAGATTAGTACTCTTTTGTAGTTTATCCAGTCTGTATACCAGCGTGTTACGATGAATATACAGCTGTCTTGAGGTCTCAGATACATTCAGGCTGTTCTCAAAGAACTTATTGATGGTAGTAAGTGTCTCCTCATCAAAATCATCAGGTGATTTGCCCTCAAAGATTTCTTTAATAAACATCTTACAGAGCGGCATCGGCAGCTGATAAATCAATCTTCCTATACCGAGATTGTTATATGCTACGACATTTCTGCCGCTATAGAATATCTTGCCGACATCCAATGCCATCTTTGCTTCCTTGTAAGATCTGGATACATCCTTAATCTCACTCACGATGGTTCCGTATGCAACATGCACCTTGGTCATCGCTTCCGTATTCAGCATATCAAGAATAACCTTTGCTGTTTTATTCAGATCTTCATAGGTTTCATTTTGCTTCACTTCCTTGACGAGAATGATATTCTTCTCATCCACTGCAGTAATGAAATCCTTAGTCTTTCCTGAAAACAGGCTTCGTACGGTTTCAAGGGCATTGGCATCCTTCTCATACTTTGTTTCAATAATGTATACTACGCGCTTGGCTTCCGTATCGATATGCAATTTTTTGGCACGATTATAGATATCAACCAAAAGCAAATTGTCCAGCAACAGGTTCTTAATGAAATTATCCTTGTCATATCTCTCTTTATAAGCGACCAAAAGATTCTGAATCTGGAAGGATGCAATCTTTCCAATCATGAATACATCCTCACTGTCACCCTTTGCTAAAATCACATATTCTAACTGATGTTCATCAAACACCTTGAAAAATTGATATCCCTGAATCGCCTGACTATCAGCGGGTGAAGCAACAAAGGCCAATACGGCACTCTCATATTGCTCCGCATTTTCAATCGTCGTGGCAAGAACCTTACCCTCAGTGTCCATTACACAAATATCAATTCGTGTGATTCCTTTTAATCCGTCAATGGTGCTTTGAAGTATCTGATTGGATATCATGATTTCACTCCTTTATATTATATTTCATATTCCTATAAAAATTCATAAATCTGCTTCATTCGGTAAAACGGTCACGTTATAAAAGATATTTTAACATTGATTTCGTCATAAGTAAACTAATTTTATAAAAAATACACAAACACTTTCGTGTAAATCTATCAAATAATGAAAACCGGAATATTGTTTATTGGATAAACTATTCTCCCAAAATCAAGAGGTATAAGGTAATTCCTGCTATAGCCACGCTATTGTAATACAATCAAAAACAGGGAACGCATCGCGTTCCCTGTGATTTTATACTTACTAGTTAGTAATAACCTTATCAGTTTCTTTGTCAAATACATGAAGTTTGGACATATCAAATGCAATCTTCAAGGTATCATCAGGTCTAGCTGTTGTACGAGGATTAACACGAGCAGTAATCTCAAGTGTCTCATCAACATTTAAGTATAAGTTAACTTCTGCACCTAATAACTCGTATACTCTTACAGTAGCTTCGATCACACTTTCAGGAGAGCTGTTGATGAATACCTCTTCATCATGGATATCTTCAGGACGAATACCGATTACAACAGTCTTTCCTTCATAACCGCCGTCGATTACCTTCTTAGCCTTTGCTTCAGGAAGCTTAACAGTATTAGCTCCAAAGGTAGCATATACATCATTGCCCTTCTTCGCAATCGTTGCATCGATGAAGTTCATCTGAGGTGAACCCATGAATCCGGCAACGAATAAGTTGTTCGGCTTATCATATAAGTTCTGAGGAGTATCTACCTGCTGAATGAAACCATCCTTCATAACTACGATTCTGGTACCAAGTGTCATAGCCTCTGTCTGGTCATGTGTTACATAGATAAAGGTTGTCTGTAAAACCTGATGTAACTTGGAAAGCTCAACACGCATCTGTACTCTCAACTTAGCATCCAGGTTTGATAAAGGCTCATCCAAAAGGAATACCTTAGGACTACGTACGATTGCACGACCGATAGCAACACGCTGTCTCTGACCACCGGAAAGAGCCTTCGGCTTACGATCTAATAAATGCTCAATATCAAGGATCTTAGCTGCTTCGTGTACCACTTTATCGATCTCGTTCTTAGGAACTTTTCTTAACTTTAAACCGAAAGCCATATTGTCATATACGGACATATGCGGATATAAAGCGTAGTTCTGGAATACCATCGCAATATCTCTGTCCTTCGGTTCTACATCGTTAACCAGCTTATCTCCGATCCACAGCTCACCCTGTGAAATCTCTTCGAGACCTGCGATCATACGAAGAGTTGTGGATTTACCACAGCCTGAAGGTCCAACGAAGATGATGAACTCTCTATCAGCTATTTCAAGATTGAAATCTTTAACAGCGATAACTCCGTTAGGATACTGCTTTGTTATGTTTTTTAATGATAAACTTGCCATTTTATATCCTCCTACATTTTCTTCAATTCAATGTTCTTGTACGATTAACTATGGCTTTATGATACACCATTTCAAGGGCATTAACCATATCCCATTTTAACAAATTACTTTTTGCCCTTTTGTATAATTTGTATATTCAAATTTAAAAAAAGTAGATTTACCGATAATCCGCTGAATATTGGCTTAATTTACTGTCTATATTCAATAAAACCTTCGCCCATAACCTCTCTTACGTCACTGACTATAACAAAGCATTTTGGGTCGATTCGCTTAGAAATCTCTATAATTTTAACAATTTCTTTGTTAGAAACCACACAAAACAACATTTTCTTATCCCGATTGGAATACATGCCTGTGGCGTTGACTCCGGTCACACCACGGTCCATATGATGCATTATTGCATGTGCGATTTCGGCATAATCATCCGAGATGATATAAGCCATTTTGGAGAACTTTAGACCCTCCAGAATACCGTCCGACACCTTAGTCGTGACGAACACGGCAATCAACGCATAGAGCGCATTGCCCAGGCCAAAGACTAAGGCACCGATAATGATGATGGCGCCGTCGATGACGATCAGAATCTGGGGAACCGATATATGTTTGTTCTTAAAATGAAGCAGGGTCGCCAGAAGATCCGTTCCACCGGTAGAGGCCTGTACTGAAAAGACCAATCCTATTCCTACACCGCTGATGGCTCCGCCCATGATTGAGGCAAGCAGATAATCATTCAGATGCAGATCGTAAATCGGTATCACGGCCAATGAAAGAGAAAAGGCAAAGGTACCAAACAGAGAGGTGAACAGGAACCGGAAGCCCCTTGACTTAATCGCCAATAAAAACAGCGGCACATTACAGATTACCGTGAAAAGCCAGATCGGAAAACCTCCATCGATTATCGTCCTTGTGAGATATTTTACAACAATGGCAAGACCGGATACGCCCCCTGTTACCAGCTGCATCGGCTCATAGACCAGATTGACTCCGATCGCCATTAAAAAGGAACCCGTCAAAATCGCCATGTACTTGCGAAGCACCAGAATGTTCTTATTATAAATCTTTCTTGTCGGCATAATTAACCTCATTTCCATGTTATATTATTTATCAACATGCTGACATCTTCGATCCCTGATTAGCAGGCATTGTCGGATTGTGGGCTGCGAAGCCGTTGCTGTTAATTTTTATAATCCTCATATCTATCGTAATTATTCACTACCTGTATGCTCCGCTGCAAGCTGTTGTTTCAGCTGACTGTTATAGCTTCTGCTACAGGCTTTAATCGATGGTCAGCTTCTTCAACTGTACGGCAGCCTGAACCGGATCCATCTCGAAGCCGCTATTTTGTTCTTCCCCTGCCAGCCTCAGAAATGTGATCTGCTCCGCGGTCAGTTCACCGTAGTGTTCTGCATAATTGATTTTGTCCTGCAAAGACAAATTCGAAGTCAGCTTCGGATACAGCTCCTCCAGATATACCTGAATCTCTGCACTTGTATCCAGTTCTTTTATTTTCTCTATAAATTCACCGGTAAACACCTGGGTAGGTTCAGAATGGATCTCCTCCTCACCGGCTGTACCTGTCATGGTCGGCAACGGTGACTCCTCTTCAGGCAAGAAATCAGCCAGACTGGTGCCTACGGGAACAACCCGCTCCTCAAAAATCTCTGTAAATAAATCCTCCGGAACTACGGTATAATAGCTAATGTCCGTTCCAAGGAGATCCTCAGCCATCAGAACTCCGTATTCAAACACACTTTCCTCCTCCAGATATTTTGTGACAGAAGAAAATTTAATAATCTGAGGTATCTCAGGCTTGATTATAATCAGCTTTCGATACAGGGTATCAGACATCACCAGCTTTGTATCAAGAGGTATTGAAATATAGGCCAGTTTTCCCCTCCGGCTGTTGAATACTTCAAGCAGAAGCCTGCTGATTCGATGATCCTCATGATCATAGCAGTAAATCAGATTCTTCGAAATCTCATCCACACTTGGTACAGTGATCGGTTCCGGGGTCGGCGTCAGTTCCATGATCTCGGGCTCTTTTTGTTCGACAGCCCCAAGCTTCATAGTAACTTGATACCCTACTACCGCTGCACCAAGCAAAATTGTGACAATAAAAAAGGATTGTAAAAATCCTCTGATAAACATACGCTGTGCAGTTAGCTTCTTCCGTTTCTTTGATTTAGCCAAACGATCACCCCTTACTACAAGCTATTCTATCATAGGAAGAGTCGTTAATCAATGTGTCTTTATCTGAAACCTCTTCTATGCTATAATAAAGACAAGCAGATAAGACCGACAAACTTAAGGTCAGAAAAAGTGAGAGGTCATGAATGAAATATAATTTTACCACAGCAGCGGCAGATAAGGAGAGAAACATGAATAAAAAGACAGTATTGGTAACCGGCTCCTCCAGAGGAATAGGAAAAGCAATCGCGGTTAAATTCGCGAAAAAAGGCTATCACGTCGTTATCAACTGTGCGCATAACGAGGAAGCCCTTCTGAAGACAAAAGCAGAGATCGAAGGTTATCAGGTATCCTGCCTTGCATATCTTGGAGACATGGGGGATATCGCAACGGCGAAGGAATTATTCCGCCAGATCAAGAAGCTATATGGTCATGTAGATGTGCTTGTGAATAATGCCGGAATCTCTTATGTTGGTTTATTCACCGATATGAAACCGGAGGATTGGAGCAGAGTCATCAATACCAATCTCACCTCGGTATTTAACTGCTGCTCCCTCGCGGTACCGGATATGGTGAAGAACAAGTCCGGCAAGATCATCAATATTTCTTCCGTATGGGGCAATGTCGGTGCCTCCTGTGAAGTAGCCTATTCCGCATCCAAAGGCGGTATGAACGCCTTCACCAAGGCTCTTGCCAAAGAGCTTGCTCCGAGCAACATTCAAGTCAATGCGGTCGCCTGTGGTGCAATTGATACGGAAATGAATCAGTGGCTCGAGGATTCCGAGCTTATGAGTCTTATCGAGGAAATACCCGCAAACCGGCTCGGTCGTGCTGAAGAGGTAGCCGATCTGGTATATCACCTGGCCTATAAGAATGAATATCTTACCGGACAGATTATCGGTCTGGATGGGGGTTGGATTTAGAAGGTTTACATTTCCTTGGAATACTTTCCAAGGTAGAACATAACCAACAGGTAATGCAGCAGAAATGCACCTACAATAACCAATGTCAGCCACAGGGGACCATCAATCAATATATTCAGATAGACAATCACCATAAAGAACCAGCAGCTGATATCACTTGCCTTTGCCTTCGCTCTGTTCCTAAGGCTGATATTTCTTTCGTCCTTTCTCTCAATCACAGATTGCTTCATCCTCGCAGGTGACTTTGATTCTATCCTTAAGATAATCGCACTTAAGACTCCGCTTATTGCGAAGGAAACTCCCACACCCAGCAGTACTCCTACCAGGCCCTGACTCGGATTGGGCAATTGCAGATAAATCGCCAAAGCGATTAATATAACCGCACCAATGATGATCTGAATATAACTCCTTCTTGTTTTAATCATTCTCTTCTTCCTCCTCATAAATAAATATCTCTTCAATGCTTAGGTTAAAGTATCTTGCGAGTTTGAATGCAAGAGTAATCGAGGGATTATAGCGTCCGTTTTCAAGAGATCCTATGGTTTGCCTCGAGACCTCTAATATTTCTGCAAGCTCCTCCTGCTTTAGCCCTCTTTGCTTTCTTATCTCTTCCAGTCTGTTTTTCATCTACATACCTCATTTCAGTTCATGTAAAGTATACTTTCCATTAACAATATAACATACCACTTGTTTCATGTCAAGTATACTTTCCATGAAATCTGCTATTACCCTCCGGATGATATGGTAGAATCAGTCAGCATAGGTCCTTGTAAGCTCTGCACATATTGCCGGAACGAGATAGAATAAAAAAACGGAGGAGTCCGGCTTCAGACTCCTCCCACATTATTTATGCTATATTCCTACCCAACTCTTCGGCCTTTTTCAGTCCGTCCGTGTCCTTAATCTGTCCTTTATCATTCACGCCTTTCATAACCAGCTGTCCTGCATCGCTCCATTTTAAGAAATTTGCCATCGATTTATAGGAGTCCAGTAATCCGGAATAGACAAAATCATCGTTGTCTTCTCCGCAGAGCAGAAGGCAGCTGCTCTTATTCTCCACACTCTTCTGCCCTATACAAAGTGCATAAAACTTATCGATGATCATCTTAAGCTGTGCCGGATAGGATGACCAGTACAGCGGTGTGGCAAATGCAATCACATCTGCTTCTTCAATGAAAGGAGCAATCTGGTTAAAATCATCCTGATAACTGCAGGCAACCCCTTTGCTGTAGCAGGTATTGCAGACTCTGCAGGGTGTGAGCTTCAGCTTCGCCGCCTCCACCTTAGTCACTGTATTACCTGCTGCCTGTGCCCCCTGTATGAAAGCGTCCGCCATCAGATCGCTATTGCCTTCAAAGCGTGCGCTCCCTGTAATTACTAATACCTTTTTGTTCATATACGCCCTCCCTCTACCGCTTTAGCGGCTTATCGCTCCTTTACAAATAGCACGTTATATGCTTTTGTATGTCGAAAAGTAATTTCCCTTTCGATTCCCCTGTTGGAGCTTGATTGAATTATTATACAATCTGAAGAATACAAAATACAGTACGCAGTTTTTAGTAAGTCAGTATCCTCACAGATACTATCCATTCTGCGATTTCTTCTAATTTGAAGTCTCAAGAAGCTTCTCCATGAACTGTACAGCTCCTTCGAGCTCCTTCTGATTCGGATGTCCTTTGCTGATCCCACCGATATATTTGAAAGGACCGAAGGTGTCAAAGCCCTTGCAGGAATAGCTGCCTACAACCTTAACCCCCTTCTCCTCAAGAAGTCTCTTCTCCGCGCTACCATACTTCTTATTGAGCACACCGCTTGTAGTGATAAGGAAGGCTTTCTGGTCCTTCCCAAAGTGATACTCCTTCATGAACTCCGCCAGTCTTGGTGCACAATTCGCTTTATAGATACCGGATGCAAAGCCTAACAGCGAATACCCCGACAGATCGGTGTCGTTAGCCTTCGCTACCGGGATCAACTCCACAGGTAGCTCCGCTGCAATTGCCTCCAGTACCTTTTTTGTATTCATATGATGTGATGATGAATAGATAATTGCCGCTTTCATATAATCCTCCTCACTCTCCTATTTCTCCTTACTATTCCTCAATTTCAATATTGCAGTGCCTGCTCGATAGCCTTCTTCAGTACCTGGCTGGAATTAGTCGCACCGCTGACCGCATCGACATCCGTATTCTGCTGTTCTATTATCTTCTGTAGAATTGCCTCTGCAGGTTTTCCTCTCTCATTATCATGCCGCAGGATCGTGATATCCTCCATCCTGCCTTCCTTCACTGTGACCCTGACTTTTGCATAGATATATCCCACATCATATTCTCCATCATAGGTGCCATCCTGAAGTTTGGCTGCATCCATTCCCTGTACCTCGACTGCAGCTATGCTCTTCTGATACTGTATAAAGTCCATATTATAGGTCACGATATGGCACAGGAGCAATGCCAGGGTGATAACCGCCCCGCATCTGTGGGTTTTCATCCATAGTTGGTCAAGCTTTCTTCGAAATGCATAACCCACTGCCATCAAAAGTAACATTACCGCTGTGGCAATCCCTGTCGCCACCACTGCTGTCGCCCTTGTATCCCAGACCTTAAGCGTAACCAGCAAATGAAGCACGGACACAGCCAAAATAATAACACCGACCGGTTTGTGCTGGTTCTTCGACAGTCGCTCAAGCTTAGTCAGCCTCAGCTTACGGGCCAGGAAGCTAAGGAGCAGAAGCCCCAGCAGAACCGCTGCTAAAATACCGAATATCATATTCCCACCTACCCCTTGATTGATCTTAACAGCATATGGAAGCTATGATCCATATACTCCGCCTTTGTCATACCCAATCTCATCTGAAAGTACTTCTGCTTCTGATCAGCAAAACGTACTGTCTCACTGATCACCGACCACAGGTAGAATATCGTGGGCAGCACCTGGATATCCTTTCGGATGTAACCGCTCTCAATTCCTTCTAACAGCAGTTCCTCTATGATTCCATTGATCTCTTCTCCAACGACATAGATTTCATAAAGGATATTCTTCTCTTCTATATCCGTATCCTCCAACCGGATTGTCCCAAGGGTCAGATCATAATAGACCGGATGCTGTTCCTGCAGCGTTACCAGGCTGTTGCAGATGGAGAAATAGCATTCCTCAAAGCCTTCCGCTCTGCTGATGACATCCTTCAAGGTATCCTTTAGCAGAAGCATCTGTTCCAGTATGATATGGTTCAGGAGGTCATCCTTGCTCTTGAAGTAGACATAGAGCGTAGATTTGCTGCAATCAGCCTCCCTTGCTATATCATCCACCGTCGTAATAGTGATGCCCTGTGTTTCAAACAGTTTCTTGGCAGATGCAAGGATATGCTCCTTATTGAACTGGATCAACGCTTCCTTTTTCCTCATTCCCAATGTCAATCACCTCATAGTATGGTATTTGCACTCACGTTTTATTTATCGTACTATCAGTTCGATTATTTGTCAATACGTATTTTGGGTTTAGATTGAGGATTATGAAGCAATTGAATAAAGTGTCAAAAGCACCGTAGGTGCTTTCCAGATAAGAGATATTGCTATTGCAAGCTAGCTTGCAATAGCAATATCTCTTATCCGGAAATGTGCTACGCACATTTTGACACTTTGCTCTCATAAAAAAAGCTCCCACAATCTACGAGGGCACCGAATCATTCGTTACAGTGTCCTCAAGCTGGAAGCCTCTCTATTCATGTTATTGACATATTATCTTCTTCGCCTCGTTTAATCGCACATAAAACTGGTCATAAAAGCCATTCTCCCGGGAATAGGGGCGGACGTAGAAGTTGCTTAGTATATACATATTTAAGTTCTTAACAAGCTGATCATCCTGAGCGGTCTTAACAATCTCTTCAGCATCGTTTAGGAAGTAATGCCAGTCCAGGAGAAAGCTTTTATTTTCCTCAAAGTCAGGTGTGTCAATCCATTTCCTCACCTTCACCTTGGTCCGGCTGTTATGATTGCATTCATTCTGCTGAAGGAAGTAATGAAAATCATGCTTGTCATAATACCTCCCCAGCGGAAATATCCTGCATATGCCGGGGCGGGAGGTGTGGATACTGCACTTACCGCTCCTATCCAGAAAAGCACAGCTTTCCTCCTCCCCAACCATCCTTAAATTAGGCAGTATGATTCCGTCCACCACATGAAGCTCTATTCTATCTGTTAAAAGCTCCTCAAAGCTCTTGTTAAGATCAGTAGTAAGTCTGTATATATCATGCGGATCAAGGATAATAGAGCTTCCCATCCCGTGACAGCAGACCGCGGCACCCTTACAGCCGTTACAGCTTGCCTCCACCAGATCCTCGATGCCGTACAATTTTCCGTCTGAAATATCCTCAAGACTGCAATTACGTTTCATAGTATAATCCTCCTTAATATAATTTATTTTATTGAATCGGAGGATTAGGAGCACTATTCTTACAAATCATTTCGAATGTTCGTAGTGTTCCATCCGGGCTTTCGATTGCCTGCAGTCGATGTATTTCCGATACGGCTCGCCCTCGATATAGGTCCACACGGTAATGAAGTCAGGAGTGATCTCGTAGAGCTCGCCCTTCTCCATATGGGAGTAGTTATCGTAGGAGCCCCTGTGTCTCTTCTTATACAGCTCCATGATCACTGCATTCTCCTCTGACAGTATCCTTCCCCTGCAGCTTGCCGTGCCTTTTATCGCAATATTATTCTGGCACAAGGCAACGTTCGGATTCTGTTTCATCTGTACCGCCTTCTCCATCACCGATTCTGTCTGGAAACATATCTTTCCATCTACCACAACATAGCTCATCGATCTTGCTGTCGGGATATCCTCCAAGGAGGTCGCAAGGACAATTATCCCCGAATCTCCTAACTGCTTATAAACACTCTCCAATTCAATCTGATATTCCATCTGTTTACTCCTCCCTTTTTCTTATAAGAAGAGGATACCATTTCACAGCAGTATTTGCTACCAACCGGGAATAACAATTAGGCAACCTCAGGTTGCCATATGATCAGGATGCTCCCATTAGAACTAAGCTGGCTCGGTTTTAGTTTCTTCTATGATAAAATTGAACTGATAATCATACAGATAAGCAGATAATTCTGCTAATACCTTTTCCCGTTCTTCCTCGGTGCATTTCAGATGTATTATCTTATTGATTTCATCAATTTCCTGCTCCATATCATCACACTCCATAGGCCATTATAGCATTCACAGCTATCAGCCTGTCAAGTCATATCCTGACGCTGCCAGCCTTTACTTTCCTCCTATCATCAAAAAATGTCCCCTCAACATAGCCGGTCTGCGTATCTCATACAGCTTTCCTCTTAATAGTATAATAAGAGGTAAATATGCCACATATAATGTTGATATAAATATTGATTAGGAGTCTGTCATGGAGATATATGTAGTACAACAGGGGGATACCATAACTTCCATCGCCCAAAAATACGGTATTTCATCAGATCGTCTGATTATTGATAATGGAATAACCTCACCTTATTCTCTCGCAGTTGGTCAAACACTGGTGATCACAAAGCCTACTGCTGTTTATATTGTAAAGGACGGTGATACACTGGAGGGGATTGCTGCGGCTCATGAGGTTACAGTGATGCAGCTGCTTAGAAATAATCCCTGGTTAGCCGAAAGAGAATATATCTATCCGGGTGAGACTATCGTGATCAGTTACGACAATAATATGGGTAACCTTATGGTGGCAGGCTATTGTTATCCATTTATCAGTGATGTCACCCTTAGGATGACCCTGCCGTACCTTACTTATCTGGTTGTATTCAATTACCGCATGACCATTGAAGGTAATCTGAACGGTAGTTATGATGATATTGCTGTTGTTGAGACCGCAAAGGCCTTCGGAGTGGGCAGCACCTTAGTGGTAACTACATTTTCGGTAACCGGTGAGGCCAATCCGGAAGCAGCATATGAAATTCTCAGGAATCCCGAATTACAGAAAAAGATTGCCAATAACCTGCTCGCTATCGTAGAAGAAAAGGGCTATGTAGGAGTAAATATGGCTTTTCAATTTATCAATACCTCAACCCAGCAATATTTCTTGGATTTTTTGACGAATGTATCAAACGTCCTGCATCCTGCCGGCTACTCCGTATACCTAACGCTCAATCCGGGCATAAACTTCACCGGTACTGAATTAGTCTTCGAGAGAATTAATTACGAGGCCTTTGCAGAACAATGTGACGGGATATTGTTCTTATCCTATAGCTGGGGCACTACCACAAGTCCTCCCATAGAATACTCGATCGCATCCCTGCTTCCTTTCCTGGAATATATATTGGCACAGATGCCTGTAGAAAAGATCAGAATCGCACTTCCAACCATAGCCTATGACTGGCAGCTTCCATATATAGTGGGCGAGAGCAGAGCGAATGCCCTGAACTACTCTTCTGCCATATCCTTAGCCGTGCAGACTAATTCAGTCATTCGCTATGACGAAGCCTCACTGTCGGCGTACTTTGAATATAGTGATCTGCTTGGTAATTCGCATATCGTATGGCTCAAGGATGCCAGAAGCATTGACTCTTCGATCAAAATACTTCGAAGCTATGGCATTGAGGGTTATGGTATCTGGAATATCATGTACTATTTCCATCAGCTGTGGCTCGTGATTAATACACAGTATGAGATTAGGAAGCCCTAGTGTTAGTCCTTGTTGGCTTGCCTTATAGTACCAGGTTTGATTACCTTAGGTCTGCTTCTCATATATCTTTACACCCAGCCAAAGCATCAGTATCCAGACAATGAATATTCCAGCCGCAGTGATAACCGCGAAGCCTGCCTCCTTCGATTGGGTTAGATTCAGCTGAGAATGGATGTGCTCCAGCGCTTTTGCCATCAGGGTTAACGGATAAAAAAGCAGGAGGGCTGCATAGAGACCAAGGGGAGCGAAGTGCATTACAAGGATTGCCATTCCCGAGGTTAACAGAATGCTTGCATATACCAAAAGAAGGCCACCGATAAACCGGCTGATGTCCATCACCCAATTAGAAGCCAAATACCCCAGACCCAGACAGGACGTCGCCAGCAGAAGCTGTACAGCAACGAATATCAGGGTTTTTATGTATTTATTCCAAAGAAAGCGCCCTCTGGTAGTAGGATAATACACAATCTTCTCCGTGATGAGCTCCAGACTCGTATCACCCATAGCAATAATATAGCTGTGATAGAGAAAACAGGTATTCAGCATATTGATGACAATCAGAACACTGCTCATATTCATAAAGCTCATTTGTCCGAAAAATGGACCGATTAAGAGACAGATCACATCAAGAATCACTATGCTACTGATGGTCCCGATCCGTCTGCCAAATAAAGCCCGATCAAATGCCTTAAGTCTATTCATCCGATTTGCTCCTTTTACTGAAATAATACATCATATCCTCAAGTGTCGCCTGCTGCCAAGCCACCTGATCCGTCAGATTAAGGTATGTTTTGACCTGTCCATAGCTCTCCGTCATTGCTTCAAAGCCATGCTGATGTCTGCGTACAGCAATGAATAGCTCCTTAGGTATTCTATGCAGCAGTTCCTTCTCTCCTCTGATGATCAGATATCGCTCCAATAAAGCTTCCTTGTCCTGTGACAACACAACGCTTCCCTGATCTACCAGAGTGATATAGTCAGCAACCTTGTCTAAGTCACTTGTGATATGGGTTGAAAACAGAATCCCCATCTTCTCGTCGGAAATCAGCTCCTGCAACAGCTGCAGGAATTCTCTTCGAAAGATTGGATCAAGTCCATCCGTCGGTTCATCCATGATCAGCAGCCTCGGATGATGGGACAGTGCGAATGCCAACTCAAAACGAGATTCCATTCCCTTCGACAGGGATAATAGAGTCTGTTCCGGTTTAAGCTGAAATCTTCTTAGGTAAGAATGAAAAAGCTCCATCTCAAAGTCTTTATAATATTTACCGAATAATACGGCATTCTCAAGCAGGGTATACTTCTTCATAAAGGGACAATGGTCTGCAACAAATCCAATGTTATTTTTCGCCTTAATCTCCTGTCTGCGGTTGTCATAGCCACAGACGGTTACTGTTCCTCCATCCCCTACGATCACATTCTGGATCAGCTTCATAATTGTAGTTTTCCCGGCACCATTTCTTCCGATCAAGCCCATAATATACCCGGCGGGTACGGAAAAGTTGACATCCTTTATCTCAAAATCCTTAAATTTCTTACGCAGTCCCTGCACGGTCAGAACCATATTCTCTGCTTCTCGCATGCTTTATTCCCCCTCTTCATAAAGCATATCAATCATATCCTTAATATCCTTCGCTTCCAGACCTACCGCCCGACATTCCAGGATTAAGTCTGCCAGCTGCTGCTCCAGAAGTGCAATCTTCTTCTCCGACAGCATACTGGTATTCTGTTCACTGACGTAGAAACCTTTTCCCGGAACCGAGTAGATCAGTCCCTCCTTTTCCAGCTCCTCATAGGCCCGCTTAGTAGTAATGACACTTATCTGTAAATCCTTGGCGAGATTACGGATCGAAGGCAGCGGTTCATTAGGCAATAACTCTTTATTGATGATCGAAAGCTTAATCTGATTAATAATCTGCTCATAAATCGGTACATTACTGGTACTTGAAAATACAATGTTCAAAGCTATTACCTCCTTCCTGTTACAGTATCTTCTGTTTCACCAACCCGGCCATCATGGTTTCATAGTTAAAATTCCAAACCCTTAACCCCCGTAGCAACACACACCACATAGCTGCTACGCTTAAATAAGCTAAGGACGTAAAGGCTACACTCAACCAAACCTGTTCTATATTCAGAATAAATAATATAACATGGGTACATAACAGTATGGAACCTACGACAAACACCGTATAATATATCGGCTTATTCTTAATTTTACTAATATTTGCTTTACTCGAAACTACTCTCGACATGATTGAGATCAGCATGATTATGATGAGATCCATCCCAAAAAATCGATGAGCTGCTCTCTGTAAGGTACACAGGTTCAGAAGTAGTTCTATCATATAGATACAGCTTCTCCATAAAGTAAGGATTACGGTCATGCCGATTGCCTCAGTGACCATATGAACGAAGCGAAGTCTCGCATTAGAGGGGAGTAAGCACAGCATTCTCCACTCCTTCGATTTGTTTGAAGCAGATTGTGAGTAATATAAGATCCAAAGTACATATGCGATATTATAACTGATAAGATAGTTTGTAGACTGATCCACTACAAGCAAATATAAGGTTATTAGAACGGGAATCAATATTCTCCAGCCCTTAAAATAAATCATAAGCCTTTTTAAATACCCTTTTATTCCTGTATAAAGCATCTCTTTCTCCTAACTTGATCACTAAAATACTTTTTCGACCTTCCTGACATTCTCTTCACTTATTTCCGTATACCGAAGGATCGACAATTGAAGCAGCAGGCTGCTCAATACCAGGAAATATGAAAGCATTGTTACGACCACCAGCCATATTCCCTGAAGTTTAACTTCCGGATATATGATATACCGTATTACTGCATTCACCATCGGAACTATTACCAAAAGAATTGCGTAAACATTTCTTCTTTTATATTTCTCATCTATGCTTTTATTCCTGCCTCTTCCCCAGTTATAATTGCTTCCTATATTAATTGAGCTGCAGCCAATAATCACCGGTATATAATAGCATAACATGACCAATATTTCCTGAGCAAAGTTGGAATCCTGATGCAGGGTAACCAAGAGGATCACTGCAAAATATAAAAGCACATGATAGAGGAGTATCCCTAAGCATTTTAGTACTAAATATTTTTTTCTATCCCCTCTCTCCATTGGCAGAAGAAAATATAACTTATTAATTTTTGATTTCATCAAGGTTGTGCCTATGATCGAATATAACATTAAGTTATATTCAATACTTCCTACATCATCCATCAAGTACATGATAATGATAAATCCCAGAAATGCTAAGGAAAAAATCAATTTCCAGCCACGGAACATGCTCCTGATATCCAAATACAGTTCTCGCAAAATAATCCTTGTCATATTTTTCATGCCCCCCGTCATGATGTTGCTTTGCAGCAGATGCCGCAAGTCGGTATCTCTTATCATCAGCTTATCTCTAGATACCGTTTAAAGTATAATACATGATATCCTCTATGGTTGGCTGTACTATCGTCAAATGATTGAAAGCCACAGTATCCTCTCTTCTAACTAGTGCTTCCGCTGTCGTCTCGGTAATACGCTTTCCAACCATAAGCTTTGCTTCCAGTGCTGCAATATCCCTTGCAGAACCCCTCACAAGACCATATTGCTCCATCAGCTCCTCCTTCGAGGAGGAAAATTGCTGCTTCCCATTATAGATAAAGGTAATGAAATCCGCGATCTTATCGAGCTCCTCAGTCAAATGGGTAGAATATATAATACTACGATCACCCTCGGATATGATATCACACATGATTTCTGTCAGTTCTCTTCGAAACACCGGATCCAGCCCGGAGGTCGGTTCATCAAACACCAGTAGTCTGGCATTATGGGACAAAGCAAAGGCCAACTGGAATTTCATCAGGTTTCCCTTCGACAGCTTCTTTAGGGGTTTCTTAATGTTTACTTCAAACTGTTTGCAGTATTTTTCAAAGGTCTTCTGATCCCATCGCGGATAATAGCCTCCGTACATCCTTGCATTATCCTTCGCTGAATAATATTCAAGGAATGGATTCTCCTCCAGTACGAACCCAATCCGGACCTTAGCCTCCTTCTCTTGTTCCTTCATATTATATCCGAAGACCTGGATGGAACCCTCGTTTGGCTGATATAATCCAAGAAGGGTAAGCAACAATGTCGTCTTTCCTGCTCCGTTCGGCCCCACCAGTCCCATAATGTATCCCGGTTCCAGCTTCATATTGATACTACCCAATTCAAAGGCATCCAAGCGCTTATACATATTCGTAATCTCAAAAGCGTATTCCATATGATCCTCCATTGAATAGACAATAGCAAGAATGCTTTATTCACCTTCTATTGTCATAAATAAAATCTGTGCATATACTGTATATATCATTATATACAGTATATGCACAGATTATCAATTTGTCAATAGTATTTTTAATACCTTTTTTATACCGATAAGCCAGTTGAGTAAAATGCCGTATTTCAAGGGATTACAGGAGACTTAAAAACCTCACAAGACAAAGGTCCTGTGAGGGTCTGAATATTATTTATAATAATGCAGCTTTATGAAAATGTGCTTATATATAACATATCATAACATAACATAGAATAGTTCATATAATAGTATAAATGCACATTAGGGGTTTCGTATGGAGATATATCTGGTACAGGAGGGCGACACGATTGAATCCATTGCCCTTAAATTCGGAATTTCAGCAGAACGATTAATTATGGAAAACGGAATTAGTAGACAATATGCTCTTGTCATAGGTCAGGCTCTCGTCATCACGCATCCTACCCAGACTTATACCGTAGAGGAAGGGGATACCCTGGAAGGAATAGCGAATTATTTCCAGGTAACTGTTCTGCAGCTGTTGAGAAACAATCCCACTCTTGCAGGAAGAGAATATCTCCATCCGGGGGAAACATTGGTTATAAGCTATGATAATAACCTGGGATATCTACTGATTGCCGGATATACATATCCCTATATCAGTAAACAAACCTTGGCAATGACGTTACCAGGCCTGACTTACCTTCCTATCATTAATTACCGTTTAGGCCGCTATGGTGAGTTAATTGGAGATGATGATGATATTCCCGTGATTGAGACAGCGAAGGCATATGGGGTAGCACCTATTCTGGTAGTAACCGCATTTTCGGAAACCGGAGAGATCGATGCGAATGTCGTATTTGGATTTCTGAACGATGCACAGGCACAAGACACCTTAATCGAAACTCTTCTCAATACAGTAGAAGCTAAGGGCTATAACGGAATTAATCTGGCTTTTCAACTTATTACTGCCTCCAATCAGTCGCTTTTTCTGAACTTTTTAACTAAGGCTACTAACAGCTTTCACCAGGCAGGTTACTTAGTATTTCTAACATTCAATCCGGGGTTAAGCTATAATGGAATCGAAGTCACCTTCGAGCAGATTAATTATAGTGACTTTGGTAGAATTGCTGATGGAATACTTTTCTTATCCTATAACTGGGGTACTACATTAACACCTCCTACTCAATTATCTATTGTAACGACAAGCTCCTTATTGGATTATATAGTATAGACTCCGCCTTAAAAATACTCCAGAGTTATGGGATTGAGGGGATTGGTTTATGGAATATCATGAACTATTTCCACCCATTATGGCTGGTGATCAATACACAGTATGAGATCAGGAAGACCTGATACGATACTTATCGTATCACATACCCGTTTGAATTTCAGACGAAGACTAGTTAATAGCTGGGAAGAAATTCAAAGACTCCTCGGAAGTAAACTTCCCGGAGTCTTTTTGGGATACGCCAATGACGCTGATGTCTATATGCGACTCATGTTGAGAAATGGAAGCATCTGATAAATTGTCCATCGCTAACTTCTCTTACCTCTGGCAATTCCTTCGAACATCTCTCTTCGGCGACAGGACAACGGCTTTTAAAAGGGCATCCTTTGCTTTCCGGTGTCCAAAAAGTAACTTCTGATTCTTTATCCTTTAATACCGGCAGTTCTACGACTCCTTCTCTTTCCGGATCCGGAGCGGCAGTAACTAAAAGCTTTGTATATGGATGTGCAGGATGAACAATAACCTTATCGACATCACCCCATTCAACCATATGACCGGCATACAAGACAATAATTCGATCAGCAAAGTACCGTGCAGTAGCTATATCATGCGTAATATAAATAAAGGATTTGTTATTTTCCTTTTTCAATTTGTTCATAAGGTTTAGAATCCCCAACCGAATTGATACGTCCAGCATTGATGTTGGCTCATCCGCAAAGATAACCTCTGCACCTACAGCCAATATTCTTGCTAAATATGCTCTTTGTCTTTGCCCACCGGACAGCTGATGAGGATTTTTGCTACCCTGTTCTTCCGGAGGAACCAGCCCTACCAAAGTCAAATACTCATCCATTTTCTTCTTCATGGTTAATTTGTCTGAAGGATGATATAGTTTCAATGGTCTCTCCAAATGATAATAGATATTATGTAATGGATTTAGTGAGGAAAAAGGGTCTTGGAAAATCATCTGCACTTTTTGACGATAGCTTTTTAATTTCTGAGCCTTCAATTTATGAATGTCTTTATTTTCAAAAGTCATAGTTCCCGACGTTGGATTGTAAAACTTCATAGCCACCCTGCATATCGTAGATTTTCCACAGCCTGATTCACCAACAATCGCTAACGCTTCCCCTTTATATAAATCAAAAGTGATATCGTTCAAAGCACGCAGGGTTCTCTTCTTTGACAGGACTGACTTTCCACCGATTTTAAAATCCATCACAACATGATTGACACTTAATATTGCTTGCTTTGCTTCTTTCATTTTACACCTCCAACCTCTAATGGATTATGGCAATAAAAGAACCCCTCCTTCGTGGTTCTAATCTCCGGCTCTTTCGTAAAGCAGTCATCACATGCTCTAAAGCAACGGGCTTGAAACCTGCAACCCGTAGGAATGGCATTCAGATCCAATGGAGTTCCGGGTATTCCTTCCATATATTTAACTTCTCCCTTTAAAGAAGGAAATGAGTTTTTTAAGCCGTAGGTATAGGGATGTCTTGGATTATGTAGAAGCTTCTCTGCAGAAGCCTGTTCTACGATCTTCCCGGCGTACATAATCCCTATTGTGTCGCAAAATTCCATCATCAAACTGATATCATGTGTAATAAATAGAATGGAGAATTTTAATTCCTTTTTCAGGTCGTAAATACACTGTAAAATATCCCTTTGTACTACAGTGTCAAGCGCAGTAGTAGGTTCGTCCAGGATAAGAAGCTTTGGTCGAAGTGCAAGTGCCATAGCGATCACTGCTCTCTGACGCATACCACCTGAATACTGATGAGGATAATCCTTTAACCTTTCCGCCGGGATTCCGACAAAGGATAACAGCTCTTCAGCCATTTTTCTGGCAACCTTTTTGTCATTGGTAATTCCGTGATACTTAAATATTTCAAAAAATTGTTTTTCCATTGTTACTACGGGATTCAGACAGTTCATGGCCGATTGAAATACCATGGATATCTCACTCCAGCGCAATTGCTGAACCTTATCTTCTGTCATAGGTACGATATCATTTCCTCCAACAATAATTTGCCCATCTGATATTAACGCAGGCGGCCTGTGTAATCTCATAAGCGAGAAAGCAATTGTACTCTTTCCGCAGCCGGATTCCCCCGCTAATCCAAAGCTTTGACCCTCTTTTATAGAAAAGCTGACATTGTCTACAGCTCTGACATGTCCCCCTTTTGCAGTCACATAATCAACACTAAGCCCTTTTACCGTTAATAGGTCACCCATCTTCAGTTCCTCCTTCCTATTTGATGCTGTTCAAACTTATTTTTTTCATATTCTTTTCCTGTATTTTTTTCACTTTATAATAGGCCCTCATAATTCTCTGCGCTTTCAATTTAGGATTCGATACTTCATCGATGGAGAAGTTGATTAAGGTAAGTCCTACACCAAATAATACTATTCCGGAAATCGGGCCCAGCAATTCCCACCATGCGCCGCTGGTCAGGGCTCCGGATTTATTTGCATTAAAGAGCATGATTCCCCAGGTACACGAAAGTGGGTCACCGAAGCCAATGAACTCAAGAGTAGCACTAGCCATAATCGCATAAATGAGTGTGCTGACAAAGGCGGAGCTGATGATAGAGAGCATATTTGGCATAATCTCGATAAAAAGGATCCTAAGCTTTGATTCTCCCAATGTTTCAGCAGAGTAAACGAATTCTCTGTTCCTCAAGCTCATAGTCTGGGCACGAAGTACACGCGCATTCCAGGGCCAGGACGTTAACCCGATAATAACACTAATGAGGAATGGTGATACCCCATCTAGCAGTGCTGCAACAATAAGCAGCAGGACTATATTGGGGATGACCATAATCATATTAATAAATGTTGTTATTACGTTATCATACCATCCTCCAAAATAGCCCGAGCTGATTCCAAAAATGATTCCCAAAAACACCGTAAGAACTCCTGCAAATATACCTACCAGGATTGATATACGGCCTCCATACAGGGTTTGAGCGAATACATCGTTACCCAATTGAGTCGTACCCAAGATATGCGTTTGAGAAGGCAAACTGTGATATTCGTCAGCAAACCGATGGGTCGGATCAATATTCGTAAACAAATTTGCCCCAATAGTAAGGAGAAGGATGACAAGAACCAGAATAGCTCCAATACTTGTTTTGGGACTATTTCTGAAAAATCGCATTATATTACTATTCCATATTTTTTTCATATACTCACTGTCTCCTTTTTCAATCAGTTTCCATTCACACCTTGTCTTCGCGTTCTTGGATCCAGGATCATAATGCTGATGTCAGCAATAAAGTTGGCTGTAAGCATCACGATTGTTGTCATGAGAAGTATCCCTTGCATCAGTGGATAATCACGTCTGCTTATTGCCATGACCATGATTTGTCCTAAACCGGGATAATTAAAGACCTGTTCGATAATTAATGAGCCACCAAATATAAAACCGATCTGCATCGCAAGTGATGTTACAACCGGTAAAAGCGCATTTCTTGCACCATAGCCAAACATGATTTTTCGATCAGGCACACCCTTGGCAATTCCCATCACGATATAATCTTCACCAAGCTGGTTAATCATATTGGCTCTCATGCCCATAATTCCTCCGGCACCCGTAATAATAACTGCAAGAACGGGCAGGAATGCATGATAAGCAACATCCCCTATGTATTGAAAGACATTGTCAGGTACAAAAAGCGGAGTAACTGCATAACCTCTCGGAAATATATCCGTAAAGGCAAGTGCAATGCTTAAAATAATCGCAGTAACAACCGACGGAATATTAGCTACAATCTGTCCGCCAACTGTTAAGGTTGTATCGAGTCTACTTCCTCGTTTCCATGCAACGAGAATACCAAGCAATGTATTTATCACAAATCCAAGAATCAATGCTGTTCCCAGAAGGAATACCGTCCATCTCACTCCACGTCCCGTAGCTTCCAATACCGTCTGTGGAAAAAAAGTAAAAGAAACTCCCCAGTCGCCTTTAAATATACTTGCTATATATCGAAAGAAGCTTATGATAACAGGTGTGTGGGTATCGTAACCAAATAATTTCTCTACCGCAGCTATTGTTGCATTATCAACAACTCCTCCTGATCTATAAAGGTTAGACAAGAACATCTGAACAGGATTTCCCGGCATCATACGTGGAAGAAAAAAGTTTACGGCCAAAGCCCCAAAGAACGCTAAGATATAAAACCATAACCTCTTTAAAATATATTTCAAAGCAATCTTCACCTCCAAGCATATGGTCTTTATAAAGATACGAAAATTATGAAAGCAATCTATAGAACTCTGAAATAATAGAGCACAGTTTATAAGTTGAATCATCTATATATCAAGTATGGCATAAGTAAAACTTATGCCACACTTGATTGACTAATGAATTATTTCTTTACAGGCTTTAAGAGCATAAGCTGTAAAAGCTTTGAGTCATGTTGAACATTTGCAGGATTACATACCACATTGTTTTCCGTAGCCCAGCCGGTAAATCTGCTTGTGTTATAAACAAACCAGTTTCCATTGTAGAATAACGGAACGTTGATCATATTTTCTGCAAAATGCTGTTCTATCTTAGCTGTGATCATTTTCAATTCAGCATTTTTAGCAGTTGGCATGCTGGCAATTAAAGCTGTCATCTCATCGTTGGCATAGTTATTCATGGTAATTGTCCACCAGGTATCTGTTTTGATTCTTGATTGGTCACCAATTGTATCAAAGTAGAAGCGATACGGATCTCCGGAGATACCATATCCGCCGTAAAGAATATCATGCTTACCGGATTTCCAGCTTTCAATATACATTGCAAGATCTATTGCTTTTGCTGTTGCATTGACGCCTGCTTTTTTGAGCCCATCAGCGACAATTGCAGCGCCATCGTTCCAATCAGTCCAGCCTGCAGGTGATGTAATTTCGAATGCAAGCTTGGTACCATCCGGGTTCTCTAAGAAGCCATCTTTGTCAACATCCTTGTATCCGGCATCTGTTAAGATCTTCTTCGCTGCGTTAATGTCATACTTCGCATACTTTGCTAATTCAGCCTGTGCAGTTTTATCAGAGTACCCCAATAATGCCGGTGGTAAACCTGTTACAGGAGGAACATCCTTTGAAAGATATCCATATACAGCTGAATCTATGATACCCTTACGATCAACACATAAGGATACAGCTCTTCTGAAATTAACATCCTTAAATGCCTTTAAGGTATCAGCATTTTCATCCATAAAGTTGAATGCCAGTCTTACACCATCATTTTTGCCGTACCAGAATTTTCTGTTCGGGTCGCCCTGAACATAGTTCTTTTCTGCGTCCGGTATAAAGATATGTGCCCAGTCAACAGCTCCTGTTTGAAGCAAGGAAAGTGCTGCCTGATTGCCATTAAACTGCGGGAAACGAAGTTGATCTACACTAAGATTTTTAGCATTCCAATACTTGGGATTTCTATCAAGTACAATCATTTCCGGTTTAAATGATTTAACCTTCGAGAATGCGCCTGTTACTACAGGGTTTTTGTCCACATAGGTTGCAGGATCTTTCACCTTCGAATAAACATGTTCCGGTAACATATAGCGCTGGAAGAATAAACTGTTACGCACGAAACGATTTGCTACTTTCATGACGATTTTAACTGTATAATCGTCAACAATTTTCACAGAAGCAATTCTTCCCTTAACACCATTGTGATCCCAGTCACCATTTCTATCGATCTCCGGATGTGATTTGGTATAAGTGAAGGTAAATGCAACATCCTTTGCAGTAAAGTCTTTACCATCACTCCACTTAACACCTTTTCGTACATATACTGTAAGAGTTTTAAAGTCAGGCTCTGTAACAATCTTTTCAGCAAGCCATGGTGTTTCCTTATTATTGTTGAAGCTATCAAAAATAACCAATGGCTCAAACATAAATCCCAAGGAAGCGTGTAACGCATTGTTAATAAGCGGGTTAAAATTCCTTACCCATCCATTGCTTTCCTGTGACATAATTGTCAGGTAAGCAGGTTTTTTAGCTGCGCTTGCGGTTGTAAAATTATTCATGGGTAATGTTAGCGCAACTATTAGCATAATTGAGATTAGTTTCTTGATTTTCATAGCCTATCCTCCTAAAAAAATTATTTTGTATTACCCAAAATAAGTATATGGCTTGGCTATGTTAATAATTACTCTTTTTATAATTGTTTGAAATATCGGGGGGATCACAAGCGACATTATTACTGTTGGGCAGGTACTGAAAATCCCATCAGGCACGACTCCGCCCTCTATTCTTGGCAAAACAGTAGTGCTTGACCCCGGTCATGGCGGTAGCGGCAACCCAGGTGCGGTATATGGTACGCGATTAGAAAAAAACGATAACCTTCGTCTTGCTCTCGCTGTCCGTGATATTCTGGCGTCAAAAGGTGTAAATATTGTTATGACGCGTAGCACCGATGTAGATGTTTCTCTTAGTGAACGAAGTAATATATCAAATCGCAATCACGCTGATTTGTTCGTATCTTTCCATAGGGACTCCAGCACAAATCCTAATGCGAATGGTGTAGGTACATTTATTTACACATCAGCACCGGCAAGGACGGCAGGCTATGGGTTTCAAGTGAGCGATAATATTACTGATACCGGTGTTCAGACTAACCGGGGTGTTTTAAGGGCAAATTATGCCGTGCTTCGAAATACCGTTGCACCGGCTATGCTGCTTGAGATGGGATTCATCACGAATATAAGAGATAATCAACTGTTCGATACAAACTTTAATGCATATGCGAACGCTATAGCACGAGGGATAATGGCATCGCTCACGCAGGGGCAGACCTCGTATAGACTTTATACTGTTGTTGCAGGCGATACTTTGCCCGGTATTGCATTGAGCTTCGGAACAACAGCACAGGCGATAATGTCAATAAACAAACTTGGCAGCACTGTCATAACAGATGGGCAGGTCCTCCGTATTCCATAAATTGCATGCATATAAAATCACATAGCATACAGAATGACGGTAATACACACTGTTCCTTGACATAGAGCCGTATTTTAAGGGTTTACAGGAGACATAAAAACCTCACAGGACAAAGGTCCTGTGAGGTTCTGAATATTATTTATAAATGTAATAATCCCAGTGTTGCTGCCGCTAACCAAGGTTAAGGAGCGTATTAGTCTTTTATGAAGACGATTTTTGATAATTCGGGAGCGGAACCCTTTGAGACTTCAGCGAATACTCCACTGCCTGTTCCTTTTACAAGGTAACTTTGGTTTGTGTAAACCCTTATAGTGCTGAAACCGGACTTTTTATAGGTGTTGATTCTATACGTAAGTTTGTTAATATCCGCATGCAATTGCAGATCCGCTGCACACGCATTACTGCATACCACATAACGGTCCCAATACTCAATTGTATATTCAGGTCCCTTGTCTTTATCTTCGCCTACGAGCGTAACCTTAAATGGTTTATCAGGCTTTTTGTCCGATAGAATGAGCCAGTAATTATATCCACCATCAGGGTAAACCCATCTGTCACCGACTTTCATATAGTAATCGCCGGATTCGATAACAGTGGCGTTGGCGTTACTAGGTGCTGACGGTGTTGGTGTCGCTTCGTTTTTTTTCGGAGCTGTCAATTTACGTTCGACAGAAAAATCACCCATGCTTATTTTAACAGTGGAAGTACCGGAAGGGACTGCATATTCGCCGCCTTGATACATTTTCTGACCTCCGACCGAGATGTTGAGACAGTCGCCACCAAGTACCTCTGTAGTTCCATCCTTATACTTAGCCTTAACGGAGTAGTCACCAGTGGAGAAGGTCGAGCTATCCGCATCAGGTTCGTCAGTCACTTTAACAGAAGTAACAAATGGCTTTACCGTAAACGGAATGACAATGCTCTGGTTCCCAACGACTACCCACAGGTCTTTCTCTCCCGGTACCCAGAAACGATAGCCCTTAGTGATCTGATTACCGTCCTCTTTAGATTTCATTCCACGTGCCCCGGCATAGTAGGTAAGATCATCCCAATCTAAGTTTTGGTATTTGAGTTTTTTGCCAGATGCGCCTATACCGGCACGGACTACAATTGACGTCGGGTCAAACGCATCTGCTCCTTGGCGGTAGGTCGTCTTAGACATTGACTTAGTGAGGGTGAACTCGCGAATGTTATGCCAGTCAACATCCGGTAATACACCAACCTTCATAGAACAAACAACGGTTTTAGATGATGGAAATTTATACCCGCCTTTATCCGCAGCTTGTTTCCATTTTTTGTATTCCGAATCCGTCATTTCACATTGTAATGTCAAGGTGAAATACCCTACCTGGGTAAATTTGTACCCTTCTTCCAGTGGCATACCGTTTAGCCACCATTTTTGGTTGTAGCCAAAGTGAGCTGTATTTGCGCCGCTGTAGAAGTACCCTATTGTAGCCCTGATGTTTTCGAACCTTTCGCCAACTGTAAAGGTATCTGCGGGGATTCCTGAAAACCCTTTGGATGAAAAAATTTCATATCTGCCGGTTAGTGATTGAAACACACAAGGTGAGCCAGCTGCCAGTTCTGTTGTCGGCAACAGGGTAAGCGCAATACACAGAGTGAGCAATATGCCTATAAATCGTTTTTTCATAGTTTTCCTCCATTGATTCTATTGGTTAAGAAATAAGGTCACAAATCCTTATATTCATTCTATCATTAATCTACCCTAAAAAACCTTCGCTGCATGAAACGTGATTTTTTTGACATGAATTGAATATTCGATTTTAGTATTCAGCAGTATCGGTGAATCAAAAAAGACTCCTCGGAAGTAAACTTCCGGGAGTCTTTTTGCGACAGCACGCAGTTACTTGCGAATTGCAAGAGGTAACCTCGAAAATGCTTCGCATTTCCTCGGTCATCTCTTGCACTGCTACGTATTATCTGCGTCATTCTGAGATAACCTCGATTTCGCTTCGCTTCATCTCGGTCATCTCAGATGACTATGTCACGACGCATGCAAAAAAGACTCCTCGGAAGTAAACTTCCGGGAGTCTTTTTGAATGCGTCGATGACGCAGATAATACTATCTCTTTGAAAACTGTGGTGCACGTCTCGCTGCCTTTAAGCCGTACTTCTTTCTTTCCTTCATTCTAGGATCTCTTGTTAAGAAGCCTGCCTTCTTGAGAGCGGGGCGATAGTCTGCATCTGCCTGTAATAATGCTCTGGAGATGCCGTGTCTGATTGCACCAGCCTGACCGGTGAAACCGCCACCCTTAACGTTTACTATTACATCAAATTTATCCTGAGTCTCAGTAATAACAAGGGGCTGACGAACGATCAGTTTTAAGGTCTCTAATCCGAAATAGTTGTCCATATCTCTTTTATTTATAGTAACCTTGCCTGTACCGGGTACAAGGTAAACTCTTGCGATGCTGCTTTTTCTTCTTCCGGTTCCATAATACTTTGCTTTAGCCAATGTTATTTCCTCCTTCCAACCTCAATATTAATATTTAATCTCTAATACTTCCGGCTTCTGCGCAGCGTGTGCATGCTCAGCACCAGAATATACATGTAACTTAGTGATCATGTCTCTTCCTAAAGGTCCCTTCGGAAGCATTCCCTTTACTGCAATTCTGATTACCTCAGCGGAATCCTTAGCCAGCATCTCAGCTAAAGTAGTCTCTCTCATACCACCCGGATAATCGGAGTGCTTGTAGTAAATCTTCTGGCTCAGCTTCTTGCCAGTAACCTTGATCTTGTCTGCATTAACAACTATTACATAATCACCTGTGTCAATATGAGGTGTAAAAGTAGGCTTATTCTTGCCTCTTAAAATTGCTGCGATCTCTGAAGAGAGACGGCCTAATGTATGTC
>JAEZKU010000043.1 GCA_023436065.1 Bacillota bacterium
AATTTTAAGGAGGAGTTTTGAGTATGATTTCAGCAGGCGATTTCAGAAACGGTCTGACGATTGAAATGGACAATAACGTATACCAGATTATAGAGTTTCAACATGTAAAACCGGGTAAAGGCGCAGCATTTGTAAGAACCAAATTAAAGAATATTAAAAATGGTGGTGTGGTTGAAAAGACTTTCCGCCCGACAGAAAAATATCCTCAGGCTCATATCGAAAGAAGCGATATGCAGTATTTATATTCTGATGGTGAGCTTTACCACTTTATGAATGTAGAAACCTACGATCAGATCGGTATGAATGAGGATGCTATCGGTGACTCCCTTAAGTTTGTTAAGGAAAATGAGATGGTTAAGATGCTTTCCCATGGTGGACAGGTATTTGCTATCGAGCCTCCGCTTTTTGTAGAACTTGTAATTACTGAAACCGAGCCCGGCTTTAAGGGTGATACAGCAACCGGTGCTAGTAAGCCTGCAGTTGTTGAGACAGGTGCTACTGTATATGTTCCGTTATTCGTTGAGCAGGGTGACAAGATTCAGATTGACACCAGATCCGGCGAATATATGAAGAGAGTATAATCTCGCGAAGTACATGCGAGCTATTAGAAGTTTGCGCCTGCGTAATCCTCGGCACAAACTAATTCAAAGGGTAGTTTAATAAGAATCAAATAGCGCAATCCATGGAAAATCAAGGTTTTCCGAGGATTGCGCTTTTTTGTGCTTAGATATAATCAATGAGAGACAGCGTAAAAAGTTTGACTAAAGTATTTTGATTATGTATAATGTTACCAATTTGATCCTGCGAAAGGATTATAGAGAAGATCAAGGAAAGGATTTTGTGCGACTGTTTGAATAAATTGAGTTGTATATGAGGTTTTATAAGGAAAAATAATTTAGAAGAGGGGATATATTCAATGAAGAAAAGGCTTATTTTAGCAGTTATACTAATTATGATGCTCACTGGGTGCAGCAAGACGGTTTCATATAAATATAATGAAGCCGAATCACAAAATGGTGATTGGTCAGTTGAAAGCGGAAAGATTTTAGTAAGAGATGGGGAAGACTTAGTAAAATTTAAAGTAAAATATGAAGGTGAAACATTAATTAGTGAAGGAAAGCAATGGGACTGTCGGGTTATGGTGTGTAAAAAGAATGTTAAAAGTTCTTTTGATAATGCTATCACATTATGCTCAAGAACGGACATTAACGGAATAGAAATAGCGAAAGGTGATAAAAAAGTTATGGATAACGATAATGACATTATTGATATAGAGAATGATTATGACTTTAGTACGATATATCTAAGTATAAGATATAGTAAAGAAAATGTAGACAGCGAAGATATCATTGAAGTATCATTAAAAAAGTAAACGATCATATCCATATGATAAAATTTTGGCTTGAAGTACCAGGCATGGAGGCAACTGATGGAGTTTTTTGATGTTTTAGATGAGCAGGGCAATAAAACCGGTGAGATCATTGAAAGAAACGAAGCACATAAGAAAGGAATTTGCCATAGGGTAATTCAGGTGTGGTTTATCAATTCAAAAAAAGAATTACTTCTACAAAAGAGGAGCGCAAATAAGGAATCATGTCCAAACATGTGGTGCGTTTCTGTTGGAGGACACATTGAAAGCAATGAGGACGAAAGGCAAACTATCATAAGAGAGGTTTCTGAAGAATTGGGGTTGGAGATCCAACTACCTTAATACTTCAAGAAGATGAAGTTTCTGATGTCAAGTTTATTGATTACAATGAGTTTAAGCAAGCAGTGATAAACAAAGACAAAGACTTTGTGATACATGAAGAAGGTTATAGTATGTTGTTTGAATGCCTTAATAATTATATAAATAAATAGTTGTAGATATTTAAGCTAAGAAGTTGAATACTTAGAAATATGTTATAATTGGGAAATGATACACACATGTAAATTAATGATATTAAACACTAATAAAATAGGGGAACAAATAGATGATTAAAGAAATTGAAATGCGTAGAAGCATAAGAAATTATATGGATAAACAAGTTGAAAATGAAAAAATAGCTGAATTACTGGAAAGTGCAAGACTGGCTCCATCAGGTAATAACACACAACCTTGGCACTATATAGTTGTAAAATCTGAAGAGATTAGACGAAGAGTAATGGAGGCTTCTCATAATCAAAAATGGATGCTAACAGCTCCTGTCTTTATTGTATGTGTTGCTGATGTGCGCTGTAGAATAAAAGAAGATATTGAGGTATATTTAGATGATAATAGTCCACAAGATGAAGTGAAACGAATCATTAGAGATACTTCGATATCAGTAGGATACATGTTGTTACAAGCCAATAATTTAGGATTGGGAGTTTGTTGGGTTGCGGAGTTTACCCAAGAAGAAATTAGACCGGTCTTAAATATACCCTCCGATAAATATGTAGTAGGAGTTATTACAGTTGGTTATCCGAATGAGACCCCGGATGCCCGTCCTAGAAAGAAGATTGAAGAAATAGTTCATTATGAATCTTGGTGATAATGAATAAATAATTAAAATAAATCAGATAATTCGGGATTGATTTTTTTCCAAAAGTATACTAAAATTACTAAGGACTCAATCTTAATGAAAAAAGGTGTTTTATTGCGAAAAGGTATCATAATTGCTTAACGAACTATATAGTAGGTCTTTGGTGATGGAATCTTGATAAGGTCAGGATTATTTGTGTTACCTTGGACTGTAGTAACGCAATGCATGCCTTTGGATCCGAACTTTATTTGGAAACCTGTGCTGTAGCACAGGCTTTTTTTCTGATTTTAGGAAAATATATTCGATTGAGTCTGATAGAGGTGCATAGTGGAATAGTCTGCTATGTATTTTTTTAAGTAAAGATCAGTTGGCAGCATTCTATTAAATTAAAAGGAGTGTTGTAAACATGAAAAAAATCTCGGCATATAAAACATATCTATTATTTTCATTCGTAACATCCATGTTATTATGGATGGTCTTTAGTGTAGACATGATCTATCAGGTGGAGGTATTGCATCTTAACCCTCTGCAATTGGTTTTGGTTGGTACTACCCTGGAGGTAGCGTGCTTTATATTTGAAATTCCTACAGGTATAGTGGCGGATATCTACAGTAGAAAATTATCAGTCATCATTGGAATTGCAATGATGGGAATTGGTTTTATACTGGAGGGATTGGTCCCAAGCTTCTACTCAGTCATAGCTGCGCAGGTGCTTTGGGGGATAGGGTATACCTTTATCAGCGGTGCAACCGATGCATGGGTTGCGGGTGAAGTCACATACTTAAAGCTGGATCACATCTATATAAAGGGGTCACAAATCGGACAGGCGGGCTCTATTGCAGGTATCGTTATCGGCACGTTAGCGGGAGGTATTCAAATTAATATGCCAATCCTCCTAAGTGGTGGTCTTCATCTGCTATTTGCATTATTCCTGCTCCGCTTCATGCCGGAGGAGCACTTTATTTGCTCGGCTATGGAGGATAAGAATCCCTTTGGCAATATGGTTCATACCCTGAAGATAAGCATCCGGCATATTCGTATCCATCCGATCATACTACTGCTGCTTGCAGTAACTTTTTGCATTGGATTATCCAGTGAAGGCTACGACAGATTAAGCACCGCCCATTTCCTGCAAGACACTGTAATGCCTCAGGCATTTGGCTTCAAGGCAGTCACCTGGTTTGGTATTTTTAATGTGGTAGGTATGTTACTGACGATGGCAGGGATGCAGCTCATTGTAAAGAGACTGGAGAGAAAGAATAAGACCGGAAGCTTACCGGTTCTGATAATGTCGATCTTGACCCATATGATCGCATTGGTTGTGTTCGCTCTAACCAAAAATTTTACATGGATGCTTTGTGCCTATCTGATGATTCATGTGGTAAGAAGAATAAATGAACCACTGCTCAATGCCTGGCTCAACAACCATTTGGAGGATCAGGCAAGGGCGACGATACTGTCTACCAATGGTCAGGTGGATGCATTGGGGCAGATCCTTGGTGGTCCGTTGATTGGAATTATTGCCGGCAAAATGTCCATTAGCATCGGTATCCTTTGCACCGTGATTTTTCTTTTACCGGTTATCGGGATATATATTTTAACACAGGCACGTGAACACCGATATCATAAGGGGATTAGTTCAAAGTAATAATAATAATTAGAAACGCAATCCGAGGATAGTTACGGCTTTACCGAGGATTGCGAATTTTTTTGTAATATGACATAGTATAGTCAGGTTTCATGTGATATGATTAGAATAGATAATTTTTACAGAAGAGTTTTCGTAGTAGAGAGGAACTATTCGAATTCGATAGGAGGATGAGTTTATGGATGAAAAAATTAGATGCTCATGGGCCGGAAATATCCCGATTTACATGGACTATCATGACAATGAATGGGGACGAGCTGTGCATGACGACGTCAAGCTGTTTGAAATGCTGATTTTAGAAGGGATGCAGGCGGGGCTTACCTGGTTGACGGTACTGAATAAGCGAGAAGCATTCCGAGAAGCTTTTGATGGATTTGATCCTTATAAAGTAGCACTTTATGATGAAGTAAAAATAGAGGAGCTCATGAATAACGAAAAAATAATCAGAAACCGGCTTAAAATTAATGCAGCAATAAATAATGCTAAGCTATATTTAAAAGTGATAGAAGAATACGGAAGCTTTGATCAATTTATATGGGGATACGTGGATTATACTCCTATTATAGGACATTGGGAGAAGATTGAAGAATTGCCTGCAAGAACATCGCTCTCCGATCAGATCAGCAAGGACTTGAAAAAGCTGGGTTTTAAATTCGTTGGCTCGACTATCATTTATGCGTTCATGCAAGCCACAGGCATGGTTAATGATCATTTCACGAAATGCAGTGTTTATGAGGAAATTTTGAACGGGTAAGGATGGTGCTAATGAATAGAGAGTATTTTATGAATACAGAACGTATCGGCTTTTCTTACTGGACCGCTGCTGATCTAGAACTGGCAGTTATGCTGTGGGGAGAAAAGGATGTAACTCAATTCATCTCAGCGACCGGTGTATTCACACAAGAAAATATCATGGATAGATTAAGTGTCGAAATCAGTAATAAAGAGAACTATCAGGTACAGTATTGGCCCATATTTGATTTGATGACAGACGAATTAATTGGATGTTGCGGGTTACGCCCGTTTAAGTCAGAACAGCACTCATATGAGATCGGTTTCCATCTTCGGAAAAAATATTGGGGGCAGGGGTACGCTTACGAAGCGGCAACAAGAGTTATTCAGTACGCATTTAAGGAATTAAAGACAGCTAAGCTGTATGCCGGTCATCATCCGCAAAATACCGGTTCAAAAAAGCTGTTAACTAAGCTGGGATTTCAATATATTGGTGATAATTTCTATGAACCCACAGGATTATATCATCCATCCTATGAGATGTTGGGATTAGCATGATGAGTGCAATAACAAATTTAGTCGGTGCAGTGGGGTTCAAATTATGAAAGATCAATTTTCTGAAGCCTTTATTGAAGCTTTACAAACAAGGAATTTAGATGCTATAAGAAAAATATCGAAAGCAGATTTACATAATCATTTTTCACTTGGAGGAAATCGTGAATATATAAGAAAGCTAACAGGTATAGACATTCCTTCTTGTGATAGTGTTCTTTCTTCGATGCAGGATATGCATGACTGGAATGCAAAATATATAGGTGAAAAGTTCAATAGCAGTAGCATGCGAAAATTATTAATTGATGCTACCTTCGTGCAAGCTAAGGCGGACGGTGTAAGTATCTTAGAAATCGGAGAGGATGTTTGGGGACTTGGTGAGTATTTCAATAATAATATTGAGGAGCTTGTACATGCTTTTCAAGATGCTAATCAGCGAATTGCCCCTGAGATTGAATTGCGATTGCAGATTGGACTATCCAGACATTGTGCAATTGACTACCTGATGGATTGTCTCAAAAAATTTTGGGGTAGAAAAGAATTTTATTCAATTGATTTATATGCTGATGAATTTGCCCAGCCGATAGAGAATTTTATACCAATTTATCAGATAGCGAAGGAACATGGGTTACGTCTAAAGGCCCATATCGGAGAATGGGGTACTGCTGAAGACATTATAGAGGGAATTGAGTTGCTGAATTTGGATGAAATACAGCATGGAATAGCTGCTGTGGATTCTGACGATGTAATAAAATATCTGGCTGATAAACACATCAGATTGAATATTACTCCAAGTAGTAATGTGAAATTAGGACGGGTTCAAAATATGGAAAGCCATCCTATACAGAAGCTTTATCGCTCAGGGGTAAATGTTACGATTAATTCGGATGATATCCTTATCTTTGATAGCGAGGTATCAAAAGAATATCTCAGATTATATGACAGTCATGTTTTAACAGCAGAAGAGCTTGATGATATCAGAGTGAACGGGATGCAAAGCATCTAAGTAATGCGCCTATAATCAGGTAAGAAAAAGCCGTTACACATAAAGCGTAACGGCTTTGTTATATTTGCTACTTGACTATCTTACCACCTGATATGGTAAGGTATTGTCCATCCTTTACAGTGATATAGGCATTATTATCAAAGTTATCGTTAGCAATGATGGAATTTATATTATGGGAACTATCGGAGCTTACTTCATAGTAAGCACTGATCCCGTTTGTACACTCTAATTTATATTCTCCGGCTTTTATATGCTTACCAACCTTAAACATACCCTCACCGGTGGTAACTAATTCCGTTACCTCATCAAAAGGAACAGCGTAGGCACCGGATAGTGTGAGGTAATTACCATCCTTTATCGTAATAATTGTATTGTAATTTATATTTTCGTTTGCTATGATGTCCTCAAACTTACCTGTGCTGGAAGAACTTATTTCAACATAACCACTGATAGCATTATCTGCAAATACGATATACTCACCTGCCGGGATATCAGTTCCGACCTTGTACATCCCACTTTTATAAGTTGACACAGGCGCTTCAGTAGGCGCTGCGGTTGGTGCTACTGTAGGTGCTATGGTGGATGTAGCTCCGGGTTCAGTAGATGGAGCAGGGGTCAAGGCAGCGGGGTCTGTGGTAGGCAATGCGTTTGGATTGGTTGAAGTATCATCGTCGCTGAACAGATTACCGAGGATACCTAAAGCAATGATTGCAGCCAGCACGATCAGTACGATTTTTAGTTTGCTTTTCTTCTTCTTCATTTATTTCTTACGCTCCTTCGAGGGTATATTTTACGATCTTTATAGTGTTATTCTTACTAAAATTCAACATATTATTCGTAATCAATATTGGTAGAGAGTGAATGACAGAAGAACTGCTTTCTGTATGTTGGTCTGTGTTCAAATCATATATTTTGTAACTTAGCCATGCTATAATGTAACTTAAACACGGGGGCATTGCATTGGAAGGATACGGTAATATAATAAATTTGAGGGAGGAAACGTATGAAGATATTTAAGTATCACAGAGATGATATAGATGAAAATCGTATTGAACTATATTACAACAGGATGGATCAAGAGACGGAGCATATGATTAAGCTGATAGATTCCTATCATCAGACTCTGACAGGAAGAAATGAAGAAGAAATAAAGCTGATTAACCCGAATGAGATCTATTATTTTGAAATTGTTGAGCGTAAATGTTTTGCGTATCTAAAGGAAACCGTCTGGCAGTTGGATGCTTCGCTTCAAATGATATTAAATCAATTTAGTGAATTTGGCTTTGTTAGAATTAGTAAGTCGATGATCGTAAATATCTATAAAATTGACAGGCTAAAATCAGACTTAAGCATGCGAGTGAATATCCTTTTGGCAAATAAAGAAACGGTCATTCTCAATCGTACATACCGAAACCAATTTTATGAGTACTTGGAGACAATGAAAAGGGAGGTGAAATGAGTGCAGATTATTCACAGGAAGAATTTCTTATCGATCGTATGCTCTGTGTATACAATAATATCTCTCGGTAAAATAATAGCAGAAAAAATGATGGGTCAAAATGACCAATTTTACGCTGAGAATTTTATTACAATATTCTTCATATCAGTAGTTGCAACCTTAGTGCTTGGCTTTCATTACTATCTTCAGAAAATACCGGTCATTATTGTGATGATAGGACAATACATCTTTTTGGTAGGTGTTATTATGCTGGGTGTATGGATAGAAGGTCATTTTATTGAGGTCTCACCTTCAGGATATCGGGATATGTTTGTGTCATTTACCGGCCCTTATATCATTTGGGCAACTATATACTATGTTACCTATTTTCTGCAACTAAGAAAAGCAAATGAAACATTAACAGAACTAAAAAGAAATGGAGGGTATATGGATGAATGTGAAGAGGAAAGAAGCCAAAGGAAGTAATTATCTTATCTTAGCGTTGTGTGCTTTTGCAGGACTTGGAATTGAGGGGATCTATGCATTCTTATTAGAACCGATGATTTATGGTCGGGCGATGAATGAGTGGAATGTGGCCCAGTCAATTATGCATTGGATTTTGACCTGCATTACCTGGGGTTTGACTGCGTTTTTTATTGTAAAGTACGCAGATCATAGGTACGGTTTTAATCTTTTTGAGAAAAGAGGTAAGATAAAGGTGTGGCAATGGATATTGACATTCATCTGTGCTGCACTTGTTATCATTAGTAATTATATAGACTGGAATGGCTCTAAGGTGCTACAGGAATTCCAACACAAGGGGCTGCTGAAATTCATTTTTCAATATATCTATTACTTTTTTGAGACTTTCCTGTTTATGTTAATTATCGTATTTGGGCAGAGGGCTTTTGAGAAATGGTTACATAAAGAAAACATCCCTTATGGCGGCATTGTTGTGGCATTAACCTGGGGGATTGCACACTGGGCTACGAAGGGGAGCTTCTTTACAGGAATATTTACAGCGGCATGTGGCTTCAGCTTTGGAGTGGTTTATTTGCTTTTGAATAGAAATATTAAGTGGACCTATTTGGTATTGTGTATCATGTTTATGTTATAAACTATGAAAGTTGGAAGTACCTCAATCATAAGTTTGTGTGGACTATTTGTTGAAAATAGGTTAAAATAAACTGACCATAAAATGGAAATTCAGCATGAAGGTAGAAGATCAGGCGAAATTTGTTTTAAGAGGAACCAGGATATCTGTATTTACTGAGGAGGAAGTAGAGTATGAAGGATGTTGGGCTATTTGTTGGGGATTTGAAAAAGATGATTACGTTCTACTGTGATGTTTTGCGTTTTGAGACGGATTGGGACGGCGGAATGTTCGCTTCTCTAAAAAAGGGAGAGAATGATTTATTTATGTTTGATCGCAAGCAATTTGCCGAGTCCATCGGTGAAACCTATGCCCCGCCGACCGGAATTAACCTGACCATGGAAATGTACCTGAGATTTGCGACTCCTGAAGTGGATCAGGAATATGAAAATATGAAAAAGCACGGGGTCAGAATCATTGAAGAACTGTCTACGAAGCCCTGGGGACAACGTAATTTCTTTATTGCTGATCCGGAGGGGAATATAATTGAAATCGGAGATTAATGGTTTAAAGTATCATAAAAATGGAGGAGTATGATGAATAAAAATAAAGGGGTTACACTGTACAATGTATTATTTCCAATCTGGATGTTATGGCTGTTTCCGATCACCTGGATTGTTATATTGCCGGCCAATTTTATCATTGACCTGTTGGTGGTTACACTGACATTAAAATTCTTAAAAGTAGAGAATATCAAAGAGAAGGTTAAGCCTGTCATTATTAAGGTGTGGATCTTCGGTTTTATCGCAGACTTCATAGGAACTACTGCAATGTTTGCCTCCAATCTGATTGACTTTGATTATCAGACCGAGCTTGGAAAATGGTGGTATGAGAATATATCAAACGCTGTCAGTTATAATCCCTATCATAGCATTTTTGCCGTACTTTGGGTAACTGTCAGCGTATTCATTGCGGCTCTTTGTATCTATTGGTTTAATTTGAAGATATGCCTAAGGAAAGCAGAGCTGGATATAGCAATTAAGAAAAAGCTTTCTTTGTCGCTTGCTATATTTACAGCACCTTATTTATTCTATCTCCCTTCACAATGGCTTTATTGATTCTTGATGATTGTAAGCAGTTTTCTGTAGGTCTCTTCAATTAACTCCTCAGCAAGCTCCTGATCCAGAAAGTATTCAATGGCTTGTTTTGCCTGGGCTACCAGCATCTCAAGTCCGGTGACGCCTTTCTTACCCAGTTCATGTGCCTGTTTTATCAACCTGGTCTCCAGTGGATTGAAGATGGCATCTATGACTGCCTCACAGGAATGAAAGGCAGATAGGTCCAGGGGAGAAGCATCCACATTCGGATACATACCAAGGGGAGTAGTATTCACGATGATCTGTGCATCGGTGTGATTTTTATAGCAATTTTCATAGGATACCGAGTCTTCGGTATCCTTTCTGCTTATTATCAGGATCTTCGCAGCACCAAGATGCTCCAATACGGCATGTACTGTATGAGAAGTACCGCCGCTGCCGAGGATTAAGCATTTCTTGTTCTTGATTTCAATTCTGTTGTGTTCCAGCATGTATTTAAAACCGTAGAAATCAGTATTGTAACCGATATGGCGGCCGTCTCGATGGACGATGGTATTCACCGCTCCGATTTTTTCTGCAAGTGGATGCAGCTCATCCAGATAAGGAATAACTGCCTGCTTATAGGGTATGGTTACATTGATGGCGGTAAACTCTTTCTTCTCCATGAAGGTGGTAAACTCTTCCCTGGATAATGGTATCAGGTCATAGGTATAGTCCGCAATCATCTCATGTATTATCTTTGAATAGCTGTGTCCCAGCTTCTCTCCAATCAATCCGTATCTCATCGTAATTCCCTCACTTTTCTTCCCAACCTATAAATACAATGTAAATAGCTTGATGCAGTGTCTTTGACACATTAATCAAGTGCCATGAACATATTATACAGTGCCAAAGATGCTGCGCACCTTTTCCAAATAGAGTATAGTGCTATTACAAGCAAGCTTGCATAGCACTACACTCTATTCGGAAAACGCCTACGGCGTTTTTGACACTGCATTAAGTGTTCTGACAATGATGATAGGGTGTCTAAGGTAACGGTGATTTCTCGAATAAAGGGCAATGCAATTACAGGTTTACTTGAATAGTCACACATTTGTTGATAAAGCGCCATAGGCACTTTATCAACTTTCTTGTAATACAGGATAATATAGATGCCTGTTTTTTGCAAATTATTTATTCTCTTTGAACGGTATATTTTTCTGTTCGCGGGAATATCTTGTTCCATAATATGTTATAGAAGTAAGGGGGCTGTCACCTAAGGGATCGGGCGTGCCCTTTGTCTAAGCATATTATGGAATATCTAAAATATTGAGAAGTTGGATAAGCAGTAATAATCCAGCGTTTCTTGTTCTGTCGGGGGAGGTACTCTATGAGCACAAAGGACGACTTATTAAAGATATTGTCACTGAAGCTTCGAACAATATTTGGTAAACTCAGCATTGATTTTGAACAACTGCAGGAAATCCGGCTTAGAATCAATGCCCCCCTTCTTGTTATATACAGGAATGAGGAATCCTTTGTGACAGAGGATGCAGCACTCACAGGTCTGGTAGCGAAGGCGGTTCAGATTACGAAAAATGAGATACGTGAGACGATGGAATACATAAGCAATTACTCTCTGTATGCGTTTGAGGATGAGATCAGACAGGGCTTTATCACCATCAATGGAGGACATCGCATTGGTATCGCAGGGAAGATTATTATTGAGAACGACGAAATCAAATGGATGAAGCATATTTCCTTTATCAATATCCGCCTTGCGCATCAGGTTAAGGGCTGCGCGAATAAGATAATCCCATACCTGATTGATGAGAATACAAAGGGGATTTATCATACCCTGATTATTTCACCACCAAGATGCGGGAAGACAACCTTACTTCGGGATATCATCAGGCAGCTCTCTGATGGGAACAGCAGATTCCCCGGTATGAATGTCGGTGTTGTGGATGAACGTTCTGAAATAGGTGCCTGCTATATGGGAACTCCTCAGAATGACCTGGGGATCAGGACTGATATTCTGGATTGCTGCCCCAAAGCAAAAGGGATGCTGATGCTGATCCGTTCCATGTCTCCCCGGATTGTCGCTGTGGATGAAATCGGTTCCAGGGAGGAGCTGGAAGCCATAGATTATGTCATCGGCTGTGGCTCTAAGCTGATAGCAACCGTTCATGGCAGTTCACTGGAGGACATAACAAGAAAACCAACGCTCGGAGATCTGGTGCAGAAGAAGATTTTTGAACGATATGTAATCCTGAGCAATCGGAATACGATCGGAAACCTGGAGAAAATTTATGATTCTGATTGGAAACAGCTATATCCCGGTGTGCAGTAGGAGGCAGCCAAAAGGAGGACAAACCTATGAATATTATAAAAATAATCGGGTGTATTATAATCGTTCTGTCCACGACAGGGATCGGCTTCTACTTCAGCAGTGATATGAAATGCAGGATGGAGGATTTGAAGGAATGGAAGAAACTGATCTGTCTGTTACGGGGAGATATCCGTTATGCCAATACTCCTCTGCCTGAAGCGATCAGCTCCGCCGGCAGACGGCATGAGGGGAATTTCCATAATTTTTTAAGTACCGTCGGAGCTCAGCTGCAGGAACTGTCGGGGGAGACTCTTGCATCTGTCTGGAAAGCAGCGGCAGAAAGGTATTTATCGAACACCTCACTGAATAATAAGGACAAGATGCAACTTATCCGTTTTGGAGAAAATTTGGGTTATCTTGATAAGGATATGCAGATGAATACCTTTGAACTCTATCTGACACAGCTGGATGAAGAGATCACAGAGCTAAGCAGAACCGTTAAGGGGAAAGCATATCTTTATAACAGTCTGGGTATTATGGCCGGAATATTTATCACCATCATAATGATATGAAAGTGCATGAACATCTAGTAAGCTCGTAGCAATTTCTATATTGAAAGACAAATGGAAAAGCGAGGTTAAATTTATGAAAGCATGCGCAGGAATGGGGTAAAGTATGGATATTTATTTTTTGTTGCGAATTGCGCTGGTTGGAATATTGGTTTCCATATTAAATCAGATTTTAAAACAATCGGGTAGGGATGATCTGGCTTTCCTGACAAGTCTGGCCGGTTTGGTGTTGGTCTTGCTATGGCTGTTACCCCATATCACAGATCTGTTTTTATCGATACAGCAGTTATTTAACATAGTATAATGCGGCTTCTGAACCTTTATCGCATGCAAATATTGTGCTGCTGCCCATAATCGCGGGTTAGCGACGGAAGGGATGATTATTATGATAAGGATCGCTGCCGCAGGAATTGCAGCAATTGTTCTTGCTATTATTTTTAAGAAGGGGAAGGAAGAATATTCCCTTTATATCAGTATCGCAGCCTGTATTCTGATATTACTCCTGGGCATCAGTAAGCTGGAGGTGATTCTGGATGCCGTCGATCAACTCCAGGGATATATTGAGGTGAATAAGGGTTATATCAGTATACTGATAAAAATAATAGGGATTACCTACGTGACAGAGATTGCCTCCTCCCTTTGCAAGGATACGGGGTATCAGGCAATCGGAGAGCAGATAGAGCTGGTGGGAAAGCTTACAATACTTGCAATCAGTATGCCGATCATGCTGGCGATTCTGGATACCATCAATAATCTGCTCAGATCTTGAAAGAGGGATGGAAAATGTCAGGCCATAGGAAGATCAATCAAAAACATAAGGGATGTTTCAAGCTATTCGTGTTCCTCCTGCTTTTTCTGATGGTGACTATCGGGACAACCAATCAGGCAAAGGCAGAATCTACCCTGGAGCAGGAGATGACAATCGATTACTCTGATCTCCAGGAGGTGATCGGAGATGTACTTGGGGAAGATAATGAATTTGACTTTCAGGAGTACATCGGAAAATTGATGAGCGGAGAGGAGCCCTTCTCCTTATCAGCCATTGCGGATAAGTTTTTAGAGGCAGTTAAGGGGGAAATTAACGCGAATATGACAACCTTTGGAAGTCTGATTACAATCGCACTTCTCGCAGCACTCTTTACTAATCTGTCTATTGCATTTCGGAACAGTCAGGTCTCGGAGACGGGTTATTATGTAACCTACCTGTTGCTATTCGGACTTTTGATCGGATCCTTTATTACTGCATCTAGGATTGCCTCCGCAGCCTTGGGAAATCTGCTGGATTTCATGCGGGCACTGGCACCGGCCTACTTTATGTCAGTAGCATTTACTACGGGACAGGCAACCTCGATGATGTATTATGAAGCGACACTGTTATTGATCACCCTGGTTGATTTTATCATCATTAAGATGATTATACCGATGATTAATTTCTATCTGGTGATTGTTCTGGCCAACAACCTATCCAAAGAGGACATGCTTTCCCGCTTCGCAGAGCTTTTTTCCTCAGCGATTGGTTGGCTGTTGAAGAGCCTGCTCGCAGCAGTCATTGGGTTTCATACTATTCAGGGATTAATTGTTCCGGTTGTGGATCAGGTGAAACGGTCCGCTGTAATCAGGGCAACAGAAGCATTACCGGCGTTAGGTGATGCTTTGGGTGGAGTAACGGAAACCGTACTCGGAACAGGTATACTTTTGAAAAATGCAATCGGGGTTGCAGGACTTATCATCATTCTGGTAATCATAGCAGTACCGCTGCTGAAATTACTGGTGATTACCGTAGTATATAAATTGGGCTGTGCTATCATGCAGCCAATTTCGGACAAACGCTTTATTGAATGCATCAGTGCTTCTTCTAAATCCGCAGCAATGCTTCTGCAAAGCGTCTTTGTAGGAGCGGTCCTGTTTTTAATATCAATCACGATTGCGGCGGTTACTACAGGAAATATTGGTTGAGTTGAAAACGAAGGAGGGGAGGCTATATGGAATTAATTTATACCTGGATCAGGAATATCGTGATTTATATGCTTCTGAATACAGTCATTATGAATCTGGTAGGCGGAAAGAACTACAAAAAATATGTCAGCATAGTCTCCGGAATGATCCTGGTCCTGATCGTCATAGCTCCGATTATGGATTTCATGAAGATAGAGGATAAGCTGAACCTGTTCCTGGATAAAAATGATTTCTCCATTGAAACCTCCAATTTCAAAACGGACCTAAGCAGGATGGAGGAAGCCGGAAGAAAAGCAATATTTGCAGAATATCAGGAAAAAATCAGACGACAGGTGGAAGCAGTCCTAGCCGAGGAAAAGCTTATGATGACGGACTTTGATCTGGAGCTTAATCAGGATACGGAAAGTCCGGAATTCGGCAGTATCTTGTGTATGGATGTTACGGCAACGACGGAATATGACGATCAGAAGGAAGAGGATAAACGTCTTTTGATTGATGATATAGAAATCAATCACATTGAGATAAATGAGAAGGAGGCGGATACCGGGAAAACGCCTTCTCCGTTGGAAATCATAATGAAAAAAAGGCTCTCGGACTTCTATAACATCGAACAAGGTAATATAAATATAAATATACAGGGAGGGTAATATGAAAAGAGAAGCACTTTCTTCACAAAGAGAGGCACTTTCTTCAGAAAGTAAAACATTTTCTTCGGATAAAAAATCAGGTTCTTTCGCAAAGAACTCCCCGAAGAAAATATCCCTGAAAACCATCGGTCTTCCAAGACTGATCTTGATTTTAGCTGCAGGTATACTGATCGTGCTGCTATCGTTTCCGAACCTTCCTGGCTCAACGAATTCCAAGGATAACACAAAAAAGGATACTACACCCGTCAAATTGGAAAATGGTACGAATACGACAAGCTATAATGTGAATACCTATGTATCAGAAATGGAAAATAAGCTTGAGAATGTCCTGAAAAAAGTATCCGGAGTCGGAGAAGTTAAGGTAGCAATCACCTTAAAGGGTTCCAGGCAGAGAATACCGTTAAAGGACAGTACCACGGAACAAGAAAGCTTAAATGAAGTTGACGGGGAGGGCGGAAGCAGGACTGACGAGAAGGTAAAAAAAGAGGAGGAAACAATCCTCGTCGATGGAGAGGATGGCAAATCCGAACCGTACATAATACAGGAGAAGGAACCTGAGATCGAAGGAGTATTAGTGATAGCAGAGGGCGGAGATGATGCCGGTCTGCAAATGGAAATTATGGAAGCAGTGGAGGTATTATTTAATGTACCTGCGCATAAGGTTAAAGTAATGAAGATGAGCAATGGGATCAAATGATCAGGAGGTTGTTATGAAAAATATATTTAAAAAGAACCACATCATAATTACCGCGCTGGCAATTATGATTGTAATCGCTGGGTATTTAAGCTTTACAAACAGAGACGCAGCAGAAAAGGCAGACAAATCTGACAATGAAGTTGTAGAAACCGGTGATTATGAGGAATTTACACAGGTCAAAGATGGAGACGAAGTCAGCGAAGATGGTACAATGGATATTGAGGAAGTATCAGAGGTTTCCGACATCCTGGAAACCGATGCGACAGATCAGGAAGAGGTTGCATCAGAAGAAGATGGTGACCAGCTGAATGCACAGAAGGAGGATACAGAAGAGCTCACTGATATTTCTGACGAAGATGTACTCGCAGATGCACACGATGTCAGTGACAATGGCGAATTGAATCTGGAGGAAGGCGTTCCCGGTGAAGCAGTGCTCGCCAAAGCTACCATAGATTCAAGCTATTTCGTATCCAATAGAGTAAAGAGAGAGCAGGTAAGATCCAAGAGCAAGGAGCTCTATATGGAGCTTATCCAGAGCCCCGATATTACGAATGAGCAGAAGCAGAAGGCAATCGATGGGATGCTGGAGCTGACGGATGTCATTGATAAAGAAAATGCAACCGAGATGCTGCTGGAGGCAAAGGGCTTTGCGGATGCAGTTGTATTCATCAGTGACGGAAAGGCCGAGGTTGTAGTAAATGCATCCTCCCTGACGGATCAGCAGCTTGCTATTATCGAAAGCGTTGTGAAAGAAAAGACAGGTATCGAAGTTAAGAATATCGGTATTAATCCGGTGGTTATCGAAGAATAATATAATTATAATTGCAAATGTAGAGAAGTTTGGGTATAATACTATATAATGTAAGCAATGTGAAGACCCTATTGTGATATAGTTTATACCGGATAATGATAGGAACATAGGAGGTAATAACTTTGAATAAGGAACCGGAGATCAGGAACACATATAAAATACATGAGAACGGTAAAGTAGGTGAAGTCCAGATTGCAGATGAGGTGGTTGCGACCATCGCAGGTCTGGCTGCTACAGAAGTGAAGGGAGTGTCTGCTACCTCCGGGAATGCTGCCAATGAGCTGACCGGTAAGCTGAGTTCCAAGAAGAACTTATCCAAGGGAGTTAAGGTACTGGTAAGCCCGGATGCAGTATCCGTGGATATGGCCCTGACCTTAGATTATGGGTATGGTATTCCGGAGACTGCTAAGCAGGTGCAAGAAAAGGTGAAGTTGGCGATAGAGAATATGACCGGTTTGCAGGTCAAAGAAGTTAACATCCGGATTGCAGGTGTTAACATCGTGAAAGAGTAAGCGATTCCCAAACAACCCTTAGAACTGCCTAAGGGTTGTTTATTCGTGTGTAAAGGAGTTAGGAGGAACTGTACCATGACAAGAAGAGAAATCAGGGAACATATTTTCCTCATGTTATTTCGTAAGGATTTTCATGAGGCAGATGAATTGAAGGAACAGATGGAGCTCTATATTACGAACTTAGAGAAACCAACCATAGAGGAGCATGCCTATCTGACCTCGCGTCTGAATTCCGTGATGGAAAAGCTGGCAGAGATCGATGATATTCTGTCGGAAGCCTCCAGCGGCTGGAAGCTGAACCGTATGGGTAAGGTGGATTTAACCATACTGAGACTGGCAGTATATGAGCTTCGCTTCGATGAGGATATACCTTCCAAGGTTGCCATCAATGAAGCGGTAGAGCTTGCTAAAAAATTCGGCGGAGACGAATCACCGAGTTTTGTCAACGGAGTGCTTGCAAAACTGGCCTGAATGTGATGGAGGTAGTGATGGGACAGGCTTATACCGTTACAGAAATTAATCAATATATTAAGAATATGTTTATGAGAGACCGGATTCTGAACCAGATCTATGTGAAGGGTGAGGTCTCGAATTGCAAATATCATACCTCTGGGCACATTTATTTTACACTTAAGGATGCTCAGGGGCAATTGGCATGTGTGATGTTCGCCGGACAGCGAAGAGGTCTCACCTTTCGACTGGAGGAGGGACAGAGTGTCATAGCATTTGGAAGCATCAACGTGTATGAAAGAGATGGCAAGTACCAGCTGTATGCGAATGAAATCATACTGGACGGCCAGGGTCTCCTATACGAGAAGTTTGAGAGGCTGAAGAAAAGTCTGGAGGAGGAAGGACTTTTTGACACAGCCCACAAGAAGCCGATTCCCTCATACCCCAAAAGGGTAGGAATTGTAACTGCCTCTACAGGAGCGGCAATTCAGGATATTATCAACATATCCAGAAGAAGAAATCCATATGTACAGCTGATTCTATATCCTGCATTAGTGCAGGGGCAGGGAGCGGCAGAAAGTGTGGTAAAAGGTATCAAAGCCTTAGACAGGCTTGGCGTGGACACGATCATCGTCGGCAGAGGCGGAGGTTCCATTGAGGATTTATGGGCGTTCAATGAGGAAATTGTAGCCAGAGCTATTTATCAATGTGAGACACCGGTTATCTCGGCGGTAGGTCATGAGACCGATGTTACAATAGCAGATTTTGTATCAGACCTTCGTGCACCGACCCCGTCTGCGGCAGCAGAGCTGGCTGTGAACGACTACACGGCATTTGTTGCCAAGCTTACGGATTACAAGAGAAAGTTTTCAAGAGAAATTGAGCTGAAGCTGAGTGAATATCAGAACAGAGTGAAGCAGTTTAAGCTACGTTTGTTCTACGCAAGTCCTGCCTACCAGCTGAAGCAGAAGAGGCAGAATCTGATGGACACAGAGCAAAAGCTTGCCCAGCAGATGACCAGAATTCTGAGAGAGAAAAGACATAAGCTCGAGGTTTACATAGCACGGTTGGAGGGATTATCTCCCTTATCAAAGCTTAGCAAGGGATATGCACTGATTACCGGGGAGGATCGTAAACCGATACAGAGCATTAAGAAGGTCAGACAAGATGAGATTCTGACAGTATCGCTGTTAGACGGAGAGATTAAGACCCGTGTCGAAGAGGTTTGTGAGATACAGCGTGGCTGTTAATATAGAATTTTGATTAATGAGACAGGACAAGGTCGATAATAGAATTACATTGATAGCCGATTTCGTGGAGTATCGGCAGAATGGAGCTATGTATGGCGGATAAAAAAATGAAACTGGAAGAATCCTTTGAGAAGCTGAATCAAATCTTGGAGGAGCTGGAGAAGCCTGATATTGCACTTGAGGAATCCTTCACCTTGTACCAGGAGGGCATGAAGCTTTTAAAGATTTGTAACGATTCCATTGATAAGGTTGAGAAGGAATTGATTATTTTAAGTGAAAGTGGAGAAGCCAATGAACTTTGAGCAGGAAATGCAGCAAAAAGTTAAGGAAATTGAAGAGGTCCTGGCATATTACAGTCCTAAGGAGGAAGGGTTCCAGAGACAAATCATGGAGGCTATGAATTACAGTCTGATGGCGGGAGGAAAACGTCTCCGACCTTTGTTGATGAAAGAGACCTTCGTGCTTTTTGGTGGTCAGCACATAGATCTTCTGACACCCTTCATGGCGGCACTGGAAATGATACACACTTATTCACTGGTGCACGATGATCTGCCTGCGATGGATAATGATGAGTATCGCAGGGGCAGGAAGACAACACATGTTGTATATGGAGAAGCGATGGGCATTCTCGCAGGGGATGGCCTGCTTAATTTTGCTTTTGAGACAGCAGTAAAGGCGTTTGATGCAGCAGAGAGCTGCGCTGCTGATCAGCATGATTTATATCGAAGAATAGCGAAGGCATTACAGGTATTGGCACGAAAAGCCGGCATCCTTGGGATGATCGGAGGACAGGTGATCGACATCGAACAGTATGAGGGCGAACCTTCACGGAACCGATTGGACCATGTATATCGTCTAAAGACCGGAGCACTGATCGAAGCCTCCATGATGATTGGAGCAATTCTTGCCGGAGCCGACCAAATCTATATTGATGGGATTGAGCGGATTGCAGGGGATATTGGTCTGGCATTTCAGATTAAAGACGATATCCTGGATGTGACCGGAACTACGGAGCAGCTTGGTAAACCAGTACACAGTGATGAGAAAAATGAAAAGACTACCTATGTGTCACTCTTAGGTGTAGAGGATGCAGATACAGAGGTATTAAATATATCGAACAGGGCTATGGAGGCATATGACACCTTGCCCTGTCAAAATGAGTTCCTTCGAATATTAATTGGCAAATTAATTAACAGGGAAAAATAAAATTTCGATTTTGAAATGAGGTGAAAGCACTTGCCAAAGTTACTTGACAGTATCAATCAGGCAAATGATATAAAGAATATTGATGAGCAGTGTTTAGGTCAGTTAGCTGAGGAAATCCGCAATTTTCTTATACAAAACGTCAGCAAGACCGGCGGTCATCTGGCTTCGAACCTTGGTGTGGTTGAGCTTACGATGGCATTACACTTATTCTTAAATTTTCCACAGGATAAACTCGTATGGGATGTCGGACATCAAGCCTATATCCATAAACTTCTGACGGGAAGGAAGGAGCTGTTTCCCACCCTGCGTCAGATAGATGGAATCAGCGGTTTCCCGAAGCAGGAGGAGAGCATCTGCGATTCCTTCGATACAGGTCATAGCTCCACTGCGATTTCGGCAGCCTTGGGTCTGGTGAAGGCGAGAGACCTGGAAAGTAGAAATAATAAGGTAGTGGCGGTTCTTGGTGATGGGGCTCTGACCGGAGGTATGGCCTTTGAAGCATTAAATAATGCAGGAAGGCTGAAGACGAATTTCATTATTGTATTGAATGATAATAATATGTCCATCTCTGAGAATGTTGGAGGAATGGCTAATTATCTGGCGAAGCTTAGAACCAGTTCAAAATATACAGGCTTTAAGGAGAACTTTGAGAATACGCTCAACCAGATGCCGGGTATCGGTAAGGCGATTGTAGATAAACTGAAGCGTTCTAAGGATGCGATCAAGTATTTCATGATTCCCGGCATGTTTTTTGAGGACATGGGGCTGACTTATATCGGACCGATTGATGGTCATGATATGGACCAGTTGTCGGCAGCCTTTCAGGCAGCGGCTAAGGCGAAAAAAGCAGTTGTGGTTCATGTTCTTACCAAGAAGGGAAAGGGTTATCAGCTGGCTGAGAAATATCCTGCACGCTATCATAGTGTGGATCCCTTTGAGATCCAGAGTGGACAACCGCTGAAAGCAGAAAAGAGCATTTCCTATACCAAGATTTTTTCTGATGCTATGATTAAGCTGGGGAAAGAAAATGACAGGGTGGTAGCGATTACTGCCGCCATGCCCTTTGGTACAGGTTTATATGATTTTAGCAAACAGTTTCCGAACAGGTTTTTTGATGTAGGTATTGCTGAGCAGCATGCAGTAACCTTTGCTGCAGGCTTAGCTATGGGTGGCTTCCGCCCTGTTGTGGCGATTTATTCGACCTTTCTTCAGCGTTCCTATGATCAGATTATCCATGATGTCTGTATCAATAATCTGCCGGTCGTATTTGCCATCGATCGTGCGGGTATTACGGGGCGGGACGGAAAGACTCATCAGGGAATATTTGATTTATCCTTCCTGTCACATATCCCGAATTTGGTTGTAATGGCTCCGAAGAATAAGAATGAGCTGGAACAGATGCTTTCTTATGCCGTAACACATGATGGTCCTGTTGCAATTCGCTTCCCCAAGGGAGAGGCTTTTATGGGACTTGATGAATATCAGGCACCTTTGGAATTTGGTAAAGCCGAAGTCCTTTTCGAAGGCGCAGAGGTTGCAATCCTTGCTGCAGGAAGTATGGTAAAGACGGGACTGAAGGTTGTGGAGGCACTGAAGGCGGACGGGATAAATGCAACATTGGTGAATGTCAGGTTCATCTCTCCGATTGATACAAATATCCTGCAAAGCCTTGCCGGGAAGCATAGAATCTATGTCACAATGGAAGAAAATGTGAAGAGTGGCGGGTACGGACAGAAGGTTGCCGAATATCTCTGTGACGCAAGACTTAATCAGATCAAGCTGGTCAATATCGCTGTTCCGGACCAATATATTGAGCACGGTGGAGTAAATGAGCTGCATGAGAGATTTGGTCTGGATGCCGGTAGCATAGTGGAAAAAATTAAGAAAGAGCTGTAAAGATGAAAGAGCGTTTGGATGTACTTTTAGTGAATAGAAACCTTGCCGAATCCAGAGAGAAGGCAAAGGCCATTATTATGTCCGGGAATGTATTTGTGGATGGACAGAGAGAGGATAAAGCGGGCAGCACCTTCCCTGAGGAGGTCATGATCGAGATTAAGGGAAATCCTCTGCGCTATGTCAGCCGTGGAGGTCTGAAGCTGGAGAAAGCAATCGATCATTACGGGATAACTCTTGATGGTAAGATATGTATGGATGTCGGCTCCTCTACCGGAGGATTTACCGACTGTATGCTGCAAAACGGTGCGATCAAGGTGTATGCTGTGGATGTTGGAACGAACCAACTTGCCTGGAAGCTGCGGCAGGATGAACGTGTCATCTCTATGGAGAAGACCAATATCAGGTATCTTACCCCTGAGCAGATTGGCAATAAGATTGCGTTTGCCTCGATTGACGTCTCCTTTATCTCCTTAACCAAGGTACTGCAGCCGGTTCATGAGCTGCTGCAGGAGGAGGGCGAGGTGGTAGCACTGATCAAGCCCCAATTCGAAGCCGGAAGGGAAAAGGTAGGGAAGAAGGGTGTTGTTCGTGATACCAAGGTTCATGAGGAAGTCATCCTTGCAGTCAGCTCTTATGCCGCTACAATCGGGTTTGAATGTATTGATTTAGAGTTCTCTCCAATCAAGGGACCGGAGGGTAATATTGAATATTTATTATATATGAAAAAGTTATCTTTTGATATCAACAAAGATGCATATCCGATTGGAGCATCAATTATCCCTAAAAAGATAGGGAATATTGTCGAAGAAGCGCATAAATCCTTGTCCGATGTTTAGAAAATAGGGAAAAATTGCATGGTTTTTACGAATATTTATTAGGATATATTAAATTATATGCATTACACCTTGAAATTAGTAAAATTCTATGATAAACTTTTGTAAAAGTAATATATGTTGTCAATCAGGGAGAATAGCAATCGAATGGACAGCTTTTTAATCATAACGAATAAAGAGAAGGATATTGATCTGCATCTAACAAAAAAGATTGCTGCTTCTATTGAAAATGCCGGTAAGAAGGTGGTTCTATCAAGCGTATCTTCTGTTCAGGAGGAGAATGAACCTGTCGTGTTACCGAGCGATGTAGAATGTGCAATTGTACTTGGCGGTGATGGTACAATCATACAGACTGCAAACGACCTGATGAAGCACGGCATTCCTATTTTGGGAGTAAATTTGGGAACTCTCGGTTTTCTGGCTGAGGTAGAAGAGCATCATGTAAATGAAGCACTGGAACGACTGTTTAAGAAGGACTACAGGATAGAGAACCGCATTATGATTGAGGGAACTGTGATTTCCCATACCGGTCAGAGGGAGTATTGTAAGCAGATGACCGGATATGCCCTTAACGATGTAGTAATTGCCAGAAAAGGATTTTCCAGAATTATCAGTCTGGGTATTTATGTGAATGATGTGCTGGTTGATAATTTCCGCGGAGACGGTGTGATCATATCAACTCCGACAGGATCGACAGCATATAACCTGTCTGCAGGAGGCCCGTTGGTACTGGCTCAGGCAAGCGTTATGGTAATTACCCCGATCTGCCCCCATTCCTTAAGTCCGAGGAGCATTGTCGTATCTGCAGCTGATACAATTAAGGTGGTTGTTGGTAAGAGCAAAAAGACACAGGAAGCTGAAGCGATAGCGACCTTTGATGGTAGCAAGGTGATTGACCTTGGGACGGATGATGTCATCCTTATGAAGAGGGCGAAGTACAACACGCAGCTGATCAAGCTTGACAATACCGGAATATATGAGATACTCCGGTCTAAGCTTGAGAAGGATGGAGACTAAGTATCTTAATGATGGTAAGAAAGGTATTGGGTAAGAATGATGAAGATCAGCAGACAAAGTAAAATCATAGAGCTCATTAATAAATATGATATTGAGACACAGGAAGAACTGGCTGACAGATTGATGAAGGACGGATATAATGTGACTCAGGCAACGGTATCAAGAGATATCAGAGAACTCAAGCTTACTAAGGTAGCAGTGGACGGTGGAAGACAGAAATATATCGTTCTTCAGAAGACTGAGCCCGGTATGAGTGAGAAATACACCAGAGTATTAAGAGATGGTTTTGTGTCCATGGATATGGCACAGAACATCATGGTAGTGAAGACGGTTCCTGGAATGGCGATGGCAGTAGCAGCAGCCTTGGATGCATTGCAGATGAATAGTATCGTAGGAAGTATCGCAGGTGACGACACAGTCATGTGCGCAATTCGCTCCACCGAGGAGACGGTTCAGGTAATGGAGAAACTGAGTAAATTACTGAATGCGGAATAATAAGATATTCTATCGATAGGACAAGCAAATCACAGCCGGATTATGATACTCCGGCTGCTTTTCATTTTTTTCTTGCCGAACTTGCGAATAGGTGTTAGAATAATTTAGGCTGTTGAAAGCAACAGATTTGATATTGTATATAAGGAGAATGAAGATGTCAGGACATTCCAAATTTGCGAACATAAAACATAAAAAAGAAAAGAACGATGCTGTCAAGGGTAAAATCTTTACGAAGCTTGGCCGTGAAATTGCAGTTGCGGTAAAGGAAGGTGGAGCAGATCCGAATTCCAACAGTCGGTTAAAGGATATTATTGCCAAGGCAAAATCGAACAACATGCCTAACGATACAATTGATCGTAGTATCAAGAAGGCTGCAGGTGATGCCAATGCGGTGAATTATGAGACTGTTATCTATGAGGGATATGGTCCGAACGGAACAGCCATTATCGTAGAAGCGCTGACCGATAACCGTAACCGAACCTCGGGTAATGTACGTAATGCCTTCACAAAGGGCAACGGTAATGTAGGAGCACAGGGCTGTGTATCCTTCATGTTTGATAGAAAAGGCCAGATTATCATCGACAAGGAAGAATGTGACTTAAAGGCTGATGATCTGATGATGGTGGCACTGGATGCCGGAGCTGAGGATTTTTCTGAAGAAGAGGACAGCTTTGAGATCCTCACCAATCCCGATGATTTCAGTGCAGTAAGAGAGAGCCTCGAAAAATCAGGTATCCCCATGGCACAAGCGGATGTTACCATGATCCCCCAGACCTGGGTAGAGTTAAAGGATGAGCAAGACATCAAGATGATGAACAGAATCCTTGACTTACTGGATGAGGATGATGATGTACAGGAAGTATATCACAACTGGGATGAGTAAGAAATGTGGCTGAAGGTGGCTTAAATACTGGGTCTGCACAATTTAGTAAGAGATAAGAGTTCACCAGTTAGGATATACTCGCGAGTTTAATAGAAAAGGAAGGGTACTTCTAATCCTGCATTTATCACAAGGGAAGGTCGTGATAAATGTAGGATTTTTCTATATAAAATCAAGACATTTTGAAAGAATTTATTACCGATTGCAGAAATAATACTACTGAAGTAATTGCAGATATCATCTTCGGTATGGAGTAAGTCGATTACACAATAAGCACATATAATAATTAATTGAATATTATAATCTAAAATGATTTATTAAGGACACTATTATGGGTTACTATGTTCAAGTGGAGAATAATGTAAACATATATGTGGAGGATCTCAATCCGGAAAGTAATAAGACAATTCTGTTTATACACGGATGGCCCGGAAATCATAATCTGTTTGAATATCAGTTTGATCAACTGCCCAAATTGGGCTACAGATGTATTGGAATTGATACAAGAGGCTTTGGCAATTCGGATAGGCCATTTTGGGGATATGATTTTGATACCTTGTCAGATGATGTGAGAGGTGTGGTGGAGGCCTTGGATTTGCATGATTTCACATTAGCTGGACATTCGAATGGTGGTGCAATGGCAGTAAGGTATATGGGACGTCATCAAGGATATGGAGTATCTAAGCTTGCTCTTATTGCGGCTGCGGCTCCGAGCTTGGTCAAGCGTCCTAATTTTTCATTTGGTCTGGATCAAGAAACCGTTGAGCAAATGATCGAAGACACCCATAATGACCGTCCTCAAATGCTTCAAAATTTCGGAAATACATTTTTCTTTCAGCATATTACAAAAGCTTTCTCTGATTGGTTTTTCCAGTTGGGTTTACAAGCGGCAGGATGGGCTACTGCAGCTATTGCGGAAACCTGGATCAAAGAAGTACTATTCGCTGATTTGGAAAGCATCCATGTACCAACGTTAATCATTCATGGTATTCATGATAAAGTAGTTCCTTTCCAACTGGGGGAAGTACAACACCAAATGATTCGAAATTCAAAATTGGTACCGTTTGAATTTTCTGGGCATGCGCCCTTTTATGAGCAGAAGGACGAATTTAATAAGGTATTAGTAAACTTCATAGAGAGCTAGCTTAAAATAAAATAACATAACAATTTAATATTGAGTAATAATTATTGACCTTCTCAACATTAATAAATGTATGAGGAGGTTTTTATGTTTAGTGAGGATGTGTTAAATGTAGTATAACTTTTTGAATTCCTTTTGATCCATTTTTCGAGCACCTTATTACATATCTGATTTAATAAAACTGTCTAACGTAACTCTTATTCATAGTAAAAATATGGTTTATATTTTATCAAATAGAGATAATATTATCCTATATTACTACTAGGAGGTTAGCCAATGGCAGAAACAGAAAATATATTAGTTTGGACATTGATATCAGAGTGTCCTATTCCAAATGATGTGAATGATTTGTTAGTAGAAGGAGAAATGGCTATAGCTGCTTATAAAACACTTCGAGATAGCGCTATATTTACGAATAAGAGATTGATCGTTAGAGATGCACAGGGTATTACAGGAAAGAAAGTAGAGATTTATTCATTACCTTACTCCTCCATTAATATGTGGTCCACTGAAAACGCTGGCACATTATTGGATATGAATGCCGAGGTAGAACTCTGGACAAGAGCAGGTCACATTAAAGTTAATTTACGCAAAGGTATCGATATTCGGAGATTGGATAAGTTAATTGCAAATGCTCTACTTCAGTAAATATGAAAGTATCACAGGAAGTTCTATATATAGACTATATAATAGGAGGCTGTCAACTTCCGGTTGACAGCCTCCTGACATATGCTGATATACATTTCAACTAGATATTTGGTATATTTTTGAATGTGTTCCATGATAAATCATTTCGCCTTTAATATTATAAAACGAACAAACCATACCGCAAATGCAGAGCTTAAATAAGCTATTAGCATGCTATATCTGCCGGTTTCAAGACAATAAAAACCAATTAAAAGAAAAAAGGCAATAAATAAAAACTTTTTGGGTTTAAATAAATGTTTCACTGTCTGTTTATTCACATTGTCTTCCGCATGTATATTTTGCTGTTCTAAAGCTTCGCCAGGTAATATCTGTTTGTCAATGTTATTTTGGTCACTTTCTGTCTCATCCTTGTTTTCCCGAAGCAACTCATCCAGTGATATATTAAAATAGTCGGCTATTTCTATTAATTTATTTATTTCGGGATAGGTCTGATCCAGTTCCCATTTTGATACGGATTGTCTGCTGACATTCATTACTGAAGCAAATGCCTCCTGTGACAAAGACCTGGATTTTCGTAATTTCTGTATTCTGTATCCTAATGACATACTTTACACCTCCAAGTATGATGATAAATAATTTCGAATATTTTTACCACCAAGTAACAGTTGAACTTTGTCACCTAAAGGTTGCATTTTGGCTATAAACAGGAAAACATATTAAGTTTCTTATCTATAGGCTATAATATCACCAGCAATCTTTATTTTCAAGTAATCATTTTAGTGCATGTCATGTCGTTTAACCCATCTCTCCATATATCAAAATAATCTAATCCGATAAAATTTCATAACCTTACTAGTAAAGCCGTAATCAATAATCACAGGCTTTCCATCTATGATACCCCAGCTGCTGAGTCGGTTCAAATCTGCAGTCAGCAAATCGTATTTGATGAGGTTGGATTGAAATTCTTTTGATGAAAAAAGTTGTTTGTTATTCTGAACGTGATAATAGCTCCATATTTCTCTGAAAGAGCTTAAGCGCCGGGCCTTCTCCATAATCAGTAGGCTAAAATCCTCCGAATGCGCAATCACTTTCGCGAATATCCTCCAATCCTCCATATCAGAAATCTGATGCTCTGCCTTATTCTGTTCAATTCCCTTTCTATTTTTAGCAACTTTCACGACATAACCATTGCCAAGATCAAAAACAACTCTTCCGGAACCCGAACCAATCTTAGGATAAGCCTTTTGTCTGATGTTCTTGCTTATGCTTTCAAAATTAATATCCATACTATACCCGTCGTTGCGCGCTATACTATCATTTTATTATCCGGCTTCATAATTTGTTCAACAATAAGCGACAATTTATCGGGAAGTGTTATGGAAGTATTAACTTCAAAGAGAATTAATTGTTGATGTAATTCATTGCTTCTTTTATCGTCTGGAATTTCATGATAGGAGTATCGGAATTAACTTCTTTTCTGATATCTGCCTCGATCCTCTTCATCTGCATCTTGGTCACCGTACGATTGCTGGTGACAATAGCAATCTTTTTTGCCCAGCCTAGCATACGTTCCGAAGCTTTTTTAATATATGGCAAGCAATCTTGAGGAAATGGGTCCAACCGTTGCTCCAAAAACAGCATGGAATACTGTCCCCGGTCAAATTTATCAAATAAATCGCACATGTACGCGACGACACTCCTGATATCCACCACGGAAATAGATCCTGAGAGTTCAATGAATATTATTTTATTTATCACATCTATGTTAATACGATGCATTATAATCACTCCAAATACTTAATATTTCGCCACAAAATTCGACACTGACATTACATAATTTATATCACAGATGGAGAGATTGGAGGAAATAAACAATTATGATTAGCGATTGGGTTTATGAACAGGTGATGTTGCAGTAAATTCCCTGAGGCATGAAATATAATAGCATTTTATGGAAAAAAATGCAAGAAAATATCGAAAAAATGTAAAACAAATTGGTTAAATTAGGATTAAAAACATTAGAATATCTGTAGTTTGTTGAAAAAAATGTGATATCCTGTTATGATAATATTGTATTTGGAATAGAATATATTATCATTGTGGGAGGTACAACTATGTTATATGCAGTTGATTTTCGTAGGATTGCCAGAGATGCCTTAAGTGGGAAGTGGCCACTTGCTGTCATAACAGGACTTGTGGCAACATTACTTGGTGGAGTGGCTTATGGCGGAGGCGGCGGAGGCAGAAGTAACCAGGGCTCCGGCTCCAACCGTGGCGTATGGAATTCGTTGCTTAATTTATGGGATACAGGGTTGGGAAGAGCAATTATCCTATTCTTTATCGGACTCGCTTCAGTATTTCTTTTGTGGGGAATAGTCACCTTCATCATAGGTGGTGCTATAGAATTGGGATATTGTCGTTTTAATAAGAATCTGATTAAGGGTACGAATCCTCAGTTTCAGGATCTATTTTCTAATATGAATTTATTTGGAAAGGCTCTTGGGCTTAGAATTGTAACCACGATTTTTATCTTCCTATGGTCTTTGCTCTTTATCATACCCGGAATTATAGCTGCATTCCGCTATTCCATGGCTTTCTATATCATGGATGATGATCCGAGCATCGGTATCATGGAAGCGATTGAACGCTCCAAAGCAATGATGAATGGCAATAAAGGTCGTTTATTCTGTCTGGAATTAAGCTTCATTGGTTGGGCACTCCTGAGTATTTTAACCTGCGGAATTGGCTTCTTATTTTTACAGCCCTATTCTCAGGCTGCAACAGCAGCATTTTATCTGGAAGTATCAGGTCAAAGACAGAGTCCTCAGCCGGGACCGGTTTATGATCAGCCGATGAATTAATAATGATTAATAATATATAGAAAAAAGGGGAATCTGCTTATTGCCTAAGCGGGTTCCTCTTTTGCTTTCATTCATTTCATAACATAGAGACGAGGGAGGGGGTATCATTTTTCCATACGGATACCATAAATTACTAAATAAATTTTAAGTATCTTCATATATAATTCACATTTGTCGTTTATAATAATTTTGTAATATATTTAACAAATGCGTAACATTATATGCCATTTCTGGAGGAAAAATGATAAAGAAACATAAGCTATTTACATATTGCCTGTTTGGTTCTCTGACTTTGCTGGGGCAAGGGTCCATTGCCAAGGCGGAAGAGCTGCCGGTTGCAGGTATTAATTTGGTGCTATATGATTATTTACACAGTAATAATGCTTCAGTTGAAGATATCAAGGGATATCTTCCCTATTCAGAGAAACTCGCCTTTGCACAGGTTACCAACTATGTAAACATTAGAGACGCTGCCGGTGAGGAGGGTGAAATCATTGGAAAATTATATAATCACTCTGCAGCTACTATTCTGGATCAGACAGGTGACTGGTATAAGATCAAATCCGGCACGGTTACCGGTTACATAAAAAAGGATTTTCTCATTACTGACGATAAGGCGGATGAGCTTGCGAAGGAATTGGGAAATCGGATCGCAACTGTAACGACAACTACCCTAAAGGTGCGCGATAAGGCCGGGACTGACACAGAGGTCTTAGCCCTCGTTCCGCTCGGTGATGAGTTTTCCGTGATAGAAGAGGCCGAAGGATGGGTGAAAGTCCGGTATGATGCAAATAAGACAGGATATATATCAGCCGATTATGTTGAAGTCAGAACAGAATATGAAGAGGCAGTTTCCATAGAGGAAGAACTGCAGAGACTGGAAGCAGAACAGGTAGCAGAAGAGGCAGAACGGGTGCGCCTGTTCGAGCAAAGAGCAATTGAGGCGGAGCAGGTGAGACTGGCAAAGCAGGATACACCGAAAAGCTATAGTTCCGTCAGAAGCAATATAGTGAATTATGCGCTTCAATTCTTAGGTAATCCCTATGTATGGGGAGGAACCAGTCTGACGTTGGGAGCCGACTGTTCCGGGTTCACTCAATCAGTGTTCGGGGACAAGGGAATTAGTATTCCCAGAACATCAAGAGCCCAGGCCGCCAGCGGTAAAAGAATATCAATCAACGAGGTGCAGCCGGGAGACCTGATCTTCTATGATAAGGATGGATATATCAATCATGTGGCAATCTATATCGGCGATGGGAAAGTAATCAGTGCCAGCAGCCCCAAGACCGGAATTCGCATTACAGCTTACAATTATAGACAACCCTATCGCGTGGTCAGCTATATCAATGATTAGTGTATCATTCTCTTAGGTAACTTTATGGTAAGGATAAAAATAACCCGACCTGATAGTGTGTTTACAGGCATATCAGGTCGGGTTATTTTTATCCTTTCTTAATTATATAAGTAGTTATGTGACAGGCCCTCAAAATTTTTAGGATTAATGTAAAAAGCTATTGCAAATATGAATATTATGGAATATAATTAAATCAACAGTTGAACAATTAAACAACTGAACAACGATTGTATTTATTTGGAATATGTTTAAATAATGAAAAATCACAATAAATTGCAGGAAATGCAGGAGGGAATATGGAACAGGAGTATAAATCAACAATATGCGATTGCGATGTCATACATGCAGAGGTTGTGGACCGGGTACGTGGTTATCTCCCCGAGGAGGAGAAGCTGTATGATCTGGCAGATTTTTTTAAGATATTCGGGGACAGCACCAGGATTAAGATATTATGGGCCCTTGATCGGGAGGAGATGTGTGTCTGCGATTTGGCGGTTCTATTGAATATGACCAAATCAGCTATTTCTCACCAGCTAAAGACTCTGCGTCAGGAGAAGTTGGTAAAATACCGCCGTGAAGGCAAAACGGCATTGTATTCATTACTGGATGAACATGTGAAGAACATTCTGGAAATCGGATTAGAGCATATCGAAGAGAAATAATTAAACATTGTCGTTAACAGGCGTCAGATAGGAGCTGGTTATGAGTAAAAGAGAATATACACTGGATGGATTGAACTGTGCAAACTGCGCTTCAAAAATTGAGCAGGAGGTTGGGGCTTTGGCTGAGGTTGCCGAAGCGTATGTCAACCTGATGAACAGCACATTAAGTGTTACCTTAGCTGGGACAGAAGCCGGAAATCTTACAGAGTTAGTAAAGAAGATCGTTGCTGCTCACGAACCTTCCGTAAAGGTGATTGAACGTTCACACAATAAATCCTTGAAGAAGGATGAACACGATCATGATCATGACCATGGTGAATCCGCAGGTGAGATGAAAGCTTTCTTTCTTCGTTTGGGCGGGACACTACTGATTACCGTATTGCTTTCTATCATGAAAGCACCTGTGGTAGTGGAAACAGTCGCTTTTATTATTGCCTATCTGCTGATAGGTTATGAAATTCTTCTTTCTGCTGCAAAGAATATTATCAAAGGTAAAGTATTCGATGAGAATTTTCTGATGGGAGTAGCTTCCCTCGGGGCTTTTATCATTGGTGATCAGGTAGAAGCAATCTCAGTTCTTGTGTTTTACGGAATAGGGGAACTGCTTCAGGACCTGGCAGTAACCAGATCTAAGAAGAATATTACCGGACTGATGGATATCCGTCCGGATTATGCCAATATCATCCGCGAGAATGAGATAATTACAGTAGCCCCGGAGGAAGTAAAGCCGGGAGACAGAATAGCTGTAAAACCGGGAGAAAAAATTCCCTTGGACGGTGTTGTCCTGAAGGGCAACAGCTTCATTGATACGAGAGCACTGACAGGCGAGAGTGTACCCAGAGAAGTAATACCGGGAGATACTGTATTATCCGGTACGATCAATACCAGCGGATTGCTTGAAGTAGAGGTAACCAAATCCTTTGAGGAGGCTACCGTGAACAGGATCCTCGAATTGGTCCAGAATGCCGGCAGCAAGAAAGCCCAGAGTGAGAAGTTCATCACGAAATTTGCGAGATATTATACCCCTGCTGTTGTGTATGCGGCTGTTGCGGTTGCCATACTACCTCCTTTGCTTGGATTTGGTCCCTTCTCAGTTTGGATCTATCGGGCATTAAGCTTTCTGATTATATCCTGTCCCTGTGCTTTAGTCATCTCTATACCTCTCAGCTTTTTCGGAGGAATCGGTGGTGGTGCGAAGCATGGTATCCTGGTTAAGGGAGGAAATTATCTGGATGCACTACAGAAGGTGGATACCGTAGTGTTTGACAAGACAGGTACGCTGACCAAGGGTGTGTTCCGTGTTTCAAAGGTTCATACTGCGGACGATGTCACCGGAGAGGAACTGCTACGTCTGGCAGCAGCTGCGGAGAAGCATTCCCTTCATCCGATTGCCCAGTCAATCACGGAATATTGTAATCACGAGATAAGTGCAGAGGTTGAGGACCCCTTGCAAATCAACGAACTTGCAGGACATGGTGTAATTGCTGTTATGAACGAAGGAACTGTTTATGCAGGAAATGATAAGCTGATGCAGAAGTACGGCATAGCCGTACCTGAGACGGTGATCTCGGGAAGTATCGTTCATGTGGCCTTGGATCAGAAGTATTTAGGTTATATCCTGATCAGCGACGAATTGAAATCAGGTGTGAAGGAGACCCTCTCCCTGCTGAAGCAGCTGGGAGTGAAGAAGACGGTTATGCTGACCGGAGATCACGAGTCTTCAGCCAGAGAGATTGCAGAGCTGAGCGGCGTGGATGAGTACCGGGCGGAACTGCTTCCACAGGATAAGGTTACATGGTTTGATACGTATAAGGCAGGTATGACAGAAAGTGGAAGGATCATTTTTGTCGGAGACGGTATCAATGATGCACCGGTGCTTGCAGGGGCAGATATCGGTATCGCCATGGGCGGTGTCGGTTCAGATGCAGCTATAGAAGCGGCGGATGTCGTGATTATGAATGACGATATCGGTAAGCTTGTCACCGCGATCCGAATCGCACGTAAGACAAAACGGATTGTTCTTCAGAACATCGTATTTGCTCTCGGTGTTAAACTCCTAATCATGCTGCTTGCGTTTTTTGGAGTTACCTCGATCTGGTTTGCGATTTTTGCAGATGTCGGAGTTGCGTTGATTGCACTATTGAATGCAGTACGGGCGATGCATATATAAGAGAGATGGAATATCGGACCATTTTTGGCTGATATTCCTTTTTTATGTATAAAAAATGACACATAACTGCCAAAAAATGCTTTTATATTATTGGTAAAGGAACTAATATAAACCAATCTATTTACCGATATATTCTATATCGATAAGGCATTTAGGAGGTTGCATCATGCGTTTAGTGAAAAAACTGGGAGTGTTATTCCTGTTCAGCATATTATTTACTGTGACAGGCTTCATTTTTACGGAGAATAGGGCAATGGCGAGTTCTACACCTAACTTGTCATTAAGAATTGATGGTAAGACACTGTCAGGGGAAGAAAGTAAGTTGGGATCGGCGGAGGCTGATATCAGTGTCTATTCCCCGGATGGATTGCCGACAGGAACGACTGTAACCTGGAAGAGTTCGAATACCGGTGTCGTTCAATTGGACAGTACGACAGGTGATTCTGTTGTGATGAAAAGACAAGGTCCAGGTTTCACTACCATTACTGCACGCGTATTGATCGATGGAAGGACCTATACTTTGTCACGGGTTATCAGGGTAATGCTAATGGTTGATAATTCTCCTGCACCCGGAGGTACCGGAACAACAGCAGCTAACTATGCCGGGAATATGGTGCTGGAGCTAAACAAGGGTGATACACGGCAAATCGTATTGAAGTATGTGGAGTATAATGCTTCCGGTGATGCGGTAACGGGAAGTGCAATCACAGCTTCTGATCTGGATTATATCAGCAGTAACACAAAGGTTGTATCGGTAAATGCAAATGGCAGGGTTACCGCAAATGGTGCCGGTGATGCTGAAATTACGATTAGTACCAGAACCGCAGGTTCCAATGATACGGTAATGAAAGAAACGTTAAGGGTAGTCGTAGTACCAACCTTTACTTTAACAGCTCAGACAGCTTCAGGCGGAGCAATCAGTTATAACAGCGGTAAAACAGAGGAAGGTGTCTATTATACGGGCATACCGTCTACTTTTACATTGAATACGAATGGCAATCCGGCCAGCAATATTACCTGGAAGATTTATGATGCAAGTGATAAATCGTCCACGAGAAAGCCTTTGACCAGCGGAGGCAAAGTTACTTACAGTATAAGTGAATTGGATAATATTGTAAGGTTTAGTTCTGTGAAGGCCGGCACCTATGAGATTTACGCATTTTCCAATGATGACTATGGTGTAGATTCGGCACTGAGCGAAGCCTATATGAAGATAGAAGTTCCGATCGATATCGCATCAAGAACGATTACGATGGTTGTATACGACGTTTATGATGTGGTTCAAGGAACCAATATCCCAAGCGCAAACACCTTTAGCAGCTATAATTCTAGTAATCCCAATATAGTCAGTACCGATCCTACCGGTAAGTTAACAGCAAATTCACGTGGTACGGCAACAGTAACCTGTAAATATAATGGAAGCTTAAAGCTTTTTGATATAGCTCCACCGGATATGGTCCTGACCGTTCATGTCATTGATGCAATTTCCTTAAGTCAGAATAGTGCTATTATGTATACGAAGGGAACCCTTCAGTTAGTTGCGGAGACAACTGATGATGCTTCAAAAATCACCTGGACCTCAAGCAGTACCTCAATTGCTACTGTAGATGCAAATGGTCTGGTAACTGCAAAGGCGAAGGGTGAAGTTGTTATCACAGCGTCCCAGACCATCAACGGGGTAGTGAAAAAGGCCACCTGTCAGATCCTTGTAAAGCCGACTGTGGATACAATCACTCTTATTGAGGATAAGTATTCACTTGCCATCGGAGAAGCCAAGACAATTATTGCTGAGGTCAAGCCGAATGATTTAGCCAAAGTCAAGCTGGAGTGGAGAACCTCTGATAAGGAGATTGTAGAAATCGTCAGCTATACGGATACATCTGTAACCATTAAGGCTGGAGAGAAGGGTGGACATGCTGTAATTACAGCAGTGAATCAGGATAATGTTGTTGTTGGATTCAGTCATATCAGTGTTCAGCAGCCTGTAATAGGAATCACTCTTTCCGAGACCTCGATCACAGCTTCCCTCGATGGAGGAAGAATTCAGCTTCGGGCAACAGTTACTCCCGACGATGCAATTAATCAGAAAGTAAAATGGGACACTTCCGATGCAAGCAAGGCTACGGTGGATGCCAACGGTCTGGTCACAATAAAGAAGACAGGAACCGTATCCATCATTGCATCCTCGGATGATAATCCATCTGTAAAAGCGATTTGTAATATCAATATTCTGGTACCGGTAAGCAGTATTGCTCTGGATGAGACTACTAAGACCATGTATTCGGGACAAATAACCAGACTCGGTTATACCATTCTGCCTACCAATGCCAGCAATGCCGCAGTCACCTGGACCTCTACCAATACGTCGGTAGCTACTGTGGATGCCACCGGTCTGGTAACGGCAAAGGGTGTCGGCTCAACAGTAATTATTCTCAGGTCCGTGGATAAAGGACTTTCAGTATATTGTACAATTACTGTAAAAAGAGTTGCGACAGGTCTAAAGCTTGACGCTAGTACACTGGAACTGGAAGCGGGCAAATCCTATACCTTTAAACCTACGATTTCCCCGGCTGATTCAACAGATGCAACAATTCTCTGGGAGTCCAGTGACACGAAGGTTGCGATGGTTGATGCCAACGGTAAGGTAACCGGTAAGGCTGCAGGACAGACGGTGATCATGGCTAAGCTTGCTTCCGGTGGAACAGCATATTGTAAGGTAACAGTAACACAACCTGCAACCGGACTCATTCTAAACTTTTCTGAAAAGACAGTATATGTAGGGGATAAGTTCGGGATGACAGCATCAGTAAAACCCAGTACAGCAACACAGCTTGGTGTGAAATGGGAGAGCTCCAATGAGAAGGTTGCTACCATTACCGAGAAAGGTGAAGTTACCGCATTGGCAGGTGGTGTAACGATCATCACTGCAACGACTCTGGACGGGGGGTATGTGGCAAACTGCGTATTGACTGTCAGAGAAGCGGTATCTAAGATTACGATTAATTATCAGACCTATTATCTGGGTATCGGTAAATTTGCATATCTGGAGGCTACGGTATCTACTCCAAACGCAACGAACCAAAATGTGGTCTGGTCTTCAAGCAATGAAGATGTGGTGACCGTAAATCAAAAAGGTAAGATTACAGGACATAAGCTAGGAACTGCAACAATTACAGCAATGGCATTGGATGGCAGTGAAGTAGAAGCTACCTGCGAGGTCAGGGTTGTAATACCTGCAAGCAGTGTCACAGTCAATTACAACACTGTAGCTCTCCTGGTAGGCCAAACGAAAAAAATCAAGGCAACGATTAAGCCTGATAACGTTACCTTTAAAACAGCAAAATGGACTACCAGCGACGATAGCATCGCAATCGTAGATGACGACGGAATTATTATTGCTAAAAAAGCAGGTGCTGCAACGATTACTGCAGAAGCAAGGGATAACAGTGGCAAGAAAGCGTTAATCTATGTCAGTGTATATGATCGTATTGGATCTACAGGAATTACCCTTCAGGATAAGAAGGTAGTAATGCTTCCCGGTGAAGAGAAGATGGTACAGATGGTTCTGATCCCTGCCAATTCAAATGATCAAGTTACCTGGAGTACGGATAATGCTGCCGTTGCCAAGGTTGATAAGAAGACAGGCAGGATCACCGCAAGGGCTACCGGTGTTGCCTATATAACGGCCATGACAGATTCCGGTAAGACAGCTACTGTTGAGGTGGTTGTAATCGGACTAAACTATACGGAACTGACTTTGGAGCAGTATACGACATACCAGTACCCGCTTGAAGTTGAGGGTGCAACCTCAGCCGTAAGCTGGAGCATAGATAATCCAAATGTGGCGGTTGTTAATAATGGAGTGATCAGCTCCCGAGGAACCGGAACTGCAACGATTATAGCTAAGGTAAACGGCAGAAAGCTGACCTGTAAACTGAAGGTAGTTAAAATAGGCGGGAAGAAATGACAGAAGTGATGAAATAATATGATTTAAACCGCATGGTAATATGAGCTGTTGCATCATATTCCGTGAAAGCTATACCTGATAGCTTCACGGGTGATGTAACAGCTCTATTTTTGCTTCATAGAATAATTCCCGCCAGAGATGGCAGCTTATTTACTTGCCCTAAAAACTTTTGACAACCTACTATATAGTTGGTAAAATATGTTATAGCACAATGCACATCGAGTCATGATAGAGAATTAGTGATGAACTTGATAAATGTATACAATTGGACTTGTTAATTATTATCAAGAAAAACTTAAAAATATTTCGTATTTAGATATGGGGGACGGTCTATGGAATTCGATAATATTAAAAGACACTGTGAAAGACTTGCTAAGCAAATTGATATTCATATCGGAAAAGGGAAAGGGAAAGAAATTCTATCGGATTTGTATGAAGTTACTGGAGATGAAACTCCTAAAGAATGTGCAAAGTGGGCAAATGATGTTTCAAAGAGATTGGAAGATAGTGTTGACCCTGAAAAGTTGATACAGATTCGTCAGGAATGTGCCTGTGTTAAAACTAATAAATATTCTTCCTACAATAAAAAATACTTTAAGGAATTACGTGATAATAATACGGATGAAACGAGCTATTTGAAAGCTGTAGCAGAATTTTTGAGTGGGAGACCCCGTGTTGGAAATAGGGTAGAATTTATAGACGGCAAAATAATCACTTATATGGGAACAGGAAACTCATGTGGTTGTTTTACGGTTAAAAACGGATGGGATAAACCAGAATCAATTACTTGGTGTAGATGCTGTCAGGGAACGTTATACAGTATTTATCAATTTGTATTTCCCGATAAAGTATGTCATATGGATATCATCGAAACCCATGCAACAGGTGGCAGTGATTGTGTATTCTCTACTTGGTATACTGATAAATAAACTTTTTTTGCATCGATTTATGCAGGTTTGACAGAAATTATAGAGATTTTTCAGCTGTTCCTACAAGGATGAAAAGTAAAGATTGCCAAGAAATTTACCTTATGTTACAATATTTTAGAACATATGTTTTAATATTCTATGTGTTAATATTCTTTGTTAAACTGCTCAGAAGAGAGGGATACTAATTGCTAGTCAGCTTGCATGTGAAAAATTTTGCTATTATTAATGAGGTTGAGATTTATTTTAAAGACCATTTGAATATCATGACCGGTGAAACCGGTGCCGGTAAATCCATTATCATCGGATCAGTGAATGCCGCACTGGGTGCAAAAATCAGCAAGGATATCGTGCGTAACGGAGCAGAATATGCTTTGGTGGAACTGGTATTTGAGACTGAGGATGAAGCAGTTTTTCAGGCTATGAGAAAACTTGATATTCCTTTGGAAGGAAACCAGATCATTATTTCACGCAAGATCATGACTGGGAGAAGTATCTGTAAGATCAATGGGGAGAATGTGACTTCCGGTGCTTTGGCAACAATAGCAGGGGTGTTGATCGACATTCATGGGCAGCATGAGCACCAATCTCTGCTCAATAAGTCAAAGCATATGGAGATTGTTGACCGTTTTGCCAAAGAAGAGATCGGTACCCTGAAGCAGGAATTGGAACAGTCCTACAAGGAATATTGCAGAATCAGACAGGAGCTGGAGCAGTCGGAAATTGACGAGGAGAAACGTCTTCGTGAGATATCTTTCTTGGAATATGAAGTAAATGAGATAAAAAATGCAAACCTGATCCTGGGAGAGGATGAGGAACTGGCTGTTCGATATAGAAAACTATCCAATGCTAATACCATATCAGAGGGGCTGCAGACAGTCTATCGTTATACAGGATATGAGCCTTCGGCTGCCGCAGACTCTATCGGAAGGGCACTCCGCCAATTGATGAAACTGGCTGAATTCGATGAAGCGATCGGAAGCTATCTCAATCAGGTATCTGATATCGACGCTTTACTGAATGACTTAAACAGGGACTTATCACAGTATATCTCTGATGTTGAGAATCCCGAAGAAGAATTACAGGAGGTTACAGTTCGTCTGGATCTGATTAACCACTTGAAAGCGAAATATGGTAATTCACTGGAGCAGATACGCGACTATTGCAGAGCTTCAGAGGAAAAGCTAGGCAAATACCAGGATTATGAAGAATATATGAAGAAGCTCGGCAGGGAGCTTGCTGCTGCAGAAGCAAGGTTAAAGGAGCTTTGTGAAAAGCTGTCTGAGGTCAGAAGGAGTAAGGCGAAGGTCTTGACGGAGAAGATGAAAGAAGCTTTGGTTGCTCTGAATTTTTTGGATGTCAAGCTGGATATGGTGTTCGAACGAACTGCGCATTATAGTGCAAACGGTTTTGATGATGGTGAGTTTATCATCTCCACTAATCCGGGTGAGGCCTTAAAACCGTTGTCAAGAATAGCTTCCGGCGGAGAGCTTTCCCGAATCATGCTAGGCATCAAATCCGTACTGGCTGATAAAGATGAGATTGAGACTTTGATATTTGATGAAATCGATGTGGGTATCAGCGGCAGGACAGCGCAAAAGGTATCGGAGCAGTTATCAAGCATCGCCAGACATCATCAGATTATCTGTATCACCCATCTTGCACAGATTGCTGCTATGGCTGATGCACATTACAGCATTGAGAAGCAGACGGACGGAGTGACAACTCAGACTGTAATTAAAGAACTGGATGCTTCAGAGATGATTGAAGAATTATCAAGAATCCTGGGAGGAGCTGAAATAACGGATCGTGTACGGGATAGTGCCAAAGAGATGAAGGAATTGGCATCAACTGCTAAAAAATACAATCACTAAAAAGTAATAAATCAGAGAATACTTAAACTGAGGATATACAATACTATGTATATCCTTTTTTATGTAATAGGAAATTGCATCCTATTACATAAAACGCTCCGCATAGCGAACATAGTTCGCTTTGGGATGCGCACAGCGGGTAAACGCATTAATGTGTTCGGAAGTTATTGCTTCGCAATCCGCTCGGGAGCGAAAGTGTCAGCAAGCTGACACTCATACAGGTTACTTTTGCCTAAGACATTAGGAAGAATGACAGATAATATGAGGTGAAAGGATGAGGAACAGAAAAAGATACAGATGGTTTTTAATCTGGCTTTTTACTATAAATATTTTCGGAACTGTTTTCTTTATATTTTATCGAATAGATAAGGGGATTCCCGATGAAATCAAGCTGCTTGTAGGCACCGAGGAAAGCTTTGACTTTGGTATGCCGCTGGAAGGTAAAATATCAGCCGGAGACATAGGTGCGATTAGTGTAAATAATTTGAAGGTCCCCTCAAACCGGATTCATATTGATCTTAATCAACCGTTTACATTGGAATCCTCGCAGACGGGACAGTATAACATAGATTTAAAGCTGTTTGGTTTGATTGCCTTTAAGAAAATATCTCTGGATGTGATTGAAAAGGTGGAGCTCATTCCCTGCGGATTTCCCATTGGTATCTATGTTGAAACAGACGGGATACTGGTTCTGGGAAGCGGCAGGATTACGGGTGAGGATGGGTTGAACTATGAGCCGGTACGTAACAGACTAAAGTCAGGAGATTATATCCTGGAGGTGAATGGCCAGGCTGTGAACAGGAAGAGCGAATTGATTGCTATCATCCAGGAATGCCGGGGTAAGGATATTACATTATTAGTAAGAAGAAACAGGGAGAAGATCACAGTAGAGATCACACCGGTGAAGACTGCCAGCGGTAACTATAAGATTGGCGCGTGGATCAGGGATAATACCCAGGGTATCGGTACGCTGACCTTCATTTCCACCGATGGTCAATTTGGAGCGCTTGGACATGGCATTACTGACGTGGATACAGGACTTTTACTCGATGTTAAGGCAGGCTCCATCTATTCTGCTGAGATTATGTCCATTATTAAAGGCAAAGAGGGTGAACCGGGAGAGTTGATTGGTATGATCCGCCAGAATGAGAAGTATAAGGTGGGAAGTATCAATAAGAATACCTATCAGGGTATATTCGGACACGTCAGCTATGAATATGATGAGGGTCTAAGTATGGAACCTCTGAAGATTGGCTTGAAACAGGAGGTTAAGACGGGTAAGGCATATGTCAGATGTACCATTGATGATGAAGTAACAGATTATGAAATTGAGATTGTAAGTGTCGATATCAGTAACAATAATCATAACAAAGGAATCGTCATTAAAATCACAGACCCGAGACTTTTAGAGCTGACCGGAGGTATTGTACAGGGTATGAGCGGGAGTCCGATCATACAAAATAATAAGATAATTGGTGCTGTTACGCATGTATTTATACAGGATTCAACGAAAGGTTACGGTACTTTCATAGAAAACATGGTAAATAATTTAGAATAAGGAAATGTTTTGTTTGAAAAAGAAATCGACGTTATCCGATTATATTTGTTTCAAAGTCAAAGAATAATACAGCATATAAACTGTATATTATTTCCAATTATACAAAATGTTGTGGTTACCACTTTTTATTATAAAAATTCCCTTATTTCAGTGTCGAATGGTGCGACAAGAAACATTTGAAAGTTGAAATTGAACTGGATATAATTCAGATATGGCAAAAATTTACAGTTGCTGTCGCTGTATTTTATGTCGTAAAATTTTAGGTTTCAATGTTGCATATTGATGTAAAATGTAAAATATTAATAATATTAGTCGCATTATGGTATCTATAATTTGTGTATTTTGCTAAGGCGATAAAGATTGACGCTCAAATATGCAAGAGGTATAATGTAATCATTAAACAACATGAAACCAAAAAAGCTACACGAATATTCACGAAAAGTGAAATCTTAATTACGAACAACCATGGGACATTGGTTATTTGGGGAAAAGTTACTTGAGGTACCATTAATGTAAGAGAACAAAATTTTGTATTGGAGGTAGGAAAAGTAAAATGGGTAAGATTAATGTAGCTATTGTTGATGACAATGAGAGAATGGTGAATCTCCTCGAAGATATTTTAAAAGAGGATTCAGATATCGAAGTTGTCGGTAAATCTGAGAACGGAATTGACGCTCTTGAGATGATTAAAGAGAAAAAACCGGACGTGGTATTATTGGACCTGATTATGCCGAAGCTGGACGGCTTAGGTGTTATGGAGAAGGTCAGAAGAGATGCCGAATTTAAGAAAAGCCCTTCTTTCATCGTTATAACAGCAATCGGTCAGGAAGGTGTTACTGAGAGTGCATTTGAACTTGGTGCGAATTACTATATTATGAAGCCTTTTGACAATAATGTTATCCTGTCACGAATCAAACAGCTGAAGGGTGATTATCATAATAAGCTGATTGATAACCATAGAGTCAGCGCTTATGAGAATAAGAGCGCATATATGGAGCGTAATCTGGAATCAGACGTTACCAATATCATTCATGAGATCGGTGTTCCGGCACATATTAAGGGTTACCAGTACTTACGAGATGCAATCATGATGTCAGTGAATGATGCTGAGATGCTGAATTCCATAACAAAGTTACTGTATCCTTCCATTGCAAAGAGACATAAGACCACTCCGAGCAGAGTGGAAAGAGCAATCCGTCATGCAATCGAGGTAGCCTGGAGCAGAGGGAAGATGGATACCATCGATGAATTGTTCGGATATACTGTGAGCAATGGTAAGGGCAAACCCACTAATTCTGAATTTGTCGCTTTGATCGCAGATAAGATTCGTCTTGAGTATAAGCTTAGGTCATAATAATCCTTGGGTAAGGGATTGCTTTAAGTACAATATATATAGAATGTTAAAGGACTAGCTTTCCTCATCTTATTGGAAGCCGGTCCTTTCGCTATTTGATCAGGATTTATTTTGAAGCAAGATATGCAAGCAACCGCCTTCCTTTATGCTCCGTTACATATTTCCTCCGTATCTTGGGATAATAATTATGTATGACATTTTAAAGGAGGGACAATTATGCCAAAAAAAAGCAATGATCAGCCTGCCGGACTGGCTTCAAATACCGGCATATTTCATACGGGAATGTCGGGAAATAGTGGAATGACGGGCAGTACAGGAGCACCGGGTAATACTGTAGTGATTGACAGCATAAATTTGGCTGATACGGTAGGTTCATCGAAGGATACCAATGAGAGAGAGTATAGCAAAAAGGGTATGGAGCAGATGGGACTCACAGCTTCCGTTGATCCCAGCAATTCCGGTATCGAGGGTGGCTGGGACCTGTCAGATGTAAAAGATGCAATAAAGAAAGGGAAGAAAGATAATTCCTTCCGAGATCTTGGCTGATGAAAAGAAAGGTCCATATGATAGTCAGTATCATGGGGCCTACATAAGTCATTATCATATTCGCGCAGATGCAAAAGTGCACAAAAAACTTTTTACGGTCTTATAAAAAATAAACATAATCATAATATTGATAAAATAGACAAATAATCTCTTGATATTTTGTTCGTTATTAGGTAAAATGATTCTGGATTGAGATTTTTTTGTCAATGTATCCAATCTATGTATGATTAATTGCTGTCTTATGACAGTAAATTATAAATTTATCAATTAGGAGGAATTAATCATGGCAGTAAAAGTAGCAATTAATGGTTTTGGACGTATCGGCCGTCTTGCATTCAGACAGATGTTCGGCGCAGAAGGTTATGAAATCGTAGCCATCAATGATTTAACAGACGCTAAGATGTTAGCTCACTTATTAAAATACGATTCCGCACAGGGAAGATATGCTAAGGCTGATACAGTTGTAGCTAAGGAAAACTCCATTGTTGTAGATGGTAAGGAGATCCAGATCTATGCTCAGAAGAATCCCGCTGACTTACCTTGGGGTAAGCTTGGTGTAGACGTAGTTCTTGAGTGTACAGGTTTCTTCGCATCCAAGGCAAAGTCCCAGGCTCATATCGATGCAGGTGCAAAGAAGGTAGTTATCTCCGCTCCGGCTGGTGATGATCTTCCTACCGTTGTATTCAGTGTAAATGAGAATACATTAAAGGCATCCGACACTATTATCTCCGCAGCTTCTTGTACAACTAACTGCTTAGCTCCTATGGCAGATACATTAAATAAATTAGTTCCGATCGAGAAGGGCTTCATGACAACAATTCATGCTTACACCGGTGATCAGATGACACTTGACGGCCCTCATCCGAAGGGTGATTTAAGAAGAGCTCGTGCTGCTGCTGTAAATATCGTTCCTAACTCCACAGGTGCTGCTAAGGCGATTGGCCTTGTAATTCCAGAGTTAAGCGGTAAGTTAGACGGTGCTGCACAGAGAGTTCCGGTTCCTACAGGTTCTACCACAGAGTTAGTTGCAGTTGTAAACGGTAAGGTTTCTAAGGCTGATATCAATGCAGCTATGAAGGCAGCAGCAAGTGCATCCTTCGGTTACACAGAAGATGAGCTTGTATCCTCCGACATCATCGGTATTACTTATGGTTCTTTATTCGATGCTACTCAGACAAAGGTTACTGATCTTGAGAATGGCAAGAGCTTAGTAAAGGTTGTTTCCTGGTACGATAACGAGAATTCCTACACAAGCCAAATGGTTAGAACAATTAAATACTTTGCTGAATTAGCATAAGAATTAGAATTGCTTAATTGATCCATCATGGGTCCGGTCTTTCAGGGCCGGACCTTTTTTCATCTCAAAGCAATTCCTTCGATGAGATAAGTACTACTTACGTATTTGTTTTTGGAAGACATAAATGAAGAAATTATGAAGAGAGTTGAAAGGAGAAAATATATGTTAAATAAGAAGACTGTTGATGATATCAATGTAAAAGGACAAAGAGTATTAGTTAGATGTGATTTCAACGTTCCGTTACAGGAAGGCAGAATTACTGATGAGGTACGTCTGGTAGCAGCACTTCCTACGATTAAGAAATTAATCAATGATGGTGGTAAGGTTATCCTTTGTTCCCATCTTGGCAAGCCGAAGGGTGAGCCGAAGCCGGAATTATCTCTGGCACCGGTAGCTGTAAGATTGGCTCAGCTATTAGGACAGGAAGTAAAATTTGCTAAGGATGATAACGTAGTTGGTGAGAATGCGAAAGCTGCTGTTGCAGCCATGAAAGATGGCGAAGTAGTTCTTCTTGAGAATACACGTTACAGAGTAGAAGAGACCAAGAACGGTGAGGCTTTCAGCAAGGAACTTGCTTCTCTTTGTGATGTTTTTGTAGATGATGCTTTTGGTACTGCTCACAGAGCACACTGCTCCAACGTAGGTGTGACTCAGTACGTTAAGACTGCAGTGGTTGGGTACTTAATGCAGAAGGAGATTGATTTCCTTGGCAATGCTGTTAATAATCCGGTTAGACCTTTTGTTGCAATCCTTGGTGGTTCCAAAGTATCCAGCAAGATTTCCGTTATTGAGAACCTGCTTGATAAGGTAGATACCTTAATCATCGGTGGTGGTATGGCTTATACCTTTATGAAGGCATTGGGCGAAGAGGTTGGTAACTCCTTATTAGAGGCTGATTTCCTTGATTATGCAAAGCAGATGCTGGATAAGGCTGAGAAGAAGGGCGTTAAGTTATTGATTCCTGTTGATACCGTTGTTGCTCAGGAATTCTCCAATGATACACCTTTCAAGACTGTGAACCGCGGAGAGATTGAAGCTGGTTGGCAGGGACTTGATATCGGTGAGAAGACTCGTGAACTTTACGCAGATGCAATTAGGAGTGCTAAAACTGTTGTATGGAATGGACCGATGGGTGTATTCGAGTTCTCTAATTTTGCAGCAGGTACAATCGCAGTGGCTAAGGCTCTTGCAGAGATCGATGCTACTACAATCATCGGTGGTGGTGATTCCGCAGCAGCTGTCAACATCCTGGGCTTTGGCGATAAGATGACTCATATCTCCACAGGTGGCGGTGCTTCTCTCGAGTTCTTAGAGGGTAAGGAGCTTCCCGGTGTTGCTGCAGTAAACGATAAATAAATCATAATAGAAATTAAATAATAAAACGGACAGTAGCAAGCTTTTCTTTGAAGGGTTAAGATGAAAGGGAAGCTTGCTACAGTCTGATTAGTTGCAACCTGTTTACCCGGTTCAATCGCTGATACGGGTAGAAATAATATTTAGGAGGAAAATTATGCGTAGAAAGATTATTGCTGGTAACTGGAAGATGAATAAGACTCCTGCGGAGACCGTTGCCTTAATCAACGAATTAAAGCCTTTAGTAGTAACAGAGGAAGCAGACGTAGTGTTCTGTGTACCTTCAGTATCATTAACAACAGCATTGGAAGCAGCAAAGGGAACCAATATTGCAATCGGTGCACAGAATATGTACTTTGAGGAAAGTGGTGCTTTTACCGGTGAGATTTCTCCCAGCATGCTGACCAGCATCGGAGTAAAGTATGTGATCATCGGTCATTCCGAAAGAAGAGAATACTTCGCTGAGACAGATGAGACCGTGAATAAGAAGGTATTAAAGGCATTTGAACATGGTTTGACTCCGATCATCTGCTGTGGTGAGTCTTTAAAGCAGAGAGAGCAGGGTATTACCATCGACTGGATCCGTCAGCAGATTAAGATTGCGTTCTTAAATGTTACAGCAGAGCAGGCTAAGACATCGGTTATCGCTTACGAGCCTATCTGGGCTATCGGTACAGGCAAAGTGGCTACTACAGAGCAGGCAGAAGAGGTATGCAAGGCAATTCGTGAATGCATCGCTGAGATCTATTGCGACAAGACAGCTGCTGAAATCCGTATTCAGTACGGCGGCAGTGTAACAGCTGCAAGTGCTGCAGATTTGTTCTCCCAGCCTAACATCGACGGTGGCCTGGTTGGTGGCGCCAGCTTGAAGGCTGATTTCGGAAAGATTGTAAATTATAAATAAGATGATGTGAACTCAAACTTCGAATCATCAGGGTATGAGGCTTAATAAAATCAGCCGTAAGTTATCATATATAACCCGTCGATCAGTATCATGTTATTCTGGCTCCGATATATTTCGCAAGTATTTCTAAGTTATATCAAAATTGCTAGGGCAGAGCTGAAAAGCTCGAACTCCTCGAGCACAGATACCCATACAGTATGATTGAACTTTCAACTGTATCTATCTGTACTCTCGTCAAACACCGAGCTTTTTCAGCTCTATAGCGATTTTGATATAGCAAGAAATACATAAGCTCAATATAAGTCACCGGAATAACATGACACTAATCTCGGGTTATAGGTTCATTTTTGTGTAGCTGATTTTATTAAGCCGATATACGTTTGACAAAATGCGAAGTTTGAGTATATACTATAGTCTGATGTATAGAGGTTTATTATTAGTCGTAATGGTTTATTTAGGTGATGAAGGTAATTTACAATCGGGCGTTAGTGTGATTGTTGGAAGCAGCTGTTCGCGCGAATGATTTGATTGTGTAATGGGGTAGCATGTATTTTAGTTTTTTGCCTTTGGTAGGTTGAATAAGCCTATGGGAGGATTGAGGTAATCATAGGATTACCGGCTTATAGATGATTGATTTATAAGCTTACAGGATTTACTTTGATATAGTTTTGTGTATTACAGGTTAACGTTACAGATTTGTAACAGAAAATGTGTAAGGAAGCCAGGTAATGCGGGCTTCTTAGTAAAGGAGTAAGAGAATGAGTAAAAAGCCTACGGTATTAATGATCTTGGATGGTTATGGTTTAAATGATAAGGTGCAGGCGAATGCGATTGCGGAGGCAAATACCCCGGTAATTGATCGTCTGATGAAGGAATATCCCTTTGTGAAGGGTTATGCCAGCGGTATGGCAGTAGGCCTTCCGGATGGTCAGATGGGTAACTCAGAGGTAGGACATATCAATATGGGTGCCGGAAGAATTGTTTATCAGGAGCTTACACGAATTACAAAAGAAATTCAGGATGGTGACTTCTTCCAGAACGCTGCTTTCATGGCGGCAATTGATAATTGTAAGAGAAATAATTCAGACCTTCATCTCTATGGTCTGCTTTCAGACGGTGGTGTACACAGCCACAATACTCATCTGTATGCTCTGCTGGAGTTGGCAAAGAAGCAGGGACTGACAAATGTTTATGTTCATGCTTTCTTAGACGGACGTGATACACCTCCGGCTTCCGGTAAGGGCTTTGTTGAGCAACTTTGGGAGCAGATGAAGATCATCGGTGTCGGTAAGATTGCTTCCGTCATGGGTCGTTATTATGTAATGGATCGTGACAATCGCTGGGATCGTGTCGAGAAGGCTTATCGTGCTATGGTATTTGGAGAAGGTGAGACTGCTGACAATGCAGTGAATGCTGTCCAGAATTCCTATGATGCAGAAAAGTACGATGAATTTGTTATACCTACTGTCGTAACTGAGAATGGTAAGCCGGTTGCTACCATCAAAGAGAAGGATTCCGTTATCTTCTTTAACTTCAGACCGGACAGAGCAAGAGAAATTACCAGAGTATTCTGTGATGAAGAGTTTGCAGGCTTCGAACGCGGTAAGAGAATGGAGCTGACCTATATCTGCTTCACAGAATATGATATCACTATACCAAATAAGATTGTTGCCTTTCATAAAATTTCATTGAATAATACCTTTGGCCAGTTCCTTGCAGCGCATCATAAGACACAGCTTCGTCTGGCAGAGACAGAGAAGTATGCCCATGTTACCTTCTTCTTCAATGCAGGTGTAGAGGTTCCGAATGAGGGTGAGGACCGTATCCTTGTCAATTCACCTAAGGTGGCAACCTATGACCTTCAACCGGAGATGAGTGCATTCCAGGTGGCAGACCATCTGGTGGAAGCAATTAAATCTGAGAAGTACGATGTAATCGTCGTAAACTTCGCTAATCCGGATATGGTAGGTCATACCGGTATCGAAACTGCAGCGATTAAAGCGATTGAAGCAGTAGATCAATGTGTCGGTAAAGCAGTAGAAGCACTATTATCTGTGGATGGTCAGATGTTTATCTGCGCTGACCATGGAAATGCAGAGCAGCTGCTGGACTATGAGACAGGAGACCCCTTCACTGCACATACGACAAACCCTGTTCCGTTCATTCTTGTGAACTATGATAAGGATTATACTCTGGCTGAAGGCGGCTGTCTGGCAGATATCATCCCTACCATGATCGAGATGATGGGAATGGTAAAACCGGATGAGATGACCGGTAAGTCATTGCTGATTAAAAAATAAGTTGAAATAATTAGTATTCTATGATAGAATTGTCTTTAGTTTTCTAGGAGGTGTAGACATGGGAGCTTTAAAGCTGATTGTTCAGATTGTTTATATTTTGGTATGTATCGCATTAACCTTCGTAGTATTAAAGCAGGAAGGTAAGGTAGCCGGTTTATCAGGTGCATTAGTAGGAAGCGGCGATACCTATTGGAGCAAGAATAAAGGTCGCTCTGTAGAAGGTACGCTTGAGAAGGTAACTGAGATCCTTGCAGGTGCTTTTGCAGTTCTTTCCATTATCTTATGCCTGAAGTGGTAATCTGAAGAAATACATTTAAAACACTCTGTATCAAATCAGAGTGTTTTTTTTATCATCTTTATATCTTCTTATTTTAAAACAAGCAATCTATGGTATACTAATAGTAAGCTCATGCGAGGAAGAATACCGATGTCTGTGAAAATAAAATGGTTAGCTGATTGTATACCAGAAAAGTAGGTGCTGCAGATGAAGGACACACAATTAAAAACAGTAGAAAATAAAAATGAAATAACGGAAGAAAGATTATCAATGCTTGAAGAGATTTTTTCAAGCAAGGAATATAAGGCAATGCGCTTTAAGGATCTTGTAGGTTTATTACAGGTTCCGAAAAGTGATAAAAATGAGCTGAAGCTGTTATTAGATCAACTAATGTCGAAGGGCTCCATCATGCTGGACAACCAGGGACGATACCGGACTCCGGGAGATGACATCAAGGTCGGAACCTTTTCCGGCACACAGAGGGGGTTTGGATTTGTCATTCTTGAAGGAGAAGAACAGGATGTGTTCATCCCAGGTGATGCTACCAAGGGAGCGTTACATGGGGATAAGGTTATGATAAGCTTAGTAAGCGGCCAACAGACCGGGCGGAGACGGGAAGGTGCGGTCATAAATATTATCGAACGTGGCAGCAACGAGATCATCGGAACCTTTGAGAAGAGTAAGAATTTCGGTTTTGTACTTCCGGACAACCAGAAATTCGGGAAAGATATTTTTATTCCGAAAGAGCATACCAAAGGAGCGGTAACCGGGCATAAGGTTGTGGTTAAGCTGACGAACTACGGTGATGCCACCTCGAATCCTGAGGGCAGGATCAAAGAAATCCTGGGACATGTGAATGATCCTGGAGTTGATATTCTTTCAGTGGTCAGGGCATATGACTTACCGGTAGATTTTCCCGAGGATGTCATGAGAATACTGGATCGCGTTCCTGAGGAGATTGATCAGGAAGAAGTAGGAAAGCGTATGGATATCAGAAATGTGATGACGGTAACCATCGATGGTGAGGATGCGAAGGACTTAGATGATGCAATCAGTATCAGTAAGGAAGGGGACATCTATCATCTGGGAGTTCATATCGCGGATGTTACCCACTATGTAAAAGAAGGAGCTGCTCTTGATAAGGAGGCGCTGAAGCGTGGAACCAGTGTTTATCTGGTGGATCGGGTTATCCCAATGCTGCCGCATAAGCTCTCCAATGGCATCTGTTCATTAAATCCCGGTGTGGATCGTCTCGCCCTAAGCTGTTTCATGGATATTGACGCCAAGGGAACGGTGATCGGGCATCAGATCGCAGAGACCGTTATCCGGTCCGACCGGAGGATGACTTATACGAATGTCGCTAAGATTGTAGACGGCACTGATGAGGAAGTAATAAAGGAGTACGAAGACCTTGTTCCTATGTTTCTTCTGATGCAGGAGCTGGCTGAGGTGCTTCGGGAGAGAAGACATAAAAGGGGATCCATCAATTTCGATTTTCCTGAGAGTAAGATAATCGTTGATAAACAGGGGAAACCTATCGAAATTAAGCCTTACGAGCGAAATAAAGCAACAAAGATCATAGAGGAGTTCATGCTGATTGCCAATGAGACCATAGCAGAGGATTTCTTCTGGCAGGAGCTTCCCTTTGTCTATCGTACCCATGATAATCCGGATGAAGAGAAGATCAAGAAGTTGGCTATCTTCATCAATAATTTCGGTTACAGCATCAGGCTTGGGAAAGAGGATATTCATCCGAAGGAGCTTCAGAAGCTGCTGATCAAAGTAGAGGATACACCGGAGGAGGCATTAATCAGTCGACTCACCCTGCGGTCTATGAAGCAGGCGAAATATACGGTTGCCAATACGGGACATTTTGGTTTGTCTGCGAAATATTACTGTCACTTTACCTCACCGATCCGAAGATATCCGGACCTTCAGATCCACAGAATTATCAAGGAAAACCTAAATGGTAAGATGGGGGAGAAGAGAATTTCGCATTACGAGAAGATACTATACGAGGTGGCGGAACATTCCAGTAAGACCGAACGCCGGGCTGATGAAGCGGAGCGTGAGGTTGAGAAAATGAAGAAGGTAGAATATATGCTGGAGCATATCGGAGAGACCTTCGAGGGAGTTATCTCGGGTATTACCAACTGGGGTATGTATGTGGAGCTTCCGAATACCGTGGAAGGTATGATCAGGGTCAGTGAAATGCACGATGATTATTATATCTACGACGAGGAGCATTATCAGCTCGTCGGAGAGCATACGAAAACAATATATAAATTAGGGCAGAAGGTAACTGTGGAGGTGGTCAATGCAGATAAGATACAACGGACCATTGACTTTGCCCTTGTAGAGGATGAGCCTCTTATGGAAAGGAGTTTTGAAGAATAAGTGGGGGAAAATATTAAACTGATTGCCAACAACAAGAAGGCATATTTTGATTATTTTATTGAGGATAAGTATGAGGCTGGCATTTCCTTGCATGGAACCGAGGTTAAATCCTTAAGAATGGGAAAATGCAGCTTGAAGGAATCCTTTCTCCGGGTGGAAAAAGGAGAAGTCTTTATCTATAACATGCACATCAGTCCTTATGAGAAGGGAAATATCTTCAACAAGGATCCGCTTCGTGTACGAAAGCTTTTAATGCACAAGTATGAGATTAATAAGATAGCGGGCCAGATTGTACAAAAGGGCTACACTCTGGTTCCGCTGCAGATTTATCTGAAGGGGAGCCTCGTAAAGGTAGAGATCGGTCTGGCAAGAGGTAAGAAGCTCTACGACAAGCGTGAGGATATCGCCAAGAAGGATCAGCGCAGGGAAGCGGAGAAGGACTTCAAGGTGAAGAATTTATATTAAGCATCCAATTGGAGCATATCGAAAGGATACATCAGAGCAACTCGTCAGAACACTTACTAAGGAGGAGATAGTCATTGTGAAAAAAAGTAAAGCTATCATAATGATATTATTGCTTCTGTTTATGCAGGTGCAATCCGTAGATATTCCGACAGCTTACGCAAAAATGAAGGTCGGTACACCGATTACATTGACACAACCCGGTCAGATCCTTGAATCGATAACCTATAATGGTATTACAGTAGAAGCAGCCTATACGAATGGACCCTATTCAGGCTCTGATCCGGTATTTAGCTGTGCTGCGTTCGTTAAGAAATTCTATTCCAAGATCTATGGAATAGAGGTTTACAATCTGATCTCCAAAGACAGTACTCCGATGGTTTATTATAATAGGGGAAGCTTTTCACTTACAGATCAGCCACGAACCGGGGATATTGTCAGAGATAATACCAGAACTCACTGGGCTATCGTTAAATTAGTGGACGGAGACATCATTACGGTTGTTCAGCAGAATTATCGATCAGGGAATACGGCATGGATTAATTGCACGATCGACAGATCTGATACCGGATATTCTTATTTTACTTACAGTAACAGGGTGGAGGACAATAATGCTAATACCGGAAATGCTACTGCCGGAGACCCAGCCGTATCAACACAGGTTCCTGGAGAAGCTGTGTCGGAAGCAATACCTGCTGTTGGTATAGGTTCAGAGATACCGGAGGGAACCTATCGGTTGTTTCAGGTTTCAAATTCACAACTTCTGACTGCGTCAGGGATGGCGGATGGCTGGCTGACTCAGCTTGGCAGCTATCAGGATAATGAAAGTCAGATGCTTAGTGTTGTCTCACTCGGGGAATCGGAATATGCTTTGCAATTTCTATCGAATGGAAGATTTTTAGCTATATCGGATAAAAACGAATTGAGATCCACCGAGAATTTGGAGCAAAGCTTTGTGTTTGTGCTCAGAGATAATGGCTATTATACTCTGTCACCTGCATCGGACAGAACTAAAGTAATCGCTCTTTCACAGGTACTATCGCAGAATAATCTGCCTTGTCTGATACTTCAGGATTATACAGGGAGCTTAAGTGAGTTTTGGAGCTTAGGGCTGGCGTCCTCTTCTGTTCTTACACTTGTTCCTGAGACGGGTGTCAGCAAAAAGACCTTATATCTGGGATATCAGGATTATCAGATCGGAATCACTAAGTTGAAGAAAAATGCTGTTGTTACATATGTCTCCGATGATCCTGCGATAGCTGAGGTAAGTGAAGACGGAGTGGTCAGAGCGAAAGGTGTCGGTAAAACAAGCATACATATCCAAGTGATACAGGATACAGCTGTTTATCAGTTACAGAACGATATCACAGTAAAGAAACCATATGTTAAGATCGTGACTCAGGATAAAAAAGTACCGGTTGGTCAAAGCATCGAATTGAAGGCAAATAAATACGGTACCAAGAGTTCTGTGACCTGGCGGGTATCGGATCAGAATATCGCAGTGATTGATAAAAATCATGTTCTGCTTGCTAAGAAGCGTGGAACAGTGACCGTTACAGTAAAAACGAAGGACGGATTAACAGCTAAGGTCAAGCTGACGATCATTTAAGAAATGGAGAGTGCAAGATGAAAATCAACGAGAAGAAAATATCGGAAATTCTGAATAAATATGATAAAACCATAAGGGATACGGGAGCTTTTTTTCTCGAAGTGGATGATCAGGAATTGACAATAACAGATTCCTGCGAAGGTGTGGACGTGATACCGCTGGATAAAGCTATGTGTCAAAAGCTTTCAGCTTTATTTCAAGAGCTGTCCGAGCAGCTTTAGTATTCTCATAGATGAAATAATATTAATTTAGGGACTGTTGTTAAACAGTCCCTTCTTGCTTTTATCAAAAAACAGGCAATTCCATTCACATGCACTAATATAATAGAATAAAATCTATCATAAGCGGGGATAGGCTTGGATATCTCAGATAGAGAGAAGATTTACAGTAATGAGTATTTTGATCTGATTATTGAGTATAATGGTGATCTGTCTGTCCTGGAACCATTTAAAGCGAACGGGATACAGATTATTAATTATTTTATTGCTATCGTTCATATTCCGCTCAGCAGTGTCGGTGAAGATATCATATCCAGGATGGGCTATGCGGCCCTGCCGAATTTATTCGGTATTGCCAGTGATGCTCCGCTGGAAGCAAGTCAGATATTGAGACTGCGTAATATTCCCACCTTTAATCTTAGGGGGAGGGGAGTGCTGATTGGATTTGTCGATACCGGTATTGACTACACGAATCCGGTCTTTACTTATGCTGACAACACTACGAAGATCGTCAGTATCTGGGATCAGTCATTGAATACGGATCAGGTACCTGCAGGTATAGCCTATGGTACTGAGTTTAGCAGAGACCAAATCAATGAAGCATTGAAGAACGATGACCCCTTCAGTATCGTACCTACAAAGGACGAAATCGGACACGGAACGATGATTGCCGGAATAGCGGCAGGTAATGAAGTGCCTGAAAAAGGTTTCTATGGTGTGGCTCCTGATGCAGAACTGGTTATAGTAAAGTTGAAGCAGGCGAAAGCGAATCTGAAGGCATTCTTACGTGTTCCAGAGGGTAGACTGTGCTTTCAGGAAAATGATATCAATATGGGATATCAATATCTAATAAATATTGCTACTTCTTTAAACAGACCTATCGTAATCTGCAGCTCCATCGATACCTCCCAGTATGCACATGACGGAAGGGGCACCCTGGGTAGTTGGTTATCCTTACAGGCAAATAGTCCGGGAATAGCAATTATCACGTCTGTTGGTAATGAGGGAAATGCCAGAAGGCATTATTCAGGGACGGTTGATCCGAAGTCCGGTTATGATACGGTAGAACTTTCAGTTGCTCAGGGGGAGACCGGATTTACGATGGAGATCTGGGGAGGAACCCCTAACCTGTTTAGTATTGATATCACCACTCCGTTAGGAGAATATGTCCCCAGAATTAGTGTTGTCCTAAATGAGACAAGGGATATCAGATTCATCTTTGATCCGACAATTATTTATCTGGATTATACTTTGGTAGAAGCTCAGAGCGGAGATCAGCTGATCATGTTACGCTTTTCCAACCCTACCCCGGGTATCTGGAAATTTAATGTGTACGGTAGAGGAATTAATCCTATGAAATTCAATATCTGGCTTCCTATGAATGATTTTATCAAGGAAGATACATTTTTTATCAGATCTAATCCTAATATTACACTACTTTCGGTCGCCTGCACTACCGTACCAATTGCTGTTACTGCATATAATGTAGAAGATGACAGTCTCTATCTGAATTCGGGCAGAGGTTTTACACGAATTAACGAAATCAAACCTGATATTGCTGCGCCGGGTGTTAATATAACGGCTCCTTCCCTGACGCATGATTTCGTAGAAATGACTGGTGCCAGTGCTGCAGTTGCCCACACAGCCGGAGTTGCTGCAATGCTGTTTGAGTGGGGGATTGTGAATGGCAGATACCCATATATGAGTACACAGGATATGAAGATATTTCTTATTAGGGGTGCCCGTAGAAATATTGATATGAAATATCCGAACCCGGACTGGGGATTTGGAATACTGGATATATTCAATGTTTTTGAGAGCCTGAGGCAGGCATGAAGATTGTGGCAGAGTTCTATATGCAGAGAGTGTGAGGAGAAGCTCATGACACAGGAAGAAAGATTTAAAATCATTAGTGAGGACTATGTGGATTTAATCATCAAATATAACGGGAATCGGATTTCCTTAGAGCAGTATAAGGATTATTCCGTTCATATCATGAATGACACTTATGCTGTCATTTATTTGCCAATCTCAATGATTACCCCCAGGATCATAACTCAATATAATTATTCTGCCCTGCCTCACTGCTATGCATTAACCAGTGAACAGAGCCTGGAAGCCTCCGGAGTAACAAGGCTGAACAGATCCACCTCACTGCAATTGAGGGGAAAAGGAGTACTGATTGGAATGATTGACACCGGAATCGATTATACTCATCCGGTGTTCCGCCATGAGGATGGTTCCACGAAAATTATGGCAATCTGGGATCAGACCATCGATAGTGATCAATACCCAAGGGTACCTTTCACTCCTTATTATGGAACAGAGTTCACAGCCGAACAGATTAATCAGGCATTACAAAGTGATAATCCTCTTCAGATCGTACCTACCAATGATGAGAACGGACACGGAACCATGCTTGCGGGGATAGCTGCAGGATCCGAGGATATGGAAGCAAATTTCAGCGGTGTAGTGCCGGATGCAGATCTCCTGGTCGTTAAGCTTAAGAGAGCAAAGAAGGTTTATTATGATATCTACTATATACCGGAGACAGCAGAGGCATATCAGGAAAATGATATCATTTGGGCTTTTGAGTATCTGGTCGATACAGCTCGAATATTAAAACGTCCAATCGCAATCTTCATCGGTCTTGGGAGTTCTATGGGTCCCCTTGACGGCAGCGGTCCGCTGAATACGGTATTAACAGTTGGTGCTGATTTTCCTGGGGTAACAACAGTGGTATCTGCGGGAAATGAAGGTAATTCCAGAAGACATTTTTTCAGTACGATCAGAGAGCAGGAGGAATACGCTGTAGTAGAGCTGAATGTAGGTGGGAATGAAGAGGGCTTTATGATGGAGCTCTGGGGAACTCCACCCATGATTTATACCTTGGATATTCTATCTCCCAATGGGGAATACATCTCGCGAATTCAGGAGAATCTCGTGAGAAATCAAGAGGTATCGTTTATCTTTGAACAGACGACCATTAATATTGATTATATTATGATAGAGACAGATACCGGAAAACAGGTGATTCTATTACGTTTTCGTAATCCGAGCCAGGGATTATGGAGGTTCCAGGTATACGGAAGAGGAGATTTGCCGGGAGAGATCAATATCTGGCTTCCGGCGGCTGATTTCATCAGCAGGAATACCTATTTTATCAATTCCACCTCGAATACCACGATAACCTCACCCGGAGATAGTATCGTACCGATTACGGTCACAGCTTATAACTCAATTACAAATAACATATATCCCGAAGCAAGTAGAGGGTATACTACGGCTGGTGATATCAAACCCGAGCTTGCAGCTCCGGGGGTGAATATTCAATGTCCGGATCTGAATCATGGTTTTACATCTGTAACAGGAACGGGGGCGGCTGCTGCCCATGCGGCGGGCATATCGGCTATGCTCCTGGAATGGAGTAGTGTACAGGGTAATTTCCCAAGGCTGGATACCGTCGGGATAAAAAAGTTTTTGATCCGTGGGGCCAGAAGAAGTGGTAACCTGTCCTATCCGAACAGAGATTGGGGCTATGGCATGATAGATATTTATAATGCATTCAATGTCATAAGATCGGATGTTGTTGCAAGGTAGCCGGGCGATCTTAAAGAATGTCTCATTGATAGAAGTGATCTGACAATGCCTGGTTATTCTGGTAGGAATCATTTTTTTATTTCTTTTTAACCTGCTTGACACTGCGAATAAAATGATATACGATATATGTGTGTTTGCGAACCAGAGAAGATAGACGGGTTGGTACCTTTGTGCTTGGACTATCTTTACAATCATATTTCACGGGGTTGTACTGGTTTCGACGGGGGTTTTGAAATTGTAGAAGCCATTCGCAGACTAGGACTGCGTCAACAACTTAGAACTAAAATTAAACGCAAACGATAATTACGAATTAGCTGCTGCGTAAGC
>JAEZKU010000034.1 GCA_023436065.1 Bacillota bacterium
GGGGCGGGCTTGCCGACGAATCGCTCATTCACAAATATCATATAGCGAAACAGAGGCTTGAAGAGGATTTCGGCCTTTTTGTGGTTGCCATGCCCAACGCGCTCAAAGGCAGCAAGTTCGTTTATGAGCACCCCGAGCTACGCGCTAAGGACTTGATGGATGCTTTTTCGGATGAATCCGTGGCTGCGATATTCTCCGCCATCGGCGGGGACGATACGATACGTATACTTCCGTATGTAAACTTAGAAACGATTCGGAATAACCCTAAAATATTTATGGGCTATTCGGATACCACAATCAATCATTTCATGATGTACAAGGCAGGCCTTGTTTCCTTTTACGGTCCGTCCGTGATGTGCGAGTTCGGCGAATACGTGAATATGTTTGATTACACCAAGGCGGCTGTTTTTAAATTCCTGTTTGAGGATACCGAAGGGTACTCTATCGTAAAGAGTCCGCTTTGGTCCGACGATTATGTATTTTGGGAAGAAAAGAACATGCATATCGGGAGAACGCTAAAGCCCGAAACGCATGGGTATGAGATTTTACAGGGTACGGGAAACGCTAGGGGACATTTACTCGGCGGCTGTATAGACGTATTTATGATGGCCATCGGCACAAGCATTTGGCCGAGTATGAACGATTGGACCGGCGCCGTGCTTTTTATAGAAACGAGCGAAGACAAACCCTCGCCCGATTTTATCAAATGGACATTTCGGAACCTCGCGGCGCAGGGCATCCTAAACGTAATTAGAGGAATTGTCATAGCCAAACCGCAGGGCGAAACCTATTATGAGGAATACAAAAAAGCGATCCTCGAGGTGGTTGCCTCAGAAGAGCGCTTAATGCATTTGCCCATACTTTATAACGTAAACTTCGGTCATGCCGTGCCAATCGGCATTTTGCCATACGGTGTTGAGGTTGAATTGAATTGTGAAAATAAAACGTTGACGCTTTTAGAAAGCGCTACGGTATAAGACTTTAATTATTCTTCAGATAAATAATCCGCAATGAAGCTTAGCTCGGCGCCTGTAAGGGCGCCGTTGTTTTGTAAACGGTAACCGTCGAGCAGCGTAAAAAACACGCGCGAATTTCGTAAAACCGTATCGGCGTTATGGATGTTAGCGCGCAGCAACCCTACCTCGAGCATTACTGTCCACGCGCGGTAGGCTTCCTGTAGTTTTTGCACAAGCGGTTCGTTACCGGTGGCGGCCTCGGCGCAAAGCACCATGTGTAAGTTTGGCTGCGCATCGTCGCCGTCTTCTTGTGCGAGCGCTTCAAGCAGCGATAGAACAGCATCCCTAAGGGATACTTCGCGATTTACCTCGCCCATCCACACAAACACCGTATCGGTTGTGCGATTGATGTACGCATCTGCGATATCTAATACGAGCTGTTCTTTGGCGGGATAGTGGTAATAGAGCGTACCCTTGCTCATACAAGCGGCGTCCGCAATATCGTTAAGGCTCGTGCCGTGCACGCCCTTCTCGGTAAATAGCTGCGCTGCCGTTTTTAAAATCAGATCCGACGCACTGCCTCGTACCGTGCGCGCATTCGCCTTCCCCACAGCCACACCCCCATAAGCAGTATAACGGTCTTTTTCCCAGTATAAGGAAAACTAGCACGAAACGCAATGCCGTAATATAGCGAAACGCGCCCCTGATAAGAGCGCGCATTACGCGGGCGGATACTATCCGCCCCTACGGGTGGTTCGGAGGGCCGAAGCCCTCCGGAGGCTTAATTCCGGCTTCGGCGGCATGCACGGCGAAACGGATGAAAACCGAAGGTTTTCTTTCCTCTAGCATCCGCCGCCCGGGAGCGCCGAAGCGCGACAGGCGGATGTGAAAAGCCCCCGTTCCCTTTCGCTTACATGGCTTTTAAGACATGTAAGCGACACGACTTTAGTCGTGACGTAAAGCCTGTATCGGCTGCAATTTAGCTGCTTTATTGGCCGGGTAGAGACCGAACGCGACGCCTATAAGCACCGAGAAGCCAAGCGCCAGGGCAATGACATCAAACGACATGGTGAATGTAACCATATCGCCCGCCACCACGTTTGCAATAGAAAGTATAAACCACGATAGCATAAGGCCAATGATGCAACCCATGAGACTTAGCATAAGCGCTTCGACCAAGAATTGCATGAGGATACTCGAGCGTGCAGCTCCTATGGCTTTACGTATGCCAATCTCGCGTGTGCGCTCTGTGACCGAAACGAGCATGATGTTCATGATGCCGATACCGCCTACAAGAAGTGAAATGGCCGCAATGCCGCCAAACAGGAGCGACATGGTGTTCGTAACGGTGGCCATGGCATCCATGATGGAGGATTGGTTGATGATGAGAAACGCATCGGAATCGTTTCGGAAGCGCTGGAGCATAAGCTCGTTGAGCTTGGTTTCCGCTTTTTGCATATCCTCAGCGTTGGAGGAGGAGACATAAAAAGTCGTAACGTAGGGCTGCTTTGCCATGCGGCTTGCGACTGTGTACGGGATGTAGACGGTATTGGCGCCGCCCGTCATCATGGAGGACATAGAGCCCGCCATGGAGGTATTCGCTTTTAGTACGCCCACCACCGTAAAGCTTTGGCTGTTGATGGTGATGGTCTCGCCCAATGCGTTCCCCGTATCGAAGAATTCTTCTGCCATATCGCTGTCAATCACCGCTACGAGGGAACTGTTCTCAACATCTGCAGAATGAATAAAGCGGCCGTGGTCCAAGGACACGCCGTAGATACGCTCATACGCATTAACGGTGCCGGTTGCTTGTATAGTGAGCTTTTTCGTGCCGTGTTTGGCTGTGCCATTGACGTTTGCTACAGGTGCAATTTCTGAAAACTCTTCGTTTTTTGCAATGTCTGTAAGGTCGCTTAGCGTAATCGGGTGCCCGCGGTCGTCGCGTACGATTACAGCAAGCTGGTTGGTACCGAGGCCTTCAATCTCTGAGGTAACGGTTGAGGTGGCCCCGTTTACGAGTGAAATTAAAACGACTACTGCAACTACACCGATAATGATGCCGAGCATCGTTAAAAACGAGCGCATTTTGTTGGAACTGATAGCCGAGAAGGCCATTTTGACGGATTGTAAAATCATGCGCCCTCCTCGTATACACGGCCATCCAAAATACGGACGGTGCGCTTTGCCTTGTGCGCGATGTCATGATCGTGTGTGATGACTACGATGGTGTTACCCTTATCATGGAGCGAGGAAAAGAGCTTCATGATATCGGAGCTTGTTTTAGAATCGAGGTTGCCGGTGGGCTCGTCTGCCAAAAGGAGGGAAGGATGCGTGGCGAGCGCGCGGGCGATGGCTACGCGCTGCTGCTGGCCGCCGCTTAATTCGCTCGGACGGTGCTGTGCGCGAGAAGTAAGCCCTACCATATCGAGCACTTCTTTTACGCGCTCCTTGCGCTCATAATAGGTAAGTCTCTGGTAGATGAGCGGAAGCTCCACGTTTTCCTCGGCGGTCATTTTTGGCAAGAGATTAAAGCCTTGGAATATGAAGCCGATCTTTTTATTGCGTACCTTGGCGAGATGGTCCTCCGAATAGCTTTGGATATACTGCCCATCGAGCAGATATTCTCCCTCGTCGGCTATGTCGAGGCAACCGATGATGTTCATAAGGGTAGATTTACCGCTGCCGGAAGGTCCGACGACGCTTACGACCTCGCCCTGTGCGATGCGAAGCGACGCGTTATCAAGCGCCCGCACCTCCTCGCCGCCCACATGGTAAATCTTTGATATGCCGTTCATGACGATGGTATCCGTCATTTAAAACGCCCCCGAAACACTTTCATCATATTTTCCATCATAGCGTCGCTGTTCTCGTAGGAGATTATATCGCCTTCTTGAAGCCCGCTTACAATTTCGACGCTGATGCCGTCGCTTAAACCCGTTACAATATTTTTGCGCACGCGGTCGCCGTTTTGCTTGCCGCCTGAGGGAGAAACATAGGTATACATACCGTCTGCATCCTCTTCAATTGTAATAAGAGGTGCAACGAGGACATCTTTTCTTTCCTCTATATCGATTACCGTCGAGCAGTTCATGCCTGCGTTAAGCCGTGCATCAGGTTCCAATGAGAGCCGTACGCGGTAGGTTGTCACGCCGTTAAATGCCTCGCCCGTACCGGCGATGCTCTTTACCGTCGCATCGAAGCTTTCACCCGATAATGCGTTCACCGAAATGACGGCGCTCTGGCCGGGTTTCAAAAGCGGGAGATCAAGCTCATCGGCATCGAAGAGCACCTCAAGCGTAAGCCCGAGGTCGAACAGTGTAACGTCGACGGAGGTGGGGGAGGAGGTGGAAGCCGTAGTTGAAAGAGATGATGCGTCTATTAGGGTATCCCCGTCATCAAAATACACTGCACGTACCACGCAGTCCGCACTTGCCTTGATGTTGGGATCATAAAGGTATGCGCGCACCGTTTCGAGCGTTTTTACAGCTTCGTTTCGCGCGTTGAATACGTCGTAATATTC
>JAEZKU010000042.1 GCA_023436065.1 Bacillota bacterium
TTTCATAATATATTCTCCTCCTTTTATGCTATATAAAAAGGAAGTATATTAACCATACACTTCCTTAGTATATAAATTATACAGACATTCTAATACAAAAGTGTATATTAGTCAAGACAAGAACTAATTTTATACATCTAAATCTCTATACTATTATGTACGATTTTGTCTTTTTTAGTCACAGAAATACTTTTTCGTTTGATTTTAGTGAGAAATGTCTATATTTGTTATACATTCACATTTTGCATATGCATTCATATAATGTGGCATAAAGGAGTGAAATATATGTCCTCAGGGTATGAAATCGGAATATTCGGCGGAGACAACCGTCAGGTCTTTATGGCAGCTTCCTTTCTAAAGAAGGGCTTTTCTATAGCCGCTTACGGTACAATTGTGCCGATAATTCATGAAAACTGTACTATGCTTTCCTCGCTTACTGAATTATTTGAACAATGTAGTCTACTCATCGGCCCGATCCCAATGTCCCGGGATGGGATAACTATTTATGCTGATCCTGCAGCTGAGGATATGACTTTGGCGAATGTATCAAGCCATTTAGCAGCTGATCACCTTTTGTTTGCAGGTGTCATTCCTCCTTTTATCACTGAGCTCTGCGTAACCAAAGGCATATACTGTTATGATTTGATGAAGGATGAGCGCATCACTGTCCTGAATGCCATAGCAACAGCAGAAGGAGCTATTATGGAAGCAATTGCAGCAAGTGACACCAACCTTCACGGCAGCAAGTGCCTGATCCTTGGTTATGGACGCTGTGCAAAGGTTCTTGCAGCTAAGTTGAAAGCTCTTGATGCCCATGTCCTTGTGGCTGCACGTTCCCGGGAGGCCCTAGCTTGTGCCGAGGCTTCCGGTCTGTCGACTATTACTTTGCCCTATATGAAATGTGTTCTATCCTCTTGTCAGTATATATTTAATACAATTCCCTCCCTTATTCTTACGAAAGATTGTCTGGAGTATGCAGACCAGAATGTCACCATCATTGACATTGCCTCTGCACCCGGAGGGGTGGATTTTGCCTACGCTAAGGAACGAAAGCTAAATGCAAAATTATGTCTCGGCCTTCCCGGTAAGGTAGCGCCCAGGACATCTGCCGACATATTAGTGACAGAAATCTGTACGCTTATCAAAGAAAGAAGTGATTAAATGACCCTCAGCGGAAAGAAAATCGGAGTAGCCCTAACAGGCTCCTATTGTACGTATGATCAAGTCTTCCCTCAGATAGAACGTCTGGTGCAGGAGAAGGCGGAAGTTTACACCATCTTTTCTGACCGTTCGCAGATTACGGATACCAGATTTGGAAAAGCGAACGATTTTATGAAGAAAGCAGAAGCAATCACAGGAAAAGAACCGATCACAACCATCACAGAAGCAGAAAAAATTGGTCCCAACAATCTGCTTGATGTTGTAATAATAGCACCCTGTACAGGTAATTCCTTAGCAAAGCTTGCGCACGCCATCACTGATTCACCGGTATTGATGGCTGCCAAGTGCCAGCTTCGTAATAATAAACCAGTAGTATTGGCTATGGCAACCAACGATGCTTTAGGGAATAATTTAAATAACATAGGAATTCTTCTGAATACAAAAAATATTTATTTTGTACCCTTTGGCCAGGATAATTACCAGAAAAAGCCCTTCTCCATGGTAGCTCATTTTGATCTGATGCTTCCTGCTCTGGAAGAGGCTTTGTCAGGAAGGCAGCTTCAGCCTATTGTTCTGGCTCCGAACTGATTCATTGTATCCTATCAGGTTGTAACAACAGGTTACTGTTTTCATAAGAATGGAGGGCACCTATGTGTGGAATTGCCGGTTTCTGTAACACTTCCGAGGATTATACCAAAAATTATACCAAATGGCACCATATACTGTATAAGATGAGACAGGTCTTAGCGCATCGCGGACCTGATGATGAGGGGGAACTGCTTGCTGAGCAAATCGGGATGGCTCATACCAGGCTTTCTATCATTGATATCAATCGCGGCCATCAGCCAATGACAAAACAGAAGTTCGGCAATTCCTATACCATCGTCTATAACGGAGAGCTATACAACACCGCAGAGCTTCGGGAGCAATTGATCCGAATGGGATATCTCTTTAAGACGTACACGGATACCGAGGTTATCCTAACCGGTTTTATGGCTTTCGGAAGTGAATTTGTAAAGGAATTGAATGGCATCTTTTCCTTTGGGATATGGGATGAGAACAGTCACGTTCTGTATCTGGCCCGCGACCGCTTCGGTGTGAAGCCCCTGTTCTATACCGTGATCGATCACACGATTGTATTTGGTTCCGAGATCAAGGCATTGTTCGAATATCCCGGAATAAAACCACGTGTGACCAGAGAAGGTCTATGTGAGATCTTCGGCCTGGGGCCTGCCAAGACTTATGGAAAAGGAGTTTTTAAAGACGTCTATGAGGTACTGGCCGGTAATATCATAACCTTCGATTCCGAAGGACTGAAACAGGAGACCTACTGGAGTCTCGACAGCAGGCCTCATGAGGACAGCTATCAGGAGACCGTTGAAAAGACTTCTTTCCTATTATATGATGCAGTAAAACGACAGATGATATCGGATATCCCTATCTGCACCCTTCTGTCCGGTGGCGTGGATTCCAGCCTGGTAACTGCAATCTGCGCCCAGGTTCGAAGGGAAACTGGGGATAGTCTGAGAACCTATTCCTTTGATTTTATGGATAATGCGAAGCACTTTCAATCTAATTTCTTTCAGCCCACCCAGGATCGCCCCTATGTCGATATCATGGTGAAACACGTAGGAAGCGACCATACCTATCTCGAATGCAGCAACGCAGACCTTTTGGATCATCTTTATCCCTCCGTGGACGCCCGGGATCTCCCCAATATGGCAGATGTGGAGGCCTCACTGCTTTACTTCTGTAAAAAGGTCGCCGCGGAAACCAAGGTTGCTTTAAGCGGAGAATGTGCCGATGAAATCAAACACACATGTTATACCCTATGTTATCATTGTGCAATATTACCTATTATAATAAGAAGTTTCTCCCTTTTGCCAACTTCACAATTCAGATCAGCTGTGATATGATAATCACATGGAAAATAGTAAAGAACAATAGAATTACTAGAATGAAGAACCCCCGGAGCAACATGGCCGGGGCTTTCTTTTGACAAAATATGCTAATAGGTATATAATGGTAATACATTACAAATGAAAGGGTGGTAATCATGAAAAGAATATTAAGTTTACTATTAGCTTTAACATTATTAATCTCTCTTGCTCCCGCGCAGACAGCCAGCGCTGCTGTAAAGCTTAATAAAACAAAACTGACTTTAAACGAGGGAAGTAGTTACTCTCTGAAGGTAACTGGTATCAAGGGTTCAATAACATGGTCATCCGATGATAAAAATGTGGCTACTGTATCTTCCAGGGGAAAAGTGACCGCAGTTAGTGCAGGAACGGCAACCATCACAGCAAAAGTCGATAGTAAGTCATACGCCTGTGACGTAATAGTAAAAGAAGCTTTTAATGTCAAGAAAGCTATAGAAAATATCGACGCTCAGCTAGATGATACCGGAAAGGGTATAGTCGCTGTACTCGAAAATAATTATACGTTTCATATGAGTGTTGTCGCTACTGTTGTTTATTATGATGCAAGTGGTAATATGATCGGAAAATCATCAAATGATAATTACTATTTCGAAAAAAACAGAAAATGCGCTTTCTTCTTTTATGGTCCGACCGATAGTGATTATAATAATATTCCTTATGACACTTACGATATTAACTATACAGTTGAACCAGTCACTAGAATGAAGAGCAGCATTGCATCAATAAAAACTAAAGCAAATATTGGGGCAGACAATGTAATGGTAGAAGTTGCGAACAGCGGGAACCAGTCACCGGAATACACGAAAATAAGTGTCGTATTCTATAAAGATGGTAATGCCATATATAGTGAATATCGATATGCTGAAGTGAAGAGCCCAGGAAGCATTGATTATCTCGAATTCTCATTTCCCCACGATGACAATTATGATACAATACGAATCGATAGCTATGAAGTTTATGTGAATGAGTCTTATTCTTATACATGGTAAATATGAAAATCCTCCTGAGCAACTTCATATTTTGACCATACAGGAGGTTAGGATTTCAGACATGCTATTAACCGTAAATTAATCTGCGACTTAAATCTGCTGACGATTCAAAGCGTAGACAATAAAAACACCCCGGCCAGTGATGACCGGGGTTACATTTTGTTTCGACGTCGAAACAGCATCTAAATTTTATCCGTTATAACCGTTGACTCATACCCTAAGGACTTCAACCTCGTCCTCGCCTTATTTGCTTCATCCCTGGTTTCATATTCTCCGACCAGTAACCGGTACACAGTCTTTACCTCTGGTACATACTTGACTCCAAGATAATCGCAAATGCCCTTCGCATGTTCAACGGCAACCTCTTTTTGAAAGTTCTTATCAATCATCAGCAGAGCTTCTCGCTTATTATCCATGAAGCCGTTTTCCGAGAGTACGGCCGGCATCTTTGTCTCGCGGAGTACATGGAAATTGCTTTCGATTATACCGCGATCGATCTGATCTGTTCCCAGGACAAGATACTTATGTATGCATTCGGCAAGCTTCTTGCTTTTCGCTGATCCAGGATAGATATGGATTGAGTGACCACTCGGGTCCTTTCCGGCGAAAGTTCCGTCCAGGGCATTGTAATGGATTGACACATACAAATCTGCCTTTGCATCATTTGCAGCCTTTACTCTGGACGACAGAGAGGTATCTGCATCCGTCGGAGCTACCAGAAGAGTGTTAATGCCGCACCGTTTAAGCTCATCGTCGAGATAGGCCACCACGGCACGGTTAAATTCATTTTCTTTGATTATCCTATTGTTTAATTCCGGGATCGGAGGGGTTTCTTTCCCGGCTGTTTTCATGCCGTGCCCATCATCAAGGGCGACTAAGTATTTAGCCATTCTTATCACCTTTATCCTTATCAATCTTGATATAATCATCAATAATCTTCTGCACAATTTTGCCTAAGTTAATACTAAATCCCTTCTTTACCTGGATCATTGCACCTACCATCCAATCAGGCCAAGGCACCCCAATCAGAGCTGTGTTTTCAATAATTGATGCTCCGTTGCATAGGCAGAACCAGATCGTAAATATATTTCTAAGTAAATCAGCTTTCCCGAGTGCCTTATCCACTAGAACCATTAGGGCAATAACTGCAAATATTACTGCCTTATTCACAAGACCCCAGAACAATAACGAGCTAGAGAAGTTTTTCTGTTTAAATCCCTTTGCAGCTCCGAATATCACATCAAATACCGCAAGCCAAATGAGCAATGTCATGAGCTTATCAAAGCCTCCAAGTGCCGAAGCAAAGAAGCCGCCGATCACCGTTACCGCAATCTTTACCACATAAATTGTTTTTTCCATTTCTCTACCTTCCTTCTTATTATTATATTAAAAAAGAGCCTTGCGGCTCCATCTTCTTCGCCAGGCTATGAGTGATTACCCATAGCCTTTTCTGTTATTCAGTTACGATGCAATCAGCATAACCATCGAGCGCAAGAATGCTGTCAACATCCTCTTTAAATCTTGCATATCGAGCAGCGTTCGTACCGGCAATAAACCATGATCTGTACTTGTCCTGTCCTGCCTGCAAGCTGATCTTTCTTGCATCTTCAATCGACATTACGATAAATCCTACCATCTTATCCATCACCTCTTCTCCTTTCTATATTCCCTCTGTCATAAGCCATTCAACCGCTGAGAATGTTACTTCTGTACGATTGATGTTATTTGCCAGTTGGTTGCTAATTTGATTAAGTAATTTTTCTACGGCATCTGTGCTGAGCGTGACAGTATAGGTGCCGTTTTCAATATCCTTTGCCATGCCTTTTAACGATACACAGTCGGCATATGTAACAAGCACATCACCGGATTCTGATAAGTACTGGATAGTACTGTAATTCTCAGGGTCTAAAAATATGGCTTCGATTTCTGCATAGGTGAGTTCTGATGCAAAAATAAAGCTCAATTTCTTCTCTGATGCGGCAATACCCATAACGGCAAGATCAAATTCAGTACCGTTTGATAATTTGATTTTTTCTGACATCTAATTACTCCTTTCATCGCGACTATGCGATCTTCAAAAACAGTTTAGCCTTTATCATATTACCTACGGTATAACACCCCATCGAATTTGGATAGGCACCGTCTAACCCACTAGTATTGTACATTCGTCCAAACAAAAATACTGCGTACTCACTACTCTTAGACAGTATCCATCCATATTGCCTATCTGTGGTATAGATAGTACCCGATGATGTATATATCTCCAAGCTTGATTTTTTTGAATTTAATTGGCTTATCCAGTCCGTTGCCAATGTTACCCCTAATGCTGTAGCTATTTTTTCAGCATCAAGCCCGAATGTAAATTTAGTTCCGTCGGTGATTGTCGATGCGGTTATGTTGCCGTCAATATCAATCTCAACAGTCTTATTTGGATACTTTTTAGCTACGAGACGGCATGGAATATTTATCGTCCCTCCCGCTGCTATACTAGATCCAATGTCAGCAAATGCACCTATAGTCGCAACGGTATTATTACTTAACGTATTAATATCCTGTGCCAGTCCATAAGTCACCGCACTGGACGGTACTTTAGCGGTGTTATTGACAGCCGTAGTCTGGATGATATCAGAGGTATTAACCTTACCGGATAGAGCTGCTTTAAGCTCGTTGATTGCACCGGTTATTGTCTGAGCCGTAGTGGTTAAAGCAGTGGTACTGATAAAGGAGAAAAACTTTTTGATCTTGCCGAATAAAGTAGCGTGAGTTTCACCAGTGGCTATGTTTGCTAATGTAGAAGCCTCGGTAAATGCCACGGTATTACTTGCGCTGTCTCCTGTCTTATCAAGCTTGTCAGATTGCAGAGCAGAGATATTTGATAGGATATTCGTCAACTCGCTCGGATCATTATCCAGGTCTGCAATCAGCTGCTGCAATGCTGCAAATGCTTCCGGGGATGCGTCGAGTATAGTTTGTAGCTCCTCGATTGTGGCTGCCTTTTTAACTTGTCCGGGAGCATAGCAATAATAAAACTCTCCTGTGTCAGTTGTGACGCATGCCTCTCTCGGTTTTAGTTTGCTTTTAACTAATAGGCTACTGATGCCACCTCTTAATTGTATCGCCATATTATCCACCTCCTAATATTGCGTGACCGTTGGCAAATACACCGCCGGCAGCCTGTAGATTTATTGTCTCGGCATCAAGATCAAAGATTGCCATGACCGATTTACTGTTAGTTACGTCTATAGCCAAAAATCCACTAAGCGGATTAAATGTAACCTGCTTATCAATTAACCCAGAAGAGTCATATGTGACATAGGTATATCCATTATCATCTAACCGCTGACGGGATAGGTAACTGTTGTTTACTACATCGGTTTTTACGATCTCAACCGTTCCGGCCTTTCCTGTGTCAGGAGCAGTTCTGGCCATCATGACCACATCGGTTTCAATGTCACCCTCGATACTTCTTACCACCGCAACAGACGGCTCATAGTTTGCCCTGGCCGATCCGTCGGCCTTGTCGTCAAATGTACCGCCTTCTGTACCCGGTTTGCTGATCCATAGAAGAGGATACTCACCGTCATCGTAAAACTGCATGTATTGAGATGCCAAACCTATTGCAGACATAGTAAAGGGACCTATTTTCCCGCTTTCCGTGGTTATTTTAATACCTATAATCTCTCCTGCATTAATCCAGGTTGCGTTGATGCCGATTGCCGTGAGGACATTGACAAGCATATTTCCGTTAGTATCAACTCCCCACGTAACCCCATGATCAGTGCTGATCGCTAATCCGTTGCTGTTGATAGTCCATACTACTGACGATTCGGCAATGGTGGGTTTGTTGTGCATGTAGTACTTTTTAGATCCGTCTGGTTGCGGTTCTTCGGTTGTATACATACCATAGCCGTAAGCTATCAGATTAGTTATTTGCTGTACTGCCAGGTCGTAGGTTGTTATTTCCTGCTTAGCTACTCGGCGAGCTGTCATGATTACCCTGGTCTTTTCGCTGAGTCCTGCTGAGCTGTTTTTCTGTGGACTCTCTGCATCACAGGAGACTTCCATCGTTTGGCTGATCTTGAAAACGTACCTGGTTATATAACCTTGGTATGTATTGCCCTTGTGGGTTATATAAGCAGGATCGCCAGCCTGGATAAGAGGATTACTCCGAGCCGTGGCAGAAAACTGACGGAATCTCATGCCGACTATCTTTGCACCGACAAAGGCTGCTGTTTCACTTTCCCTTCCAGATATAAAAGGGTTGTCCTCGATTACCAGAGCGTATTCCTCAGATCCGTACAGAGCCGATGCACCAGTATCATTATTTATGACTTTAATTCCAGTAATAACGATATCGTCTGTGCCGATCGTCGGCTTTGTGGTGATAGAGTATATATGGTGGTATTTGCTGAAATCATCAAATGTGCCTCCATCATACGCATCTCCCGAATTGTAGTCCTCAAAATTACCGCCGTCTGCATTATCTCCAGAGGTATACGGATAGACATAAGGCAGTGTCGATAAATCAGTTACTAATGATGCATCAATCTCAGGAGCGGAGGAAGAGGATACTTTGGTGAAGGTTAATTCGGTACGGGTGGGGGTTACAAGTTCATACTGTACCATGACGGGAGGTCCTGCGGCATATTTTTCAGCAAGGAATGCTTTAAAACTTGCTACATCAGACGAAAGCGATACAGGAACTCGGATGCGAATATAAAATCCTGATGATGCTGCAAATCCTGCGATACCTATGGTAGCAACATTATATAAGCCTGTTACATATGCAAAGCAATTAGATAATACCTGACTGTATTCATTGTTGCCTGCAGGTGATGCACTGATAAGGGTCTGATACAAAATAGTTCCATTAATGATAGCCGCCGAAGTCCAAGTTTCAGTACCGTCAAAAACCTTTTTACCGTAATAGCGGTCTATATACCCTCTATTGCTTATCTTATCAAATACAACCTTATCCGCTACCACTCCAATACCCCTTAAATCATCCGTGATGGTAAATTCATAGGTATCACTGCCTGAGATGTATTTATACGTTCCTGCGGACAGATTAGTAGTAATGGGCGAGGGGTAATCTGGGGATGGAGAATTAGGTATGAAGGGTTCGTAAGTTGTTGCCACCGAGCCAAGTTCAAGCTGCAAGTTGCTATATGACATAGTCACAGGGCCTGCTATAGGCGCGCTAGTTGCATTAATATACAGTTTAAGGTAATATGTATATCCTTCTTGTACTGTAAAAGATACTACATTACCCTGCACTCTTACTTTACTAGGGTCATATACATCTACTGCCACTACATTAGATAAAGCAATACCAGTACCCGTTACCTTTCCTGAGACAACATATGTCTTACCTATTTCCAAGCCCTTTAAGGTAAGTGATACATAGGTATAAGCATTAACTTCTGCTACATTAAGTGCTATATTTACAGAGTTGGCTTTAACGTCGCTTAAGACTGCGCTTCCCTTAACATAAATAGCTAACTTTGTAAGGTCTAATAAGTTCTTCCCCTGACTACTTACAACCTGACTGCTCTCCCCATTCTTCTCGTAATACTCGGATTCGTCGAAAGTACCACCGTCAAGGTTGGGCTGCTCAAAGACCGAGGTATCGTACCAGTAAATCTCCAATAACCCATCAGGATCAAATCTCGCATTGTTACCGGTTGCCCTGCAGATAAAGGACAGTGCCTGCCGATATGTATAGTCTGCGATATTGCCAGGAATAGTCAGCTCTTTATTGTACCCATCAAAATTAACATTCTTGAGGCTAACACCACACTTAATGCAAATGTCATAAACCATCGTTCCTGCAGTGCTTCCGGATAGGCTCGTGATCTTCTTATCGAGCTTATGCATATTATCCATGCATAAGAGACTGATATACATACCCAGTGCTTCAGGGGTATCTACAGTAAACACACCATGCTTTATGTATTCCGTACCTCCCGAGAGGATAAGTCCTGTCTGAGGCCTGACAACTGCATCGTAAAAATCATAACCGGAGTATTTGCCATTCGCATTGTTCAGCAGGAGAGTTAGCTGATTACAGGCACAGAATCCAATATCAAACGATCCGCTATTGCTTGATGCCTCCGTGATCTGGATACCGTTCTGCCAGAGGTCAGCGTTTTCGATCGGCAACACTGTATTATCTGCCAGGGTAATATCAGCCTTACCAACATACTGCTTATTCCCTTCGCCATATATGATGTTATTAAATTCTGTTGATGCGTTTCGCATGATTACACCTCAATTTCATCAAAAGATACACTCCAGTAGACATTCCCGTCTTCACCAAAGCCAACCGGTTCAAATGTTCTGTCGCCTATGTAAACCGTTCTGGAAGCCATTACATAAGGCTTTCTGACATCCATGTATTCACAACTGACACTTTCTTTACCATCTACTGCATTCGCCAAAGCAGCTGCTATGCTCCACTCCATGCGCTCCCACTTAAATGGAGTAGATGTTTTTACAGCAATAACATCCTTATACATCGTTCCGGTCATGTCCCTGCCTGATTCGTCGGATGACAGATCTGATATCACCTGATTGTAATTGTCCGGGATAGGCACAGAAATACCGGCCAGCTTAAAACTTGGTCTCCATTTCGCCATATATCCGACCTCCTATGTTGCCAGGGCATTTTCGCCTGTTAATCTGGTATTACGATTGTTGTACTTAACTACTGTTTGATATACTGTCTGGCCATCCAGGTTGACCGTGAGATTGATATTACCACCACCAGTGCCCATACGCTTGACTACATTTTCAAAGGCCTTTTCCATTGTCGATAATGGAGATACGACCTCGGCTTCCCGCTTGTTATCGCCAAGTATAGATAAAAACTCACCGTAATTTTTAGGTACCACGGTCCCGGTTGCCAGCTTCGGGATCTTCGGAGCGGTAATTGTCTTGATCTGGACTCCATAAGTTTTACCGCCTAACCATTCAGGAGCTTTAAAGCTAAGTGAATTTGCTGCTTTGATGACCGTATTTATTCCAGTCACTATTCCGCTTATCATTCCGTTAATTATGTCAATTATCAAGTTTACTGGCGCTCTCACGATATTGACCAATGCATCGAATATACCTTTGAATATGTTCTGTACACCCTGCCATGCCTTTTTCCAGTCTCCAGTAAATACACCAGTAATGAACTGCACGATACCTTTTAGGGCTGTAATAATTCCGCTAACCGCATCAATGATACCTCCGAGGAAATTACCGATGAATGTTATCAACCCGGAGATGACCTTCGATATCGGAGGACCAAATTTCTCAACAAACCATTTAACTACCGGAGCAATGAACTTATTGTAGATAGCTAAAGCACCGGTCGCAAATTCACCAACGAAGTCCATGAAGTTCGCAACCAGGGGCTTAAGATGTTCCGTCCATAGTTTATCAACCGTTTTCATAAAGGTATCCCAAATTGGTTTAAGCGTGGTTTTCCAGAGCGTCTGGAACAGATCTGATGTAGTCTGCCATGCCTTCTTAATACCATCAAATATAGGCTTGCCCCACTTATTCCAGAATTCCACTATGATATCAACAAAGTCCGTCCATACTTTAACAGCAAGCTTCAAAGCCGGAGCTATTGCATCTTTCCAGATCATGTCGAAAATCTTTTTTACCTCGATGAAGATTACTTCAAGCAGGCTCCATGCCTGCGTGCTGAATTCGGTAAGCATCGGAAGAATATCTGTTATAAACTTCTTAACTATTGGAAATACTGCTATATCCCAGATATCCGCAAACACCTTATTGAATGTATCAAGCAATCCTACGGTTATAACCCCGATCGTCGTAAATACCTGCTTGAGATACTCCGTAAATGGACCCTTGAAATAATCAAGCAGAGGTTGTCCGAGGCTTTGAATATCAGTAAATACCCCGGCCATAATCCCTTTAAATGTCGATATAGGCCCTTGGAGATTAGTCCATATACCTGCAAAGATCGGGACAAAGTTCGTTGTGATCCAGGTATTAAATCCTGTCAACAATGCCTTGATATTGATCACGGCGCCGGTTAACCCGGTTTCAAGTGCCGAAGTATCGGAATCAACTTTTACCGTTGCACCATAAGCTCCGCCTCCGATATCGCTCATACCGGATAGCGCTTCCGCTGCACTCTCTGAGCTATCCGCAACGTTCTGAGATAAAACATTCAACTGATCAATTCCAGCGGTACTCTTTCTTGCTTTCTTGGATGCTTTCTCGGCTGACTTGCCCATTTTATCAAGCCCTGAACTCGCATCACCGGCTCCGGTGCCGATAGCAGTTGTATTCTTAGCAGTGGATTCGGTAGAGTTGCTAAGCTTGAATACTGATGACAATACATTTCCGACCGTATTGGCAAACGTAATTAGGTATGAGAGTGCCGTATTCAGGAATTTGACCACCGGAGTAAGCACCTGGATTAATCCGTTTCCGAGTATTCCGAGAAACTCTTTCCACTTTTCGGATAATACCCTGGTCTGATTTGCCCATGATCCGGAAGTCTTTGCAAAATCACCCTGAGCAAGTGTTGTCTGATTCATTACAAATGCATATCGCAGCTGTACCTTTTCAGCCTGTGACATATCACTTATATTTTTCTTTATACCCTGTGACATAGCGAAGGCCTGCAGATTTGCCTCGGTCATTACGATACCAAACTGCTTTAGTGTCTCCGTCTCTCCGGTAAAAATAGATTTTAATGCCGTGCTCGCCACATCTTGTCTGACATTATAAAACGATGCCATATCAGCCGATAATCCGGTTAAGGATATAGCCATATCAGATGCGTTATCTACAGCAATTCCCATTCCTCTCGCCATTGCCATAAAGGTAGACCCAGTCTGCTTCGCTGCTAATTTTGATATACCAAAGCTTTCTATGGACTTTTCTGCAAATTCCTCCATCTTGTAGGACATCTCGCCGAAAGCAGTATCAACTACATTCTGGACTTCCTGCAGATCGCTGGCCGTATCAATAGCCTGTTTACCAAAGGTAATAAGAGCTGTCACAGAAAAAGCAGCAATCATCATCTTACCAAGACCAGCAAGCGTGCTTTTCAGACCGTTCGCCTGCGCCTTGATGGTATTAGCCCCTTTGGCGAATCCCTGAGTATCTATCTTGGTATCAAAATTCAAACTGCCGTCATATGTTGCCGTATGTATCACCCCTTTCTATCCGAGGAGTTTATTCCAATAATCAATCTCAGCCTGTTCCTCAGGAGTAAGCTTGACCTTGATGTCAATTAAGGACTTATTTTCTCTATAAAAATCCTGTTCGTATTTCTCGAGCTTCTTGCCCTTGTTCTTTTTCTGCCGTATGTTAATAACCGTAGAAAATAAGCCTTCACCTATCTCGTTGAAGAACCCAAGGAATGTCCACCAGTGAAGATAATCAACTGATCTGGTTTCATACCCGGCTACTTTGTTCACGGCTGAAAAGATCAGCTGTTCATCCTGTTCCCAATCCATTACCTTCTTTGCCTGCTGATGGTTTGAGTTTTCATCTATAGCACTTCCACCATCCAGGAACCATACTGCCTGTTCGGCAGCTGATTGCAGATCTTCCGTAGGAATATTATCAATGTCCTCATATAAGCACTCGAGCAATGCCTGTACCTTTTCCTGATCAGATAGCTCGGGATCGTTGTAAGCCTGAAAAATTAAAAGAGCCACTCGAAAATCGCTCCGAATAGCTCTATCAGTTCCATTAATATTCAGTTTTTTTGGCAGACAACCAATCATATTACTTCACCTGCGATGTATACTTACTTACACGCTTCTGACTTGCTTTCATCTCGGCTTCAATCTCTTTCTTAATTACCGGGATCACGGCCTCCATGAAGCGCTGATATAGCGGAATACCACCGACCAAACTAAGAGGGCTCTGATTCCCGAATGCTACGCTTGCAACATCACTTCCAAAGATGTGATTGATAGCTTTATTAATAGTCTCGCGGAAGTTCTTAACGACTTCAGCAGCCTTCCCGAGCTCGTCCACCGGGCTTCCGTCTGCTTTAAGCTCGATATCTACATTCAGCTTCGATACCTCATCGATCATATGATAAGCATCATTGATGCGCTCGATAATTCCAAAATCAGCTGGGCTAAATACGATCACCTTGTTTTCATCCCCATTGAGCTTAAACCGTCTTAACCCATCATCAAAATTCAAATTCTGAATATTACCCATCTCCTAACCTCCTTCATAAGGGCGACGGGAAGGAGGAAACCGCCGCCCACAAACTAATACTTATTGGTTAATTAAGCTCCGACAACTACGGGAACGATTTCAGAAGCAGCCACAATCGTAGTGTTTACTGCTACAACTACAATAAACTGACCTGCAGCCGTTGTAATTGCTGTGCCTGTGGTTAAGGCTGTGTATCCTGTGGTAGCGTCTCCATAAGCCGGAGCGGTCAGGCTTGCACCAACCTTGTACATTAATGTACTACCTGCAGGCTCTCCAATAACATCGGATACTTTTGTAGTCGTTGCGGTGCCGCCCTTAATTACCTCAATCTGAAGCTTCCCAAGAACTCCGGTACTAGGGGTAAATACCTTCGTGGATACATTAAAAGTACCTTTTACTCTGTTGCCGGTGTGATGCAGATTAAATGGATACTGAAGACCGGTTGTATCTCCACCACCGGATACAATCTCAATGATTGCATCCTCGCGATAAGCTACGAAAACGCCTGTGGAAACTTCTTCCCAGAGATGAACTTCAAGCACATGCGTCTTTAAATCATCAAGCGTAAGTCTTTCATCATAAATTTTCTGCAGTCTCAAGAACATAGGATCGCCGACAACTGCATAATACGGCTCAACCGATGCCTGCGGTTCATACCCATCAATGCTGGTTGTTGACTCACCGAGTATATTCTTCTTTGTTTCTACATTGGCATTCATCTCGACGGTGTACTCTTCCAGATCAGCCCCTAATCTTACATAATTCGGAGCGAGCTGAGTTGCGTCTGTGTCAATGTAGTTAGCCATATATTTTCTGGCAATTTTACCTGTCATTATAGCAATACCTCGCTTTCTAAATGATACTGAGCATAGATCTGCAGCTGGTAAGTTACCGGACCGGATAGGGTACCGTCCTTGTAGCCATACAGCATTCCATTGGCACTACTGAGCTTGGTCAGCTTACCGGTTGCAGTCTGCTCGTTGATAGTTACTTCTATTGGCTGGTTATGAGCTACCTTTTCAAGCCAATAAGCCAGGTCCAATAAAAAAGTGCTATTAGCTAATCTCTGATACTCGTTAAAGCCATCAAAAACCGCATATAGCACGAAGTTATGTTGTCTATCCTGATTACCAAGGATATCTTCTTTTAGGAGCTGGTCTCCAGTCGGGTATAATCCACAGCAACCGCTATCAGCATCGTTAAAATCCACATCCACACCCTTATTCAAGGCAGATATCTGTGGAAATTCTGTAAGCGTCTGCTTTACTAATTCAATAATATTCATCTGCCACTCGCCACCTTTCGAGCTCCCCGAAGGATCTGCTCTTTCTTATCAGCCTTCATGCGCTCAAACCAGAAAGGACCCGCCAAAAGATGCTTGCTTGTGTTGTACTGCAAATCAGTATCGGTAAGCACTTTGTCCTCTCCATAAATCGCGTATGAGCTCCCTGTTATGGAAGAAACCATTAACATACCATAATACTGATACCTTGCATACGGAGCAATATGATGTATCTCACCAGTTCCGATTCTTGTTCCAAGTGTAGCACTCTTTACTAATTCGCCACTCAGCATTGGAGTATACGGGTCCATTAAGCGAATTATTTCCTGGTCTATAAATCTTTGGACTGGACCTCTTTCCTGAAGATTTCTCTCTCTTATCAGTTCCCTTGTAGGCTTCATTACAAAATTACTGTCAAACTGCATCTGATCACCTACTTACAAGATATTTGGTAGTGCTGCATTGCCAGGCTTCCATACAGTTTTGCGTCGGCAGCGTTAATCCCATATACCGTATTGGATGCCTTGAGCGCCTTAAGTGATGCTGCCCTTGTAGCATCAGAGGCATTATCAAACTCAAAATCTATGATACCTTTAACAACCATGTCCTTTGCCAAGTTAAATATCAGCCCTTCCGGGATATTAGCTGCAGGGATCATAATTTTAATCGTATCAGCTGATGCCAGCCCGCTTTTCAGTATATTGGAGTGCTTCACTTCATCCCACAAAGTACCATTCTTGCCATTCTTTCCGGTAATAGGGTATCGGGTTATTGTTCCGTCTTTTCCATAGGAATAGATCGTGATATCAGCATTGGTATACATATCAGCACCCCCGATACAGTAATTCGGTCATGGCAAGCCAGTTGTAAATAATGCCTTTGATGATATTATTATGTGCCTGTTCTCTGGCTTCAGCCGATTCATAGCTTATAGAATGACCTCCAGTAGTCTCGGAAGATAATCCCTTAATATCTGCTTCTGTTTCCTGATTGGCTGTATTCTTCTGAAACAGATATTCGGCCAGCTCACAGCAACACATCTTTACTTCATCCGGGATATTATTACCATCAATCCGATTAAAGGTGTATTTCCTGATCTCTAAAGTAGCTTTACGGCCAAACAAATCAAAAGAGGCAGCGTCAATAACTGCCCCTTTATATGTACCGGTATAGTACGCATAATCAGCGTAATTTGTCATTGACACCGCCTCCTATATTATTCCGTGATCAGAGTTACTGCCTGAGCTACAGCGGATGATGCCACGGTAACCGTACCGGTAACCTTGGTATATCCCTTAAGAGTAACCGCATAAGGATATGTACCGGCTCTAAGGTTAAATACAGCCTGACCAGATGCATTGGTCTTAATATTGGATCCATTAACATTCACTCTTGCGTCAGCAATTGCAGCTGGAGTCTCTGCATTATCCTTTACTGTAAAAGTAACAGCCTGAGTGGTAACGGGCGTAGCCGGTTCAAGATAAGCAAACGGACATCCAACGCGATCCTCGTCGATACGAGTTGCAGGATTAGGCAGCGCCCAACCAAGACGGAACACAACACGTAAAGCAATCATGTCCTGCTGAGCAAGATTGTAAACGATCTCCTTAGTCGTAGGATCCTGGATAACACCCTCTGTTAGGATTTTAACCGTGATGTCCTGGCGAATTGCGTATACAGCCTTAGAGAAATCACCCACAATCATCTGAGCAATATTGCTGTTAAATGATCCGTTATCAGGGAAGTACATCGGAGCACCGTCAAGAGCGTACTGAGTAGCCCCTTGCATAACCTTATTAAACAGCGGCTGACCGGAATCATCACGAAGCCCACGAAGTTTAGCCTTCATGTTGGTGGATGCGATTACTCCGGAAACAGAATAACCATCATCTTCAACCTTTGCAAACACACCGTTTTCAGCAAGGATCTTATCATAATAATCCGGAGAAGCTCCCAGGGCAACATTGTTACCAGACTGTCTAGCTAGAGTGATGATATCATTCTGCCATTCGGACGGACGATTTTCTCCAAAGATTACAGCAGAGTCAACACGCTGACCGATAGCTTCGATGACACGAGGAGTAACCTCACCCATGATGTCAAACTCTGCATCGTCAAGAACTGCTTCCGGGATAGGTACGATTACTGCCAACTCTGCAGCTGTCAAATAAACATTGTCCCATGCCTGTCTGGATGTCTGTTTCATGCCGGTATCTCCATTGACCCAGTAGGCCGTAGGAAGGAAGTCAAGCACTCTGATTCTGGTCTGCTTAGATGTCATATTGGGAAGCTTCTTGGCCATTGCCATAAATACGGATGATTTAGGAGCATCCTGAGCAATCGCATCAACGATCTGCTCTCTGATAATAGCTTCGGCATCCGCTCTGTTTACGATACTGGTTGCGAACTTCTGTAAGTTCATTGCAATTTTTCTAACTCTGTTCATAAATTACCTCATTCTTTCATATTATTCCGACTTAAACAGTGACCGGAAGGCTTCATTTGCAGCAGCCTTCTTGTCCGTGTTGTCGGTGGTTGTTTGGTTGCCGGTTACTACCTTCGGAGTGGCTTTAGATTCCTCAAAAAGGTAACCGTTATCTTTTTTAATTGCTTCAAGAGCAGCCGTGATGTCGGTATCCTGGTTCTTAGACTTCTTGAGGTTGTCTATGTCCAGGAGGGCCATAACAGCTTTGGCATTCTTCGGCTTAAGAGACGAGATCTTGCCTTCGAGAGCTGATGTAAACTGCATGTCTGCAATTTTACTCTCATAGGTTGACTTGGTATTATTAATCTCGTTTGTAAGGGTTGTAACTTTATCTTTGAGATCCTTTACATCAACCCCATCAAATTCCTTTAACTTATTCTCCAAGTCTGTGAGCTGTGTTTTATACGTGTTTGCAACTCCTTGCTCACGAGTAATATCCTTACCGTTCTCTTCCATGATCTGATCAACCTGTTCTTTGGTTAATCCCATATCTTCCAAAAACTTTCTTCTCATAATTCATCCTCCATTACGCTTTTTACGGGTTAGCACCCGGGATAATAGTTTTACGTCATTTCGGACATAAGAAAAAGCCGCATTTCTGCGACCTTAACTGCATAAAAATAAGACGTTAACGCACGTCTCAAGCGAGATTAATGGATCACCGCCTCTCTATGTAAGACACATTATCCGGATACTGCTCAGCAATACTTTTATATCCGATTCGTGCGGCCCTTAATAATGTTTCTGCAACTGCATCCGATTCTGATGCTATGCAATATTGTGTACTGCCATCTATACATTCCTTTATTTCTACACCTGCACCACTAAGCTCCCCGATCGAATTAATCGTATTGATAGTCAATGTAGATACTGCAGCGCAAACAATATCACGTCCAGGAATAGAGTAATTCGCATGCCCTTCAACTTGAAATCCGATCAGGCTGCCTTCATCATATAATTCTGTTATTTGTGTCATGCTATCCTCCAAAAGGGTATAAAAATACCACCTACCAAAATGATAGATGGTATTTATTCTTCCACTACTTCAAACATACTTTTTGGATATAGGTAACCTTGTAATTCTTCGTCTTCATCATAACCTTCTTCATCAATTACCCTATAACAATCGTGCTCTTCTCCAATGCATTCATAAACTTTGCCGTTTATCATTACTACTGGATTGCTTTCCCCTAGGAATTTAACCTTCATCGAAATACCTCTTTACTTTCATATCAACTCTGCCTGTGTCTATGGTTTCATACCAGTGTAGCTCAGCATGCCTATCCCTGCCCTTTTCATCGATAACATACCCATCACCGCGAACCTTTTTCCATTCACCTGCAGCTACATTGTATCGCATTTCCAAGTTCTTGGCAACTCGAATTTCTTTATTAGTGCCCTTTCCAGCGAAGGTATAGACCTTGGTAATCTTAGTTCCTTCTACTAATTTAGAAATTGTGCCATCAGGAAGCCTAACCTTATAATTTTTAGCGGCAGCTCCAACACTTTTATGTATACTGATATCTCTCTGCTTAATCACAGTCGGAACTTTGCCGGATACAACTCTTCCAAGACCATCCATGTAAATACGTTCTTTTTGCTGAGGCAAATTCATCTTTTCAGAGAACATTTTATATTGCTGCATAGTTCCCTGATACCTGGCTTTTGCATTGATGATCTCTTCCGGAATTGCATCTCCACTCTCCAGAAGCTTGATTTTTTGCCGCTGGGCCCTCATGAGTGTTTCAAGCTGTCTCTGCCTCTGAGTGGCTTCATAAGCTGTGTATTCCTTGCCCATGTATTCTCTTGGCTTATTCTCCCTGGCATTCATCTCCTGGAGTTGTTCATCAGTATAAGTCCTTTCGGAAACTCCTTCAATGAATGGATAATAGCTGTGGTAGCAGTTCCACCCCATGAGTCCGGGACCAGTACCCAGTCCGCAGATGTCAACCAGCTGCTTTTTGGTGTATACTCTTCCTTGCCATTCAGCGTGAGAAGGTCTTGCACCGGAATGATATGACACCTCGAATTTATCAGTTCCAAGCTCTTTAGCGTTGGTCTCATTGATATGTGATGTTACCTGTGTTATTCCGGTCATTAAAGCTCTTCGAGCCGCCACCTCAACACGGTTTGTCCATCCAGATGCATAATCAACTGTTCTGAGCCCGCTCTTGGTCATTTCGGAGACAACCTTTTTTAGTGTACTGTTATAGTCAAACGTACCGTTCGCGACCTCTAAGACTGCCGTATCAAGAGTTTTCTGCAGATATTCAGATAATGGGGTGAATATCATCTTCCCCTGCATTTCAACCGCAAACCCGAGCGTCTGAGTGATATTGACCATCTCATTCCTGGTCTGTTGGATAACTGATCCGATCAGCAGCTGTAGCTCTTGGTTGTCCTTAAATTGGGTAAATGGCTTCCCAACAGCCTTGTAAAGCTTCTCGTCATGGCTGTAACCGGCTTCAATGACTTTCTCGTACAAATTATCAATCTCACCATCAGATAGCTTTAAATACTGTTGTATCTGCTGCTTTATGTACTCAGAACTTTTGCCTATTTGCACCAATCGGTGGATCTGCCAATCAGCCGATCGGGTGATCTCATCATTGATCCGAATCCGTCGAACGATATCCTCCATGATACGAATTTCCATTTCAGACATGCGCTTCTCAATAGGCAGAGGCATTGCTTCAAGTTCGTTTGGCTTAAACATTACTAATCACCTTCCATTTCAATCCCTCCTATGGAATAACCTCCGCCGGTTCATTCACCATCGACTTAGCAGTTTCCTCATCTTCTCCATACCATTTCATTCGGTATTCCCATAGCTGCATAGCTCCGATTGCAACATCGCGTAAATCTTGCTGTCTTTCAAGCTCATTATCCGTGATAATGCTATCATCCCAGTCAAATGAGACTTTGTAATCGCCCTCAGAAGCTAAGTTTTCAGCGCTTATCCAGTAGTCAATTGCATCTATCAGATCGGTCAGTGCTCTCTGTAGTGCCTGTTGGATATCGGATACAGTGGAGTACGAACGCTGCTTACTTGATCTGATTTCCTCCGCTGTTTTTTCAACGTCCTGGACATCTGATAATGTACCGTATGCTAATCCGCTATCAAATTCAATTCCGCGAAGTAACTGGTTGTAACCGTGATAATATGACTCATCTCGGATATCGGGGCTAAAGGTGTCCATGAATGGTTTATCTGCAGCACCGGTGTTATATTCAACTGTCCTGTATAACCGTTCTCTCCCGCCCGGGTACTCAAACTTGTCATTTGTCTTGTCGTATTTTAACAGTGACGAGGCAAGATGTACCGCAGTCTCCTTGCTATCATATTCCCAGTCGATTTGATTGAACCGTTTATCAGCAAGTTTAATTTTCCTTGATGCCCTACTAAACACCGAAACCCCAAGAGGGCTGTCTGGATCAACATTGTTAGCAAGAGGCACCCTAAAGAATCCTATAGTGAGCTTTTTAGCGCCCTGTAGAAGTCCGGAAGGCTCAATATCTTCCCAGTGCTTTACGGATTTAAGAGATACCTCACTGCCAAGAGTAGTACCGGTCTTACTCAGGTAAGCAAAGTTATAAACCATTACCCCCTTATCAGCGAGAGAGTGCAGTTCCACTCTGGTGTAGATCTCCTTACCTCGGGTGTACTGCTCTGTAAATGCACACTGAGTTATATTACCGTTACTATCAAAGGTAATTGGGTAAAAGCTGTCAGCTGCATTGTACTGGATGGCGATTGTTCCATTGGATGGATAAGGCTTAAAGACCATACTACCTTTAGCACATCCATATTCCACCTGTTTACGGAGTCCTGTTAAGACCTTTTGGTATATCTCATTGATATAATTAGCCCTATCAGATCCTGTGACCTCTGACTTAAGTTCCAACGTGACCAGCCTTGCGATCTCAGCTGCAATCGACGCCGGGATACCAGCTGACTCCTGACCGTTAGTAAGCCATGGAGCACGATTGCAATACATGAGATCCCATAACTCAATTGCATGCTGCATCACTGTAGATACATTAATACCATCGAGCTTTAAGCTCTTCTCAGCTACTAACTTATTTAAGCATTCAACCATTTTACTGTATTTCATCTTCTCACCTCTATTCGTACCGGATAAACCGGCTTATATCTCGTTCAAATGTGTACTCGAACGCATCCAGACTATCAATATCACTGGTACCATCATCGAGCCGTTCATCTTCTGTCAGGTTCTTCTCATTCCACAGGGCTGTTGTCATCGCATCTTCTAATGATTTACACTGATCCTGCATATAAAAAAAGCGCCCTTGGCTAAGCATGCGCTGAGTAAATCTTATTCTATCGTTAATAGTGGTTTTTAAGGCATTCTCAATTCGTAACCATCCTAGACCGCCTTTTCTGGCTGCGGTTCTGAGTCCGGCAATCAATGTCTGCTCTGCACTATCGCAATATACATGAGTGATAAATCCGTATAGATTAACAATCTTAAGGCAAAAGTCCACGAATAGCTGTCCAAGCTTGTCTGGATCAATGCTACCGTCTTTGCTCATATGTCGTTCGCTGGCCAGTGGAATAATATTCTGATACCCTCTGGTGTAGGCCGTGGCTGCGAATGCATGGCCGGACCCTGATCCACCAAAGTCAACACCGATATTGATCTCCATGATGTTCTTTGGCTTTTCCGTGATCGCATACGGGTTCTTTCCATCACTGGATACAGCATCACACATCAGTCGGTATATAGACCCTTCGGCCGCTACCCATAACCCTCGAATGTAACGATCATAAAGGACGGTACCTTTATACTCCTTACATAACTCCTCTACAAACTTTGGATCCAGGAATGGGTTATCAAATATAGTATATCGCTGACAATAGATATCAACATCACTATCTATAAACTTCTTAAACCAATGTTGCGGAGCTCCTGGGTTGCAGGCACCATCAAAACAGGAGTATGGTTTATCGAGACGTGATTTAAGCATATCAAATACACCTGGGCTCCAGTCGGTTATCTCGTCGCCATAACAATACTTTATCGATGATCCTCGGATTTTTGATACCTGGCTGATCTTCTCGGCTCCCAGACAATATACTTCCTCGCCAAACATCTTGCATTTGTTTTCCGAGTTGATATCTCCGACAAGCTTCGGCCCCCAGATCTGCTGCAATGGTTCCACTACATTTCGCATGAGAGTACCCTTTGATACACCGAGTAGTACGGTTAATCCCGGCTCACCTATCCGGCTTCGGATCCTCTTTGGTATAACAAAATAGTCCATGTAGGTCTTTCCGGATCTGGTTGCACCTACTTTAATATTCCAGCGGTGGTTAGCATTTTCAAAGAATTCTTGCTGTTTCTGTGAGAAGGGCATCTATATCACCCCTTTAATCTCAGAAAGGACTTGATCCAGTTTACTGAGTTCTTCCAAATTGTCGGTACCGGATAACTTCTCGGTCTGTACCTTCAGTAATTTGATGCGCTGCTTCTGTTCCTCTGTAGCCATCTCCCAGTTATTATGCAGCATCTCATCATATTGCTTGATAAGTGCTCTTAATTCCGATTGAGCTCTTGCCTGGGCCTGCATGAACTTAGATTGCTTATCAATTGCAGTCTGTACCAGGAAATCCTCACCGATAATCTTACCTTTTTTGAAACCGGATTTAATTACTGTGATATCCTGGCTATCCTTCACATAAGAAATCCGTTGAGCTCTTACTATGGCAGCATACGCAATCTGTATCTGGTGCCATAGCAGATCCAACGGATCCGCGTTCGATATTGCATCGAATATCTCTTTTGTTTCTTCTGGGAGGTACTTGGAGAAGAACCCATACTTCTCAGCATTCTTATTCTCTGGAGGAGCGCCGCCATCATTGCCGAGAGCGTTCTTGTTCCCTGGCTGACCGCCTCTATGCCTTTCCGAACGTTCGCTTTTCTTATCCGAGCGTTCGCTATCCCATTTATGTGTACTCTTCCACCGGCGAACCGTGCCTTCCGGAAGATTTAATTGATTAGCTATTTCAATTAATTTCTTTCCGGATCGGAAAAGCTTTAATGCTTCATCGTATCTCTGATCAGGCGCTCTGGCCATGCATCCCACCTCTCAATCGTGTTGTTTTGGCAGAAGAAAAAGCAGGAATCAATTAACTGACTTCTGCTTTTCTTGTTTAATATATCATTCTATTATTAATACCTTCAGCTTACCTCTTTCACAGTGTTTGTGTCAGAGGTAAGCCTCAAGTATGCAGTTTACTTAGTTATATCTTACCGCTTAATCTTGCTTATCGTATAAATCTTTAGTATTGATAATGCTTCATAGGTTAGTAAAAATAGTAAAATCGTTGAAATGCACATGAAAATATCCTCCGAATTTTATTATAATTAATAATATTCAGAGCAAGCCGTATTAATACGCATTACTTTCACTTATATAATTGTATGTATCAGAGAGATATTATATGTTCAATACTTCTTACTTTTAAATAAAGCAGCGTAATTATAGGATAAAGTTAAAATACCTAATCCTATTATCAAAGATGTTGTTTATCATGTTGCATATTTCTTATTATTAAAATAAGCATCCCGACGGATGCTTATTAAGACATTACTCATTTTTTGATAAGACGGCTTCTATCAAACCATTTAATATATCCTTTGTTGATAAATGGTTTTTATAAGCTAATTCTTTAAGTTGCTCATATTTGTCTTTATTTACTGTAAAGCTTGCTTTTTTCCTATTTTCTTCAACCCTTAATCCATCCTCAATTACAGAAAAATCAATATTAACATTTGAGTTGTTAAGTAATGATTTAATATATACTTCTTTAATTTTATTCAACCTTAAAGGGCTATGTTTTAATTTATAACCCAGTTTATATATTGGTACTTCAAAATTGGCACCATTCTCAATTTGAATAGCTTTGTTATTTTCAATTAAATACCTTAAACCTTCTTGTTGCTCTATCAAATTACCATTACCAGGATTCGGGCAAAAAACAGGTTTATTTTGATTAAGAGTATCTTGTACAGCATGCATTGTTCCACTTTTTACTTTTGTTTCAAAAACAACTGTCCCTTGTGACAACCCAACAATAAGTCTGTTTCTTTCAACAAATCTGAACTTATCAGGTTTAGTGCCTATTGGATACTCTGATATCAATGTACCTCCTAATTCAATTATCTTATTTGCTAATTCTTCGTTTTCCAAAGGATATATTTGATCTAAACCATGTGCCAATACAGCGATTGTTATGCCTTTGCTCGTGATACATGCTGTATGTGAAAATGTATCAACTCCTTTAGCAAGACCACTGATAATAACAAATTCCTCATTAACCCATTGCGGTATTAAATAATTTGTAGCATTCAAAGAAAACTTTGTAGCTTCTCTTGTTCCTATACATGCTAAAGCTTTTCTATGCTTTTTTGTTAAACAGGCCCCTTTATAATATAATATCGGCGGAGGATTATTTATTTTTTTGAGATTTTCCGGATAGTACCGATCTGTAAATATTATTGTTTTAATACCATGTAATTTGTTATTCTTTAGAACATCATCTGCATAATGTATTGCATCCTTAAGTGAAGCACTATCATGAAAAACATTTTGATATTTAATTAGCTCAAAGTCGTTTTCAATCACACTTAAATCTTCCCCATTAAATAACTTCTTAAGTTGATTTTCAGTATTATTGGCAACAATTTTGACAATTATATAATCTTGTATTTTTAACCTTTTTAAAGCTATCACATATCTTTTCATAATAACCTCCTCACAATTTTAAATATATCAATTATTAAATATATTGTAAAGAGATTCTATTTCATTTTTTGCTTCCCCATGAATCTCAAAACCGGTGCTAAAGATCTGAGTATGTGAAATATTTTTTGCTGTATAGTTTGAACTATAAACATCACCGGTAATGTTATAATCATTTTTTTCATAACAATTACAGAAGCTGCCTAAGGATACAAATATTATTTTATTTGCACCTAAATTTATAAAAATATTTCTTATAGCTTCAAATGTATTTCCATGAGTCAAATAATCATCAAATATACAAACATTCAAATTTCCCTCTCTTCTTAATGTATCGATTTTTTGTTTATATTCTGGATTGATACATATTGTTTCAAATTCCTTTAAAGCACCATATTTAATTCTATCATTGCTATCGCTAAAATGCGCTTTTTGCTTTACTGTATGTCTTTGTATTACATTTTTCAAAGTAGCATTTCTAGGATCAAATCCCTTGTTTATTATTCTTGCATATTCTTTAAATTCAAAAACAATATTATTTAATGATGTATCAGAAGATGGAATCATACCCCATAGAGTAATGTCGTCGAATAACTTAACATTCGTCATACCCGACAAAAAATGATATAAAAGTATTTCATAATATTTTCGACTAGCTCCTCTTTTTAATAAACGCTCAAAATTTTCAATCATTTCGCGTTCTTGAACACTTTGAGCATATCTTACAAATCTAGCATCCATCAAAGAAAACACGGTGGTTATTTTATCGACTTCTATTTTTGAATACCAATAATTGTGGTTATTTAATGTCTGTATTAACTTAATTAATTGCTGAACATTATCAACCTTAACTCCATAATGTTCAGCCTTGTCCTCCATATTAAGCCACGACGGTACTACAAAAAGGATTTTATTATTAACAGCTAATTGAAAATCAGCATTTTTCTTACCTACAATAACATAATAATTTTTATGGTCCTTATTTTTTAAAATTACTGTTTCAAGAGATTGCCTTGTACGAAATTCAAATTTATAATCCTTATAATTTTCTTTATAAATTCTTTTAGCTTCTTCTAAATATCTTCTATCACCGGAATAAAAGCATACAACGTTCATATCTTCAGACAATATGTCATTTAGTTCTTTTCTCAAACTATCAAGGATACTAAAGTCCGTATATTCCGCTCTTTTAATTAAGTCCAAATTACATAAGATTACTTTTTGCATAAGTTCGTCCCCCTTTTATCCAAATACTACCACAATCTGACAGATTTTACAACAATAAAAAGGCACTCAGTTGAATCCGAATGCCTTTTATAAAGGGGAGTATAAGCACAGTCCCTCCGAGGGAGTGAGGGAGTGGAACGGCAGGATTCGAACCCGCATCCATTTGCATACGATCAATGCTCTGCCTATTGAGCTACGTTCCTATTGCCCTTACAGGGAAATCAGCCAGCAGGTTCTTACACCTGCCAGCCGCACAGGAGGTTACCTCAATGGCAACCTTCCACCTTAAATAATATCATCTTTTTTGTGGAATTGTTGGAAAGTTCAAATAATCGTGTATCTTCTTCCCTATGCCGCTCCAATCCCTGTTTAGTAGCTCACCGATCTCTCGAAGCTTCTTCCCATCTATGTACCTGTATTGAAAGATCATTCTCAGCTCACTGTCCGGAATATCATCAATAAACTGTTCGATCCGTAGGACCGCAGCTCTGGCTTCCGTCTGACGTGCCCGATACATTGCGATTAGCTTATCCCGTTCTGAAGCTTCCCCAGGATCTTCAACGACGACATCCATATGGAACTCGATGTACGGGAAATATTTTGATGATCCAGTTACCTTGCTGTGACAGGTTGAGAGTTCTTTGTCCAGGAGTATATTGATCCGATTCTCCAGATCCGCGATCTCACGCTGTTTCGCTTTGTACTGACATAAATCCTTATCCGTCAAATCAATCACCTCTCATCCGTCCCACCTGCATATGACTGTATCCGCAGTAGTGTTTTGTCTTGCCATTACGGGATATCTTGTAATGATAATTAGCCTTATCCATACGACTATTAAACCTGATCTCTTTGCCACATACCGCACACTGCTCCGGCTCGACTGCCCGGAATAATTTCTGTTCAGATGGACTCAGAGAAGTTGATGTGCCACTAAATGGTTTGACGTTATTAGCTTCCATTGCTGCTCTGGCAGCTTCAATCCCTTTTTTCCACTTAGGGACGCTCCGTTTCTTCCGGTTGCTTGTCCGGCTTATCAGGATGTCTTTCTGCTTTCTTGCGCTTGATATCGTGCAGGTATAGGAAATTGTTTATCTTGCCTTCACTGACTCCGTAATAATTAGCTATATACTTCCGGTCTTTGCCCTCATCGATATACATTCTTCGAATATCAGCTTCAGTCATATTGGGAGGAGTTTTCACCCTCTTGTCCTTCTTCGCCGGATACATGTCCAAGGATTTGTCCTCAGGCTCCTGCTTGTCCTCGGCGGTAATGCTTTGTACTTCGAATTTCTCTGCCGGCTTCTCCGGGACCTGATCGGGCACGATGGCTGTTTCTCCGTTACAATTTGTCACAACGGTTACCGATTTTTGAGAAGAGCAGTCTACTCCAGCAACCGGTACCAGACCAAGAAGCTGCTCCAACTCCTTCGCGTCCTCCATTTGGAACAAGTCGAACACATTAAGCAATATCTCGATAACCCTGTTGTACTGATTGTTATTTAGCCTGTTTTTAAGGGAGATGTTATCTGCTTCAGCCAAAAGGTGTATTTCATATGACTTCTTATCTGCAACTGCTTCTTTTAGACCTTGGGTGTATTCAATGTTCTGCCTTGCAATCTTTATCTTTTCATCCTCTGCGATTCTCTGATCTGCCCGTTTCAATAATTCTTCTCTATTCATCCTCAGTTCCTTTCCCAGTCAATTAATTGACCGCAATACTGACAATAAACCTCAGTAGATAACGCTTTATGTACTGCTTCACCACAGGAAGGACATACATTCTTGCAGCAGCTGTCACTCTGGATTTTTTTGGGCATCTGCTTACCTCTTAACTCTAACAATTCCAGAATTAATTTATTAAGAGGGCAATGATCGCAATTATTATCTCCGCAAAGTTCATCGTCTAGGCATTGTATGACACTTACTGTAGAACCTATATCATCGTCGTCCGATTCTAGTATCCATCCTTTAATATCTTTTTCGATCTTACATCTATTCATCCTCTTTTTCCTCCTATTCTCCATTTTCAACAATGGTTCCTATGTCTTCAACCTTGCTCCGGATTACTTTGCATCCGGTCATGTTCTCAACCATCTGATCCAATAATTCTAAGAATGTATCATCCAGGACTATGCCGTCCTCAATTTGTACCTGATAAATTATTTCCTGCATCCTTATCTCCCTTCTTCAATCAACGGAATATCATGATTCCATAATCTCTGTTTTCCCTTTGCCAGTATTGACTCCGGAAGTTTAATGATATCTTCTAATAGCCAAGCATATCTTCCAGGCGTATAATCGCCAAAAGCATATTCCGACGGATTGTCTCTTTTGACAACCGATGCAAAACCTTCTGTTATCTGAATGCAATGAGTCAATCTCGCATAACCAATTATTTCACCTCTTGGAAGATCTCTATACTTGTCTAATAATTCTTGGTGCTGTGCTTTTAAAATTGCATTGTAATTAAGTCCATAAGGTATGTAAGGTATTTTTGCTGCGTGAATTCCGATTAGTCCTCGATAGTCTGTTTTCCATGATCTGGTTTCAATATGCTTCTTACCTTCTACGATTAGGCTTGCCCACGGCTGCCATAATGTTATTACCTTCATTTGCTCATCTCCTGTATAGACTGGTTTGATATATATTCCACAAAATGGTATAATGTATAAAATACGATAAGGCAGGTGATTTTTATGGATTTTTTTACCCAAAACGACATTCTTACAGATATCAACTCAATAAATGACATTTTAGCTACTGATATTTTTGCACCTAAAAATGCACATAACCCTTTAGTTCGACCTGCATTTATTAGTCTACTTATACACTTACGAGATTTAATGTATAAGACAGATAAATATTCTCAAAGAATAGATTTTACAGATGATGTTATAACCACTTCAGACATAAGGGATGTTACTGACCTGATAAAATATGTTCGTGATGCCTTATGTCATCCTGATTCTCCTAACCATTATCTTATTAAAGGCAATGTAAAAGCAACTTTCATGATTTCATACGGAAAATGTCATCTGTTATCTATAGGCAATATAAATATATTTTCCGAGTATGATGATGACATCTGTTTCTGTTTTGGAGAATATAGAATTTATTTTAATCGCCATATAATTCGTGCATTTAACGAAGCAAAGCAAAGATTGTCGCCACTATTACCGCCTTCATTTCAAAACAAGCTATAATTCATCCACAGCACTTCGGTCCGGGGAAGAGAATTCTCAGCTCTGGCCGGAGTGCCTATCTTTTCCAGCTATGCGCTGCTTACTCCCGGGATATCGTAAAAGTGTTCTCATCTTACCTCCTCGGATCTGCTTTCCTTGATAAACCTGCGTATCAGATCATAATCCTTATCCATTACACTTAGGTGCTCTTTCGAATTGGCCTTACAGTAGATAATGACATAATCACTATCTTTAACTGCTCTGAGTACTTCGTATGGATTTTTACTTGTAGCAAGTATCTTATACCCGTTCTTCTCAAGCCAATCTTCTAATTCATTGAGCTTGCTTTTATGTAACAATTCCCTTGTTGCCATTAATATTTACCTCCTTCTCCAGACACCAGGTATGTACAAAGCAGTACCCCCCCCCGGCTGGTTTTCGTAGCTTGAAACTTTTCTTCTTCTGCCTCGGATTCCATGATCTCATTCTGGCAGATCCGACACAGGGAGTGTTTGGCTTTATCAATTAATTGCGGTGTGTATTCCATTGTCAGGCTCCCTTCTTCTGAAGCTCTTTCAGATACCTTTCGTAGTTATTTCCAACGTCTAATAACCAGACAGACACCATATTAGTTATCCTGTCAATAACTTCCCATGAGAGATCATATCCGCCATCAACACTAACCTTGTTAATCACTTTTTTAATCTGACTATATTGTGATGTACCGGATGAATTGATGAAGTCGACAAGCTTCTTTGGCATGACAAATTGGATGTCTTCAGGTACCGTCTGTATGATATCGGCTTCTACGGTTTCAACCGGATCAGTATCATCGCTGATAACCTCCTTATGCCATTCTTCCTCTTCGTTGTAGCAATCAAATTCCAATTCATCTGAATCAGATAGATTGTCCACATCATTCTCGGTTTCCGGCTGGTTGTCCACAGTTTCGGGCGGATCGTTCACGGTTTCTGGGATATCGTCCGATTTCGGTTCATCATCTACCGAATACTTCAAATACAGATGCATGAATTCACTAGCGGATATTTCCGATTTGTCATTGTCCCAGGAAAGCTCTATCATGTATAGATTGCCTCCAAAACTACGATGAAACATGAATTCATATTTGGGATGGCCGTTTTCTGAGATTGATGACTGTCCTGAGCAACCATGGAGTGTCAGGAAGAAATCCCATGCTGCACTCAGCCCTTTTTCGGCTATATCTCTTTCAAGATATTTTCTCCAGAGTGATAATACACATGATTTTTCGTGCATCAGGTGATCGAGGATTTCGGCTGTTTTGCTTTTAACTGGTTCCTGTTTCGACGTCGAAACAACTTCCTCCGGCTTTCTTATCTCTCTGATCTCCGCTACAGTGGTAACCGGTGTCACCTGCTCCAGCTGCTCGTCGGTCAGATAAAGCATCTCTGACAGCTTGCTACTTGAGAAGTCTTTGTACTGATCCAGCAGAATAGGACTGTTACCATCCTTGCTAAACCGGTCATTGATGGCCATGAACTTACTGGCTTGCGATTTACTGATACCAAATTCAGCCTGAGCCAGATCCCAGATGTTCTCACAACCGTCCTGTGTGTACATCTGGTTATCTCGTATGTATTTCAGGTAATACCCGATCGCTACGAAGCTCCGGCAGGTATTATTGATATTATCCTGGATAAATCCTTTAGCATCCTCGTATTGCAAATCCCGGTACCATTCCAGGTTAGTGATTACCTCTTGCAGTTCTTCACTCACGCTTATCCCCCTCTACTTCGCCGGCAGTTCAATCTTTACAATAATCGCCTTAGTCCATAACTTTTCAGCCTCTACTTTGGCTTTCTCGTAATCTTCATCAGTGCCGTCATATTTGCGTTCTGCAATAGCTTCAATAAGGTTTTCCTCTACGAAAGGTTCATCCCTGTATCTGATAACTCCATCACCGTACCATTCATCAACAGCAAACTCCCTTACTTGACACTCCCCGAAGGATGCCATCCAATAACCATATTCATCACCTGCCACAACCTCTGTATCGACCATTGGGATTACTGGCAATTCCGGATTATCCTTCATGAGTTGCAATAGATCATTTAACATCTGTATCCCTCCTTCTCTCCTCCTCAATACACACGATTAACTCCGCAATGTTCACTATCTTCTGCCCTTCGTACTTCCGATCAAGTTCCCGGGCTTCCTGAAGCATCACGGCCGGATCGTAAGGTGTATCTGGATTAATCCATTTTCTATAAAATACATTGTAAGTATCATTCATTATCTGTCTGACCTCTGTTCGATCAGGCACATTATTACTATTTTCTGACATTTGTAACACCTCTTTTCGGGTTTGTAACACCAATATTCCAATTTGTAACACCTAAGGTGATACGCTGAAAGCCTTGATTTTACTGGGTTTGCTGATGGTGTAACACCTGTAACACCATTTTGATGGTATATACTATATAGGAAAGTCAAATCGAAATTTTTTAAATTTTATTTATATATAGTGCCCTATTATTTTTAGGTGTTACACGTGTTACGGTGTTACAATTAATTAAATGGCAGCTCCTCTTGCATATCATCTGGTACCCTCATAAATTCCTCCGGGATCTCCTTTTGAGTATTTTCAGCCATTGCTTCAGATGGAAGCTTGAGATAAACACACCGGCTTACAGCTCCATTTATTCTCTTGGTCTTAGTATTTTTTCCTGATTGGCCATCTATCAGATTTTGCTTACTCGCCCATGCAAGGAAAGACTTGCTTGAAAAGTTGCCTCTCTCACAGATTTTATTAAAGGCATTATTCATGATAATTAGATATTCACCTTCAATAACTCCCCATATTTCACCTTTGTATTCCCCGGTAAAGATATCAGGCCTAAACTTATTCATATTGATTGCAACCTCAGATAGGATAAATTCATAAGCACGCTCATTCTCAGATACCTCACCTTTGTTCTTAAGCAAGTCCACGCAGGTATTAAAGTCGAGATATAGACCATCCTCGAATATGTAATCAGTGGCAATCTTATCGGTCGTAAGCAAAATGCTCATAGGTAAAGTCTGTTTTTCTTCTTTCTCGACACCAAGTTCCTCAGCTCTGGCTATGATATGCTGAAGGAAGTCTTTCTGTATATCCTTTATACGGTCAATTCCGATCTGCTCTATAACATCAATAAACATTCGTCCTGCAAAACCATAATTCGCCTTGATCGTCTCGACTACTTGATTGCCATTTTCGAAAAGGTATCCATCATCCATTCCGACATCGATGATACGGTTAACAGCTCCTCCCTGCATCGTCTCAGTGACCAGGGAATGCTCCCCATTGGTTAGTATGACATTTCTCCAAGTGGTGGATTTATTAAGCCCAAGGGTTGCATTTGCCCGGTCCTTTCCCTTTCCGGAGCAGAGCATATACACCAGCTCCGAAAAATCTCCAGAGTACTTATCCTTAAGCTGGGCCATATCATCAACGAGCATCGGAAGGTTGTTGAGAAAATCCAGCCGGAGCTCCAAGGCCGTAACAGTAGATTTAGGATCCGTTACAAATTCATTCCCTCCCGGATTCGCCCATATCGAAGCAGCTAACATGATTGCCACTGTTTTACCTTTACCTGTATCCCCCCATAGATTTAGAATAAATGGCAATGCATTTAATGGCTCGATTAAGGCACTGGCTAAACTTCCAATCATATAAATATTAGGCTCCATTCTTCCTGATTTTCTTACATTTCTGGCAAGTTCAAGCCATGCTTCGCAGGAGCCTTCCTCATGTACTGCATCAAAGGTTTCCTTAAATCTAATCTCACTATCAAAAATTACGGACTTACCATATGGCATAAACTCATTCTGTATCCATCCAAGTTTCGATGTTGATACCTGGATATCGATGCGATCCATGTTGTAATTCTCAATATCGGATAAGTACCGGACCAGATTTCTTGCGTTTTCAGAAGTAACCGATACACCATAATCGGCCAGTCCTACAATTCTGTTAGCGGAAGCGATTGTCCCTTTATCGGTAATGATCTCTTTCCATTGATGTCCCTTCTTAAATACCAGCTTGATTTTTTCCTTGCCGGTCTGAGCATTGACGAGTCTCTGTGTTGGTAGAATTGGATGATAACAAGCCAAGATTTCTCCACCGAAGGGCCCAAAGGTTCGGATGCCATTATTATCTGCAATCCAGTTTCCACAACGCATTTCAAAATCTCCACCAAAGTCAGTCATACGTTCGAGATTAGACGGAGACTGCTGCTTGTCAAATTTCTGCTTTTCTTTCTTGTATGCCGCAACAAGCTTCGTGAATTTTGTTTTTACTCCGAGTGCTTGCGCCCTATCAGTAAGTGTCAGTAATAGCTTAGCCTTGTATATTTCATCTTCCTCTTCCATTAATTCAACGAATACTTCATCAGCCAAAATCGATTCAGCTGTCATGCTATCTATTTCTTGCAGGGCAAACACCCCCTCTCGATGTATTCTTCAAGTAAATAAAGCTGATATGGTAAATGATCCTGAGCATAGCACCATACATCTGAAAATGGATCTGCCGATACTATAATTCTCCGGTATGCAGTAATGTACATCTGCACTTCTCTTAATCTCAATTCCTCTGCTCTCTGCTGTGCAATCCTTTGCTTACGTTTTCTAACCGCTTCTTTGGCAACCCTGGACGCTTTAAATGACTGTTTCTCTGTACCACCAAGGAGCTCAAAAGCCGTCCAGAAATCACAATTATTAAGCATCATTGTAATATCGAAGATATCAAAGCTCTTGCTACATACAAAGCAGTGACATCCATCGTGAAAAACCTTCATATTAAGGTCTTTACCGTCATGACAAAAGCCTTTACACCGATTATGTTTCACGGTGATGCCAAACCGATAAAGTACTTCTTTGGCAGAAACGGTTGATCGTAGATATTCTTTTTTTTCATTAATCTCTTCATCAGTCAATCTGTTCACCGCCTAAAATCTCTATGATGCGCTTGCCTGTATGCAGCTTATCGCAAAACATATACTTACATCCGTATTTCCGCTCCTGGGTGCGCATGATGTTTGCAAGAGTTTCTCCGGACAGAGCTTTATTCATTCGCTTCTCATAATGACCTGTGATCCAATATTCATCTCCATCCTTATCCTTAACACACTTATCATCAACCCAGACTTGGACTTCTTTTCTCCTTGGGTTCTGCCACTTGGCTACATCATCAATAGACTTGATCTGATTGCTGTGCTCGATCAGGATGACCAATTTAATTCCATTCTCCTGAGCTTTGATAAGTTCATTCCGAAACCGGTCATGATTATTGGTGACATTGGAGCAGATTTCAGTCAAATTTTGTTTTCGGTCAATGATCAACCTGGGGTTGTCCAGGGACATATAGTCCCCGGCCCACAGCTTGCTTACATAATGCTTAACCCCTTGGCGATCGAACTCGGATACAATCTTGGTTATGGCTCTGGCTTTTTCCCTTGAGTCGATCTGTATTGTAAGTCCCATAGGCAATCACCTAATTAAAGGGAAGTTCTTCGTCAATACCGTCTGGAATGTTCATGAAACCATCATATGCAGTTGATGGAGTATATTGCGTTCCGGAATCAGCTTGTCCACCACCGGAAGACTTACTCTCAGCAAATTCCACATTTTCAGCCACAACATCCGTTGTATAGACTTTTGCACCATCTTTATTGGTATATGATCCAGTCTGGATCCTTCCTTCAACAACAATCTTGCTTCCCTGCCTGAAATACTTCTCGATAAACTCAGCAGTCTTTCCGAATGCAACGCAGCTGATAAAATCTGCCGACTGTCCACCTTCCTGCTTAAATCGCCTATCCACGGCTAGAGTAAACTTTGCTACCGAAGATCCTCCGTCCGTATATCTTACTTCCGGATCTCTTGTAAACCGGCCCATTAAAATAGCTTTATTCATGATTTTCCTCCTGCTTAATCAGCTTCATCTCCAAACAAGTGTCCATCTTCCGATGGTCCATCACCTTCATCGCCAAATAAGTTCCCTTCTACATTTATTTCATGAGCCTTATTGACTTTACCTATTATGGTTTTTACTCTGTCCTTAAAAGCTTCAATCTCACTTTCAGGAACATAAATCTGCGTAACAACCCCTTGAGAATATGGAACATCACCCATAACCGGAACCGCATGAGGCAACTCCACAGTATCTCCGACCTCTACTGGGATTTCACTTCGATATGTATACTCCCTACCGGAAGGCTCACCCATCTTTAAAAACTTAACCTTAATCAAACTCATGCCTGCGCCTCCTTATCCTTTGTTTTCTTTAATGCACTCATTACCTTAACGAACAACTCCTCAGTACACTCCGACAAAGCATTAAATCCATATCGCTTACAGAGCGCAGATTCCTGTACTCCTGTTCTCTGAAGTTCTCCACGAATTGTGTTAATCTTTGCCTCATTAATCTTCTGTTGACCGACAGCAGCCATCTGATCAGCTGTAGGAGCTTGCTGATTTTCTGTAGGTTTCTGCTTCTCTGGCTTGGTCTGCTCTTGAGCTTTAGGCTTATCTACCTGTTTAGTAGGCTTTGCATCCTTCGGAGCAGGCTCATGTATTTCAGCGTCAGGATCCTTCATTTCTTCGGTAGGAATGCAAAATACCTGGAAGCAGGCATATTTATATCCGATTGACATAGCTTTGTTTGTAGCCTTATCACCACTATCCATAGCCTCTCCGATTACCTTAGTCTCTATAAAACTTCCATCGGTAGTATAGAATTTATAGGATATTTCCAATCTGACTGAAAACATCACACCGCCGTTTTTAGAAGCACGTTCTTCTCTTTGCTCGCTGATAACCTCCGGAGCAATAAAAACCTTGTGTTTAACCAGTGCCGGCTGCAGGGCATTCATGACATCATCAATACCGCGATACATAAATCCTTGCTGTTGATTCTTCTTCTCTTTACCTATGGCACCTATTTCAGCCATGACATTACTGATTGCTTCAAATATCTTTCCATTATCCGACATTAAAAATCCTTCCTTTCCCATACAAGCCCGATACTATTCAGATACATTTCAACTTGAGCCAGTTCGAACGGATTTCCGCTAACAGTAAAGTTTGTGGTTATAGTGATATCCTCGGGTACTATAAAAGGTTGTTCGTTTGTATCAAAAGGAGCTTCCAGATCATCATCAACCGGAGCAGACTCCTTAATTCCCATGAGTCGCTTTTCGGTAGCGATCCGTTCCTCTTCCCTGATGCGCTCCTCTTCTGCCAATGCCTTAGCGCGTTCCTCTACCCTAGCAGCTTCCTCGGCTTCTGCAGCTTTCCGGCGCTCTTCCTCACGGATCCATTCCTCTTCTCTGATGCGCTTGCGTTCTTCTTCCCGGACGCGCTCACGTTCTCGCTCAAGCTCTCGCTGCTTCTCGGCTTCCTGCTGGACCTTCATCCTGGCTTCAATTTCACGCTTTTGGGCTTCATACCGATTTATCATGTTCATGGCTTTGGCAACGTCCAGATCGCCCCAGAACAACCGCAGAGCCTCTTCTGTTTTATCCGATACCATGGAACTGATCAGAGCGACATTATCCCGGATGGTATTGAGCTTAGCAGTCATTTCATCCTTGACGGACTTCATTGAGGCCGTTGCATTTTCCCACCGGTTATCATAGATCGTATTAAGTCCGATTTCGTTCTGCATAGCAATCGAATATGTTTCGATTAATTCACAGAACAAATCTCTGATAGCCTCCTGTTTCTGTAGACGCTGCTTCTCCTCAAACTCCTTCACCTGGTTGTCGATAATCCCGATCGGCTCATTAATAATCTCAATCAGCTGCTTCACATTCTCTTCGAACTCGGTATAAGGCTTCATAAATTCGTTTTTGACCTCAACCTTCTTGTCATTCACAGCCTTGGCCATTTTGCGAAGGGTAGCAACATCCTTCTTGCACTCAACCTTGTTAGCCTCAGTTACTTCCAATTCCTTATAAACCTGCATTTGTTCTGACAGGCTTGACTTTATTTCATTGAAATTTGATGATATCAGACTCGGCTTAATATCAACTACAATCTGTAATTCATTCATTGATCAGTATCCTCCTTAAAATATAATTTTCTATCGTGCTTTCCGTAATCATCCGGGACTGTCACCCACGAAAGCTCTGTATCAGCTCGTTCTTCATCTGCCTGTACTCTACGCTCCAGACGAAGGAGCCTTTCCCTCTCGGCCTCGTATGCGGTGTACGCATCATAGTTGTCGGGTGTATACATTTCTGATCAGCCTCCTTCTGGTAATCACACCGTTCTTCTGTATCAAGCCGGCTGCCACAGTCAGGGCAGATATGGTAATAGCTCATAGGCTATACCTCTCTCGTTGCAGCGTAAGCCTCGGTAGCGCATTCACGGCAAATGCACTTATTGCCAATCTTCTTAAGGCTTCTGGTTTCTCCACAATGTACACATACCGGCCTATCCGGAGTGTACTTCTTAAGGACAATCGCATCCTCCTCGGTATAAATCTCAAAAGGCTGCCTGTCATCAGCTCCAACTGTTCTTCTTAACTCGATGGGAAGAGTGATTCTACCCAGTTCATCTAGTCTTCTTACAATACCTGTGTTCTTCATAATTTCATTGACCTCCTTAAAATTTGGTGATACAATCACCTTAGATTAATTTGTTATGCGCTCATACTGACTTTGCCGAGTCGTGTGAGCTTTTTTCTTACACTGATACAATGCGGACATTCGTATCCGCTACTCGGTATCTTCTGCCTTACGCTGATATTCCAGAGCCGGTGGCAGGTGATACATTTCTTAAATCTTGCCATCAGTATTCAGCTCCTTTTCATCGATACAGCAATTCATACGATCAGCTATCTTCTGGGCTTCTTGCTTATCTTCCATGAACCCGGTTGCATATTCCCTGTTACCGGAATGATCCACTTCGTTAACGTCCTTGATCCTGACGACTGCGTACTTTAACTTATCCCCGATTGGGTTCGATGTAACTTTCCACTTGCCACAATTCACTGTTATTCCTCCTCCCTGTGATGTTTGATAGCTGCTACTACAGCTCCTACAACCAATGCTCCAAATGCAACTCCGCATCGAATTAGCGCCTGTCGGACAGTGATCTTGTCAAGCTCGAGCGAGCCTGCTGTCCCGTAGATGTACATGAATGCTAAGAAACCGGCGAAGAATTTAAGGAGTGACTTAATATTTTTCTTCACAGCAATTCTCCTTCCTCGTCAATAAGACCCTTTGTCAGCTTCCGGTTTATCAGATACGATGCAAGTAATAACGATCCGATGCCTGCGAAGAAACCGGATGCGAAAATAAATACTGAGTTCAATGCTTGTCCCTCCCTTTCTATATTTGGTAATTTGTGGTATAATCTCCTTGTCAACTTGGCGGTTGAAATACATAGGAAAGGAGAGAGTACTTATGACTGATAATGAAAAACGCGCTCACGATATCGCTGTTTGCTTATTGCCTATACTCTATAAACTCAAAGTAGATCAAGCAATAAAAGACGAACAAGGCGATTTAAAAATCGATTTTCACAAGATGTACATGGATACTTATACTAAAGAGCTCGAAGCTATTAACCGTTCCTTTTCTTGACTCTTAAGCACTGGGTTTCCATCAATGGTTGCAATGACATCTGAATGCTTTTGCTGGCTTTGAACTCGTACTTCAAGGTCAGCAATTCTCTTTTCTAATGACTGCCATCTTTTCTTTGATATAAACATGTGGTTTGCCTCCTTTCTTAGTACGCATAATCAAAACTCAGTTGCACCGGCTTCTCGATCGTTGGTATGATTAAATTCGATTTAAGAAGCTCATACAGGAATAATCTGCCCTTCTGCGTCCATTCGGTCTGCATCCTTACATCAGGTCTGCCATCACTCCTAGTTATGTCGATCGTGACGCTGCTGACATATCCAAGGTTTTGATACTTGGCATATAACACCCACTGATCATTTACCTTGTACTGGACCTTTAAGTTGGATAAGAGCTTATTAAATGCCTGTGCACTATATCCGTAGTCCTTAGCGATCTGAGTAGTAGTCACCAGTGATTTTGATGATAGGATGCGGTCAACATAGTCTGCCTTGGGCTTGAGCGTTGAAATAATTTTTTGCTGTTCCAAGACCTGTCCACCAAGTAGGTTACATCTGTCCTTGAGGCTGTCAATGGTTTGTGATGCCATCTTCAATGCCCTGGCCATGATCTGTTCCGGGGTATTCCAGGCTTTCTCCAGATCGATAAGATACTGCCGACATTTCTTTCCTGCTTCGGTCCTGCTCATAAGACAAATATGCTTTGCCATGTCAACTGAAAGATTGTAATCCTGCAACTCTCTGATCTGTACTCCTCCGTTGTTCGGAACCTCCGTACCTAAAAGTACGCTGGTGAAATCTTCACCCTCAATAAACCCCTGACTATTAGTTTCGAACCATTCACTAAATCTTTTCTTTAATTCGAGACTTTTGTGTAAATCTCTTGCCGATACGGTCGGCTGCTCTGTTTCATAGTTGATATGTAATAATTCGTTCATACTGCTCCTTTCTGGCTTGTCCCAACTAGTAACCGCTTAGGCGGTTTTATCCTCCGTTGATTGGTTTTCTGCTACGACTATGTACTGCCTGGAAGCTATTTCTCCGCATCTCTTAAGTATTTTTTTCTGTTCCTCCGGGGATACGATGCAATCATCCTTAATAATAACGTGAGTGTTTCCAATGTAATAATCAGCTACTATAGCCAAATGCATCATCTCCTTTCTGAATATCATATGCGTATTCGCTTGTCTCTGTTGTTTGGTTATACCTCTCTTAACCATTGGTTAATATGGGGACAAAAAAATTAGAGGCTATCCATACTAATACCAAGAGTATTGCAGATAATCTTCATCTTTTCGAATGAAGGCCGTTTCTTGCCGGCCTCATAGTAACTAATAGATTCGGATGTTACCTCAACAATTTCAGCTAACTCTTGCTGTGTCATTCCTTTTTTGATACGTTCTTCCCGCATTATAGTGCCAAATACTTCCCAATTCAAAAAAATCACCTCTTTTCTCAGAAATTTCCTATTTTATAGGTTGACACTAACCAACGGTTATATTATAATTAACCTGTCAGAGCAATATAATATATTACATTGGGTAGTGTCTTAACCTTTGATTAGATTATATCCTAACCATAGGTTAATGTCAATACCCTTTGAGTAAATTATTTTAAAAGGAGATTTGATATGAGCCTGGGTAATAAAATAAAGTTGTTGCGAGATACAAAGAATATATCGCAAAAGGAGTTAGCAGAGGCTATTGGAGTATCTGATGTAATGATTTCTATGTATGAGCAAGACAAGAAGAGTCCTTCTCTTCCTACTATCATTAAATTAGCCAAATACTTTAATGTATCAACAGATTATTTACTCGGTGCGAAGATCGTGAAGCAAGACGAAATTCCTGAAAACATTACAGCTGTTGCCAGAGATTTAATGGAATTACCTGAAGAAAATCGAAATCTTGCCATTGATATGATTAAGATGATGTCTCAAAGAGGTAAAGAAGCGAAGGAAAAATGAAAATACCTGAATACGCCAGATATGATTATTGTGTAATGCGATCATGTGAGTTCCTCGAAGAATTTAATATTTCGCACTTCCCTATTAACCCATATAAAATAATTGAAACAAAAAAGTGGGGACTGATTACTTATTCTGAAATGGCGGAAAATTGCAATTGCACCATAAAGGATGTTATTAATTCATTGAAAAGTTATGATGGATTCACGATCTATGATGAGATAAATTACACCATCGCATATAATGATACTCAGCCAAAAAAGAGAATACTTTTTACTTTACTTCATGAAATAGGTCATATTTACCTAAATCATTTGATTGACTTTGAACATACAAGATTGTATCGCGGATCATTAACGAAATCAGAAAATAAAGTCCTTGAAAATGAAGCAAATACCTTTGCAAGAAACGTACTTGTTCCATCTGCTTTCGTAAGTCAGTTAAAAGATAAGACTAAAATGAGTCTATCAAGATACTTTGGTATATCTTATAAAGCAGCAGAAATCAGGCTTGAGCTATTAGAATATGACTGGCAATGCGTAATAAATACTGGGATACAACAAAGATTATTGGTTTTATTTAATCAGTTTTTTTATCGATCTGGTTGCGAAGAATGCAATGCTGTTACATTTATTAAAGGAGTAAAGTATTGCCCGATTTGTGGAAGTAAAAAGCTTAAATGGGGAGTTGAAGAAGAAGTGATATATGAGTCATATAATACATATGAAAATAACAAAGTTATAAAATGCCCAATCTGTGGGAATGAAGAAACAAACATAGATGGTCTTTATTGTCAAATATGCGGAGTGCTATTAGTGAATTATTGCGATGATCGTGAAAGCCATGGTCAAATGCTACCTATTGGCTTTGACTCTGATACTCCGTGTGGAAAGCCTGTTCCTGTCAATGCCAGGTATTGTCCGTATTGCGGAAGTAAAACAACATTTTATAATGACGGATTGCTCAAGAGCTGGAAAGAAGACACTTTGACATTTATGAGCATTCCAGACATTGGTGAGGAGGAGCTTCCTTTTAATTAAAACCCTACTCATGTAGTAAAAGGAGTGAAATTGTATGCAAAGTTACGTTATGTACCTGAGAAAATCCAGGGCAGATATGGAGGCTGAAGCTCATGGCGAAGGTGAAACTCTCCTTCGGCACGAAAGGCTCTTGCTTGAAACAGCTAAGAAGATGAAGCTAAATGTCACAAATATATATCGAGAGATCGTGTCTGGAGACTCCATAGCATCACGGCCAGTAATGCAGCAACTTCTGTCCGAAATCGAATCCGGTATATGGGACGGAGTACTTGTGGTTGAAGTGGAACGATTGGCTCGAGGCGATACCATCGATCAGGGAATTGTAGCTCAGGCCTTTAAAGTATCAAACACCAAGATTATCACACCTCTTAAAACCTATGATCCAACTAATGAGTTCGACGAAGAGTATTTCGAGTTTGGATTATTTATGTCCCGACGCGAATATAAAACTATTAATAGGAGATTACAAAGAGGACGGGTAGCAGCTGCAAAAGAGGGGAAATTTTTAGGATCAAGACCGGCTTACGGTTATAAAATCGTCAAGATCAATGGCGATAAAGGAAATACGTTAGAAATCATTCCTGAACAGGCCGATACAGTACGACTGATATTTTCAATGTATACTGAAGGGGTTATCGATCAATTCGGTCAAAAAAGACGACTAGGGATACAGCAGATAGCCCATCAGCTCAATGTGATGAGAATCCCTCCCGCAAGGCATGATTACTGGGTAAAGTCTACCATAAGAGATATACTGATCAACCCTGTATACGCAGGTAAAATTAGATGGAATTGGCGCACTAATCAGAAACGACTTATCAATGGAGAGCAGGTAATTAGTCGGCCAAGGAATGACGAATTTGTGCTCGCAGATGGTTTACACGATGCAATTGTTAGTGAAGAAGTATTCAATAAAGCTCAGGAGCTTATGGCTATGGCTCCTCCAGCTCCAGTTGGATATAAAAACCAGATTAAAAACCCTTTCGCCGGAATTATGGTTTGTGGAATTTGTGGGCGCAAGATGGTTCTCAGAAAAGGGGCAATGGTGGGTAATTATAAGAAAAAGGATTATATCATTTGTCATGCCAGAGAGTGTAGAAATGTAGGGTCCGCACTTGATTATGTGGAGTCTAAAATATTAGATGCAATAAAATCATGGTATAGCAAGTATACGGTTGCCCTGGAACGAAAAAAGTCTGAACCTGATTTAAAACGATCAGCATTAGAAAAGTCACTAAAACTAATTGATACTGAAATTGATACACTTAGTAAGCAGCAGAGTAATATATTTGACCTCTTAGAACAAGGGGTGTATTCTACTGATCAGTTTCTTGATAGGTCGCAAAACCTTTCAGAACGTATAACCAAGGCAAAAGAAGCAAAGACAACTATAGAAGCAGATCTTGCTAAACAAACTGAGAACGAGTTCGCAGCCTATCAGTTAATGCCAAAGGTAAAATCTTTACTTGATGTATATGAAACCCTTCCGAGCGCAGCTCAAAAGAATGAGTTGCTTAAGGAAATTATTGAAAAGATCGAGTATGTAAAGGATAAAGCAGCAACATATAACTCAGGAGCTCCGGATGATTTCAAGCTTGTACTATATCCTAAGCTTCCGTTTAAAAACGATTAATTATGCTAATGGCTGTTATCTCGTATGTGCCGATGAAATCTTCGGAGGATATCCCTGGAATTCCAGTCCCGAGTTAATGCAGCAGGACACCTTCCCCTGGTCGGGCAGCATCTCCATGCGAAAGCTTCTGCTTTCACAGGATTTACTGTCTGCTCTGGATCTGGAAGGCTATATCCGTGCAGCTTATGAGAAAACCATCGCAGAAACACCAAGACTTTCGGGTGAAACCGGGATCGACGCACGTCGTCGGGAGATCTCCTATCTTAATTTAAAATGGTTTATGGTTACTTTACTGGATCGTATGGATCGCTGCAGCATGTTTTCCGGACTGGAATCCAGGGTTCCCTTTGCTGACCACAGAATAGTGGAGTATGTATGGAATGTCCCCTGGGAAATGAAATGCAAGGACGGCGTGGTGAAGAGTCTCTTACGGGATGCAGGGAAAGGCCTGATCCCCGATGAAATATTGTATCGTAAGAAGAGTCCTTACCCAAAGACTTATCATCCTGAATACGAGAAGCTCCTTGGAGCTAAGCTGATGGAGGTCTTGTCCGATCCGAATGAACCGATTCGTCCATTGCTGGATATGGATAAGGTAGCACTCTTCCTCTCCTCCCCGAGTGATTACGGAAAACCCTGGTATGGACAGCTGATGGCGGCACCGCAGCTGATGGCTTATCTGCTACAGGTGAATTACTGGCTGAAGAAATATAAGATAGAGCTTCTATAAAGATACAAGGAGCTGTTTTACCTAATGAAAGCTAAGGGCAGAGCAGTAGGCATGGGATGCCTATTGCTCTGCCCTTAGCCGTTCCTATTGAAACAGCTCCTCTTAATCGTAATATATCTTATATCTATGCTACCGCAACCCAAAGTTAGTAATCTCGTAAGCCGTATATTCTTTATCATAATGATATCCCAGCTTTTCTGCAAGCGCGACAGACCATTTGTTTTGTGCGTCCCAGCTTGGATACAGTCCGCGTTTCAGACACTCAAGAATCAGTCTCGCACCACAGGCAGTTGCTAAACCCTTTCTCCGATGGTCTTCCCGGGTGTCAACCTCAATCTCTATCCCTTCTTTATATATAGTATAGGAAGAAGCACCTGCAACTACCTCTCCCTGATGAAGCACGACAACCCCAAGTCCACAATCCTGATACTGTGGGTAATCCGTAAAATGTCCGCACATATCCCTCGACCAGGGATGTTCTAATATTTGAAGATAGATTGCCTCATCAATCAGCTTCAGCTCATACTCCGGTCCGATATTGCCTGCAAGGACCTCCAGCTTATCCGGATCAAACACTCCGGGCTCTTTCTTGATCGCATACCTTGTAACCTTCCTCGCTGCCTGTTGATACACCTGTTCAATCAGTTCTCCCCAGGCTTCTGTCTGAGGTATCATGATGACAAAATCCGATTTATGCTCCGCAGGTCTGTTTCTCACCAGCTCTTCTGACGGTTCTCCTGCAAAAAGACAAAAGTCAGCTACCACCAACTGCGCGGAGGCCGGAGCATCCTCATTATCAGCCCAGGCACTTCCCATCAATCCCTGTAGACAGGAGGCGATCATGGTCTCCTCCCAGCCTGCAAAGAGGCCCTCCAGATTTTTTAGTTTTTCCCCTGTCAATCGATCAATACTCATATTAATAACCATACCTTTCCTCATAATCTGCAAACTCTGGCCCCATACACAAATCTTTCCCAGTTCTCAACGGCCGATGATATTTCGCATAGTATACACCCGAACCTTTGATAAATCCAGCATTATTTATTAAGATAAAAAGAAGTTCATAATGAAATTCCTATGGATTTCATCATGAACTTCTTCAATTTAATTCCGGTATTTCCAGAATATTTTCACACTTTACCTATCAATTATTTTTCTGTACCGGGCTTCTCTAACTCAACGATGGAACTCTTCTTCATAGGAATTCTACAGTTTTTGTTGTTACCGAATTCTACAATTACGATTTCATCCATAACATCGATTACTACACCGTAGAAGCCACTTGAAGTCAGTACGCTGTCACCTGCTGCCAGAGTTGAGAGCATCATGCTCATCTTCTTCTGCTGTTTTCTCTGGGGACGGATCAGCATAAAATAAAGTAAAAGTCCTAAAAAGGCAACCTCTACCACAAGGATCAGAGCACTGCCCGTACCTCCTGATGAATTGGCAGCTAATAAAGTAAAAGTATTCATTCTTATATCCCTCCTGATTATTATTTTCTATAATTCAATGTTATTCGCATTAATCTTCGCTCCTAACAAATCCTTCAAGACGCATCTTTTTGTACTCAGAGTATCGCTTCTCTGTGATTGCTTCCCTGATCTCCTCCATCATGTGGTTATAGAAGTAAAGATTATGAAGCACCAGAAGTCTCATACCCAGCATTTCCTTAGCCTTCAGCAGATGTCTGATGTATGCCCTGCTGTATTGTCTGCATGCGGGGCATCCGCAGCCTTCTTCAATCGGTCTGTCGTCCAGCTCATATTTCGCATTCATCAGGTTCATCTTTCCGTTATTGGTGTATGCATGACCATGTCTGCCATTTCTGGTAGGGTATACACAATCAAAAAAGTCTACACCGCGATCCACCGCCTCCAGAATATTGGCGGGTGTGCCCACCCCCATCAGATAAACCGGTTTTTCCAGCGGTAGATAGGGAACGGTTTCCTCGATGATACGATACATCTCCTCATGGCTCTCACCGACTGCCAAACCTCCCAAAGCATAGCCATCCAGATCAAGCTCGGAAATCACCTTGGCATGTTCGATACGGATATCCTCAAAGGTACCGCCCTGGTTAATTCCAAACAGCATCTGTTTTCGATTGATCGTATCCTCCAGACCATTCAGCCTGTCCAACTCAGTCTTGCAGCGCTTCAGCCAACGAGTGGTCCGATCTACGGAAGCCTGCATATATTCTCTGGTTGCCGGATGAGGAGGACATTCATCAAATGCCATCGCAATTGTAGAGGCAAGATTAGACTGTATCTGCATGCTTTCCTCCGGGCCCATGAATATCTTACGTCCGTCTACGTGGGAGTTAAAATATACTCCTTCTTCCTTTATCTTACGTAATCCTGAAAGCGAAAATACCTGAAATCCGCCGGAGTCAGTTAATATCGGTCTGTCCCATACCATGAACTTATGAAGTCCGCCCAGCTGCTTGACTACCTTATCACCGGGTCTGACATGAAGATGATAGGTATTGGAAAGCTCAACCTGAGTTCCGATTTCCTTTAAATCCATGGTGGAAACCGCTCCCTTGATGGCAGCCGCAGTTCCGACATTCATAAAAACCGGGGTCTGTATCGTTCCGTGGACAGTCACAAACTCAGCTCGCTTCGCTCTATTGTCCCGTTCAATAATTCTATACATTCGTCTGTAGTCCTACTTTCTACCTGCTTTTCCTCATTTAAACATTACAAGTATACCCTTAAAAGGGTTTCTTTTCAACAAAAATATATCCGTTTCATAAATTATTCATAAAATGTCCAATCCGTGTGTCAGATAATTTTCCTAAGGTTAATAATAATTAATATTATTGCATAAATTCCACATAATTGGTAGAATAAACATAAATCATCGGTCATTTTGAAAGGTAAGTAAGTAACTATAGTTGGAGGTCAGCAGCAATGTCGATTAAAAAGTCCCTGCGTATTTTGCTCATTATCTCATCCATGATACCGGTTATTCTCGTCTCGGTAATCGCTCATGGTCTTTTGACTGACAGACTCATGGAGATTAATGCGCAGAGTCTGGAACGAACGGCCCGAACAAGCAGCTACGGATTGGCAGCCAAGCTTCAGACACAGCAAACCGAGGTGTCTTTGTTAGCGATCCAGGAGGAACTGGTCTCAGCTGTGTTAACCAGCAATTCGGGACATGCCTATTCTAACTGGACTGTAAACAGTATCCTGCAAAAAAGACGGGAAGCCTATGATCATTGTGAGCGTATCTCTCTTTACAACATGAGGAATGAAGTGATCGCCAGCTCTGATTCAGGGGAAATCGGAAAGACCACCGAATCAGAATTAACTCTTTCTTATATTCTGGCAACAGGTTCAACCGCAATCGCCGTAGACGGTTTGCACCCGATCAGTAAAAACGGTTCTACCATCTATTGTATTGAAATTGGCGCCCCGATTACCGATCCGGTCAGTGGGTATGTCTGTGGGTATGTCGTAAGTACCATGGATACTGCTTATTTCAGGAATTATTTAAACTCGCTTACAATTGGAGAAACCGGTTTTTGCATACTCCTGGACAAGGATGGTAAAGTCATCTATCATCCGGATCCTTCTTACGTCGGAACCAATCTTCAATCTGAAAAGCTTTCCTCATTGGTGACCGATTACAACAGAGGTCTGACACCCATCAGCAGCTCCTTTGAATACTACTTTGATCATACTAACCAATTGTACGGCTATACGATTCTGCCTGATTTGAATTGGGCACTGATGCTAAAGCAGGATACCTCTGAGATTAAGTCGGTTACTACCATCATGCTGACCCTGTTGCTTTTAATCTGTGCTATCCTGATGATTATAATCATTATATTTGCCAATATTCTCGCAAGAAAATTCTCAGCTCCAATCATCGCCCTGCGAGATGCGATGAGGACTGCGTCCGACGGGAATCTTACCGTCCAGTCCAATATAAAAAGTAATAACGAGCTGGGAGAGCTTTCGAAGAACTTTAATAAAATGCTACATATTATTAAAACGAATTATGAGGATCTGGAGTCTATGCATGAAGAGCTTCTTTCCAATGAGGAGCAGCTTAGATCCAATTATGATCATATCGAATACCTGGCCTATCATGACACCCTGACCAATCTACCAAATAAACTCGCCTTTCTCGACTATATCAATGCAGTATTATCCTCACCCCAGAGTAATATGAGGCATTCTGTCTACTTCGTGGATTTGGATAATTTCAAGACTGTCAATGATACCCTGGGCCATGAATATGGAGATACCTTATTAATCAAGACAGCACAGCTTTTGTCTGCGCTGATTGACGGTAACGGTATGTTAGCCCGGGCAGGCGGAGATGAGTTCTTAATCTTCTTGGAAGACATCGGTAATGCGGAAAATGCGGTTGATTTTGCTTCCCAGATTATCGAGACCTTCAAGAACCCGTTGGACTTGGATGGAGAAATTGTTTATGTATCCATGAGCATCGGTATTTCCATTTATCCCGAAAACGGACTCTCCTCAAAGGTATTGATCAAGAATTCAGATATTGCAATGTACAAATCAAAGGATACCGGGAAAAACAAGTTTACCCTGTTCGATTCCACCATGGAAGAGGAGCTTCACCGCTGTACCCTTGTGATGGAGGTCCTCAGAAATGCAATAGAAAACAATGACATCTACATACAGTATCAGCCTTTGATGGAGCTTGATACCAATAATGTGATCGGATATGAAGCCCTGATGAGAATCAGCAATGAACGCCTCGGCCGTATCAGTCCAAAGGAATTCATTCCGATTGCCGAGGAAAGTGGCTTAATCATCGAACTCAGCACCTGGTTGATCAGAGAAGCCTGCTACTTCAATAAACAGCTTCTGGATTTAGGCTCCAAACCAAGACCGGTTTCCGTCAATATCTCCTCCGTACAGATTAACCGGCCCGGCTTCGTCTCAACCCTGTCCAGTATCCTGGAGGAGACCGGACTTCCGCCGGAATACCTCGAACTGGAGATTACGGAGAGTACTTTGGTATCCTCCATCATGGATGCCACCATGCTGTTGAATAATCTGCAGCAGCTCGGAGTGAAGGTATCTCTCGACGATTTCGGTACCGGATATTCTTCTCTGAATTATTTGACGCAAATGCCGATTGACACCTTAAAAATCGATAAATCCTTCATCGATAATATCTGTATCAATGAGAAGGATGTACAGATTGCAGAAGCCATCATTCAGCTTGCACACAGCCTCAACATCAAGGTGGTGGCTGAAGGAGTGGAGACCGAGGAACAGCTTTCCCTTCTGAAGGCAAGGCATTGTGATATCGTTCAGGGTTATATCTTCAGTCGCCCTCTGTATCCCGCCGAGCTGCTGGAGACTTTAAAGGAGGATGACTTAATCTCTCAATGTTCCTTATTCTGATTATGTATGTTTAAAAAGGGAGGCGTTATTACACCTCCCTTTTTTATAAGTGTATTACATGTAAACCTTCTTGCTAAATTAAGTGATAAAAGCACCGACTAAATATAATGCCCTGCCAGGCAAGCTCGCTTGCATTGGCAGGGCATTGTATTCAGAGGCAGTGCGAAGCACCTTATAACACGCTAATCCTTAAGTGCAAAAAAAGGAGATACTTTTCAGTACCTCCTTATAAAGAGCTAGACTAACTATTTTAATGCAGCGCCGTCACAGCCAAGAACATTAACAATCTTATGTTTAACAAGAGCCTTAATGTTATTTCTTGCAGGTGTAAGGTACTGTCTGGGATCGAAGTGACTCGGATTGCTATACAGATACTCTCTGATACCTGCAGTGAACGCAAGTCTTAAATCTGAATCGATGTTAATCTTACATACTGCCATCTTTGCAGCCTGTCTTAACATATCCTCAGGAATTCCGATTGCATCGTCCATCTTGCCACCGTACTGTTTAATGATCTCAACATATTCCTGAGATACGCTGGAAGCACCATGTAATACGATCGGGAAGTTAGGAAGTCTCTTTGCTACTTCTTCTAATATATCAAAACGAAGCTGAGGCTTCTGGCCGGGCTTGAACTTGAAAGCACCATGGCTGGTACCGATTGCGATTGCTAAGGAATCAACGCCGGTACGGCTAACAAACTCTTCCACTTCTTCAGGTCTGGTATAGGATGCGTCTTCAGCACTAACGTTAACATCATCCTCGATACCTGCTAATTTACCTAATTCACCTTCAACTACTGCTCCATGTGCATGAGCATATTCAACAACCTTCTTAGTTAATGCGATATTGTCCTCGAAGCTGTGCTTGGAACCATCGATCATAACAGAGGAGAAACCGCCGTCGATACAAGCCTTACAGATTTCGAAATCATCACCGTGATCTAAGTGAAGAGCGATAGGAAGATCAGTATCTGCCAATGCAGCTTCCACTAATTTTACAAGATATGCATGCTTAGCATATTTTCTTGCTCCTGCTGATACCTGTAAGATTACAGGAGCATTCAGCTCCTTAGCTGCCTCAGTAATTCCCTGTACGATCTCCATGTTGTTTACGTTAAAAGCACCAATTGCATAACCGCCGGCATATGCCTTCTGAAACATTTCTTTCGTTGTAACCAATGCCATAATTCTATCATTCCTTTCCATATCGTTAAATATTTTGCAATGCTTCATTTATTATACCATAAATTTATCTAATGAAAAGTTTTTTTGTATTTTTTTTAAAAAAGGTTTACAATAGTATAAAACCGATAATTCAATTGAAATAAGAATATTTTCGAAGAAACGGAGGAACTATGGAACCTAAGCGTGTCTCAGATTCTATTACAGAACAGGTGCAGATCATCATGCCCTCCCATATCAATGGTACCGACCGGCTTTTCGGCGGTCAGTTAGTGGAATGGATTGATGTGGTTGCAGGGGTGGTAGCACGCCGCCACTGCGGACATAATATTACGACTGCTGCAATCGATAACCTGCAGTTCAAAGCAGGTGCCTTCATAAATAACACCCTGGTATTGATCGGCCGGATTACTTACGTTGGAACCACTTCCATGGAGGTAAGGGTTGATACCTACGTGGAGGATTTATCCGGTACCCGGAAAGTGGTCAACCGTGCTTATCTGGTCATGGTCGCTCTTGATGATGAAGGAAAGCCCCTCGAAGTACCCAGACTGGTACTTGAGACAGAATCAGAGCGTGCGGAATGGGAGGCCGGTAAGAAGAGACATACTCTTCGGGCAAAAAGACGTAAAGAGGGCTACTAATCCTCTGCCCCCTGCGCTTTTTTCATCGCTTCCTCCAGAGTCATTCCTGCAAACGATTGTGCAGAAAGGAACCTTCCACTCTTCTTATCATCTACAAATGCTCCGACAGCGATACCGGGAATACAGCTTTTCACATCATTCGGTGCATGCGGTCCTCCGAGATCCGTTCTGCACCAGCCCGGATCGGCCAGGTTGATCATTACATTGGTACCTTCCAGCTTAGAACCCAAATCCTTTGTGAATTTATCCAGGGCCGCCTTACTGGCGGAATAACCTGCCTGTTCCGGTTCATTTCTGATCCCGCTTGTTGTATTAATCACCCTGCCGAAGCCCTTGTCCATCATCTTGGGAATTAGCCGGTAGCAGATCATGGCAGGAGCGATTGTATTAATCATGAAGCTTTGAGTAAAATCCTCCACCGGGGTTTTGAAATAATCGGTCCGATAGGCAACCTGTACCCCCGCATCATTAAACAGGATATCTATATGGGTCTTATGTTCCTCAATTTCATCCAACATCCTGCTCACCGAATTAATATCTGAGAGCTCTGCCTGGACGGCATAAGCCTCTACACCAAGTGCCAAAACCTCCTCGAGAACCCTTTCCGTATGAGATATGCTCCTTGAGTGAAGTACCAGGTTGCATCCCTGTTTAGCCATAAATACGGCGATTTCATAGCCGATGCCCCTGCTTGCTCCTGTGATGAGAGCCCATTTTCCTTTTACATTCGTCATGCTTTTAACCTCCTACTATATTATTTACCATACCTGTACATGTTATTTGAGGCTTCAATCCGTCAGTCAATTCATATTCAGGATGATAACAGACTACGATTCTGTTTACAATCTTTGCTGTTCAGTTCTATTGACAATTTGCATAATCTGTGCTACTCTTTATAAAATTTCAGAAAGCAGGTATCATCAATGAAAGCAGTCAGCCATTTTGCTCTGAATAGGGACGATGATCGGCGGCGCTTGTAGCTATGATTTATTCGTAGGTGCAAGCGCTTAACGTGTTGCGCCTATGTGGATGATATATCAAATTGATTAACCACATCGGTAGGAATCTATATATTTTCCTCATACCGGGGTGGTTTTTTTGTACCTGTTTTTTGAAAAAAGAAAGGAGCAAATTTATGAATGAATTAAATGGATGGGTTGAAACAAAATTGATTGATCCCGAAACTCTTGCGTCACACCTCGGAGAAACCGTGAGGCTTCATGGTTCAGTGTACAAGATCAGGCTGATGAGCGGCTTTTCCTTTGTACTCCTGAGAACCCGAAGAGGCATGGTTCAGTGTATCCACGATCCAAAAACCTGCACTTATCCGATCGAAGAGCTGCCGGAGGAAGCCTGTATCATCCTTACCGGTGAAGTCGTAGCCGAAGAACGATCCACCGCAGGGTATGAGCTTCATCTGAAGGAAATTGAGGTGTTATCCACACCCGCCGAGAAATTACCTGTAGTAATCAACAATAAGCGATTGGATACTTCCCTTGAAACACTGCTGGATTACCGACCGATTACACTACGCAACGAAAAGGAACGGGCAATCTTTCGCATACAGGAGGGTTTATGCCGTGGTTTCCGGAATTTCCTGACCGATCAGGGATTTACGGAAATTCACACTCCTAAGCTTGTCTATGCGGGAGCAGAAGGCGGAGCAAATATCTTCCGGCTGGATTATTTCGGTCGAGAAGCCTTCCTTGCGCAAAGCCCTCAAACCTATAAGCAGATGATGGTTGGTGTATACGAAAGGGTTTACGAAATCGCACCTGTGTTCCGTGCCGAGAAGCACGACACCTCAAGGCACCTAAACGAGTACACCAGCGTGGACTTTGAAATGGGCTTTATCGAAAGCTTTCATGACATCATGCAGATGGAGACTGCCTTGCTGAAGCATAGTCTTACTTATCTGAAGGAATACTATCCATATGAATTAAACCTTCTACAGGTTAAGCTTCCCGAAATCAATTCCATTCCGGCTATCCCGTTTTTGGAAGCGAAGGAATTGATTGCAAGAGAATGTCACAGGGAAATCAAAGACATGAATGATTTTGAGCCCGAGGAAGAAAAGTTGCTTTATGAATTGATAAAAGAGCAAACCGGAAGTGAGTTCGTATTCGTAACCCATTACCCATCAAAAAAGCGTCCGTTCTATGCCAAAGAAGATCCGAATCTCCCGGAAGTCACCCTCAGCTTTGATCTTTTATTCCGCGGACTTGAGATTACGACGGGAGGTCAGCGCATCCATGATTATCAGGAACAGGTTGCCAAAATGCTAAAGCGCGGTTTGAACCCACAGGACTTTGAAAGCTATCTGATGATCCACCGATATGGAATGCCGCCGCATGGCGGACTTGGTCTCGGACTGGAGCGCTTTACATCCCGTCTGCTGGAACAAAACAATGTCAGATATTCCTGTATGTTTCCTCGTGATATCAATCGTCTGGTACCATAATAGCAGAATTGCAGGGGCGCTTCGTTGATCGGAAGCTGCTCCTGCAATGCTTTGGTTTCAATACGTTACTAAGCTTTAAAGTTATCGAGCTGCTCTTTTCTATGCTCCTGCTTCACCTTGGCGTTCTCAAAGGATTCTCTGTCCATATGATCCGCATTATGATTCAGATACCCTTCTGTATATAGGAAGCGCTTTTCGGTATTCTCCTTGTAATCATTGCTGCAGTTGTCACCGTAGACAATCTTATCCTTTAGATGATCAATCTCCTGCTGCCTCCCCCTCTGCAGTTCCTTTACATGCTCAATATTTGCTTTGGAATGTGTGATATCCGCATTTTGCTCCAGATGTCTTTCTGTACGGGTCTGTTTCTCAACCAGATTCTCCATATGCTCCAACCGACGTTCATTTTCACAGCTTTGCTTATTATTCATCAAAATCATCCGCCTTTCTTCATGATTCGAACTGACATAAATTTGATTCAATGATATCTGTTCCATATTTATTTTCTCCGAAGTAAGGAAAGGCTATGCGTAGGAAAATGAACCATTTAGGCTATCTCTTATTCCTGCTTCTCATGTAATAAAACATATATTGTTGAATGATTCCCAGTATTCCGTTAAATTTTTCCATGTCAAACCGGTCCTGATAGATTTCTGAAAGGATTCGTTTCACCCAGACATCGACCGGAAAAACTTCGATATGATGCAGACCGTAAAGGCAGATACAGTTCGCAACCTTTTCTCCTATTCCATGGATACCAAGAAGTGCTTTCTTTGCTTCCTCATAGCTGCAATTTCTGATTTTTTCAAGATCCAGTTGCTTCTCGGCGATTGCTTTGGCCGCACTCAGGATATATGCATCCCGATAGCCGACGGACATGGTTCGAAGCTCTTCTGTACTGGATGCTGCCAGAACCTCCGGTGCAGGGAAGGTATGATACATGATACCGGCCTCAGCACAGTAATGCTGTTCCCCATAGCGCTGGCATATGTTTTCTATCGCATTCTTAATCGCGGGAATATTTTTGTTCTGTGATATGATGAAGGTGATCATAATCTCAAAAAAATCCTGCCTAAGGATCCGAATCCCCCACCCGTAGGCAACAGCCTCCTTTAAAAAACCATCATTTCCCTGCTCAATCTCTTCAATCACCTGTCCATAATCATAGTCCAAATCAAAATACTCTCTCCAGAGCTCTTCATATTCACTTTCACTACAGCTTAGCTCAACCAGATCCTCCGCCTTCTGTTCCAGAAGCAGACAGCGTCCCAGAGCGATCAAAGCATATCTGTTCTCCCCGATTGGATTCAGGCGAAAGCATTGGCCCGATTCAGCAATCTGTTTTATATTAAAATTATTATTATGTATCAGCATCCTTCATCCTCCCAATCATCTCCGAGTCATATTCAAAATTATAGCTCAGCATAATTTTTTCAGCAAGTACATAAGAGCTATTGCAAATTTTCTCCATATAAGCTATACTTTGCTAAAAAATCTCATAAATGATATGGGATGCTATCATAAACCCCGGACAGGTAAGTCCGGCATCATCTACGGAGGTACGATATCATGACAAACACAAATGATTTTTCTCTGCGGCTAGCGACAGCTAAAGACACCGCATTGATCCTTGAATTTATCAAGGAATTAGCTGACTACGAAAAGATGTCCGATCAGGTGGTTGCTACAGAAGAGCTTTTACACGATACTCTCTTTGAGCAGAAGAAAGCTGAGGTACTCATTGGGGAATCTCAGGGAAATCCGGTTGCCTTTGCTCTGTTCTTTCATAACTTCTCTACCTTTCTTGGCAGACCGGGCATCTATCTGGAGGATCTGTATGTGAAGAAGGAATACAGAGGTATGGGCTTCGGCAAAAAAATTCTGAAGGCTCTTGCAGAATTGGCTAAGGAAAGAGGCTGCGGAAGACTAGAATGGTCCTGTCTTAACTGGAATACTCCCTCCATCGGTTTCTATAAAAAACTTGGCAGTATACCGATGGATGAATGGACCGTATTCCGTCTGCAGGGGGAAGCCCTGGATCGAATGGCAGAAGGAAGCCGCTAAGCTTAGTATGATAATCTATCATTTATATTCGAAAACACATTGAGAGAACCCTCCTCATCCCTTATAATAGTATTAACTGATAATATTATTAACAGATAATTTTATCAGTTGTAACTATGAAGTGGTCGGAGGGTTTTATTTTATATGTTTCATAATTTATCTACAATGCATCGTTATATGATGGGACAGCTCAGAAGAATTTATTTCATGGCTCTGCCCGAGTCAAAACAGGATATGAAAAGCAGCCGGATCTATTATACGACTGCAGACAGTGCAGCCCAGACCATAGTCCAGCTGGCCGGCGGTACCTTTCTGGCAGCCCTGATGTCCGACAGCGGAATCTCGGATGCCAATATCGGTATCATTACATCCCTGACCAGCTTTGCAGCATTGATTCAGCTATTTCTGATTAATTATTTCAAGAGGATAAAAAAATATAAATTTTTGGTAACCATAACCTCTTTACAGCGTATCCTGTTTGCCGGTTTATATTTTATACCGTTATTGATGATCAGTGATACTTTTAAGGCTGTTTTGATCGTCCTCCTGTACTTTGTCGGGCAGGTCTTCGTACAGATTGGAACTCCTGCCTCACAGGACTGGATTGCCAGTCTCGTACCGAGCCGTCTGCGTGGCAAATATTTTTCGATTAAGGATTCGGTGGCGGTCTTCGTGGTATCGAGTCTTATGTTAGTCTGCGGCGTCATATTGGATTATTTCAAGAAGGTTAATCTACATACAGGCTTTATCATCATAGGAATCATCATTTTTCTGCTTACGCTGATTAATGTCATAGGTCTGTCGTTAATGAAGGAGCCTAAGCTCTCCTACGTGAATGAGGATGGCAAGGAAATGCATGGCCGCCTTGCAAAAAGAGCAAAGGAGAATACCCCTGAGGAACAGAGGCAGAGTATCCTTTCAGAAATCAGCGAGGCGTTCCATGACCGCAGGTTTCGAAAAGCCTTTACGACCCAATGCCTCTATACCCTTGCCTTTTATATCTGTGCACCCTTTAATGCGAGCTATCAGATTAACGATTTGAAGCTGCCTTATACTTTCCTGATGGTAATCGGCTTTATTTTTAACCTTTATCGTATTTATATTATGCCCAGACTCGGAAGAATGGCAGACAAATACGGTATGGGAAAGCTGCTCCGGTATACCCTGCTGGCGCTGGGACTGAACTTCCTAACCGTTGCCTTCACTATGCCGTTCAATGCGTATCCGCTGACTGTCCTTGCTTCCTTCCTTAGTTCTACTGCTTGGGCCTTTGTTGGTATCGGATTATTTGGTATTCAATTGGATTTTTATCGGAGTGATAAGCGTATGATCTGGCTGACCCTTACCTCCTCTGTAGCCGGGCTTCTTGGGTTTTTGACCTCTATCGTCGGAGGAAGGCTTTTAGATGCGCTTCAAAAGGCGGACTTACAGATACTTGGCCAAAAGCTCTATGCCCAGCAGATCTTAAATCTTATTGGCTTCCTTATCATCGTCTGTGCCACCTTCTATATCCGGCTGCGGATTGAGACGGAAAAGATTGATCCAAATCGTCAAGACGGCCGGGTATAATTGGGAGTTCCTATTGCTTCATTCATTTTGTTGGATTATAATCAAATTATGCTACCTTATTTCTTATTATTAAGTGCAAGGAGGTATAATTATGGAGACAAGACCGTATGTATCCTGGGATTTAATCGGGGATTTCATGACAGCCACCTTTGAAAAAATGGGTGTACCTCATGAGGACGCTGTAATATGTGCGGACGTTCTTTTGGAAAGTGACAGACGAGGTATCGAGAGCCACGGATGCAACAGATTTAAAGCCATTTACATTGATCGCATGCTGGAAGGAATTCAAAAGCCTGTTACAAACTTCGAAATCGTACGGGAGACCCCTACCACAGCTGTGGTTGACGGTCACGACGGAATGGGAATGATCGTCGGTTATCGATCCATGCAACTGGCAATCGATAAAGCTCAGAAATACGGAATGGGAATGGTTGCCGCACGTAACTCCACCCATTACGGCATTGCCGGATATTATGCCACCATGGCTACCGATCGGGGTCTGATTGGTATTACCGGAACTAATGCCCGTCCCTCCATCGCTCCTACCTTCGGGGTCGAAAATATGCTGGGAACCAATCCGCTGACCTTCGGTTTCCCTACGGATGAAGACTTCCCCTTTGTACTTGACTGCGCCACCAGCATAACACAACGTGGCAAGCTTGAATATTATGCACGTACCGGTAAAGATACCCCGAAGGGAATGGTCATTGGTCAGGATGGCTCAGCCATGACAGACAGCAACCAGATACTGAAGGATCTGACCAAGAGAACTGCAGCACTTGCACCTCTTGGCGGTATCGGAGAGGAGCTGGGTGGTTATAAGGGATATGGGTATGCAACTGTCGTTGAGATCTTATCCGCTGCCCTTCAGGCAGGGAATTATCTGAAGCTGCTATCCGGTATCGGGGAAAACGGAGAAAAACAGCCATATCATCTGGGGCATTTCTTCATGGCAATTGATCCCGAAGCCTTCATGGGTCTGGACAGCTTTAAGGAGACCACCGGAAATATCCTCCGCTCTCTGCGCACCTCCAGGCTGGCGCCGGGTGAGGAACGGATTTACACCGCAGGAGAGAAGGAATACCTCTGCTGGCTGGAAAGAAAGGATAAGGGTGTGCCGATAGGCGAGGCAGTACAGAAGGAATTCATTGCAATTCGTGATCAGTTCAACCTTCCCTTCAAGTTCCCCTTTGAATAATGATCGGATGTAGGTTTTTAATGTTCATTTAGGATATTAATTTATGTGGGTGGCTATATTCCATTTATTTTTTTGGAATATGGCCACCCACTTATTATGCGATTAAAATCACAATATTTATATAAGAACATATATTGACATGCAAATGGGTTTACGATATAATTACAGCTGACAAGACAGCTATCATGACCACTGTAAACTTTAAACCGAGGCTGCCGCATCATGAATAGATAGCGAAATTATGTGATAAGAAAGGTCAGGGATAATTATGAACAACACTTCAAAAAAAGCATTACTCTTATGTATCGGGGGATTACTTAGTGCCATCGGAATTATGATCCCGATGGTTGCACCAAAGATTGTGATAGAACCGGCATCCTTTACACTAGCCAGCCATGTTGCGGTAATTATAGCAATGTTCATCTCACCTGTGATGGCTGCTTCAGTCGCTTTGATATCAGCGATCGGCTTCTTACTGGCAGGCTTTCCGCTGGTAGTCGTGCTGCGTGCCCTGTCTCATCTGGTTTTCGCAATTTTAGGCGCATATCTGATTAAACGAAATAACTATGTACTGCTTTCACCGAAGACCCTTATTCCCTTCGCTCTTCTGATTTCCATCATCCATGCGATTTGCGAAGTTACCGTGTCAGGCCTTTACTATTTCAGTACCGGGAAGACCACAACTACTTATTACCTCTTGGGATTGGTCGGACTCGGAACGATCATCCACAGTATGATTGATTTTTCTATCGCAACAGCGGTATGGATTCCTCTGCAACATGTGCTTACCCTCCCTGCAAATGCAAAGGTGAGAAAAGCTACAACAAATACAGGACTGTAAGACAAACCCTATATAGATACGAGCAAGGATACAGGCATCCCTCTATCAGTTCATATGCTTGAAGACAAAGGTGCACAAGGCAAACGTGTACGCGAACCTGAAAGCAAGTTTACATGCATAACTGATGTGGGATGCCTGTATTATGCAATCTTATGTAAGCACTTTCATTTCTAACAGATCTTTACCTTTTTCTTTATTCATTATAATACCTTAACCTTATACATTTTTCCTTGTAATTCCGAACTACTTTCGATATAATCACTTCTGTAAGCATTTACATATCACTACATGTAATACCGCTATGAGGTAATTCCAATGAACATATACGATATTTCAAAAAAAGCAGGCGTATCCATCGCAACCGTATCCCGGGTCATCAACGGGAATGCTTATGTCAGTGAGAAGACAAAGCATAAGGTGCTGGAGGTCATGAAGGAAAGCGGTTATACACCGAACGCATTTGCCAGAGGTCTGGGTCTGAATACGATGAAAACCATCGGTATCATGTGTGCCGATTCCTCCGATCCTTATATTGCCAGCGCTGTATATTTCATAGAGCAGAAGCTGAAAGCCAATCATTATGATTCCCTGCTATGCTGCACAGGCTTTGATACCTCCGATAAAGAGAATTATATGAAGCTGCTGTTATCCAAACGCACGGATGCTATCATCCTCGTCGGTTCGAATTTTGTTGAAGCCAAGGAGACTAAGAACCGCTATATCCGGCAAGCAGCCCTGACTGTCCCTGTAATGATCATCAATGCGGCTTTGGATGGTGATAATATCTACTGCACGCTCTGCGATGACGGGCGGGCAGTCCATGACGCTACCATCGCATTGCAGAGAAGCGGACACAAGAATATCCTGTTTCTGTATAATGCAAAAAGCTATAGCGGTTATAAAAAGCTGGAGGGCTTTCTATCGGCACGGGAGGAAACTTATGCGACCGGCTTTGACAGAGAGGCTTTTGTCCACTATCTCCCCGGCAGTATCAGCACAGTGAAGCAAGCTCTGGACAAGCTCTATCAGGACGGGCTGGTTTTTGATGCAATCGTTACGGCAGATGACAGCCTCGCCATAGGTGCCTTGAAATTTGCCAGATCCCATAACTTTAAAGTCCCTGGCGAATTTTCCATCATTGGTTACAACAATTCGATCATTGCCGAATGCAGTGATCCGGAGCTGACCTCCATCGATAATAAGCTTGAGGCTATGTGTCACCACTGCGTGAATACCCTGATGGGAGTCTTACAGCATCAAGAAATGCCAAATAAGACAGTTTTTTCAGCGGAAATCATCAAGCGGGGGACCACCCGTTTTGATTAATTTATAGAAAGAGGGAACGAATATGAAAGCTTTTTTAGATCAGGACTTTTTATTGTCTACCGATACAGCAGCGACTCTGTATCATAAGTACGCAGCCAAATTACCCATTCTTGACTACCACTGTCATATCAACCCCAGAGAGATCGCGGAGGATAGGCATTTTGACAACATCACGCAGGTCTGGCTGGGTGGAGATCATTACAAATGGCGTCTGATGCGTGCCAACGGAATAGATGAATACTTCATCACCGGTTCAGCCTCAGACCGTGAGAAATTTGATATGTGGGCCGATACGATCTCCAAATGCATCGGTAACCCGCTTTATCATTGGAGCCATCTGGAGCTCCAGCGCTATTTCGGTTATTACGGTGCACTTAGCAGAAAAACCGCCGATGAAGTATGGGAGCTGTGCAACGCAAAGCTTGCAGATCCCTCCATGAGTGCACGCAATATCATCAGGATGTCCAATGTTACTCATATCTGTACGACAGATGACCCTGTTGATACTCTGGAATGGCACGATATCATAGCTAAGGCTCCGGACTTTGACGTACGTGTATTACCGACCTGGCGCCCTGACAAAGCAATGAACCTGGAGAAGGAGGATTACCTGTCCTATTTATCCAAGCTAAGCGAAGTGAGCGGTGTGAAGATCGACAGCTTCCGTTCCTTACAGGCAGCACTCAGGGTTCGTCTGGAATATTTCAAAAAGAGGAAATGCCGTATCTCCGATCATGGTCTGGATTATATGATGTACGTTCCCGCGGATGAGTATACGATCGAAATAATCTTTACCAAGCGAATCCAGGGTTCTCCCCTGACTCAGACAGAAATTCTTCAATTCAAGACCGCCTTCATGGTTGAGATGGGAAAAGCCTATGCGGAGCTTGATTGGGCAATGCAGCTGCACTATGGCTGTAAACGTAATAATAACACAGCAATGTTTCAGAAGCTCGGTCCCGATACCGGATATGACGCAATCAACAGCTACACTCCTTCGGATCAGCTTGCTAATTACCTGGATGCCCTGAACAGCCGGGGAAAGCTTCCGCGAACCATCGTCTATAGCTTGAATCCGGTTGACAATTCTGCCATCGATACCGTGATCGGATGCTTCCAGGACAGCTCTGCCATCTGTAAGGTTCAGCACGGCAGCGCCTGGTGGTTCAACGATCACAAGACAGGTATGACGGATCAGCTTACTTCTCTGGCAAATGTCGGATTTTTGGCCGGCTTCGTAGGAATGCTGACTGATTCGAGAAGCTTCCTCTCCTATCCGAGACATGAATACTTCCGCAGAATTCTCTGTAATTTATTAGGTACCTGGGTAGAGAACGGGGAGTATCCTGCAGATATGGAAACACTCGGTGAGATCGTAGCCAATATCTCTTATTATAACGCTTTGAATTATTTCAAATTTTGATCCGATATCTGATCATAGGAAAAGGGTTTGCAGATTACTCTGCAAACCCTTCTTTATATTCTTTTTGTTGAACATTAGCTGACCAACTCATCTCAAGCTCAGACTCGATGATAGTCACCGACAATATCTCCATCAGATCAATCTCATAATTCGGTGTATCTCTGCCCCACTCATCTGATATAATTCGCACAATCGGTCTTAATGGAAAGTTCTTATTCTGTTCCTTTACTATTCCAATCCGGAAATCGGATAATCTGACCATGGAACCATTCGGATAGATCGCAATCTGTTTAATCAGTACAGACACCAGTCTTAAGTCAAACTGTGTCTCGGCATGCTCCACCAGATAATTCACTGCTTGATTAGAGCTCCATCGTCTACGATAACTCCGATCCGATACCAAAGCGTCATAGACATCAGCAATTGCCACTATTCTAATGAATTCGTGCAGATCACCCGCCGGTGTTCCGGTAGGATATCCCTCTCCGTCCATTCTCTCATGGTGATAGAGTGCGATGATACGGGACAATTCCGTCACATTGGGACAACGTTTCAAGGCTTCATAACCCATTACTGTATGCTGTTTTACATGCTCGAATTCATCTTTCTCGAGCTCACCTTCCTTGTTGACGATTTTAGGATCCAGTAGAACCTTTCCCATATCATGAAGCAGTGCACCGATCGCCAACTTCTCCAGCATTGGTCTGGAATACCCCAGCTTACTACCGATAATCAGAGAATAGACTGTCGTGCTGACCGAATGGGTAAAGGTATATTCATCTGCCGCTCCGATATCATTTAAGCTCACCAACACGTCCGGATTGGCAAGTATCTCATCAATGATGTTGTTAATCGCCGGTGTTATCTCCTGCACATCGATTACTGTCTTGGTTGCAAATTCCTCCATTGTCTGACGAAACACCTGCTTACACATCTGCCTGGTTTCCTCTGAAACAACATCCGGAATTTCAATCCCGTAGCTTTTGCTATCTTCTATATATACATAATCAATGCCCAGTTTTCTAAGACTGCTGACGTATCTCTCAAGGTCATTCGTACCTTCCTTCAATACTAAGCAGTCTCTATAATAGATGGATTTTCCCAATACCATCTCCGGTTTTAACATTGATAATGAAACTAATCGCATTCCCTGACTCCCAAGAAAACAACTCTAAAGGTTATTTTCTTATGTAAATATTATGATATATTTATCATACTTTATCGCGGGTAATGTGTCAATAAGTTAGGGATCAGTTTATGACAAAAGATGTCTGTTTTTGTATAAACAGCACTATTCGCAGGCATTATCCTTAATGTATTTTATCAGCTCATCCACCTGGGTAAATGCCAATGCAACTACCGTATCTGCTGCCCCATAATATATGGTAATCCTGCCTGTTGCGGCATCCTGCAGCGTCGCACAGGGGAAGGTTACATTTGGAACATCTCCGACACACTCGTAGAGTTCTGTCGGATGGAAGATGAAGGGTTTACATCTGTATTTTACCTTCCAGGGTTCATCAATATCCAGTATCGCTGCACCCATGGAATAGATCATACCGTTACAGGTGGTTCCCACACCATGGAAAATCAAAAGCCAGCCCTCTTCTGTCTCTATCGGGATCGGTCCCGCTCCCACCTTTGTCCAGGCCCATCCCTGTGCCTGCATCACAAAACGATGGTAGCCCCAATGCTCCATATCAAAGCTCTGACTTAAGTACATATCTCCGAAGGGGGTATGTCCGTTATCGCTGGGTCTTGAGAACATCATAAATTTGCCGCCGATTTTTCTCGGGAATAATACACCGTTACGATTAAAGGGAAGGAATGCATTCTCTAACTGATAGAACTTCTTAAAATCGTAGGAATAGGCCACACCGATGGTAGGACCATGATACTGGTTACACCAGGTCACATAATAACGATCCTCGATCCAGCATACTCTTGGATCATATCCGCAGGCTACTCCTGTCTGTACCCCTTTTTCATTATGTAAAGGCATGGGATCATGCTCAATATCCCAATCAATACCATCCTTACTCTTTCCCAGAAACAGATGCTGCTGCATTGCCTTATCATCACTGCGGAATATGCCTACAAAGGCTCCGTCCTTGGCAACAACGGCACTGTTGAAGATACTGTTGGCACTGGGGATCTGATTGCGTTTTATGATCGGATTGTTGCTATACCTCCATACGATATCCTGACATCCCTCCGGGCGATCCTGCCAGGGCATGTTCGGTAAATTTTCACCTAGTATCATATCTTAACCTCCATTCTGCCTTACGGCAGCTTCCTATTATGATAAACGCTCTCTATAGTGCGTTTATTGTGCATTCCTAGTGCATTTACTGCACTTAATTATATCAATATTCTTTCATTTTGTCCATACTTTTCTTGCTTCCTTATCCCATGGATTTTCCTCCGACCGAAACCTTTCGCGTATCTGTTGAAACCCGAGGTAAGAAATGATAAAGTATAGCTAGTCCACCAATAGAAGGAGAAGCGGTATGAACCACAATGAGTTCGACACCAACGCAAAGCCGGAACATAATACATTGCACGGCACTATACGGAGAGAAAAGCTGGTAGAACGGCTGAAGCTCTGCCTGATCATAGGCTTACTTTATCTGGTGATGGCCATCTTTTCAGTCGGTTGTCCACTGCGTTTCCTCTCTGGAATTCCCTGTCCGGGCTGCGGAATGACAAGAGCAGTCTGGTATGCATTGCAACTGGATTTCGTATCGGCATGGTATTATCATCCCCTGTTCTTTCTTACTCCGCTGATCGTCCTGCTCTTTCTGTTCGAAAGCTACGTTCCTCCGAAATTTATTCGAAGCTTTTGGGGAAGCATCATCGTAATATTTCTCCTGACCTATCTGCTACGGCTATGCTTCGTCCATAGCGAAGTTGTCCGGATTGACATACCTTCAGGTGCAGTGTTAAGATTATTCTATCAAATACTTGCGGGAGGTAACCAATGATTAAACAACGAAGCACTTTATGCCCAGTATTTATTGATCAAGAATATGAACAGCCTCGCCGATCAATATAACTATAACATGCAGAACAATTATCACAATCACAACAATCCCCAATAATTTTGGGATATGAACTATAACCGGCCGTCCTCCCTATGGGCTGTGAAACTCAGCTTCTTAAGGAAGAGATGGCTGGTTTTTTGTACAAAAATCCCTGCAATTTTTAGCATTTATTTCCTTAAGAAATATTATATAATGTTAATAACACTGAACAGCAGGACATACATATCAAAAATCAAAGGAAAGACAGGTGTCTTCTCATGGAAATAAACAGAATACAGGAGGCAACAACACGACTCCGAGAAAATATCAATCAGGTTATCGTAGGAAAAGCAGACATTATCAATTTGATTATCACTGCACTTCTGTCGAATGGACATGTTCTTCTGGAGGATGTTCCCGGTACAGGAAAGACGATGCTGGCGAAAGCCCTGGCAAAATCCATAGAAGCAGATTTCAAGCGAATTCAATTTACACCGGATCTGCTTCCTTCTGATATTACAGGCTTAAATTATTACAATCAAAAACAGGGCGAATTCACCTTCCACAGTGGTCCCGTCTTTACAAATATCCTGCTTGCGGACGAAATCAATCGCGCAACACCCAGAACGCAGTCCAGCCTGTTGGAATGCATGGAAGAAAGACAGATTACGATAGATGGCGAAACCCATCTGCTGGCAAAGCCCTTTCTGGTGATTGCCACTCAGAATCCCGTAGAAACCTCAGGGACCTTCCCTTTACCGGAGGCCCAGCTGGATCGTTTTCTGATGCAACTTAGCATCGGCTTCCCATCCGAACAGGAAGAGGCGGCCATCCTAAACCGTTTTATAGAAGACAGCCCTTTAGAAACCCTCTCTCCGGTCTGCGGGGGTGAGGAGCTTCTACTGATGCAGCAGGCTTGCAGGAAGGTCTATGTACATCCTTCTCTGATGGAATATATGATTGCTCTTGTTAATCAGACCCGGCAGCACGATGCGATTGCTCTCGGAGTGAGTCCCAGAGGCACGCTTGCCTTGCTTCGTGCATCCCAGGCTTATGCCGCTATCCAGGGAATGTCCTATGTCACTCCCGAGTTTATCAGATATCTTGCTCCCTTTGTTTTGACCCATAGGCTGATTCTTCGTAGCCACCTCCACAAATCCGCCTCGGCGACGGAGCTGATGAACCATATCCTTACAGATATTGCCGTACCTACTGAGAATTTTTCAAAATAAGATATAAGATTATTGGTGCTAAGCGCATTTTCAGATGCGATGCTCGCATCGGGATTGGAGCATATATGAAAATAATTGCCGCGATAATCGGAGCTTATCTGATCTATACCCTGGAACGATTTTTGTATCGAAGGTTCTGGAAGCGTAACCTGGAGGTGACTATCACTCTCTCAGATCAATGTGCAATGGAGGGAGATCAGCTGATCCTGTATGAGACAGTAAGGAATCAGAAGCTTCTTCCCATCCCTGTTATGAAGGTTAAATTCATGACCTCCCGTTATCTTTCCTTTCTTGACCTTCGTGATACGGAGGTAACAGATCATACTTACCGGAATGATATGATTTCTGTGATGATGTACCAGAAGCTGACCAGAAGTCTTCCTTTTCTGTGCACCAAAAGAGGCTATTATACCATTGATAAGCTGGTCTTGGTCTGCAGTGATCTGCTGCTTGAAACCGAGCATGTCACAGATTACGATCTGAATGTCAGTCTTTATGTCTATCCCAGACCAATCGATTATGCTAAAGTAGAAATCCCCTTTCGGAGTATGCTGGGTACGATTCTCACGAGACGCTTCATCAATGAAGACCCCTTCGAATTTAAGGGCATCCGGGAATATCAGACCTATGATACCATGAGCAAAGTCAATTGGAAGGCCTCTGCTAAGACCGGTTCACTCATGGTGAATATCTATGATCATACGGCATCCCGGCAGGTTAAGATCCTATTGAATTTTGAACACGAGACTCTGCTTCGCTATGAGGAGCTGGAGGAAGAAAGCATTCGGCTTGCGGCTACTTTTGCTGAGCACTTCATCGGGCAGGGAATTCCGACCTCTGTCTACACCAACGGAAGGGATTGCATTACCCGAGAGCTGTTAAAGGTCCCGGCAGGATCCGGCAGCAATCACCTTCGCACCATCAATGAAACCCTGGCTCGCATCGATACCTCACTGTCCATTCCGACCTTTACTGATGCCCTCTGGGAGGAACTGAACAATATCAGCTCCGATGAATATATCCTGTTGATCTCCTCCTACCAAAGGAAGGATCTGCTGGAGCAGCTGTCACAATTATCAAGGAATAAGGTAGATTTCTTCTGGATCGTTCCGGTTAATAACGAAGTGAAGCTGACCATCTCAGACGAGCTTAAGTCCCATGTCCTCTCCTGGGAGATCGGAGGTGCTGCATGACCTATAAAAGACATCATATTGCAATCGATTATATCAATATATTAATGCAGTTCATCATTGCTTATCTCACCATGACCGTAATACTTTATCCCTTAGACTCCCGGTCCATGCTTCACACACTGGTTTTACTGCCGGCTCCTTATGTTTCATATTGGATCAGAAAGTATACCCGTCATATCTGGTCCTTTACCCTCCTGCATCTGATTCTTGCGGCTATTTATCTGCTTCCAAACAGGAACCTGAATTATGTGATAGTATACGCAATCTATCTGGTGATGCTAACCTCATTATCCTATTCCATGAAACATAAGCTGCAGGATCGTACCAATACAACACCATTTTTTATATTATATATTATCCTGATTTACACCTCCTGCAATCTGATGAATTTTAAGTCATTGCTACCGTTATGCTTTTGGCTCGCCATCTCCTATGCCCTGCTTTTCGCCCTGAATATGTATCTCCTTAATCTGGACCGGTTTGTACGCAATCATGAGCATATCGTGAACGTACCCTTTGGTCAGATTAAAAATGTAAATCATATTCTGAATGCCTTTCTCTACTGCCTGTTTATGCTTTCCATGCTTAGTTTTTCAAGACTTCCTTTCGGAAATCTCCTGACAATCCTGGGCAAACTGTTGATCAAAGTACTTCGTTCTATCCTCACCCTGCTAACAAGACGCAGACCCGGGGAAGTGGAATGGACCGAGGAGGAACCGCTTCCTTCCCCCGAAGGACTACCTCAGGCAGAACCCTCAAGGCTCATGGAGATTTTATCTGCCATCTTTCAATGGACAATCATAATAGCATTGATAATCGGTGCCATTGCGCTGATCTTCTATGCCATCTATAGGATTTATCAGCATTTTTATTTAAAGGGAGAAGAAGCGATCATAGATGAAGTGCATTTCTTGTCACCCTTTGATAAGAAGGAAAAAATGAAGCATAAGCCAAAACCGTCTACACTGCATTTTCATTTGCCAGGAAAATCGAATAATATAGCGATCCGAAGGCACTTTGCGAATGCAGTCCTGACTAATGCCGGACCGGAGCTAAAGCATTTGGAAAGCCTGACCCCCTCCCAGCTCTCAGAATATGTGGTCGGGCAGGAACAAGATAATTCCTCAGAAGAGAAGGATCGGCTATTGGTTACAAATTGCTATGAAAAGGCCCGGTACAGTGATCAGATATGTACCAGGGAGGAAGTTCAATTCCTAAAGAAGATAATAAAAAAGAAGAATCACAAGTTAGGTGACTCTTCAGGGCATAAAAATGCTACCAACTAAGAATATTAGTTGGCAGTGTAAATGATTTTTTTACAAAACAGCTTTTTATTTTATTTTTATGACGTTGTATTGTGAATTAATCAGTAACCAAAGCTGATGATAATAAGTCATGATGTTCCAGATACAACTGCCAATTAAGTCATTTTTTATGATTAAGTCAAGTAATACATTAATACTTCTGGCATCTATAAACCAAACCATATGTTGCGTGGGAAATCCAACGCGAGTTTGGTAATAAGTAAAATATGGTGTCTGAGACTCAATGTCAAATTGAATTGTCGAGTTTGTATCATATGCTAATCCAAACGCCGAGTTGATACTAAGCGATGTTGCAACGGTTCTGTTTTGTACAAATGGAAGGGGCCAGTCATAACCTATCGTAGGTTTTCCAACAACTAAATTCTCCGGGGATACCGTAGATAATGCTTTACTGACTATGTTACTAATAACTTCAATATTACTGACCGGAGCAGGAGGATCATAATTAGCACCCCATTTTAGCTGTATGAATGTAATAGTGTCCGTATACATATTAAATTCCGAAAAATTAATATTATACTTTACAAAATCATCAGTATAATTAAATGAAATAAAAAATAACAGCTTTTCTTGTGTTAAACGTTCGGATATTTTTTTTACAAAACGAACATATAGGGGCTGATTCTCTTCATTCAAATTATTAAAAACGACATTAATACCGCCATACCCTTTATCTTTCATGATATTAACAAATGTATTAATCACTTTATCCTGAAGATTCTCATTGAGTAGTATTTTATAGGCAGTCTCAACATCCGGTTCTCCTTGCATTGTCAGTATTGATAATAATAAAATAGGAACAGTCCCATACGCCTTCGACGTACTGATAATTCTTGAATCATCCTGAAAGGTAAATATATCACCATCACTTGATATTCTATAATTAAAAACCGCAAGGTAGGTCAGACTGGGCAAAGTTTTAACCAATGTATCCTGTGTGACGAACGGAAAAGCAAAACCTGTTGTTGTGATATCCCCATTCGTAGGATAACTTATCACTAATTGCTCCCCAGGATAAATAAATTCTCTATTTGAAAGAATCGGATTGTTTCTCAGCAGTTGAAGGACAGTAGTGTCATAGGCTTCTGCGATACTTTGTAAGGTATCCCCTTTTTGTACAATGTGGGTCTGTTTAGGATAAACAATTACAATCGTCTGACCTACAGCTATATGCTCCGGACTGGGCAAACCATTATCTGTCGTTAATCGTTCAGCATCAACCCCAAACCTTTCAGCTATAGATGCAATTGTATCTCCCTGTTGCACTATATATATTTCCATAGTTACCTCAATTAAAGTTTATACTTTAATATATGACTGAATGCGAAATAAATTATATAGTTATGAAGATATTAGTTATGTGAAGAACAGGTTAAGAAAAATGATCTCATAACAGAGGAGCATCCATTTAATTAAACATACCCAAGGTGTACTATTAATTCCTAGAAATGACACGGAAGCTCCTGATTACGTTGGAGTTCATCCAACAGATGGTTCTATAGAATATGTTAAAGAATACCTGATTAATAATGATTTTGTTAAGGTTGCTGTCCGAATCTCTACAACCAATAAATACTATGCAAGATCCTTATATGTACTTAATAATGCTCGTGTAAAGAACTTTATTACAAAGGGAACACTAAAAGCCTTGACACAAAATGTGTAAATGGTATAATAAATTGCAGAAAGCGTAAACTATTTTGAATAGATTTAGAGGACGGAACGGGCAGCCGTCACCCTAGCTGGAGATGTGGGAATGTCACCCCACCTATTCTATTCGGAATTAATAAGCAGGTAACTTCGGTTATCTGCTTTTTTATTTAACCCTACAATCTTAATTCACACTTCTTTCACCGTTTCAATATATTTTGTACACAATTGTGATCTATAATAAACTTATCAAATCAAACAAAGCCGACAAGTAAATTAACATAGATTTTTTCATAAATTTTCTCCCCCTCAAAGCCAGCCTCATCAGCTGGCTTTCCCTCTGCCCTGGCACATAAAAAAACAACCGAATATTGACCGCCGGCAGATCAAAAAGTAAAAGCCCTACAATCGTTAAATTGTAAGGCTTTCTTTACGGACAGGGGAAGAGAGATTCGAACTCCCGTGAACAGTTTTGGAGACTGTCATCCTGCCGCTGGATGATTCCCCTATTGATGTCGCTTATTTATAGTACTATGAATTGTTTAAATTGTCAAGATAATATTAATATTTTACAGCATAAAAATTCTTTTAGATTCAATCTGTTTTCATATCGATGAGCCTATTACAAATCCGCTAAAATGAACTCTGCGCATGCTACCGCAGCATCAAGACTTTCTGCGACCGTGCTCAGATTGCTCTTCATCTCTTCGCCGATTTCACGCTGCAGGGCTACTTCCAGCTCAAACTGATGCGCAATTTCGTTAGCTTGCTTTGCCTGACTTAGGATATGGTCAAACAACTGCTCAAGATCCTTCAGCATCGATACATGTATATCGAGACTATTGATATCTCCTAACACAGCAACCAGTTCCTGATGTAACTTATTGATCAGGGAGGTTCCTTCCATGGATAGATTCAGAATCTTGTCCGAAGTGTTAATCGCAGTAAACGCACTTTTTTCTAACGTAAGCTGGGAATGCTCCCATTGCTCGATCCTGTCCGAAACGCCTGCCATACACTCCTGTGCTGCTCCCATCTGTGCTATTTTTTGAGATATCATGTCCTTCATTTGTAATTATCCCCCGCGTTCATTATTCGTTATTTATCATCTGATCAGTATACCGAGAACCTCCTGGATGCTTTTTACACCGATCAGCTTTATACCCGCCGTCTTGATGTGCTCTTTATTGGCCTGTGGAAGGATACACACTTCAAAGCCCATTTTTGCTGCCTCTGCAACCCTCTGTTCAGCAAGATTGACTGCTCTGATCTCCCCCGTCAATCCTACCTCCCCGAACAGTACCGTCTTATTATCCAAGGCTTTATTCTTATAGCTGGAAAGGATGGCTGTCATGATCGGCAGATCCAGTGCCGGCTCGTTAATTCTCATTCCACCTGCTACATTTACATAGGCATCGCAATCGGCGATCTGAAGTCCTGCACGCTTCTCCAACACCGCCATAAGCAGGTTTACCCTGTTAAAATCGGTACCGGCCGCGGTACGTCTCGGCATATTGAAATTAGTCCTGCAGACCAGGGCCTGCACTTCTACAAGGATCGGTCTTGTCCCTTCAATGGATGCTACCACGACAGAACCGGCTTCTCCTTCCGGTCTGCCCTTCAGCATGAATTCGGAGGGATTTTTGACCTCCGCCAATCCATTTCCCTGCATCTCAAAAACACCGATTTCATTGGTTGAACCGAAACGGTTTTTGACAGCTCGGAGAATACGATAGGACGCATAATTGTCTCCCTCAAAATACAATACCGTGTCCACCATATGCTCTAATACTCTCGGGCCAGCCACAACACCTTCCTTTGTTACATGCCCGATAATAAATATAGTGATACCGGAGCCTTTTGCGATCCGCATCAGAGCACCGGTTACTTCCCTGACCTGACTGACACTACCCGGAGCAGAAGCAACCTCCTCCCGGAACATCGTCTGGATGGAGTCTATGATCACAATATCAGGTTTATGCTTGTCAATTGCCTCTTCTACCAGATCCAGATCGGTTTCACATAAAAGCAGAAGCTCGCCGCCAAACACGCCGAGCCTTTCTGCTCTCATTTTAATCTGGCTGAGGGATTCCTCCCCTGATATATAGAGTAATTTTTTTGACTTCCCGGTAAGTTCACGACACATCTGAAGCAGCAGAGTGGATTTTCCTATTCCCGGATCACCACCTACCAGAACCAGACTCCCCTGAACGATACCTCCCCCAAGCACACGGTCGAGCTCTCCGATTCCGGAAGGAATCCTGGCCTCTTCCTCTGCCTTGATGTTGGCAATCAGCTCAGGCTCCCTTGCCGACTTAATACCTGCGGGTTTGCCGCTCTTTCGTACAACCGGTTCCTCTGTGAAGGTATCCCAGTTCTTACAGGCGGGGCATTGTCCCAGCCATTTTGCCGATTCAAAGCCGCACTCCTTACAGAAAAACACGGTCTTATTCTTCGCCATCTTACAGCTTAACCACCTTTATGAAATCCTTATTATCTTCCTCTAATTCGATGCTGAGTACCAGCTTGCCTCCCAAGTTGGTCTTCATCTTGCCAAGATTGGAGTTGTTTTTATATATCTCATATTCCTTCTCTGCTTCTAATTCCAGTGTAATCTGAGCTGCATCCTTGCCTGATACCTCAAAACTGATCTGGTCATCTTTCGCATCTAAATGAAATACGGCAGTACCGGGCACCGATTCATAGACAAACATACCGTTTCTCTCAAGCTTTGTTATTTCATGAAAGGTCTTTACCTTATATAAGTCTCCCTGATGCTCAAAATCAGATACCTTAGACTTTACATCCAGTGTGTAGTTACCAAAGCTTATCGTCCCATCGTTTTCCTTGCGTATTAACTCTTCAACAACTGCCATTATAAGATCCTCCTAATTGTATTTATATGTCTGAATGTGACAGATTATATTTCCTTGAACACTTTCATACATTATAAACGAAATACCGACCAATTTCTACTGGTTAGATTATTAAATTTTTATACTTCTTACCACCATTTCATTATCAAGGTATTCCACGCGGACCGTATCGCCCTCTTTGATCGTACCTGCAAGAATTGCTTCTGCCAGCTTATCCTCGATATTCGTCTGGATCGCACGTCTTAAGGGTCTTGCACCGTACTTCGGATCGAATCCGACTTCAGCCAAATGTGCTACTACCTCGTCAGTGGTCTCCAGAGAAATATTCATCTGTGTCTTACTGCGTTTTCCGATGGATGCAATCATAATTCCGACTATCTGCTTGATATTTTCCTTGGTCAGCTGATGGAATACGATAATTTCGTCTATACGGTTGATGAATTCCGGCTTAAAGATTCTCTTCACCTCATCCATAACACCGTCCTTCATCCTTTTATAATCTTCCTTCTCATCTATCACTGAGGCGAAGCCAAGACGCTTGGGTTCTACGATATTTTGAGCACCTGCATTGGAGGTCATGATCACAATCGTATTCTTGAAGCTTACCTTTCTACCCTGTGCATCTGTAATGTGTCCGTCATCCAATACCTGGAGTAGGATATTGAACACATCCGGATGAGCCTTTTCAACCTCATCAAAGAGGATAACAGAGTACTGGTTCTGTCTTACCTTCTCGCTTAATTGACCACCCTCATCATATCCAACATATCCCGGAGGGGAACCTATCAGCTTGCTGACACTGTGTTTCTCCATATATTCGGACATATCAACACGGATGATGGAGTTCTCACTGCCGAACATTGCCTCGGCAAGTGCCTTGGAAAGCTCTGTCTTACCGACACCGGTCGGTCCTAAGAACAGGAAGGAACCAATCGGACGATTCGGATCCTTTAAGCCTACTCTTCCTCTGCGAATTGCCTTTGCGACAGCTCCTACCGCTTCCTCCTGACCAACCACTCTCTTATGAAGGATGGTCTCCAGATTCTGAAGTCGTTCTGTCTCTTCTTCAGCAAGCTTCTTCACGGGAATCTTTGTCCAGCTTGCGACAATCTCCGCAATCTCATTATCGCTGACCACAAGCTGCTTCTCCTGACGCTGCTTCTCATCCAACACCTTCTGCTTCTCTAACTGTTCCTGAGCAGCTTCCTGCTGTTTCTTGATCTCACCGGCTTTCTCATAAGCCTCTGCCTTGATTGCCTTTTCCTTCTCATCCTCCAGGCGTTTGATTTCCTGTTCCAGATCCTTGATCTCAGGAGAAGAGGTATAAGTGCTCAGGCGCACCTTGGAAGCAGCCTCATCCATTAAATCGATCGCTTTATCCGGCAGATATCTGTCATTGATATAGCGGCTGGAAAGCTTTACTGCCGCTTCCAGAGCTGAATCCGTGATTCTGACCTGATGATGTGCTTCATATTTATCCCTCAAACCGAAGAGTATCTTCACAGCCTCTTCTTCTGAAGGCTCGTCAACGACAACCGGCTGGAATCTTCTTTCCAGGGCTGCGTCTTTTTCAATATATTTTCTGTATTCCTCTCTGGTGGTTGCACCGATGATCTGTAGCTCACCACGGGCCAGGGAGGGCTTCAGTATATTGGAGGCATCGATGGCACCTTCTGCTCCGCCTGCTCCGATAATCGTATGAATCTCGTCAATGAACAGAAGAACATTGCCGTCTCCGATTACCTCGCTGATTACCTTTTTGATTCTTTCCTCGAACTCACCACGGTACTTTGAGCCCGCTACCATACCGGATAAATCAAGTGTAACCACTCTTTTTTCTTTGATCGTCTCGGGAATATTCCCTTCCACAATCTTTAAAGCAAGACCTTCCGCTATCGCTGTCTTACCTACACCGGGTTCTCCGACAAGACAGGGATTGTTCTTTGTTCTGCGGCTCAGAATCTGTACTACTCTCTGAATCTCCTCTTCCCTGCCGATGACGGGATCCAGCTTACCCTCCCGTGCATACTCTGTTAAATCCCTGCTGTATTGATCCAGGGTGGGTGTAGCAGAGGATTTTCCCTTTGCCTTGGTGTTTTTTCCGTTGGTATATTCATTCTTAGCCACATTGACGTCGACTCCTGAGGCTGTCAGAATATCAATATAGACCTTCTGTACGTTTACACCCAGGGTATTCAGAAGACGAACCGCAATACAGTCCGATTCCTTAATCAATGCGATCAGGATATGCTCCGTTCCAACGAGAGGTGCCTTGAACTTCGCAGCCTCCTTGTAGCTTTGATCCAGTATACGCTTGGATCTGGGCGTAAAGCTTCCACCATCCATCATTTCAACACCATTGTTCGGAGCAATCAATTGGTTCACAAGCTCCAGAACCTTATCTACTGTGACTCCGTTCTCTTCCAGAACCCTGGATGCAACTCCATCCACTTCCATCAAGCCAATCAGCAGATGCTCGGTTCCGATATAATTATGCGAGAGCCGATATGCAACTTCTCTTGCTAAGTTTATTGCATTCTTAGCATTCTCAGTAAATTTATCATACATCATGTCGTTTCCTCCATTCTAGCGTACTGTTTTCTATAAAATTATCTTAAATAATTGTTGGTAATTCTTTTCTGATATATTCTGCTCTGGATTGATCTCTTGACTGGCTTCCGACATTTTTCCCAAGTGTCCATTGCAGACTTCCCGGCTGGACTCCCATCATCAGTTTGTGAACGTTAAATTCACGGTCAAACTTGATTAATCCGCAGTCAGAACCGAATTTTATCTGAGAAAGCAGGGTCATGGCATCATCCGAGGAAATCTGCCTTGCATATTTTAACACTCCGTAGGAGCGAAATACCTGATCCTCTATCTCATCCGCATTGACGGAAATCATATACTCCCTGCGCTTTCTTTCCTGTTTCACAACCTGAAGCACAATTCGTTTCAAATTCTCTATTATCTCACTTTCCGATATCCCCAGGGTCTTCTGGTTAGAGATCTGATAAATGCTGCCCAGGCTCTTGGTGCCCTCACCGTAAATTCCGCGAATGGTAACACCATATTTGCCCACTTCTTCCATGAGCTTTTGAATCATTCTGGCTGAGCTTAATGCAGGTAAAAATACCATACAGGAAGCACGCATCCCCGTACCGGCATTGGTAGGGCACGCGGTCAGATAACCGTATTTCTCATCGTATGCAAAATGAAGCTTATCATAAGCAATATCATCTACAAGATCTGCTTCCTGATATGCCTGTTCCAGATTCATGCCACCTACGATGGCCTGTATTCTGACGTGATCTTCCTCATTAATCATAATACTGACCGCCTCATCCTCGGCGAGGATCAGACCGGTAGTCTGCTCCTTCTCAGCAAGTAACGGGCTTACGATATGGCGCTCCACCATTGCAATTTTATCAATCTCACTTAAGGTACTGATATTGCAGGCGTAAAACCTACGATGATCATTTTCGGATAAATCACCCGTAATCGCTTTCACTTCATTGACCAGGGCTACAGCTTGTTCCTCCGTAATCCTTCCGGAGAAGGGATAATTCTCGAGATTTCTGGCCAGTCTGACACGGCTCGAGATAACCACATCACTGTCCGGAGCAAGCTGCTCATACCATTTAGGCATTGCTCTTCTCCTCCTTCAACTGTTTAATCAGGTCGCGTAGTCTCGCAGCCTCCTCAAACTCTTCCTTTTCAATTGCTTCATGTAGCCTGATTGTCAGTCTTTCCGCCTCCGTGAAATCCTTCATGACTCTGTCCGTAGCCGGCGTCACAAATCCTTTCGGACGCTTGCCGGTATGAATCTCGGCTCCCTGGATGCTCTTCATTGTCTTTCCGAGCTGGCTGTTAAAGCTTCTGTAGCATTTGGAGCATCCGAAACGCCCCTTCTGAATAAATTCCTCATAGGTCGTACCACAGCTCTCACAGGTCACGGATGGCAAAATCTCACCGGACTGCTTCTTATCTGCAGCTGTATAGTTATCTAATAATGTCGATAGCAAATCACCAAGGGTCAGTTCACCGTTAATCAAAGGTTTCTCCATTTGAAAGGATGTGTAATCCGTTGCACATTCCTCGCAAAGATGCTGTTCTTTTTTCATTCCGTTGATAATTTCGGTATACAATATTTTTGCATCTCTCTTCTGGCATCTGTCACATAACATTGTAATTACCCCCTTTCAAATTCGTTAAAGATATCGTTAACGATTTCATGAGCCTCCTCACAACTGATATTCTTGCA
>JAEZKU010000049.1 GCA_023436065.1 Bacillota bacterium
TGGAAGTGCGGTAACGCATGCAGCTGACTGTTACTAATAGGTCGAGGGCTTGACCTAATATGGTTTGTTAGAAGTAACATAAGTTACTTAAGTTTGGATGACATTTTCTTGTGTAGTGTAAAGTCAATACTAAAACAGAAAAACCTGATTAGGATTTCTGTTTTTTTCATTATTTAAATAAAATGACAGTTATCATGGACTGACCATTTTATCCATTCCTCGATAGCTCAATGGTAGAGCACACGGCTGTTAACCGTGGGGTTGTAGGTTCGAGCCCTACTCGGGGAGTTGTAATGATCTATCATTACTTTTAATTGAATATGGCGACATAGCCAAGCGGTAAGGCATGGGTCTGCAACACCCTGATCCCCAGTTCAAATCTGGGTGTCGCCTTGTAAAGAGAGGATAAATCATGTGAGTGATTTATCCTCTCTTTCGTTTTAGGAAGACATGATATTAAGAAGCGTCAAGAGATTTCAGTAGCCAATACAACCGGAGTTGATTTATAACCAACACCCATCCGGTCGATTCCCATATCGATCAATTCCAGAAAATGCTCTCTTGATCGGATGCCGCCTGAACCCTTTACCTTGATTTTTTCATCTGCGGCATCCATCATGATACGCACTACATCCTTCGTCGCGCCGACACAAGCTGCTCCGGTAAAGAAACCGGTTGAGGATTTCACAAAGTCTGCACCGGCAGCAATCACTGCTTTGGTACCGGCTATGATCTCTTCTTTGGTAAGAGCATCAGTCTCAAGAATAACCTTGACGACTGTTCCGTATTTATGACATACCTCTGTGACAGCTTTGAGGTCCGCTACAACCTCCTCCCACTTGCCGCTTTTTAGAAGGCCATAATTTGCCACAACATCTAATTCATCAACGTCTCCTCTGCTACAATAGCTTTCTGCCTGCATAACCTTAGAGGCGGTAGTGGATAAACCGAAGGGAAAATCGCATACTACGCATATTTTCGTATCAGTCCCCTTCGTCATTTCAGCGGCAATATCCAGGGAGGAAGGATTTATGCATACTGTTGCGCAGCCATAATCAATTCCCTCTTTGATATACTTTCTAATCTCTGCTTCTGTAAATTCCGGCTTTAGAACCGATTGGTCAATATACCCGGCCAATTCTTTTGCTGTCATCTCACTTGCTTTTTTAAGCGGTTTCATTCCATTATCCCCTTTGACATGTATTTCTTGAAGTAGCTTTCTTGATGTATGTATTTTATCACCATATCTCTTTCGTTTCTTGTTTGTAATCACCAGAAATTTGTAGTATATTGATATTGACGATATCGAAGATTGAATATCAGGAGGGGATGAAGCTATGGAGATGCTGGTTTATGGTGAGGAGGAACTAGACAGGGATACCGAATTACTTTATGTTTATAATACAATAAGTGAAACCGCGCCGCTTCATACCCATGATTTTTATGAATTTTTCGTAGTTGCGAGTGGGAGCGCATTGCATCTGATTAATGATAGTGTTCAGACAATCAGCAAAGGGGATCTTTTCTTTATCCGCCCCAAGGATGTACATTGCTATGATTTCTACCATTCGGAGGATTTTGTACTGATCAATCTTGGCTTTAGTAGGCGAATGCTTCAGAGTATTCATTATTTCCTTGGACATACAAACGGTTTGACAGCTCTTTTGGAAAGTCCGTTTCCAAAATATATTCATTTGGAGAATGCTCAGCTATCAGATGTAACAAAAGAGTTTTTGGAGATAGGAGATCGGATGAGTAACGCTATGAACAAGGTGAAGCTATCCTATCATGCGCAGACTTATTTTGCCCTTTTGCTCAATGAATACTTTATTGATTATCCACAATTGGAGCTGAGAAACCGGAATTCGCCGGTCTGGCTGGAGGAGGTTCTGTCAGAAATGCAGAGATTGGAGAATCTTCAGGGGGGCTTTGAAAGATTACTATCCCTGGCCCCCTGTTCAAGGAATCATCTGTGCAGGCTAATGAAAAGTACCCTGAACCTTACTCCTACCCAGTATATCAATGAACAGCGCCTCAATTATTCCGTCTTTCTGCTGTCGCAGACTACGAATGATATTCTGACCATCAGTGAACTGGTGGGTTTCAATAATCTAAGTCACTTTTATCATTTATTTAAGCAAAGGTTTTCGTGCTCCCCTGCACAATTCAGAAAAAGAGCGAGCAGAAGCTTCGGAAAGAATATATGATATGACAGGGGCGTAGTTTCTTATATCTATAGCATAATCATGTGTTATAATAAACATTACTAATATATATTGGAGTTATATAGAGTAGTATGATAAAATTCCTTCAAAATCAGGAGAACGAATGAGGAGGAAGATAAGGTTATGAATATTGAATGGAACGCACAGGGGTATACCGACAATTTTAAGTTTGTTCACCAGTACGGAGAAGACATCCTGAATTTATTGGAGATTAAGAAGGGAATGAGGATACTTGATCTCGGCTGTGGAAATGGTGCATTAACGAAAAGAATGGCAGAAATGGGAGCTGATGTGATTGGGATGGATGCATCAAGGGATATGTTGGAGGTTGCGAGAGCCAATTATCCGGAGTTAACCTTTATCCAAGAGGATGCAACCAGCTTCACATTAGCTGAGCCTGTGGATGCAGTATTCTCAAATGCTGTTTTTCACTGGATTAATGATCAGGATGCGTTACTTGAGAAGGTCGCAAATGCGCTAAAGCCGAAGACTTATCTGGTATGCGAATTCGGTGGTTATGGTAATACAGAGACCATCCACCGGGCGCTGAGGGAGGCTTTTGAAAGAAGAGGATTAAGATATCAACAAGGTTTTTATTTCCCTACAATCGGAGAATACACACCGATTCTTGAGAGGCATCGGTTAAAAGCAGTATACGCCAGTCTGTTTGATCGAAAAACCGCACTTGTAGGTCAAGAGGGTATGATGGATTGGATCAATATGTTTGTTAAGAGTCCGTTTCAGAACCTTAAGCATGAATTGGCGGAGGAGATTAAAAAAGAAGCCGTACAGAATTTAAAACCAATCCTATATGAGGATGGGATCTGGTATGCGGACTATGTACGTATCAGAATTAAGGCTCAGAAGGTAGATAAAATAAGGTAATGCATACATATTCATATTGGATGACTTTGCGCAGTTATTTGAAGTATATATGTTATAATGAAAGCTAAGAAGACAAAAATGAGCAAACCGGGGAAATGTAACCGGAGTTTGAAAATCATAGGAGAGCATATGAAACATAATAAAAGATTAATTTTAGTACTGGTACTATGCGCAATACTTATCATTGGACTTGGAGCAGTAAGAATCAACCCACGGACACCGGTCGGTGCCATCCGTTATGAATGCCTATTGCATGGACATATCCTATCCGCATTATTCTTAAAAGCAGAGGAAATCACTTTTGAAAATAGTGGGGAGGCAAGAGTCTACAAGATAACAGCCTTTGTTCCGTATGAAAAAGCGACGGATACACATTTATACCAATGGAATGTAATTAAAAAGAAGAATGGAACTTATACCGCATCGTTTGGAGTTGGGTGAAGTGGATATTCAGATCGTGTTCTGGAAAATAGGTATTCATTTTTCTTAAATTATGTTATGATAATAAGACAATTAGATAATAATGGAAATGGAGAAGGACAATCCACATTAGTCACTCCATTTCAAGATTATGAAGGAGGCTTATTATGATGAAACGGAATGAAGAACTGGTTGATATTGTAACGAAATTTGCAGGTTCCGGATGGGATGTCATTGAAGCTCCGTCTATCGCATGGTTAACCTCCATCCAAGACGGAACAGTATCCGAGACAGAAACGAAGACTTTGATCACTGCGGTAGAGCAGGCAGATCGGGAATGTGGAAGCTGTGGTTGCGAATTTGATCCCCTTTATAAGAGGGCGTTGGTATTATTAAGAGGTGTGTGATGGGATGTTTGATCTGTGATCGTATCGATATGATACGAAGGGGGACAAATCCTTATTATGTTGCTGAACTGGAGACAGGCTATGTCGTGATTGGAGACCACCAGCGTTTCAAAGGATACACGCTATTTCTGTGTAAAGAGCATGTAACCGAGCTTCATTTTCTGCCGACAGAGTTTAAGTTGCAGCATCTGAAGGAAATGTCACTTGTCGGAGAGGCTGTATATAATGTATTCAAGCCTGAGAAATTAAACATCGAAGCCCTGGGCAACGGAGATGCGCACTTACATTGGCATCTGTTTCCAAGGGTGACCGGAGATACTCCTGAGAAGGGACCGGTATGGCTATTGCCCTACGAGGAGCTGTTCAGCGACGCCAATCGCCCGAAGGAAGAAGAGCTGGAGAGCATGAAACATGACCTAAGAGCGGAGATAGAAAGACTATTGCAGAAATCATGACAGTCATGCCTGCCATGTCAGCCTGTGTGCACTCTGTGGTTGCGAATGAGAACTTCAGGGTTGGTAGAAGCAAAAGAAGAATACTGATATCCTATTGATATTCAATAGGAAAGGGGCAACAAATATGAAACTATCTGAAAAGATTCAATACTTAAGGAATAAGAACGGAATGTCTCAGGAAGCTCTGGCTGAAAAATGTTCGGTCAGCAGACAGTCAATATCTAAATGGGAACTGGATATTTCTCTGCCTGAGACAGAGAAGCTATTGGAAATCAGCAGACTTTTTGGAGTCTCGGTGGATGTACTGCTTAGGGACGAGCTGGCTGTGGATGGAGTCAGAGAGGTGAAATCCTGCGGAAATTCATTGGCAGCTGATGGGGAAGGCATCTATGAAGGCTTGCTTATTAAAGAAAGTATTGATAACGAGGATATCCTGGACTGTCTCCGGGTGAATAAAGTGGAATTGTGGAGGACGGAAAACTCCCCTCGTTACTGGACAGCAATCGTGTTCACCTCCAATGTTGTGGACTTGCCGGAACGATTTTCAAAGGTGATGATCGGTGATGACTGTGGAGGGATCAATTGGTATGTTGATTTTAAGAAAAATAATGTGAAATATATCGTATTCCGAGGATTGATCCTTAAGTATACCATCGGAAATGCAGAGGAAAAAGAACAGGTTATCGAGCAATGTAAAAGAAAAGGTATTCCGAACCATCAAATGGATTGGTCGGAATAGCATATAGAAAGAACCCTAATTCAGTAAGGGTGTACTGCCCGATGGCTGTAAACTTGCTGGCTTAAGGTTCTTTTTTTGATATTTCTATGCAATCCGCAGTCAGGCAATTCCTGCTTAGCAGACATCGATAGTGTCAGCAAACCGACTCTATATTCTACTCTGCTGGCTTGTAGAGAAGGGGGTAGTGAAGAAGTATCAAGGATATAAATTATTCCTCTGCTTGTACTTCTTCACGTCTATTCAAAGTTAAGAAAGGTAGCGAATGAAATATATTTCCTTTATAGAACCGAATCGTATTGAGTATGGCTCTAAGCAGCTCGTCCAGGAAGAGTGTGAGATAGATAGCCAACGCACCCAGCTTGAAGCCGTAGATAAAAGTATAGCCTGCTACCACAACAAAAACAGAACCGATGACCTGTGTACAGAGCATCCATTTTACATCGCCGTTTGCCCTGTTGCCGTTACCTACTACGACATTCAGGGATTTCGGAAACATGGTAATTCCCCTCATGAGCAGATAAAAGACGGACATGTTAATCAATTCCTTGTCATTTGTAAATATGGACAGAATGGGCTTGGGAAAAACAGCAAAAATAATACAAAACAGGAGGACGAAAAGAGTGCTGTAACGGATTGAGCTGGTCATGATTCTTTTGGCAGCTTCTTTATCTCCCGCACCGATGCTGTTGCCTACCAGGGTTAGTGTAGATCTGCCAATTCCGTTGAATATCATATAAACAAAGATCTCAATTGCGAAGGTAACGGTATAGACGGCTACAACTTTGACACCCTGCCTATTCAGCAGACTGACTAAAACCAGATTACTGATGTTCCATAATAAATACTCGGTGCCTGTCGGAAGCCCTAATCGAGTGATTTTACGGTATAAGTCCCAACGAAATTGAAACATTTTAAAAAGCTTCATATTCGGAGAGAGTTCTTTCGATATGGCAAAGTATGCTATGAGGATCAGAGTGCCGACAATATTGGAAATCGCCGTTGCGAAAGCGGCGCCCTGGACATTCATTGCAGGGATACCAAATTTACCAAAGATGAATAGCCAGGCAAGCAGGATATTCAGAAATACTTTGATTAAGCCCACATACATAATCGGCTTCGTTTTGCCCATACCCTGAAGTGACGCCTGAAGGGATATGTCGACTCCATACAGGATCAGAAAGAAGGACAGTGTTCGCACATAATCATTGCAGTACGGGATCAGGGTGTAATCCACATTCATCCATGAGAAAATGAGATCAGGAAATACATTCCAGATCAAATAAAGTGATAAGGAGAGTATCAGATTAAAAATAATGGCTGCATTCACACTTTCATGGATATCCTTCTGCTTACCGGCCCCGAACTTTATAGCGACTATAATGGTCAGACCGGTACAGATTGCCGTAAGAGCATCGACCGTGGTAAAAAAAGGCAGCTGTGCGACACCGATGGCAGACAGATAAATCGTATCGATTTTTCCGAGAAACGCTTTATCAACGATTGATTGTAATTGAAATACAAGACCTTGAATTATAATGGGCAAAGCCATGCTCATAATCATAGCAAAATGATTGGATTGCCTTTTTATCATATTTGTCATTATGTTTTCCTCCCAAAAGTTGAGTAATTGATTACTTCAAATATAATATAGAAATTTTTGATTAACAATCAAATATCTTATTTTATATATCAAAATCTTATGATAAAATAGTATAAGACTTAACCATATGAAAGTCCTAGAAGTAGAAAAATCTATTTAAATAAGTAATTGCAAACAGGAGGCTATTATGAATAATGATATGATACATGAAAATCTTCCGATGTCCCGGATAGATCCGGTGGTAATATACACTCAGATTTTTAACGGCAGTGAAGGCTATGCTAAGGGAGAAGCTCTTCCGGCAAGACGTGTCAGAGATTATGAATTGGAATACTTTCTGGATAGTGAAGGAGGTATGTATATCGATGGGGAACTGATTCCCATACACAAGGGAGATATCGTATTTCGCAGACCCGGACAATATACCCAGGGAATCATGCCGTACTCCTGCTACTTTATCTCCTTGGATTTGGCGAATACACTCCCGGTTAGTGATAACTGGTACAACTCCTGTACTTGGGAGCGGTCTGAGGTAAAATTCCAGACTTACTATAATAACCTGCTTCTCGATAATATACCGACGGTATTCCATATCCGGAATGAGGACAAATATTATTCCTTGTTTGATATGGTGTTTCAGTCGTATTTAAGCCCAATTCCGGGAAGCGAATTGCTTATGAAATCCTGCATTTTAAATATACTTTATCTTCTTTATCAGGATTCCTGCAATCCCGTGAATACGATGCAGCTGTCTCCCTATGGAAAGGTCATCCACAAAACCTTGGATTTTATCAATGAAAATATTGATCAGAAGCTTTCCTTACAACAGCTTTCCGATATCGCCGGGTTAAGCCCTAATTACTTTCATAAAGTATTTACGGAGGTCATGAAAACCACTCCGAATGAATATATCACCACCGTCAGGCTGAACAAAGCGAAGGATCTATTGTTAAGAACAAACCTGCAGATCTACAACATTGCCGATCAGTGCGGATTTAGTAATGTATCCTACTTTAGTTTCCTGTTCAAGAAATCCTTCTGTCTTACCCCGATTGACTTCAGAAACAAACACAGCTATGCCAATTATGGCATCAATTGATTTTTACTAATGAGAAGGAGGATACGAGAGTGAAGGAAAAGGATGAGAAAGGCAGTTCCCTTTTTACGATCGGTGAGGTAGTCAGGTTAACCGGAGTCTCGAAGGATAAGATACGCTATTACGAGGAAAAGGGAATTCTTCGGCCTATGCAGTCAACGGACAACAGATACCGCTATTACTCTGAGAGGGATATGCATAAGATACTGGCGATAGAATTGTACCGTTCAGTTGATCTGGGCATTCCGGAAATGAAGAAGATCCTTTATGACAGTAATATGGATGAGATTTGCGGTATCATTTCCCATAAACGAAGATCGATAGAAGATGAGATAGCAAGGCTGGAAAAAATAAATGAGAATCTGAAGCACCTCGAAGAGGTCTGTTCAGATATCAGGGACAGGCTATGGGAGATAACGATCAAGCCTATGCCTCCCTTTCGGATTCTTGGTGAAATCGAAGATTACAGGTCCTATACAGAATATTCGAAGCTGCATACCATGAAGGATACACAGCTGCCGATTCTTCGGAAGATGAAGAGACATATCGTATTCTCGGAGGAGGGATTGATATCCAATCATATGGTGCTCACGGAGGAGGTCTATGATGCCTTGGAACAAAATGTCGTAAACCATGCTACTTGTATACATATGATTCTTGAAGACGGAGAAGAGTCGGGAGATATTATAGCGGGGACCTATGAGAGAGTAAGTGAGTGGTGCAAGAATAATGGGTGGAGGCAGGTAAAAGAAGTCTACATCGACATGCTGTTGATATCAGAGAATGACGGACGGATTCGTTCCTACCTGGAGCTTTACGGACCTGTGGAACCGATCAAAGAAAATTAGTCAAAGGTATTGACATTGGGGTTACCCCCTGGTTTAAGCTTCTCTTTGTGAAGAGATATAGAAAGAATTGTACTTTCACTTAAAGGGGGCTCTTATGAATAACAGGTATAGACGCTATTTACTATTTACGTATCTCGTTTTTTGGGTATTCATCGGAATCACGGGAGTGGTTCTGATGAAGGTATCGGATAACAGTTGGCTCAAGGCTTTTATGGTCATGCTATGTTCCTGGACTCCGACTTTTGTTCTGTTAATTATGTTTCGGAAGCTGATGCCGGATAAAAACAGAAGGACTTTCTTCCGGGGATTATTCCATGCAAAAATCAATTGGTGGCTTTTGCTGTCGGTAACAGGGATACAGCTGGCGGCTTTCTTTATCGCAGTAGCATTGGTATCGCATCAACAGAAGATCCCGTTCATCAGCCTGATTAATACCTCCATCCTATCCTACGTGATCGCATTCTTCATCAATCTGATGCAGGGGGCTACCGGCGAGGAGGCGGGTTGGAGGGGTTATCTTCAACCCATCATGGTAGAAAAATATGGACTGATCAAAGGCTGTATATGGGTTGGGTTTATTCAGGGCTTCTGGCATCTGCCTCTTTGGTTTACGACAGGATATGCCGGAGGGACACTTGCTCTGTATATCGGCTGCTTTATGCTGAGTATTGTCTCATTTGCAGTCCTGACAGGCGTACTGTATCACATCAATAGAAATGCAGTTATTCCGATCTGGCTGCATCTCATGTTTAACATGACGGTAAGCAGTATTTATGTTGGAAATATCATGGATCTGTTTCCGTTGGTGTCGGTGGGGTACCTTATCATAGCAGTAGTAGTGGGTATTTGGTACTCGGTAAAGAAAAAGTTATAAACCGTCAGATATAGGCTAATATGAAATCAGAAAAATACCGAGTTTACTATTGACGTATTTCAGTCTGATTGTTATAATAAAGTCACTGTTTCGTAATCGAATACGGCGACATAGCCAAGCGGTAAGGCATGGGTCTGCAACACCCTGATCACCAGTTCAAATCTGGTTGTCGCCTTAAAAAAGAGAGGATGAATCACGTGAGTGATACATCCTCTCTTTTTCTTTAGGAAGACTTCAGATTTGAACTGATGTTCAATATCTGGTTGTCGCAAAGGAAGACTTCAGATTTGAACGGAGAGTTCTGAAAGAACTCTTTTGTCAATATCTGGTTGTCGCAAAGGAAGACTTCAGATTTGAACTGGTGTTTAATATCTGGTTGTCGCCTTGAAAAAGTATCTATAGCTGCTCGTCGATGGAAGCTGTATTATCCTCTATCCATTTTCCCCCCCACAGATACATCATTGTTATGACTTCTTTCATATCCTTTCCTTTCTCAGTCAAAGAATATTCTACTGTGACAGGTACTGTTGGAAGCACCACTCGGGTAATGACCTCGTTATTCTCCATATTACTGTGACAGTCAGTCAGGGAACGGGCATTCACATTATGCAGCAATTTGCGTAATTCACCAAATCGTTTCTTGCCTGAAAACAGGTTCTTTAAAATAAGAAAGGACCATTTTCCACCTATCACATTCAGGGTTTTCTCTACATAGCACTCAGTAGTCTTACAAGAAGTTAGCTAAATAATATAGTATAATCTATTTTTTATAGAAAACCTTTTTCTTGACATGTAAATTACCATAATGTACTATGTTAAAATATTAAATTTCAATGAAATGTTAAGGGAGGGGATTAGTAAAATGAAGAACACAATTGCAATAGTCGGAGAATATCGCGAGGGTTATCAGACTCATGAAAAACTGAAGGATTCTCTTGAGCATGTGAAAGAAAAGTTTGGATACGATTTTGATTATGAATGGATTAATACATTAACGGTTGCGCAACAGAAAGATGAAGTACTAAAAAAATATTGCGGCATATGGAGTGCACCTGGCAGTCCATTTTTAAGTCTTGAAGGATCATTGTATGCAATCACATTTGCCCGTATTAATAATATCCCCCACTTAGGGACATGTGGAGGCTTTCAACATACAATTATTGAATTTGCTAGGAATGTACTCGGTGTTAAAGAAGCACAACATGAAGAATATGATGCTGACGCATCTTCTCTCTTTATTAGTAAACTTACTTGCTCATTAGCAGGTAAAAAAATGAAAATATTCTTGCAAGAAAATTCAAAAGCCTTTTCATGTTATAATCAAAAGGAGATTTCCGAGAATTATTATTGTAATTTTGGTATCAACCCTCAATTTAGGAATGAACTTAATCATCCAAGTTTACTAATTTCTGGCGTAGACCAAGATGATGATATCCGAATTATCGAAATTCCAGAAAGTAAATTCTTTGTTGCTACTCTTTTTGTACCGCAAACAAATTCAACGATTGAAGTACCACACCCTTTAGTTCATGAATTTGTAAAGGCTTGCCTTTTTTGATAGTATAACGGTTACTTTAATAACCTATGCAAAGGACATTTGCTTTAGCTACTCCATTGTTTCCACAAGTTTTTTATATGATAAATTTTAAGAAAGTAATGGAGCATGATAATATTGGATATGACAGCAAGTAATGTTGAAAGTAGTGAGGTTTTAGTCGGATTTGTATTTGGTATAGACAAGGATAAAATATATGAAAATAGATCGGTTAATCGCTATAACAATGTATTTATTGAATAGAGAAACTGTCAGTGCTTCACTATTAGCAGAACGTTTTGAAGTCTCTAAGCGCACCATACAGCGAGATATAGAGACTCTATGTTTGGCTGGCATTCCAATTGTTTCTACATATGGCGCTGAGGGTGGCTACAAAATTATGGATGGTTTTGGATTAACAAAGCAAATAGCGGGAATGGATGATTACCTAAATATCATAATTGCATTAAAAGGGTTAAGTTCAGCCTATGATAACAAAAAAATTAAAGAAACCCTTGAAAAAGCACTTACAATTATGAAGGGTAGCGAGCAACGCTTATTTGTAGATTTTGCTGTTGCACGTGAAGGATCGCAGGTAAACAAGCACCTTCAAGTAATAGAAAAAGCAATTCACGTACAGACTCCGCTGCTAATGAAATACACCAACGCTGATAATATAACCTCTGAACGTGTTGTCGAACCACTTGCACTGTCATTCCAGTGGTATGCATGGTATATGTTTGCATATTGTACTTTAAATAAAAGTTATCGATGGTTCAAGTTAATAAGGATAATAGACTGTCAGCCAACAAGTGGTTTTTTTACTAAAGCACATGACAATATTGATAGTTTGATGAAAAACAATCTTGAACCCGATCAACGGAAATATTATTGCGTTCGACTACTATGCAAAAAAGAGGTCAAAGAACAGGTTATGGAATATTTAAGTTCTAATATTACGGAAGAGTTTGATGATGGAAATTTTATGATTGAATTTAATGTTCCTTTTGAGCGCATGTGGTTTTCGATCATATTAGGTTTTGGAAACCAAGTTGAAGTTATCGATCCACCGGAACTAATCACAATGCTTAAGCAGAAAGCAGATGAAATTATGTCGATTTATTAAATAGCGACATACTAATGTCGTCATTGTCCTGATATTCTTTTATTATGAATATAAAGGAGATGACGAAATGAAATTTTATGCTGAAAAAGATTTAGCTATGTGTGGGTTGGCCTGTGTTTTGTGTAGTGATGAAGCTTGTAACGGTTGTAAGGCAAGAGGATGTAGACAGGGTTGCGATTGTTCGGTATATCAATGTGTTAAGACACGAAACATTGACGGCTGTTATGAATGTGATAACTTTCCTTGCGAAGAAAAAATGATACAAGGTGTCCGCAATAAAGCATTTAACCGGTATGCAAGAATGTATGGTAAACAATCATTACTTAATAGGTTAAGAATTAATTTTGATAATGGTATTACCTATCACAGACCAAACGAAAAAAGAGGAGATTATGATTTACTAACGAATGAAGATGATATTTTGCGCCTTATTCGTTTTGGTACTCATACCCCATATCATAATTGTCCAACAATTGAGACGGATCATTTTATCTTTCGACTTGTTAATAAAAATGATGCTGAGGACTTGTTAAAATGTTATTCAGATCCTAAAGCGCAGGAGTTATTTAATTGCGTTAATTGCAGTTCTGATTTTCGCTTCAATACAATTGATGAAATGAACGAAATGATCAATTATTGGTTAATTGACTATTCTCAACAAGCGTATGTAAGGTTTTCAATTGTAGATAAATCTACTAAGCGAGCGATAGGAACAATTGAAATATTCGGTAAGATAGGTCAATACAAGGTAGACCGAGGTGTTTTACGTATCGATGTTGAATCTGGTTATGAAAATAAAGCTGCGTTATTTGAGATAATAAACATGTGCGTTGAAAACTTTTATTTATTATTCGGTTTAAAAGAAATTGCAACAAGAATAATACCTAAGGCTGCAGACAGAATAGATGCATTCACAAAGAATGACTTTCAATATAGCGACCAAAATGACCGAGAACTTAATTACATACGTTCAAAGTAAGCAAAATATGTAGTTTATCTGGAAACAACTTGAGCTATTTGAAATTGAACTTATGCAAAAGGTATGCAAATAGTTTAAAGGTTTGGTTCTTTTAAATAGTTCAAATTTGGTTGTCACATTGAAAAAGATAAGGCATATCACGGGAGTGATGTGTCTTATCTTTTTCTGTAGGAAGACTTCAGATCTGAACAAAGAGTTCTGAAAGAACTCTTTTGTTAACGATTGTCGCAATAGAAGACTCCGTTAATTTCCGTATTGCTCGTATACGTAAGGCAGTATCACCCAAGTAACATCGTCGGCAGCAATATTATTTGTGTGGATTTCAGGTTTAAGCCCATGATATAAATGATGTGCCTTTTCACAAGGGTTTTTATGGCAATTCTGACAATGATCAACACCATTTTCTGCAGCGCATTTCAATGAATCGCAGCTAAAGCTTTTATCCAATCCCCCGGTATGGCAGCCATCACATAACATCATATCATCGCCCCAATAGTCCCCATCGCCTACGCCTCCTGCATATACGCGTATCAGCCGCTTTTTTAACTCCGCCCGGAGCTCCTCGCTGATTGTTCCGCCGTTATAATGAACACATAGATCGCAACGGTGTCCGCAGCTGGCATAGACCGCCTGATCTTTCGGAAACGGCTTTCGGTTAGGCTTTTTCTTAATCAGAACAAGCTGCTTGACAGCCTCAAGCGTATGTAAATCGGTAACGGGAAATAACATCCATTTACCGTCATAATGTGTTTTACTGCTATCGTAAATTTCTTGTATCATCTGCGGAAATTCATTGCGTCGCGCCTCAAATGTTTCACGTTCTGCCTTTCCGAAAATAACCAGAAAATCATAACGGTCTTCCCGAATGTAGATGGTCAGCACTGTCTTCCCGCTTTTGCGGAATTTCAATTCATCTTTCCCATTGCCTACTTCATCCAATACATACTTTCCTCGCATAAAGCGCATGGTTTCCTCGCTGACTTTCTGCAGATCTGTTATTTTGTTCATTTTGTACCCTCCTATTTCTCCTTCTCATTTTTTATTTGTATCGGGATAAAGATATCTTGCTGGTATCTATTCAACTTATTTGCGATATCCCACGGTAGAATTTCCTCGATCATTTCGTAGCGATGCAATGCTCCCTCTGCAGTTACATCATACTCATAATAGTCGCTATTACTTACCCAGTCCTTCAACAGAATAAAAGTATCATCCATATCTTCCATAAAAGAACTGGCTATGGCGAATAACCCTCCTAAAAATTCTTCATCTGCATATTCTGTTGTATTTTCATAGTCGCCTGGGATTTTGATCAGCATAATCCATTCACCGCTTGGTTCTTTACGGTAAAAGCAATTACGTAACCCGGGGCTTGGTGTGAGTCCATATTTCTCAAACAGACTATGCATCTTATCTTCTAGATTTACTGCTTGTCCTGTCTTTAATCGTGAAGTAAGAAAGCGCATGGGTGGTAATCGAATAATCCGAACATCGTGTAGCCTTAATGCTTCACGGCTGATTTTAGACAACTCTTCAAATGTGACAGTCTCATTCTTTTCTACTGTTGCTAGCCTCTTTTCGGTTTCTTCATAAAGCAATGTTATGCCCGATATTTTCTTAATACCGCTCATCAGCATCTTATGAAGAAAATCATCGACAAGATGCCTTAGCTCAGATAATGCTGAAATTTCCGTGTCAAGTGATTCAAGCTTGTCCACAAACGCTTGAATCAATGCCGACATGTTCTCACTTTTGAATATAGCGACTAGATCCTTAACCGGGATTTGCAATTTGCGTAAAATAATAATCTGCTTCAACCGTTCTAGTGCGTCAGTATCATAATAACGTTGACTTTTGTTATCAGGATGCTTACTCCATATAAGCCCCATTTCCTCATAGTACCTTAGTGTCCTACTCGATATTCCGAAGCCGTCGACTACTTCGTTTATTCTGACCAAATCCAAGAACATCACCACCTTTCCATCATTATACAAGTTGACGCAAGGTCAATGTCAATAGTTTGTTTCTGAATATGTAAGAAAGTAGTAAAATTGAAAAAAGGCTGTTGCAGAATCAAATTTGATTTTGCAACAGCCTTTTGCAGCTTTTGTACACTAGCTTATAATTTTTTCTCCCACTCAGCTTCTTTAAAGCCGATCAGTATAAAATCATCCCCAATAATTAAGGGGCGTTTTACCAGCAACCCATCCGTAGCTAGCAGGGAAAGCTGCTCTTCAAGGGACATGGTTTTAAGCCGGTTTGTTAAATCCAGTTCCCGATACTTTATTCCACTGGTATTGAAGAACTTCTTAATATCAAGCTTGCTTTTTGCATGCCACTCGGTTAATTCGGCGAGGGTAGGGTTGTCCTCTACGATATGCCTGTCGGTATAAGATACCTGATGATCATTCAACCATTTCTTTGCTTTCTGACAAGTGGAGCACTTGGGATATTCTGTAAATAGTACACTCATTGTTAGCCTTCCTCCTGGTATTGTCCTCTTAGATGATGTTGATTGCTATTTTACCTTATATTTAGCATTTTGGGTAGAGGCAACAGGAAGGCACCAATAATTAGTCGTCCTTTTCTGCATCATGCTCGAGGATTTTCCCTGAGGAGGCATCTATTTCGTACTCGTATTCGATGTCGCCCTTATAGAACTCTATATCATAAACAGTCTCTCCATCATCGGTATCGAGCTTGGCCTTAGAGAAGGTCACATCTGATAAGGAAAGTCCGGCATGGTTGACAGCAATGGTTTTTGCTTTGTCAATTCCAATGTATTTGCCGGAGCTGTCTTTATTTTCAGCTTCCTTCGTTCTGTCTTTTTTGCTTTCAGTGCTATCCTGAAGCGACTCAACACTTTTGTCATGGACTTTACCGGAATCAGCGTTGATTTCATATTCATATTCATGTGTCGAAGTATAGAATTCAATATCATACAATGCGATACCGTCATCGTAATCAAGCTTTGCTTGGGTATAAGTCACGCCGGATGTGGTGACTCCTGCATCTGCCAGAGCTTTTGCCTTCGCAGCATCAAGCGTAATCCGATTTGCAGCTGCTTGCTCTTTGCTTGTTACAGACTTAGTTTCATTGGTTTTATTATCTGTATTTTCCTTACTTAGTGATACAGTGGGCTGTTGAGTTACCGTAGCTGCAGGTTTCTGCTCATTCAGAATTTCTTTGCTCTTACTGTAGATAGCACCGGTGATAGCATTGATTTCATACTCGTATTCAGTATTTTCTGTATAAAACTCAATTTCGTATACGGAAATACTATCTTCCTGATCAAGCTTAGCAGTAGTAAAAGTAACACTGTTGTCCGTTAGCTTAGCATCACTCAGAGCAATCTCCTTGGCCTGCTCTACAGTAATCTGGGCAGTTGTTGCCGGATTCGTGCTGTCCAACTCCACAATCTCAAGGTTTTTCTTAACCACGGTACCATCTGAGGCTTTGATCCAGTATTCGTATTCTGTACCATCTGCAATAAACTCTACCTCATACACAAATTGTCCCTGCTCATATCCAAACTCTGTCTGAACATCTTTAGCAGTGGTCGGATCTACCCCTGCATCAGCAAAGGAAAAATTCTTTGCATTTTCTGCACCGATGGATGATTTTTGAGCGATAGCACCTGCGGCAAATGCCGTTCCTGTGCTAAGAATAGTAATGATAACGATAATGCTTATAATGGTTAAGGACGCTTTTAGTGGCGAACTAAATAATTTCTTCATTTTCATTTTAATGATCTCCTTTCTTGACTATAACTGCAGTATACAGAAGAAACATTAGAACAACATTAGTACAAGCAATTTATATATAATTATTTGGGGAGTATTATCCTAAAGGTACTTCCCTGATCCTTTTTACTTTCCAGTAGAATTTTCCCTCCATGAAAGCGTACGATCTCCTCCGCCATGGACAACCCAAGCCCGGTACCTATGCCACTCCTTGAATTATCTCCCTGATAAAAACGACGGAACACCTTTTCCTGTTCATCCTCAGCAATCCCCACACCATCGTCATGAACGGAGATGATGACCGATGTATCTGACCTTTTGAGTGATATAATGATATGGCCATTTTCTTTCCCATACCGAAATGCATTGGAGATCAGATTCGTCAGTGCACGGTTGAGAAGTGCTTTGTTTCCGGTATAAAGTATCCCCTTTTCAATATTACCGTAGGATAGCTCGATGTTGTTCTCTCTTATTAAAGCCATATCGGCACATAGAGAGGTAACACTTTCCGACAGGTCGAAGCTTTCTAACGGATAGCGGTCGGTCTTCATATTCAGTCTTGTAAAATCAAGCATATCATTGATCAGTGCGGACATTCTTCTGGCCTGGCGCTGTATGACAGAGAGAGCGGTTTCATATTCTTCTGCTGTCCGTTCTTTCTCCAGTAAGTATTCGCACTGAGCCATGATTACGGACATGGGAGTTCTTAATTCGTGGGAGGCATCTGACGTGAACTGCTGCTCCTTTTCAAAGGATTGCTCCAGTCTTGCAAACATTTCATTGAAATGATCAGCAAGCTGGTGGAGCTCGTCCGTGCCCTCACCGATGATAATGCGCCTCTTCAAATCATCTCCCTTCCCGATCCGGGAAGCCGCCTCGGATATCTGCTTTATTGGTTTTAAGGTTCTTCCGGCAATCAGATAGCCGCCGATGACAGCAAATAATACGAGGAGGGGAAGGAGGATGAGGGATAGCCTGGTGATGGAATTCATATCTTCCTTGCCCTGCGTTTCTGCGACAACGCCTCTAAGCCACAGGTCCTCAAGACCATCCTGTGCCAAGGCCCGGTCGAACACATAATAAGTGACACCGCCGACTTTCGTGGTCTGAATTATGGAATCCTTAAGGCTTACAGAAGAGATACCTTTAGCAACTGGATTCTCACCATAATAAAGAGAAAGGTTGCTGTCGTACAATGAGGTATACACCTGATTGACGGAATCCAGGAAGTCGTCATCGATCTCCAGAAAACCGTTTCCATAAGATATGAAGTGATCGACATCCTCCAATAAGTCTTCTTCATCAATGTTACTGAAATACTCAACTTCATCAATATTGTTTTCCACCGTTTCAATCAGGTTGTCCTTAATGGTCTTTTGAAACACCTGATTGCTGACGGAAAGAATGACCACATAGGTAAGTGATACTACGATGACGAGGGCAATCGTAAACCAGAGTGTAATCTTAACGCGGATCGAGAAATTTTTCATTTGTCGGGATCCTCCCTTAAAACATAGCCCCTACCGCGAATAGTATGAATTAGTTTTTCCTTATGGCCCTCATCGATCTTCTTTCGTAGATAACTGATATACACATCTATGACATTTGTACCTCCCTCATAATCAAAGTTCCAAATGTGATCCTCTATCTTCTCACGGGAAAGAATGATCCCACGGTTGTGCATGAGATACTCCAATAAGGCATATTCCTTCGCGGATAAGGGTATTTCCTTTCCGGCGCGCTTTACGATGTGTGTGGTGCAATCAAGAGTGAGATCACTGACAATCAGAATATTGTTCGTCATCCCGAATGCCGTTCTCGTCAACGCACGTATTCTTGCAGTCAGCTCTTCAAAGGAAAAGGGTTTCACAAGATAGTCGTTAGCACCGCTGTCAAGACCTTTCACCCTGTCTGCAATAGCATCCTTTGCGGTCAGGAAGAGCACAGGAGTAGTATTTCCTGTGCTGCGTAGTGTTTGAAGTACGGTATAACCATCCGCTTTGGGCATCATGATATCCAGAATGATGACATCGTATTCTATATAGGACAGGATGTCGATGGCAGACTGACCGTTTAAGCAGCTGTCCACGCTATAACCATCCGAAGTCAGCTTCTGTGTGATGATATCATTTAGATCTTTTTCGTCTTCTGCAAGTAAAATTCGCACGGTTATCACCTCCATTTTCATAGTATATGGAGAAACAGGAGGAATTCATTTATCGACAGATCAATTCAATCCGAAATATTTTACGGGTGACAACTCAAGGATATTATGGTACAAAAATAGATAGGTGAAGGATCAACCACCGAAAAGACTGGAATGGTGCATCGAATCAAGTATGATGAAGTAGAAGCATACATAAGAGTAGATGCAAGGAGGCGCTATGAGCATAAAAGAAATAAATAAAGTCAGCATTATTGGGATGGGAGCCTTGGGATTGCTGTATGGCTCGCATATTGTGAAGCACTTGGGTATGGAAGCGGTTGACTTTATCATGGATGATAAACGTCTTAAGAAATATGAGGATCAGAAGATTTATTGTAATGAGGAAGAGATCAGATTTCAACTGACAAAGGATAGTGAAGCTGAACCGGCTGATTTGCTGATCGTTGCTGTCAAGTGTACAGGGCTTAAGGAAGCGATTATTTCCATGAAGAGATGTGTTGGACCTGATACCATCATCCTGTCTGTGCTGAATGGAATATCGAGTGAGAAAGTAATTGGGGCGCATTATGGGATGGACAAGGTGATATATACTGTTGCTCAGGGTATGGATGCGATGAAGTTTGATCATAAGCTGCAATATACCCATATTGGGGAATTGCATCTTGGAATTGTGGATAACAGACAACAAGACAGACTGAATCGTGTTATTTCCTTCTTTGATCGGATCAACTTACCCTATGTGGTGGAGGAGGATATCCTGCATCGCTTGTGGAGCAAGTTCATGCTAAATGTTGGAGTTAATCAGACCTGTATGGTCTATGATACCAGTTATGCTGGAGCACTGGCTATTGGTGAACCCAATCGTACCATGATTTCTGCCATGCGTGAGGTGATTGCGATTGCAAATGCGGAAGGAATTAAACTGTCCGAGGCTGATTTAAATCAGTACATTGATATTATTGGGAAGCTTAATCCGGAAGGAACACCTTCCATGGGTCAGGACCGCATTAACCGAAAGCTGTCAGAAGTGGAATCCTTTGCTGGGACAGTGATAGAGATAGCGAAAAAGCATAAGCTATACGTACCGACGAACGAATTTTTATATCGACGGGTCAAGGAAATAGAACAAGAATACCGAAATAGCGAGCAATGATAACACAGGCCCCTGCCGTTGTGTGATGTGACCATAAGTCTAACCTTTTAGTGCCACATTACAAAACGGCAGGGGTCATCATTTCCTCATTTCCTAACTGAATATTTGTACTGTCTTCTGCATTTGATCCACGATCTTTACTCCGAAGGGACACCGCTCTTCACAGGCAGCACAGCTGATACAATCGGAAGCGTTAGCCGGAAGAGTGGAATAATGAGCCCGAATGGTAGCCGGGACCTGTTCCTGAAGCACTGCCAGATCATATAGCTTATTCACCATTGCGATATCGATCAGAGACGGGCAGGGTGCACAATGTCCACAATAGGTACATTGTCCGAAGTAAGAATGATAAGGTGCATTGGCTAACACGGTTGCATAATCCTTTAGTTCATCACCAGCCTCTTCATAAGCTACCGCAGCAGCTATCTCCTGCGTTGTTCTGAAGCCAACGATAACAGACGCCACTGCCGGTCGTGTCAACGCATAATGAAGACACTGAACAGGTGTCAATGCGACACCGAAGGGCGATTGCTCTGCATTGAACAGTCTTCCGCCGGCATAGCCCTTCATGACGGTAATGCCGACATTTTCTCTCTCACAAATCTTATACAATTCATCCCGTTCGGGGGCGATTCCGCTTAATTCATCCTTATAATGCTCCTGAAACAGATCATTAATATCCTCACTGCCGGGAAGCAGATCAAAGGCAGGATTAAGACTGAATAAAATCATCTCAATCTCACCGAAGAGAGCCGCAAGCTTGGCAACATAAGGATTATGTGTGCTAAGACCGATATGCCGGATGGACCCTTTTTGCTTTAATCCTCTGACATAGTCCATGAATTCGCCATTTAAGATTTGATGGAACTCCGTCTCCTGATCTACGAAATGAATCATACCCAGGTCTATGTAATCGGTCTGCAGACGGCCGAGTAAATCCTCGAAGGCTACCTTTACTTTATCCAAATCCCTGGTCCGCTCATATTGACCATTCTGCCAGGTTGATCCAATGTGTCCTTGAATGAACCAATTCTCTCTTTCACCGGCGATCGCTAAACCGATATTGGTGCGTACATTAGGCTCAGACATCCAGCAGTCAAGAATATTGATTCCGTATTCCCGGCACCGCTTAATAAGCTCCTTTACGGCGGAGACATCCTGCCCTTCCAGCCATTCTCCTCCTAACCCTATCTCACTTACCTTCAATCCTGTTTTACCCAATATCCTGTATCTCATTTATATTCCCCCTTCATTTGTTGTATAATTTATTGTATAATTTTACCACTCTGATATCAATTTGGAAATGTATTATTTTATCAAATGATATGTGATCAATCCAATAGATGTGTTCAACTCTGACGATCAATGGCGGCATTGAAACACATCTTTTTTATATAACATGTATGCTTAGAATCGAGGTTATACTTGCGAAATAATTTTAACTAATGTAAGATTGGTATAAATATGGAAATAAAACAGTGCTTGGGCTTTTGGGGAGCTCGCTTTTTTTGATATGTGATAGAGAGGATAAGCCTTTGCACTATAAATATAATGGATCAAGGAGTTAAGAGATGGATTGGATCGAGAGGCTAAACAGTGCTATGGATTATCGTGTTGAGAAAAAAGAGGCATTTAGAATTGTTGGGATTTCAGCTCCGTTAGAGAAAGAAATTGAGAAGAACTTTGAGGTGGTTCCGGCCTTATGGGGGCGGGCTGCCCAAGATGGTACCATAGGAAAATTAGCAACCAGGATGGATGGTGAACTGAAAGGGTTGCTTGGAGTCAGCTCGTGTAATGAAGAAGCTGATTGGAAATATTTCATTGCTGTTGCAAGCAATCAGGCAGCAGAGGAAGGTCTTGAAGAGTTTATTGTACCAGAAGCTACCTGGGCGATATTCGGAGGAAGAGGGACTAATTTATCCATTCAGGAATTAGAGAGAAGAATAGTAACAGAGTGGCTTCCAACCTCAGGCTATGAATATGGGAATGCTCCGGACATTGAAGTGTATATTAGCCCAAATCCGGAAGATGCAGTATATGAAGTTTGGATTCCGGTGGTACAAATGACAATGAGGTGATTGGAATGGTGCATTTAGCATATACGGATAATACCGGCAAAGCCGGTGAGAGAGAATTGGATCGGATCAATCAGGGCATGAAGACAATGATTGTAAGGGGTGCAAGTGGGCGTAAAATACCACATAGCAGAGTATTCGAAGGAGAAGTATTATACTTCATGGAGAAAGGAACGGCGATGATTTCTGCAAAAGCTATCGTAACATCGGTTGAAAACTATGTGAAGCTGACGGACGAGGAAATCATCAAGATTTTAGCAGATCATCAGGATAAACTCCGATTAACAGAGAAGCAAAAATTGAGATGGCACAAAAAAGCTTTATGCCTGGTGGAATTTAAGGATGTGACAGCGATTGATCCGGCACTTGATTTTGATCATCAGGGAAATATGGATGATTGGTTAATCATAGAAAAGATCGAAGATGTAGTGGTAGGATCGAGCATACCATATAATTATGAGAAATCAAGATTCTAGATTGTGGCAAGGTGCGTGAGAAGCGGATGTCTGAGCGGGAATGCAGGGAAGAGTACCTACGAAGAATTCACAAAGTGCAGGATTATATAGAGCAACATATGAGTGAGCCCCTCTCTATCGAGGAGCTTTCTCATGTTGCAGGATTCTCGAAATATCATTTTAGCCGGATCTTTCAGAGTATATTGCATGAGCCATTGGCTCATTATGTGTATCGGATCCGCATGGAGAATGCCCTGTTTTATCTGGCGCATCGTGCGGATAAGAACATGACAGACATCGCTTATGAACTTGGGTTTACTGATTCGGCTGTATTCTCCAGAGCATTCAAAAACTATCACGGCATTAGTCCTCGCGAATATCGTAAGGAATATAGCAAGAATCGCAAAGAACCTATTTTAATATCTGAGTACAATAAGGACACAGCAAAGAAAGAGCGGGCAGGCAATCTATTTCCCGTGACCGGGCGGATTACCATCACTAACCTGGAGGAAATGCAGGCGGCTTATGTAAGACATACAGGTACCTATGAGACATTGGCAACGGAATACCCGGCCTTGATACAGACGTTATTTGATTATGCCGGGAAGCAACAGCTTCTTGTGGAGGGTCAGAACTGGATGCTTGCGATGTATCATGACAATCCGGAATTTGGGGATGAGCGTCAGTTTCGTACCAGCCTGTGTCTGACGGTGCCTAAGGAGCTTGTGATCCGGGAGGATGGTATTCTTGGAGCGATGAAGCTGGAAGGGGGTCTGTATGCGGTCGGACACTTTCGGATTATGCCGGAACAGTATAGTGATGCCTGGAACTATATGTATCAGGAATGGCTTACAAGCAGTGGTTATGTTCCAAGGAATTCGTATCCATTCGAGGTTTATCGTAATAATCCGGAGGAAGAGGAGAACCGGATCAATGAGGTGGATATCTATGTACCCATTGAGCCCATTTCTTTCTAATACATGATTCGAAAGAGGTTACAAAGAAGATTTTTCCGAATACATGATTCGTAAAAAATATGTGAAAAGTTTTTTGCGAATATGCTGAATTTCTTTATTGAGGTGGGCATGTGGAAGAAATCAGGCTTCAAGGAGCACGAATTCACAATCTGAAAAACATTAATCTAACGATTCCTAAGCGTCAACTGGTAGCCATTACAGGATTCAGCGACTCGGGTAAATCAAGCCTTGCCTTCGATATTCTGTTTGAAGAAGGGAAGAACCAGTATCTTCGATCGATCCGAATTCTGGCCGGACTGGATAACGAAGACCGCTTCGATCGACTGTTGGACCGGCTTGTAATCAGTGGGAATTCTGTCATTGTCATCGAGCACAATATTGAGGTCTTACAAAACTGTGACTACATCATTGAGCTTGGTCCGGAAGGCGGAGAATTGGGCGGTGAAATCATAGCGACAGGGACACCGGGGCAACTAAGAGATAACCCGGCTTCCAAGACAGGGAGGTATCTGAAATGAATAGAAAGACACAACTGGAAAAGGTAATCCATAGCAGTTATAGCAATATTGGAGGCATGATTGTACGAAAAAGTGGTGAAACAGTATATGAAAAATACTTTAACGGGTGTACGGCCTCTGATACGCTTCATATTTTTTCTGTAACCAAAAGTATTATTTCCATGTTGATTGGTGTAGCGATAGACCGAGGACATATCCGTAGCATCGATCAGAAGGTATTGGAATTCTTCCCGGAGTATACGGTAAAAAGTGGAGAACAGACGATACAGAAGATTACGTTGAAGGATCTCCTGACCATGACTGCTCCGTATAAATATAAATCAGAACCCTACAAGGATTTTTTCACAAGCGATGACTGGGTTAAAGCCTCCCTGGATTTATTAGGAGGCACGGGAAAAATCGGGGACTTTAAGTATACTCCGGTGATCGGACCGGATATCTTCTCGGGAATTCTTATCAATGCAACCGGCCAATCAGTACTTGATTTTGCAACAGAGTACTTATTCTCTCCGTTAGGAATTACTGTGGAGGGTAATATCACATTTCGTAATCAAGAGGAGCAGATGGCATTTTACGAAGCAAAACATGTCAGGGGCTGGGTTGCTGATCCAACCGGTGTGAATACAGCCGGCTGGGGACTAAATCTGACACCAATGGATTTGGCTAAGCTGGGCCAATTATACTTAGACGAAGGAGTGTGGAGTGGGGAACAGCTGATATCCTCGGATTGGATCAGAGAAAGTACCAGAGAGCAAAGCAAATGGGGTAAGCTGGCCTATGGCTATCTTTGGTGGATAATGGATGAGAGAGAGCGTTCTTTTGCAGCTATGGGTGACGGTGGGAATGTGATTTATGTGAATGCCAAAAAAGAAATCGTAATTTCGATTGCTTCCCTGTTTGTGAAGAACGCCAAGGATCGGATTAAACTGATTAAGGATTATATTGAGCCGATGTTTGATTTTTAGATATAATATAAAATCCAGCCTATCAATGTGCTTTATACAGTAACGCTATTAGTTGAAATACAATTAATGTATTTACATTAAATCTGTTGACTGATAGAATGTATAAAAAGTTAAAGTAAACGTATAAAGTTAACATCATGTTTATGAAAAGCGGTGATTAGCATGGTGGAGATTTATAGAAATAATGAATCCGGGACAAATGAGATTGTGGCGAAAGCTGTATTATTTTTATTATGTAATTGTAGTCATGGTGGTTATTCATCTGATACCGACTGCAAGGCTCAGGACCAAGGGCATGTATGAGATCGAAGGGGACTGGGTCAATGTGTATTATGAAACTGAGGAAGAAGCTGCAAGGGATGTATTTGAACTGGCTGAAGCCAAGGCGGATCTATCATCAGTGGATCGATTTTTTACGAAGTTATGATAAATAAATTCCAAAGGGGAGCGACTGTATGTATGATATTTTTTTAAAAGAGGACGAATTTGTAGACTACTCATCAGAGCTTATTCAGGAAACGGCGAAGCAGCTCTTTGATCAAGTAAGTTCCGATATTGAAAAAGCAAGGATTGCTTATGAGTTTGTAAGGGATCAGATACCACATTCCTTTGACATCAATGCAAAGATTATTACAGCAAAGGCTTCGGAGGTACTAAAGCATCGTACCGGAATCTGCCATGCTAAGGCTAATCTTCTGGCAGCCTTATTGCGGTCACAAGGAATACCGACAGGCTTCTGCTTCCAGCATATAACTCTTGCCGCAGATGATTCCCTGGGCTATTGTGTACACTGCTACAATGCCATTTATGTGGATCATCAGTGGATCAAGGTAGATGCAGGTGGAAATAAACCCGGAATCAATGCTCAATTTTCTCTTGGAGAACCCCAACTCGCCTACCCTCCCCGGAAGGAATATGATGAATATTTTTGGAAAGGTATTTATGCAAACCCGCACTCTGATACCATGAAAATGCTCCAAAAAGCAAGATCCCTGCAGGACATCCTTGAGCAGATACCGGATTATGTTACAGAAGCAGCGGACATACCGGAATAAGCTTTGACTTTTACATACTTCTTCTTGATTAATCACATGGTAATTAATGGTAAATACTTCTTGCTTGTCATAGGATTCGATGATAAACTGTTATTGGAGATTATGACCAACGGCAACAGTTACAAAAGTCTGATTTTACTATGTCATAAGATTGGAGAAGCTATGGGAGCAAAAAATATAATGAAGAAATTAGTTTTATCACTAATGATCGTAACATTTTTGATACTATCAAATGATCAATCAGCTATGGCTGCAGAGAAGCTGAACAAAAAGGATTTTATCGCTAAGTATAATAGTATGTCTGAAACCTATAATCTTTACGAAAGCTTGAATAGCTATGGCGAGGATGTTATTCTGTTTACTTATGACAAGAATTATGACAGTAGTAAAGAGGCAGTGGTGAAAACCGCCAGAGGTATCTATATTGGTATGTCCGAAGCGTCAGTCACTAAGAAATACGGTAAGGGAACAAAAGAAAAGCTATCTAAGGATATCGTTTATAATAGAATGCTTTATAATGCCGAGAACATGAAGCCGTATTTTAAGAACATCAAATATGTGGTTTGCTATCAGTACAAGGAGACTACTGATGATGGAAGTTTTATCTCACGTATACATTTTTATATAGATAAAGAAGGTAAGGTAGCCCTGATCGGAATTTCCAGAATTAATGGAGATTCAAAGGGTGACTATCTGCATTATTTTCAGAAGGGTTCTTCTGCTTATTTATCAGAGGATTATGACGAAGCAATCGAATATTATACCCAAGCATTAAAGAGAAATAAGGAGGATCCTCTGGTTTATAACGGGTTGGGAAATTGTTATTTTAGGCTGGAGGAGTATGGTGAGGCTATCAAGTATTATTGGACAGCAATCGAATTGGACTCTAAAGATGCGTATTATCAGTACAATATGGGAAACGCTCTCTACCAACAGAAGAAGTATGAAGAAGCGATCCCTTATCTGTCCGAATGTATCAAGCTTGTCCCCAAATTTACCGATGCATACACAACAAAGGGTGATTGTCTTTATTACCTGGGAAGATTTGAGGATGCAGTAGAATACTATGACATAGCTACAAACTTGCCCAGCGGAGATACAGCCTACGTCTACTATAGTAAGGGTGCTGCCTTATACGGATTGGGTAAATTTGCAGATGCAATCACCGCTTATAACCAGGCGATTGAGAAAGATCCCACCTATACCGTTGCGTATGCTGATAAGGGTAATGCATTATGTGATCTGGAGATGTATGAAGAAGCACGTATAGAGTACGATAAGGCTTTGAAGCTATATCCGAAAAGTACCTATTCAATTGTTGGAAAGGGAAAAAGCTATTACTATCAGGGAAAATTTAAAGAGGCAATTGAGCTTTATGATCAGGCAATTTCTCTGGATCCCGCAGATCTGAATATATATGCTTGGAAAGCATATGCCTTGTTTGATATGGGCAGCTATGAGGATTGCTTAACAATCGGTGATAAGATGCTTCAACTAGATCCGGCGGATGGGTTTGGTTATTATATAAAAAGCAGAGTGTATGCAGTGCAGCAGAAGGATACAGAATGCTTTGATAATCTGAAGAAGGCTGTGGAACGAAATAAAATCTACATTGAGTATGCGGAATACGATTGGTCCTTTAGTAATTACAAAAGTAATCCCAGCTATATTGATATCATCTCAGGTAAAGATAAATAGTAATACATAGATAATATGGAAGCCCCGTCCTTAATAACTGAATAGGTGACTCCGAAAGACAGACTTTTTAGTATCACCTCATTCAGCTATTAAAGACGGGGCTTTTAACAGGCATTCTTCTTACAAATTCCCTCTTAATTCCTGCCAGTCTACTAACAGATTATAGCGCTTTGTCGTGAAGCGTAGGACACAATAATTCGGATCTTCGGGTCCGTTAAAATGGTTGGCTAAGCCTGAATACCACATCTCCTTTTTCACCTCTGGATCAGTCACTACCTCGATATCACCGATCAGAGAGATATTGTATTCGGGTGAGTTAAAGCATACACTTGCCTGTTTGCAGTTGTCGATGCGGTTGGTCTTCGGGCTTCCATAGCCTGTGCAGAAGGTAATCCAATTGATCCCGTCCGCCTTGGAAGCGCTGATCGTGGATGCGGCCGGATACCCGTCCGTGTCAATCAGAGCCAGCACACAATAGGATTCTGCACCTGTGTTTTTTTCTACGATTTCGCCTGCTTTTTTCAAAATCTCTTTTTCCATACTTGTCCTCCCTAATATAACGCTTGTTCTCCATGCAATTCCAATAATAACTAATTATAGCATAGGTTATGTTAGCACACAAATTTTTCTGCACTTCTGAACTTAGTGTACCAGTAGGAACATGACAGCTGTATGTCATTTTCATTTAACCTTAGCTAATAACTCAATAGGGTACAGCTATTTTCGTTCGTAAATTTTGATGACTAACTTACGATTGTACTAATTGAACTATGATGGATAATAAGTTTATAATAGTAGCAGAAAGATAAGCATTCCTATGATAAACTCTGTAAAAGAATTCATGAGGGGAAATAACGATATCTGCAGATGGAGGGTATGATGATTATAACGGTGACGATGAATCCTGCGATCGATAAGACGGTCGATTTGGATCATATGGTACAGGGAGGCTTAAACCGCGTAAAAAATGTGACGATGGATGCCGGTGGCAAAGGGATCAATGTGTCCAAGACGATTAAAGAGTTGGGTGGTGAGACCATAGCTACAGGCTTCATAGGCGGCAGCAGCGGAAGTTTTATCAAGAAGGCATTGCAGGAACAGGGAATTTGGCCGGATTTCGTAGAGACAGGAAAGGAAGTCAGAACGAACTTAAAGGTAGTAGAGGCCGACGGCAATGTAACAGAATTTAATGAGCCGGGACCGGTTATCACCGCAGAGGAGCAGGAAGCACTGATACAGAAGCTGCTTGGTTATGCAGATAAGGACACCCTGTTCGTACTCGCAGGAAGCATACCGAATGGGATGGATCAGGATATTTATCAGGTCCTGACCGGCAAGCTGAAGGAGAAAGGTGCCCGGGTGTTCGTGGATGCGGACGGAGAGTTATTGATCCATGCGCTGAAAGCAGCTCCTGATATCATCAAGCCGAATCGTCATGAGCTGGAGGAATATTTTCATATGGATTCCCACGTGGAGGAAGAGGAACTGATTGCCCTGGGGCAAGGACTTTTGACCAAGGGGATCGGTATAATTGCCGTTTCTCTGGGACAGATGGGAGCTTTGTTTCTGACAGGGAATAAAGTGTTAAGATGTTCCGGACTGAAGGTCGAGGCGCATTCTACCGTAGGAGCGGGTGATGCGATGGTGGCAGCACTCGCCTATGGTTTCAATCAGGGACTGACCTTTGAGGAATGTGCAAGATTAGGCGTTGCTGCTTCAGCAGGAGCAGTGACCACGAAGGGGACTAAGCCTCCGAAGAGAGAGCTTGTAGAAGAACTGCTTTTGAAGGTAGAGGTAATCACTCTGCAATAGTACAAAAAAAGGCTGCTGCAAATTTTGCAGCAGCTCCTCTTTTATAAATGTGTCAGTATGCAGACACGTTATTCTTAGTACTTGATGAATTTTGCTCCCGGAACACCGCAGATACTGCATTTGTCGGGGATGGAGGTCTCGATGTTACCACATACCGGACAGAGGTAATAGAAGACCTCTTCCTTCTGATCCAGACTGTTTAAAGCTTCGGTATAAAGCTTTGCATGAACCTCTTCTGCATTCATAGCCTGACGGAAGGCAGTCATGGCATTGTTCATCCCTTCCTGCTCTGCGATTGCTAAGAACTCCGGATACATGCTTTTGTATTCATGAGTTTCACCGGCAATGGCATCCTTTAAGTTCTCCTGTGTGGAGTTTACTTTACCAGCCAGTTCGAATTCCTTTAATGCGTGGAGTGTCTCTGCATCAGCAGCGGCGCGGAATAATTTAGCCGCATTTGTATAGCCCTCTTTTTCAGCCTTCTTTGCATAAGCAGTGTATTTTCTGTTCGCCTGGGATTCTCCTGCAAAAGCTTCCATCAGGTTTTTCAATGTTTTATTCTCTTCCATGTCTTTCTCTTCCTTTCTGTAGTACCAATTATGTAAGCGTTGATAGAATATGGATTAGTCTCTATATTCAGCCATCCACAGACCATGCAGGTTACAATAAGCGTAAACCTTCTTCAGTTTGTCATCTGCAGTTAAAGCAAATTCAAGATAGGGCTTATCATTCGGAGCAAGGGTCTTACGCTGACCGCCCTTCTCTGTCATGATATACACCCAGCTAATATGATGCTCTTCTGTCATCGGATGAGGTACTGAACCGATTTCCACAACTACGGTATTGCCATCCACTTTGATTACAGGTACATGCTTTTCTACTGCTGCATCAGTGGTGTTAGGAACTAATTCGGTCATTTCTTCACCACAGCATACAAGTGGAACTCCTGCATTATTGATCAGACCGATCGTATTCCCACATTTCTCGCAGATATAAAATTTCTGTTGCTTTTCCATCATTCTACACGTCCTTTCTGGTTTTAATTTATTTGGATGCTCTTGAATTAAATGGCTGGGTATCCAATCAGCGCCATACTAACATTATAGCACAAAATAGAAGCAAAGTTCAATCCGATGTTGCAGTTCGGTCTTCTAAACTGAACAAAACAATCCTATTTTTTGATGATATTGACTATTTCACATTAATGCGGTAAACTCAGAATATAGGTATAAAAAGGAAGAAAAATATAGAATTATCCCTGTGATTGTAAGAAAATGTAGTTTGTTAACCTTGAGAATTATAATATGTGTAAAGAGTCAAAGCACTGAAGATGCAACTGTAAGGAATAACGGTCTATGGTATGCGAAAGGGCACTCAACAGTTTTGACACTTTAGACAATGTATCACCTTATATATTATAATTAATAAAAATTGGAGGGAAACACAATGAAAAAGCAAAGCGTTTTAAGAACAATCCTTGGTGTATGGAATACCAAGACAGTCGTTGTAATCGCAATCGGTGCAGCTCTGTTCGGCGTACTGATGAACTTCGGCGGAATTACAGTTGTCTCTAACACAAAGCTCACGACAGCCATGCTGATCCCGGTTATCGTAGGAGCAATGTACGGACCTGTTCCGGCATTTGTTGCCTGTCTGGTAGGTAATACGATCGCAGATCTGATCGGCGGCTGGGGCTTCTGGTTTGACTGGTCCATCGGTAATGGCGTATTGGGCTTTATTGTCGGACTTCTGCCTGTATACGGTGCTCGTATCAATGATGGTATCTTTAAGGCAAAGCATGCTGTAATTTACGCAGTTCTCTGTATTATTGGTAATGCTTTGGCATTCGGTGTGATCACTCCGATTCTGACAACAGCCTTCTATGGCGGTGAGCTGGAGGTAACCTTTGTGCAGGCACTGGCCGGAGGCATCGGCAATACAGCAATATTGATTATTCTTGGTATCCCGATCATCATTGCTCTTGCGGCACGTAATGCACGTAGCAATAATCTAAAATTAGACGAGAAAGAAGAGTAGTTTACATAAATGAGAAAACCCATTGTTGAATTTAAAGATTTTGGATTTCAGTACAAAAAGCAGACCGAACCCACCCTCTATGACATCAACCTTACGATTTATGAGGGTGAGAAGGTTCTGCTATTAGGTCCCAGCGGTAGCGGCAAATCCACTTTGGCGAACTGTATCAATGGCTTAAATCCTTTTTCTTATGAAGGTAACATTACGGGTTCCTGCAAAATTGCTGGCATAGAGACTAAGTCTGCCAGCATTTTTGCTTTAAGTAAGATAGTGGGAACCGTATTGCAGGATTCTGATGCCCAGTTTGTAGGACTCTCCGTAGGGGAGGATATTGCCTTTTCGCTGGAGAATGAGAGTATGCCAAGAAAGGAAATGCTGCCCAAGGTGCAAAAAGCCAGTGAACTTGTTGGGATGCAGGATTTCCTTCTGCATGTTCCCTATGAGCTCTCCGGTGGCCAGAAGCAGAAGGTAGCCTTGGCGGGGGTCATGCATGATAATGTGAATCTGCTGATATTTGATGAGCCTTTGGCAGCTCTTGATCCGAAGATGGGTATGATAGCGGTTGACCTGATTGACCGTATCCATGCTGAGCAGAAAAAGACCATTATCATTATCGAACACAGGCTGGAGGATGTGCTTTATCGATCCTTAGACAGAGTGGTTCTGATGGATCAGGGCAGGATTGTATTCAATGATTCCCCGGATAAACTGCTTGCATCTGATTATCTGACCAGATATGGAATACGTGAGCCTCTGTATATTAAGGCAATGAAATATGCCGGCTGTGAATTCGTAGAAGGGCAATATCTGTCCGATATTGCAACGATGGATTTGACAGCCTTCCGTGAAAAATTGAATCAAAAGCAGGCAATGAAAATAGAGAGATACTATCCTAAGCTTGGTGAAGAGCTCCTTAGGGTTGAGAAAGTATGCTTCTCCTATGGTGAGGAAGAGGTACTGCATGATATCTCCTTTACGATCCACCAAGGGGAAAGGCTTGCCTTTGTAGGTAAGAACGGAGCGGGAAAAAGCACCATGGCGAAGCTCCTCTGCGGTATCAAACGTCCGGCAAAGGGAAATATCCACATCAAGGGGGCAGATTATCTTCAGCTTTCCATGAAGGAAATCGGGGAACGAATAGGTTATGTCATGCAGAATCCTAACCAGATGCTGGTTAAGGACATCATCAAAGAGGAAGTGGAGCTGGCGATGGTCCTGCGTGGTAAAAGCAGGCAGGAGATTGACGAAGCCATGAAAAAGGCGCTGAAGATGTGCGGCCTCTGGGGCATGCGCAACTGGCCGATCTCGGCAGTCAGCTATGGACAGAAGAAGAGGGTAACAATCGCCTCAATCCTGGTGCTGCAGCCGGATATTATCATATTGGATGAGCCGACAGCCGGGCAGGATTATTTTCACTATACGGAGATCATGAACTTCCTGGATGATCTGAATAAGAATTATGGTATCACCATAATCTTTATCACTCATGATATGCATCTTGCAATCCAATATACGGACAGGGCTATCGTATTTGCGGAGGGTGAGCTGATTGCAGATGATACTGTCTATAAGGTGCTTGCGGATAACGAAATCATCGAAAAGGCCAATCTGAAACAGACCTCCCTCTATACGCTGGCAAAGCGCTTAAATATCAGTCCGGAGGAATACATCGAACACTTTATTGCTTATGAAAGGATGAGTAAAGAGCATGAACAATCAACTTCTGATTAATCTGGTTCCGGGTGAGACTCTTCTTCATCAGCTGACGGGTAAAACAAAGGTACGCCTGTTTATCATCCTTCTCGTATTTATCATCATGTCCTTTGACTTACGACTTTTACTGCCACTTGGCATCATCAGCACGATAGGCCTGATCTCTTTGAAGCCAAAATGGAAAATCCTAAAATATTTCTTTATCATCGCTGCAATTATGAACCTGATTAATATCGTGCTCTTCTGGATGGTAAACCCGAGCTGCGGAGCATTTTGGTGCGGAGGAGGAAGTACTGTCTGGCTGCATCTGGGCGGTCGTTATATTATCACAGCAGAGACCACCTGGTATCTGTCCATTCGTTTTCTGAAAATGATGGTATCACTGATCGTATCCATGACCTTTATCCTGTCCATTACACCGTCGGAGATGGCAGCAGGACTGTATTCTGTGAAGGTACCGTACAAAGTGTGTACTGTATTTTCAATTGCCTTCCGCTACATTCCGGATATTGGCAGAGATTACGAGAACATCAAGATATCCATGCAGGTAAGAGGAGTGGAGCTGAATCCGAAGAAGGCTTCCGTGATGACCAGATTGAAGCAAAATGTGTTAATCCTGATTCCGTTGATTATCACCTCCTTCGACCGGGTCGGTAATATAGCCAATGCCATGGATCTGCGTGGTTATGGTAAAGGTAAGACCAGAACCTATTACAGTGAGCATGAGGAGGGGAAAGCAGATCATGTCTTCAAGGTGATCTATACTCTGCTGCTGTTATTCTGTATCTATTGGATCATCACTAAAAACCTGATGCCACAGCCTATGAAGATGTGGTATCCCTTTGCATGAGGGTGAAATAAATGGATTACATAGCTGACATCCTTCGGGATATTTCTGATTTGGTCAAGCTTCCCACCGTATTTGACCCCGAGACAGTCACCGATGGCAAGCCCTATGGACAGGCGGTGGCTCTCGGATATGAGTGGATCAAGGAGAAGGCATTGAGTGACGGCTTTGAAGTTCTGGAGTATGACGGTCACGCGCTGGCTATCAGAATCAAGGGAAGCGACAATCCCCATAGGATCGATGTGGCTTCCCATGTGGACGTGGTTGCGCCGGGAGGAGGCTGGGAGTCGGATCCCTTCTGCGGTACTGTCACCGAAGATTATATCTATGGCAGAGGAACCGTAGATATGAAGGGGACCTTGATCCTAACCTATTACGCATTAAAGTATATCAGGGAGAATAAGATACCCTGCTATCGTGAGCTTCGTCTGGTGATAGGCTGTGATGAGGAACGGACGATGCATGATATGAAGTATTATATAGCGAAGGCGGGCCCGCCGGATTTTGCTTTTACTCCCGATGGAAAGTTCCCCTACTCTCTGGGAGAGAAGGGAGCCTTGATGTGGACCCTGGAGGGGGAGATATCAACCTGTATCGAGGAATTTGACGGCGGGGTGCAGTGCAATGTGGTCAGCCCCATTGCCGAAGCAAAGCTGAAAGGTACCTCTTATGCAGAACGCTTCCGGGAAGAACTCCGAAAGTACCAATACGCTGCCAAAGTAAGCTGTGACGGAGAGTATACGAGGATCGTCCTAGAGGGAAAGGCAGCCCATGCCTCAGTTCCGGAGGAAGGCTTCAGTGCTACCGTATATCTGCTGAAGCTGATTGCCTCGGTATGCAGGGATCCACTGGCGGAACTGCTGTATAGCTGCTTTAGTGATTCATATGGTAAGGGTGCCGGGCTTGCATATGATATTGCTCCCATGGGTAAGCTTACGATTAATCTCGGTGTTCTGAAGATCCTTAAGGGAAAGCTTACAGCGCAAATCGATTGCAGATATCCTAAGGGTATTACCTCTGAGCTTCTGACGAAGAAGCTGCAGGAGGCTCTGGCTCCGGTTAGGGTTATCCTTAGCTACGATGATGAGCCTACCCTGGCAGAAGCTGCTTCCCCCTATCTGAAAGTACTACTGTCAGTATACCGTGAAGTCAGTAAAGACAGTACGGCGCAGCCCTTCATAAGCGGAGGAGTGACCTATAGTAAAGCAATTCCGAACTGTGTTGCGTTCGGTCCTGCGCGGGAAGGGGACTCTCCGATTGCACATAAGGCAAATGAGCGCTTGGAGCTTAAAAGAATCCCGGAGCTTTTTGAGATTTATAAGGAGACAATGATACGACTGGCAGGTTTGAAGATTACATAATCTATATTGATAACAAAGATCTTCGGAGTAAAACAGAAAGGATTAATATATGGATAAGCCAATCTTAGTATTTCAAACGGATTTTACATATAAAGAAGGAGCGGTCTGCTCGATGTATGGTGTAGTGAAAAGCGTGGACCGGACTCTGGAGATATTCGATGGTACTCATGAAATCCCTCATTTTGACACCTGGAGTGCTTCCTATCGCTTATATCAGTCCATGCGTTTTTGGCCTAAAGGAACGATCTTTGTCTCGGTGGTGGATCCTGGAGTCGGTACAGCCAGAAGAGCCTGTGTAGCGAGGACTAAGGACGGCTACTATATTGTAACACCGGATAACGGGGCACTTTCACACATCAAGCACTATGTGGGAATTGCTGAAGTCAGGGAAATCGATGAAACTGTGAACAGATTAAAAGCTACCGAGGGGACCAGTGTTTTTCATGGAAGAGACCTATTTGGTTATTGTGCAGCAAGGCTTGCAAGCGGAATCATAACCTATGAACAGGTAGGACAGGCTTACTCAGTTGAAGAAATTGTTGAGCATGCAATCCGGGAAGGAACAATGTCAGGGGACACCGCAGAGGGAATTCTTGAGATCTGTGATCCCAACTTCGGGAATCTCTGGAGCAATATCAGTGTGGAGCTACTTCTGACTAACGGTTTCTGTTACGGTGATACAGTAGACGTAAGGATAGTTCACAAGGGGACAGAGGTCTATCATGAGACAGTACCCTTTGCAAAATCCTTCGGTTACGTGAAACCGGGAGAAGCGGTCCTATATACAAATGAATTAATGAAGGCCTCCATTGCCCTCAGTATGGATAACTTTAAGGAAAGATACGGGGTTGGCTTTGGTGAGGACTGGGGGATAAATCTTACTAAGGTACAGTAATATCCATAGATCCAGACAAGAATACGACAATAAGAAAGGAATGGCACGGTAGAACATGAGTGGTGTATTAATTTTTCAATCCGACTTCGGCATTGCTGACGGTGCAGTCAGTGCAATGTACGGAGTTGCATATTCAGTGAATCCTACGCTTCGTATTTATGATTTGACGCATGAAATTCCACAATATAATATTTGGGAGGCATCCTACCGCTTAATTCAGACGGTTAGCTATTGGCCGAAGGATACCGTCTTTGTATCCGTGGTTGATCCGGGGGTTGGTTCAACAAGACGGAGTATCGCAGTTAAGACTGAGGATGGAAAGTTCATCATAACCCCGGATAACGGGACTCTGACTCATATAAAACGATTGAAACAAATAGTTGATGCCAGGGAAATTGACGAGACGGTAAACCGCTTGCCGAATTCCGGTGATTCCTACACCTTCCATGGCCGTGATATTTATGCCTATACAGGAGCGCGACTGGCAGCAGGCGTCATATCCTTCGAGGAGGTCGGACCTCCTGTGGAGATAAACAGTGTTGTGGAATTACCCATCGTAGAAGCATTGATAGAGGGAGATATCGTAACGGGAACCATTGACGTGCAGGACGTGCGCTTCGGAAGTCTCTGGACGAATATCAGTAAAAGGTTGTTTAATGAGCTTGGTGTCAGTTACGGTGGCAGGGTTGAAATCATGATACAGAATGATACCAGAGAGGTGTACCGCAATATTATGAGATATGCCAAATCCTTTGCAGATGTCAATGTGGGAGAGCCTCTTCTTTATGTGAACTCGCTTGATAATCTCGCTGTTGCGATTAACCAGGGTTCCTTCTCCAAAGCGTATAATATTATGACAGGATCCAACTGGAAGATTACGGTCCGTAAGGCACCCAGAATCATATATGAATAGTGTAGAATTTCTGCTTGACGGCATGTAGTACTATATAGTACAATCCACTTGTAAAGGAGGCGAATGAAACTGTACAAATCATGCGGAGGACATTTGATCTCACAGATTAAGCAGGTGGGAAGCAGAATATTTGACAAGATACTGGCTGAGAAGAATATTGATGCATTTAACGGTGCACAGGGCAGAATTCTCTATATACTCTGGCAGACTGATAGCATACCGATCATTGAGCTGTCAAGAAGAACCGGGCTTGCCAAGACGACGCTGACCAGTATGCTGGACCGTATGGAAACATCCGGTCTGATTAAAAGATGCTTTGACGAGAAAGACAGAAGGCAGATACTTGTGGTTCTGTCGGATACAGCAAAAGAACTTCAACAGGACTATGATGAGGTATCTGATCGAATGAATGAAATATACTACAAGGGCTTTGAGCTGGAGGAGATTCTTCAGCTGGAAGGGTATCTGCAGAGAATTCTGGATAACCTAAACGGGGGGAATATGAATGAGTAAGATATCAATGCCTGTATCAAATGATTTCTGTCCCCAGACTCTATTTGTGTATGGAACCTATCAGGAGGATGGGACACCGGATTTTGGATTGTTTTGCTGGTTCAGCTATATCTGGGATAAGGAGCTGGGTGTTATGGCATGCATCGGTGGGGAGAAGCTAACGAAACAGCGGATTCACGCCAATGGTGTGTTTTCAGCCAATATTGTAACCGAAGCGATGCTTCCACTGGCCGATTATTTCGGTAATAAGGACGGGAATTCTCCTGAGAAGATGGATATCCCCTTAGAGGTTGAGAAGGGACGGGTTCTGAATGTACCGGTTCTTGGCTGCAGCCCGGTGGTATTCGAGCTTGAGGTAAAGCAGTTCCTACCCCTGGAGGACAGTGAGGTAATACTTTGCAGTATTAAGAATGTATTGGCGGAGGATAGCCTTACAGACAGAGAAAAGAGTGTAGAACAAAAGCTTCGGGAGCTGGCACCTGTATCTACCACCTGTCGGACCTATTTTGGCTGGGACGGAAAGGCAATGGGAGCTTGGGGAGAGCCTCAGAATGTGCGAAGCACCTTTTGACACTTTAATCCTGGTAATAAATCATGAAATGCCCATATGATGTGAAATTATCGGTACAGATAGGAATACTGAGTCTGTTATCTCACATCATATGGGCTTTCTTTTACATAAAATTAACGAAATCTATACGTTAGCATGATATTTTTGATTCGTATTTCGTGATAAATTAAACCTGTAGCAAAGAGAGAGAAAAGAAATGAATAAGAAGGAAGAAGGAGAATAAGGATGAAGAAGAATTTCAAAGGAATATCAATTATATTATTGATCTTAATGCTGGCTACAGGCATCCTCAGTGGATGTACCAAGGATAATAGTACAAAGGCTGACAACAGCCGGACCACAGACTCAGCAGCTGCAGAGACAACAGCGGTTCAGGCACCGGCAGCAGATGATACAGCAGATTTAAGCGGAACACTTACGATGGCCGGGTCCACCTCTATGGAGAAGCTTGCTAATGTGGCAATTGAAGCATTTATGAATAAGTATCCCGGTGTAACGGCATCTGCTGAGTTTATCGGTTCGAGTGCAGGAGTTGAAGCAGTTCTTGCAAAGACAGTAGATATCGGGAATGCATCCAGAAACTTAAAGGATACAGAGAAGAGTGCCGGAGCGGTAGAGAATATCGTAGCAATTGACGGTATTGCGGTAGTGACAGATAAGTCTAATTCTGTGACTGATTTGACGAAGGATCAGCTGATTAAGATTTATAAAGGTGAGATCACAAACTGGAAGGACCTTGGCGGAGCAGACCAGCCAATCGTAGTCATAGGAAGGGAGGCAGGCTCCGGTACCAGGGGAGCGTTTGAGGAGCTCCTGGCAATAGAGGATCAGTGCAGGTACTCTAATGAGATCAACAGCACAGGTGGTGTTATGGCTAAGGTAGCATCCATTCCCGGCTCCATCGGCTATGTATCTCTGGATGTATTGGATGGCAGTGTAACAGCATTAAAACTGGAGGGTGTAGAGCCTACCGCAGAGAATATTAAGGCCGGAACCTATTTCTTAAGCCGTCCCTTCGTGATGGCAACTGTCGGAGAAATCTCAGCACAAAATGAGATAGTACAGACCTTCTTCCAATACTTAAAATCTGATGAAGGAAAGCAATTGATCGAAGGTATCGGATTAATCACAGTGGATTAGGATTTTGTGTGGGAAGAATTGCAGCATCAAATAAATAACGGGCTTACCTGCAAAAAAATCTGCACGGTGAGCCCGTTTCATAAATCAGAAATGCAGTTATATATTCCGTTCTATTTCTTCTTTGCTCAGCTCTTCAAAAACAATGGGCTTAGTATATTTTCTGATCTGTTTGCAGAAGATATCCACTACATTATCCTTGTTGAAAATGATGCTGTTTGCAACTCCGACGTAAGGCTCAGAATCCTTCTTGTACATAGCTTTGATAGCGGTCTCCTTGCACTTGATGCAGAGCCTGATCGTGTTTTCATCAATCTTATTGATCGTAAAGGCAGGTGTGGCATTGCGGATCCAATAACGGTCATAATACCCCGGATCCAGCTGTTTCTCATCAAAATATGCACGCTCCAGCCGCTTCATCAGTTGATCAACATGATCGTTTTTGATATAAATCATATACTCCAGGTATGAGATACGCTTATCCAAAATATCGTCTCCGAGGATATCGGGAAGATAGCTTCTGAAATCTATCTGGAGACTATCCGTCAACAGCTTTTCTACCTTCTCCTCCAATTCTCCGATCCGACTGGCGGGAACGGGTGTATATCCTTCTGTCTGAAATAGCTGACGGAGATCCACGGTGATGACTACCCACCAGATCCGGCCCCAATTTCCGATATTATAGAAAACGCTGTAGCAATGAATTTTTTTGATAGCACACTCAGGATCGGGATTGACCCAGGTGGTTTTTGCTGAATCCTCGAACGCTTCTTCCTTATTGATTCCGAGGCGGTCGCAGACCGTATTAAACAGATTGTCGTTAAAGTTCTTGTACAAAATTTCTACTGTACCAAGCATGCCCAGTAAACTCCTTCATGATATGTATTTTTGCTCTGATCGGCTCCTGTATAGAAAAATGATACTATATTAAGTATAGCATAATATGTCATATAGTAAACCCATCTATTTGTACTATATTTAATAAATATGTAAAAAAATGGCGCTGTAAGTTAACCAAAGGTTAATTAAATTAACAGAAGTTAACTGTAAATCCATTGTAAATGGAACAAATACGACTTACAATATCATCAGAAAACGAAGAAATACGATACCTGAAGGGTTAAGGAGGGACTATGGGAGAAATACAGATTGGATCAATCGTTGCCAATAAGAGAAGAGAAAAAGGTGTGACACAGGAGGAACTGGCTAATCACATCGGTGTATCAAAGCCGGCGGTATCCAAATGGGAGTCAGGGCAGAGTTATCCGGATATACTGCTCCTACCTGTGCTTGCAGCCTACTTTGATATCTCCATCGACGAGCTGGTGGGTTATGAACCTCAGCTGACGAAACAGGAAATACGTAAGCTCTTCCACCGCTTGAAGGATAAATTCATGAAGGAGCCCTTTGCGTTAGTTTATGCTGAATGTGAGGAGTATCTTAAGAAGTATTTTTCCTGTTGGGAGCTGCAGTATCAGATCGCAGTGCTGCTGATCAACCATTACAGCCTGGCCGGTACGCCGGAAGAGGTTAACAAAATTCTTGAGAGAACACTGGAGCTCTTCATCCGGGTAGAGAAAGGAACACCGGACGTGGATATGGCAAAGATGTCTATCCATATGCAGGCAGTATGTTATCTCAGCCTGCAAAAACCTGAGGAGGCAATTGAACTTCTTGAGAGGTTTTCTATCCCTATGGCAAGGACCGAGAGTCTGATAGTAAAAGCCTATCAGATGAAGGGGGATAAGGAGAAGGCTATGGAATACCTTCAGGGGTTTGCCTATCTCAATCTGCTGAACCTAATCAGTTCCAGTACGGATTTCTTTACACTCTATGCTGATAATCCGGAAAAAACTGACTTGTTCTATGGGATCTTCAGTGGGGTGTGTAAGTTGTTCGAGGTCGAGGAATTGCATCCCGCCGTACTCATCAATTTTTACCTCCTTGCAGCAAGAAGCTATACAGCACAGGGAAATAAAGAAAAAGCACTGGATATCCTGGAGCTGTTTACACAATATGTACTCAAGCTGGAAAAGAAAGAGTTCACGCTGCATGGGAATCGTATTTTCGATGTGGTGGATACTTACCTTAGGACGATGGACCTGGATACCGATACCCTCAGAGGACTTGAGGCGATCTGGACGGATATCAAGAGCCGGGTTTTGAATGATCCGGCCTATCAGGACTTGGAAGCTGAGGAACGGTTTATAAAACTGAAGCAAAAACTAAGAGGGAAGTAGGGAATAACCGGGAAGGCTCTTGAAAGAACCGAAAACGTTATAGATGATACAGAAGCTAAATCAACCCTTTAATGCAGGGCACTATATTTCAGAAATAATTCCCGAAGCTCCGGATATTTTCGTCTGGATACTTCAACGATATCTCCGCTCTTTAGGTGGATATCATTTGATAGTTTCTCAATCTGACTGATATTTACCAGATATTTTTTATGGCATCGGAAGAACAGTTTAGGATCAAGCAACTCCTCCCACATGACAAGACTGTATTCACTACGGTAAGTATCCTTTGCGGTCCATACCTCTGTATAGCCCTGTTGCGCTGAGATGTAAAGAATATATTTTAGATTAATATTGACATTCACACCGTTTTTCCTTAAGGTTATGACTTTGTGACCAAGTATTTCGGCAACTGCATCATCAATATATTCAAAAAATTCATCTCTATTAATCGGTTTAGTCATAAAACGGAACGCATTTACTTTATAACCCTCTTTAAAGCGACGGACATGGCTTGTCAGAAGTATGACAAGGGTGTCCGGATTTTTTTGATGAATTAAGCTTGTGGTGCTTATACCATCGATTCCTCCCAGTTCAATATCCATTAAGACAATTTCAAAATTATTTGAATATTGCAGCAGCGCTTCCCCTGATGTGAAAGGAATAATGCTAAAATCAACTGACATCCGGTTGCTGTAATCCTGAAGTAATTGAGTAGTAATACTGCGTATCATTTTGTTGTCATCACATATAGCCACACGCACAGCTACTTCCCCCCTAAGTATCTGGTTTATAGTTAATTATAATGTATTGCAGGAATATTTGCAACAATAAGTGACAAAAAATGGAAATAATGCAATAAAATAAGTTTTATTGTTTAATTATAAGTAAAAAGCAAAATCTGTGGGGGTAGATTTTGCTTTTTTGGGGTACAGCTTATTCGATTCAGAGAAGAAAAGTGAACTGTTTCTTTGGAGAACTTACTTTTCATTTATCGACAAAATAAATATATCGAAAAAAGCAAAATTTTACAATATTTTACCCCATGAACGGTAAAAATTTACCCATAAACGGTAAGTTTGATAAAACACCCATTGTAGAATCATAATACTATGGTAAAATCATAGATACGATATACATTGTACCGTCATAATCAGATGTTTCCTTGGAGGTAATCAGAATGAATAATATATGGCATGATATAAATCAGGACAGGATAAAAGCGAAGGATTTTATTGCGGTGGTAGAGATATCAAAGGGAAGTAAGAAAAAGTATGAATTGGATAAAGAAACAGGATACATCATCCTGGATCGTATCCTGTATACTTCGACACATTATCCTGCAAATTACGGGTTTATTCCGAGAACCTATGGGGATGATCTGGATCCTTTGGATGTACTGGTGCTTTGCTCCGAACCAATTGAACCCTTGTCCCTGGTCCGCTGCTATCCGATCGGTGTCATGAAGATGATCGATAATGGCATGGGTGATGAGAAGATAATCGCAATACCCTACAACGACCCTACCTATAATATGTTTCGGGATATCAGCGAGCTGCCGCAGCATATTTTCAGTGAGATGAAACATTTCTTCAGCGTTTATAAGGAGCTGGAGCATAAGGAAACTGCGGTGAATGAGCTGGGAGGACCGGAGGAGGCAATTGCTATCATAGAGCACTGCCTAGATAACTACAACAAGAAATTCGGAAGAAAAGAATAAAGAAACCAGCAGAGGTGATGTCATTTCAGCAAAGATTAATTATGAACGGGGGTAATCAGATGATAGAATTAATGACAGAGAGATTATATATCCGCGGCTTTCACACGGATGATTGGATGGATTTATATGAATATTTATCAGACAAAAAGGTGATTAAGTATGAACCTTATGATGCTTTTACTGAGGAAGAAAGCCGTCTTGAGGCGGTGAAGAGATCTAAAAACGAGAACTTTTATGCGGTATGTATAAGGGAAACCGGTAAGGTCATCGGAAATCTGTATTTCTCGGAGCAGGAGTTCGGTACTTGGGAGTTGGGATATGTCTTCAATGCTAACTATCAGGGAAAAGGCTATGCCTCAGAAGCAGCAGCGGCATTGCTGGAGGATGCTTTTAAGAACCAGGGGGTAAGAAGAGTAACTGCCTTGTGCAATCCTGAGAATCATGCCTCCTGGCGCCTGCTGGAGAGACTGGGCATGAGAAGAGAAGGGCACCTGCTTCAGAACGTTTTCTTTCGTAAGGATGAGAAGGGAAACCCCCTCTGGCAGGATACATACGAGTACGCGATCCTGTCAGACGAGTGGAACAGAACAAATTAATTCTCTGCAAGAATTGCCTGCACCTGATCCCTTTGCTCAAAGAGTACGCATCCTCCCGAATGTTCTTTGGTCATTAGGTTTTGTTCACCTAATTTACGGAACAAAGGTGAGTTCAAAGCTTCCCTCAGTGTAACACTACATAGATTCGTATCTGAGAACGGGGAAAAGGGACAGGGCTCGACTCCTCCCTGAGGATTGATGTGAAAGAAGCCTCTGCCTGCGGCCAGACAGCCGCCATAGGCTTTCTCGTCTCCGGGGAAGGAGATAAAGAGCATATCTTTTATGCCGGTGCGTAGCTTTTCCAACGCTTCTTTCAGGAATTCCCGCTCGGGGTCCCCGGGTGCAAGCTTTTTCGTATCCTCGGTCATGGGTACATATTCCACGTAGATCACTGATTTACAGCCTCTTTCCTGCAGATGCTCAAGAAATGCCGGAGAGGTTACCTCATGTATATTATCTTTAGTTACGGTAATGGATGCACCATACAGGATTTTTCTTTTCTTAAGGCGATCCATTGTCTCGGTGACTTTTTGATAGACCCCTGCACCACGTCTTTGATCTGTGGTGGCTTCATCCCCTTCAATACTGAGGATGGGAACCAGATTACGTATTTGATCAAAGAGCGTGATATAGTCTTCACTTAGCAGAGTACCGTTCGTAAAGACCGGAAACATGACATTATGGATATTCCCGGCTCCTGCGATTACTTCACGTCTGGTCAGCGGCTCTCCGCCCGCCAGAAGAATGAAGCTGATACCCAGCGTCTCTGCTTCTTTGAATATTCTCATCCAATCCTGCTCCCCCAGCTGGTTGCTGTCCTTCTGCTCATGGCAGGAATGATTTGCCCTTGCATAGCAGCCGGTGCAATACAAATTGCAGGTGCTGGCAATACTTGCAATCAGAAACGGAGGAATGTGCTCTCCCTTCTCCTCAGCAATATGTCTTAGGTTACGGGCGTTTTTTGCTGCCACTGCATATTTTGCAAGGAAGATACTCTCCTTCGGATTGGATAAGGAGGATCGAATAGCATTCTTTACGATATTCTCAACCCCATCACTTAAATAATGTTCCAGATTAAATTCTTCTTTCATGAATACTCCCACTCCCTTAATAAAATCAGCGGCAATCATACAATGCCGCCGATCATATCGCTTCTTTATTTATAACGATTATATGAAGCTTTTTTCTTCAGGTTCTTAATTATTGTCTTTTCCTGCGAGAATACTGTAGACTGCCGAAAAAGCTCCAAATAAGATACCTACGATCGGGAATACGATCCAGGCAATGTACCACAGGTTATATACGAGACCGCAAAACAGAAAGACTATGACCGCCAGAGGCCATACGGCGGAGGCTACGGCACCGATTACCTTATCCTCTTTTTTGTTCATTTTGGGGGCGTAGTCACCGACCTTTAAAAGCTTTTCATAACCTTCACGGACTGTGCCGGAGGTGATAAAGAGGAATACGGCAAAGGCAATGATGGTCAGCATCACCGATACACCGTATTCTGTTATGTTATCGCCAAGTAAGGATGCACCAAGCAAAATAACCGGAGACAGGATGCACAGACATACGCCAACAATGACACATAAATAATAGGTAGAGTTGTAGCTCTGATATTTCTGTTTCAGGGAAGTTTCCACGTCATAAGGGAGCTGAACACCCTCTTCCATATATTTATAGCGTTCAAAATTCATGCCGGAGTAGATGAAGATACCGACAGCTATCGTAATGAGCAAAAACAGTGCAATGAGGCCCGGCATGTATGCGGCGTCTTCGTTCAGATTAGTGAAGATAACACCGTTCTCCACTAAGGTGGATAAAAGGATTAAGGTTGCCGGAGCTAAAATGCATAATAAGACTCCAATTCCTACCTGAAGACCATTCACACGTTTTACCTGAAGATAGCCTTCTGCCTCAACACGGGTTACCAGCACTCCCTTAGGACTTTCGGTGTTTTTTTGAATACCAAGCTCGCTGACCAACTCATCAATATTACCAAACTCTGAAATTACGATTCCGATGGCTTCATTCTCTGTCTTTCCCTGGCTCTTTAACTCGTTGTATTTATCCTCCATATTAGCCAGGATATTGTCTTTTAACTCCATTACCTTTGCCGTCTTGGGCAGGTTTGCAAATAAATTATCGAGATAGGTCTTTATTGTTTCCATTATTCTCTCCACTCCTTAATAAATCGATTGACTACGTCCTGGGTAAGATCCCATTCCTTGCATTTTTCCTTGTAATACGCTAAACCTTTTGGGGTTATCCTGTAATAAGTACGCCGCTTTCCGAAGGTTTCGTCCCCATAGAAGGATTCGATGCACCCATTATCCTCCAACCGGTTAATGGCTGAATAAAGGGTGGTTTCCTTCATAATGTATTTCTCATCGGATATTTCCTTTATTTTTTTTGATATTTCATATCCGTAAGAATCCCCTTCGAGGAGCAGAAACAGGATAATAGTATCATTATATCCCCGGATGACATCACTGCTGATCAAATCCGTTCCTCCTTGAAATTAGTATTGAAAAAAGGGTTTTATTCACTACTACGACTGATGAAATAATTACTTTATCTGTCGTAGTAGTTACAGTATAGCACAATTACTACGACAGGTAAAGTAATTTTTTTAAAAAATTTTTTGAAAATATTTTTGATTTCAATTGCAATATTTTATATTGCAAATATATTAGGAAACAGATACAATTGGGTTAATCTGATTATAAGGGCCAAAGGGGGAGCGCTTGTGGGAGATATCGTAATTGAAGAGGTGAATTATAAGGCATTTGTTATGGTGATGGGAAGCCTGCTGCTTTTGATTGCGTCTGCGTCCTTGGCGGTGGTGGGTATTAAGCAGAGTAAGTCAAGCTATTGGGTACCCGGTATCATGGCAGGGCTAGTGTTCTTGATCCTGTTTACAGTGTCTGCGATTAATTCGATGAAGGTGAGAAAGCTGCTTACCATTACTCATGAGGGGATTATCGATAGTTCTTCGATCAGTGGAATAGGTTTTATCTCATTTGACGAGATTAAGGAATTTATCATAATGAGCGTGTACAATAAGAAAGCCATTGCTGTAATACCTAAGAACGTCGACAGTTTTCTGTCCCGATTATCTGCAGTGAAGAGAAGGCTTGTCAGAAGAAACTTAAATTCAGATCTCCCGCCGGTTCTGATTATGGTAGAGGCAGCGAAGGACATGGAACCGGAGGATATCCTGTCTCTGCTAAACAAAAGGCTGGTTGATTACAGTAGCCTGTATGAGTAATAAATAAAACACCCACATGGAAGGTGACATTTCCTGCTAAGTGAAGCTCCTTTCAATAATTATATATTAATACGAAGTCCATCTTGAAGCTCAGAAAGCTTCAGGATGGACTTCGTTTAAGGAGATACACGGATATTTTCGTTATTTTGTATAGGAAATATTTAAATTTTAGCGAAAAAAGAAGTTGTATTGTTCGAAAAACTATGATATCATAATTCATTGTGATATGTTATACATTAAATTCCTTGCTCTTTAAATGAAGGCTGATTCTTCGTCAGTCAGCAAGCATTAGAAAAGGGCCAGAGACCAGAAGGAGGTGCCAAACAACTATGAATCAATATGAATTAGCCTTAGTTGTAAACGCAAAAATCGAGGATGACGCCAGATTAGCTGCATTAGAAGCTGC
>JAEZKU010000013.1 GCA_023436065.1 Bacillota bacterium
GTCTCAGGTTAAACATAATGCGAAGTTTGCATAACCGCCAAACTACAAATTGAAATTTGCGACCTGATAACATCTTTTTTTCAAAAGCCTTGTAATCGTCAACAAGACTGTTTTCTTCATACCACCAATGGCACTTTTGTATTACTTCTTTATCACTCATATCCTCAATTTTTTTCATTCGGTATTTAACATAGCGGCCGATTCCGAGTAGGACAAAGACGCGGCGGAGATCGCAGTTTCCTTTATCAATTGCCTCAACCACACTCTGCTTTCGAACAAATCGATGATATAATGCAAGAGCGAGAAAAGTAATTTATGCCAACGAAAAACCAGGAGGTATTACACTATGTCGATTTACAGGAACGACGCCGGAGAGAAGGAAATCAAAGAGCTGTACAACAGACAATTGCAAAAACTTAATGTTGAATTCGAGAGCCAATATGTGAGAACACGATTTGGCAATACTCATGTACTCGTTGGCGGAAAACCAGACGGCATACCTATCCTAATGTTTCACGGTGGCAATTCCACGAATCCTCACTCGCTCGTATACCACGTTTCGCTGGCAGAGCATTTCATGATTTACGCGCCCGACACCATTGGCCACCCCGGCCTGAGTGACCAACAGTGCTATCATCAGTTAATCTAGAGTATGGGCAATGGGCTAGCGATATCATCGACGCTTTGGGTTTTAAAAAAATGGTCTGCTTGGCCGGTTCCTTTGGAAGCGGCGCTTTAATCAGACTGATGGAATACGCCCCTCAAAAAGTAGCCAAATCAATTCTTATCGTGCCGTCGGGCATTGCGAATATATCTTTGGGTTCCGTATTGCTGAAACTGGGCGTCCCAATGATGAAATATCGCTTAATACCGGACAGGAAAAGACTGATTAAAGCCATTTTGCCGATGGCCATCACGGAAAATGATATAGACGACAACAATATTGAGATGGTGGAAGCGACCTTCCGAAATGTTCATGTGAAGGCGCAGATGCCGGCCAACGCGCATGCCGATGCGCTGTCGAAATGCACTGCGCCCACAGTCGTGTTTGCAGCAGACAAAGACGTGCTGTTTCCCGGCGAAAAGGTTATCCGGCGGGCGAGCAGCATCATTCCGAATTTGGTCTACAGCGAACTGATGGAAAACTGTCCGCACATGTATATGTTGAACCAGGAACGCCTGCAGCACATCAACGATAAAATTACGGAGTTTATTCTGGACAAATAAATATCCTCTTGTAAAGCCTACTGTCATTCAAATAAGCAGTTATCGTCCCCCTTTGCCTGTTTGTTCATGAATGCAAAAGCCGCAAACGCTAGGCAACCCTTGCTTTGCATACCTTGACTTTGGTGGGTTCAAGTGGGTGGATACAATCTGACGTAAGCGTTTTCACATGAAAAAAACAGTGCGGTTTAGGCCGATGAAATAACTCCCAAAACGTGGAAGCCCTGATAAAGCGTGGTTTCAAGGCTTCTACGATATGCAGATATCAGGGAGGTTTATATTTTGTTGAAATTCACTGGTCTAGCTGTGGCCAGGAATAATTAAACATAATGCGATTCTAATTACACATTGGATTAGCAAGTCTCTTGATGGTCAAGGCTTGCCCAGGCCCAATTGTTGTCGATATATCTGACCATTCGGTAGGCGACTGATTTAAATCCGCACTTGGGCCAGAAGGTGGAGGAGGCGAGATTGGTGATTCTCCAATCCGTTATCACATGACGAATGCCCCGCTCTCTCATGAGAGAGCAGCCCTCATCCATCAGCTTCTTTCCAACACCGGTACCCATCCGGCAGGGATATGTGCCGGCGACATTGAGTTCCGCGCCGCCATCGGGCGACATCAAGCCAGGAGCGGCAGTCTCATAGAGTTGAAAACCTAATTCCTCTCCGTCCTTTTCTGCAAGAAGAATCGTCATGTCGCCGTCCTCCACAGTGCTCTCGTATCCAGCTTTTATATCCGCCATGATTTCGGGCAGTACAAGCTCAAACGTGGGCGCTGAATTCTGATATGATTGGATAATGCCGGACAGACGCCCCATTTTTTCGCGATCCGCTTTGTCGGCAATGCGAACCTCCACATCAGAAACCTGTCCAAAGGGTCGGTATTCCTCCAGGTTCATGACTCCATGTACCTGCTGGATAAAAAAGCTAAGGCGCTGGAATGCCTCAAAGTACGCTTGATTTCCAAGAGGTACAACTACATAGTGCATAAAACAGCCTTGCTTAAGCCATGCAGTGCTGACCTTTGCATAGAGAGTCCTGATAAGCTCGGGCGATTGATCCGCCCTGAACGCTACTCCCTCATAGGGGACCCATACATGCCTACCCCTCAATGGGTCAGCTTTGATCCCCCCTATAATATAGCCAACCAACTCATCCTCGACAAATGCGCCTACCCCGATGACGGTGCTGTTCACAAATAACTTTTCAAGCACGTCCTTGCAGTGTTTTATGTTGAGAGAGCAGTTTTGGAGAAATGGGAACATGTCGCTTTCAAGGATCTGTCTTGAGATAAGTAAATCTGCCATCAGGGGGATGTCAGCACGGGTAATTGCCCTGAATTCAAATCGTATCATCTCTATTCCTCCATATTGGGTGTTAGGACGCAAAGGTATATAAATTATCTGCGATTTATGCTGCTTAATAAGTATATCGATAAATCTCAGGTTAACATAACGCAAGTTCCTTTCATCGTGCCTGTGCTATACTCAATGGGAAGTTCACGTCGTGGCCGCTGATAAACATAATTGGGAGTTCACTTCATCGCCCGGTTCTAAATATAATGGAAAGTTCACGTCTTAGCCGCTGATAAACATAAGTGGACTCTTTTGCCACCTTTTCATTTTACTTGCATTCCATGCTGCGCAGCCTGACGCGGAACAACCCCGGCCGCTAAAATCGCTCCACCGGAGCGCTTCTTAATGCGGCTTCAAGGCCCTTAATTATAACCAAACAACCACCTCTTTGGGTGGTTGCTTTTTTACCAAGAAGCGTCCAAACGGAGCAAGAACGAGGTAAAACTATCTAAAGTATACCGGAGGATATTAGGGAATCATATTCACAATCTCCGGCTCATTGTACCAGCGCACAAAAATTCTGAAATATAATGGAAAATTAGATGACTGTATAATAAACAATTCAGTTTATGAAAGAAAACACAGAATGATTTGTTAATCATATCAACATTTAATCGGATTGTAGCACCCTCTGCTTTTTTAATCAAACAATACATAAAGGAGACAAATTTAGTTGAGCCGATTAATATCATGATAATATCAAGTAATTCGATTAGGAGAATTGATATGACGGAAAGAAATAGAAATATACCCATTGAGGTTGTTGATATTACTACTCCGGCTCTAAATTCCATGTTGGGGAGGTACTTCATCGGCCAAACGGAGGTGCTGAACTTTGGAAATGGCTGGGATGCATGGGGCGGTATCGTCAACCCAATCGACTCGGACGTCAATTTTTATTCTTCGACATTTTTACTATTACAAATTTTTCAGTCCAAAGCTTTGTCGGGGAGATTTGGCTCAACGCAAGGCCGCCCCGGAACGCTAAACCTTCTTCAACGGTAACTCCGTCAAATCAGGCAATATTCCCGCCTCCAAAACCCAAAGTTATCATGCTCAATACTGATAATTTGTGCGAACCGCTTTTAAGAGGCGTGAACATGTTTGGAAGGAT
>JAEZKU010000029.1 GCA_023436065.1 Bacillota bacterium
TTTCACGTAGTGCCTGTCTTTCGGGAGATTCGTCCCTTCTTCTCTTTGCCATAAAATAAAACCTCCAAACTGAGTAATTTTATTTTACATCAGTTTGAAGGTTTACACAAACTTTGGGATGCTCCCCATGTAGGAAAGAGATAACCATCAATATAAAAAGCGAGCCGATGAACGATAAAGTCATCGGCTCGCGTATACTTTATTCTATATCCATTAAGCTTTTCATCTCTTTGTTTAGTGCCAGTATATCATCGTAACTACCTCTGGGTGCCCCTGGCCATTCATCCACTTTAGGCCCCTTAACTCTCGTGGTGTTCCATTATGCTTAATCACCACATGCTCATGCATATGCTTTACTCCGTCACCGGTTATGAAGGTGTATATTCTTTCTCCCCCAAACTTTTGCATAAGAGCATTGGCTAAACGCTTCGTGATCTTCATCATAGCTTCCAGTTCTTCGTCGGTTGCATTTTGAATCCCGTCAAAGTGCCGTATCATTTCTACGAAATAGTAACCAAGAAAGTTGGTATTGCTCTCCTTATCCGGCATATAATGACATACCCATACATATTGATCTTGGTATATCATTAATTCGGTATCCTCATGGTGCTTTTTACATATTGCGCATCCTTCCATAGGCTCCTCCTGATGGTTCCTTTAGTGACAGTTACGCTAAGGAAATGAATCTATTCTTCGTTTCCACTCCAGAAGATTCTCTCAGCAAATCCACCTCTTGCTTCTTTCTTTGATTCTTTAATAGCAATCAATTCATCTACTGTATGTCCTCTAGCCTCACAGATGGCAAATAATACCTCTAAAATATCAGCCATTTCTTCTATAGACTTGTCTGCTTGATACTCTGCTATTTCTTCATTTAGTTTTTTATCCAGTTCTACAAGATATTCCTCATCTGTCAAAGTTCTTGTTATCGGAGTTTTTCCTTCTTCTTTTATGATTTGTGGGATCTTATCTCTTACTAATTTTGATGCACTCATCTCATTCTAATGTGATGTTTATAATATCATACACATCATATTCCTTTCCTTTTGATATTATGGCTATAATATATTCCTAAACAGTACCGTTATAGGGCTTGCATTATCTTATCAATAATCGTAATATCTGCTGGTAACCATAACACAGAATCTAGTGTATTCTTAGTAAGCCACTTTGAAGATTCATGCTCTTTGAGTACAAGATTACCAGACTTCACTATACACCAGTAACAACACATCGACAAATGAAATGTCGGGTAATCATATTCAATCGTATCTATGTACTCTCCAACTTCGATTTCTATATCGAGTTCCTCTCTGATTTCTCGAATCAGAGCAGCTTCAGGTGTTTCTCCCTCCTCAACCTTTCCGCCAGGAAATTCCCAACCACCCTTATATTCTCCATAACCGCGCTGAGTAGCTAGAATTTTCTCGCCATCTCTAATAATTGCTGCAACTACTTTTATGTTTTTCATCCTGTCATTTCCTCCTTCAAACCGCTCTTAAGATATCTAAGTAGATCATCACGAACCGAATGATGCATCTTCATTTTGACCTTGCAGATTGGTTCCATTTTACCCTTATTGTTCTGTTTTTTAGATTCAATCACATCTATCACATCAAATTGACCTATGTAATAGAAATTGCTTTCAGCATCACTCTTCTTAACTAGAAGATGCTTGTTCTTTGCTGACATAACATCATTCATATATGAACTATCAAGACCTTTACCGATCTGTGAGTCCCACCTAAATATCATATTATCCTCAAACGAATCTGCATAATCGGGCTTACCATCAACATAATTCTTCTCATCATCAGATTCTTCTTTGTGATATGTCACAAAGATAAAGACATCATCGCCAATCCTCTTCATTCCATACATAGTTGAAGAAAGATCCCTTCCACAATTCATTAGTAGGCTCACATCACGTCTTGAATACTTCTCGTACAGAACAAACTTGTTAACTTCTGTAGCTCCTCCACGTTGTCTCTCGTCGTATTTTATAAGTCCAACCTCAATCAGATCAGATATCTGCTTGTAAAACTCCTGATGCTTTAGTCTCTTCGCATAACTTTCTAGTCTACGAATACGGCCCTCTCCATCGTATTGCAATATATCAATATGGCAATACTTCTGATATTCATCTTCCTTGCTAACAAAATGTCCCTGAAGTACATTTGCGGCATCATTAATAGAAGCAAGCGAAACCACATATCCATACTTAGCACTTATCATATCTTGAAGCATCTTAGCTCCAATCTCTTGATTATCAAGGAATTCTTTCAAAATCATCAGTTCATACGGTCTTACTCCACTCAAGACTGTTTTCGAGAGATATTCCAGCGTGAGCATTTCCTGATCATTTATTCTGCCACTATAAAGTTCCTTTTCAACAAACTCCAAAAACGCTTGGTAAGTCTTATATTCCCTGATAATGACAAGCGGATCAACTTCTCCATTCTCGTAAAAATCTATTAGATACGGCACACGACCTAAGCGATTCTTCAAAGATTTATAGCTGTCTCTGATAATCGTTTTAATACCTTTTATCTTATCAATAGATCTAAATATCTTATCCTTAGCAACCTCATCAAAATGAATCGTGGATGCCCCAGGAATGGTATTGTTACCACTGATAACATATTTACGAATTTGATCTGCGTTGTAAGTACGATCCCCTGACAATGCGATCGGGATCATAAAGTTATTGTTGTAGTTACCAATGAAATCCAGGATTACAACATACTCTTTGCCCTCATTTTTGCGCAATCCCCGGCCAAGCTGCTGAATAAACACAATTGGAGATTCTGTTGGGCGAAGCATAATTACCTGATTAACCTCAACAATGTCAACCCCTTCATTCAAAATCTCTACGGAAAAGATATAGTCCAGGGGTTGCATTTCATCCGTTTTGTCGTCCTCATCCATAGCCAGACGTTCGAAGGCCTTAGCACGTTCATCTTCTGAAGCGCTTCCGTTTAATGCAATTGTTCTATACCCTAACTTATTAAACTTCTCAGATAATTCCTCGGACTCATCAATTCGACTGCAGAAAACGAGACCCTTTACTTTGTCTCCACTATAACCATAGTACTCTGCTTGTTCGATGATATGCTTTACTCTTTCATCGTTAACAAGCTGGTTAAAATCTTTAGCATCAAGCTGTTTTGTATTGATCTGCTTATCATCTAACATAGAGATGTCACTTATACCAAAGTAATGGAATGGACATAGTAAGTTCTCTTCCATAGCCTGCTGTAATCGAATTTCATAAGCAATTTGATAATGGAAGATTTCATAAATGTTACACCCTTCTTCATTATCATCACGCTTGTCCGGAGTTGCTGTCATACCAAGCCACAGTCTCGGTTTAAAATAATTCATAACCTTCTGATACGTATCCGCAGAACTGTGATGGGCTTCATCTAGTATAATACAATCAAAAGTATCTGGATTATACTGGAACAAATGAGTATCACGATTTAATGTCTGCACTGTTGCAAACACAAAATCTTTGTCATAATCATTATTTCCCGCGCCAACTAATCCCATTGAAACAGTCCTATCAAATACACGCTCATAGGATCTTTTAGTCTGCTTTGCAAGCTGTCCTCGATGTACCAGAAAAAGCACTCTCTTATATCCCAGTTCGCGCATAGCAAATGCTGATGCATAAGTTTTTCCAGTGCCTGTCGCTGAAATCAACAATGCTCTCTCCTCTCCTGCAGCAAGGATCTTCTTAAGATTTGATATAAACCCCACTTGCATATCATTTGGAAAAAGCCTAAATTTCTCTATTGATGGTATCTCTTCCTGAAGCGCTAACTTACGCTGCTTTTTTACAATCTTATAACGTTCTTTATAAAGTTCGAAGAATTCATCAAAATCAAGTGCATACTTAGAGTTCCATAGTTCATTAAATTCATCAAGTATTTTCTGAACGTACTCACCCTGTTCAGTTGAGACAATCTTTGTATTCCATTCTCGGTTGCTTGTAAGAGCTGCGCTGGTGATATTGGAACTTCCGACAATAATTCTGTATATCTCATCCTTTTTAAAAATGTATCCTTTTGTATGAAAACCTTCATCTGCAGCTTCCACATCATACATCTTCAAAGTTATGTTCTTTAGACCATTCAGCTTCTCTAAGGCGTCCGGCTCACTAAAATTTAGATAGTTAGTCGTAAGGATTTCTCCACTAATTCCTCTCTTTTCAAGTTCTTTCAATGTCTGAAGCAAAGGCGTAATTCCACCCATAGTTATAAATGCGACGCTGATTTGGAAATGGTCACACCTAATGAGTTCATCTTCTACCGATGAGATTACTTTCTTCCCCTCTTTCAGATTGTTCGAGACAAATTGCGGCCTAAAAGCTAAATTCGAATTATAACTCGAATCGATAAAAGCAGTTCTTGCTCCTTCCTCAATCTGGTTTATCTTCTCGATCATACGCATCACTCCTAGCAAAATACTCAATTCCTGTTTTGATAAACCTATTCTCGGTTATACCATAATTATTGTGACAGCCTCCAAAATTCAAATCCCATATTACTAGCCGCTTTATAAACCGGTTCAATAATCTCCTTCAAGTTTCTGATAAATACAGGTTTCGAAAGTCCTGGCCGATACAATTTATTATAAACATCTGGATTATTCACATGTTCCTTTACACATCTATCGAATTCATTATGGACAGTCTCAAATTTCTGCACCATTTCATAAGCTTCGTACTCTATTTCGCCCAGCCTATGAAAGTACTTACTCCAATCGGGCAAATAGTTACTTTTACTGCTATTGATATTTCTGGTCGTTGGACATAGATTCCAAAGTTCATCATGTGCCACATACGACCAAGGAACAAAATGATCAATCGAAATATTGTTCGTTGTCAGCTCAATATCACCATAAATTTCTTGTGTCGGCCTTAATGTAACAATGAGCTTCCAATATTTCTTTACTCGTTCAAGTTTTCGCTCATCAGGTGGATATACCTTATTAGCTATACCAGGAACGCTCGGATTCCTACGTTGGAGATATAGAATCATATTATACTGTATCCAGCCCTTGATAATTTCCTGGTTAACACTAATGTAATCCATCCATCTCTTATCAAATCGGATCTCGCTCTGAAGACCAGATATCATATTGAAATAGTATAGTAAACGTTGATGTTTGTTGATTCGAGCTGCAATATCAGTGGAGCCACCATCCCAGTCAGCGCCTCTGAAATCGGGCATAAATGGAGCCTGCAAACGATACGGAACATTAAGTGTAAGTACTCTCTTTTTGGAGATAAGTTCTTTGTCCTGACTGTTCTGCAGAAAAACTAATATCTTATCACGTTTTTCACTGGATTTAAGTCCGCTAAGCTTATATGCATAATGAACCAGATTCTCGAGAGTATCCTTCGGTCCAAGATTAAGTTTATATTCCGACACCATATACCAGGCATCGGCAACCATCTGATTTATAAGTTCGTCATAGGAGACTCTCTCTTTATCATCAATTATAGCGTCAACAATAGCCTGGAACCAGAACAGCTTATAACACTCGCTCATGTTATCAAATAAACGAGATAAATGTTGAATATCCAGTTCGTCTGAATATGGTAAATTCATACCAGCCTCCTGTTCAATACAATTAATTTAAATTTTTACTCTCTCTATCCCCGAAAATCAGCTATAAAATTTCTAATTTCCAGGTTATGTAACCTGACTTTTTCATTATATCATTCATACATTTTTCTTGATAGTTATATTTGTTATGCTATGACAATTACTTTAGTTGATTTATCTGAAATTTAGATTTGTTATGGTATGTAATAACAAAACACTTGAAAGAAACATATTCGTATAGATAAAAATAAGAACGGTAAAATAACCTACCGGTCCCTAATCATATCAACTTTCTTTCTCAATACTTATACGTACCCATTAGCTTATACTGCCTCATAATTTCAGTAATTATTATTTGTCGATGCTCTTATCGTTAGGATATCATTCTTGATATTTTTGATCCTTTTATATGTCTTTCTTTCCTTATTTCTTGCGTATTCTGTTTTATGGGTGCGCTCTCTTTAAATGATTGTAAAAGGGTTAGGTTTTACAATACTTTAAAACCATACTTCCCCTTAAACTCCCCATACCCCAATCCTATATTCAAATCCTCAGTCAAAGAAACCATCTTGGTAGTATCTCCAATTAGGATTACACCTACGAGGCTGTCCTGATGAAAAAAATACTTCTCATATTTCTTTTTCTCTTCATCCTTATATTCAATGGTTTCATATACTTTATCCGGGTTCTTACCATTATCTCCAGCTGCAAAGAGAGCTGTGTTCATTCCCTCAAAGGTTAAGGCTGCGGGTACCTGTTCGTAAGTAATGGCTTCCCCTGCTGCATTGGCTCCGGCAATCTTACCCATCTCTAATGCTTCGGGCCAAATAGCATAATTCATTCCCTGATATTCTGCACAATCACCACAGGCATAAACATTCTTCTTATTTGTCTCCATTCTTTCATTAACGATCACTGCTCTGTCTGTGGCAATACCTGCTGCTTTGGCTAAAGAAGTATTGGCTCTAATACCGCAGGATACGATTACCAGGTCTGCTGGGAAGAATTCACCATTCTCCAGTCGTACCCCTGTCACGTTACCCTCACCTGTAATTTCAATTATCTTTGCATTGATGCGAAATTCTATTCCAAGGCTTCCTATAATCTCTCCCATCAATTGGCCCGCTTCATCATCTAACTGCCTTCCCATCAGCTTATCAGCCACTTCAATGACAGCCACCTTGGAGGATTTACTCATCTCCCAAGCTGCTTCCAGTCCCAGGACCCCGCCTCCGATGACTACTGTGTTTTTTACCCTCGGGATCAGCTCCCTAATCTTTTTCACATCTGAGAAATGACGAATCGCGATTACCTGGGGTTTGTCTACACCGGGGAAAGGTGGGATGAAGCATTCCGCCCCTAAGGCATAGATACATTTATCATATTGCAATTGAGTTCCATCTGAGAGCGTTACAGCTTGCTGGTCCACGTCCAAAGCCGTAACTTCAGTAGCCAGAATATTCGTGATATTATGATCCCTATACCAGGATATATCGTGCATGGCTATCTCAGCTGCCTTTAGTAAGGTACTGAGAGACTTCGTCAGCATAGGACGATTATAGCTGTATTCCTCTTCCTTGGAAATCATATAGATAGAACAGGTCTCATTTCGTTCCCTGATTGCCTGTGCTGCGCTAATACCTGCCGCTCCGTTTCCAAGAATAACAATCACCTCATTGGTATTCTTACGAAATGTTGTTACCGGCTCCTCGTATGGAACAAAGAATTCGCTTCCCACACCGCAAACAGGACAATATTCCAGCTCTGCATCAAAAATTTCTCCACATACCTGACATTTTACCAGTTTTCTCTTACCTGTTGCTTTTTCCTCCATAGATAACTTTACCTCCTATGTAATCGTTAATAAAGCTTAGTTTTATTATACAATACTCAGGACAGACTTTCTATGAGGGAAATCCAAATGACCAAAAAAATGCAGTAACCATCTCAATTCCAATTCATACTATGAATTAGTTTTTTGAAATGGTTTTCTGCATGATTGAGTATCTATCACAATTTAATTTGTTTTGGCTGTTAAGGAAGCCTCTTACGCCTTCTATATGTCGCGTATCCAGCCGGTCACTCCTTCCGGCAGGCGCTCGTCATAAGCCTGTCCATCATCGAATATCAGATTTGAATGTATCGCATTGACAATACAGTGCTGCCCCATTTCAAAGCCGAAATTGATCGACGCGACACCTCCATCTGAATTTCTAACCCACTCAGGGAAATAGCATATACAGTTCTCCATCTTCTGAAGCTCTTCTTCCATACCGGCAAGACATTCCTCAAACGGACAAAGTTCGTCTCTTCTGCCGTGAGCCAGAAGCATTTTGACTTTTTTCGTTTTTAGCAGATCAATTTCCTCTTTATTAGGTGTATAGCTTGCTCCCATAGGTACAAATCCGTCAAACGCATCCGGTGTATTCAAGAGAAGCTCCCAGATAAACGTTGCTCCGCTAGAGTTACCGAAAAGTACCGTCTTAGAAATATTTTTTATCTCTGCCTTTATCTTTTTGATCAATTCCATGCATGGTGCAATATAGTCTTTACACCAACTGCCTATCACATTACCGTCCGGCATTCTCTTCTCATTTGCAACAGGAATGAGTATGTAAGCCCCTCCCCCCATGCTTTCCTGATAAGCTTCAGAAGCATACAACTCACCGCCACAGTAATTGATGCATAGCTCCCCAACAAGTGCATTCGTGGCTCCGTGAAAGAAAACCAACAGCGGGTATTGTTTCGACGCATCCTTTCCATTCTTCACCGGGTCATACAGATAATAAGTAATATCCCCTACCGTACTGCAGGGGAAAATATTTTTCTCGTAAAGCGAAAAATACTCTCCCGCACGATAAGATGGTGAATAACTCACAAAATCCCCCAATTCCATTTCATCCTGCCACGGTGCTTTTACATTATCCTTTTTGTTTTCTTCCTTAAACATAGAATCCGTATTTTCTTCCATTTCTTTCTCCTCCCATCAAGACCTGCAACAGATCATTTCATTTACAATGATTTTCTGATATATTTGGCAGTTATTGTTGAACTGCTTTCTACCATATCCTTTACAGTTCCCTGAAATACAACCTCACCTCCACTACTACCGCCATCCGGTCCAATATCAATGATGTAATCAGCATTTTTCATTACATCCTGATTATGCTCAATAATGATAACCGTATTACCCCTATCTACAAACCGTTCAAATAACATCATAATATTCTTAATATCAGAGGCATGGAGTCCGGTTGTCGGCTCATCTAAGATAAAAATACTTCCTTTATCATCCAAGTGTTTTGCAAGCTTCAAACGCTGGCGTTCTCCTCCGGATAATGTAGAAGTCGACTGACCCAGGGAGAGATATCCAAGTCCAACTTCCACCATCGCTCTTATCTGCTTCGCTATTTTTTTCTGATCTTTAAAGAAAACAAGAGCTTCCTCAGCCGACATATCAAGTATTTCCATAATATTTTTTTCATGATATTGAACAGAAAGTGCTTCTTTGTTATAACGTTTTCCTTCACACTCTTCACAAACTGTAGTAACAGGATCCATAAATACAAGTTCCGTGACAACGATGCCTCTTCCCTTACAGACAGGGCAGCCACCCTTACTATTGAAGGAAAACATCGATGCATCTTGATCGGTTTCCTTCGAAATCACCTTTCTTATATCATCGAAGAATCCCAGGAAGGTTGCGGGTGTTGAACGACCTGTCGCTGTGATCTGAGTCTGATCTACAAGTACGATATCTTCAGCATATTCTTTAGCAAATACATCTCTAATCAGCGTACTTTTACCGGAACCAGCCACTCCGGTAACTACGGTGAGAATACCCAGCGGAATATCAACCGATACATTTTTTAGGTTATGACAATTTGCATTCTTCACTGACAGATACTTTACGGGAATTCTCGGTTTATGTTTTATTGGAATGACTTCTTTCATAGCATTACCGGTCAGTGTCCCCGATAAAAGAAGATTTTCATAGCTTCCTTCAAATAATATTTCACCTCCATTTTTCCCTGCAAGCGGTCCAACATCAATAATATGATCTGCAATACTAATGATATCCTTATCGTGTTCAACGACTAGAACTGTATTCCCTTTATCCCTAAGACTTCGAAGTAATTTACACATACGATGAACATCCCTTGGATGCATGCCTGTACTTGGTTCATCAAATATATATGTCATTCCACATAAAGCACTTCCCATGTATCTGACAAGCTTCAGGCGTTGTGCTTCACCCCCGGATAAAGTGGAGGATTCACGGTTCATACTTAGGTATGGGAGACCAATATCTATCATTCTGTCTAAAGACTCCACCATATCGTCAATGATTGTTACTGTTCTCTTGTCTTCGATTTTTCTTAGTTCTTCTCTTAAACCTGTAAATTCTAATTCACACATCTCATAAATGTTTTTTCCATTGATCTTACAGGAAAGAGTGTGATCATTCAGTCTCTTACCATGACAACACGGACATTCTTTTTGTATAATCAGGTTTAGCAGTCTTTTGGCAGATGCTTCTTTAATCGTGGAAGTATCACGCATTAACACAGTCCTTCTTAGCTGATTAACAATTCCTTCGACTTTCTTGTGTATTTGTTCCCCATCCGGTGTTTTTGCCCCATAATAAAGGATGTTTTTCTCTTCTTCCGAGTAGTCCCTAAATTTCTTATCTAAATCAAATAACCCTGATTCAATATATATTTTCCAGTACCAATTACCGACACCATAGGCAGGAAGCTTGACCATTCCCTCATTCCAGGATTGATCCGGATCCACCAATCCGTCTGCATCAATATCTGTAATATTGCCTAAACCGGAGCACTTTGGACACATACCATTCGGATCATTAAAAGAAAAATACGATGCAGTCCCAATATGCGGAGTTCCAATGCGTGAATATAGAACTCTTAATGCTGAATACAAATCGCTTATTGTACCTACTGTTGATCGTGCGTTGCCGCCTAGTCTGGACTGGTCAACGATAACCGATGCCGAAAGATTATTAATATAATCGACTTTTGGTTTTTCATATTTGGGCATTCTTCCTCTGACCCAAGCAGTATAGGTCTCATTCATCTGTCTCTGGCTTTCAGCTGCTATCGTATCAAATACTATACTCGATTTACCGGAGCCGGAAACGCCTGTAAAGACAACTATTTTATTCCTGGGTACCGAAAGTGATATATTTTTCAAATTATTTTGGTGCAAACCTTTGATTTCTATCATATCATTCATTCTCTTTACCACCTTTTCAAAAGCTTTTTCAATACATAGTCGGATTATATCACTGATTTCATAATAAATCTTGACATATTTTGCTCTCTAATGACACGGTTTACGTAATATTAGAATGATATCAGCCTCGCTTAAATTTATCTATAATATACATGAACCACTTATATAAATAAGACCGGTAAGATAACCCACCGGTCTTATCAGCTAATTCAGCATCATCCTCATTTTTCAATCTTGTTACCTGGTAAACTGCGATATAAACTTCCATGCATTCTCGCAAGTATGGTGTCTGCACTCATGAATCTGTCCGCTGACACTTGCAAATGCGGTTCGACAAACATCATCTTCGCTGTCAAAGTAATGAATGGTCAAATAGCTTCCTCTGGTTTCATCGTAAAGCTTCTCGACACGATCACCGGAAAAGCCCCATATCGGATCCGCCCAATTGTCCTTATCGTCGTAGCTTAAGTCAAATCTTCTCTTACACTGATTGACCTCTGCAGCATACTGTATCCTTTCAAGAGCAGAATCGGCCTGAAAAGGTAATTCAGGCAGATGTGAGTCTTCGCCACCCGAATAGAAAATCGGAACAGGAACAGTCCTATTCAGTCTGTCACCGAGAGGCGGACTAAATGGATTATTATTCACCGGGAACAGTGCACTTGCAGGAGCAAGCCCTGCGAACAGATCAGGATACTCCTGATACATATCCCATGTCTTTCCACTTCCCATCGAGAATCCGGTCGCATAGATGCGGTGCTCATCTATATGATAGCGTTTCTTAAGACTCTCAATTACTTCAACAACTTCTGTGGCTGTTACATTCTGATGATTCTCAAGTGAAACATACAGGAAGCCATATCTGTGTGCGATTTCATACCATTCTGCAACAAATGTCAGGTACATCGAGGAATCGCCGCCACCATGAAATCCCATAAGCAATGGGACCGGTCCCTGATCAAATATATCATTATTGTAGTAGGCAAAATATCCAACTTTATGTTCTGTAGTATCCCTGAATGCACCTCTGTTATCAGGCGAGGTCTTTACCAGTACGCTACCGGCTTCCTCTGTCATATTCATTGATCCAAAATCAGGCTCGATCTCCATATTGCCACACCACATCTTAAACTTACGGACAAAAGAATAAAAATCAGCCCTATAGTCAGGCTCAGACTTAATCAGCAGATTGGTACAATCCTTAAATGCTTCATTTACTTCCTTGGAATTGCCGACACTCAATATCCCTATATCCTTACGTTCCGGTGCAGGAATAACACTCAGATTCTGCATGGAACACATAGCAGGAGTAATCTCACCGGGACCCCAGAGATACTCACCATTTATTGTTTTCAGCAGATTCTTTGCGACATAATCTGCCGACTCGCCAAAGCTATAAATGTCCGCTCTGAATATCGCACCTCTTATAAAATATCCCTTGAACTCGCGTGTAAAGAAATCATGTATTTCGGCAATTCCGTCCGAATAGCAGGGATCCATTTTGACTTCAGCTATAACGGATGCATATAACTCCTCTGTTGCATTCTTCCATCCACCTTCCTCAGTCGGATAAATAAAAAGAACACTTGAATCCACTGCGGCCGCAATGCTGCTAAGTCCGCTTTTCTTGGCAAAATCAATCGCTTCATCCCTACTCTGCCTGTTTTCTTCAAAAACCAGCAGTAATGGAGCCCGAAAGCAATAATTATTCGTCTGTCCATCAATATCATTTGCCGGCACGTACGTCTTAAGAAAGAATTTCTCGTACTGATGCTCCCAGTATTTACCTCCGTCAGGTAATGTGCTGACAGATGGTCTTTTCATTATTCCCATAAAAACCTCCTTAGTGAATAACAAAATTATGACATCGTCAATTCAATCTCTGTATACTCTTTTAGCAGCTCAGCAGGGATATAGTTCCCTTCTACTTCCTTACCATCGACTGTAAGCTTTTTGCATCCCGCTTCTGCATGAGCAGGGTTATGAACCACGATATGCAAATGCCTTCCCCTGAAATCTCTCTCAATCTCAAAGCTCTCCCATTCCTTCGGAATAGAAGGGTCTATCTTAATTCCGTAAGGGTCCGGACGCATCCCTAAGATACCCTCGATACAGCCTACCATTATGGTAGATGCAGTACCGGTAAGCCAATGTACATGGGAACGGCCAAAATTAGGACTGTGTTTGCCTTCTGTGAACTGCCCGTAACAATAAGGCTCCAGTTTACGTATTTCCGCACGATCATTCTGGGCCGCCGGAGCGTTCTCCATAAAATAGGTGAAAGCGCGGTCACCGTGTCCTCGCAAAGCTTCCGCAAGAATAATCCAACCCTGGGTCTGTGAAAAAATACTTGCATTCTCCTTCGATCCGGCATTGTAAATAACAGCAAGAGCACCATCAAAAGCATGTTCATGGTACGGCGGGTCCATTAAAGCTGCTCCATACCCTGTATTCAATATCCTGTATACGCTATCAAGAGCAAGATCGGCTTGTACCTCCGTGGCATAGCCACTGATCACTCCCCAGCTCTGTGGATTTAACCACATATTTGCTTCCGGATCGGAACGTCTACCGATGGTCTCTCCCTTTTCTGTGAACCCACGGATGAAGCGATCCTCATCCCAACAGTGCTCCTCGATCATAGCACCTAACTTCTCCTGGCTATCCTCAAGGTATTTTATATATTCCTTATCGTCCTTATACTGCGCGAACTTTTTCAAAATTGTCATTGCATAATAGAACTGGAAAGCAACAAAGGTTGTTTCCCCTTTCTCTCCAAGTCGCAGGCAGTCATTCCAATCTGCATGTAGCCCGACAGGCAAACCGTGTACCCCCAGATGGTTCATGGAGAAATCGATCGCACGCTTCAAATGCTCATAAACAGTGCCTTGACCCTTATTCGCATACGGAATGATCTCATCCAAAAAGGAAAGGTTTCCTGTTTCAGAAACATATTTATAAATAGTCGGGAATAGCCACAAAGCATCATCTGCCCGGTAAGCAGGATGTCCCGTTTCTTTTACATAAGAGGCATCCTCCGGTGTATCTTCATGCCCCGGATTGTGAGTAAACTTTACAAGAGGTAACCCACCACCATGCTCCACCTGTGCGGAAAGCATGAACCGTATTTTCTCCTCTGCCATATCAGGTGCAAGATGAATAATTCCTTGAATGTCCTGAACCGTATCACGATATCCGTATCCGTTACGAAGGCCGCAATAGAAGAAGGAGGCCGCACGAGACCAGATAAAGGTGATAAAGCAATTATAGGCATTCCAGGTGTTTATCATTGAGTCAAATTCCGGACTCGGCGTTTTTACCCGGAAATGCGATAGCTTCTCATGCCAGAAAGTAATCAGTTCCTCCAGCTCTTTCTCACATACCTCTCCCGGATTCTGATATTGTTTCAAGATACTTTCTGCTTCCCGATCAGGCTTCATACCCAGGACAAACGCCAGATGTTTTGTTTCTCCGGGTGCCAGTGTAAGTGTAGTAGAAATAGCGCCACAACCATTTCCGTTATAATTCAGCTCATTTCCCAGATTACCATTGATTACACCGATGGGATTCCCATATCCATGATAAGGCCCCAAAAATTTATCTTTATCCCCGCAGTAGGAGGAAGCTTCTGCTCCGGCTAAGCCAAAAAAGCGGTCGGTCGCTGTCTTATTATCAATCGTTTTTCCATCTTCCAGTTTATCCAGATTGCCATGAGTCGTGTGTCGAATTCGATTACCACAGAAAGCAGTTCTGGTAATAAACTGTGAATATTGAAGGTTGACCTGATCCTGTTCATAGTTGTAATTATTCGTAAATTCCGCATACCCAGTTATGCATAAATTACGAGTCATGTCAGAGCAATTCGTTAATTTCAGATTCCAGACCTCATAGGAGGCATTAAGCGGAACATAATATATTGCTTCGGAACGGATGTCGCTGTATTCTGCGACCATTCGGGTATATGCTGTCCCATGATGACATTCACTCTTATAGGATGTAAGCTCCTTACCGACAGGCTGCCAGGAGGCAGACCAGTAATCCTTGCTGTCATTATCCCGAATATAGATATAACGGCCCGGCTGATCAAAATTATTAAAAACATAGCGTAATATCCGACCATCGGCGCCGGACTTGGCAAAACTATAGCCACCGGCATTATTCGAGATAATAGCGCCGTATTCCGGGGACCCGAGATAGTTCGCCCAGGGGGCAGGAGTATCCGGTCTGGTGATTACATATTCTCGTTTTTCATCATCAAAATATCCATATTGCATATTCGTTCCTGCATGATTTTATAGTATATAAATCATGCTTTTCCTCTCTTTCTGTTTTATAACTATTGGAAGTAGAATACCATTTTTAGTCAAAAATGTCAAAGGAACTATCAAATTCTAAAACTAATAATATCCATATCCTCGTCATCAATGATGGCTACTCAGGTTGCGGAGACGGTATGTCTGAGCCGGTTCTTCTTCTGGAATGAATTATGTCGAAATTAGTTGACTTTAATACTCTTTTATAGTATATTGTGAGATTCATACTATATATTAGGAGGATTATGCAATAAATGAAGAAATATTTTCAAAAATTCACTACCTTAAAGGTGAAAATTATTACCATGCTGATTGTTATTAGTTCAGTTCCTCTCTTAATTTCGGGAACAATCTCCTACCTGACTTCACTGAATGTATTAGAGAGAAAGCTTGAGACTACTGCCAAACAAACAACACATGAGGTAGCACGCGGCTTAGATAATTACTTTGCTGCAATGTCAAACATTATGAAAATACTTTCAAATGATACAAATGTTGTCGAAGCAGATAATGTTACCTATTTTGAATTTGCGAAAGGACTAATTGCCAACATAAAAAAGACAGATGCTTCCATCATTAATATTTATGTTGGTACTGAAAAGGGTATGTTTTATACAGATCCTAAATTAGATCTACCTGCTGATTTTAATCACAAAACCAGGGACTGGTATATTCAAGCAATGAAGCATCCCGGGGAAATCATTATAACGGAACCCTATATCGACGCTGGTACGAATAACATGGTAATCTCTATTGTAGCATCCATTCAAAAGGACAATAAAAGCATTGGTGTCGCAGGTATGGATATCGATCTTGCCACTTTTTCGGCATCCTTATCTGACATCACAATTGGTGATAGCGGATATATTTATATCACGGATCCCAGTGGACAAATGATTGCACACCCTGATCAAACCTTAATTGGTACGGATGTTGCTACAGAACTATCTAATTGGAAAGCTATATCAACCAATTCCGAGGGCTTCTCCCCATATGTATATAACGGAGAAAATAAATTTTCAAGCTATAGTACCAGTGGACTTACAGGCTGGAAGATTGTTGCTTCCATGAATTATTCTGAGTTAAGTAAGGATACCCGTACAATTAGAAATACTATTATTAGTGTATTCCTGATAACACTGATTGCAGCTGTTGCAGCAGCGATTCTCTTCAGTATTCCTATATCACGTAATATTAAGAAATTACTGGCCGCCTTTGATCGTCTTGCCCATGGTGATTTGACGGTGAGCACATCAATTAACTCTAAGGATGAGTTCAACCTATTGGGTCAGCGTTTCAACGAAATGGCAACGAATATATCCGGCCTGATCCGTGAGGTAAGCGACGCTTCCAACACTGTTTTGGACACATCTGTAACACTGGCAAATATAGCAGAAGAGACAAATAGTTCTCTTGGTGAAGTTGCAAGAGCTGTGGAGGAAGTTGCGAAGGGAGCTACGGAACAGGCTCAGAATGCTTCGGATGGAGCTTCCAGTATTTCAGATTTATCGGATCAATTAACCTTAATTGACGAATCTACCAAAGCAATGAGCCACCTGGCCAATAACGCCGCAGATCTCACAAAACAGGGATTAAATCGTGTAGAAGATCTGAAAGAGAAATCCGACAGTACCATGAGCGCCACCACTAAAGTTTCTGAGTTAGTTTATGAAACCAGTGAAAGCATGAAGCAGATTGATGCAATCTCTGACACGATTGACGCTATTACCGAACAAACCAACCTGCTTGCCTTGAATGCATCCATCGAAGCCGCGAGAGCAGGCGAGAGTGGTAAAGGTTTTGCTGTAGTAGCAAATGAAATAAGAAAATTGGCAGAGCAATCAAAAGCTTCTACCATTAAGATCAAGTCGATTGTCGAAGATATCAATGATAAGACTACCCACTCCGTAGATGCTATGATAATCACAAATCAAAACGTTAAAGAGCAGGTGGATCTGGTACAACGAACACAAAGCTTGTTTAATGAGATTATGGATGCCGTCCGTATCTTGACCGAAAAGGTAATTGAGATCAAACAGAATACAGAGGAAATTGCAGATCAGAAAAATAACATTGTATCACAAATTGAAAACATCTCTGCTATATCCGAAGAATCTGCATCAGCGACCGAGGAAGTAACCGCTTCTACTGAACAGATAACCGTAACCATGGATGAAATAACCCAGCAGACGGTAGAATTACAGAACCTGTCAGAACTGCTGAAGAAAAAAATTAATAACTTCAAATTCTAGTAATACGATATAGATTATAATAATCGAGTAGGAGGCGGTGACTAACCGCCTCCTACTTTGTCCTTACAATAAAACAGCCCCGCTATCGCTACTCAACAAATCGAATTTTAGAGATATCCGGTGTATGAGGTGCATTTTCTGTCTTTCCGTATCCTACCAGAACTGCAATTCCAAACTCCCATCCATCGCTGATACCAAGTTTCTTCTTGTATTCATCAGCTTTCGGACCATTCAATGGTATGGCAGCCATACCGCAGATTACACTGCCCAGACCGAGTGAGGTGGCGGCCAAAGCAATATTTTCACTAACAATACCGGCATCTCTATCCGTACCAGGCTGTTTCAGAATGAGGTACATGCAAGGTGCATTATAAAACAAGGTTCCTCCACGACTCATAAATCTGTCATATGTCGTCTTATCTTCTGCCTCGGCAAGGATACGCATACCTTCGGCATCCATGTCCTCGATCAAAGACTTGTTCGTTATAACAATAATCTGCCATGGCTGTCGATTCATACCGCTGGGCGACTGTACAGCAGCAAGAGCGAGAGCTTCCAACTTTTCCTTTTCGGGCAAGCACCCGTCGTATGCACGGCATGAGTAACGACGGCGGATTGTATTAAGTATTTCATTCATATAGGATCTCCCTTTCAATTTTTAATCATTTGGTGCAGAATATATTTAATAATTAATTCTATACATTCCTTTCGATTTCATCAACTAGCCCATCCATGTAATCTTATTCTCCTCTTTATGAAGAATTCTTTCGATATTTTTTCTGTGTCGCACAATAATCACTGCTGTAAACAGAAGAGATGCCCAAAATAAATTAGGAGCCTTTATGATAATTCCTATGAAAAGTGTATTTATCACAGCTGATGATATACTTGCCAAAGCAATAATCTTCCACAAATATAGCACTGCTAAAAAGCTAATGAGCGGAAGTAAGAAAATCCATAAACTGTACTCCCAAAACAATACCATACCAAAGAGAAAACCATACATAACTGCAACAGCCTTTCCGCCTTTAAATTTGGCGAATATAGGAAAGCAATGTCCCGCTGCTGCAGCAAGACCACCAATTATGGACACCAACTCTACTTTGAAGAAAAAGGAAGTCAGAAAAATAACTAATGTTACCTTCAAAATATCCAAAGTCATCACCGCAAGACCAGCTTTTTTCCCAAGAACTCTTCCTGCATTTCCACCACCCAGATTCCCACTTCCATAATCTCTAATATCTTTGTGATAAAATACCTTGCCGACAACCAATGCAAAAGGAACGGAGCCAAGAATATATCCAAGTATTATGACTGTAAATATTTCAATAATAATATTCATGTTATTGCCCTTTCTATCTGCAGATTGCCTGAATGGTAATACATCCGGGCCCCCCATGAGTAATCAGGGTGGGGGATAACTGGAATATTTCAATAGTAGTATCTGAGAAATGATTTCGAATCTGCTTCACAACATCTTCTGCCACTTGACGAACACACGCATGCCCAATGCTAATGATATACTCTTGATTCACTCTCATCTCTTTAAAATACTCAATCACTGCATCCACAGCCTTTCTATGGGATCTCTTTACAACAAAAGGCTTAATTTTCTTCATATCCTCAGTCTGTGTAAGTACAGGAATAATCTTAATCACACCACAAATAGCTGCTGCAATTGGTGTCAATCTTCCACTTCGCTTCAAATAACTAAAATCAGAAGGAATTACAAAAGATGCTGAAGTTACAATAGATTTCTTAATCTGCCTCACAATATCCTCAATTCCCACTCCTTCTTTCTTAAGCATCATTGCCTTTTGCACAAGATAACGCTGTGCCCCTGCCAGAGTCTGTGTATCAATAATATGTATATGTTCATTCTGCTCCACACTATTTCTGGCACCAATAGCATTCTGGTATGTACCAGACAATCCATCTCCAATTGTTAAATACAAAATATCTTCCTGCGTGCCTTCAAAAATATTTATCACATCTCCAATTGCCGGCTGGGAAGATGTAGGAACCTTTCCCTGTTCAATTAGTTTCAAAAACTCTTCACTACTAATATCCTCATAATCTCTATAGACTACACCGTCTACAAGAGCACATGCCGGAATAACTTCTATCCCCAATTCTTTTCCTTCCTGTAGAGAGTACAAAGCTGATGTATCCGTTATTATCTTCATCTCTTCCCTGTCTCCTTTCTCATTTGTATTTATTCTTTATTGATATACTCCTACTTTGCAGAACATGGATTTTAACCATGCACTCTCCTGTTGATTCGAATGTTTAACCTGTGCAATTCAATTGTAACATATCTAAGTTCTTGAATACAGTTCAAATTTGATGTCTTTCTGATATAGATAACATGCCCCTAGTACGAAAAAAAGAATCTCTCATTTTCCAAGAGATTCTTTTCGTTATTCATTATTTATTTCTCCAAGCTCTTCATCGTCGGGAACAGTAACACATCCCTGATCGCCTGTGAGTCTGTTAACAGCATAATCAGTCGGTCAACACCGATACCGATGCCGCCTGTCGGGGGCATACCGTATTCCAGTGCGGTGAGGAAATCCTCATCCAGCTGATTTGCTTCCTCGTCACCTGCGGCGCGGAGTGCTTCCTGGGCTTCGAAACGTCCTCTCTGGTCAAGGGGATCGTTTAATTCGGAGAATGCATTTGCCATCTCCCTGCCGTAGATAAATAACTCGAAACGCTCCGTATAATCCGGATCCTCCGGCTTTCTGCTGGCAAGAGGAGAAATCTCTACAGGATGCTCCATGATGAAGGTGGGCTGAGTCAGATTATCCTCCACATATTTCTCAAAGAACAGGTTAATGATATCGCCTTTCTTATGTCTGGCTTCGAAAGCGATGTTGTGTTCCTTCGCCAGGGCTTTTGCAGCTGCCTCATCCTTAACCTGACTAAAATCTACATTTCCATATTTCTTGATTGATTCTACCATCGTAAGCCTGTCAAAAGGCTTGGAAAGATCTATCTCAACTCCGTTATAGGTAATGGAAGTGGTACCTAGTACCTTCTGAGCAACCGTACGGAACAGATCCTCTACGAGGTCCATCATACCGTTATAATCCGTATACGCCTGATATAGCTCAAGGAGCGTGAATTCTGGATTATGTCTTACGGATAAGCCTTCGTTACGGAATACCCTGCCGATTTCATAGACACGCTCCAGACCTCCGACGATCAGTCTCTTCAGATATAACTCCAGGGATATTCTTAAGTGGATATCCTCAT
>JAEZKU010000062.1 GCA_023436065.1 Bacillota bacterium
CTGGCGTCCTGCAACAAGAAGGAGGAGCCGTTGACTCCTACGCCGACGATGAACAAAGCTGATTATGCAACATATGATTACAGTGATCATACCGACTCGCGAGAATCTTACTATACGACAGTACTGGCAGATCTCTCGAAGATTAAAAAGGGCAAGCAGGTGATTGCACAAAAGGAGCTCCCCGCCAACTGGAGCTGGATGAAATTCCAAGGCTTTGAGACAAAGAACGATGTATTCGGATATGATGTGAGAGGCTGTGATATTTCAGATCAGGATCTCAGCGCGGTAGAGGATACCGATGATCTGACCTTTGATACCAATACGATCTGGCCCGAACAGCTACCCGAGGGCTTTGACCCGGAGAAGATACTGGAATTTAACAAGAATCCCGGATTGGGAATTCCTGCACTGCATAAGAAAGGAATTACAGGAAAAGGGGTCAGTATAGCCATTATCGATCAGGGTCTCCTGCTGGAGCATGAGCAATATAAGGATAATATTAAGCTCTATGAACGGATCCATTGTGGTGATGATTCAGCACAGATGCATGGTCCCGCTGTCGCAAGCATTGCGGTAGGCAAAGATATCGGTGTTGCTCCGAAGGCTAATCTATATTACATTGCTTCGACCTTTGGACATTTTACGGATACAGGTTATGAATTTGACTGTTCTATTATGGCAGATGCCATCCTCAGGATACTGGAGATCAATGAAAAGCTGGGTAAGGACGAAAAAATCAGAGCCATCTCCATATCAAAGGGTTACAGCCGTATGGATAAGGGCTATGAGGAGCTCCAGGCTGCGATCAAGAAAGCGGATGAAGCTAATGTTTTTGTGGTTACAACCTCTACAGATGAGTACTATAAAGGGTTCACCCTGTTCGGTATGGACCGTGATTACGGAAAAGATCCGGAGGATACCGGCTCTTATGAACCGGTATCCTGGGTAGCCCCGGATTATTATGAAAGACCCGATTACTTTGAGGATTTTCTTATGTTCCCTATCGGATCAAGGACCATTGCAGGCTGTACTAATCTTGATGATTATGCTATCTCACACAACGGAGGGCTAAGCTGGGCTGTTCCCTGGTGTGTCGGTCTTTATGCTTTATGCTGCCAGGAGAAGCCGGATATAACACCGCAGGAGTTCATAGAGCTCGCCACATCCACAGCAACAACCACCGAGATAGAACATAACGGTAAGACCTACACCTTTGGAAAGATCATCAATCCGGAGGGTATCTTAAATGAATTAAAGAAGAAGTAAGTTTTAAGGGCTGCCATAAAGTACACCAAGCCTAAGTCAAGTCAATAACAGCCCAACATACAAAATCCAGGAACAAAATACTGAAGGACTGTATGTTGGGCTATATTTGACCTTATCCGATGTATTGCATATTTTCAATCAAATGCTTTTTGTTGGAAGTAGTGGATAGTACAACACTGCCTCCGAACTGCTCCGTAATATATTTCATTACCCAGGGCACTGGCTGCTTTTCTTCCTCCAAGAGCTTCTTTAATTTTCTTCTGTTATACAGGGTGTCATATGCTTCATAATCAATTTCGCCGCCCTTGGTATATAATCCGTAAAGGAGCGGAGTATGAGCCACCATGGTGATGTCCTGATAGTAGTTAATATACTCCTCGAACCCCTGATCAGCAGTTACCTGCGGTAAGAAATCAGCATCCATCGCAGGACTTAGGTAGCTGTATCTTTGCTGGATGGCGCAGAAAAACTGATAATTGTTCTGCCGACAGATATTTCTTGCGCTTTCCACTCTCCACGTTCTGAAATTACTGCACCCGATCTGTCTTATTATTCCCTTATCAATCAGCTCCTGCAAGGTTCCCAGTGTTTCCTCCTGAGGCGTCTTATAATCGTCAACATGTAGGTATAATAAATCGATATAATCAGTATGGAGTCGATCTAAGGATCGTTCGACGGAATCAAGAATTGTCTTCCGTCCAAGTCCCTCCATATTGGAAAAATCCCGTGTGGTATTATCCTTTGGGAATGCCCCGAGCTTGGTAGCCAGGACAATCTCTTTTCGCATTCCGCTATAGTCAAGCCACTTACCAATTGTCTTCTCACTCTCACTGCCTGTGAAACCGTCCCAAACGATATAGTTATTAGCAGTATCTAAGAAATTGCCTCCATTCTCCAGATAAGCATCCATCAACTCAAAGGAGGTCTTTTCATCTGTATGTGAGCCGAAATTTATGCAGCCAAGCCCCATAGCCGAGACCTTCAAGTCAGATTTGCCAAGTTGAATCATTCTCATAATTCTTCATTCTCTCCCATCAGTTATTATGATTTTATATAGCAATTACGCTACGATCAAATCATATAACCTTATCCTTAATCCTGCAATTAGGCACTTAAAAGTGGTATGGTTACAAAAAAGTTACCACTTTTATCAGAAAATAAATTATTTCCTCTACGCGCTGTCAAATTATGCTATAATAGTCAAAAAGTAATGAAAGGATGTGTCTGTTTTGGCTCAATTAAAAGAGAATGACATGGAATGCCCGCTTCTTTTGACACAAAGAGTTATCTTCGGCAAATGGAAACCGTCCATTTTATGGTTTCTCGGAAAAACTGAAGCAATGCGCTTTGGTGAGATCAAGAAGGCATTTGAAGATCCTACCCTTACACAAAAAATGCTCACGCAACATCTTCGTGAGCTGGAGGAGGACGGTCTGGTCCTCCGAAAAGCGTATAATGAAATGCCTCTGCGTGTCGAGTACAGCCTGACCGGCATTGGCAGACGCTTTATACCGATTCTCGACAGTATGGAAGCGTGGGGAATGGAATATATTGAAGCGATCACCAAGCCTTCTCTTCATAATTCAGACTATGATACAAGTTCTGCAGAGCTTCCTCATAATTCGGATCCTTTATCCTAAAGGTTCTTCCGCTGAAGCTTACATATTCACCTATAAAGGAAATTGTCGTATTACGATCAGTTTTTATCATAAACCACCAACCCTTCCCGAAATTGATTGCCGGAGCCAAATCCAGGGAATCAATGTAATCCAGGCAAGCTTTGATATCCTTTTGCTCAGTGACAGTCTTATATTGAGGCGGTGAAGGCAGGGTAATCAGGGTTAAGGATTTCACCTGACCGGCATCATAATCCGGGACAGTCCAATAGAACAGCCCAACCATCAGAAACACTCCCAGAAGCCCTATCACCAGGGCAAGCCTTTTCTTCATACTGTAATACCTTCCTTCTATGTATTCTTCCTCTTATTTTAATTGATTTGTCATTTCTTTACAACCGATTTTTATAAGCTGTATACAAACCTTACCCTCCGGGCAGTACTTTCTCCGGTCGCCATCATCACTGAATGGATTTAGGGTTTCCATATATCCTTGACTGGGATAGCAACAGATGATATTCTAATATATGGTTTCCAGCGAATAATCGCTGAACACGTGGAGGTATAGGATGAGTAAAATAAAGCTTAAAATCAGTCTGATTCCTTTCGCCAGTTTCTGCGCTTACGAAAGCTGGCTCAGTGATATGGCTAAGAGAGGTCTGATTCTAAAGAAGGCTGGCAGTATATTTACCCGGTTTACTGTAAGTGAACCGAAGGAATTGGAATATCGCGTTCAATTCTTAGGTAATAACGTCTCTGAAGCGACGAAGGAACAATATCAGAAGGCCGGCTGGACTTATGCGGACACTCGCTCTGAGTACTCCTTCTTCTACCATGACGCCGGACAGGCTTCTTCTTCCATGGAGGAAGAGATCCTCCGCAAGGGTATGAACTTTCATTATGTAACGAGAAACTTTGTCATGATCTATGCTTCCATCGCAGTCTTAGTCCTTACTTTATTATGGTTTCTATACGTAAGTATTCTATCGAGTCCCTTCCCATTATTGAATGCTGCTGCCGGCTTTTTATCTCTCCTCTTACTGTTATCAGGAGCTGCGGTCATGATTGGTAGCAGTCTGAAGTACACCCTTGAGTTTCGTAAGCTTAAGCATATCTACTTGGAGGGCAAACAATATAATCATCATATGCCCTGGAGGAAATATCAAAAATCAGCTGCCTCAGCAGTTCTGGTTCTCATAGCCCTGCTTTTGATCAATATCGGCGCCGAACTTTACAGCAGTAATCATACACTCCGATATTTTAATGAACAGCCCCCGAAGGCTTTTATAGAGGAGGAAGCCCTGCTTCGTCTTTCTGAGATAGAATCAAATGGTCAGTCCTCAGACCCCTCTGAGGAATTTGAAACCTTTTTCTTTCTGAAGAAGCATTCATTATTATATACAGAGTATGTACTATCCGAAACCCACCCGGTTGAGACTGACGCTGAAGCTAGTGAGGATACTGCAGGCTCCTCTTTTATGGAGGAGATCTATATTAAGCTGGGTCCCGCCTTCCTCGCGAAGCCTATCTTGAAGGAATTTACAAACAACGTGCTAAATAATGATAAACAGGAACCAGATGGAGATAACAATGTGAAGCTGATCCCCCTGCAGGACCAGCGTTTTGATGAAGCTTACTATATCTTGGGAGACAATTCTATTGACCTGTTTGTCCGCAAAGAGAATATCGTGTTGAAACTGCACTATTTTGGAAGCAAGACCTTAGAGGATATCCTTCCGCTCCTTCAGTTGAATTAGGGGAAGTTTGCTTCAGTATTAGGGACAAAAAAACTTCTTGACAATACTTTGATATCAAACTATAATCAGAATATGGAAACGAAAGACATCATCTCATTAATTTCAAAGGTACGGGAGAGCGCCAACAGATTTATCATTGGCGAGATGAAGCGCTGGGGAGTGACCGGTTTGGTTCCCTCCCATGGTGATATTATTTTTGCGCTCTTAAAAAGTGAAACCCTGACTATGAAAGATTTGTCCGAAAGAATCGGAAAGGATAAATCTACAGTTACTGCTCTTGTCGATAAGCTGCTTAAGCTTGGCTATGTCGAGAAGACCAGAGATACCAAGGACAGCCGCGTGATCTTCGTTACCCTGACGGATAACGGTAGGGAGTTAAAACCTATGTTTGATGCAATATCAAAGGATTTAATGGAGCTTGTCTATCGGGATATATCCTCTGAGGAGAAGGAGGCGTTGCTGTATACCTTATTAAAGATTTATCATAATTTTTAATTTTTTATCCAGATAGTTTGATGTCAAACTAATTCGTTTTCATAAGAAGTCACTGTTGACAGCCGCATAAGCTGTCATGATCAGACCTTAATATTAATATGCGTAGAAAACTGCGCAGAATGAGGAGGAGCTATGGAAAATATAAAGATTTACAGATCCATCGTCACATTAGGAGATATTGATTTACTCTGTCTTGATACGAGAACTGAGAATAAACCGGTCATTCTGTGCCTGCATGGCAGAGGAGGTAGGGCGGAGGTCTGGTATCATTTCATGCAGCATTACGGCAGGGACTACCGTATCATCGCACCCGATCAGAGAGGACACGGTCTCAGCAGCAAGCCGGTCTCTTACTATACCTCAGAGGAGATGGCTCTGGATATCCTTGCGCTGATTGAGCACTTTAAGCTGAAGGATATCATCCTGGTAGGCCATTCTATGGGAGCCTCTGTCGCAGCTGCCTGTATGGATAAGAGCCCTGAGTACTTTCAGGCCGTGGCCTTTCTTGATAAGTCCGCTGACGGACCGGAGCAAGTCAGCACACTTCCTCTGGAACAGCTTCCCACCGAGGCACCGATGAATATGGGGCTGCCGCTGCCTTTCTCCTGTCTGCAGGAAGCGATGGCATATCTTCGTCAGGCTACGGATTCCGAACTCAGCTACCAGTATTATCTGAATAACCTGTACGAGACCGTGGATGGTTATTCTTTCAGATTCAGTCCACAGGCAACCATAGCAAATGCCGAATATTATCAGGGCTGGTACGACCTTCTTCCGAAGCTTCGTTGTCCGGTCCTTCTGATCAGCGCAGGCAGCTTTGTTGTGATCCCAAAGGTGGATTACGAAAAGATGAAGTCCCTCATTCCTGATTGTATTGCACATGTTATGAGCCATCCCGACCACAATGTCCAGCTCGCTAATCAAGAGGAGTTTTACGAATATTTTAATGAACTGCTTGCAAGGGTACGGCAATAACCTGATTCCGGTTATTTAGGTAACATAAAGCGCATTTCCGCTAAATATAATGTAATAATATGATATTTACCGGAGTGAGCTGCTATATGAAAAAAATTCTTCTTAAAGCCCTGATTGTCAGTGTAACCGTCCTTTTACTTCCGTTTGTCCTAACCCTTTTAGTAAAGAATAATAGCAGCGATGCTTTTCTGCAAACCATGAATTATTCTATCTATTATGAAATAAACGATGAAAAGGAGACTCTTTCCTTTGATTCCTATCTGATGGGCGTCGTTGCTGCCGCCATGCCCGCCACATACCATACGGAAGCTTTGAAGGCACAGGCCGTCATAGCCAGGACCTATGCTCTCTATAATATGTCTAAGCTGTCAGAGAGTTCCCCCGGGAAAAGTCGGTTTTCCATCGATGAGCTGGGTCTTCCCTACTGCAGCCCGGACTCTCTGAAGAACTACTGGGGTGCAGAAAATTACAGAGACAACTATTCTAAGTTAGAGAATGCGGTCTACAAAACAAAGGATAAGGTGCTCCTGTATCGAAACACTTTGATCCTTCCCTTATTCTTCGATACCGGCTCCGGTTACACCCGCAATGCTTCCGAGGCTTGGGGTGTAGAGGTTCCTTATCTCGTCAGTGTTCCCAGCAAGCAGGATGTCACCTCAACCGATTACCTTACGATCCGGGAATATGAGCTGCCCGATATCATTACAGCACTAACAGAATATTATACCGATATCACTCTGACTACAGATCATTTCTTTGATGATGTTTCTGTGGCTTCCAGGGATAGTGCGGGTTATGTGATAAAAATGAACCTTGGCAACCAAACCGTCTCCGGTGAGGAATTTGCCAAGGTTCTGGGAATCGCTTCAAATCATTTTTATCTTGAGGATTATAATAATAAAGTACGAATCATCTGTAACGGTTCCGGCCACGGCATCGGCTTAAGCCAGTATGGAGCAAATGCCATGGCAAGTGAAGAACGTACCTATTCCGATATCCTGACCTATTATTATACCGACACTGTGCTTGCAGATCTGTCAAAATAGCTATGCATTACGATACTTCATAAGGAAGACAAATTCCTTCAGCCAAAGCTTGACAAGCGGATTCTTTTCTCGTTGGAGTTCTGCCAGTCCACCCTGAAATATAACCACCTTCTCCAACTCATCCTCTGTCACAGCTTCATCCGCATAGCGAAATCTCATATAGATCTTTGCAACATCCAAGAAGAGGATCTTGTTAAATATATAATGATCCCTTACCCTATCTGCCAGCATCTGTATTGTCTCCTGCTCCTCCAGACCAAAGCCCTCCTGTTTCAGAATGGTGAGAATCCGAAGGAACGTCAAATACATCTTTTTACTGCTGTCTGCTTTATGGTACTGCTTACGGTATCGAAGCTTCAGACTGTTATAGTAGATTACTAACAGACTGAGTAATATGAACACGGTAGCAAAAGTTACAATAATACCATACACTACCTCATTTACCTTCTTCACCTTCTTGGTCGGTTCCGGTTTCTCATCTTTTAGTGTCGGCTGCATAGAAGCATTGAGCTCCCCTTCATAATGATTCCGATATTGTTCCGGTATCTCGGGGGCTACAGGTGCAGCAGCATCTGCCCAAGTCGAATATCGTGTACTGTAGTATGGTGCGGTGGCTTCGAACGGGATCCAGCCCACACCTTCAAAATAAGCTTCTGCCCAGGCATGTGCCTGACTGTTCTTGACCGGATACATCCCCTTCTTATCCCGGTTTTCAAATTTCGCTACAAAGCCCTCCATATAGCGCGTTGGAATCCCGATGCATCTTCCCATCACAGCCATAGCGGTCGCATAGGAAGTACAGTAACCTTTCTTATTTTCAAAAAGAAAATAGTCAATAAAATCCACATCCTCAGGTATCTTCCCCGGGGACAGTGAATACTCGTATTGGCTCAGATAAGCTTCAATTGCCTTCAGCTTATCATATTTGGTGTCGTAACCGGCAGTAATCTCTTCTGCAAGCTTCTTTACCCTATCCGGCAGTGTATCCGGTAGCTGTGTATAATTTCTCTTAATCAGTTCAGCCCGATCACCCAGCACCTCATAGATGTCCCAACGATTCTCAAAACGCATTGACTGGCTCAGAGCTAATATGTTCTTACCCAGATACTCCAGGGAATCAAGCTTTACACTAGCTGCTTCATCATAAGAGAAATTCTCCGCCTCCCGCAGCATGTTAACAAAGGCATCGCCATTCAAATTCATCTCATAAAAGGTGGTCTCATACATGGTTCCACGACCTGTTACCTTGTTGAATACAATATTGGGTTTATCCTTTAGTGGTTCCTTCGTATCCCCCAGCGGTATGAAATAACTGGATTTCAGCGGATAGAAAAGGGTCTTGGTCTTAATACTGTCATATTTGACCTTGAACATTACCCGGTTGAGAAACTTGTTCTTTTCAAGGACTTCCTTATCCTGTCTGGCCAGTGCATAGGAAAGTTCCATAAAATCAAGTCTATATTCCTCTTCATTCGGCAGGGTTTCCTCCGTACATTTATCCCAACTGCTGCCGGTATAGATGCCACTGACAGAACCGATCAGGTAGATTGCACGGCTGGTTGAACCTCCGCTGATCTTTAATGCCACCTTATTATCCTTAATCAGAGTACGGCCATTATTATTCAGGTCACCTTTATTTTCCGAATAACCGGTAAGGCTGAGGCCGAACTCGCTGGGATGCTTTCCAAAATAATAGTCCAGATCTAATTTCCAGTCCTCAATCTGTCGTATCACATTGCGGTAAGTTGTTTTCACAATGGTCCATTGAATTGGCTCCTTTTTCGAGGGAAGAGAGATTGCCAGGACTGCAATCATCAAGCAGATCGGTGCCAGATAAAGGATGCTCTCCTTCTTCTCCTTTTTCCCTGCTTTCTGCGTATAGATAATTCCATAGTATTCCACTAAGATGGAGAGGAAATAAAAGACGCTGATGCAGACCACTGCTTTACTGATCTCATACTTATTGACACTAAGGACGACCAAAGATATAAATATTACTATTGCCAAAACTACCTTTAAAATCTGCCGTTTTGTTAAAATAAAGAATAACCATACTCCCAGAAAACCGGCTAAGATCAAGGAAAAAAGCGCAAATTTCAAGGAATAGAGCTCCTCCGATCCGTCATAAGCAGTCACCCAGCCGGCATATTCCTCCAGCCATAAAAAAGGGTTAAACTTTCTTATCCAGAAAATCAATGCCAGGATTGGAAAAATGCTTGCGATTACCAGATAAGTTATTGCGTTCTTTCTATTGATATTAATCAGATAAATCAGCAGTGCCGGTAAAAAGGATAAAAACGCACTCAGAAAAATAGACACCCTGAGCTCATAATACTGATTAATTATCAGTGCTAAAGCCCATCCCAAGGCCATGCTCAGCAAGGCATGATAAATCTGATATAGTCTCTCCCGATTCTTTAACATCCTTCTACCCCTTCTTATAACATCCCTATTCTTAATTATTATTGCTCTATTCCGATACTATCCTTTGCTTCACATTACTTCCTGGCTCAGTATATCTGCAATCTCATCCTCAGACATGATCTGGTAGATATCTATTCCGGAATTCTTCATACCGTCAATTATTTTCTTCGTCTCCTCCGACACATCATCACTGACAAATAAAACGCAGATATGGTTCCCGCCTGATATTGCCTTTAAAGCTTCCAGATACAGCTCCTTGGTCAGACTGTGGGTGGCAGCCACATAGAACACACCCCCGCCATTGCGTACCAGATGCTCTTTCAGCAGCATGCTGACAGGAATCGCACTCTTAAAATCAATACGGACACAGGCCTTATAAAATGTATTAAAATCTTCCTTTGAATTAATATCGACGTATTTTAGACCCTCCAGTTCATAAATGATCTGGGATGGAGTCCCCCTCTGTGCATAGAAATTCGCAATTGCCAGTACACTCTCGATAATCTTATCTTCGGCAATTACGACCTTAAGATCATCTTCCTTAATCTTCATTAAGTCCATGAACAATACAATCTCCGCCTTCGGGATATACTGATATTTTCTGGTGATCAGCTGATGAAGCCGGGCTGTCGCTTTCCAATGGATTCTCTTTCGGCTGTCACCGGGGAAATATTTTCTTACCTCCGTATCCAGCTCTTCTTCCGCCGAGTTGGAAAACCGCATGGGATTCTTCACATCATTCTGCGGCGGGGCAATCCCTAATCGCTCCAGCGGCACTACTCTTGGCAGAACTACTGCCTTAAGCTTACTTGTAATAGGATAAGTGATATTAAACAGATATAGAAAATCTGTTACCTCGATCGAGTCAACACCAACGTGATACTCACCCCTGTAATTACATTTGATTCTCGTCTCCAGATGCTCACTCTCACTGGGAAGAAGACTGTATTCTGCGATTTTATTCGCCGCTTCTATCGTAGACTTATCACTGAGGAAATTCACCTTGACATTACGGAAGGTAATATAATCCTCATTCGCAATTACAAAGGAGTAGGTCGTCCAGTCGCCCTTGACTACCAGATAAGCCTCCATGGTTTGATAAATCTTAAAGCGGAAATATACGTAAAGCGTATACAAAAAGGACATCACCGGAATTAACAGCGTCAGATAAAAAAGAGCATAAGAAATATTACCTCCGTAAAAGGAGGCATAGACGCTGCTTCCAATGATTGCTCCTGCAAAAATCAAACGATTAATTCTCATTCTCTACTCCATTCGTACGAACACCCTGCTATTATTCCTATAATTCATTTATTTGCTGCGCGAGTACCGGAACAGGGACCTTGGCAACTACATTCTTCAATACCTTTTCCACCTTGGTCTGGGAAAGTCTTGCCTCAGGTGACAGAATAATACGATGGGATAATACCGGTTGAACCAGCTTAAGGATATCATCCGGAATGCAGTAATTTCTTCCGTTGACATAAGCATAGGCCTGCGCAGCACGAAGCAACGCAAGAGTGGCTCTCGGGCTTGCGCCGAGGGCTATATTGTTGTCTCTTCTGGTCTCCGTCACAATCTTTGTAACAAAGTTAATCAGGTCCTGCTTAACCTTGACGGACTCTACTTCCTGCTGCATCGTAATGATGTCCTCTCCCTTAACAATTGCCTCCAGCTTCTTCCCGAGCTGATGATTAAGGAAGCGATCCGCCATAACCTTTTCGTCACTCAGCTGAGGATATCCGATCGATATCTTCATCATAAAACGATCCAGCTGAGCCTCGGGCAGATTATAGGTACCCAGATAATCAATGGGATTTTGTGTCGCAATCACCATAAACGGTCTGGGAATCGGATAGGTTACACCGTCAACGGTAACCTGCTTCTCTTCCATCGCTTCCAGTAAGCTTGCCTGAGTCTTCGGTGAGGTACGGTTGATCTCATCCGCAAGAATAATGTTATTCACTATGGCACCCTTTGTGTACTCAAATTTACCGGTCTGAAGATTATAGATTGAAAGACCCGTAACATCGCTGGGCAGTGTATCCGGTGTAAACTGGATTCGGGTAAAGCCGCAGTTTATCGTCTGGGCGATTGTCTTTGCCAGAGTAGTCTTTCCCACTCCCGGAACATCCTCCAGCAGCAGGTGTCCCCCCGCCAGCAGGGTAATCAGAGTGAATTCTATTACTTCCCTCTTTCCGACAATGATCTGCTCCATGTTATTTATGATTTCATTGACACGTTTTTGATTCTCCATCCTCGTTCCCTCTTCTTTTTCTAGTTATTGTAATCCCTTCCATTATTATACTTTAGCTATAATGTATAATGCAAGGTAAGAATTACATTACATTTTGTAATTTTTATAGATAAAAAAGGATGTTTCCTGATCGATCATTCATTTGATATCAGTAACATCCTTTAATAATTGTTGTGTTTTCCGTTCCTAGAGCCTTTGAACCAGTCCGTTCACCAGCTTTACTGTATTCCTGATTGCGATTTCTTCAAAATCCTTATAGATCATCGTCGCACTGTGATCTGCCTTATCGGAGATTGCCCTGATAATCAGAAAAGGAATATGATTAAGGTAAGCGGTATGCGCTATTGCCGCTCCCTCCATCTCTGTACAATAACCCTCAAAATTCTCTATGAGCCAGGTTTTCTTCTCAGAACTTGAGATAAACTGGTCACCGCTGACAATTCTTCCTGTATGAACACCGATTTCGGGAACCACCTCCATACAGACCTCTTTCGCAAGCTTAATCAACCTCTCATCCGCTTGAAAGATGGACTGCTCCATTCTTGGGATGACGCCGTGGGGGTATCCGAAGCCTGTTGCATCCATATCATGCTGCATCGTATCGGTAGAAAGAACAATGTCTGCAATATCAATCTCATTTCTCAGGGATCCAGCTATTCCGGTATTAATTACCGCATCTACCTGAAATAAATCCGCCAGAATCTGAGTGCAGACAGCTGCGTTCACCTTACCGATACCACAGCGGACCACGACAACTTCCTTCTCAAAAAGTTTACCTTCATAAAATTCCATGGTTGCGACTATCTTAACTGTGACATCCTGCATCTGACTTTTTAAAATGTTTACTTCTTCATCCATAGCACCAATGATACCAATTTTCTTCATATGCTTCTCTCCTTTGTGTCTATATTGTATCCGATTCATTATTAAACTTCAATATAAAGGATAAAAATGTCAATCCCATAAATATCATTTGCAAATTTTTGCTCTCTGAGATACAATGTACTCGGTTATGAGTAGCCGGAGACTAAGCCATCTCATACACTAGATTAGATTTACAATAGAAAGGGAATCTGAAATGATCTACAAAACATCGGGCGTATGCAGCCGTGAAATCTGCTTCGAAATAGACGAAGAAACCAACACCATTACTGACCTCCATTTTGTCGGAGGTTGTAGCGGTAATACCGGCGGGATTTCCCGTCTTGTTGTCGGTATGAAGGTGGATGATGTGATCCGTAAATTAGAGGGAGTGACTTGTGATTTCCGCAAAACCTCCTGTCCGGATCAGCTGGCCAAAGCATTGAAGGAATGGAGGTCCTAATATGAAACGTATCGTATTGACCGGAGGAGGCACTGCAGGCCATGTTACACCGTGCATCGCTTTGTTACCTCAGCTTACACAAGAGGGCTTTGATATCCAATATATCGGTTCTTACAACGGAATAGAGCGTAAGCTGATAGAAGAGTATAAAATTCCATACCATGGTATATCCTCCGGAAAGCTGAGAAGATATTTTGATATAAAGAACTTCTCCGACCCGTTCAAGGTATTCAAGGGCTATCTGGAAGCGAGCAAGCTTTTAAAGAGTCTCAAACCGGATGTCGTTTTTTCCAAAGGCGGTTTCGTTACGGTTCCTGTTGTTATGGCAGCCAAACATCATAAAATTCCTGTAATCATACATGAGTCGGATATGACCCCGGGTCTTGCGAATAAGCTTGCACTTCCTTCTGCAACAAAGGTGTGCGTGAATTTCCCGGAGACCTTAAAATTTTTCCCTGCAGGAAAGGCAGTTCTGACCGGAACACCGATACGTAAGGAGCTTTTCTCGGGTAATAAACTGCGCGGTCTTGATTTTTGCGGGTTTTCTGCAAATCGACCCGTACTGCTCATTGTTGGCGGCAGCACCGGTTCCCGTGCAATCAATGACGTAATCCGTGGTATGCTTCCTACTCTGCTCCGCGATTTCCAGATCATCCATCTCTGTGGAAAAGGTAATTTAGATGAACGCTTCCATGATACCGCAGGTTATGTGCAATTCGAATATATCCGTGCGGAGTTAAGCGATTTACTTGCAGCCTCCGATATCGTCATCTCCAGGGCAGGGGCCAATGCCATCTGTGAGCTTTTGGCACTGAGAAAGCCCAATATCTTAATTCCGCTTTCTGCAGCGGCCAGTCGGGGTGATCAGATACTCAATGCGGATTCCTTTGAGCATCAGGGCTTTTCCTATGTCCTTAAGGAAGAGGACTTAAGCCTTGCTAACCTTATGGAGGCAATCAGTACGGTAAACGAGAAGAAACAGGATTACATAAATGCCATGGAAAAAAGTGAGTTGAATAACTCTATCGATACTATCGTGAAATTAATCAAGGACGCCGCGCAATAATTGAATCAAAATGTTGTAAGATACATATAATATTACGGGAAGGGTTATAGGCATCATACCTATAATCCTTCCCGTATCTTATGCAACTTAATGTTATAACCCTAAACCGTTATTCTTATAGTCTTCCTGCGATGGCTGCTGCCAGAGCTGCCGCTTCACCGTCTTCATATTTTCCCTGTGGCCAGGTGGTCTTCACCTGATCACCCTGATATCTCGGGATCAGATGCATATGGAAATGGAAGATGGTCTGACCTGCTGCCTCACCATTATTCTGCAACAGGTTCATCCCGTCACAGTTTAGCTCCGCCTGCATTGCCTTTGCTATCTTTCTTGCGATCAAAAGACCCTTCGCTGCTGTGTCATCATCCAGTTCAAAAAGATTTGCGCAATGTTTCTTGGGAAGGATGATGGCATGCCCCTTAGCCGCAGGGAAGATATCCATAATCACCTTAAAATCCTCGTCCTCGTAAATAGTTGCCGAAGGAATCTCTCCGGCAATAATTTTGCAGAAAATACAATTACTTTGCATAAAGCACCTCCCGTGTCGATTGTTGTTCCTTCATTTTTATTGCATGATCTTCCAAAATTTGATACTATAACTATTATAGTAAGCTAGGTTATAACCAAAGGGGGCTAAAGCATGATATCCGAATATAATAATGACACGCTTGCCGGTATGATAAAGGCCAATCCGGAACTGGAAAATATCATTCAGACAATCATAGCAGCCAACAAAAATACTACCTCCATGTTTATGCATGAGCTACGTAATCCCCTGGCTCTGCTGAAGGGTACTGTACAGTATATTGAGATGAAGCATCCGGAAGTAAAGGATTTCAAGTATTGGGACCAGGTACCGGAGCTGATCAATGATATGGAAAATATTATGCAGGATGCATCTATGTTAAATAACTCCACGCTGCTGAACAGGGAAGAGACAGATCTGATTGCGCTGTTAGACAGCGTTATCAGCAACTTTATGCCACAGGCCCTTACTCAGCAGATTGATCTTTCCTTGAAAGTAACTCCCGGCTGCGAGAAATATTATACCTCATACAACTGTGATAATGGCAAATTAAAACAGGTATTTACCAATATGATCAAAAATGCTTTTGAGGCCACAAAACCCGGAGATTTTATTCATATCTGCCTGTCGGCTTTTCCCGAGGATAAGAAACAGCCCGGTAAATTATCTATTACCTTAAGCAATAATGGACAAACCATTCCCGAAGCAGCCTTGGAAAGCATCTTCCAGCCCTTTGTCTCCTATAAAAAGGGCGGAACCGGTGTCGGTCTTGCACTGGCTCAGAAGGTCATCAATCTCCACTATGGCAGTATCTCTGTTACCTCTGATGAAAGCCTGACCACCTTTACCATACTGCTTCCGTTATAGGGTTATTGCGATTATGCTTTGAAAACCTTCAGGATATGATTGTTTCTCCTCGTAGAGACATCCACCTGAAGGTTTTATTATGATTGATCTATGTTTGCTCCTTAATGCTCTCGGTCGGTTATTACAATATATTAAACTGGAAGACCTGATCAAAGGTACGGAGCGTCTTAAAGTTCCCCTTTGCAGTAAGTTCACCCGACATAAAGGCTCCCTGAAAGGTAATCCGTCCAAGTACCAGCCTGTTCATGACAGCATGGGTAGTCTTTGCCATCACATCTGAATCCGGTTTATCGCCATAGTAGCATTTCAATCGCTTGTTGTTAACTTCTACAACCAGGTTCTTCTTCACGTCGGATAACTCGATGCAGTAGGATGCCGTAAAGTCATCGATCGGATGGAAGTTATCCTTGAGATTCTTAATAAAGTCCTGGCTTCCTTCCCCGTCACTGTTACTGTCCAGCATCTCCTTAAACATCTGGGTCAGCTCTTCAATATCCTCTTTTTGCTTTTTCACATAAGTATCATCCGAAACGTAGACGGAAAGCTGTTCACTTTCCTGGGGAGTAAGCACGATCGTACTGCTTCGCAGTAAATTCTGCTTCACTGCCGCATTGCTGGTCGGCAGGATCTTCGTCTTTTGATGAATGGTACGGTAATAAGCCTCTGCTTTCTTCTCTATGATTTCAGCAAAATCCTTATTTGTCTCAAATTCAACATGCTCCTCCACATAGGCACCCAGACCGCTAACCGGGATTCCTCCTAGTATTTCCCAGGCTTTGATCAAAAATAGTTCTGCGTCCCGTTCTCCATAGGTGCTTGCAATAGCAACCGGCAGCATATATAGCTTGCTCAGCCTGTCCTTATCCGCATAGAGCCAGCAGGCATCCAGAAACTGCTGCATCAGTCCGCCGATACCGAACCATTCTACACTGACAGCGAGGATGACCCCATCGGCTTCCTTCAAAGTCTTGGGAAGCATCGAAATCCCATTCTTCTCTTCATAAAGATTATATCTTGTGACCTGAACCCTAAGTTCTTCCAATACTGAGGTCAGCTTGCTTATGACATAGAGCGTCGGGTCTTCGATCAACCCTCTGCCGCCATAATAGATATTAATTTTCATGTAGTAACCTCTCCTCCTGATGTATTCTTTGTGGGTTTGCGGTAAATCAGTACTGCCAGAACAACTCCTGCCAAAAATCCTCCGACATGAGCTGCCTGATCGATCCGGGAATTTGCGATACCGCTGTATAGGCTAAGCACCACAAAAATCACCATCTGCCTGGTACGGATCTCCTCCAGTCTTCCACGATTCACTATTACGATGAGAAGCATCGCACCCACGACTCCGAATATAGCTCCGGATGCACCGATAGAGATGGTGGTTCCGTCCGTCAGCCGGTTGTATTCTTCCCACATATTATAACCGATTGATGCAATCCCCGCAAGAATTCCTCCACCCATATATAGAATTAGGTATTTCAGCTTACCTACGGCACGCTCCAGGTGATATCCCATAAAAAACAGCACCAGCATATTATTGAACAGATGACTTAAATCTGCATGCAGAAACATTGAGCTCAGAATACGGTAGTATTCTCCCTTCTTGATCACATAATACCAGGAAAGGGCTCCTTCTGCCAGAATCTTATCGGTTCCGCCGAAGACCGGAATAAAATAAGTTATGATAAAAGCAAGCACATTCAACAGGATGATACAAGTATTTACAGGAGAAAGGATCTTGTTTATCCTTTGCACGGGCTGAGGCATCGAAGAAGCATCCACAGATGCACGAAGCCCTGCCTCCGAATATTTTTGCTCCTGCCGTGAGATATATTCCTCCTCCAGCAGCCCTTCAATTCTGTTTCTAAACTGCCGAAGCTCTTCGCTCAGATCATTATCGTCAAAATGATTCTCATAAAGCATAAGACGCAGGGTATTCAAATCAATGATCCAATGATTGTCCGCCGGCTGATCGATACACAACTGTCTTGCATTCTCAGGAGATGTTGTCAGCACAAGGCTTAACAGCCGGACATCGTATGAGTTACTGTTCGCAATACTGTGCTTCATCTTCTCCAGGATGTGTCCATATTGCTCTCTGCTCAGTTCATTACCGCTATTTGCATGAATAATGGATATAATCCTAAACCGGGAGTCTTCCCTAACATTACTGCTTTCCCCAAGCCGATAGAAAAAATAGATTCCGGGAGCATTAGAGTTCATCCTGGAAAAACCCAGGTCAGTTAAGATTGTGTCCAGTCTTGTTTCTATCATACCGTTATCCCTTTACTCTTCCCAGGCAAAAGAACGTTTCACTGCCTTCTTCCATCCGGTAATCAGAGTCTCTCGCTTCTCCTCGGACATATTCGGAAGGAAAGTCTCAGCCAAAGCCCAATTCATCCTGATCTCCTCCCTGTCCTTCCAGAAACCAACTGCAAGACCGGCAAGATATGCAGCTCCAAGCGCGGTAGTCTCGATACATTCCGGTTTTAACACCTCTACATTCAGAATATCTGACTGAAACTGCATCAGAAAACGATTCGCACAGGCGCCTCCGTCTACCTTCAGGGATTTCAGTGTAATACCCGAATCCCCTTCCATCGCCTTCAGCACATCCTGAGTCTGATAAGCGATCGCCTCCAGTGTAGCACGGATGATATGATCCCTGTTGCAGCCACGGGTAATCCCCACAATTGCACCTCTGGCATACTGATCCCAGTAAGGAGCGCCAAGACCTGCAAATGCCGGAACGACATAGACACCGTTCGTATCAGGAACCTGAAGTGCGAATTTCTCACTCTCCGCAGCATTACGGATCAATTGAAGTTCGTCACGAAGCCATTGTACTGCTGCTCCTGCAACAAACACACTTCCTTCCAAAGCATAGGATACCTCCGGTCCGGTAGATGCGGCGATCGTAGTAATCAATCCATGCTTCGATACAATCGCTTCATTTCCTGTATTCATAAGCAGAAAGCATCCGGTACCGTAAGTATTTTTCACTTCACCCTTATTATGACAGCATTGACCAAAAAGCGCTGCCTGCTGATCTCCCGCTGCTCCTGCGATGGCGATGGCCTCACCGAATAATGCCCTGTCCGAATAACCATAGATGCAGCTGGAGGGCTTTACCTCCGGAAGCATCTGAACAGGAATATCAAGCTCTTCCAATATCCTTTCATCCCAGGTCAGCCTTCTGATATCAAAAAGCATCGTCCTGGAAGCGTTTGAATAGTCCGTAACAAAGGTCTTCCCCTTGGTCAGATTCCAGATAATCCAGGTATCCACCGTACCGAACAGAAGCTCCCCTGCTTTTGCCAATTCCCTTGCTCCGTCTACATGATCGAGAATCCACTTAATCTTAGTCCCCGAGAAATAAGCATCGGGTATCAATCCGGTCTTATCTTTAATATAATCCTCCAACCCCTTTGCCTTTAATTCCCCGATCATATCGGAGGTCCTACGACATTGCCAGACGATGGCGTTATAGACGGGCTGTCCGGTATGCTTGTTCCATACGATTGTTGTCTCCCGCTGATTCGTGATGCCGATGGACGCGATCTGATCGGCAGTAATTCCAAGCTTCGCCATAGCCTCCGTTGCTACGGAGATCTGGGTAGACCAGATTTCCATCGGGTCATGCTCCACCCAACCGGGTTTCGGATAAATCTGAGTAAATTCCTTCTGTGCTATGCTTTTCATTTTTCCCTGTTTATCAAATATAATGCACCTGGAGCTTGTTGTGCCCTGATCTAGGGCCATTACATATTCCTTCATTGGAACCTCCTCTGCCGCTGCCGCGGCTTTATACTCAATTTTCGATCGCAGCCAGTACGATAACTGCTATCGCACCGATCGCGAGTATAATATTAAACAGCAATAAGAGCGCGTATAAAATCTGACTGCTAAGCTTTTCTTTTCTCTTTTCCCGTAGCTTCGCTATAGTATTCCATATGAGGCACAGTGAAAATATTAACAGTAATATTCCCTTCACAAAATCGTTACCAATGAAGTTAGCGATAACTAGAATCAATAGCAGGACTACCACTAAAAAAACGTCAAATCGTCTCTTCATGTTAAGTGCCTCCAATCATGGAAAGAATTAATCGCTTCAATAGTATTGTATACTCTCATTCCAATATTTACAAGGCTTTTATTGTTATCGGAGGCCTCCCGGAACCATACTGTCCGGCAGATAAAAACTAACTTAAAAAGGTAAATAATCTCCTGATTGTACAGGGGATTATTTACCTTAAATCTCGTTTTGTAAGAGAATAATACATGATTGCATTTATAGGATAATTGCTATAATATGTAAACTATAAAAGCATCTCAATTTATTGAACAGAAAGCGATCTAAGATGGAAAAGCATACCATGTCTATCGGTGAATATAACACATCAATATTTTATACCGGAAATCGCATAAATTGTCCCATCATATATACTCATCTATCCTGTGATACAGCAGAGGCGATTGCCGAGCTACTTACCGGTTTAGATGTTGTATTGATAGCCTTGGAGGGTGTGGACTGGGATCGAGATCTTACACCATGGCCAGCAAAAAGAGCCTTTCGTGGAGGGAATGATTTCTCAGGAGGTGCAGACGCATATCTAAGTGATCTGATAAAGAAGATTCTTCCGACAGTAGAGGACACTCTGCAAATCGTGCCCTCAAGCCGTATGATTCTTGGATATTCGCTGGCCGGCCTGTTTTCTCTTTACACCCTGTATTGCACGGAACTTTTTAGCTGCGCAGCATCCGTATCCGGGTCCTTGTGGTATGATGGCTTTCTGGACTTTCTGAAAGATAATGCGCCGATTCAGCTACCAAAGCGCGTCTACTTCTCTCTGGGTGAGCAGGAGTGCGAGACAAAGAATCCCAGACTTTCTACAGTGGAAGTCTGTACTTTGGAGTCTGAGCGGATTATGCGGGCTCTGGGTGTGCAGACGGTATTTGAGCGTAATCCGGGGAACCACTTTGCAGATGTCCCGGAACGTATTGCAAAGGCAATCCGCTGGCTCTGTGCAGAGGAGTGATTTTGTTACTCACCGAAGCCGAATTTGTATGCAATATTCGCAAAAGCGATCTCATCTCCAAATACTATTTCTTTCTTCTCATAGGTCTGGAGCATCTGACCGTTGACGAAGGTCCCGTTCGTGGAGTTGAGGTCGGTTATATAATAGCCTTCCTCTTCCTTCGTAATCTTGGCATGATACCTGCTGATTACCTTCTGATCCAGGCAATAGTCAACATTTGTCTTCAATTTTCCAATAAAGAATGGATATTCGGTGAGAAGGATGGGCTGATAGTCAGGGTCTGTGACCGGCCTCAGACAAAGCTTTACATCCTCTTTTATCTTACCGATATCACTTAACAGGCAGGTGGGATTATAGTCGTCCTCCTGCTCCTTTCTATTATCTTCTGTTTGTAGCCGGTTTTTCAGCTCAGGTGCAGCTGCTATCATTGGTTTCGGTACCGACTCCTCCTGCAGCTTCGCAGCCAAAATAGGCTTTCTTCTGTAATCGCTCACTTCTGAATAATCCATCTCCGTACGAGGATCGATATATTCACTTTTTGTGATTATTTTTGATCGCTTATTCTTCCGATCCCAGATCTTACGAAAAAGATATCCTTCCACACATAATATGATCAGGAGAAGTGCTGCGAGCTTACTATAATCAATGCTTTCACTATAGGTATCATAGAGTATTCCGGTGGTTACTCCAAGAATCATGAGTAATCCTCCGATCACAGCACAGAAGGCACTAAGCAGATAGGTTGAGACAGGGTAGCACTCCTTCTCCTCTTCCCTCTCCACCTTCTCCAGCATAATCGGTATCTTCTCCAGAAGCTGACTTTCCTCCGTGGGTGCAGACCTTTCCTTCAGAGAGTTTTGCATCGAAACTGCTTCTTTCCCACTCTCCGCTTGCTCCAAATCCGTAAGGGGATTACCGGTTTCTCTATTTAGTACCTGATATAGGTGCATTGTCGTGAAGCTTTCTTCCCGACTGGCAGCATACAATTGATACACAAGCAATACAGCCTCCTTATCGCTATAATCCACCTTATTCATCAGATATTCCAGCAGCTGATTCATCTGTTCCTTGATACCACTGTGATGACCCGATAAAAAGCACAGGGAAGGAGTAAAGCTCAGCACATCCAGATAGATAAAATCCGGTTTTATGATAAAATCCTCACAGGGCAATAAATATTCATAGGCCGTATCCAGCGTATGCAAGACTCCCTCCATGATACGCCTGACTTTACCATAGGACAGCTTACTCTTATCCAGGAAATAATGCATCGACTGCATTCCTGTGATATCATAATAAAATAAATGTCTGCCATTCATTTGCCTTTGCTCAAGGGACAGTACTCCCTCTAGCCGCTGCTGTTCTAAAATACTGATGCAATACGGCTCTGTCCGGATTGCATCCTCCCCGGTGATTATCATATAATTGTGATGCAGGTCCTTCTTAAACTCCACCTCCATAGGTCTTCCTCCTATTCCTAAGCGTTTAATCATCCTTTCTACCGTGCACAGCTTAACCGCTTCTTCTCTATTCTTTTCTATCATTCTTCTCTATTACTTTTCTCTATTCTTACTATCTAAGGAAGAAGCTTCTGCAAGCCACTCTTTAGCTGTTCTACCCCTTTGATTTCCGAGCCGGTCTGAAGCACGGTTTCACAGATACGTAAGGTCTCCGCCGGATTATGGATCGGATAGCTTCCTGTAATCCTCATTGACAGGTACTTCTCGAATAGCTTCCCAAAGACAGGAAGCGTTATTGTGGTTTTCGTTCTTACGGAAGCGGAAAGAGAAAGCGTTCCTACTTGAGAATCCACGTCACTGATTCTAAAAAGGAGAAGTCCTCCCGACAGTTGACTCAGAATATGATAATTCATAGCCGTTTCTAGCTGCCCGGCATCTCCCGTAATGACATAGAACACACCTCTGCTATTCACAGCTTCATAGCTGACATCCCCTGTCTCCAGACTTGACTCATGCTTATAGGTAAGACCTGCTTTATGCAGGGTCCCGTCCACAACACCCCGTATCTTGCACATATCATGCAGACAGAAGGAGAGATAGATTAGGGCAAAGGTAATCAATATAACAAGCGGCAGAACAAAGGATGCTTCTACCGTAATGCTGCCCCCGATTCTATTCGTCCACTTTCCGCTCTTTAGTATGCTGTTTCTCATTATTTTTATCAGGCTCATACAAGATTTCCTTTGGAGATGGTAAGCAATATCACATAACCGGTCAGCAGAAATGGAACAAACGGAATGCTTTTCTTTCGATCGGCCCTGCGCATAAGCAGAAGAACGATGGAAACCGCAGCCGCCAGCGACAACGCGATTCCAAAGAGCTCCGCATTTGTCCAAAAGCCCAGCCCCAGTCCCGTGACGCATAGCAGGATACCATCACCCAATCCAATCTTGCCTTCGGTAGCCTTGCTTAGCAGTATCACTCCAAGCCCAAGCGCACAGCCTCCTAATCGTTCTGTTACAGACAGGTTCTCACAAAATGGCAGACATACAATTACCACAGCAGCACATACCCCTATCATCCATAAATAAATTTTCTTATAAAGCAGATCCTGTACTCCGCAGAATAATAACATTACCCCAAGGACAATTCTGATCATCCATTCCGACATAATATCCTCCGTTTCTATTGACTGTATATTTGCTATTTATTCTCGCCTGTATAACATCGTTTACAGGGTGTACGACTTCCGACCTCGGATAACGGAAACTGTTTCACTGTCCTTTTCAAAGACGAACAGCTTCTGACCGAGTGATAGCTGCTGCCATCCTCTGTAATAAAGAAAGTCCCAAGTGGCAAGCTATTCCCCTCACAGCATTCCTTACAGGCATAATATTTACCACCATTCGCATTGCGGTAGCTGTCAGGAATACCACTAACTGCCCGAATGGAAAGACGGATATGGGAACAGGATGCACTTTTATGATAGACCCTTCCTGTCACGGTGATATATACCATCTCTTCTTCATTCACTTCTTCATGCTCTTCCTCCTCCAAGGAATACGTAGCTGCAACCTCTCTGCCGGTCCATCCCCTCACCCGCACCCTTTGGAGCAGTTTCATGCTATGGATAGGGAACAGTCTGATTGGAGGCGTAACCCGATAGCCTACAACAATATCAATACAGTCTCCCTCCTTAAGAATAGAAGAGTCCTCAAAGTTGATGCCCTGAAATCCTTTTTCAATACAGGAGTGATTGATAAAATCTGTATTCAGGTAGGTCCCGGAGAAGGTCTTCAGAACCGTCTTATCTATGAGCGCTGCCGTGAAGTCCCCCAGCCCGAGCTCCAACTCATTCCCAAAAACAGTGACATCAAAATTCATCGCCTCTGTTATCCCGGCAAAATCCTCATAGACATATGCTGTCTTAGAAAAATCCAGACCCATTCTGGTGATCGACTGCTGAATATATTCCTGTATCATGAAAATCTGTATGAAGTATAAAAAGGCCAGGATAAAGTATAGAAATAGCGGAAGCACAAAGGCTGCTTCAACTGTGAGTGAGCCTTCTTCCCTTTTCTTTGTAGGAATCAGTTTTATCAGGCCTACCTTTCGCATAAATACCTCCTGATGGGTTGGGATGTCCGTTCTTCTGTTAATTAACATTTATTATCAGGCAAATGATTTCTTGGAGAGAGTTTCATTTTATTTTTTATGGTAAGAACAGGAACAGATTTTATAGATTAATGGAAGAGCGGACATCCCAGCCCACCTTTAGAACCGAAACAAATTGATCGTTTAGTAGCAGGCATCCATCTGAACATGAAAACGATAACCCGAAGTAGGAGGATTCATATAATTTTTAATCATGGGGACTGCTAAGAATTTATTGGCAGTCGAAAATTCAGCCTTTACCTGATAGCCATATAAGCAATCGCTAAACCGAAATATGTCCTCATAGCGCAGATTGATATTCTCCTGAATCAGATCCATGGCATGGTATGTAAGCTCCTTTTTATTTTTCAGCAACATAAAAAGGTATACATACTCCTGATAAGTGAGTGACAGTTTGCTTTGCTCCAACATTGGCACCTTGGCTTGCAGGTAATTCCGATTTAGCAGAAACATCTCCGGGAGAGTAAGGGCAAAGGCTTTCTTCAGAACCGGGACCTCCTTCCCCTGCAGCAGAGCGCAGACATCCACCAACGCCTCAGCAAAGGACCAGATGATAAGGAGCACAGTCTTAGTGATACTGATCAGGATGGGAAGACCGGTAACCCCAACCAGAGCTGTTGCTGCAGCCAATGCCTCCTGCACCCGTATCCGGTCACCCAGAAGAGTCACAAAATTAGCTGACAGCCGGAGAAATATCAGTCTTCCTACTATGGAGGACAGATTATCCCTGTCGGCAAGCTTTCCATACAGGAGATATTCCTGTTCATAGTTCAAGGCTGAAGGCTTTCTTGTCACATTACTCTCACTGCCATCAGTATAGGTTTCGAAGTATTCCTTCAGATACTCTTGATACAGCAGGTGCTCTGAAGCCTTATTTAATCCACTGCCAAGCATCGAAAAAAGTGCATCCGTATCGGTAAAGCAGTTCATGATATTCTGCATTCCCGAAGTATTACCTCCTATCGTGAAATCCTCGATAAAATTATTTATTACAGCACCAAAATCCGTTTCCTGCATTAGTATCTCAGCTTCTGCAGAGGGAAGCTGTCCCTCTGACAGCATTTTGTCCGATATCTTTTCAGGGTCGATCACTAGTGTCGTCAGGCTGTGATTGACCGCATCTCTGACCGCCTCCACGGGATCTAAAGGCTTTTCTTTCCCTATCACCAGCGTACTATAATCCACGGAAAGCTCTTTCACTCGATAATTACTAAGCTCCATCAGTATGGAATCCATCAACTGCTGACACGAGAAATAATTTTCATCCTTCAGCTCTGATATGCATTGGTTAGTAAATGCCCTAACGTTAAGAAGAAGTTCCCGATTCTCCTGAAGGATATTCTTCATGGCACTATATCCCATGTCATCCGACTCTAACAAGTACCGTTTCATTTGTGCCAGACTATCAGAAAGTTCCTGTAGAAGCTCTGCTCCAACATAGCCTTCTTCCTGTGTAAGCCTTTGTTCAAATTCGTCAATCAACGGAGCGGCTACAGAGGCTTTGGCTGTGATTTTATCGATGATTACGGTTGCTTCCTGAAGTAGTTGAAGAACTTCTTCTATCTCACTGCTTAATCTGCTGCATTCTGACTTTATGGCCTGTATCAGGTCCCGCTTCCTCGCTGCCAGAGCTGCTCTTTCTGACTGCAAATGGCTGATTGCCTCCCTGTATCCCGATATCTCCTGCATGAGTTCATTACTCTGCTGCTTATCATCCTTTGTTAAATTGCTTCCGCTTCCAATAGCACCTAGCTCTGACTGAGCACTTGATAATGCTGCCTCCATATTCTGAAGCTGCATATCGATTTCCTTCTCCTGTATTGTCAGTCCCTCCAGCTCCTTAAGATGCTGTATCATCAACCCAATCTCATTGGCTGGGTTCTGATAGTTCTCCTTCCAGACCTGAAATACCGCATTATGGTTAATACTGATTTGTGAAGCATTGACTTCACCGGTATAGAACATCTTTATGTAATACTGATTCATTTGGAGCTTACCATGCTTATCAAAACTGATACCCTTTTTAGATGTACGAAGACCGTCGAACAGCTCCATCAACTTTAAGACACTCCTGTCAATTTCAGCCAACTTCTCCTCCGCCTTCAGCTTCTCTTCATAGATCACGCTAACCTTCTTCGGTTTCTCCAACAGGGAAAGCTTATCCAGCAGGACTTCTATTGCATCTGCTGCTGTATAATACTTGATATACTCCACAGCCTCATTGCGAAACAATTCACCTTCGTAATCCATTAATCTGATCTGCTCCTCAACCTCTGTTGAAGCAAGTGATAACCCCATAAGATTGAACGCTCCCTCTATCTTATCCTCTGCCAAACCCTTTCCAGGGCTTAGGGTATAGGACATGTATTCCGAAAGTGTCTCCTCCAACTGATCAGCCTTCTCCTCCGAGCTTCCCTCCCCTGCATCATATCCCAAAAGATGATACTCCTCCCATAGCGGACCGTAATATTCAGCTAAGACAGAGTCTGTGGCAGTGGATAATGCCCGTTCAGCAAATACTTTTGCTGTGCTGACTCTTGCCCCCTCGATTATGGTAAAGATCAGGGATAGAAGCAGCATTAGAATCAGGGACAGATAAACTGTGATAGTTGCATTCTCCTTCCTGAATGTTGCTTTCATCCATGACTTCCTCCTTTGTATCTTTTGGTTTTATACTGCCTCCCCAAATGCTTTGGCTACTGTGTAATTGTAATATCCGTCGATATACTGCCGGCGTCAGCATTGATGGAAGCAAAAGCGTTCGATATGATCGTAACGATCTGGTTTCTGAAGATCAGCACCAGTCCGATTACAATGACCAGAATTAATATAATCTCCACTACTCCGACTCCTTCCAATCTTGTAACGGCTGCTTTCCAATATAATCTCTTTATTTTATCTTTCATCCTTATCCTGCTGCCACAAAGGACAGTTTTCCTTTCTTTTGTTTACCTTGATACGTACAGCAATCAATATGACCGGTATTACTGCCTTTCTACATCTGAAATGATATAAATGCCGGTATGAGAATGATCATAAAGACGAGGACGAGCATTAAAAGCATCGGCATCAGAAGCTTTGTACCGGCTTCTTCTCCAAGTCTCTTTGCAGTCTCCTTCCTCTCTTCAAATGCTTCCGCTGCTTCATACTTTAATAATTCCGTAAAGCCACGGTTCCCTTTCTTCAGATTCTGCGTAATCAGGGTTCCGAATTTTATGTATGGAATTAATCCAATCCTTCTACCATACTGTTCATATGCAGTTGCTTCAGAAACTCCAAGCCGTAACTCACTGGCAGTAGCAAGCATCTCTTCGTATGCATACCGTTCCTTCCTGTTTTGACCGGAAGCTTGGTCTGCTTTCATCTCGGTATAATCCTCCGAGATTCGGAACCAGGCTTGCCTGATTGTCATTCCTGCATTCACCAATAGTGTAAATTTATTGATGATCTCAGGATAATCAGATAGCAGCTGTTCCTTTCGAGATTTCATCTTCCTCTCCAGTTCATAATCCATGGCCCGCCAGACCAGAAGTGACGCTGCAATCCCGAACATCCAAAGCTGAAGCCCTGTACCCTTCTTCTTATCCCCCCAGTAGATCCCAAAACGCCCCCACTTCCCGGGAAGAACCAGTTGCCTTTGGTCAGCGGTTGCCTCTGAGGATTTTTGAACCTCGTTCTTAAGAAGGCTTGTGATATCCTTCTTGGTGTCTGACTTTTCTATAGGCATAACTATAAAATCTAATCTCGCATCCTTCTTCTGCTCCTGGATGCTAAGTGTAGCTATTACTGAAGCCGCAACTGCCTTCTTAAGCTCCTCATTACCCAAAGTACCGTCACTGTGAATCAGACTATAATCCTCCGGTTTCCATTCGATTGTAACCGCAGTGCCCGGGATAACCGGAAAGAAATTGAGTGGTTCATGCAGATTATAAGGAGACTGATTATTCCCCAATACAGCCTTCTTCACATATTCTATAGAGTCTTCTAGAATAGAGTGGATCTCCTCTCCGGTATATCTGCGTTCTTCTACGGTAATGGCCAGTTCCTCGGATATCGTCGTCCCTTTCTTCCCCTGCTCCTTCAGCTTCACGGAAAGCTCTGCCTCGTAGCTGCCCTCTCCCTGTTCGGGTCTGATCAGATATCTCCCCTCTCTTAAGAGTGGATTGGCTTGTTCCTCAAGCTGTAAGGCAAGGGATAGTAAACTGAATACGGCCAGCAGCAGGAGCGTAAGGGAAACCCTCCTACACCAATAAAGCAGCTGTACGGTGTCCGGTTTATTGGTGACATAAAGAGCTCTCATCATAGTACTTACATCTCTTCTTTTCTGCAATATCCGATACAACCCTGTCCTTATCATGATATCCTTTGCCATGGGGTATAAGACGGACAGCTTATGTTCCTTTTTGTCAACCTCCCTCATCCAATCCGTTGCTTTGGTACGTGAGAATATGAAATATCCGGTCAGAAGAAGCAGGAAGATACCATTTGCTATGATCATACTTCACCCCCTAAACCTCTATGGATACGATTCTATCAATCATTAGGAATGCCAAGAAATATAGCAGGAGAAATATACTCATAAGTAATATTCCAAATGGATTATGGTACATGGGCTTTAGAAAATCAGGAGAAGAGAGCATCAGATAAGCAAGAATAAACAGCGGTATTATTCTCATGATATTCGCCTCCAACCGCTTCGCGCTGATCATCGTGATGATCTCCCGCTTTACCTCAATCTTGTCGCAAATGATATCCCTGGATATCTTGATAATCTGAAGCATATCACCTCCGGTACGCTTTGCTGTGCCAAATACCTCGGAAAAACTCCGGATATCCTCCACCCCGCTGCGTCTTCCGAAGTCCTCCAGAGCTTTTTCAATCGGTATACTCATATGTACCTGATTTATCATATAATTGAATTCCTGAATGATCATGGATTTTTCTGAATAAATGTGTAACAGATCGCGTGACGCCTCCTCCAGAGCATGCTCTGCAGAATAACCGGCCTCCAGCGCTGCAGACAGTGCCTGAATTCCATCCATAAACTCCAGATTCAGCTTCCACCTGCGTCCCTTTACCAGCCCTTGCTTCTTTCTTCGCAAATATAAGGTGCCCATTGGTAACAGGAGGATTATCCCGACCGGATGCTGATAGAAGAGATAACCCAGTACCATACTGGATGCTGCCCATTCAAGCAGATATCGCATCAATTCCTTCGTTGTATATCGATAGCTATGATAATCCTGCAAGTAATTCCTTCCTTTCTATTCGTAACTGCTGATCACATCGTTACTTCAGATCACATCGTTACTTCAGATCACATTGCTTCTGTTGATCGACAGGCTTTCCTTAGCTTATGAATATTGGATAGAAATTCCCGCTCTTTTAAGCTTTTCCGTATTAGAAAGCTTATTCTGTAATATCAGCTTTCCGCATACCCTACCGTTCTCCTCCCCGGTTTCTTCAAAGGAATAGATTGGATGTAAATTGATTTCACCATTACGGCAGTCAAGAACTTCAGTAATCTGAAGCAGGCGGCGAGAGCGGTCCCTCATTCTTCCAAGGTGAACGATAATATCGATCGCAGAAGCAATCTGCTTTCTGATTGCCGGAAGGGGAATATCCGCACCCAGCAATACCATAGATTCTAACCGGCTGAGCATATCTGCCGGTGAGTTGGCATGCCCTGTGGACAACGATCCATCATGACCCGTATTCATCGCTTGAAGCATGTCCACAGCTGCTGCATCACGTACTTCTCCAACGATAATTCTGTCTGGACGCATGCGAAGCGCTGTCTTGATTAAATCCCGGATCGTAATTTCATGGCTGCCTTCCGTGTTGGCGTTCCGTACCTCCAGCCGTACCAAATTGGGTATATTTCTAATCTGAAGTTCAGCGGAATCCTCTATTGTAATTATTCTTTCTTCCCTGGGAATAAAATTGGACAAAACATTGAGAAATGTGGTTTTACCGCTTCCGGTGCCTCCACTGATAAAGATATTATAGCCGGCGATCACCAGCTGTCTTAAGAATTCAGATACCTCTTTTGAGATGGCCTCCAGCTCAATCAGACGTTCGATGGTAATGGGATGTTCAGGAAACTTTCTTATGGTAATGACCGGACCCTCCATCGCAATCGGACCAAGTACAATATTGACACGGGAACCATCAGCCAATCTGGAATCTACGATAGGACAGGCTTCGTTCACAACACGGTTGGAATGTGATACGATCTGCTGAATCACATCCTCCAGCTTCTGAGTAGATTCAAAGTACTGATCACTCTGATAAAGCCTTCCCGCCTTCTCGATAAAGATATGCTTCGGACCGTTCACCATAATCTCAGTGATCTCCGGATCCTCAATCAGCTCCTGTAACACATCCAGTCTTCGTATGGAATTAAAAATATCCCTTCGAAGCTTAAGCTTGTCCTGAATACAGATATACTCCTGTCTGCCAAGATCAATCAGACTACGATCAATCGCTTCATAAAGCTCTTCCTCCGTCACCTCCCTGAAAAGATCCATCTCATCGATAACCTTCTTCCGGAGACGTTCCTTTAGTTCATTCATGTGGTCCCCCTATGCATAATTCATATATTGCACTGCAGAAAGCCAGGCCATACTCTGTGTAAGCTCCTGAAGGCTTCGATAGCCCTGCAGGCTGCCGGACTCCTGATCAAGATTAACATGGTAATGTCTGTCCGCTTCCACCGGAGTACCCATCCGTTCCATCTGTTGCTCCCACTCTTTCAGTATCTTGTTGTGATAGGTTGTCTGATCTGTCGGTAGGAGGATTCTGTTACTCAGCTTCATAAGCTCTGCACCTGCAGCATCATAATAATCCAGATAAAAGACCACCTGCTGATAATCCGAATGAAGCCGCAGCTCGTTTACCCATTTGCGGATGTCCTCCGTGTTCAGGGACAGTAGATCGAAACCATGTGTGATTCCCGCCAGATAACACAGATTACTGTGGCAATTAAGCAGAGAGTTCATTTTCGCCATGATATTCGGATTCTCCTTAAGATAGTAGATAAATTCTGACAGCTTATGTATAGAGGTATCGATAAAGCTTAAGAAATTGGTCGGGATGAGTTCCATCGGAACAAACAGGGTCTTTTTACTTTTTGCTAAAAGAAATGCCGTGGACCATGCAAACATAAGCTCCTCTATACCGGCCTTCGGTGAGAATATCGTGATAAGCTCCAATGCCGCAGAACCTCCTTCCGATGATGTCACCTTGTTTCTGCGGATATAATCGGTTCTCAGCTCGTCCATGACGGCTTGCGCACTCTGATATTTAAAAATAACAGATTGTTCCTCAGTAGCCACTGAATTTTTCTCCTCACTCAGTTCATAAATATATCCCACATTATCCCGGGCAGCCCCCTCTATCGGTACAGGAGCAGCAAGCAGCAGAATTTCAACCCTGTGCTGTGACAGGTACGATAACAGACTTTCCTCCAGAGTAAATCCGGAAAGTTCAAATTCGAAATTACTCTTGTTCTTAAAATATTCGATAAATCGGGTTACATAAAATTCATCGGAATCATAGACAGCTATTATTTTCTTCATTTTGGTATTCTCCCGGATTAATATTGACCCTTGAGGGGACACAGGCAGATAGAAGTGTAGATGATTATAGATAACTAAAGAAGCATTGCCATAGGAGTATATTACATGATTAGGAAGTTTCTGTCAATTAAATAAGGGAGATCCTACTGATTTTTGGCATACTTCCAAATTTATTCAGCAAATTTCTCCCATTTGCACAACAAAAAATTTTGCTTTCATGGTCTTTCTGTTAACCCATTGAATAATATAAGGACAGACCATACATCAGTAAAAACCCGGGCAAACCCAGTAGTCCGCCGCTTAGTACTGTGATTGCATTAATTCCTACCGTAAGGGAATATCCCTGCATTCCCATTACCTGATTCAATACATAGATTCCCGCAGTTGTAAAACAAGCACGCAGCAAGAAGTCTAAGATCAGATCCGGTCTTTGCTTGATGACACAACCTATAATAAACATCGAACTGATTATGATGACAATAAAAAATATCGTGCTGTTCATCCTCTTTTCCCGCCCCTTTTCCTTAAAAGCTTGTTCCTTGAAATAATTCTATTCAATTATATGATGTAATATCCATTTTATGTTAAAACATAGAATAAAAACCAATTATTTTGACTATACTAATATCGACGTATATCTTTAGTAAAACAGGGATGGTGAAGGAATGCCACTATTAGCGAAGAAAAGACCTCCAAAAGAAATGACTGCGCTGATGAACGAGATTAATAGAACGAAGATTGCTCTGGAAGCTGCTTATTCTAATTTTGAAAATGTTGTTGATCCCGATTTAATTGACAGCTGCATTTATGAATTGAATGCAATACAGAACAGATACCACTTTCTTTTAAAGCAGGCAAAAGCCGTAGAAAAAATTTCGGTAAATTAATGATAACCATATCGGGTGAATCAAAACAGGGTGTTATGCGATTAAGCATACACCCTGTTCTCTCTTTTGTGTATTGATTATTCTTATGTCCTTCTTCTCTTCCTCTTTCGTAATGGCTTATTATGCAATAAACCCACGGTTTTTATCGCTTGGATCAATATAGGTCTCGTTCAGATACCCTCTTCCGTAGGTTAAGCCCGCATATAGCTGCTGCGTATTACGCATTACCGGACCACGCTTATCTGCCCTGCTAACTCCCTCAAAGCCGACCAGCAGCTTTTTCATAATGCTTTCCGCACTATCCAGGGTAGAAGGCTCCCTGCGGATGATAGCGGTAATAATCCGTTTATTCACAAAGAGATAAAGACTCATTAAATCATACGATATTTGATATTGAAAATCCAAACTGGATTGAAGCTCTGTGACAAATTTCTGTGCTCGCTTCAGTTCCTTATCAAAGGCTTCCAGATCGCCTGCCTCATAGGCTTCCTTCGCATCCTTGATTTCTGCCAGAATCATCTCATATAGGATAACCGTAAGCTCACTTTGGGAAGCCTGCGTAACTCTGACCGTAAAATCTCTGATTGCTTCCTTCTTCATACCCTTACTCCTCCATTCCTATATCATTCCCTAAAATTACTGCTGAAGGAGACTGAGGATCGTCTGAGGTCTCTGATTAGCCTGTGCCAGCATGGAGGTACCTGCCTGTGCAAGAACGTTCTTCTGTGTATAGTTCGCCATCTCCTCCGCCATATCCACATCAGAAATACGGGATAAGGATTCTGACATGTTCTCAGAGGTCGTATCAAGATTGGAGATGGAATGCTCCAGACGGTTCTGGTAAGCACCAAGCTTGGATCGTATGGAAGATACCATATTAATCGCTGTATCCAGTAAGCTAATTGCTTCCTGTGCACCGTCAGCGGTACCGATGTTAATCTTATCCACACCCAAGGTTGCCGGAGTCACTTCAGGAATTCTGACTGCCATTGTCTGGCCTTCATTTGCACCAATCTGAAGATCCATCGGGCCGGCATCGAGTACGGTTACGGTTACATTTACAGTAGCTGCACCACCGGTATAAGCTGGCGTAGTGGCGGCTGCTGTAGCACTGGTAATTTCACAATCCGTGTAGGTTGTTCCTGCTGTCCCTGTCTTCACTTCAAATACCATGCTGAAATCATTACTGTCCGACACAGTAATCTTATTACCATCGGTTGATACGGTTGCCGTCTGCTTAAACATAGACGGAGCGGCAGATGTGACCGTTGCCTGAGCATCATGTCCGACTGCTTTCGCTCCTGCGATGGTCAGTCCCAATACATTACATAAGGAATTGTTATCACAATAAACATTGACCTCTTGATCTTTACCGTAATCTCTGGATACGAATACAAGCACATCATTATCTGCCAGCTTTTTAGAAACATAACCTGCATTCTCTTCCGGGCCCGCGCCGGGGGTTCCGTCCGAAGCAAGAACATTCACTCCTACGCTATCGCAGACATTTCTGATTTTCTCAAATACCTGATCCATCGTATCGCCTTTTTTAATCTCTACGGTCTCACCGTTAATATTAATTGTACCGGCTTGGCCTGAGGAGATAAATCCACTGGCAGGAAAGCTTGTTGTAGCACCCACAACGACAGCCTGTCTTGCATCATGGGTAACGGTAACCGTATAGGTACCCACATCAACCGTATCTGATAATGCCACCAGATTTACGTCGTTATTGCTGGAAAAGGATTTTCTGTCGATGTTGCCATTCAGCAGGCTCATGGTATTAAATTCTGTTGTATCTGAAATTCTCTTAATTTCCTGATTTAACTGGTCGATTTCAGCCTGAATTGCATCACGGTCTTCTGAGGTATAGGTACCGTTTGCTGATTCTACCGCCAGCTCTCTCATTCTCTGAAGCATTGCTTCAACTTCAATCAAAGCACCTTCTGCCGTCTGAATAACGGAGATACCGTCGGAAGCATTTCTGGATGCCTGATCCAGACCGGAAATCTGGGTTCTCATTTTTTCTGAAATTGCCAAACCTGCGGAGTCATCAGCAGCACTGTTGATTCTGTAGCCTGAGGATAGCTTCTCCAAACTACTATCTAATACATTGTTGGTTTTTGCTAATTGGTTGTTAGCCTTTAAAGCTGCGATATTATGGTTGATTCTCATTCTATATCACCTAATCCCTTTCTGTTTCGGCTCCATCCCCCTCCGTGAAATGATGGTACGCACGATATTATTCTTTGTATAGATTTTCTCTATAGTTCAGCAACCTCCGTGTAGCCGAAATATTTTAGGATCATGAGACAGCCCGAGAAACCTCCTCGTCGCCATCTTCTGCCAACCGCACTGTCTGTACGATGGACTTTGCTATTCGGTACAGCACCCGTTCCGTCTGGTTATTCATCTCAGAACCTTGCTGACCGTTCTCCGGATTCTGATAACTGTAGGAGTCCTTATCCCTGCTTGCTATACCAAAATCCATTTGCTTTAATATGATGTTATGTTCCTTTGCCGCCTTTTCTATCTCAGTCATATGTGCCCGGAGCTTCTCCATTCCGTTCCGGTCATCACACCTGATAAAGCCTTTCAGCATCTGCTCCTTTAGTGAGAATTCTGCCTTAATGTCACCAAGCTGCTCCGAATATACCGTTACCGCTACTCTTCCCCCTGACTCTCCTCCTCGAAGAATTGTCAGGTTAACATTTGTGATTCCCTTAGCAGTTTGTATCGGCACCTGATAGAACTCCCTGGAAGCCATTGTCCTTAAGAAAGACATCTGCATAGCAGTACTTCTAAGCTCAGTCAGCCTCCGGCTGTCCAAGATCTCTTCAGAGCATGCACTTTCAAGCATTTGCTTTGCTCTTTCCTCCAGTGCTTCATAGGCTTCGTTCATAGAAGACTTATCGTTAATAGTATCGGATAAATCCTCTAATTCCTTAATACCATCTCTTAAATTTTCGTTATCGTTCCCGCTCTGCTTTTTCAAAAGCTTTACAATCGGAGAAGTCCCATTGGTTAAAATATAATTGGCCAAGGTAATATTCTGCGGTGTGGAGCTCATCCGGAAATCATTCAGGAAACGGATGGACTGCTCCGCTTTCCCACACAGCTCACGAAGCTGCTGTACCTTCTGTTCCCGGTACTCCTCCGCAACCGTGTCACTTTCCGGCTCCTGCTGAAGCTTCTGTAAAAGCTGTTCTGCAGAAATGTCCTTAATCCTGTTCCAAATGTCATAATTGCTTCCGGTCGAGTCGGAATTCCCGGTGTTATCAGCATTGACGAAAGCATTCACCTGCGAAGGATCCTGTGCCAGATTTATCAATTTATCCGGAGACAACTCCTCGGTAATCTGCTTCAGTATTCGTTCCAGATATCTGGTTTGCTCCTCTATTCGGATTTCCTTCTCCTTCGTCAACTCCTGTATCGGGCTCTGTTCGGATGCATCCTTTCTAAAACCGCTTAACTGCTCTGCTATACTTTCCTTATTGCGGGCCATCTGCGTCAATGTACCGAATTCATCATCGATAACAGCATCCAACCGACCTTTCTTACCTGTCTGGACTGCTGTCAGCAGATTGTTCAGTGTGACCTCCCGGTCAGCCTTGATGACAGAACCTAAGGCTGCTCCGTCTGATTTCTCCACATTGTAGAGTAGTCTGTATATACCGATATAAGCCTTTCGTTCCTCAGGGGTAATCCCCTCTTCCTTCTCAAGCCTGTGCAGATAGGCGCTGAATTTCTCCTCCGAGGTTATTCCCTGCTCCTTTTTCATCTCAGTAATCTTATTATTTAAATCAGAAATCGTCATATTCAGAGGATTGATGCCCTCCTTAATCATTCTGACCGCTACTGCAGGATGAAGCTCCTTAATCAGAGCTGTTACCTCACTGTCATATACCTTCACCTGTTCGATATTTTCTGCAGTAATCTCCATCTGATTGTAGCCTAAGATACGCACCGCCCGTTGATTTTGCTCGGTACTTTCGAGGTTCAACTCTCCAAGCAGCGAATCCATATGAGAAAATGCCTTGCGGATAGAATCTCCGTATTCCGCATTCGGCACAGTCATCAGTGCTTCGTATGCTGTACCTGCCTTGGCAAACTCCGACTGTAGCTTTAATCCCTCGGTCAACAGGCCTGGAATCGTCTGGGTATTGCGCTCTGACAGCGTCACTCCGATTGTACTGATTGGAATATATCTTAACTGCTCAAGACTCTGGTTGGTATTTTTTAAGGCCTCTATCGCCTCAGTCGTTGCCGGTACCTCAGCTTCCTCCAACAGCTTCCTGTAATAACTGTTCTCCAGCTTACGCAGCTCCTCTACGACCTTCTCGAGCTTCTGTGTCTCTATGGAAATACCTTTTTTCTCAAGGCGGGAGGCAGCCTCCAGCGTCATCTTAAGACGAATTTCCTCCAGCTGTCTTTGCGCTTTGATTGCTTCATACTGCTTACCGGGATCTGAGTCTGTATGATCTTCATTTCCGCTCCTGTCCTCTGAAGCCATTTCTCCGGCAGAAGCATCCACAAGCTTTATTTCTTGGTCTGACACACTCTCAGTCTTCTCTTCATTCTCTGATACATGCCCGGCCTTCACTTCTCTGTCTGAACTATCCTCGGCAATCTCTTCTCTGCCTGACACTCTCTTGGCATTCTCTTCTCCGACGGACACCCTCTCAAATTTCTTCTTTCCGATGTCCTCTGAGACTGTCGAGTCAGCTTCGGTTTTGTAATTCATGGCCGCTTTTGATTCTTTCGGCATGATTTTTCCTGAGTTTAAGTCTGCATGGACTGCTGCCAGCTTCCTGATCGTCAGCTCCATGCCTTCAGACACCGCGTAGCTTACTGCTTCCGGGCTGATGTTCTGGATATCAGTCAGTGTCTGCTGTAGTGCTGCTTCATCCAGGGTATCCAGTGACATATTCTTTGGCTGAACGCCATTCTTCATACCCTCCAGGATACGGTCAAGCACCATCTCCGTATCCACACTGCTTTTTATCTCTTCCAGTTCTTTCTTATAAGCAAAGGTTCTATTAGTCAGCGGGAGCTTATTCTCTATCAGCCATTTCGCTTCCTGTAAATTCTCATCGTTCACTTCATAACCGGAGTCCTGAATCACTGCCTTCACCTGCGGTAAAAGCTCCTTCCATTCCTTCTGTGTCAGCTCCTGTTTCTGCCCGGTAGCTTTCTTCCCTCCGCTGTAAAAAGCCTTATAAATATTCTCTATAGTCGGGGCGATATCCTGATCGATCAGATAACGCTTGGTTTTATCATCCATGTGCCCGGCTGTATCGCTCAGGGTCAAAGCCTTTTTGATCTCACTGATATTCTTATCGGTAACAGGAAGATTCTCCTCCTTCAGCCTGGTTGCGATGACCTCTTCCGTTAACTTCTCGAAGCTTGCCTCCCTGCCTTTACCATTCTTACTCTGTTCGGCTTTTACACGACTGATGGCTTGATATAACCCCCTGATTGTCAGGGTTTCTACCGGGAATCCCTCCTGCTCCAGGATGTCGTAATCGCTTTCCGTAAGGGAAGCACTGATTTCCTGAAGCTTATTCTGCAGCTCCTTTGACAGCAGCTCCTTCTCTGTAAGCCTTGCGTTCTGCTCCTTTTGGTTCAGCACAGTCTCCCAGTCCTTCATCGGAATCAGCTCCGCCTTAAAGGTTGAGGTAGATTTTAAGCTCTTTGTTTCTTTATCCAAAAGCTTAAGCTCTATTTCCGTCTTACTTACCTTTACCACCTCAAAGGTTTTAACCTCACCGGGAACCGTATTTTTCAATACCTCCTTAGAAGCTGCCACCTGCTGTCCGTTAAAATTAATCATAACCTGTTCGTCGGCCGCTACGACCGTACCGCTGATTATGTCACCCTGCTTTATATTAGATAAGCCTTCCGCAGCCTTATCCTTAGTGGTCGTTTGGGGGATACTCTTTGAAGATATTTTGCTCTCTTGGGTATCCAATGAAATATTCTTATCCATATCAGTCTATCCTTTATCTGTTGGTTGCAGGATTACCATCCTTCCTCCTTGATAGATGATCAGTCCCAGTCTTTATGATATAGTGATCCTTCTGCGTAATATTTCGGAATATATGTCGAAAAACTTAACCCGTCAGGCTCAAACCAGACCTAACCTTGCAAGACAGCAGAAATCTGTCTGATACACTTCTCATAAACTTCCCGGCCGAATAAATATTATTAATTAGAATTTTAGGATATCCCTACCGGGTTCTTTCATAACTGTCCCAAGAATGGAGGTTTCTATGTTTCATAAAATTCATAAAAGGCCCTGCCTGGTACTTATTCCCTTACTCATTCTGCTGTTATGCTCCTTGCTGCTCTTGTCCGGCTGTAGTTTAAGACAGAATAAGCTAGAGAAAAACTTTGAGGCCTTAATGAATGAATATTTCACTGAGGAGGTAAAAGCTGACTCCATTTCCCTGAATTACTCCCTTGCCGAGCCTGAGAAATACGGTATTACCGACGCCAAGGTTACACTCGGCGAGTGCAGTATCAGCCAAATGCAACAGGATTTATGCCTGTCCGAGAATTACCTTAAGCGTTTATCCTCCCTGAACCAACGGAAGCTAACCCCTGAAAGCCAGCTGACCTATCAGATTGTCAAAAAGTATCTCGAAACGAATCTCGCACTCGGCTATTATAACTACTACAGCGAAAACCTGGGTCCCACAACAGGAATTCAGGCTCAGCTGCCGATCCTTTTGGCAGAATACAGTTACTATGACAGAGAGGACATTGAAGCTTATCTGAAGCTGCTGCCCTGTGTATATGATTACTTCGAGGACATCGTACAATTTGAACGTGAAAAATCCAGACAGGGACTGTTCATGAGCGATGCGGTGGCAAAGAGAATCATTAAGCAATGTGAAGCCTTTATTGCCGATCCGGAGAACAATTTTTTGATAGAATATTTCAATGAGAAAATTCTTGGATATCAGGGTTTGTCCAAAGAAGAAATTCTTGATTATGAATCGAGAAATGCCAAGGCAGTCTCAGAATACGTCATTCCCGCCTACCGAATGCTGAGCGATGCCTTGAAGGAGCTTCTCGGTACCGGAACAAATGACCAGGGGCTATACTATTACCCCGAGGGACAGTCTTACTATCAATGTCTGGTAAAATCAGAGACCGGTTCAGACAAGAGTATGACAGAAATGATGGATTTACTGGATGGTGCGATTGCCAAAGGAATCGGTGAAATTACTGCCCTGACCATCGCAAAGCCTGATTTGGTAGAGCACTATATGAAATTCTCCTCCTTCCCCCTTACCGATCCCGAAAAGATTCTGGCTGATTTGAAGGAGGATATACAAAAGGATTTTCCTGAAGCTATTCCGGTGGACTGTAATATCAAATATGTCCCTGCCTCTCTATCCGATTACCTAAGCCCTGCTATGTATCTGGTTCCTCCGATTGATGATTTTCAGAGCAACGACATCTATATCAACGGAAGGGATAAGGATACCCTGGCCTATATCTATACCACGGTAGCTCATGAGGGCTATCCCGGTCATCTGTATCAATGTGTATATTTCCGTAACAGCAAACCGGATCCGATCCGCAGTATCCTTGAATTTTCGGGATATGACGAGGGATGGGCCACCTATGTTGAGCTGTATTCCTATCGCTATGCAGGAATAGATCAGGCTCTTGCAGATTTTCTAAGGACAAATAATATCATAATCCTTAGTATGTATGCCCGTGCAGATATCGGAATTCACTACGAGGGCTGGACGGAAAAGGAGACCGTCAAATACGTAAAGAACTTCATCGGAGACACCAAAACCGCCAAACGCATCTATCAGACTCTTCTTGAAGAGCCGGGCATCTATCTTCCCTATGCCATCGGTTATCTGGAAATTGCAGAATTAAAAGAAAAAGCCATGCTGACCCTGGGTTCCCGATTCTCCGATAAGGATTTTCACAAATTTCTCCTGGATATCGGCCCTGCACAATTCAGTATCATAGACGAACGCCTCGATGCCTGGCTGGAAGAAAAACTCATGACTAACCTAAGCAAAACAAAAGTAGCAACAAAATAAAATCCAAAAACCCCTACCAGAATAACCAGACAATACCTAAGCAAAATCGCAGAAACCTATGCCAGAGTAACCATACAAAATATTACCTAGGCAAAATCGTAGAAGCCCCTGCCGGAGCAAAGAAAGTTACTACGTAACAAGTAATTTTTATAATCACATTACATTTACATAATTACAGAACACAGGTGAGATGGCAGGGGTATTCTATTTTCCTGACTTTATAGCTTTCTTGGAAATACTTACTTTCTTATTGGGACTGACAATTCCGGAAATCGTCCATGGAGGGACGATTTAGGTGTGGGCGACACGGAAGTCGCTCCACACCGACGGAATGACATCAGTTCCGATAAGAAAGTTAGTATTTCCGAAAGTTATAATCGGAAGGAAAATAGAATACCCCTGCCATCTCACCGTTTCTAGTATGATATCAAATTCGCTCTTACTGGATCTCTGCCCCTGCCGGCATCGGCTTCTCCGGTACCATCAGTGCAAGGTTACCCTCTGCATCCTCCGCACAGAGCAGCATTCCCTCGGACAGCATGCCTGCAAGAGTAGCCGGCTTAAGATTTACCACTACCATAACCTTCTTGCCAACCATTTGCTCGGGTGTGTAATGTGCTTTAATACCCGATACGATCTGCTTCACCTGAGAGCCAATCTTAACCTGGGAGCACAATAATTTCTTGGATTTCTTCACCTCTTCACAGGCGATGATTTCACCAATCTGGAACTGAAGCTTTGCGAAATCATCATAAGTGATCTCCGGCTTTGCTTCGACGTCAATCACATCTGAGGACTTCTCTTCCTTTGTATCTACGGATACCTCCACGCTATTTTCCTTGAGGCTTTCCTTAGCTGCTTCCACCTTATCAAGTACTTCCTTCAGATCAAGTCTTGCAAATAGAATTTCAGGTGTCTCTGTTACCTTGTTCCCCTGAGGATAAAGTCCGTAACTGTTTAATTCCTCAATGGTTCTGGTTTTTGTATTCAGCTGACCCATAATCTTGGCTGCTGTCTCCGGCATAAAGGATTCGAGCAGGCTCGCTCCGATACAGATGCTCTCTACCAGATTATAAAGCACTGTCTCAAGACGTGCCTTCTTCTCCTCATCCTTTGCCAATACCCAAGGCATAGTCTCATCAATATATTTATTACAGCGTTTGAACAGGGTGAAGATCTCACTGATCGCATCTGCGACACGAAGCTTCTCCATCTTGGCAATGACCTTCTTCGGTGTTTCCAATGCCAGAGCCTTCAGCTCCTCATCCACTGGCTCTGCTGCCTTACCGTCCTTCACGATACCTCCAAAATACTTATTGGACATGGAAATGGTACGGTTCACCAGGTTGCCCAGAGTATTGGCAAGATCGGAATTGATTCTCTCCACAAGCAGCTCCCAGGAGATGATACCATCGTTATCAAAGGGCATCTCATGCAGTACGAAATATCTTACCGCATCCACTCCAAACAGCTTAACAAGATCATCGGCATAGATCACATTTCCCTTGGACTTACTCATCTTGTCCGCAGCACTTCCCTGCAGCAACCAGGGGTGACCGAATACCTGTTTCGGAAGCTCTACCTCCAGCGCCATCAGGATAATAGGCCAGTATATGGTATGGAATCGGATGATATCCTTACCGATCAGATGTAAATCAGCAGGCCACAATTTTTTAAACTGCTCCGTAGAATTGCCATCTGCATCATACCCGATACCGGTGATGTAATTGCTGAGGGCATCCAGCCATACATATACTACATGCTTATCGTCAAAGTCTACCGGGATACCCCATTTGAAGGAGGTACGGGATACGCACAGATCCTGAAGTCCCGGAAGAAGGAAGTTGTTCATCATCTCATTCTTTCTGGATTCCGGCTGAATAAATTCCGGATGGGTATTGATATGGTCTATCAGGCGGTCCGCATATTTACTGAGCTTTAAGAAGTATGCTTCCTCCTTCGCCGGCTGAACCTCTCTGCCACAGTCGGGACATTTACCGTCTACCAGCTGGGAGGGAGTAAAGAAGGATTCACAAGGTGTACAGTACATACCCTCATAATGACTCTTATAAATATCTCCCTTTTCATATAATTTGCGGAATATTTTCTGAATCTGCTTCTCATGATCAGCATCCGTTGTACGGATAAATTTATCATAGGAGCAGTTCATCAGATCCCAGATGTCCCTGATCTGAGCTGCGATGCCATCTACAAATTCCTTCGGAGTCACTCCGGCATCCGCTGCCTTTTGCTCAATCTTCTGTCCATGTTCATCTGTCCCAGTCTGGAAAAATACATCGTAGCCTTCTAATCTTTTAAAGCGTGCGATGCTGTCTGCAAGCACGATCTCATAGGTATTGCCGATATGGGGCTTTCCTGAGGTATATGCTATCGCAGTTGTAATATAATACGGTTTTTTGCTCATGCTGAATCTTCCCTTTCCATCTTAATCATTAATTTTTCGCATAAAAAAACTCCCATCCTTAAATCTCTTTAAAGACGAGAGAAGCTCCCGTGGTACCACTTTAATTCGCTTTCACCTTGCGGTAAAAAGCCTTTGTTGCTGCCGGCATCCCGAACTTTATGCGAGTCAGTCCTGTCTGCTTACAGCTCAGCAATATAACGGTTGCCTCCGTCGCAGCCTAAGATTTCTCCTCGGTGCGCAGCTCCAAGACCATCTTCCCCTGCCTGAAACAAACCTCTGCTACGAGGTCAGACTGATCATCTCTCTCCCCTTCTCAGCTTTCCGGGGTTCTCTGTTGAGTGCCAGACAGTATACTCTTCTTTTCATAGCCTTTTTATATAGTATTCAGTTTCTTTCGTTAGGTTATCGTTCATTTCATGATTTCCTATATTTATGACAAAGTATACCATGGGTTTTTCGCTTTGTCAAAGTTTTTCCTCCCATGGATTGTTCCTTATGTGTGCCGTGTATGATCTCTTTCATATTATTTACCGTAGAGGATGGATTAATCCGTGTTCTCATGTTATAATTAATCCGTATGTCAATCTATGGAAAGTAAAATGTTTTAAATTTTTCGATTTTATGAATTATGACAGGAGCCTGATCATGAATAAAAGATTTCACTCTAATAATAGAAAAAATACCCGCACGCTTTGTGCTATTCTCATTCTTTTGCTGACCGTCACACTGCTTGGGGGTTGTCGTCAGAAAGCAGTTTCCTACACAGGGGAGCCTGTCCCCACAGTCTCAGTGACCAAGCCTGCCGGCACGACCGATACACCTGCGAAGGAGGCTTCCGACAGTTCTGATCCGGTCTCTCCCACTACCGCTCCTTTGGTATATTCCTTCTTTAACGATGACAGTATGACTCTGGAAGGACGAATTAATCCTCCCGAAGGTTATCATCGCCCGTCCTCGCAAACCAAAGAGCTGGTAACTTTTTTACGCAACCTACCCTTAAAGAAAGCCGGAAGTGAGGTATTGCTGTACAATGGGCATCCGAAAAACGGTCAGAATAATCATGTAGCCGTATTTGACTTAAGCTTAAGTAACCGTGATCTGCAGCAATGTGCCGATTCTGCAATCCGTATTTTTGCTGAGTACTACTGGTCCATCGAAGCTTATGATAAAATAGCATTTCATCTGACCAATGGCTTTTATATGGAATATACCAAGTGGCGGGATGGAAATCGAATCAAAGTGGACGGCAATGAGGTCCGCTGGTACAAGGCCAAGGCTTATGATGCTTCCTATGAGGAATTCTTGAATTATCTGGATATGGTATTCGCTTATGCCGGAACCTTGTCCCTGTCCTCTGAATGTGAACGGATCACTTTGGAGGAGCTGATGCCCGGTGATATGTTCCTTCAGGGCGGTTCTCCGGGGCACTGCGTAGTAGTCGTGGATATGGCGGTGGATGCAGAGGGCAACAAATGCTTCCTTCTGGCACAGGGCTATATGCCGGCACAGGATTTTCATATACTGAAGAATCCTCTCCACCCCGAGGACCCCTGGTATTATACCTCGGAAGTTACTTTTCCTTTCGATACTCCTGCCTGGCAATTCGATGAGGACTCCCTATACCGTTTCGATGTCTTCCACTATCAATCTCTGGACGAAAGTTCGGCTGTTCCGGCATGGTCCGAAGCAGCCCTCACGGATCAGAAGCCCTCTTCCCAGATCACTCTTCTTGCGGTAGGGGATAATCTGATTCATAGAGAGGTCATAGCCAGCGGTATGCATGAGGATGGGACCTGCAGCTATGACCACCTTTATACCAATCTGAAGGAAGAAATCAGCGCCGCCGACATCGCTGTGGTCAATCAGGAGACCATTTTCGGTGGAAAGGCATTAGGCTATAGTGGCTATCCCTCCTTCAACTCCCCAACCGAGATCGGTGATGCTCTGATTAATGCCGGCTTCGATGTGGTGTTATCGGCAACCAACCACACCCTTGATAAGGGTGTGAAAGGACTGAATCATACCTTCGCTTATTGGAGGACCAAGCCGTCCATCAGGGTTCTTGGGATTAATGAGACGGAAGAAGCCTCAGAAAAGATATGTGTCATAGAGAAAAACGGTATAAAAATCGCAATGCTGAATTATACCTTTAGCTTAAACGGTAATAAGCTTCCAAAGGATCAGCCCTATCTTGTTAATATGCTGGATAAGGAAAAGATGGCACAGGATATTGCCCTTGCTGAAAAGGAAGCGGATTTTACGATAGTCTTTCCTCATTGGGGCACCGAATATGTATATAAACCAATCTCGATGCAGAAGGACTTGAAGGATTTCTTTTATGCTGCGGGAGTCGATCTTGTGATCGGAGCGCACCCCCATGTACTGGAGCCTGTGGAATGGGTTGGTGAGGAAGGTGAACACAGGATGCTGGTTTATTACTCCCTTGGCAATTTTCTTTCCTATCAACGGGAGGCTCCCAGAATGCTTGGTGGCATGGCAGAGGTTACGATCACCAAGGACATCACTGGTACATATATCAGCCAGGCCGGAATCACCCCCATCATCACCCATTATGAGAACGGTCCGGCAGATTATCACTATGCCATATATAAATTAACAGATTATAATCCCGATCTTGCAAAGCTCCACGGAGTCTCTGAGATTGCTGAGAATGGTCCTCTGGTTTATCATGAGATCTTTGATCTGGCAAAACAGGTACTCGGCCCCTGGTTTCCTGACGAATTGGTAGCTCAGGAATAAACAATGAATAGCAACACAGTCCATAGAATCAAATAAGATTGACCAAAAAGGTATATCGCACGGATATACGTTTTAGTCAATCTTATTCTATAAATCTTCTACCCTCTCGCTTCCCCAACTTCTTCCTCTGGGTAATACCTTCTCCAGTACTAACCTTTTCAAGATTATCAAATTTTAGTGATAATGTCAATAGGTTTTCAACTTTTTCGTAAATTTTCTGTAACATTCCACTAACATATTCTTGCATTCATAAAATATTATAAGCATATTTCACATAATAGCACCAGATATAGTTCCCAAATATTTATAGCTACAAAATACTGATGAAAATAATTATTTATCTGTAGTTTTAGCTCCTGTAACCTTTCGGGTACTTGCGGAGCAAGTATCTATAGTTTTCAGCTTCTGTAACCTTTTGGGTACTTGCTCTGCCATCTGTAGCTATCCTCGCACATCTTATCAATGCCGCGTTCTGCTTTCCAGCCAAGCTCCTTCTGTGCTTTCGATGCATCTGCATAAGTGATTGCGATATCTCCGGGTCTTCTCGGCGCAATGACGTATGGCAACTCTTTACCGCAGGCTTTTTCATAATTATGAATGATTTCCAAAACACTGTAGCCCGTTCCGGTGCCAAGATTATAGATGACAAGTCCCGGATTCGATGTCAGCTTCTCAATAGCTTTGATATGACCTATTGCCAGATCCACCACATGAATGTAATCGCGTATTCCGGTCCCGTCCGGTGTCGGATAATCATTACCGAAGACATTAATTCTCTCCAGTTCTCCGGCCGCAACTTTGGCCACATAGGGTACGAGATTATTGGGAATACCATTCGGATCCTCTCCGATCTCACCACTCTCATGCGCTCCAATCGGATTAAAATACCTTAGGATTGCAATGTTCCAGGTAGGGTCTGATTTGTATAAATCTCTCAGCATCTCTTCTATCATCAGCTTTGTCCGGCCATAGGGATTTGTTACGGACAAAGGGAATTCCTCTGTTACAGGTACCGTCTCCGGATCCCCGTATACCGTGGCTGAGGAGGAGAATACCAGGTTTTTCACATTATACTCCTGCATGACCTCAAGCAAAGTGATTGTTCCCGTCAGATTATTTTGATAATAAGATAATGGGATCAGACAGGATTCTCCGACGGCCTTCAATCCGGCAAAATGAATGACTGCATCCGGTTTTTCTTCCGCAAATATTTTTCTGAGCTCATCCTTTTCTAAAATACTCCGTTCATAAAAGCTTATTTTTTTAGCGGTCAGCTTCTCCACCCTGCGTACCGCTTCCATACTGGAATTACATAAATTATCTACTGCTACAACCTCATATCCCACATTTAAGAGTTCAACATTTGTATGACTGGCTATGTATCCCGCACCGCCCGTTACTAATATTTTCATTTCGAAGCTTCTCCTTTCTATCTGCCTTTCTCCATTGTATCCTATTTTACCCATTTTGCAAGCATAATATAGGTATTATATAACAACTTTTCCAGTATTTCATACATTTCTTTCCGGATATCATATGCTAGAATCTTATCAGATACTCTATTAACATGATTATATACATAGAGGATTAAAGTGTCAAAAGGTGCTTTTGACACTCCAATCCATAAAGGAAAGCTCGATGCTCAAATTCATATTATCTAAAAAAGTCCGTCTGATCGGCGGTCTTATCCTTTTCGGCGGCTTTTATGCATTTCATTTCAGACAGGTGGATCAAGCTTCACAGGAAGCTGCATTCACTAAGAATCTGGTTGTCACTCCCACCGTTGCTCCGGCCGACACCCAACCTGAGAAGATATCCGAGGATTCCTTACAGGTCCGAGGTGCCTCTGTCTTACTTGGCGACAGTGCCGAGAGGCTAATCAAAGTCCTTGGGGAACCGGGGCGTATCGACGCTGCGGAAGACAATTATGATTATTATATCTATAATAATGACTATTCCCGCATGGCCTTCATCGCTGTCAGGGATGATAAGGTTATGGGATTCTACTCCGATTCTGTGGACTTTACCTTCCACCAGATCAGCTACGGCGACGATATCAGTCAGATCAACAAAGCCCTGGGAAGAACCTTTACCGAGGCTGCAGTATTAACCTATGAGACGGATACCTATACAGCTAAAATCCTGATGGATCAGCTGGAAACACATAAGGTGACCGGTATTTACGTTCTCTCCAAGGAAGAGGAGCCTTCGGCTTCAAAGGATCAATTCGGGCAATATACGGATACGGTCATCAATCATATTGAGCAGATGTCCTATGACCTGGTGAATTCCTATCGCAGACGCCATGATCTCCCCCCGCTTTCCTGGTCTTCCTCGGCAGCAACTGCGGCCAGAAAGCACAGCGAAGCAATGGCAACAAAGGACTTCTTCGGCCATATCGATCCTGAACTGAGGACACCCGGCAGCAGATTATTTGCAGAAGGCATCGGGTATAGTGATTGTTCCGAGAACATCGTCGGAGGCTACGGAAATGCGATTCTATCCGGCCATGCAGTTTACAACTCAGACAAGCAACGCAGGAATATCCTTTCACGGGAATATCGTTATGTCGGAGTCGGTTTTGCCTATGATGCCGAAAGTAAATATCATAGCTATTATACACAGATTTTTTACCGCTGAACTAATACTTGCATTCCCATATAAAATCATTTATCCTAAATTTATGCAAGTGCTTAAGGATGATGATGTAATTTTAAGACCGTATTTTACATTATACTGATCTTGAGCCAAATGATTGATTGTTTACAAGGGTGTGATGGATAAGCTATGGATAAGCAACTGTTTCAACAGGCTTGCGATGAAATCATCGGTCAGCAGCAGGGCATGAACGGGATCGGTACCCTCGGAGAAAAGACGGTTCATTCGGTATTAAAATATTATCTTTCCCCTGAGCTCCTTAACCATGAAATCAAGGTTGGGGGCTTTGTTGCCGATATCTGTACCGGCAACGAAATTATTGAGATACAGACCCGTAATTTTGATAAACTGCGCCGTAAGCTGCAGACTTTTCTGGCCTTTGCCCCGGTTACGATCGTATATCCTATCCCCAGCACCAAGTGGATTCGTTGGGTTAATCCACAGACCGGAGAAATTAGTCCACCACGAAAGTCGCCAAAGCCCGGTAAGCCCTACAGTATCTTTCCTGAGTTGTATAAGATTAAAGAATATCTCATCAATCCCAATCTGAAGCTGAAGATTCTCATGATCGATCTGGAAGAGTACCGCCTCTTAAACGGTTGGAGCGAGGATAAGAAAAGAGGTTCAACCCGTAGTGACCGTATTCCGACAGAATTGGTTGACGAGTATATCATTGACGGAAAAGATGGCTATAAGCAGCTTATTCCGCCACAGCTGGAAGAGGAGTTTACTGTTAAGGATTATCGAAAGGCTTCCGGTATTTCCTTAAAGGCGTCACAGGTAGCCCTTCATGTACTGAATTATGTGGGTGCCATTGAAAAAACCGGAAAGAAAGGGCGGTCCTTTGTCTACCGCAGAGCATCCTGACAGGACTGGAAAGCGCATTTCCTGCGTAAACTATCAGAAAAGCAATATGGATAAATGGAGGTAATGATCATGAGTGAAGAAATGAAAGAGAGTTTGGAGCATCAGTCTAATCCGGCTGAAGTTGAAACGGAGCCGGCAGCTCCTGAGATTATCCCCTCTATGGATGATTTTAAGGAAGAGCTTGCCCGCTCATTTAAGAAAATACAGGAAGGTGACATCCTTCAGGGAACCGTAATCGGTATCTCTGAAGCTGAGGTAATTCTCGATCTTGGGTATTATGCCGAAGGTATCATAAAGCTCGAGGAGCTCTCCAATGATCCCGGCTTTTCCATCAAAGCAGACGTGAAGCTTGGTGAAACCCTCTCTGCTACAGTAATCCGTGTGGATGACGGGCAGGGTAATATCCTTCTATCCAGAAAACGTGCAGATGACATACTGGCTTGGGATAAGCTGAAGGAGGATATGGAAAGTAAGAAAATCCTGCATATTAAGGTCTCTCAGGCAGTGAATGCCGGAGTGGTAACCTTTGTTCACGGTGTACGCGCGTTTATTCCTGCTTCCCAACTTTCCACAAGCTATGTTGAGGATCTGGATGCCTGGGTCGGTAAGGAGCTGGATGTCATCATCATCACAGTCTCGGCTGAGGATAAGAAGCTGGTTCTTTCTGCGAAAGAGGTGGAGCGTGACAGGGAGCTTAAGGACAAGAAAAGTAAGATATCCCGTCTGCAGACAGGTCTGGTAACCACAGGTGTGGTTGAAAAGATTGCTCCGTATGGTGCTTTTGTCAATATCGGTGAGGGTCTAAGCGGTCTTGTTCATATCTCACAGATATGCGGAAAAAGAATCAAATCTCCGAACGAGGTAATTAAGGACGGGGAAACCGTAACCGTTAAAATCCTGGAGGTAAAGGACGGTAAGATCAGCTTAAGTATGAAGGCTGTGGAGGAAAAGGAAGAGGTTATTGAAGAAGTGGAAGAAGCTCCCTCCTCCTATTCGACCGGAGAAGAGGCAACCACCGGGCTGGCGGCTTTGTTAAAGAATATCAAGTTATAATAAAACTGAGATAGGCTGCTTTCAGCCTATCTCTTTATAGTTAGAATGGGATCACTTCCAGGATATACAATATGATAAATGCAATACCGCTTAAGCCGGTTAAGCCGAATATAAAGATAAACCATAAAAGTGCATTTGTCTTCCTCACCCTTCTAGACAACAGCTCCAGACTTGCGGAAAGCTCGGTCTGATACTGCTTATTCTGGATAGCCGTCTGCTTATGAAGCTCAAGCATCAGCTCGCTGATACGGTTAATAACATTCTTATCCAGACCGTCGAGCTTATAATTGGTATCTACCAGAGTGGTGATCAGACCCTCCAGCTCAGCCTGGGTTTTATCCTCGGGCTTTTTACCCAGTTCCTCCAGCAGCTCCAGTATCTTATCTCCCTGTTCCTTGATATAAGTCAGGTCAAGGGCAAACTGAACCTTACTTAATTGACCCTCCACAGACTTTCTGTCATATCCCTCCAGTCTGCCGGAGTATTCCGAAATCATCTTACGATAATTTTCCAAGGTGTCACGATATTCTGCCAGCTTATGCTTGTACTGAGCTGTTGCTTCAGGACTTTCTTCCTTTCTCTTACCAAGGTCCTTAACACCCGGTATTCCAAATGGTAAATTCATACCCTTCTCTAAGGATGCAAAACTGCTACACCCTATCGCTCCTTTCCCTGATATCTTCTGAATAATGAGTATATATCATTATACCACCATTATCGCAAACCGAACAGTATTCTTTTCTTTCCTGTTTTCTCGGAGGCTTTTTTTGAAGCATCAGCCTCTGTCTTCGCATCGGTATCCTTGGCTTCTGCTCCTTCTGTTTCTTCGACAACAGTCCCAAAGGCCTCTGCAACAACGGATTGATAGGAACCGATCAGTTCCTCCTGACAGCCCTCCATACGGTCCCTGGTAAAGCTTTGGATTTCTTCATTTAGGGATAACATCTTCTGGTCTAAGTAGGCTACGATATCGGAGCACTCCTTCAATTCCTTACGGATATTCTCCGGTGCATTTCCCTCAAATTTATAGTATATTTTGTGCTCAAGGCTTGCCCAGAAATCCATGGCAATGGTACGGATCTGTATCTCAACCTTAGTCTCTACGGTACGGTCAGTAAGATACACCGGTATCGCGACTATCATATGATAGCTGGTATAGCCGTTATCCTTCGGCCGCATAATATAATCCTTTACCTTCAATACCTTAATGTCACTCTGCCTGGATATCAGGTCGGCAATTCGATAGATATCAGAAGTAAAGGAACAGATGATTCGTATTCCCGCCACGTCATTGACATATTTAATTATATTTTCCACCGTAAGCTCGACATTATTATGACGGAGCTTTTTGGCTATGCTCTGTGGAGATTTTAGTCTTGAAGTTATATGTTCAATGGGATTATATTGATTAGCCAATTTAAATTCATTGTTTAATATTTCAAGTTTTGTGTTAATTTCCTTTAACGCTGCATCGTATAAAAGCAGCGCGTTGCTCCACTCCTCAGCCTCATCATAAAACATGGGGAGATCCATTTCATCACAACCTTTATATTGTATAGTATGCCTAAAAAATCGTCTAAATCAGTTCACGATTTGTTCATTGTTTTTATTATAGCATAAAAATATGAACATTTCTTGAAGTATTAAAAAACTTAATGAAAAATTAATGATTCCTTTACCGTAAGTTATTTTTAAAGAATTTCAAAAAATGTGTTGACAATTCAGTTAATTCATGGCTATAATATTGGCAGACTATTACAGAAAGTGAGGTAAAACATATGTTTAATAACGTGAAACTAAGAGCTAGCGGAATGTACAACAAGTTCATACGGAATTCTTTATATGATATTACCTCATGGATTCAAAAGGATTAGAATGTGATTTAATCCCGTCCCGACACGCTGCCAAAGGGATGGAGAGGATTGCGATAATACTTTTTAGAGTGCTATGCCGTGGTATTTATCATACCACGGCTTATTTTTTGTCCTAATTACAAAAGATGACCGGTGGCAAGACATCCGATGGAATTAGTCTGTATTACAATGAAACAAAATGACGGTAATTGACACAACAAGTATAGCTTATGAGCAGATGAGGGAACTGCCATAAAGCAACAAATGCACAGAACGCTTGTTGGGAACAGGAGGAACTATGAAAAAGCTATCACGTTATATTCTCAGATACTGGCATGCTTATGCTGCAGCTATTCTCTGTACCATCATAGCAGTATCTCTGGATATGGCTTCACCGCTGGTAACACAGCGGATTATTGATAATGTAATCGTCGGTGGGGAAATGGGTCTGCTGCCGAAATTACTTATCATTGTATTATTTATTGGTATCGGAAGGTGCATCTTCCAGTATCTGAAGGAATTTATCTACGACTTGGTCAGTGCACGGATTATTGTAAACCTACGAAGAGATCTGTTCAACCATATCCAAAGCCTGTCCTTAAGTTTTTTCGATAAGAACAATACAGGTGAACTCATGTCCCGCTTAAAGGACGATGTTGACCGCATCTGGGCTGCACTCGGCTATGTTAGTATGCTGATCATTGAAGTTATCATACATACAGGTATTGTTCTCTTCTGTATGTACAGACTCAGTCCGACGCTTGCTATCCTGCCGACAATCATTCTGCCGATCATGGGTGGTCTTGCATTATTGATGGAGAAGAAGCTCGGTAAGATTTACGAGGCAATCAGTGAAGAGAATGCCCAGCTGAATACAGTGGCACAGGAAAATCTGGCCGGTGTACGTACCGTAAAAGCCTTTGCCAGAGAAAAGCATGAGATCGCAAAGTTCTTATCTCATAACAAACGTTATTACGATTTGAATATGCAACAATCTAAGGTTTTTATCAAGCTTTACCCGTATTTTCAGTTTGTGACGAAGCTGCTGCCGATGGCAGTGATTATGCTTGGCGGTTGCCAAGTGATCCAGGGTAATATTACGCTTGGTACCCTGGGTGCCTTTGCAGAGTATTCCATGAACATCGTATGGCCGATGGAAATGCTCGGATGGCTCTCGAATGATTTTGCTTCAGCAATCGCTTCCGGTAAGAGAATCAAAAAAATATCTGCCGAGAAGCCTGTCATCACTGAGGCTGAAAAGCCTGTCCTGCTGGAGGAGGTCCAGGGTAATATCCGTTTTGAAGGGGTTTCCTTTACACTTGGTGAGAAGAATATCCTTTCAGATGTCAGCTTTGATTTAGCATCGGGAAAGACCATCGGCATCATGGGTGCGACCGGTACAGGTAAGAGTTCCATCATCAATCTGTTGCAGCGTTTTTATGACACCAGTGAAGGTTCCATCTATCTTGACGGTGTTAATATCCGTGAGTTGACCCTGCGTCAGCTTCGTAAGAGTATTTCGCTGGTGATGCAGGATGTGTTCCTGTTCTCGGATACCATCAATGAAAATGTCAAGATGGGAAATCGGAAGCTGCTCTGCGATGATGAAGTAATCCATGCTGCATCAGCGGCACAGGCAAGCGAATTCATCGAACGAATGGAGGATCAGTATGAAACCATCGTCGGCGAACGCGGTGTAGGTCTGTCCGGTGGTCAAAAGCAGCGAATTTCCATAGCACGTGCTTTGGCTAAGAAGACACCGGTTCTTGTATTCGATGATTCCACGTCAGCACTTGATATGGAGACGGAGCTTTTGATTCAGAAATCCCTGAATCAGATTGAGTCGACGAAGATTATCATTGCTCATCGTATCTCTGCTGTTCGCCATGCGGATGAAATCCTCATCCTGGAGGATGGCCGGATCGTAGAACGCGGTACCCATGAAAATCTGTTACAGAATAAAGGTTACTACTATAAAACATATATGGCACAGTACGTAGACTATCTTGAATCTCAGAAAACCGGCAACACTGTGCCCGATGAAAGGAAGGTGGCAACATGTCAGTAAATGCCATCAAAGAAGACGAATATATAAAATCCGTCAGTAAGAAAACAACATTAATACGGCTGTTTCGCTATATGCTGGCTTACAAGGGGCCAATCCTCGCGGTAATCCTGATCATGCTGACAACCGTTGCTATCTCTATTGTAAATCCTCTTTTGATTGATCAGGCCATTGACGTGCATATTGCGAACAAGGATATTCGCGGACTGATCAGACTGGGGCTTTTCACGGCAGCACTGAATATCACCTTTGTCTTATTGGTAAAGCTTAGAATGTATCTTATGGCAAAGGTGTCCAACAACGTTTTATTAACAATAAGACAGGAGCTTTATACCCACATCCAGAAGCTAAGCTTCAATTTCTTTGACAGCCGTCCGACAGGTAAGATCCTCGCGAGGATCATCGGTGATGTTAACTCCCTAAAGGATGTATTATCCAATAGTGTGACCACCCTGATTCCTGATTTTATCACCATCTGTGCAGTTGTGGCTATTATGCTGGTGATCAATTGGAAGCTCGCGCTTGCCTCTCTGATATCCTTACCGCTTATGATGTTCGGTCTCTGGTTTATCCAGACACGCTCCCATAAGCGTTGGCAGCTCCATCGTAAGAAAAGCTCGAACCTGAATGCGTTTATTCATGAGGACTTATCCGGTATGCGAATAATCCAGAGCTTTACTGCAGAAGACGAGACCGGTGAAACCTTCGACCAGCTTTTGAAGGAGCATCGCGATTCATTCGTAAGTGCAGTCGTGCTAAATGATGCTTTTGGTTCCGTCATCGATTTCAGCTGGGGCCTCGGTATCATGTCACTGTATTTTGTGGCAATCAGGCTGTTGGGTATCGGTACCGATAATGTGGGAACCATCATGGCTTTTGCCATGTACATCTCCATGTTCTGGCGTCCGATCATGAACTTAAGTAATTTCTATAACCAATTGATTACAAACATTGCGGGTGCAGAAAGAATCTTTGATATCCTTGATACCAAGCCGGATATCACCGATTCCTCTAATGTCAAGGAGCTTCCGGAAATCAAGGGCGAGGTTGTCTTTGATCATGTTTCCTTTGCCTATGATGCTGATACCAATGTGCTGAAGGATGTCAGTTTTCGCATTAAGCCCGGTGAGACCATTGCCCTCGTTGGTCCTACCGGTGCCGGAAAGACGACGATTGTGAATCTGATCAGCCGCTTCTATGACGTACAGCAGGGTAAAATCTACATTGACGGGCATGATGTGAAAGAGGTTTCCATAGAGAGCCTCCGTAAGCAGATGGGTATCATGACACAGGATAACTTCCTGTTCTCCGGTACTGTTGCGGATAATATCCGTTATGGTAAGCTGGATGCAACGGATGAAGAAATCATTGCTGCTGCCAAGGCAGTCAATGCTCACGACTTTATCATGAAGATGGAGAAGGGTTATGAGACTGAGTTAAAAGAAAGAGGTGCCGGATTATCCATTGGACAGCGCCAGCTGCTGGCCTTTGCCAGAACTATGGTATCCATGCCGAAGATTCTTATTCTGGATGAAGCAACCTCCAGTATCGATACTCATACAGAGCTTTTGGTACAGCAGGGAATTGAGGCCTTGTTAAAGGGCAGGACTTCCTTTGTCATCGCACATCGTTTATCGACCATCAGTAAAGCTGATCGTATTTTTGTAATTGATGACGGTGGTATTCAGGAGGAGGGCAGCTCGGAAGAACTGCTGGCCAAGAAGGGTATATACTATAATCTTTATATGGCACAGTTTAAGAACATATAAGTATATAGACAAAGCTGTTAATGTATACTACTACGGAACAGATCAGGAAAACTTTATCATGATCTGCTTCCGGATTTTAGTACACATTAACAGCTCTATTCTTAGTAACCAATATTATTTGAATGTATAATAGAACTCCTTCAATTCTGCTTTTATCTCCGGCGAAAGTTCACTTTTTCTGATTTTTTGGATAGCACCCTCCAACCCATATAATCTGTTAACACAGGCCGAGGGATCGATCTCCCTGATCTTAAGCCAGGCCTGCCTGCTTCCGGCTTCCTTTAACTGTTCATAGGATGTTATATTTACCTGATTCAGCTGTTTCTCTGTTTCTATCCCGATATTGGGAAGCTCATTTAATTCTCCCATTCTCTGCCTCCAGTCATATCAACCTATATACTAATTCTCTTCCGTATAGCTATGAATCGCTGCTGCAAAGGCTTCCGCCAATCTTATACCGCATAAAGGAAGACCAACCAGCACTGCGCTTTTCACTTCCTCAAGGGTAGAACCCAATTCCTTTGCCTGTTTCACGTGATAGGATATTCCTCCTGCCATCTGAAGGGCAGAAAGCACAGCAATATAAGCTAATTCATGTGTCTTTGCATCTAAAGCACTTACCTCTGCCGACTTGAAGATTGTCCCCATGAGTGCTTGTCCGACTCCGTTTGATTCCTCCAGAAATATTTGAAAATCACTGGTTACTTTTTTCATAAAAAAACTCCTTTCTATTTTTCGTTCTATTACTATAGATGCATAAAAAACAGAAAGGATACGTTTTCAAAATAATTATTTTAATATGTCGATTACTCTTTGATACCAACCTATGCCCGGTTTTTTCTCCGGCATATTGGCATAGAGGTATTTTATCTTCCTACGAACCTCCGGGCTGAACCGGTAATTCTTTTCCCTGTAATCCAAAGCTTCAACAAGCTCCTTCGTCCGACTCTGAAGGTTCTCCCTGTTTTGCGCAAATTCGATCCATGCTTTACAGCTGCAGGGATTTTGCATATTCAGCAGGTTACAATGACCTAAGAAAAAGGAATCAATATTCATACGTGCGCGATACAGTAGTCCTTTTGCTGCAGTTACAGAGGTATCCAATAGACAAGCCGCATCCTTGATACTCATCCCGTACATATCCACCAGAGAAAACATGATGCGCTGGTTTAGCGTAAGCTTACGAACCATCGCTAAGAAACAGCCGTTTTGAAGCTCTTTGATTTCTTCCTCCACAAGAATCTCATCCTCCGGCCCGGGAAAAACCTCTCTTAGGACAGCTCCCTCCTGTTCCAGAAGCTCGAACTCCTCCATCAGCTCTTCCTGATACCTTCCGGTCTTGCGAATTTTCATCAGGAACTGGCGATAGCAGATGCTATGCAACCATTGCCTTACGGCCCCTTCGTCTCTTAACTCCTCCAGATGCCTCCAGGCATTAATGAAGGTCTCCTGCATCAGATCCTCCGCATCCTTTGGATGACAGGATAGTCTTAACGCATAATTATATACAGAGGTACCATACTCCTTGATCAGCCGCTCTATCTCCATACACTCTTACCTACTCTTCCTTCTCTTCCTCAGGATAGATCTTTCGAAGTCTCCGGTTGATGTAATCGGCTTCTTTTTCGGATTGCTTAAACATCACAAAGCAGACACCGAAATATACGGTACCTATCATTAACAGCAAGACGATCGGCTGTATGACACTCTGAATATTCATCCAATCGCAGACGATTGCGGTACCCATTACGACAAAACAGATATAGAAAAAATGAATAATTTGCCGGAGCTTCATCTTATTCTTATCGAGTTCCTTCTTCGATACAAATAATATTGAACCAATTGCAGATATTGCGGACATGGCAATTACCTGCCAGAGAAGTGCGTTAGAGAACTGATCCTCCGGGAAGAAAATGGTAGTGAATAGTGCTGTACTGAGTATACTGCCCGCCAAAACATAGACAAAGGTTAGAAAAATCCATTTTAACGTATTCATATCTTCTGCCTCCCTACAGACCTAATTTATTCTTCAAATTCGGAACATATTGCCTGGATATAATTACCTTTTCTCCGTTGAACAACAAGGCCTCGAAACGGCCTGAATAAGCCGGACTGATGCTTTTTATTTTAGAAACATTCAGAATAATTGACTTTGATGCCCGGATATAGTTCGTATTCTTATATTCTTCTTCTATTTCATAGAGCTTCAGCTTCGTCTCATAGACATTTTGCTTGCAATACATGAATACCTTATTATCCACACCTTCAAAATAATAAACACTGGACGGCTCAACCATCGTGATATTTCCATCCTTCACCCCAGCAAGCTTCTTCTGCCCAAGCTTTAGATCGGATAAAAGCTTAAGTATATTTTCATCCATCTCCTTGCAATGAATGATAATCTGTTCCTCTTCTCCGGGTTTACAATCTTCGATGATAATCTTCATACAAATCTCCATTCTTATGAATACCTGTATTAAGCATAAGCTCTGCTGCATATGGATTAACGACTCATCACATTTCTCTTTTTCTGCAGAACTGCTGCTATGCTTATAAAGATTATACCACTAATTACCATAAAAGCCACCTGAAATGTATCGGATAACACCTTATCCTGATACAATATGGTCATACCCATATACTCCTTATATCCACTGATCATCTGCTCCGGACAATTGGAGAAGGTCGTGCTTAAAATCTCCTCCGTAAATATTGAGCGCATAAAGGAGCAGCCATGAAACAGGGGGAAGCACTTTAGCACACTTTGGACCTTTTCCGGAAGCATGCCTATCGGAAGATAAATTCCTGCCAAAAAGCCTACCAGGGTTCCGATAATTGTGCTCACTGCACCGAAGGCACTCTGGCTGTGTATGAAATTCGCAATCAGGAAAACCATTGTTGCTGAAGTAAAGACATTTATAACAATATATAGAAGAACCTTTCCCAATGCGGCTGCAGACAGGACCGTGCCGCCTGTCAATCCAATATATATTTCCCCGATCACCACGGTCAGTACGCACATAATGATACCCATGATAAATGCCGCAGAAACATAGCTTAGTACAAATACTCCCCTCTTTACCGGAGCAACAAAGAAGCTGGAAAGTCTTTTCTGTGCCTCATCCTCTACCATAATACCAACCATGCTTAATGTGATTGTAACTGAATTCACCACCACGATTCCGGCTAAAGTCCAAAGCATAACCAGTTGTTCTGCATTGCCCCTGTCCGTTGCTGCATCTCTGGTTCCGCCGTATTGCTTCAGTAGGTCTACCACTTCGTCCGCATTCATTTTTCCTAAGAACACTACCATCAGACCAATGATAATTAACATGGATAACAGGGAAAAGAATACATTGGATCTGTCCCTGACATAGACTAAAATATTGCGTTTAATTAAGCGTAATAATATCATTTCATTCTTCCTCCTATAAATTCTTTCCTGTCACATTCAAAAATACATCATCCATGGTTCCCTGAACCACCTCAAAGGATTTCAGATTCCCTCGCAGCTTATTCAGTACCTCTAAACCGAACATGGAATCCGGGATAGCTACCCGGATATGATTGCTTCTATGTTCAAAGCTAAGCTTCTCCTCCAATAAGCTTCTGGAAAGCTCTTCTTTGTCTTCCGGTACCAGCTTCAATATATCCTGGGCATATTTTTTCTTTAATTCTGAAGGCGTACCATCCGCTACAAGCTTACCGCCCTCCATGATGGAGACATACTGTGCCTTTGCTGCCTCCTCCATGTAGTGGGTTGTCAGAAAGACCGTCATCCCTTCTTCTTTTCTCAGCTTTTCTATACTCTCCCATACATTCTGTCTGGTCTGGGGATCAAGTCCTGTGGTAGGTTCATCCAAAAACAGCACTTCTGGCCGATTCATCAATGCCTTCGCGATTTCACATCTTCTCTTCTGTCCGCCGGAAAGCTTACGAAACTGCCTGTGCAGTAATTCTTCAATATCCAGAACATCACATACATAATTCAGATTCTCGCGCAGGGATTTCGTGCTGCTGTCATATAAGGAGGCTCTAACCATCAGATTCTCCTTGATTGTTAACCGCTCGTCAAGCGTATTTTCCTGAAATACCACTCCGATTTTACTCCTGATTTTCCGATCTTCTTTGCCCAGACGGTAACCGCAGATAGTAGCTTCTCCCTCGGTTCTGTCTAATAAAGTACATAACATATTTATGGTTGTAGATTTTCCTGCACCATTAACTCCAAGAAAGCCGTAAAGCTGCCCTTTCTTCACACGAAAGCTAATGTCATCCACAGCCTTGACTTCTTTAAAATGCTTTTTTAAGTGATTTACTTCAATAACGTTTTCCATATTTACCTCCAACTCACACCTATTTTTCAAGTTAGCTATCTAATGCAATGAGAATATACCCTTTTCCTTCATAAAGCAATAGCCCTGCGAGTAACGTGATTAATTTGAATGGTAAGTTGTAAAAAAAGAGCTATAAGCTGATGAGCAGACCAATGTAAAAACCCCCTTTACCGGTAAGCCGGTAAAGGGAGCACATATCAACAATCAAACTATGGTAGGTCAGTTAAATCAACTTATATCTATGGAAGCCATTGTATAAATGCTGTCTTATCTATTCTGTTATATCCTGCTTTTTCGTAAAAATTCAGGGTACTCTCTTTTTTCGAGCTTGTCAATAGCATGATTTTATAGCAATTCTCTCTTAATGCGATAGCCTTGGCAGCATTCAACAGCTCCGTACCGTAGCCTTTGTTTCGAAACCGCTCATCGGTGATGACATTTTCAATTAAAGCATAGGGCTGTTGGTTGTGGGTCAGGTTAGGTACGATGACTACCACACACGAGGCAATGACTGTTTCCTCCTGACAGCCTATTAGTATATGATGATTCTGATCCGATTGTATCTGGTGCCACAAGGAATACAGCTTCTCATCAAACTCGGGCATTGAATTATCATGCAACTGCGTGTAAAGCTGCAGTAGCCCCTGTAAATCTCTCTCCTCTGCTTCTCTAATCTTCATGCTTACCCTCCCAATCAATACTCTGGAATTTCGTCTTACGATGTAATACTTTTGTGCGAGCATTCTATTAAATATAAGAATGTATCTTAGTCAGCGTGTTATTCTATCTGGGTTTAAACTTATATGGATCTCTCACATAGCTGTGAACAACACTCCCACAGTCAGAGCATATTACATAATATATTTTGCTTGATCGGAAAATATTTCTTACCGAGCTAACCGCGGCATATCCGGATTGATATCCTTCCCCAAGATTGGTACTGCCGCAGAAAGGACATTTCTCTATATTGAACATCTGCACCTGCCTCCCCTCCTTCAGGATAATCCGGTTATTTCAGACACCTGATAGCCTGTTAGTATCTTCTCTTTGGTATTGTTATGATAAAGCTTGATCCTTTCTTAAACTGGGATCTAACCTTAATCTTCCCTGTATGAGCAAGGATGATCAGCTTCGCCAGAGAAAGTCCAAGGCCATGCCCGCTGATGTTCTGGTTTCTTACGTTCTCTGAGCGGTAGAAGCGATTAAATATATTGTCAACATCCTTTCTTGTCATACCTATACCGGTATCCGACACGGTGATCACACAATCATCGTGGACCTTCTGACAGGATATTGAAATCTCATCTCCATCCTTCGAATATTTGACCGCATTGTCTATAAAGATACGGATTGCCTGCTTCAATGACTGCTTGTCTCCGTATACGATAACATCCTCCATGATTGGATTGCTGATTACCCTGTTCACAGCCACCAGTCTGGTCTCCTTCACCATATCCTCCACCAGAAGTCGCATATTAAAGCGTTTTTTCGTTAATTTCAGGGTCTTCTTATCATGTCTTGATAAGAACAGCAGTTTTTCCACCAGGTCCTGCATACTTCGGGCCTCGTTCTGAATTGCTTCGATCGATTCCTGCAATACCTCTTCATTTGTACTGCCCCAACGGTTCAGCATATTGATATAACCCTGGATAACCGCAATCGGTGTCCTGAGCTCATGGGAGGCATCAGATACAAATTGTTTCTGACTCTCATAAGAAGTCTCAATACGATCCAGCATCGCATTGATGACATTTGCCAGATCCTTTAACTCGTTTTTCGTACCCTCCACATTTAGGCGTTCACTATGAAGATTATTGACTGTCAGTCTGTTCGCAGTTGCGGACATTACCCTGACCGGTTCAAACAGCTTCACATCACTCCGCTTGCCCTTCCTGATAATCAAGGCAACAATCACAAGATATAATATCACAAGCTTCCATAGCAGTGAGAGGAAGGTCTGATAGCTGTGCGTCATGTTATACTGAAAGGTCGCCGAATAATTAATGTCATGAGCCGTAAATTCCTGGTTCTTATTAATGACCATACTATAGTGCTTGCTGCCGGGGTCAAAATGGAGTCCGTAGAAAAATGCATCCTGATTGGCCGGCTTATACTCAATATCACTATAAACTAAGTTTCCTGTATCCTTATCCCATACGATAGTAGAAAAGCCTCTCGCAAAATAAGGATTTTCTATTCCTGTATAGTTACAATCCTTAGTATGTTTGATAAAATCCTTTGCAATCTGGTCATAATCCTGCTTTACCGAATACATATATACTACAAAAAAGCCTATCATCAGCAGGATTCCATGTGTTATCATCAGCTTTAAATAGGCCATTGATATACGGAAAGCCATGGAAAGGCGAAACGTACTCAACCATGCCTCCTTTTTCTTACGAATCGGAAGGACAGTTTTTCTTAATATAAATCTTAATATCTCTAAGGGCTTAATCTTCATCCGGTAGTTATCCCCTCTTCTGACGAAGCTTATTTCTGTTCATCCTTTATAATGTAGCCTATCCCTCGTACAGTCGATATCAGATGTACGCCATATTTCTCATCAATCTTCTGTCTTAAGTAGCGGACATAGACATCAACCACGTTGGTGTCACCAAAGTACTCGTAATCCCAAACGTTATTTAACAGCTGCTCTCTGGTCAAGGCAATGTTCTTGTTTTTCATCATATATTCCAGTAGCTCATATTCTTTCTTGGTAAGTATAAGCTCATCCTCACCGAAGAAGGCACTGTGGCTTGCCAGGTTCAGTGTAACTCCTCCGATTTGCAGTATATCGCCCTTCGGCTCAGAAGTCTGCTTTCTTCTGTTCAGAGCAACTCTGATTCTTGCCAGAAGCTCTTCAATGGCAAAGGGTTTCGTCATATAATCATCGGCCCCTGTATCTAAGCCGGCAACCTTGTCGCTTACATCATCCTTCGCAGTCAGCATAATGATCGGGACCTGGGATTCCAGTCTGATCCTACGACAAACCTCAATCCCGTTCAGACCCGGCAGCATGATATCAAGTATCACCAAATCTACATTCTCCTTCAGTGCCTTCTCCAGTCCTGTTCTTCCGTCACCTGCAAGCAGAACCTCATACCCCTCATGCTTCAGCTCCAGTTCCAAGAATCTTCCTATCTTAATTTCATCTTCTACGATTAATATCCTGGCCACGACAAAACCCTCCTCATACAAGTACTTCAATATCTTACTCCATTGTATCGGTTACTGTAATAATTTTCAATATGCCAAAATTAAATTTCTATTAGAAACGCCCTGTGTGAAAGCAAAGCTTTCACACAGGGCGAAAAGTTAATCAGGATTTTGTTTTCAAGTTAAGTATCGAGGAAAACTTTTCAGGCTTTCTTGATTAAGTAATAAAGTTACCTTACAGGTCATCTTAATCACAAAATAAGGTAACAGGTCAAGCCACCGAAGGTGGCTTGATATACGGGCACAAGGAAGAACTCGGAAAGTTTACTTTCCAGAGGCTTCCTTGTGTCTGTATATCCAGTTATCTTTATCGACTGGACCTTTTACCGTATCTTATCATATATTTTATCTTATCATATATTTTATCTTATCATATACAATATCTTATCATATATAACTATCTTATCATTTATTACTATCTTATCGTATCTTACCGTAAATCATTCGTTCCTTACAGAACGCTCTTAACCGCCTTAACCACATTCTCAGTAGTAAAGCCGAACTTCTTGAACAGAGTTCCAGCCGGTGCGGAAGCACCGAAGCTCTTCATGGTAACAGTTGTACCATCGAGACCTACGTACTTGCCCCAACCGAAATCAGCGCCTGCCTCAACAGCAACTCTTGCTCTTACACTCTTCGGCATGATGCTCTCTTTGTATTCGTCGGACTGTGCTTCATATAAATCCATGGAAGGAATACTTACCACTCTAACATCAATGCCTTCCTTCGCAAGCTCAGCCTGTGCATTAACTCCAAGTTCAACCTCGGAACCGCTTGCCATAACGATTGCATCCGGTACCTTCTTCTTAGAATCGGAGATGATATAACCGCCCTTTAATGCTTCCTTGGAAGAACCCTCGTACTGAGGAAGATTCTGACGAGTAAGCACCAATGCTGTAGGGGTCTTAGTTGAGGTAATTGCATAATACCATGCAGCAATACACTCTGTCGCATCTGCCGGTCTGAATACGGTAAAGTTAGGCATTGCACGAAGCATTGCCAGCTGCTCAATCGGCTCATGGGTAGGTCCGTCTTCTCCTACACCGATACTATCATGAGTCAGTACGAAGGTAACAGGAAGACCCATTAATGCTGAAAGTCTTGCCATCGGCTTTACATAATCACTGAATACGAAAAAAGTGGAAACATATGCTCTTAAACCGCCGTGAAGTGCAAGTCCGTTACCCATAGCAGCCATCGCCAGCTCTCTTACACCAAAGTGGAGATTACGTCCGCCATAGTTCTCCTTGGAGAAATCACCCATATCATTCATATAAGTCTTTGTGGAAGGAGCAAGATCTGCAGCTCCACCGATAACATTGGGAAGATAATTCTTGATGCGGTTCAAAATAATACCTGAAAGGTTTCTGGTTGCATCCGGCTTGTCCGCATATGCCCAGAAATCATCGTTATCAATTAATGCCTTGCCTGCATTCTCATCATGGTATTGATCCCATAAGGTCTTCATCTCAGGGAAGTTTTTGCTGTACTCAGCAAACATCTTATTCCAGGAATCTTCAGACTTAGCAAACTCCTTAATGAGAGAGTTATAATTTGCATATACTTCCTCAGGAACAAAGAAAGGTTCCTCACTCGGCCATCCGAAGTTCTGCTTCATAGCGATCACATTATCTGCTCCGAGAGGCTCGCCGTGAGCGCTTGCCTTACCTTCCTTCGGGCTGCCGAAACCGATCTTAGTCTTCACAGTAATCATGGAAGGTCTGGTAAGATCAGCCTTTGCTGCTTCGATAGCTGCACCGATCTCAGCCAGGTTATTACCATCCTCAACAACTGAGGTCTGGAAGCCAAAAGCCTCAAAACGCTTCTTCACATCCTCTGTGAAGGCGATATCTGTACTTCCTTCAATGGAAATCTGGTTGCTATCATATAAAACGATTAACTTACCAAGTCCTAAGGTACCTGCAAGTGACATTGCTTCAGAGGTAATACCCTCCATCATACAACCGTCGCCGCCAAGTACATAAGTAAAGTGATCTACTACAGGATATCCTTCCTTATTGAATTTAGCAGCCAGATGAGCTTCACCCATTGCCATACCAACAGCCATAGCCATACCTGCGCCAAGAGGGCCGGTGGTTGCTTCCACACCTACGGTGTGACCATACTCAGGATGTCCGGGAGTCAGGGAACCATCCTGACGGAACTGCATTAAGTCTTCTTTTGTAAGGCCATAGCCGAATAAATGTAATAAGGAATATAACAGCATGGAACCGTGGCCGCCGGATAAGATAAATCTGTCTCTGTTGGACCATTTAGGATTTGCAGGATTATGTTTCATATGTTTTGCCCATAACTCATAAGCCATTGCTGCTGATCCAAGAGGTAAACCAGGATGTCCTGAATTTGCTTTTTGAACGCCATCAGCGGATAATACTCTTATCGCATTTACTGACATTGTATCGATGTTGCTCATTGTAGATCCTCCTTAAAATAAAGAATGTATTTTTATTATCCCTAAATATTACTCACCAAATACTGCCTTATAATCCTGCTGGAATTTCTCGATTCCCGCAGTAGTCAAAGGATGCTTTGTACATTGTTCGATTACGCTGTAAGGAACAGTAGCGATATCTGCACCTGCCAATGCACAATCTGTGATATGAATAGAACTACGGATGCTGGCTGCAATAATTTCAGTCTTAATATCGTAACTATGAAAGATTTGAGATATTGTTCTGATGAGCTCTGTACCCTCTGTAGAAATGTCATCCAGACGACCGACAAACGGAGATACATAAGTTGCTCCTGCTCTTGCTGCAAGTAGTGCCTGATTTGCTGTAAAAATTAGTGTAACATTAGTCTTAATTCCTTCGGAAGCCAATACCTTAGTAGCCCTTAAGCCATCCAGTGTCATAGGAATCTTAACAACCATGTTAGGGTGAATTTTAGCGATCTCCCTGCCTTCTTTAATCATATCTTCGGCAAGGACTGTTGTTGCCTTCACTTCACCACTGATCGGTCCGTCTACGATCTTAGTGATTTCCTTAATTACATCTTCAAAATTTCTGCCTTCCTTAGCAATCAAGGACGGGTTGGTTGTCACTCCGCAGATCACACCTAAATCACTTGCTTTCTTAATTTCCTCCACATTAGCTGTATCAAGAAACAGCTTCATAAACATACCTCCCTAAGTGCATGACAGCGCGCAGAATCCACCCGTACAAATCCAAATACTACTTGTCCGTGGTCGCCTGTCAGTTATGATTGTTCCATGCATCTATAAAGCCAGTTCGGGAGAACATAATATCAGTCTTTCAGGACTTATGATTAGTCAAACTCCGTAGTCATTGCTTATCATATGCATATAGTATATTAACTATACTATATTTTACGGTACAATACAATCGTCAATTTATACACACATTCATATAAAATGAACTTTTTTCTATACACTTAGTCAATCCTGCTGATTGAAACATAGCGCTGTTCAAATTGATCAGCCGGCATTGGTTGTGCGAAATAATATCCCTGAATAATATCACAGCCTACTGTGCATAAAAATTCAACCTGTTCCTTCGTCTCGATACATTCCGCAACTACCTGCATATGCAGATCCTTAGCCATTGTAATCGTATTACGGATAACAGTCAGACCTCGCTCCACCTCATCCGTGATCCTGAAGAGTTCACCATCCAGCTTAACGACATCAAGAGGTAAATCCTTAAGGGAATTCAGAGAGGAATATCCCGCTCCGAAGTCATCCATCGAAACCAGAAAACCATAGTTTCTTAAGCGGATAACCGTGTCGATTAGAAGCCGCTTATCCTGCAGAAATGCACTTTCTGTCAGCTCCAGTTCAATCAGATGATGCGGTACCTGATAGCTGTCCACAATATCCCGGATGGTCTCTGCAAGATGCCCGTTAACAAAATGAAGTCTCGATATATTCACTGAAATCGGTAAAGGAGCATATCCCTTATCCAGCCACCCTTTTAATAGCTCGCAGACCTTCCTGACCATATAAATATCTAACTGGGTAATAAATCCATTTTTCTCAAACACAGGTATAAAATAACACGGTGACAAGGCTTTACCACTGCTGTCCTGCCAGCGAACCAATGCCTCCGCACCAAAGATCGTTTCCTCCTTGGCCATGTATTTGGGCTGCAGATAAACCTGAAACTCCTCATTCTTCAGCGCCTCATTCATGGATCTCTCGATTTCTTCCTCTTCAATCAGCCTTTTTCTTGCCACTTCATCGAAGAAGGAGATATTATACTCGGAATTTCCCTTAATGGTATTCTTGGCAACATTCGCAAATTCGCCCATTCGGTCGATGGAATCCGTACGTTCTGTAATATGATATACACCGTAAAAGAACTTTGCTGTCTTAGTATAGCTCAATAGATGCAATCTGTCATTCAAATCCTGGATTCGTTCTCTCAAGTCCATTTCATCCTGGAAAGACATAATGATATAAAATTGATCTGCAGCATATCTGGTAAAGTATTCACCCTGCTTTATCCACCTCTTGATAATTCCATAGATGTCCTTCAGTATCTCGTCTCCTTTGTGATAACCGTAGGCATCATTAATGATCTTGAAGCGGTTGATATCGAAATTAACCAGAGCATATTTCTTCTTTAGAAATTGCTTACTGTTCACAATCCTGCTGGCATTGATTCTAAACCGGTACCAGTTATCGCCTCCAGTAACCGGATCCAGATAAAGCATCTTAACAATTCTTCGGTTTGACCTTCTTTGGGAAATGATCATAACAAGAAGATAGATAATAATAGCAGAAATAATGACAATCCACATTACATTTGTCAATTCAAGAATTTCTCTTCTAGTCGAATCGACTGTATATTGTCTTCCGTAAAGTACGGACCATTCATTTACACCAAGCTCTTTTCTTGTCCAGATATAGGTATTATTAATCTCCTTTGTTCTAAATAACTGTCTAAAATTCAAGTAAGCAGCTATACTTGAGGGTTCGGTTGTTGTCCTGCCTGTTTCTTTTTTTAATACTCCCTCCGACAGGAGTCTGTCATAGTCAAAGTCCTTACCGTCTGAACCTTCTATGTATGAAACCAACTCATTACCGGAATTAACCAGATAAATAGAGGCTCCATCTTTGCTCTCCTGCTTCAAAGCAGCTATATTGCTGATTTCACCCTTCATCCACGCTGCAAGAACTCCCTCACAGACGCCGTTCTTTACAATCGGAACCGCCTGAATTAGGTACGGGTTGCCCTTCTCATCATATTGAAGCTTGTCTGAGATGTAATTATTGTTCAAAATAGCAGATATGAAATATTTCTCTTCAGAATAATCTTTCACCTGACCGGACTGATTAAAACCTACCCCTCTGGAATCTATCACTGCCATACTGATATAGGAATTATTTTTACTAAGCTCAGAAAGTAGCTCACGCGTAGGCAAATCGTTATTAATACCTGCTTTTGCAATATATATCGCTCCGTTCTGGAGTGTTGCAAATGAATTATTAAGCTCCTGACTGATCAGAGTCGCTGCATGATCCGATAATGCAGCAGCTTCCTCGTATTGACTATCGTAGCTATACTGTATCATTTTGTTCATATAAAATGAAGCTAATGTAAGCGTACCAAGGATTCCGATTATAGCAAATAAAATTAGTGGGGCTGTTCTGTTCTTTGGCAAAGCAAACCTCATGTTGTTTCTCCTCGCAAGTAATTTATCTTAAATAGTATCCTATGAATGATTATTTTCACGTAAAAGTATTGGTCTTATTATACACCATACTTGTTGAGTTTGTCATAATAACGGCAGTGTAAAATTTCTACGTATTGGCATTTGAGTAAAATTCATTTTATTTTATTCTATTTCAACACCTGTAGCAATGCATCATTTATACTATGTCTGTCACATATTAGTAAAAACTTCTCCGAGGGAGGCGGAAATCAACAAATGCGCTCGCTTATCATATGCCGTGACAGATTTATTAATTAATACCAGTTTATTTCCTTCATAATAATCAATTAATCCGGCTGCTGGATAAACACTTAAAGAGGTTCCTCCAACAATTAATATCTCTGCCCGACTGATCAATCTGATGGCCTCTCGAATCACCTCATCATCCAGGGGCTCCTCATACAGAACCACATCGGGTTTGATTGTTCCTCCGCAGCTGCATACCGGAACATTCTTTTTCTCAAGAATATGTTCTACCGTATAAAAAGTCCCGCAGTTCATACAGTAATTTCGCAGAACGGAACCATGTAGCTCCAAAACCTTCTTACTGCCAGCCTTCTGATGCAATCCATCAATATTCTGTGTAATGATTCCTTTCAACTTTCCCTTCTTCTCAAGCTCTTCAAGCTTTCTATGTGTAATATTTGGTTTTGCGTTAGTATAAATCATCTTATTTCGATAGAAATCATAGAACTCTTCCGTATGGTTGATAAAGAATCTGTGGCTGAGGATCGTCTCCGGCGGATAAGCATACTTCATATGATAAAGTCCATCCGTGCTTCTAAAATCAGGGATACCGCTTTCTGTAGATACTCCTGCTCCACCAAAGAATACAATATTATCACTGGCCTCGATCCAGTTTTTAAGGATTATCAATTCTTCCTTCATATCTTCACTCAGCCTCATTTAATATATCATCCGGATGCCTATATTATAATCATATTTATTTTTTAACTACTGTCAATAATACAACAAAAAGAATGTGATTCATACAGAAAAATTTTTCAAAATAATGCTAATAATATCTTTTTACCAATAAAAAAGGGACCTCTATACGAGATCCCCCTGATTTAGATATGAGACATCCGGGATTCGAACCCGGGACACCATGATTAAAAGTCATGTGCTCTACCGACTGAGCTAATATCCCATCATTGCTTTTTACAAAGCAAAATGCCCAGAGCCGGAATTGAACCAGCGACACGAGGATTTTCAGTCCTCTGCTCTACCAACTGAGCTATCTGGGCAAGGTCAAATTCGCTTACCTACGAAGAATGGGTGCCCGATCTTCTGGGTT
>JAEZKU010000047.1 GCA_023436065.1 Bacillota bacterium
GCCAAGACCTGCGCCTGCACCACAGCCGGCTCCTGCGCCGAGACCTGCGCCTGCACCACAGCCAGCTCCTGCGCCAAGACCTGCTCCTGCACCACAGCCGGCTCCTGCGCCGAGACCTGCGCCTGTACCACAGCCAGCTCCTGCGCCTAGACCGGCACCTGTACCACAGCCAGCCCCTGCACCGAGACCTGCCCCTGTGCCACAGCCGGCTCCGTGTCCGCCCTGTGAGGAAGCAGCTCCCTGCCCTGAGGGAACAACGCAAATCATCATCGAGCCCGTGCCAGTTCCGGTTCCTATACCGTATGAGGAAGAAGAGTGTGAAGAGGAATGTCTGATTGAACCCGGAGTGATCTACGGATGTATCTGGGGATGCTGCTGTAATTGTCAGCATGAGTGGGAAGTTAAGCTATACCGCGGTTGCGGTACGGGTAAAAAGCTGCTTTATTGCATCACCATTTGCTTCTGTGGCTGCTTCGAATTCCGTGTACCTTATGATGATTATTATATCCTCTGTGTTAAACCGGTTGGCAGAAAGACACACTCGACAGTATGTAAACCGATGCTGACTCTAAAAAATGTCGGTGTCATGAATTTAATGATTGAATAGTGGTCATGAATATGATATAGGTCTTGATTTGCTTCCGGGAAAACCCTATAATTATATCAAAAAGGTACGGAAGGAGTAACGGAAGTGGCAAAGGTTTATATTTTTCTGGCAGATGGGTTTGAAGAAATTGAAGCGTTGACAGTAGTGGATGTCCTGCGAAGAGCCAATATAGATATCGTTACGATATCCATGACCGGCAATATGCTGGTAACCGGGTCCCATAGAATTACAACTGTTGCGGAAGCTTTATTTGATAATATGGATTATTCCGATGCTGATATGCTCGTATTGCCAGGTGGAATGCCTGGTACAAAAAATCTTGGAGAACATCCCGGACTGGATGCCCTATTAAAGGATTTTGCTGCAAAGAAAAAGAAAATAGCCGCAATTTGTGCAGCACCCAGAGTGTTAGGTACTAAGGGTTTACTGGAAGGGAAGAAAGCAACCTGTTATCCCGGACACGAGGAAGCGCTTCACGGGGCAAAGCATATGAGGGAGGATGTTGTAGTGGACGGTAACATTATCACCTCAAGAGGGATGGGAACAGCTATAGACTTTTCACTGGCTATCATCCGAAAGCTCAAGGGTGCGGAGGAAGCAAAGAGGATTTCGGATCAGATCCAGTATAGGCACTACATGGATTAGTTTAACCCCGGAGGTGTGCCGTGCTCACTCATCCTCAAAGGGAAGAACCTGTTTCCTCAGGAAATAGAGACAGACCAGGTTGGGTAAGGCCATAAAGGCATTTACCAGGTCGGTCAGTTCCCAGACCAACTCCAGAGAGAGTATGGAGCCAATAAAAATCATGACGATATAGCAAATGCGGTAGGTACTGATTCCGGATTTTCCGAATAGGTATTCTACCGCTTTTTCTCCGAAATAAGACCAACCAATTAAGGTTGCTATTGCGAATAAGACCAGAGACAGTCCAAGAAGCATCTTGCCATAAGGAATTGCATCAAAGGCAGCAGTAGTCAGCTCCGCAAAGGTATAACCCCGGGCTGATTCGGGCCGTTTGATCAGGTTGGTGACGATGACCAGGCCGGTGATGGCACAGATGACTACTGTATCCCAAAAGGTTGCACTCATGGAGATTAAGGCCTGCCTTCCGGGTCTGCTTGTTCTTGCTCCGGATGCCGCGATGGCAGCAGTACCAATTCCTGCTTCATTTGTGAAAAGCCCTCGTGCAATTCCGTATCTGGCAGCAGATCTGATCGTACTTCCGATAAATCCTCCCGCAACTGCCGCCGGCAGCTTGGCAGGATGAAAAGCGGAATAGAAGATGAAGCTGACCGCAGAGGGAATATAGGGTAGATTTATGATCAACAGGATCAAGCAACCAAGGATATAGAATATACTCATTGCCGGAACCAGCCTGCTGCATATACGTCCAATTGACTTAATGCCACCGACGATGACCAAACCGACACAGACAGCGACAAACAGACCGACCGCATATTCAGGAAGCCCCCACAGGGTGTGCATGGTCTGGGTAACTGCCCGTGCCTGGGTGGAACAGCCGACTCCATAGGAGGCAATCAGGGTAAAAATGCAGAAGATTACTGCAAGCCATTTTTGATTTAATCCATCTTCCAGAGCATACATAGGTCCGCCAATGTAGGTCCCGTCCGAGGTCTTTCTGCGGTACTTGATTCCAAGGTAGCATTCTGCGTAGGTGGTTGCCATGCCGAGGATGCCGGTAAGCCAGCACCAGAGGATGGCTCCGGGACCCCCGAGAGCGATTGCCGTAGAGATGCCGACAATATTGCCGGTCCCGATCGTTGCGGCAAGAGTGGCTGATAATGATGCGAAGCCGCTCAGATCACCTTCACCCTCTTTGTCCGGAGAAAAGGAGATACGGATAGCCCTGCCAATATGCTTCTGCACCCCCTTTAACTTAAAGGTATAGTATAGATGGGAACCAAACAGCAGAATAGGAAGAGGAATACCCCACAGAAGGTTGTTCAGGTTCTTAAGAAATTCCATAATGAAGTCCAATCTTAGCACTTAATCTATATAGTATATGTGGAAAAGCAATTTGATAGTATATGGATTGGACCAAAATACTGTGGATACCGGGTTACATAAAAAGGTTTAGAAAAAGCTGATTTGCTTTTCCTAAACCTTTATTAATTGTAATCATATTGATATCCTTCTGCTTATATGGCACGGACTACCTGCTCAAAGCCCATGAAGTGGGATGCTTTTACCAGAATCGTATCGCCATCCTTCAAAATGTCCGGCAAAGCATCAATCAGAGAGTCCCGGTTCTCGAAGTACAAAACCTCGGGGAGTCTGATTGAGGAAATGCTGTCATTCTCCAGGACAGCCCTGGCACCTTCGAACATATTCCTGGAAAGCTTACCGACACAGACAAGAAAATCCGTTCCGGAACCTACGGCATACTCACCTACTTCCCGGTGAAGTTCTGCTTCGTTCGTACCCAGTTCACCCATATCTCCGAGCAAAGCGACCTTACGGGTATCGGACATACGAAGCAAATCGAGAGCAGCCTTCATGGATACCGGATTGGCATTATAACAATCATCTATGATGGTATACTGGTCATGACGAATAATATTGCTTCTTCCGCCTACAGGCTGTACCGCTTTGATACCTTCTGCGATTTGCTCGGGAGCCATATCAAGCAGAGATCCTACTGCTGTGGCAGCCAATGCATTCAAGATCATATGACTGCCCGGGAGAGGTACCTCAGCCGAAAAAGTCTCATCCCCCAGGTGTATGGAGCAGCTGCTTCCAAGCAGCCCTTTGCTTACGATATCGGTAGCAGTAAGGTCATTATCGTGTAAAAGACCGAAGCGGACCGGTTTCCTTCCTTTAATCTCCTTAAGGGTTGCCAACATATCATCATCCCCGTTGATGCATACCCTTCCGTCCTCCTTCATGAAATCGAAGATCTCAGACTTTGCTTTCAGAATTCCCTGCCTTGAACCTAGATTTTCAAGATGGCATTGTCCGATATTCGTGATGACGCAGATATCCGGCTGTGCTATTTTACTGAGCCGGTGCATTTCTCCGAAATCACTGATTCCCATCTCGAGTACGGCAACCTCATGTTCTGCTGTGATTTTAAATATTGTCAGAGGAAGACCGATTTCATTGTTGTAATTTCCTTCTGTCTTTAAAACCTTATATTTTCTGGACAGTACACTGCTGATGAATTCCTTGGTGCTGGTCTTTCCAACACTTCCGGTGATGCCAACAACCTTGATGTCCAGCTGCGCACGATACCAGGCAGCAATATCCTTGAGCGCCTGTAAGCTGCTATCAACCAGGATATAGGGGCCTTTGGGATGAATGGGAGCTTTTTCACAGATGACTGCCAGAGCGCCCTTCTCAAAAACCTCATCGATAAAGTCATGTCCATCCACACGTTCACCGACAGAAGCGAGGAATATATAATCCTTTTGAACCAGGCGGGAATCCATCACCAATCCTGCTGCTTCCATCAAAGAGATCTGTTCAGGATAGAGCCGACCGTTGCAGGCCTTTGCAATATTATCTAATGTCATGTTTTTCATAGTTGGTCCCCCGATCACTGATTATGATACTTGGAGAGAGATATCTCGATGATCTTCTCGCAGAGGGCGGGAAACTCGATACCGACTGCTTTCGCTTCCTGAGGCAGAAGAGAGGTTGGGGTCATACCCGGCAGAGTATTAGCCTCAAGACAGTAGATCTCATCCTGCTCGCTGAGCATGAAATCCATACGGGCATAGGTCTTAAGGCGAAGTGCGCGAAATACATCCTCCGCAATCTTCTGCATCCTAAGTGTGATGTCATCGGGAAGCAATGCAGGACAGGTCTCGATGGCACTGCCCGCCTGATATTTATTCTTATAGTCATAGAAGCCTACAATAGGGGCAATCTCGATGACCGGAAGTGCATTTCCGTCAATGACGCCTACAGAGAATTCGCGTCCTTTGATATATTGCTCGATTACCACCTCATCACCGTAATGAAAAGCACCGGTTAGTGCGTTTTCCATCTCTTCGGCAGTTTGAGCAATGGAGACACCCACACTTGAACCGCCATTGCATACCTTAACTACGCAGGGATAGGCATTCCAGCTGTATGCTTCTCCCTTTCTCACACGGATGCCCTCCGGGGTAGGAATATGATTAAAAGCAAATAATTCCTTGGAAATTGCCTTATCCATAGCTAAGGCACTGCTTGTATAATCAGTTCCCGTATATCTGATGCCCATCAGATCAAAGGCAGCCTGTATCTTGCCATCTTCTCCGTTTTCACCATGCAGTGCGATGAATACGATATCTGCTTTGGAGCAAAATTCGATAACACGCGGTCCAAAGAAGCTCTTGGATTGATCCTTGCGTAACGTTTTGATCTGAGCGATATCGGGGTTGTTTTCCTTGATGGAACCGATATTAACAGCCCAATCCTTATCTATTTCAAATGGATCTGCGATATCACCCTCATATCCTAGATAAACATCGAGCAATACAACCTGATGACCATTGTTTTTCAATGCCTGATAAATCATCGTACCCGTTGACAAGGATACATCTCTTTCTGTACTGGTGCCTCCAGCCAATACTACTATTTTCATTATGGTTCCTCGCTTTCCTACCTTAAAATTTCATCCTTAACAGTATAACGCAAACCTTTATGCAAGTAAAGCGTGTAACCCTTAATAAGCACTAAAGGGGATGAAAAAAGCACTAATATACCGAATGTGAATACTTCGGTTACAGTGTGGCATAAACGAAAAAAACAGCCGAATAATACAGCCTTGTAATTATCGCCACCTATTTGGGGGAGGGAAGCGATATAAGGCCATATTATCTAACTGTCTCTTAAGGGATATATATCGAAATGAAATAAGACGGGGAGAGTCTTATTTACTGGAATAATTGGCGGAAGCCAAAACAAATTCTGACTGGAAGCTATCTTCAATATCATGAGAAGTAATAGTATTCATGGAGGTCAGAATATAGGTATCTCTTGCTCCGGGAGCATCTCCCATGGTTGTGTCTGCACAATACCATTCGTTGTCCAATTTAACGAGGTTCCATGCATGATAGACACCGGATGCGGTTCCGTAGACAATGCGACAAGGTAAACCGAGTTCGGATGCAAATACATAAAATAATGATGAATATCCGCCACAGATCGTACTTCCGCTCTTCAAGGCTGCATAAGCAGTCTGATTCTGGAAGGAATAATCATAGGATACATTTGAAATGATATAATCATAGATCCAGGAATACTTCTGTGCATCGGAGTAATTTTTTATTTCACTGTGTGAGCTCAGTATCTCGTAAACCTTTTGGTATACGTAATCGGTCTGTTCTCTGGTCTCTCTATAGGAAGGATAAAGCTTAACCTGAACTACGGTTTTCTTATCCCTGGTGAATTGCATTGTCGTATATTTGAACCCTGTAACATTATAGATCTCATAGTCGTAATTGATATGATTATTTGATTCATAGGTCTGAAGGCCTCTGCTTCCGACCATTTTAAGAATGTCAGTTGCTCTAAAGCTGTCAACCTCAACAGTGATTTCGGTTGGTCTGTTCTTAAGCTCTGAACCTATGTAGCTGTATACGCTTTCTAAATTACTTCCATAATTATCTGTAGCCGCCAGATCTTCCTGAATACTTCCGAGTGAGAGCAGCCATGTTGCTATTACGATTGCACCTTTGATACTCATCATAATTTTATCCTCCGTTTAAAAACACAGTATTGATTTGTTATTTCCTGATTGCCTTTCTAAACGGTCTGCCTGATGCTGGGACTATAGTTTTAGTGTAGGTCTAAAGACCTAAATGATATAATTATTATTGGGACTAGGTAATATGACCTATATGACTGTATAACTATTATATAGGACTAGTGAATTACTTACAATAGACTTTAGTGAATGTTAAGGGAGTTTATGGAAATTTAAGAAATATGAGAAAATAACCGGAATTATGGTTTAATGATAAGAGAAAAGTCGAATTTTCAAATTGTGGTTTGCGACACAATAATTACCATAATAATAATTACCTCATGTGCTAACAATATGATTACAGGCAAACAAAACAGAATCAAATGCGGTATCGTACTTAATGTAGAAGCCGCTGAACCTACAATTGTTGATTTTGTACTTGATTGCTTTGATATTAAAATATGGAGGTGAATTTTATGGCAAGTAATAATAATAGTGGTTCTAACAGAGCTGAAGTTCCTCAGGCAAGAGAAGCCCTCGATCGTTTCAAAATGGAGATCGCGAATGAAATCGGTGTTCCGTTAAAACAAGGCTATAATGGTGATTTAACCAGTAAGCAGAACGGTTCTGTAGGCGGAGAAATGGTAAAACGTATGATCAGACAGCAGGAACAACAGATGTCTGGCGGCCAGCAGTAATTAAAATATGAGTAACTAAAGAAAATCACCGACCGGGATGTGAAAGCATCCCGATCGGTGATTTTTTGAGGCTATATTTTCGATTAGTTAAAATTTTCGTTTCCATATTTTCGTTATCTATGCTAAAATATTACGAGGTACGGTGATTCGGAAATCATTATTGTTATGCCGATCGGACATGAGTTGTGGCGAGACGGGCATATACTTATATATAATATAGAAAGGATTATAGATACCATGGGAAAATATTTCGGAACAGACGGCTTTCGCGGGGAGGCTAATGTTAATTTGACAGTAATGCATGCTTACAAGGTTGGAAGATTTTTAGGGTATTATTATGGGAGAGAGCATAAAGCGAATATTGTAATAGGAAAGGATACCAGAAGATCCAGTTATATGTTTGAGTATTCTTTGGTAGCAGGGCTGACGGCAAGCGGAGCAGATGTATATCTTCTTCATGTTACCCCGACACCCAGTATATCCTACGTCGTAAGAAGCGGAGATTTTGATTGTGGTATTATGATCTCTGCAAGTCATAACCCATATTATGATAATGGAATTAAAGTGATCAACGGCAGCGGCTATAAGCTGGAAGCAGAGGTAGAGGAGTTGATCGAGCAGTATATCGACAGTGAAGTGGATACCCTTCCCTTTGCCACGCGTGAAAATATAGGAAGAACTGTAGATTATGCAATCGGAAGAAACCGTTATATCGGTTATCTTATTTCTTTGGCCACCAGATCATTTTCCGATAAGAAGGTAGGTCTTGATCTCGCGAACGGTGCTGCCACTACCGTGGCGAAGGGCGTGTTTGATGCACTGGGAGCAAAGACCTATGTGATCAACGGAGATCCTGACGGTACCAACATCAACCGCCAATGTGGTTCCACCCATATTGAGCATCTGCAGAAATTTGTTGTAGAGAATAAGCTGGATGTAGGATTTGCTTATGACGGAGATGCGGATCGATGTCTGGCAGTGGATGAAAAAGGCAATATTATTGATGGCGACCTGATCATGTATCTCTGCGGTGTGTACATGAAGGGACGCAACGATCTTAAGAATAATACTGTGGTGACTACCATCATGTCCAATCTCGGCTTATATAAAGCATTGGATAATAAAGGGATTTTGTATGAAAAGACCGCAGTTGGAGATAAATATGTATATGAAAATATGATGACCAACGGTCATTCCATCGGTGGAGAACAATCCGGTCACATCATCTTCAGTAAGCATGCAACCACCGGTGACGGTATACTGACTTCTCTTAAGCTTATGGAGGTTATGCTTGAGAGTAAGGCACCTCTGTCGGAGCTCTTGAAAGATATCACGATTTTTCCGCAACTAATGAAGAATGTAAAGGTACATAACAAGAAAACTGTTATGGATGATCGAAAGGTATTGGAGGTTGTTGCTGCAGTCGAGAAGGAACTCGGCGACGATGGTCGTATTTTAGTCAGAGAGAGTGGTACGGAACCGGTAGTCCGTGTTATGGTGGAAGCAGCGACTCAGGAGATTTGCCAGACTATGGTTGACCGTGTGATTGAGGTCATGAAGGCTCAGGGTCATGTGCTGAATGCATAATTTTATGTAAAAAATTTGTCAATTAGTAAAAAGTGACCAGGAAAAATAAAATTGCTATTTACAGAAACCTTATGTTATAATATACTATTGTCAAAATGTCTGTAAAATCAGACAATTATGTACTTTTGCATATATAAGCTTTAATCAATATAAATAGCAAAAAGTAACGTACAAATCAATCAGGGAAAAAACCTTTAGCTAAAAGGAGTAAATCCCAAGAATAATGGAGGAATTAGATACAATGAGTGTACAGGTAGAAAAATTAGAGAAGAATATGGCAAAGCTTACGATAGAGGCTTCCGCTGAGGATTTTGAAGATGCATTACAGAAGGCATATTTAAAGAATAAGAATAAGATTAATGTTCAGGGCTTTCGTAAGGGTAAGGCACCCCGTGCTCTAATTGAGAAGATGTACGGCGTAAGCATTTTCTATGAGGATGCTGCAAATGAGCTGATTCCCGGAGCATATGAGCAGGCGGCTAACGAAAGCGGTCTTGAGATCGTATCCAGACCTGAAATTGATGTGGTTCAGGTTGAGAAGGGTAAGAGCTTTATCTTCACGGCTGAAGTAGCTTTAAAGCCGGAAGTAACCTTAGGCACCTATAAGGGCATTAAGGTAGAGAAGAAGACTGTAGTCGTAACGGATGATGAGGTTATGGCTCAGATCGACAAAGAGCGTGAGCAGAATTCCAGAACAATCACAATCGAAGACAGAGCAGTGCAGGATGGTGATATCGCAGTCATCGACTTTGAGGGCTTTGTTGACGGTGTTGCATTTGAGGGCGGTAAGGGTGAGAATTATTCTCTTACCATCGGTTCCCATTCCTTCATTGATACCTTTGAGGAGCAGTTGATCGGTAAGGCAATCGGTGAGGAAGTTGAAGTTAACGTTACCTTCCCTGAGGAGTATCAGGCGAAGGAGCTTGCAGGCAAGCCTGCGTTGTTTAAGGTAACGGTTAAGGAAATCAAGGTAAAGGAGCTTCCTGAGTTAGATGATGATTTTGCACAGGATGTTTCCGAATTTGATACCTTAGATGAATACAAAGCGAATATCACGGCTACAATTAAGGAAAATAAGGAAAAAGAATTAAAGACTGCCAAGGAAAACGAAGTAGTTGATAAGATTATTGAGAATGCAACGATGGATATTCCCGAGCCTATGATTAACTCCCAGGTAAACCAGATGGCTGAGGAGTTTGCTCAGAGAATGCAGTATCAGGGTCTTTCCATTGAGCAGTACTTCCAGTTTACAGGTATGGATGCTAAGAAATTCATGGATAGCTTAAGACCTCAGGCATTAAAGCGTATCCAGAGCAGACTGGTATTAGAGGCAGTAGCAAAGGCAGAGAAGATTGAGGTTTCTGAAGAGGATTTAGAGAAGGAACTGAAGGATATGGCATCCATGTATCAGATGGAAGCAGATAAGCTGAAGGAATTAATCGGCGAGAAGGAGAAAGAGCAGATTAAGGCCGACATCGCTGTTCAGAAGGCAGTTGATTTTGTAGTAGCGAAGGCGAAAGAAGCATAAACAACCAAGTGAGAGCTTTATTACCAGATAAGGAGGATAAATGTATGAGTTTAGTACCTTATGTCATTGAGCAAACAAGCCGCGGCGAAAGAAGCTACGACATCTATTCCAGATTGTTAAAGGAAAGAATCATTTTCCTCGGAGAAGAAGTA
>JAEZKU010000048.1 GCA_023436065.1 Bacillota bacterium
TGGAAGTGCGGTAACGCATGCAGCTGACTGTTACTAATAGGTCGAGGGCTTGACCTAATATGGTTTGTTAGAAGTAACATAAGTTACTTAAGTTTGGATGACATTTTCTTGTGTAGTGTAAAGTCAAACATTGTGATAATTAACTCAAAGCAGACTTGCTTTGAGTTTTTTGTTATCTTCATAGTTCATAAATAAAAGTGTACTGCAATCTTTCAGTAAATCGAGTCAGATTGCAATACACTTCTAATTTAATAAGCTATTGATAGAAGCTTCTTATTATAAAGACATCTTAAATCTCAAAAATATAGATTCCGATAATCTTACCATTGATATCCCTGATCAGCATAGATTTATAATAACTATTATCATCGATGTAGGCCGTACTATCCTTATCATATGCATCCTTATAATTATTATTATAAACCTGAACTCCGTTTTCTGTTTTCATTTTACCTCGGTAAACAATGCTGTTGATATTCTCACCATTTGCATTTTTAAAGCATTTGTCTCCTAGTCCGAGATATCGTTCTCCCATCACAGCATTATAATTTATACTTAATAACGATACATAATACTGATTACAGCCATGAAAGAACGCATTGACTTTATCGAATGGAACAGAGCCTTGATAGTAATCCTTCGTACACTCCTCAAATTTTTTTGTAGTTACGGCAATAATGTAAGGCTGTTCTTTGAAATTCTCTAATACGCGTTTAACAAGGATTCCATTTATAGTTGTATTATCATAATCAGCAAAATCAGTACCACTTGAATCTTGAGCTAATACTTTTTCGTCACTATTCGGATCATAAATATCAACTATATCGCCTACTGACAAAACATTGTTTACGACAGTTACTTTGCAGGTCGCTTCTTTGTATCCGTTTGCTGATACTGTAATTGTGGCTTCTCCTACTTTGCGGGCAAATATATAGCCATTTTCTAATACTCTGACGACATCAATATCACTGCTCTGCCAATTTAATTCAACATTACTGTTACTTGGGGTAGTGGTAACTTCTATTTTTTTTGCTCTATTAGTATTCATTACAAGTTCACTGTTCATGACTATTTTATTGGTTGAAGTTCCGGTATCATTGGAATTATCGGTAACAGTCTGAGTTTCACTTACTTTTTTCTCTACAACAAATACTTTGCACTTCACTTTCTTGTATCCCTTAGCTGATACAGTAATGGTAGCTTTTCCGGGATTTATACCTTTCACTAACCCAGTCTCTGATATTTCGGCAATAGTCTTATCGCTACTTTCCCATTTGAGTTTGACATTTTTTCTTATAGGTGAGGTAGATGCTATGATTTGTTCAGACATACCAACCATTATGGTAAATACTTTCTGATCTAATACAATTTTTTTAGCTGTTGCTGCCTGAACAGGAACTGCTGAGCAGAGTAAAGATAATACACACGCCAAAACTATAATTTTTCTAAATTGAATCTTCATAATGATATTTCCTCCATATTTTTCGCAATTATATAGTTCATAGATAATTAAACTTATTAACCCCCTCCTTGTTATATTAATAAGTCAATACTCTTGGTATATACTACCATTAAATGTAAATGAATACAAATTAAGAAAACCTTACAAATATTTTAAGTAAATATTACTATAATTTCCTTTATCTAATGTAACTGCTTTCCGTCTACTATGAATATTAAATCTATAACATATATGATAGAGGAATTATATAACAGTTTTAGAATACTCAAATAAAGTCAAGTATTTTATAGTTGATTTGCGCGCTTTACAAAACAATACTTTATACACTATAATATAAATAGACATTTTAGGTTTTTATGAACATTATAATCGAAATGAAGTGAAAGATATGGAGGTATCAGTATGGAGAAAGACATGATAGGAAGCGGGGTAGCAAAAGAAATAGAGATTTTGGAGTTCAGGGCAGGCGGAAATTCATACGGTGTAGATGTGAACGACATTAGAGAAATTCTGCCCTATCAGAATAAGTCTTTGCCTATACCAAATGCTCATCCGAGTATAGAAGGTATTATCAAACCAAGAGATTTTCTCATTCCGATTGTTAATTTATTGCATTGTCTTAAGCTGAATGAGACAGATGAACTTAAGACTGAGATGTTGATCGTGACCAGTATCGCGAATCTTAATATTGCATTTCATGTCGATAGCGTAAAAGGAATTCACCGAGTCATGACAACAGATTTCACCAAACCGGGCAAGAAGCTCAGCACATCTGTCAAGGGAGCAGTCATTGGTATCCTGCCGCGTGATGATAGAAAGATTGAAGTGTTGGAATTAAGAAAATTAATTAATGATATCAATCCGCAGGTCAACGTGGGTTAAGATATTCGCAGATATATCCGAAATATATATGGTCAACTAACTTTTTATACAGAATGAGTTTTGAAAGGGCTGTATATATTAATTTACGAATATACTGGACGGTGCTTGAATGGCAAAATGTAAATTATGTAAAACCGATATACCTGAGGGTACAGAATATTGCATGGACTGCCAGGATAAGAGGAATGACGACAAAGCGAAGGAATCTTATCTGGATAGTTTGTTAAATTCGGTCAAAAATACTTCTGAACCGTCTGAAATAACGGTTAGGAAAAAGAATAAAGAAAACAATAGCAGCAACCCTGTAGAAAAAGTCAAAAAAGCTTCGGAGAATAAGAAAATCTCTAAGGCGGAAGAGCCCCGAGAATCAGTGAATAATCTGGATATCGGGTTGGATGATGACGATTTGTATAGGGTTGATTTTAGTGACCTCGAGGATTTTAGTAAGTTTAACTTTGAGGATGATATACAGGATCTCGACAATGACATTGTAATCAGCGACAAAGATTTATTTGGAGCTGAGGTATTAGATCAAAAAGAATTCGATCAAAACGTATTTGATGGGCAATCAGGAACTGAGGATGAAGATATATCTGGCAGCTCTACGACAGAACCAAGTCTAGAAGTAATTGCAGAACCGGAGAATATTGAGGAAGAAGAATATAAGGACGCGTCAGAATACGAGTCAGGAGCTGAACCCGGGGCAGAGCCGGAGTATGAGGCAGTAGCAACAGATGATGCAGGTAAGGAGAGTGTAACTGCCTTGGAAGAAGAGACAACAAAAGCTTCGGATGAACCGGCTACGGTCATGACGAAGGAAGCTATGGATAATATCATCCCTCAGGAGGTAGAGGATTTATCCGAGGATTCCGGTTTGAATCTTGATCTGGATGAGTTATTGAACAGTCTGAATTTGCCGGAGGTTGCTACTACAGAGGAAGCACCGGAAGATATACATACAGAACCGGTCGAGGTTCAAAAAGAAGAAAGTGATGAGACTTCATTGGAGGACATGTTCCATAGCTTTTCCGATGAGGATGCGATTGAGGATTTGGATCTGGCTACAGGAATGTCCGGTTTTGAGCCTGTAGAGGCTGAAGATGAGGACTTTATGAAGCTGCTCAGTCAGATATCAGAGGACGATCCTGTTTCAGACGATCTGAGGGCGATCAGTGACATGCTGGGTGGTCCTCAAAGTGATATAAAGCATATAGATATGCCGGGTGATGTCGGAGAGGTATTTTCTGATGCGCTGACAGCAGTTTCTTCACTAAAGGATTTGGATCAGGGCGAGGTAGATTTATTCGCTTCTGCTTCTGAGCAAGAGGAAGAAACTCCCCCAAGCAGTAAGGGCAAAGGGAAAAAAGCCAAGAAGACCATCGGAAAATCTGATAAAAAAGAAAAGGATAAGAAGGAGAAGTCCGAAGAAGGTCTGTTCCAGCGTCTGTTTGGTAATGTTAAGAATGAAAAGACAGCAGCGAAATTTGCTGAGGAGCTGAAGCAGAAGGAAGCTGAGGAAACCGGCGGACAGGCTGATAAATCCAAGAAAGCAAAAGGAAAGAAAAAAGGTGCAGATACTGCTACGGAAGAAAAGGATGACAACGGTAGCAGAGGACAGGGAAGAGGTACTGAGGACGAAGCAGCACCTGTTGATAAGAAGGCTGAGAAAAAGAGAATAAAGGCAGAGAAAAAGAAAGCGAAGGAAGCCATCGAGGTTATCGATGAGATTGAAGAGGATCCCGGCAGAATCAATCGTCTGGGAGCAACCATTGTAATTATTATCTTTGGTGCTTTTGCAGCAATACTCATTCTTGGAACGAATATCATATCATATACCTTGAATATTCAGCATGCCTCAGATTATTTCTCTAAGCAGAAATATACGGAAGCCTATTATGAGGTTTACGGTGTTGAACTGAAGGATGAAGATCTTGAGTTGTATGAAAAGATTGCAACTGTTATGTTTGTAAATAAACAGTTGAATTCTTACAATAATTATAGTAATATAAACCAATACCCGCAAGCGTTGGATTCTTTGTTAAAGGGTCTGAAAAGATATGATAAATACATAGAACTCGCAACGTATCTCGGTGTGGACTCAGATCTGAACTATGTCAGGAAACAGATACTGGCAGAGCTGAACAAGAAATACAATCTGACAGAGGATGAGGCTGTTCAGATCAACAAAATCACCAATATGAAGGATTACAGCTTGGCGGTATATGATGTTGTGTTAGAAAAAATGAATAAATAAACTATAGTAAAGGAATGAGTAACCATGATAGCAATCATTGATTATGATGCAGGCAATCTGAAGAGTGTGGAGAAGGCACTGCTTCAGTTGGGGGAAGATGTAGTCATTACCAGAGACAAGCAGCAATTGCTGAAGGCAGATAAGATTATCCTTCCGGGCGTTGGCCATTTCGCAGACGCCATGAGCAAGCTGCACCAGTATCAGTTGGTTGATGTGGTTAAGGAAATCATTGCAAAGAAGACTCCTTTTCTGGGGATATGTCTTGGGATGCAGATGCTTTTTGAATGCAGTGAGGAAGGTGGAGGCATAGAAGGCTTATCTATTCTGGAGGGTGAAATCCTTCGTATTCCTGACAACCCGGAAATTAAGATACCTCATATGGGGTGGAATTCTCTTACCATCAGGGAAGGAGCAAAGCTGTATCAGGGAATCCCGCAGGACTCCTATGTATACTTTGTTCATTCTTATTATCTGAAAGCAAAGAACCGCAGCGAGGTTGCTGCCACAGCCGACTATAGCACATTAATAGATGCATCCGTAGAGAAGGATAATATATTTGGCTGTCAGTTTCATCCTGAAAAATGCGGTGAAGTAGGATTAAAGATTCTTAAGAACTTTGCTAGCCTGTAGAAATCATACAGAAAATCAATATACTGTGATGGGAGAGAGAGTATGCTGACAAAAAGAATTATTCCATGTCTGGATGTACATAATGGAAGAGTCGTAAAAGGGATTAATTTTGTTAATCTCAGAGATGCCGGAGATCCTGTAGAGGTTGGTGCTGCTTATGATAAAGCAGGGGCAGATGAATTGGTATTTCTTGATATTACGGCTTCCTCCGATGCAAGAACAATAAAGCTTGATATGGTTCGAAGAGTAGCAGAGACGGTATTTATACCCTTTACTGTCGGGGGTGGTATACGAAGCGTCGAGGATTTCAAACTAATCCTTAGGGAAGGAGCGGATAAGATTGCGGTGAATACAGCAGCAATTCTAAATCCAACCCTGATCAGCGAGGCAGCGGATAAATTCGGATGCCAGTGTGTCGTTCTGGCAATCGATGCAAAAAGAAGACCAGACGGTTCCGGTTGGAATATCTATAAAAACGGCGGGCGTGTAGATATGGGTATAGACGCAGTCGAGTGGGCGATCAAAGCCTGTGAACTGGGCGCCGGTGAAATTCTACTGACAAGTATGGATTGTGACGGAACCAAGGATGGGTATGATCTGGAATTAACCCGAACCATTTCCGAAAATGTACCGGTTCCTGTCATTGCTTCCGGTGGTGCCGGTACAATGGAGCATTTTAATGAAGCTCTGACGACCGGAAAGGCTGACGCGGCCTTAGCAGCATCCCTGTTCCATTATAAGGAGCTTGAGATCATGGAGGTTAAGCGTTATCTGAGTGACAAGGGTATCAGCATGAGAATGTAAGAACATTAATTATGAGCCGGATGGATCAGCATGATACCAGACGGCTTGATTTTTGAAAAGAGGATAAGAACATGGGGGCAATTAACAACGATTGGATAGATGCAATCGGAAATGAATTTAAGCAGCCTTATTATGCCGAGCTGTATCGATTTATCAGGGAGGAATATAGCCATACAATCATTTATCCCAATGCGGAGGATATATTCAATGCCTTTCACTTTACTCCGCTCAGTCAGGTGAAGGTGGTCATCCTGGGACAGGATCCCTATCACAATGAGGGACAGGCCCATGGTTTATGCTTTTCCGTGAAACCGGAGATCGATATACCGCCGTCACTGGTGAATATCTATCAGGAACTAAGGGAGGATCTGGGCTGCTATGTTCCTAACAACGGATATCTTGAGAAATGGGCAAGGCAGGGTGTATTGCTACTGAATACCGTCCTTACGGTAAGGGCGCATCAGGCCAATTCCCATCAGGGAAAGGGCTGGGAAAGGTTTACGGATGCGGTAATACAGGCAGTCAATGCACAGGACAGACCGATTGTATTTCTGTTATGGGGAAGACCGGCACAGATGAAGCATTCTATGCTGAATAATCCGAAGCATCTGATACTGGAAGCACCCCATCCGAGTCCGTTATCCGCTTATCGGGGTTTCTTTGGCTGCAAGCATTTCAGCAGGACCAATGAATTCCTTCAAAAGCACGGTATGACTCCGATCGATTGGCAGATTGAGAATATTTAAGTTACGTTTTAGGACTTTGGAACTGATTGTAAAAAATATCTTGACAGGATATTGTCTCTTTTGATATACTGAACACCAACAAAAGCATATCGGAAATGCAGTGACAAGGAGGAGTACACACTCACTCATAATTCAGAGAGAAGATGGCCGGTGAAAATCTTCATATGGGAAGTGTCGAAGTAGCCTTTGAGCAGTGAATTGAACAGGAGAAATCCTTAGTAGACCTCACCGGAGTTTTCTACCGTTAAAAGGAAAGCAGTATCGATAACCTATCTGTACTTTTTCTCTGTCAGCATAAGTTTATCCGTACTGGCAGAGTGCAGAGAAAGCATATCCGGGATGACGGAGAGCTCTCTGAATTTAGGTGGTAACACGGATGCAATATTCGCCCTAAGCTAATGAATTAGCTTAGGGCTTTTTTATTACCTGTTTTTCTGTCCGATATGATGAATTTCTTTTGTAATTAAAAAAATTAATAAGGAGGAGTAAAGGATGAAAGGAACACAACTTTTAATCAAAGCATTGATGAAGGAAGGGGTAGAGAAGCTCTTTGGTTATCCGGGGGGCTTCGTAATCGATATCTTTGATGAGCTCTACAAACAGAACCGGATAGAGCTGATTCTGCCCAGACACGAACAGGCAATGGTACATGAAGCTGACGGATATGCCAGAACGACAGGTAAGGTGGGGGTATGTCTTGGGACCAGCGGACCCGGAGCAACCAATATGGTCACAGGTATCGCTACTGCCAATTATGATAGTGTACCTTTGGTGTGCTTCACAGGTCAGGTACCGACACCGCTGATTGGGAATGATGCCTTTCAGGAGGCTGATATCATTGGGATCACAAGAAGTGTCTGTAAATACGGTGTAGTAGTGCGAGATCGTAAGGATTTAGGAAGAATCATCAAGGAAGCCTTTTATATCGCACAGACAGGGAAACCGGGTCCTGTGATTGTGGATTTACCTAAGGATATTATGCTGCAGGAGGGAGATGACTTCTATCCTGACACAGTGAATATCCGTGGGTATAAACCGAATACCGGAGTTCATATGGGACAGATAAAGAAAGCTCTGGAAGTATTGGAACAGGCTAAAAAGCCGTTACTTCTGGCGGGTGGCGGATTGGTGATCGCCAATGCCCATACCGAGTTGAAGCAATTAGTGGAACGTATGGATATCCCCGTCATAACAACTTTGATGGGAAAGGGCATCCTGCCAACCAATCACCCTCTTTATATCGGTAATCTGGGTATGCACGGTAACATTGCCTCGAATAAGGCAATCAACGAATGTGATGTACTTTTATCCATCGGAACCAGATTCAACGACAGAATCACCGGAAGAATCAGTGAATTTGCAAAGGATGCCAAGATCATCCATATCGATATTGATGCAGCCTCGATCTCCAGAAATATTGTCGTGGATATTCCAATCGTAGCAGATGCAAGGCTCGCTGTAACCAAGCTTTTGGAACGTGTACAGCCGCTTCATACCGAAGCCTGGCTGAAACACATTGACGGCTTCGGAGGAGAAAGCAATATCGTACAGAAGGAAAGCGGAGTCTCCCCTTATCGTATCCTGGAGCAGATTAATCAAAGCTTTTCGGATGCCATTTTCGCAGCAGACGTCGGGCAAAACCAGATGTGGACAATGCAGTATCTGGAATTGAATGAAAATAAGCGGCTGATCACAAGCGGCGGAATGGGGACGATGGGTTACGGTTTTCCGGCTGCCATCGGTGCAAAGCTTGGTAATCCTGAAAAAACAGTACTGTGCATTACCGGAGACGGAGGTTTCCAGATGAATCTTCAGGAGATGGCGACTGCGATGGTACAGCAGGCACCTGTCATCGTCTGTATCCTGAATAACGGATACCTGGGCATGGTAAGGCAGTGGCAGGAGCTATTCTATGATAACAGATACTCCGGAACCTGTATGCGATACAGGAAGGGTTGCTCGAAAAACTGTATGGATCCGAATAAGGAATGTCCTCCATATCTGCCGGACTTCGTAGCCTTTGCAGAAAGCTACGGAGCAATGGGCATTCGGGTAACAAGAGAAGCTGATATTAAGACAGCGCTGGAACAGGCAGCAGCCAACAGACAGGGACCGACCATCATTGATTTCATCATTGACAGTCACGCTCTGGTGCTGCCAATGGTTCAGAGCGGTAAGTCGTTGAGTGAAATGATTATAGGATAGAACGGAGGAAGTAAGATGAAGAAAAGATGGTTATCCCTTTATGTAGAAAATGATGTGGGTGTATTAGCAAAGGTATCGGGTTTGTTTGCCGGGAAAAACTACAACCTGGAAAGTCTGACGGTCGGTATTACCAATGATCCCACTGTCTCCAGAATGACGATCGGGTTACGAAGTGATGATAATACCTTTGAACAGATCAAAAAGCAGCTGAATCGCTGCGTTGAAGTGATTAAGGTAATGGATCTGACGAAAATACCCTTTCATGCCAAGGAAATCATGTTTCTCTCCCTGGAGGAATGTACCGGTGAGGAGATAGCAGAGGCTTTTCGTGTCGCCAAGGTTTATCCAATCTCAATGATACATTATGGGACGGATAATGTACTCTTTGAATGCTTACAAAGTGAGGAAGAGAACAATGACCTGATCAAAATCTTCAACAGTAAATTTCATAAGGTCCAGATCGTTCGCGGTGGCAGCGTCGCCATCGAGAAAAAATATTCAGCATCCCAAAGGCCGACGACAGATTGAAGAATGATTGAAATATTTTGCATAGAATTTCAATCAAACTGAAATGATAATTATGATATGCAGCTATCATTTTTATCAATACCTAGATTGAACAGGCTGGAGGCGTGATGATGAAAAAGCAAGAAAAAGGTTTATCTGCAGGACATCTGGCAATGATGGCAATGGGTTCGGTTATCGGAGGATCATTTTTTCTTGGATCAGCAGTTGCGATTCAGGCAGCAGGACCCTCAATTATCATTTCCTTTGCATTGGGCGGGGTTCTGATCTATTTTATCCTATATGCATTATCGGAAATGACGGTTGCCAATCCGGATTCAGGTTCCTTTTATACCTTTACTGCACAGGTATTCGGACCCGGGGCAGGATTTGTGATCGGATGGGTATACTGGACAGGTATGATTTTCGCGATGTCCAGTGAGGCAATTGCGATATCCATCCTGATCAGAGAATGGATACCAAATCTGTCAATTCCATTGGCGGGAAGTATCATTATTATCGCAGTGACACTGGTAAATCTATTGGGAGCGGATAAATTGAGCACACTGGAAAGCAGCCTTTCCTTTGTCAAGGTTTTTGCCATCGTAGCATTTATCGTCATAGGGCTGTTACTGATCCTTGGATTAATCAGAGATACAGAGCCGATCGGACTTGGAGAAGTGATGAGAGAACCTCTGATGCCCGGTGGTATCAGAGGAATCGCAGGAAGCATGCTAATTGTAATCTTCTCATATGCAGGATTTGAGATTATCGGACTTGCTGCTTCAGAAGCAGAGAATCCGAATAAAACCATACCACGGGCAATTGCATATACCGTGTTCGGTCTGGTGGGTCTGTATATCCTTTATATTGCTGTTTTGTTACCACTAATTCCAACCGCCATCCTTTCGGAGCAGGTCAGTCCGATGGTCGCTGCTTTAAGCCGCTGGGGGATGGGATGGGCAGGAAAAATCATTAACTTTATCCTGGTTACAGCAATATTGTCTACCATGATTGCGTCCATGTTTGGTTTGGGGAGAATGATCCGTTCTCTTAGTGATGAAGGACATGCACCCGGTCTGCTGAAGGAGACAACGGAGGTACCTTATCGCGGAATTATTTTTTCAGGGATCTTCATGTTGGTGGGCCTCGGGGCAGGACTGTTCTTTCCCAGGATCTTTCTGTTTTTGATCAGTTCAGGAGGATTTGCATCCCTTCTTACCTATGCGGCTATTCTTGCCACACATATCCGGTTTCGAAGATGTCACGGCTGTCCACCGGAGGGGAAGTGCCAGATGCCGGGATACCCGATAACCTCATGGATTGCTTTGATCGGAACCATTGTTGTTATCATAAGCATGCCTTTTATATCAGGGCAGGCATCGGGTCTGGTTGCAGGAATCATCATGACTGCACTTTATGCGGTAATCTATCTGGTGATGCGGCTGATGGGACGGAGGAAGGAAGCTCCGGAGATGGAAAGGCTCCACAGGAGGGGACTGAATGCAGGGTTTAGCAGCGAGATTTCGAAGGAATTCTCCGGTCACGGTGAGAAACAGGGAAAGCGTATCGATATGGGCTCCTGCTCGGAGCAGGGGAAAGCGAAGGAGAAAAGAGGGGGCCTGGATACGGATGATTTTGAAGACGATTATGACGAATAACAATGGATGAGATTTATAAACTGCAAGAGAAAAACCCTATCATGGATTTATGGAGGCCATCATAAGCTATCTTCAATCCTGATAGGGTTTTGTTATTATATTATTTCGCGAACGGAAGAAGTTACTGTGCCTGTTTCTCAGGAACAGTCTCCTGTAAAGTTGCATCCTCAGCAGTGTCCTTGAGTGACTCGGGTGTCACCGGATGCTGATCGACAGCCATAAAGTCAAATTGGCTGTTCTTATAATAAAGCTTGACGAACAGAATTCCAAGCAGTATCACGACTGTCACGAATAAACCGCCTTCCGGCCCGAATGCACCTCCGTTTAAGATAGTGTCCTTTGGAAATACCGTTGTAAGTATACCCTGAGAATCGGTTCCGCTTACTTTGAAGCCAAAGACATAACCCTGGAAGTAATTCCAGGTGATATGATAGCCAATACACATCCAGATATTACCGGAGCGGATATAGATATAGGCGGTGAACACTCCGAATAAAGCAAGATTAATGTAAGGCAGAGGTCCGACACCGGGATTAGCCGCGTGCATCAGGGCAAAAACTGCTGCTGATGCAATTACAATCACAGGCTTGCTTTTGGTCTGGCGCAGGACGGACATAACGTAACCGCGTCCGAAGATTTCCTCAGCAAATCCAACGCTGATAAAGATTAGTACATAAACCAACTGGCTTGATACAAATCGAGGTGTCCAGCTTTCTACCTGAGCCTGACCGGTAAGTACCAGTAAGGCAAAGACAGCAGATATGGATACAATTCCTATTACCAGACCGATAATCAATTCGGCTGTATGAGATTTCAGTGACGGGAATCCCATATCGGTTAATTTACGTTTCATAATGAGCTTCCAGGCAATGACTGTTGCAACTATGAATATGATTTCCTGCAGCAGCATGGCTACGGTGTTAACGATTCCAAGGATTTTTTCTCCTCGTGCCGTATAAGTGATATCTGTCATACTCCTTACAGTCATATCTCCCGATGCGGTCAACAAAGCACCTACAGCACCACCCAGGATAGCATTGATGATAGTGATGGAAGCAATACTGATGGCCAGTAAAAAAATAATCTTCCAGCCGGAGCGAATCTTACCTTCCTTGTTCTTAAACAAATTCTTCCCCTCTTTCCCTAAGTTATTTACTCATATTTTTAACAGCTGTGGATAACATCAGCTTAATACGATTCAATTGATTAACCTCACTGGCACCGGGATCATAATCCACGGCAACAATATTGGCTTCTGGATGCTGACGGCGCAGCTCCTTGATTACACCTTTTCCTACAATATGATTCGGAAGGCAGGCAAAGGGTTGGGTACAGACGATGTTTTTTACACCGGAATGGATCAGCTCGAGCATTTCTCCGGTTAGGAACCAGCCCTCACCGGTCTGGTTACCGATCGATACGACGGGCTCTGCCAAAGCAGCCAGCTTTTTGATGTGGACCGGAGGATCAAAGCGTTTACTCTTTGCCAGTGCATGTTTCGCGGCACCGCGAACCTGCTCCAGAGCCCAGATTACGAGATTACTGATTCTGGCGCTGGATTTTTTCTTACCCAGGTATCTCGATTTGAAATTGGAATTATATGCACAGTACTGTAGGAAATCGAGAAGATCCGGTACAACCGCCTCCGCACCTTCTGCCTCCAGAAGCTCGACAAGATAGTTGTTGGCAGAGGGTAGGAATTTTACCAGGATCTCGCCTACCACTCCGACACGCGGCTTCTTTACCGTTTCATCTAATTCAAGATGATCAAAATCGCGAATGATACCACGAAGGTTACGCTTATATTCTGACCAGGATCCGCCTTTTTTGATGCTGTTGATACAAATATCCAGCCATTTTTGGTGGAGAGCATTTGCCGAACCCGGGATCGCTTCATAAGGTCTGGTGCGATACAGCACACGCATGAAGACATCACCGTAGACAAGTGCCTGCATGGCTGTGATCAGCAGCTTTGGTGTGATTTTTAGACCGGGATTCTTCTCAAGCCCGGATGCACTCAGGGAGATAACAGGAACCTGCGACATTCCGGCCTTCTCAAGGGCCCTGCGGATAAATCCAATATAGTTGGTAGCACGGCAGCCGCCTCCGGTCTGAGTAATCATGACAGCTACCTTGTTTAAATCATATTTGCCTGATAATAAGGCATCCATAATCTGACCAACCACCATTAGAGAAGGGAAGCAGGCATCATTATTTACATACTGCAGACCTACATCCACAGCACGTCGGTTATCATTCGGAAGAACGACTACGTTATAACCTCCGCTTCGAAGTGCCGGTTCGAGTAAATCGAAATGGATCGGAGACATTTGAGGTGCAAGTATGGTATATGTTTCCTTCATCTCCTCCGTAAAGATGACCCTGTTATGGGCGGAGGACTTTATTTGAGGAGTGATGTGTTTAGCTTCACGCTCCCGTACTGCAGAGAGCAGGGAACGGATTCTGATCCTGGCTGCACCAAGATTATTTACTTCATCGATCTTAAGTACAGTATATATTTTACCTGACTGTGTCAGAATATCATTTACCTGGTCGGTGGTTACCGCATCCAGACCACAGCCAAAGGAGTTAAGCTGGATCAGCTCAAGGTTTGGTTGGGTTCGAACATAGGAAGCAGCAGCATATAATCTGGAATGATACATCCATTGATCGATCACGATGGTAGGGCGATCAATCTCGCCCAGATGGGAGATGGAGTCCTCCGTGAGAACTGCAACTCCGTAAGAATTGATCAGTTCAGGGATACCATGATGAATCTCCGGATCGATATGGTAAGGGCGCCCTGCAAGAACGATACCCTTACGACCGGAGGCCCTGAGATATGCCATGGTTTCTTCACCCTTTTTGCATATATCCTCTCTGGCAGCAGCCAGCTCCAGCCAGGCAGCGGCAGAAGCTTCTCTGATCTCCTGAGCTGGAATGCCCTTCTCTTTAAAGTGCTCCACAAGTCGATCAGTCAGGATTTTCTCACTTTCAAAGGAGAAGAAAGGATTATCAAATTGAATAGAAGGATTTTTTAATTCCTCTACATTGTTCTTAATGTTCTCCGGATAGGAGGTTACGATGGGGCAGTTATAATGATTGTTTGCACCCGCTACCTCATTTCTTTCATACGGAATGCTTGGATAAAATATGTAGCTGATTCCCTGATCTATGAGCCATTTGGTATGACCATGCACAAGCTTCGCCGGATAACATTCGGATTCGCTCGGAATCGACTCTATGCCCAGTTCGTAAATCTTACGGCTGGAGGTAGGAGACAACACAATCCGGTAGCCAAGCTTAGTAAAGAAGGTATGCCAGAAGGGATAATTCTCATACATATTCAGAACTCTGGGGATACCGACTTCACCACGTGTTGCTTCTTCCTTCTCAAGAGCCGGATAGGAGAAGTACCGGTTTAATTTATATTCAAAAAGATTCGGAATATTATCAACATTCTTCTCTTTTCCAAGGCCTCTTTCACAGCGGTTACCGGTCACATACTGCCTGCCTCCTGTAAATTTATTGACTGTCAGGAGACAGTTATTTGTACAGCGTTTACAGCGGGCAAGAGAGGTCTCGAATTTAAGTTCGTTGATCTCATCAATGGAAAGCATGGAGCTGACTTCACCCTCGTAATGCTCCCTTGCTATCAGGGCAGCACCGAAAGCTCCCATGATACCTGCGATATCCGGTCTTACTGCCGTGCAACCGGAGATCGTCTCAAAGCTGCGAAGCACGGCATCATTGTAGAAGGTTCCGCCCTGCACAACCATCTTAGCACCAAGGTCCTTGGGATTCGTAATCTTAATAACTTTATATAAAGCGTTCTTTATGACGGAGTAAGCAAGACCGGCGGAGATATCTGCTACAGTAGCCCCTTCCTTCTGTGCTTGCTTTACTTTGGAATTCATGAACACGGTACATCTGGTTCCCAGATCAATCGGATTCTGAGCAAATAAAGCGACCTTGGCGAAATCCTCTACTTCATAATTCAGGGATTTGGCAAAGGTTTCAATAAACGAACCGCAGCCGGAGGAGCAGGCCTCATTCAATAGAACGTTATCAACGGTATGGTTTTTTATCTTGATACATTTCATATCCTGACCGCCGATGTCAAGAATGCAATCTACCTCCGGTTCAAAAAAGGCAGCGGCATGATAGTGGGCTACCGTTTCGACCTCGCCCTCATCCAACATCAGGGCTGCTTTGATTAAAGCCTCTCCGTATCCGGTGGAGCAGGAGCGGACAATCTTCGCATTTGCAGGCAGAAGCTCATATATTTCCTTCATAGAACGGATGGTAGTCTTTAGAGGACTTCCGTTATTGTTGCTATAAAAGGAATAAAGCAGAGAGCCATCTTCACCAACAAGTGCAACCTTGGTGGTAGTGGAACCTGCATCGATCCCCAGATAGCAATTACCCTCGTAATCCGCAAGATTTCCTTTTTTCACGGTATGTACGGAATGTCTGGCTTTAAACTCCTCATATTCGGCCTCATCTGTAAAGAGAGGCTTCATACGGTTCACCTCGAAGTCCATTGTAATACCCTGGGACAACAGCTCATATAAGAAGCTCAATTCCTTACTTACATTGGGTTTATTATTCATCGCAGCACCGATTGCAGCAAACAGGTGAGAGTGCTCCGGAGCGATAACCTGTTCCTCTGTCAGATTCAAGGTACGAATGAAAGCATTCTTCAACTCACCAAGGAAATGGAGGGGGCCTCCGAGAAATGCCACGTTACCCCGGATGGGCTTGCCGCAGGCAAGACCACTGATGGTCTGGTTCACCACTGCCTGGAAGATGGAAGCGGATAAATCCGGCTTTGTCGCGCCCTCATTGATCAGTGGTTGAATATCTGATTTAGCGAAAACACCGCACCTCGCAGCAATCGGATAAATTGCCTGATAGCTCTTGGCATATTCGTTCAAACCGGAAGCATCCGTCTTTAATAAACTTGCCATCTGATCGATAAAGGAACCTGTACCTCCTGCGCAGATACCGTTCATTCGCTGCTCGATACCGTTGGTGAAATAAATGATTTTCGCATCCTCACCACCTAATTCGATTGCAACATCAGTCTGAGGAGCATAATCCTGCAGAGAGGTAGATACGGCTACTACTTCCTGTATGAATGGGATATCCAGATGCTTGGATATGGTTAATCCGCCGGAACCGGTAATGACCGGGGAAACAGAAATATTACCCAGAGAGTTCTGAGCTTTTTTGATTAAGCTTGCCAGAGTCTCCTGGATATTTGCATAGTGGCGTTCATAGTCTGAAAAAAGGATTTCCCCCACTTCATCAATGATAACTATTTTCACTGTAGTAGAACCAATATCTATTCCTAATCTGTTACATAAACTCATGATTCTTATCTCCTCACATGTTACCGAAAAAAAATGATACCCAAAAATTAGCTTTCTATATTATACGATACAAAAATTTAAAGTTCAACAAATTAATTTTTGAAAAATGACCTTCCGAACCATTTTAATAAGTAAGAATATATTTATAATGAAGTCTTTGTTTCACCGGAAGGAGTACAGTTATGTACTGCGTCGAATATGTAATTAAGAAAGGGGATACCCTCTATAGCATCAGCAGGCATTATGGAATCAGCGTGAGCTCCCTGATGGCTGCAAATCCCATGGTAAATGTATACAATTTACGGGTTGGAGAGATACTATGTATTCCAGCCAGCATGCCAAGTAACCAATTTACGAACCATACGACATATATGGTTCAGGACGGAGATACTCTGGGCAGTGTCCTGAAACAGAACGGAATAGGTATGGCTGACCTGATGCAGCAGAATAATCTTGACGGAATATATCTTATGCCGGGAACGACGCTTACAGTACCGGTCACCGAGGATGTTGAAACTCCGTCTCAGGAATGATACAGGTGTCATTACGAAGGGGCTGTTGCAGATTGCTCTAGGATGACTTAAGGGAAGGACAGATCCTTACCTTAATCGGAATACCATGTTTTGCAACAGCCTCTTATTCTGAGTGTTTTTGTTTGACAAAGGTAGTATAAAAACATATAATAGTTTTGGATTCAAACACAATAATTAACAGCGTATAGGAAATCGTTTTGTCATATAAGAAAAAGGATGTGGTATAGATGGAAGCCGGCCCCGGTAGTAGTCATAATCGGAGAAATCAAGACAACATAATAAGGGAACTGCGAATAACAGCTAATAAATTAGCCGTTAAAAAGCAGCAGGTTGGATTATGATACCGCTTATCGGGTGTGTTTACCTCTAAGCCAGACATAAGTATTCTTCCGCTGCTTCATACGCAGTGGAAAGGAGCATACTATGATCGATATTTTTAGAACAACAGAGGGTGCATTACAGCGATTGACAGAGATCACAGAGGGGTGCTGGGTAGCCATGACGAATCCCTCCGCGACGGAACTGATGGAGATTGCAGAGGCTACAGGAATTGAGGTTGATCATCTCAGAGCCCCTTTGGATGAAGAGGAACGAGCCAGAATTGAAGTGGAGGACAACTATACCGTCATATTAGTTGACATTCCCTTCTTGGAGAAGAGAAACGATAAGGATCGTTACGTGACAATACCGCTCGGTATTATCGTAGCAAAGGATTATCTTGTAACCGTTTGTCTGGAAGAGACTCCTATCTTGAAATGCTTTATTGATGGACGGGTCAGAGACTTCTATACCTATAAGAAGACCCGTTTTATCCTTCAGGTACTGTATAAGAATGCATCCACCTTTCTACAGCATCTGAGAACCATAGACCGAAAGAGTGAAGAAATTGAACGAAAGCTGCATATCTCAACGCAGAATCGGGAATTGATAGATTTACTTGAGTTGGAGAAGAGCCTGGTTTACTTTACCACCTCCCTTCGTTCCAACGAAGTAGTATTTGAAAAAATGCTAAAGCTTGATACAATCAAACATTATCCGGAGGACGAAGATCTTCTGGAGGATCTGATTATCGAGAATAAGCAGGCGATCGAGATGGCCAATATCTATAATGGCATTTTGACAGGCATTATGGGGACCTTCGCTTCCATTATCTCCAATAATCAGAATCTAGTGATGAAGCTGCTTGCTGCGATTACAATCGTATTATCCATTCCTACCATGATTGCTAGTTTCTATGGTATGAATTTTGTTAATATTCCGGGGAAGGACAACCCCTATGGTTTTTATTTTACTGTACTGGCAGCATTAATCCTTGCTTCTATCGTCGTGTTTGTATTCCGCAGAAAGAAGGTATTCTGAGCATTTGCCTGAACGGTACCAACTTTACAGATGTTCGAGAGAATGGAGAATTGTATGAAATTTTTAAATAAACTGGAACGCAGGTTTGGCCGCTATGCTATTCCCAACCTGATGAAATATATTGTTGCACTTTATATCATTGGTCTGTTACTGGGAACAGTAACGCCGAATATGTATTATGTCCTTAGCCTCGACTTTGATATGATCCTGAAAGGACAAGTGTGGAGACTGGTTACCTGGATCATCCCGTTGAGCTCGATCAGAGGTACGGGGATCCTTCTTACGGTTATTTCAGTATATTTTTATTATATGATCGGTAATTCTATGGAGCATGCATGGGGGAGCTTCCGGCTAAATCTCTACTTTATATCCGGTATCCTGTTTAATATTCTGTCTGCATGGATTACCTATGCGATACTTGGTATCAGCATATCTCCGAGCCTGGATTTCATCTGCGGTACGATGTTTTTTGCATTTGCTGCAACCTATCCAAATGTACAGGTCATGCTGTATTTCCTGATTCCGCTTAAGGTAAAGTATCTGGCCTGGTTACAGGGTGCGATCTATATCTATAATGTGATTATTTATATTGTGAGTGGGAAGCCGATCCTGATTCTGCCGCTTGTGGTATCCTTCGCTAACTTTTTGATCTTCTTCTTTGCCACAAGAAATTATCAGCGGATTTCACCGAGTGAGTATAAGCGCAAGGCGAGTTACCGCAGACAGATGAATGAGGGAAGAAGTACCGGTAACGTAACACAGTTTCGGGGAAAGAATGTAATTACCAGGCATAAGTGCGCTGTGTGCGGAAGGACGGAACTGGATAATGATCAGTTGGAATTCCGATTCTGCTCCAAGTGTGACGGCAATTATGAATATTGCATGGATCACCTGTTTACCCATGAACATGTGCATAAATAAGGGTGATCAACGCTTTTTAAACGATACATTTGGCATTAGTCAGGGTCGTTGCAAATAGTAGTCTATAGTAATTTTGCTGAAGGTACTTCTGCGAAATACGAAGAGAGTTTATTTGCAGCGGCTTTTCCATTTTCTATGGTGTTATGAAGGGTTTACTGTTATAATAGTAGGAAACAAAATGAAATTATGGATTAATCGAACAGGATGGTACTAAGATGAATAAAATGATCAAAACTATGAGCCAGGATGTAATGAACGGCAGGCAGCTGCAGGAAAAGCTTCCGGAGCTCTTCAACTATTTGGCTGACTACGACTGGTCTTATGCAGCTATCAGACTTTCCATGCATTATTATGCCTTCTATGAGTCTTATTGTGATGAGGAAGAACAATGGAGCGAGGGTGTCAGAAATTCAATGAAGCAACTGAACACCATTATTGGGAAGTATCTTCTGGCAAACTGCAGTGGGAAAGAGAGAGAACATGCTATTCTGGAGGTGGACAGTCTTCGGAAGGATATCAGCAACAGGATGAATATATTAACTGCCTATACCGATATCTTTCAGACCTATGAATATGTCCTTAACCGTCTGGAATACCGCTTTAAGCCAACAGTGGAGCCGGTGGATGATACGGAGTATTCAAAGGAAATCCTGCGCTATATCTTTAGCAGCGAGGACAATTTCGTCATTAATGAGAAGATAAGGGAAATCATTGGTCAGCTTCCGATCAGGATGACCAGACAGAAGTATTTTGATTTACTGAGCGATAGCATCGATTCATATCTGGGGGCCGATCAATCTGCACTCGATACTTATCTGTACATGCTTCGTACCTCTGCAATGCTATATCATGCGGAGGGAATGGAGGAGTCTTATCCTGAACTGGTGAAAAAGCTGCAGCAGCTGAAAACGATAGATTATAAGAGTATCACAAAGAATGAATTTGATAAGGCCGTGATCTTATTGGAGGCTGCAACGCTGATTCTGGAGGCGGATACGACAGCTTACTTCAGTATGCAGGAGATTGTGAATGAAGTCTATGCCATGCTTCTTTGCTCCACCTACCATGGAATGACAGAGAACGAGTATCAATCCGAGGCTGATACGGCTGTAGCAATCATACGTGAAGTAAACGATTTATTCCTAAAGGAAGACAAGACAGAACCGAGAGAAGAACTGCTCGATCAGTTTACAGACTTAGAGGGAAGCCAGGAAGAGATTTCCTATGACTTAGCTTTGCTGGAGGATGCTTTATATGAAGCAGGTCATACCCACAAGGTACTTGTGAGGAGCATGATGCTGGAACAGCTGTTACAGATATTATTACTGTCCCAGAAGCTGTTATCCGGCAGCCTGTTCATCGAACTGGAGGAGCAGGAGGAAAGTACAGTGGAAGAGGATACTATAGAGAAGGAGAAATCTTCCTTAATAGAAGAGCTTGCGCTTTTATTTGAAGGGCAGGATAAGATGGTCAGCCGCGCCGTGATTGCGAATACGATCAACAAAATGCCGGTATTCTTCAAGGATCATACGGAAGTGATGAATTACGTACGATACAGTCTGGAACGCTGTTCCGATGCCTTCGAAAAAGCAGCCTGTGTCGAGATTATAAATGCGATCATGGCAGAATAAGTTGTATTATTGATGGAAATATGTGGTATACTTCATATGATCAATTTTGTTAAAATATTTACATGAAGAATTATGATATAGAATTAAAGTTTCAAAATGTGCGTAGCACATTTCCGGATAGGATTTATCGCTATGCAAGCTCGCTTGTAATAGCGATAGATCCTATCCGGAAAAGCGCGCCGTAGGCGTATTTGAAACTTTAATATCATATCATAAGTAGTTTAAATGCTAAAAGCTATGCAAGCTTGCTTGCAAGAGCAATAGATCCTATCCGGAAAAGCGCGCCGTAGGCGTTTTTGAAACTTTAATATCATATCATAAACAGTTAAATGCAAAAAAATGTGAATTGTAATTAGTACGCAGGCTATGTTTTACAGGAGTGGAGATTGAAATGATTACATGGGCAACGCATCTTTATGTCGGTGAAAAGATGAAAAAGTCAAAAGATCAGGTAATTACATCCATGAATCAGAGAAAAGCTGTTTTCGGTGTATATTGTATTACCTATGCGTCAAATCCCGGTAATCTGTTCGATATCATTGAGGCAAATCAGCTGCTGTTCCCGCATTATGCCAGGACCGGTGTAACTATCGTCGGTTTGGCAAAAGGAAAGCAGGAGTCTTTGGAGTTGCTCGAAAAAATGCTACTGGAGGTATATAACCAAACAGGTGAATTTGATGTTCGTGCTTATTTTACATAAATAATATGAGCATAAACGGATATTCCCTATCCCATTAAATCGATCATTTGGTTGAGGTGAAGGAATGCTTCATATTATCCTATTAATAATAAAAATAATAGGCGTGATAATTTTATCAGTACTCGGCTTGTTGTTTACGCTCCTGCTTGTCGTGCTTCTGGTTCCGGTGCGGTACCAGCTCAGGGCATCCCATGGAGAAGCCTTATATCTGAAGGGCAGAGTTAGCTGGCTGTTGCATTTAGTGCAGATCAGCGTGACTCATATCGAGGGGGTACTCCATATTCGTGCGCGGATATTGGGATTCCTTCTATATGATAATCTGAAGCCACGAAAGACAAAAAAGAAAAAAGCAAAGAGAGATCAGTCTAAGAAGAATAAAAAAGGCACCTTAGCTCAAAAATCCACCAATCATGAGGATGACATAGGAAAAGCTGTGGATAATAATTCAGAGAAAACCAAAACTGTGGATATCAAGGCAGAAAATATCAAGACAGAGGATGCAAAGGCAGAGATTACAAAGACAGAGCCTGTCAGGGCAGAGAACAGTAATGCCGATTATGGCGATGCCGGGAACAGCAATTTATCATCCGATACCTCAGGGAAAATTGCTACAGAGCCAGTGAAACAGAAGCGTCATGATTTTATCCATAAACTAATGGGATTTCCAAGAAGGTGTAAAGCAGCATATCGTAAGGTTTGTGACAAACTGAAATCGATCAGGGACAGCATTCGGAATAAACTCAATAAGCTCAAGGACATCATAACAGATATCAGACATAAATGGAATTTGATCTATGATTTTTGGATGGACGAGCTAAATAAGCAGGGGATGAAACACACCTGGCAAATGATGAAAAAACTGCTGAAGCATATCCTGCCGACAAAACTGAAGTCAGAGCTGATCATAGGAACCGGGGATCCCTATTCAACCGGGCAGGTACTTAGTGTTATTAGCTTTTTCTATGGCTTTTATGGGGACAAGGTTTCTGTTATTCCGGATTTTGAAAACAGCAGATTTGAAGGAAAACATTATGCAAGGGGCAGAATCAGAGCAGCAACTATTCTTATCATTGCATGCAGGCTATTAATAGATAAACGATTCAAGAATTTAAAGAAAAACTTTTTTATATTGAAGGAGGCGTTGTAAGATGGCAGAGAATAATTTCAGTACGACAGTAGAATCTTTATTTAAGGGGATGGATACTTTCCTGACCACAAAGACAGTCGTTGGGGATGCGGTAAAATTTGAGGACGGAACAATTATATTACCTTTGGTAGAGGTATCCTTCGGAGTAGGCGCAGGTGCGGGTGCAAATGTCAATACCAAAAACTCAGCAGGCGGTGCCATGTTTGGAAAGATCACACCCAGCTCTGCATTGGTAATACAGAATGGTTCTTCCAAGCTGATCAGTGTCAAGAATCAGGATAGTGTATCTAAAATACTTGATATGGTACCGGATGTGATCAACAAATTTGCCAAGAGTCCTAAGAAGAAGGATGACGTGGAAGAAAAAGTCGAGGAAGCATTGAAGAAACAAGCAGAGACCAATGCACATGAATAACTTTGCAAAATTCTGCTTGCATTATAATTCATATTCTGATAGAATAAATGTGTTTGTAGGGCCAATTGGGCAATTATGACCAATGGACTATATTATACCTAAGGAGGTGCTTTCGATGGCTAAATGTGCAATATGTGATAAAGGTGCTCACTTTGGAATCGCTGTGAGTCATTCTCATAGAAGATCTAATAAGATGTGGAAATCTAATGTGAAATCTGTTAAGGTAAATGTTAACGGTGCAGCTAGAAAAATGTATGTATGTACTTCCTGTCTTAGATCCGGTAAAGTAGAACGCGCGTAAGGAAAACGATGGGTGTCAGGGGATCTTGACACCTATTTTTTTTGCATATTACGCAATAGGATTATAATAGCAAAAGGAATAATGATGATGCTAAGAAAAATAAAGTGTCAAAAGGTGCTGCGCACTTCTTTTCCAGATATAAACCATCGCTATCGCAAGCAAGCTTGCATAGCAATGATTTATATCCGGAAAGCACCTGCGGTGCTTTTGACACTTTATTAATTATCATATCGTTTAGCAGCAGAATAAGTTATAGCCTAAGATTAGGCACAAGATTATGATACATATTGCCAATATTCCATTTGTAATGAAAAGCATGATAGTCATACCAATGGCGATCCAGAACAGGATAAAGCCGATCATTCTTTTCATAGGATAACCTCCTTGCGATATTTATATGAATGCACATCAATTCATAATTAGTAGTAATATATATTATGCAGCGAATGAGTAGGTTATCTCAGGCTTTCGTGAAAAAGAGAGCCCGGAGAGTATCATCAATTTCGGCGTAAACCCCGAATTAGAGGGCATACTAAAATATATAAGTCAGATTAATAAGCTTAGCTTTTCAAAAATAGAATTAGCAGTTATAATAGAATAAGATATACATTAGCAGTATGGAATAGATAGGAGGGTTAATATGAAAGGACATATGAATACACAAAATGGTGAGATTGTAATAGATAACGATGTTTTAGCGAAATATGCCGGAGCCTCGGCTGTAGAATGCTTTGGTGTAGTCGGTATGGCCTCTGTGAATATGAAGGATGGCATCGTGAAGCTCTTAAAACGAGATAATTTGAGCCACGGTGTGAATGTAACACTGGAAGAGAATAAAATTACGATTGACCTGCATATTATCGTTTCCTATGGTGTTAGCATTTCTGCAGTTGCTGATAACTTAATCAGCAATGTGAAATATAATGTTGAAGAATTCTCAGGACTTGAGGTAAAAAAGATTAATATTTTCGTTGAGGGTGTAAGAGTTATCGACTGAAAAACGAGTCGATAACTCCCGAGTTATCGACTAGTATAAATCGAGTCTGAGATTACCAGCGTTTAAGGAGGAAGAACCAGTGGTTATTAAAACGATAGATGCGACAACTCTGAAAAAGATGTTTCTTGCCGGAGCCGCAAGTATAGAATCAAAAAAAGAATTTATCAATGAATTGAATGTATTCCCTGTACCTGATGGTGATACAGGCACCAACATGACATTGACTATCATGTCCGCTGTAAAGGAAGTTAACGCGCTCCAGAATCCATCCATAGAGGAGTTGGCTAAAGCGATATCGGGTGGTTCACTTCGAGGTGCAAGAGGTAATTCCGGAGTAATCCTATCTCAGTTGTTCCGTGGTTTTGCCAAGGAGATCAAGGATTATAAAGAAATCAATGTGACAGTCATGACCAATGCGTTCCAGAAGGCAGTAGAGACAGCTTATCGCGCAGTTATGAAGCCGAAGGAGGGTACAATTTTAACTGTTGCCCGAGGAGCGGCTGAGAAAGCATTGCAGTTGGTGTCTGAAACTGATGATCTGGTGGTTTTTGGTCGTGAGGTGATTGCGCATATGGAAACAGTACTTGAGAATACACCGGAGCTTTTACCGGTATTAAAAGAAGCGGGCGTTGTCGATTCCGGCGGTCAGGGTTTACTTGAGATAGTAAAGGGAGCATATGATGCATTCTTGGGTAAGGAGATCTCCTTTACTAATCTTTCAGTCAGTGAAGTGTCCGGTGGAACAACAAGAGAGAGAATTTCAACGGATGATATCAAATTCGGATATTGTACAGAGTTTATCATCATGCTTGAGAAGGAATATAACATGAACACCGAGAGTGAGTTCAAGGGATATCTTGAGTCCATCGGTGATTCAATTGTCGTTGTGTCAGATGATGATGTTGTGAAGGTTCATGTACATACGAATGACCCCGGCTTAGCAATTCAGAAGGCGTTGACGTATGGTTCACTGACACGTATGAAAATTGACAATATGCGCGAAGAGCATAATGAAAGATTGAATATATCCACAGAAGTAAAAGCTTCAGAGAACAAGAAAGAGGCAGCCAAGGCTCCGGAAGAAAAGCCTGCGGTTCAGAATAAACCCAGAAAGAAGGCCGGTTTTATTGCAGTTTCTATGGGTGACGGACTGGATGAGATATTTACGGGGTTAGGCGTTGATTATATCATCAAGGGTGGCCAAACCATGAATCCCAGTACGGAGGATATGCTGAACGCCATCAATGAGGTTCATGCGGATAATATCTTTATTTTACCGAACAACGGTAATATAATTCTTGCTGCCGAACAGGCAAAGCATTTAACAGAAGATAAGAATATCTATGTGATTCCGTCAAAGACAGTACCTCAGGGAATCACTGCGGTGATTAATTTTATCTATGATAAATCACCTGAGGAAAATGCTGCAAGAATGGCAGAAGAGATGAAGAAGGTAAGATCCGGTCAGGTTACTTATGCAGTCAGAGATACCAGTATTGACGGCATGGAAATCAAGCAGGGCAATATTATGGGTATTGGTGATAAGACGATCCTTGCTGTTGGAGAAGATATCAAGGCCACTACCATTGAACTGATACAGAAACTGACGGATGAAGACTCAGAACTGATCAGCCTATATTACGGTGCGGAGATCAGTGAAGAGGAAGCCAATGAAATGGCTGAGGAACTTATGGAAGCTTACCCCAACCTTGATGTGGAGATCCATTATGGCGGCCAACCGATTTACTATTATGTTCTGTCGGTCGAATAAGGATAGGATGGGTGCAGATACAACAGATATGATTAATTATAGTGGTTCGAGTAAGAATAGTCGGACCACTATTTTCGTACATAAAAGAAGGGATTTACATATTCAAAGAAGCAAAGGTAATAAAGATTTCGGAGCTGTCAGCCAAAGAAGGAAGGATGGAAGGGTATGGAGAAGGATAGAGTGCCTCAACCGGGGCAGATTTATAATCATTTTAAGAACAAGCTGTATCAGATTGTCACCTTAGGATATGATGCTGAGAGCGGAGAAGCAATGGTGGTTTATCAAGCACTGTATGGTGAATTCAAGACCTATATCAGAAAGCTGGAGAGCTTTTTAAGTGAGGTAGACCATGTAAAATATCCGGAAGTGACTCAGAAATACCGCTTTGAACTTAGAAAATTGTCGACCGATCAAAATATGAATAATCCGATACCCGCTCATGCTGTTCCGGGCGAAGCAACGAGAGAGGATACGGTAAAGATGCAGAGTATTGAACATACGGAAACATCCTGCCGGGAGGAAGCTGATGGACAGACCGGTGAGGCTGCTGTGGGAGCAGCAGAAGCAGAGGTTGGTGAGGTTAATTCTGTATTACTTCAGTTTTTGGATGCAGATTCCTTCTATAAAAAGCTTGAGGTCATCACCTCAAACAGAAGGCATATGAATGACCGCATCATTAATGATATGGCAGTTTCGCTTGACTGTACCGTGGAGGAGGGTCCTCTGGAGGACAGAATTCAGGGCTTAATCTTCTGCCTTCAGGCGTTGTGCCGTTTCGAGGATAAGAGATTACGTTAAGATATAAGATGGTTAAGACAGTCATTCGGATAGAAGTATGTTATTAGGCGTAAGTAAAAGATCAAATGAAAAGATTAATGTAAAAATAGAATAAAGATAAAGGTAAAAGATAAAAGGAGAAGGGAGATTTACAAAAGCATTATCAAAATGCGATATTGCTTTTGTAAACCTCCCTTTTCCTTCATAATAAGATAGGATGTTTATTCCAAATTAAGCTTCTTGTTGAAAATGTAATTAGTAACAATATAGAATACAGAAGTCAGTATAATACACCATAAAATTGTAATAGGGAATACTAGCTTTATTAGGGCTGCACCTTCGTTGAAATATCTGGCAATGACATTGCCGGTTAATATCATAAATATTACTGATACGATCTGCATAACTACTGTATAGACAATATAAACAGCAAAGGCACCAAGAACCTTATGTCCGTTGAACAGCTGACCTACAGAGATACATGCATAAGCGCACAGGATGCCATTGATTATGCTGAGGAAGGCTATCAAAAAGAGCTCTATCCAGAGTAAAGCGGTATTACCGAGACCCATATCATCAATGATCTCTCTCATTAATTTAGCGAAGCCTTCCCGGAAGTAAGCAAGGTTCTCAGGTGATGCTACTACTATTCCGATGGATAGCAGGATGGTTACAACACTTAATATGGTCCAAAGTACGGATACGATCAGCTTGGAATTAATCAGCTGATACGGCTTTACAGGAAGTGTAAACATCAGATACCCTTCATCAGTAACCATATTTTTGTAAAAGCGAATAATGATGATGATGAAGGATACCACTAAAATAGCAACCAGAGACAGGATATATAGACCGATCACTGTACCCGGTATTATCTCAAACACACCCTCAAATTGCAGACTCACTACGATGCGGGCAGCAATGGTAAATACAATCAGTATCATATAAATAGGAAGCAGTAATCTTGATACCGCTTTCATTTCATGTTTCATTAATTTTCCTAACATCTGAATACCTCCCTGAATAATGAATCTACAGATTTTCCTTCCTTCGAACGGATATCCTCTACGGAAGAGTGCAGCATGATTTGCCCATTTCTGATGAATACGACTTCATCAAGCACTTTCTCGATGTCAGAAATCAGATGAGTGGAAATAAGTACGGTTGCCTGCTCATTATAGTTTGAGATAATGGTATTCAGGATGTAATCTCTGGCAGCAGGGTCAACTCCGCCGATCGGTTCATCCAGGCAGTACAGATCCGCATTGCGGCTCATGACCAGGATGAGCTGAACCTTTTCCTTAGTGCCCTTGGATAAGGTCTTTAGACGCTTGGTAGGATTTAACTGTAATCTTTCCAGCATCTCATAGGCTCTCTTTTCATCAAAGTCCGCATAAAAGTCTTTGAAGAATTCGATGGTTTCAGAAATTCGCATCCACTCCGGAAGATAAGTTCTTTCGGGAAGATAGGATACGATTTTCTTGGTTTCAGGTCCGGGGTGATTACCGCCCACCAACAGATTACCACTGGTCGGCACCAGAAGACCGTTAATTAATTTGATCATTGTGGTTTTTCCACTTCCGTTCGGACCGAGAAGACCGATAATACGTCCACGCTCTAATCTTAAATTCACGTTGGAAAGAGCGTCTACACCGGTGAACTTCTTCGTTAACGAGTTACACTCTAAAATTGGATTCATTAAATATACCTCCATTGTACCGTTATACGGTATCCCTAAATTATTCGCTTAATTTATAATAAACTACTCCCAAACATCCATTTTTTAATTCTCTGTTTTTACAATCTCCATAACCAGAGCCAGGGTCTCCTGCGGTGTAAATCCATGCTGCTTCATTCGTTCCAGAAACTCCATAATCTGTTCTCTGGCAGATTTGCCCTTCAGGTTCTTAATCATCTCTTCATCAGAGGTAATAAAGCGTCCACTGGTGCGGTTAGTATAAATCAATCCGGATCGCTCTAATTCGGACAAAGCCTTCTGCATCGTATTCGGGTTTACGGTAGCCTCTGCAGCCAGGTCCCTGACGGATGGAAGCTTGTCACCGGGTTTATAGTGACCGGAAATAATATTTGCCTGTATCTGTTCAATCAATTGAATATAAACCGGTCTTGCTGAATCAATTTCCCATTGCATTCTTACAACTCCTTTCATAGTTTGCTTAGTGCGTCAAGTAAATGTATCACTGTATTAAGTGGTTAATACAATAATACAGCGATACACATAAATTGTCAATAGTCTTTTTCATTTTATTTCATATTTTTTTCCTTTTCCATTGAGGTGTTATCGTTTATAATGAAATCAATGGTTTTTTATTGTAAAGTTTGCTGTAACGGAGGGGAAGCCTTGGAGTCGGGAGACAGAATTAAGGTAATCAAAGGAATTGGGGAAAAGACGGAGAAGCTGTTTGAGAAGCTGGGAATCGTGACAGTACAGGATTTGTTGGAACATTATCCAAGAGGCTATGAGGAATTCGAGAAACCGGTGATGATCAGCACAATCTATGAAGGTGCTGTTTTGGCAATTGAAGCATCTATTACAGCGACACCGAAGGTAAAAAGAGTAAGGAATCTGCAGATCGTGAATGTCCAGGTAAAGGATACAAGCGGTGCCGTATTACTTACCTGGTTTAATATGCCCTTTTTACAGAAGACACTACATTCCGGATATCATTATATCTTTCGCGGCAAGGTGAGTCGTAAGAATGGAGTCCTGGTGATGGAACAGCCGGGAATCTATCAAAGAGAAAGTTATTATAAGCTGCTTCGGGTTTTGCAGCCGGTCTATCCTTTGACGCAGGGAATTACAAATACCATGATATCAAAAGCGATCAAACAGGTACTGTCCGAGCTGAACATGGCCAAAGATTATGTTCCTAAGACGGTTATGAAGGAATACAATCTGATGGACCGAAACAAAGCGATGAAGGAGGTCCATTTTCCCAAGGATCGGGACAGCATGCAAAAAGCCAGACAGCGCCTGGTCTTTGATGAGTTTTTTCTCTATGCCCTGGCAATGCGGAAGCTGAAGGAGCGAAAGGTGGTATTACGCTCAGATTACACGATGAAGGAGCGCCAGGAATGTGACCGACTGATTGAGAGCTTTCCCTATTCCCTGACCAAAGCACAGCTGCGAGTCTGGGAAGAGGTGAAGAAGGATCTTCAGGGTGAGTATGTGATGAACCGTCTGATCCAGGGAGACGTAGGTTCAGGAAAGACGGTACTTGCGATATTGGCTCTTCTTATGGCTGTGAAGAATGGATATCAGGGGTGTTTCATGGTGCCTACTGAGGTTCTGGCAAAACAGCACTATAAATCACTGGAAGCAATTGCTTTAAACTTCGGCTTTGAGATATGCCTGCTGGTTGGATCCATGACGGCAAAGGAGAAGAGAGAAGCCTATGAACGTATCAAGAGTCATAAAGCGGATATAATAATAGGTACACATGCACTCATACAGGAAAAGGTCGAGTATGCCAGCCTGGGATTGGTCATTACGGACGAGCAGCACCGCTTCGGTGTAAAGCAGAGAGAAGCATTAATGAATAAAGGGAAAAGCCCTCATGTGCTTGTCATGAGTGCAACACCCATTCCGAGAACACTCGCCATCATATTATACGGAGATCTGGATATCTCCATCGTAGACGAGCTTCCGGCAGAAAGACTTCCTATTAAGAATTGTGTGGTGGATACGAACTACCGTCCGAATGCCTATCGCTTTATCGCTAAGCAGATACTAGAGGGCAGACAGGCTTATGTGATCTGTCCGATGGTGGACGAGAGCGAAGAGGTAGAAGCAGAGAATGTCATAGAATATACCGAGCGACTGAAGGAAGCCCTTCCTTCTGATATCTGTGTGGAATTCCTTCATGGTAAGATGAAAGCAAAGGATAAGAATGACGTGATGGAGCGTTTTTCCGATGGCAGGATACAGATCCTGGTATCGACGACGGTGGTTGAGGTTGGTGTCAATGTACCGAATGCCACAGTGATGATGGTTGAGAATGCAGAACGCTTTGGTCTTGCCCAGCTGCATCAGCTCAGAGGACGAGTCGGACGAGGCGAGCATCAGTCCTATTGTATCTTCGTATGCGGCAGTAACAGCAAAGAAGCCTGGGAACGTCTGGAGATATTGAATAAGTCCAATGACGGATTTTATATTGCAGGAGAGGATCTTAAGCTTCGCGGACCCGGAGATATCTTCGGTATCAGACAGAGTGGTGAGATGGATTTCAAATTGGGTGACATCTATCAGGATGCAGCTGTGCTGAAATCTGCAGCCGATGCCGTAAAACAGCTGAAGACAGAGGAAGTTGATAAGATTTTTGAAGCCAACCCGTATCTGGAGGAGAAAATCCTGTATAGAGGCACTAATACGTTGTAATCAGAACAGGGGCATCTTTAAATAATCTTAAGAATTAATCAGCTTCAAAGACTTTCCATCAGATGGAAATTGAGCTATACTATAGATGCTTTTATCATTTGGGAGCGAGGTAAATCATGGAAGCAGAAGTAATTCTGAATCAGAAAAGAACGGAACAAGCTAAGCTGTCCTTAGTGATTCCCGTATATCAGGAAGGCAGCCATATCAAGAATTCGATTGGTGTGATTGAAAAGATCCTGATTGATCACAGGATTCCCTACGAATTTGTTTTGGTGGATGACGGCTCCAGGGATAATACCTGGCAGCAGTTGAAGGAACTGTCACTTAGCAATGAGAATATCACTTCACTTATGCTATCACGTAATTTCGGAAAAGAGGCAGCGCTTTGTGCAGGTCTGGATCATGCCACCGGGGATATGGTATTGGTTATGGATAGTGACCTGCAGCATCCGCCGACCTTAATTCCCGTGATGGTTAAGGCATGGCGCGAGGAAGGCTATGATGTGGTGGAAGGAATTAAAAGCTCCAGAGGGAAGGAGAGCTCCTTCTATCGTATCTGTGCGAAGTTTTTTTACTACATTATCTATAAAACTGCTGATATAGACCTGGGACAGGCTTCGGATTTTAAGCTGATGGACAGGAAGGTAATTGAGGCTTGGAAGGAGATGCCCGAGCGTGCAACCTTCTTTCGGGGGATGTCGGCCTGGCTGGGCTTTGAACGGAAGCAGATCAGCTTTGATGTAGCTGAACGTGTGAATGGTAAATCAAAATGGTCCTTGTTCCGTCTGATCAAGCTGGCGGTAAATGCGATCACCTCCTATACCTCCATACCGCTCCATTTTATTACGATGTTAGGCGTCTTTCTATTTGTCGGTGCCATCATTCTGGGAATTCAAACTTTATTTATGTATTTTTCAGGGAAAGCGCTGAACGGATTTACGACAGTCATCCTGCTACAGCTGATTATTGGCAGCTCCATAATGATCAGCCTTGGTATGATCGGAATTTACCTGACTAAGATCTATAAGGAAGTGAAATCCAGACCGAGATACTTAATCTCACAGTGCATCAAAGGCGGTGATAGGAAATGCTAGGTATTCTCTATCTTCTGCTTAGCTTTTGCCTTGGTTGGGCAATCTCAAGTGTTGCTTTTCCAAAGCTTCCTACTGTCACTGTTACGGACTATCTGAAAAGGAAAATCAGTGTCAGCCCCTATATGCTGCTTTTTCCAGTCTGGTATGTTACGGGAACGCTGGCCCTGACCTGGGCAGTATATATCCTTGCCTATCTGAGTAAGAATGCCAAGGAACCTTTATTCTATGCGAATATGATTGCTATGCCGATCGCTTTTTTAGTGACGGTACTGGTGTGTATCATAAAAAGAAGAAAAACAGAGAAGAATTCCATACGAAGCAGCGATAAGAGAACAGTAATTACAGAAATTATTTTTCTTGCCTCAGTTTTGCTGCTTGCCAATATCCTGATGTGGACAACCTTCTATTTGGAGGGAAATGAGCTTGCTGTCGGTATCTCCGTGTTCAGTGATTTTTCACCGCATGTGGGGATGATCCGGTCCTTTTCTCATGGAAATAATTTTCCGACAACATACCCGCATTACGCAGGAGAGGACATTAAGTATCATTTTATGTTTCAGTTTCTCGTAGGTAACCTGGAATATCTTGGACTGAGAATTGATTATGCTTTTAATATACCGAGTATCATAAGCTTTGTCAGTGCGTTTATGCTCTTGTATCTGCTGGCAGTTAAAATCAGCGGAAGGATCGGAGTCGGGTTACTATCCTGTGTGTTCTTTGCATTTCGAAGCTCCAAGACCCTGTTCACCTGGATCTCACAGCTGCCCGAGGGCACCGATATCCTGCAGGCTCTTCGCGATAATACCGAATTTATCAGCAGCACACCAAATGAAGACTGGGGATTATGGAATCTGAACGTTTATTGTAACCAGAGACATCTGGCCTTCGGTTTGACGGTGATGTACTTTCTGTTGATTTTATTCTTGCCTCATCTTTATGAGATGTTTGAAGCAATCAAGCAGTATCACTTTCTTTATCCAAAGGATAAGAAGAACAGATACACCACACAAAAGCTGATTGTGCGGGGCATAGGTACCTGCAGGACGATATTCCTCACAAAAGCAGGCTGGGAGATCAGAGAATTAAGAACTTCCATAGCTGCAGGCTTTCTGCTCGGAAGCCTTGGCTTCTTTCATGGTGCAGCAGTGATCGGCGTACTGATGATATTATTTGTCTTGGCTGTTATTTCCTCCAGAAGGTTGGAATTTCTCATTACAGCAGTGATTGCCACAGCTGTCTCATCACTGCAGACGAACTTTTTCATTCATGGGTCTGCGGTATCGCCACAGCTTTTGTTCGGTTTTATCGCTGAAAATAAGACACTGTTCGGTGCTGCCTCCTATCTTGAGCGTCTGCTGGGCATACTTCCGTGGGTATTACTGGCGGCCTTCTGTATTGAGAAAGGTGCGAAGAGGTACTTGATTGCAGCCTTCAGTGTACCGCTGCTATTTGCCTTTACAGTCTCACTGACAGTGGATGTGACTGTCAATCATAAATATATCATGATGAGCTGTATTCTGCTTGGTATCATTGCTGCAGATATGATTATAAAGCTATTTGACCGTAAAGTGTTTATGTATGGGGTATTAGGAGTGTTCCTAATTTTCCTCCTGACCGCAACGGGCCTGTATGATTTCGCTACAGTGATTAAGAAGAATACTCAGCTCAGCCCTGTCGTCCTTGAACTGGACCATCCGCTGACGAACTGGATCGATGAGAACAGTACCTCTCAGGATCTCTTCCTGACAGATACCTATACGATCAACCAGGTGGTGCTCGGTGGTGCTATGCTTTATGAGGGCTGGCCGTATTATCCCTGGTCTGCAGGCTATGATACAGATTATCGTACTGCTCAGGTGAAGCAGATGTACGAAGCGGAAACTCCTGAACTACTGGATGAGCTGGTGAAAGTAAACCGCATCAGATTTATCATGATAGACCGTGATAACCGGTTTAGTGAAGAATATATGCTGAATGAGATTACGGTTCAGAATACTTATGAGTGTGTATATACCGAAGGAGAAGGGGAAGATAAGACTTCTATCTATGACACAACAAAACCTCTGATACATTAGACAGAGTATTAGGGACAACACTAACAAACAGTAAAGTTAGATTGGAGGAAAATGATATGAAATACAAGTATGTGGTAGTTGGAGCGGGACTGGCAGGACTGACGATAGCCGAGCGAATAGCTAATGTGTTGGATGAAAAGGTCCTTGTCATCGAGAAACGCGGTCATATCGGTGGAAATGTCTATGATTCTTACAATGAAGACGGAATTCTGATTCATAATTACGGCCCCCATATTTTCCACACGAATGATAAAGGAGTTTATGATTATTTGTCACAGTTTACTAAATGGAATGATTTCTGGCACAGAGTACTGACTTATGTGGATGGTAATCTGGTGCCAATGCCGATTACGGTAGAGACAATCAATAAACTTTATAATCTGAATCTGGACTGCTCTCAGGTAGAAGAATTTCTGAAGAGGCAGGCTGTTGACATTAAGGAAATCAAGACCAGTAAGGATGTGGCTTTAAGTAAGGTAGGGCAGGACATCTACGAGAAAATCTTTGAACACTATACAAAGAAACAGTGGGGAATTGATCCCGCCGAGCTGGATACTTCGGTTATTTCCAGAATTCCGATCAGACTAAATCGGGATACCAGATATTTTGCGGACAAATATCAGGGGATGCCTACCCATGGTTATACCAAGATGTGTGAGAAGATGATCGCCAATAAGAATATCAAGATTATGTTAAATACGGATTATCGGGAAGTAATTGAGGATATTACCTATGAAACTATGATTTATACAGGGGCAACGGATGAATTTTATCAATACAAGCACGGAAAACTTGCCTATCGTAGCATAAACTTTGTCTTTGAGACCCTGGATACCGAGAAATTCCAGGAGGCACCCGTAGTAAACTATCCGAATGACTATGACTATACGAGAATTACAGAGTATAAACAGCTGACCTGGCAGAAGCATTCGAAGACAACCATTGGCAAGGAATTCCCCTGCTCGGAGGGAGAGCCCTATTATCCATTCCCGACCAAGGAATACAAGGCTCAGTTTGCATTATATGAGGAAGAAATGAAGAAAGAGAAAAATGTACTCTTTATCGGACGCCTTGCGGAATATCGGTACTACAATATGGATGGGGTAGTCCGCAGAGCACTGTACGCCTTTGAGGACAAGATCAGGAAGTAAACCTTAGAGCAAGATCATGGTGACGTGTAAATGGAGTAACATGATAACTTGTGATATGTAGAGGGATTAAAGTGGCAAAAGGTGCTGCGCACACTTCCTGATACAAAGGATTGATATGCAAGCTAGCTTGCAATAGCAATCCTTTGTGTCAGGAAAGCACCGGAGGTGCTTTTGCCACTTTAATCTTTATACGTTTAACCTATATACGCGTCAAACATTTTACCCTATATATGTACTAAAATTACTTATTCATTAACTTAATATCAATGCATTGTTGGTATTGGATGAAGGAGCTCATAATGGACACATTATTCATCGTTATTCCTGCTTATAATGAGGAAGCAAATATTGAACGGGTTATCAAGGATTGGTATCCGATCGTTGATAAGATAGGCAATGGCAGCAGGTTGGTGATCATGGATGACGGAAGTAAGGATTCCACGTATCGGATCATGAAGGAGCAGGCGGAGAAACTGCCGGCCTTCGAACCGATTACTAAACCGAACAGCGGGCATGGAGCAACTGTGCTTTATGGTTATCACTATGCTGTGGAGGCAGGGGCGGATTATGTATTCCAGACAGATTCCGATGGACAGACACTGCCCGAGGAATTCTGGACGTTCTGGGAACAAAGAGAAGCCTATGATATGTTGATCGGACATCGGAAAGGAAGACAGGATGGTTTCTCCCGGGTGTTCGTAACAAAAACCTTAAAATTCGTTCTATGGTTGTGCTTCCATGTGGGAATAACGGATGCCAACACCCCCTTCCGCTTGATGAAGGCTTCCGTGCTTAAGGAACAGCTGAAGCTGGTGCCGGAGAACTTTAATCTGTCCAATGTAATGATATCTGTAATTTATGCAAAGAAGCACCTGAAAGTAAAATACATGCCGGTGACCTTCCGGCCGAGGCAGGGTGGAGTGAATTCCATTAATATGAAGAGAATCATCCGTATTGGCAGACAAGCCCTGCTAGACTTCAGACGGATCAATAAAAGTCTGCGAGAGATAATCTGACAGAAAGAATAAGGAAAGGTAAGGCAATTGTGATGAAGAAGCTTATCTATTTGTTGATATCGATTATATTGCTCCTGGTCGGAAAATTCTTATTGCAGGGAGACTATATTGCTTTTTTACAATGGTGGGCAGTGGTAGCAGGCCTGGGTCTGATGTTTCTGCCGTTGACCTGTGTGCTGTTCCACAATTTTCACGATAAAGGTTATCTTTTTAGTAAAGTATTAGGAATTGCAATCACCGGTTATCTGATGTGGCTGTTGTCCTCCATAAGGCTCATGAAGTTCACAACGTTGTCGTGTTATCTTAGTGTGGCGGTGGGACTACTGGGTAATGCGGTGCTTTTATTCTGGTTACTAAGAAAGTCGCGGCAGGAGGAAACTCTGGGCAAAGATCATCCAGCAGGTATAGGATTGCCCAGTTTGTGGAATAACGGAATTCTTGATGCAATATGGTTCGAGGAAATCCTGTTCTTTGGAGTGTTCTTGCTGTTTACTTATATCCGCTGCTTCAAACCGGAAGCATACGGAACGGAGAAGTTCATGGATTATGGCTTCATGACCAGTATGATGAGGAGTGAATATATGCCTCCCCAGGATTTCTGGTTCTCCGGTACGAAGCTGAATTATTATTATGTGGGACAGTATATGGCAGTTTATCTGACTAAGCTGACCTTAGTGAAGGTTGCTGATGCCTATAATCTGATGTTGATGATGGTAGGAGCATTTGCTTTCGTTCTCCCATATTCCCTAGGCTATAATGTTACTGCACAGTTCTTAAAGGATAGCGATAAGAAGTTCAGGGTTATCCCTGTACTTAGCGGTATTATGTCAGGTGCCGGAGTATGTATTGCGGGAAATATGCATTATCCGATATTTCAATGGCTGGAGCCTGTCGCACGTAAGTTCTTCGGTATGGAAGCAAAGTCTGAAAAGTATTGGTTTCCTGATGCGACAAGATACATCGGATACAATCCAGATACGAATGATAAGACAATCCATGAATTCCCCTGCTACTCCTTTGTGCTGGGAGATCTGCATGCACATGTCATAAATATCATGCTGGTCTTGACCGTCCTTGGAATTCTTTTTGCCTGGCTGATTGACAGACAAAGAAGGAAGGAGGAGGAGCTTCCTGTTGCAAAGGAGGTGTTCCATCCGGCTATCATAACGATAGCTTTTCTGATTGGCTTATTCCACATGACGAATTTCTGGGACTTCCCGATTTATTATGTGGTGTCGGGGGCGGTTATTCTATTTTCCAACCTGAGTGTATATAATTTTAAAGGCAAAGCGCTTTGGCTAACGGCTTTACAGGGTGTTGCCGTAATCGTGATTTCGGAGGTGGTATGTATTCCCTTTACCTTAAACTTCGATCAGATATCAACCAACATCTGTCTTGTGGATGCCAGGACACCATTCCATCAGTTGCTTATCTTATGGGGCTTGCCGATTTACGTGGTTATCTGCTTTGTGATTGGGCTGATTACGAATTACAGGGCTGCAATGTCAGTGAATGAAGAAGAGAGAAAGAAACCCGTAGTGATCAATTTCTTAAGGACCATGTCCGTTTCTGATTTATTCATTATGGTGCTGGGATTATGTGCAATCGGACTGGTACTGCTTCCGGAACTGGTTTATATCGAGGATATTTATTCCGGCGATTACAAAAGAGCGAATACAATGTTTAAGCTGACCTATCAGGCATTTATTATGTTCGGACTGTGCTTCGGATATATTCTTTTGCGTCTGCTATGCTATGGGAGGACAAAAACTCAGAGGAGACTTGCATTTGCAGGACTTCTGCTTTTTCTGACATCACTGACTTATGTCCAAAATGCTGTTTCTGCGTGGTATGGTAATATCTTTTCGATTGCCGGAAAAAGTGGGTTGGATGCCTCTGCTTTCATGGTCACTACTATGCCGGAGGATGCACTTGCAACGGACTGGTTAAATGAGAATATCAGCGGAATGCCTGTGGTATTGGAAGCCAATGGGGATAGTTATACGGATTATGAGAGGGTTTCTGTCATGACCGGACTTCCCACGATTCTGGGATGGCATACCCACGAATGGTTATGGAAATCAAGCTCAGAGATTGTTGATGCCAGAGCGGCTGATATTGAGACAATCTATACCTCCCTGAGAAAAGACGATGAAGAAAGCTATACTTCCCTGAGCAGGGAGGAGCTTAAGAAGTTACTAAAGGAATATCAGGTTTCCTATATCTATGTCGGTAAGCTGGAGCAGGATAAGTACTCCGATATCAATCATGAAATGCTTAAGAGCCTGGGAGAGGTAGTCTTTGATATCCCGGCAGGAAACGGCAGGGACTTTGAGACTTATATCGTCAAAGTAAGTATGAACTAAGAGTTGTATTGCTTTTAGCAAAATAATGGAAAGAGCTTAAGGGGTATTATGAATGAAGAAAAGTAACAAAAAGAAAAGCTTGCTTGGGCACCTGGGAATCGTACTGCTTTTCACCACAGTACTATTGATGCCCAATACAGAAAGGGTTTTGGCAGCGAAGCAAAAACAAGCTTATCTGATTAAAGTAAACAGATATTACAACACAGTTACGGTATATGAACAGGATAAGAACGGAGAATACAATACACCGGTGAAAGCGATGACCTGCTCCGTGGGTTCACAGGCAAGGACAATTACGGGAACTTTTCAATTGAAGGAAAAGTATCGTTGGAAGCTTTTGATGGGGGATGTTTACGGACAATATGCCACCAGAATTGTTGGTGGAATTTTGTTTCATTCGGTTTATTATTATGAGAATGGTAATCCTGCATCTTTGGCTACAGCAGAATTCAACAAGCTTGGACAGGCAGCCTCTCATGGCTGTGTTCGTCTTTCTGTGGCTGATGCAAAATGGATTTATGATAATTGTGCTTCGGGTACGAGGGTGGTTATCTATGATGATGAGAAGACGCCCGGTCCGCTTGGTAAGCCCGACACGATAAAGGCAAAGAAAGGCGTTGGCTGGGATCCGACTGATCCTGATACCAGGAATCCGTACCAGGCTGATTCTCCGAAGATATATGGGGTTAAGGATACAAAAGTATCGTGGGGAGATCAAGTGGATCTTGCCACAGGAATTACTGCAAAGACCTCTGCAGGGAAGGACATAACCTCAAAGCTGGAGATAGAGGGTAAAGTAGATACGCTGATACCCGGAGAATATAAGATTACATATTACGTGGAAGCTGAGACCGGTAGATTTGATCTGAAGGTTGCCACATATACGGTAGGTGATTGTCCTGAACCCCCGGTTTTTACAGGTATCAGTGACAGGGTGATCAATACAGAAACCGGAATCAACAAAAAATTTTATATGACCGGTGTCGATGCTTACTGTAAAGGGATCAAATTAGATAAGAGTCTGATCAAGGTGAAAAAGGAAGAGGTTTCGGAGGATGAGTATCGCCTACTGTATACTCTGAAGCTTGGAAAGGATAAGATTGAGCAGCAGGCCTTCGTTCATGTGGACAGATATCTTCCAAACATTACAGGGGTGGCTAACCGGCAGCTATCGGCCGGTCAGACTCCGGACATTCCCACGGCGCTGGAGGGGGTAACAGTATTTGATAATTATACCTCTCTGACCCCGGATGATATCAAAGTGACAATCAATTTAACCCCGGAAGGTAATTATCTGATTGCCTATTCTGTTACGGATGAAGCCGGTAATACTGCCAATGCCCAGGCTATTTTCTATAAAGCACTTCAATGATTTACTATTTTCCATATTTTTTGGATAACGGTTTTCAAAGAGGGGTTGTTCATGTTACAATAGACTGGAGTCATTTATACTCGGCTGGGAATCCAAAAGACATTTATCCACGCATAAGAAAGGAGATGGTAATATGAATAAGTATACTGAAATCACACCCGAATTAATGGAACTCGCTGACCTGTGTAAGAAAAACACGGTGATTAACCCTGAACTGTACGCGAAATATGATGTTAAACGAGGTTTAAGAGATATTAGCGGTAAGGGAGTACTGACAGGCTTAACGGAAATCTGTGAAATTCTTTCCTATACCATAGTTGATAATGATTATGTTCCTTGTGAAGGAAAGCTATTTTACCGAGGCGTCGATGTGGAAGAAATCATTCAAGGCTTTATGAGCGAGAATCGTTTTGGCTTTGAAGAGGTAACCTATCTTTTGCTGTTCGGTAATCTGCCGTCAAAGGAGAAGCTTGATCATTTTAAGCTTCTGTTGGAAAATTACAGAGAACTTCCCCCAAGCTTCGTACGGGATATCATTATGAAAGCACCGAGCAAGGATATGATGAATACTTTGGCAAGAAGTGTTCTTACCTTATACTCCTATGATGAGAAAGCAGAGGATATCTCCATTGAGAATGTTTTGCGGCAGAGCCTGCAGCTGATTGCTGTATTTCCATTATTATCCGTATATGGGTATCAGGCATACAATCACTATCATTTCGGAAAAAGTCTTGTGATCCATCCTCCTAAGGAGGGGCTTTCTACTGCGGAGAATATTCTCTATATGCTCAGACCTGATATGCAATACACAGAGCTGGAAGCCAAGATATTGGATGTGGCCTTGGTTCTCCACGCAGAGCACGGAGGCGGTAATAATTCAACTTTTACCACTCATGTCGTATCCTCCTCCGGTACCGATACTTATTCCTCTGTTGCAGCTTCCCTTGGCTCGCTAAAGGGACCGAAGCATGGAGGCGCTAACATCAAGGTAATGCAGATGTTCCAAAATATGAAGGAAAACATCAAGGATTGGACAGATGAAGAAGAAGTCAGTGCTTATCTTCTTGCCTTATTGGAGAAAAAAGCTTTTGATAAATCCGGTCTGATATACGGAATGGGTCATGCTGTATATTCCATCTCCGACCCGAGAGCGAACGTTCTGAAACAATATGTTCGAAGCTTGTCGGAAGAGAAAGGCTTACTGAAGGAATTCGGTTTGTACGAGATGGTGGAGCGTCTCGCACCTGAGGTAATCGCCCACGAAAGAAAGATGTATAAGGGCGTTAGTGCGAACGTGGATTTCTACAGTGGTTTCGTCTATCATATGCTTGGACTACCTATGGAGCTTTACACACCGATATTTGCCATAGCAAGGATTGTGGGCTGGAGCGCGCACCGTCTGGAGGAATTGACGAATGCAGGCAAGATTATTCGTCCCGCATATAAGAGTGTGGCAAAGCACAAGGAATATCAGGCTATGACAGAGCGAACAGAAGAGTAATCTGATTTAGTTAAATTATAATTTAATATTTTTTGACCGAACAATTTCCTGCATTTCCAGTAAGCTTCAATGGTTAGGCTGTGTATTTTTTAATAAAGCTCATATACTATGACTGTAACTCTTGACTAATGTTTTTATATTGGAGGAATTAATATGTCTAGTAGAAACAGAGCAGAAGTACCGGAAGCGAAGGAAGCTTTAGATCGTTTTAAATATGAAGTAGCTAACGAGCTCGGTGTTCCGTTGAAAAAGGGCTACAACGGCGACTTAACATCCAAACAGAATGGTTCAGTCGGCGGTTATATGGTAAAGAAAATGATCCAGGATGCTGAAAAGAGAATGTCCGGTCAACAATAATTAAGTTTAATATCTAAGATTTTTACGGCTGTCTAATTAGACAGCCGTTATTTATGTGGTTTTATGTGGTATGATAAAGTGTCAAAAGCACCTACGGTGCTTTTCCAGCTACAACAGATTGCCATTGCAAAGCTAGCTTGCAGAGCAATCTATTGTAGTTGGAAAAGTGCGAAGCACCTTTTGACACTTTAATACTAATTGACTAACATTTTATCCTTGTTTCTAGGTCAAATGTATCATTTTGAAAGGCGTATTCGAGACAAATACTTATTGAAATCTTTTACAGGATAAGATACACTAACTAATGAAAGAACCATTTATATATACGGGTTTTCAATATCATAAACAGGTGTATCGATCCTTAGGATGTCCACAAAAAAGTTGACAAATACTCATAATATTATAAAATAATATTTATAGTTATTATTAGTCATAAGCGGGGATAAAGTATGAGAGTGATTGCGGGAAAGGCAAGAAGACTTCAGCTGAGAACACCTGAGGGCTTTGATACAAGGCCAACGACAGATAAAACCAAGGAGACTTTGTTTAATATATTGAATCCTTATCTGGCAGATGCTGATTTCCTGGACTTATTCTCAGGCAGCGGTGCTATTGGGATAGAAGCATTATCCAGAGGGGCAAAGTATGCCGCCTTTGTTGAGGATAATAAGACGGCCTTAGAGTGCATCAAGGCAAATCTTCAATTTACCAGGCTTGCTGAGGCAGCTGAAATATTTCCCTATACAGTAGCGGAGGCAATTCGTATGCTGGAGATCAAAGGGAAGGTATTCGATGTGATCTTTATGGATCCGCCTTACAACCATCTTTTGGAGAAGGATGTGCTACTGACGCTGCAGAATTCCAACATCATTTACTGCGATACCATCATCGTAGTGGAAGCTTCCCTGAAGACGGATTTTGATTATCTGGAGGATACGAAGTTCCGTATTTATAAGAAAAAAGAATATAAGACAAATCAACATGTATTTCTTGAGTTAAAATAGATACTTAAGAGGCAATCAGGCAGGAGTGAATTTACATGAAAATCGGTATTTATCCTGGTAGCTTTGATCCTATAACCCTTGGTCATCTAGACATCATTGTCCGTGCCTCTGGTTTGGTTGATAAGTTAATCATCGGAGTACTTAATAATAAAGCTAAGAAACCACTGTTCACCTCCGAGGAGCGGGTTGAGCTCATAGAGCGGGTCATAAGAGAAAATCCAAAGCTGAATTCTGTCGAGATTGTTGCTTTTGATGGACTATTGATAGACTTTGCCAGACAACAGAAAGCTAACATCATTGTAAGAGGATTACGTGCAATTACAGATTTTGAATACGAATTGCAGATAGCTCAGACAAATCATAAGCTGGATGCGAAGGTGGATACAGTGTTCTTTACCACCAGTGTCGAATATTCGTATCTCAGCTCCAGCGCGGTGAAGGAAATTGCTGCTTTTGATGGGGACATCCGGCAGTTTGTGCCAGAATGTATTGTACAATCAATTTACGATAAAATTAAACTAATAAGGAGTGTTTGATATGGGAGCTAGCAGAATAGAACAATTAATCGAGGATATCTATGAATTTGTTGAAAGCTGTAGGATGCAGCCGTTATCAAGCACTAAGGTAATTGTTCCAAAGGATGAGTTGTATGATTTACTGGATGAGCTGAGACTTCGTACACCGGATGAAATCAAGCGCTATCAGAAGATCATTGCGAATAGGGATGCAATTATTGCAGATGCCGAAGAGAAGGCAGAGAATATTCTGCGTCAGACAAGAGATAAGGCAAAGGATCTGTTGAATGAGCATGAAATCATGCAGCAGGCATATTATCAGGCAAATGAGATGATTATGCAGGCCTCCGAGGAAGCTGACAAGATACGCAGGGAAGCCTCAGAGGAAGCTGAGCAAATCAGAACAGGCGCTTTAGTTTATTCCAACGAAGTGCTGACCGAGGTAGAAAGAGTTCTTGCCAATGCTTATGATACAGCAATATCAAAGTATGATTCCTTCATTGGTACCTTAAAGAGCAATTTAGAGATTGTTAATAATAATAAACGTGAGTTGAACGAGCAGCTTTATCCTCAGGATAACACTCAGGGTGTATCTCAAAATGCGGATTACGATGATGGTAGTTTTGATTTTGATGAGAATACATTCCTCCCCGATCAGGAGTAGGATCAGAGGATGATTAGTGAAGCAGGTATACTGTATAACCGTAAGCGAGTATACCGGTAATTGCTGCATTCAACAACCTGACAATAATATAGGATTTTATAGATAGTCCTGAGTTTCCCAGAACACTTTTGGTTTGTGCAATACTCGAGAATCCGCCAAAGGAGGTTAATGAGGAGACCAGGACTATTTTTATCGGCTCCGACAAAGCACTTTGGCAGATCTGACTGATTCCTGTGGTGATCTCTAAAAATCCTACGATCAACCCCTTCCAGATGCCGTTATTCGGAAATACTGTATTCAACATACTGGCAAGGATGGAGAATAGAATAATGTACCCACCGATTTTGGTGATAACCTCAAAACCATTCATGATGGAGGTATCAAGAAGCTGAAAGGAAAAGCGCGGCTGTGCCTCCCCTAAGGACTGATCTGCTCTCACCAATTTTGTCGGAACAGCTCTTTTCTCGGAATTGGACATGGCATACAGAGAAGCTGGAACCTGCTCTGCTTTCGAACGGGTCAGGATACGATAGAGAACGGCACTCAGGATGGCACTTGCATAAATTATGGCGAATAATGCATATTTGATCTGGGGAAGCTTAAGCTGTGTAACTGAAATATATCCGAGAATGAACATGGGGCTTGCATTATTACACATGCCGAGCAGAAACTGACCTTCCTTGTGGTTCAGTCTCTGCTTGGCAATCAAATCAGCAGTGGCCTTGGCACCCATGGGTAGTCCGGATAGAAAGCCAATGGCAATAGGATAACAGCCATCGGCACTGACACGGAAGAGCCGGCCGAGCACCGGGTATAAAAAACGGCTGATCTGACCGGTGATGTTCAAACGGACAATCAGGTTCGACAGGATAATAAAGGGCAGAAGATTTGGAAGCACATGCTCAAACCATAGCAATAGGCCGTTGCTGGCACCCTGAAGGGATGCATTGGGAAGCAACAGCATGAAAGACAGAAATACAAGAACGGATCCACGGATGATTTTATTTTTTATCCTATCATCTATTTTAATCAACTTTACTCCTTGAAGATAGCAGGTACATTTATTATAATCTATTGGTAGGGCTTACATTTTATTCAAATATTTTCCACACAGCAAAGAGCAAAAGGAGATGGAAGAATGTCAAAGAACAAGAATTTACCAAAGAGAAGTGAGGTAGAAGTATCATATACTTGGGCGATAGAGGATTTGTATGCTTCCGATGAATTCTGGCAGAAGGATTATGACAAGCTGAAGGAGATGCTTCCGAAGGCTGAAGAATTTAAGGGAAGACTTGGCAAAGCGGCGGGACTGTTACTGGGCTTTCTGCAGCTGTCCGATGAGATCGGGATGCTGATGGAGCGCGTGTATGTATATGCGAACCAGAAATATCATGAGGATACTGCAAATGCAGTCTATCAGGACTTATCAAATAAAGCAACTGCTCTGTCTGTTGCAGTCAGCAGTGCCTTGTCCTTCGCTACACCTGAGATTTTATCCATTCCGGAGGAGACTATCACAGAGTTCAAGCGCGAGGAAAAGGGCTTATTACTTTATGATTTTTATCTCTCGGATATTTTAAGATTAAAACCGCATATCTTAACAGAGGAATTGGAAGGGATGCTGGCCGGTGCGGGAGAGATTGCGGAAGCACCCGGCAATATCTTCTCCATGTTCAACAATGCAGATATCAAATTTCCGGAAATCAAGGATGAAAACGGACAGGCAATCAGGATTACCCATGGCAGATACGGCCAGCTTTTAGAAAGCACTGACCGGAGGGTCAGAAAGGACGCCTTCGAAGGGGTATATGCGACCTATAACAGCTTCCGCAATACGCTGGCTGCTTCCTATAGTTCCAATGTTAAGCAAGAGGTATTCTTTAAGAATGCCAGAAATTACTCTTCTACCCTGGAGAAATCCCTGGACGCAGGAAATATTCCTGTTGAGGTATATACGAACTTAATTGAAGCGGTTCATGAGAATTTAAACCTGATGCACAGATATGTGTCACTGCGCAAGAGGTTACTCGGGCTGGAGGAACTGCACATGTACGATCTATATACTCCGCTCGTTGGGGATATTAAGATGGAGATACCCTTTGAAGAGGGCAAAAAGATTGTGGCCAAGGGTCTGATGCCATTGGGAGAAGAGTACCAGAAGATCCTTGCCGAGGGCTTTAGCCACCGTTGGATTGATGTCTATGAAAATGAGAATAAACGCAGCGGAGCTTATTCATGGGGAGCCTACGGCACTCATCCTTATGTGCTGTTGAATTATAATGATACATTGAATAATGTCTTTACACTGGCTCACGAGATGGGACACGCAATTCACAGCTATCATTCAGACCGTGCGCAGCCCTATGTTTATGCCGGTTATAAGATATTTGTTGCTGAGGTTGCCTCCACCTGTAATGAAGCATTACTGATTGATTATATGCTGAAGAATACGGAGGATAAGAAGGAGAAGGCATATCTGATCAATCATTTCCTGGAGAAATTCAAGGGAACACTTTATCGCCAGACGATGTTTGCCGAGTTTGAGATGATCAGCCATCGATTAGTCGAACAGGGAGAAAGTCTGACAGCTGACACCCTGTGTAAAATCTATCATGATCTGAATGTGGCTTATTTTGGTGAGGATATCGTAGTGGATCCGGAGATTGATATGGAGTGGGCGAGAATACCTCATTTTTACAATGCCTTTTATGTGTATCAATATGCTACCGGCTATTCTGCAGCAATAGCCTTGTCCAGAAGAATTCTTCAGGAGGGAGAAGAGGCTGTAAAGGATTACATTAACTTCTTAAGCAGCGGCAGCTCCAATTATCCGATCGAACTGCTGAAGGCAGCGGGTGTGGACATGAGCACAAAGGAGCCGGTAAATCAGGCATTGAAACTATTTGAAGAATTGTTGGATCAGATGGAAGCGTTGATGCAGTAGCAGGGAAGCCTTGACTGCGGGTGATAAGCTCGTTGTATTTGAGGATATGTGTTATCATATACATCGATATAATAAACAGGTTATAAAGACAAAAGGTCATGTCACCAACGGTGACATGATAAACTTGCACAAGAAGGCTCTCGGAAAGTTTACTTTCCAGAAGCCTTCTCGTGCAAGTAATCCGGCTGATGCTTCAGCCGGACCTTTTGTCTTATTAACGATAGTCTTATTAACGATAGTCTTATTTACGATAGTTTTATTTACAATATAAATCACATTGGGGGTATTATCATGGGGAGTACGTATTATGAATTTACTGAAGTAAGACCGAATGTTTATCGGATTCACAGTCCGGAGAATGTCTTTATGGACTTGTTTATCGGAAAGGAGAAGGCGCTGCTATTAGATACCGGATATGGATTCGATGATATATTAGCAGCGATCAGAGAGAAGACGGATCTGCCGCTGATCGTTGTGAACAGCCACGGTCATCCGGATCATGTCTGCGGCAACTTCCGTTTTACCGGGGATATCAATATTCATGAGAAGGATATGGAGGGCTGCAGATTTTTTAACAGTACCGATAACAGGAAGAATGTAGTAGAAGATGCTGAACAGGTGGAAGACTATTCCACGAAGGAGTTTCGGAATATCCTGCCGAAGAATTTTGATGCGGACTATTATGTGAATCAGGGAGCGGGCAACCTGGTGCCTGTGAAAGAGGGCGATGTATTTGATCTTGGAGGTATTACCCTGGTGGTCTATGAGTTCCCGGGACATTCCATGGGAAGCATCGGACTGTATTATAAAGAAGAAAAGCTACTATATTTTGCAGACGCAATCAATAACTTCCTGTGGCTGTTCGTGCCCGGAGGCGGAAATCTGGATACCTATCTGAATTCCCTTTATAAAGCACGTAACATGGACTTTAACGGCTTTTACTGGGGGCATAGCCCGACTATGGGGACCAGACAGACACTGGAGGAATTTATAGATTGTGCCGAGAACTTAGATTATGAGAATGGGTATCCCTACGAGGCTCCCATTGCAGAGATCTATCCTGCCAAGGTATGCCCCCGGAAGGGATATGGGCCATTCGATTTTGATAAGCCGGGATATTGTTCAATTGTAATCTCCAAGGATAGGTTGTAATCAACTAAAGAATGAGGATACTATGCTGGTATTCATTCTCGAGAACCGTACCGTATTTATCATATACTGCCTGATTATACAGGTGTGTAGCAAAGATATCCTTCGAAAGAATTTTTAAGCCGATTTCATCCAGCTGTTGCTTCGCTCGGGACACCTTAGTAATGACAGGAATTCTACCGTTGCTTTCAATCAGCTTTAGCAGCCGGGAGGCTTCCTTTCTGATTCCCAGGACTCTGGCATAGGGTACAAAGCCGTACATTTGCAGTTCCTTCATATCTTCCGTCTTAATGTTTAGCAGAAGATGAATCAAAGCACGGTTAATCCTGGTTAGAGTCATGTTTTTTGTCTTGATCTCCTGTGTATATTCAGCGATGCTGCTGGGATAGCCACGGTAGTTCTTTAATCGTTTTGCCAGATCGGGGGAGATATCCTGGTACTGTGTCAAAGAGGTGCAGTCCTCCTCCAGTAGCTTATATTTGATAATGGAGGCGAAATCCTCCTCCGTCATGGGGTAGGTCAGATGATAGTTGTCCGATAAGTATTTTGCTACATCGGCGGGTACACTTTCAAAAGCTTCACGTAATGCTTCCCCGGGTGTCTCACAGGTATTGTGGATAGCATTGCGAAGAGCGGTTGCTGAGCTGATGACAGGACGGTTCACTTGTTCTGTGCAAAGCTCAGAGGAGGAAGACAATGCCGGATCATGGTAATGAGCCGAGACCCGCTGTATGGTTACAGGCTCTATGGAGGAAGAGAGCTTCTTCAGTGCTTTCAGATATTCGATACCCAATATATTATTGGGCTCCGCCAGAACATCGGTCAGGATGGCTGCATCGGAGGAACCATTCTGCGTCAGAGTATGTTCCAGTGCCCGGACTCTGGCAACAGGGTAGGAAAGACCTTCCTTCAACTGTTCCTGTAATCGGTCTTCAAATGCGGCAGGGGCTAAAAGAAGCAGGTCGGCTGCCTTGGAAAGCAGAGAAATACTTCCTGACTCGCTCCCGAAGCAGATTGCATCAACAATACCCAGCCGGTCAAGCAGGGCAACAGCACCTTGGGCAAAATACTCCGCGCTTCCGGTTGCGTAGCATACCGGCAGTTCCAAAACCAAATCAATACCGTTTCGTAAGGCCATAGCAGTGCGGCTGTATTTATCCATGATTGCAGGAGTACCGCGTTGAACAAAGTTTCCGCTCATGACGGCAACTACATAATCGGCACCGGTCATTCGTCTGGCTTCTTCGATATGATATTTATGCCCGTTATGAAAGGGATTATATTCGGTAATCAATCCGATCGTCTTCATTTACACGCGCTCCGTTCTCTTTGGGATCTATGCTTACGATGATAGCATGATTCTATTTTAGCGTCAATTCTTACAAGGTTTTATAGATTATTTTCAATAAAATCTACTTGTATCATATGCCTAATTGATTTATAATAAAATTTATGGGTTTTCTAAATAATATATATTATATTAACAATACAAAAGCATTAAGAAAGGAGTTACATCATGGGTTTTATTGATGGAATCAAAGAAAGAGCAAAACAGAACATTAAGACAATCGTATTGCCGGAGACAGATGACAGAAGGACTTTAGAAGCAGCTGCAAGAATCTTATCTGAGGGTGTTGCGAATATCGTTCTGGTAGGTAATAAGGAAGAGATAGCAAAAGGTGCACAGGGTCTTGATATTTCCAAGGCTACAATCATCGACCCGAACAATACCGATAAGCTTCAGAAATATATTGATTTATTAGTTGAAGTAAGAAAAAGTAAGGGTATGACACCCGAGCAGGCAAAAGAATTATTAACTAAGGATTATCAGTACTTTGCTGTAACCATGGTAAAGGCCGGAGATGCAGACGGAATGGTATCCGGAGCAGTTCACTCCACAGCAGATACCCTTCGTCCTTCTCTGCAGATCTTAAAGACAGCTCCGAACACGAAGCTTGTATCTTCATTCTTTGTAATCGTAGTACCCAATTGTGAATACGGTGAAAATGGTACCTTTATCTTTTCAGATTCCGGTCTGGTACAGAATCCGAATCCGGAAGAGCTTGCTGCAATTGCAGGCAGCAGTGCAAAGAGCTTTGAACAGTTGGTTGGTAAGGAAGCAATCGTTGCAATGCTTTCCCATTCAACAAAGGGCAGCGCGTCTCATCCTGATGTGGACAAGGTTGTGGAAGCAACCAGAATTGCCAAGGAATTATATCCGAATGTGAAGATCGACGGTGAGTTCCAGCTGGATGCAGCGATCGTTCCCAGCGTAGGTGCTTCCAAGGCTCCGAACAGTGACATCGCAGGTAAGGCCAACGTACTGATATTCCCTGATCTGGATGCAGGTAACATCGGCTACAAGCTGGCACAGAGACTGGCTAAGGCAGAAGCTTATGGTCCTATCACTCAGGGTATTGTAAAACCTGTCAATGACCTATCCAGAGGCTGCTCCGCTGATGATATCGTCGGTGTTATCGCGATTACTGCAGTTCAGGCGCAGTAAAAAGCAACAGCGCCGCACAGTAAAGATCAACAGCGCCGCGCAGTAAAATCAATAGTGCCGCGCAGATTACATTTTAATCATATTAGGTAAGGCGGATGCAGAGCGAACAGGACATCTGCCTGCCTACAATATAAAGAGAGGTTAAGTAAATTATGAAAGTATTAGTTATTAATTGTGGAAGTTCATCATTAAAATATCAGCTGATTGATTCCGAGAGCGAGCAAGCTCTTGCTGCTGGTATATGTGAACGTATCGGTCAAGAGGTCAGCTACTTAAAGCATACTCCGGGTGACAATGAAAAGGTAGTAATCGAGACAAAGATGCCAAATCATGAGGTGGCTGTACAGATGGTTCTGGATGCCCTCACAGATAGTAAGCACGGTGTAATCAAATCCCTGGATGAGATTGGTGCAGTAGGACACAGAGTAGTTCACGGCGGTGAGAAGTTTGCTTCCTCCACCATTATTAATGATGAAGTGATCAAAGCTATCGAAGAATGCAATGATCTTGCACCTCTTCACAACCCTGCTAACTTAATCGGTATCCATGCCTGCCAGAATCTGATGAAGGGTGTTCCGATGGTTGCAGTGTTTGATACAGCTTTCCATCAGACCATGCCTCCGAAGGCATATCTTTATGGTCTCCCTCACGAATACTATGCGAATTACAAGATTCGTAAGTATGGCTTCCACGGAACAAGCCACAGCTACGTATCAAAGCGTGCTGCTGAGTTCGCCGGCTTAGATATCAATAATTCCAAGATTATCGTATGCCACCTTGGCAACGGTGCTAGTATCAGTGCAGTATTGAATGGTAAATCCATTGATACCAGTATGGGCTTCACCCCTCTTGCAGGTCTCGTGATGGGAACGAGAAGCGGAGATATCGATCCTTCCATTATTGAATACATTGCGAAAAAGGAAGGCAAATCCCTTGATCAGATCATGAACCTTCTGAATAAGGAGTCCGGTGTTCAGGGTATGTCCAATGTCTCCAGTGACTTCCGTGATATTACTGCAGCCATCGCAAGCGGTAACGAGAAAGCACTTGTAGCCTTCGAAGTATTCTGCTATCGTGTAGCAAAATACATCGGTGGATATGTGGCAGCCATGAATGGTATAGACCTGATTGCCTTTACCGCAGGTATCGGTGAAAATGATGGTAAGGTAAGAGAGTGGGTTTGTGAATACTTAGGTTATCTCGGTGTGACAATCGATGCTGAGAAGAACAAGCTTAGAGGTCAGGAGACCATGATCACCACAGAGGATTCCAGAACAAAGGTCTGCGTGGTTCCTACGAATGAGGAATTGACAATTGCAAGAGAGACCGTTGCATTACTGTAACTAATAAAGATATTTACTTACCATAGGAAAAACTAAATTTTCGTTGACAAATAATAACTCAGTAGGTATAATACAAGAAGTGCCGACCGAATGACAACATTCGGCTATGCAGAGAATATTCGGAGAGATTTCAAATGCTTATATCTTTGTCAGAGATAATGACCACGAAGGATAAAGTCGTGAAAATCGAAGCCCCAATCGAGCTTGAGAGCTTTGATTATCAGGGTGAAGCCTATGAGATAGCTCATAGGGAGCCGGTTGATTTGACCATCACGAATCTTGGCAACAGGACAGTGATGATTGAGGGCAGAACGAATATTTCCCTGACCCTGTTCTGCAGCAGATGCCTGAAGGAGATACCCTATCCGATGGACATCGAATTCCAGAAGGAGATTGATTTCAATCAGACCGAGGAAGAGCGAGCGGAAGGACTGGATGAAACTAATTATATTATTGGATACAATCTGGATGTAGACACATTGATTTATGATGAAATCTTAATTGATTTCCCCATGAGGTTACTATGCAGCGAGGATTGCAAAGGACTTTGCAAGAATTGCGGTGTAAATCTGAATGAGAAGACCTGTGACTGCGATACTACGGTATTAGATCCCAGAATGTCAAAAATCCGAGATATTTTTAACAATTTTAAGGAGGTGTGACAAGATGTCTATTTGTCCTAAAGGTAAACATTCTAAAGCTAGAAGAGATAGCCGTAGAGCTAATTGGAAGATGACTGCTCCCAACCTGGT
>JAEZKU010000015.1 GCA_023436065.1 Bacillota bacterium
GAGAGACCGGCAAGAACTGGAAGAAATCCTTTAACCAAGGAAACTATCAAGATTGCTGCTTCTAAAGCACCGAAGTTTAAGGCTGGTAAGGCTTTAAAGGACGTTATCAACGCATAGTAGATTGAAACGAACGAAAAGGTTGTTTTAAAATCCGGGTCTCAATTGGGGTGTAGGGTTTTTAAAACAGCCTTTTTTTATTTCCTAAGAAATACCTGAATATTCCTTGCTGTTAGGAATATGGCTGAAGGAGGACAAAATGAGACTGGATAAATTCTTAAAAGTGTCACGCTTAATCAAACGCCGTACCGTTGCGAATGAAGCCTGCGATGCCGGAAGAGTGACCATAAACGGAAAAGAAGCAAAGGCTTCGGCTAATGTGAAGGTCGGGGATGTGATCGAGATCGGGTTTGGCGCGAAAGCTGTCAAGGTTGAGGTTTTAGACGTTCAGGAAACGACAAAAAAGGATGAGGCGAAGGAGCTTTACAGATATCTTTAAAGACGGCCGCATTACAATCGGTTCCATGCCGGCCTGTCATGAAATAGGAAGTCTTCTCATATACTTAACAAGATATATCTTAGATCATAATGATGATTGGTATGATATGAGGAGGCATTTTCATGGAAGAGAAGCAACAGGTTTTAAAAGGGCATAAGTTGAATATCGTCGCAAGGAAAAACGCTATGATTACCGGCGTCAATGACGTGCTGTCCTTTGATGCCGGTGAAGTATTATTGCAGACGGAGCAGGGAATACTGATGATACGTGGTAAGGAGCTGCATGTGAACAGGCTGACCCTCGAAAAAGGAGAGGTTGATATTGACGGGCATATCGACAGCCTAACCTATTCCGACGCTGCCGGAGGCTCAAAGTCAGGAGAATCATTGCTTGGCAGGCTTTTTAAGTAGGAGGCTGCCATGAATCCATCCATTACGGTTGAACTACAGTTTTTTCTGATTTCCATCCTGTGGGGTGGGATCCTGATGCTGGCCTATGATGTGCTGCGTATCCTGCGTAGAATGATCCCGCATGACAGCTTTTTTATAGCCTTGGAGGATTTCTTTTTCTGGGTTATTGCGAGTCTGTTTATCTTTGCCATGATTTATAGAGTCAATGATGGGATCATTAGGGGATTTTCAGCACTTGGTGTTGTGCTCGGAGGAGTACTGTATCATTACAGTATCAGTGATTTCCTGGTTCGTACAATCACATCCTTGTTCCATATTCTCATAAAATTTATAAAGATTCTGCTGACCCCGCTTAAGCTTGCCGGTCAAAAACTCTTGAAGCTCTTCAGACTGATAAATAAGCTTTTATTCCGATTGAAAAATAAGATGAAATCGGTTAAAATAGCATTGTCAATGAAGAAACAAGCGTCAAAAAAGAAGCCGGTAGCTAAAAAGAAGCCAGAAGCTGTGAAAAAGACTGTCACGAAAAGAACATCCAAAAAGTCAAAGGAAGACAGGCACACAGTGAACAAGTTGAAAAGAGCGGCTTCGGAAATGACTTCTGCAGATAAGAAGGAATAGTGGTTCCGTTTTTTAAGGAGATGTCAGAAGTATGAGAAGAAAGAAAAAGAGTGGGACAGGTATCGGTATTATCTCATTAGTCGTACTGATGCTGTGCGCAATTGTATCCTACAAAAGAATAGGCCTTGCTCAGGAATTAGAGGATGGAAAAATCACATATAGCCGACTTGAGACCCGGCATCAGGAGGAACTGGAACGTACCCATGTGATTGAACAATATAAGGCTTATATGAAGACCAAGAAGTATATTGAAGATATGGCAAGAAAAATAGGCCTTGTTTATAAAGATGAGATTCTTTTCAAAGCGGAGGAATCAGAGTAAATCAGAAACCGGAGAAACCGGAGAAATCGGAGTAAAATTAGGTTGACAAGCTTCCGGATAGCAGTTATAATAAAGTTCGTCGTTACGGCGAAGTAGCTCAGTTGGCGAGAGCACGCGGTTCATACCCGCGGTGTCGGCGGTTCAAATCCGTCCTTCGCTACTCATATGAATGGTTAACTAAGGGAGGTGTTGCAAGCACCTCCCTTTTTGTGTGGTGAAATGAATATGGCAGTGTATATATTCATTTAGGTGCCTTACCTTCCTTCCTATCTTATATTCTTAGCCTCTTAATCTGAGTTAACGCCCTATATTCGAGTCTATCACCCTTTCGATGGAATTCTTGTCAAAAAGTTTTTGGATTTATGTATGCAATTTTGACAAAGATTTCGGAGGTTCCTTTTCTATAATAACAGCACGGTTATTATCCAGCGGAACAAGAAGGGAGATGCGCATAGTTAAAACATTGCGCGACAGCAAGGATCATGAGAAAAAGAAAAGTATTTATTCATCTGATAGGTCTGGCGGTTGCCAGAGCCACCTTTTATTCTATGAATCCACTTTCTATCGGTTATTTTACGGCAGCCAGTCTGTCCGGTGCGGGCAGCGGTTGGGCATTTATAGCGGCAGCCATCGGCATTGCTTCCGGTATGAATATGATAGGAATATTAAAATATTCATTGACATTGATTGCATCCATCACACTTTTGGAGATGCCGGTGATCAAGAAGAGTAATATACCAAAGGTATGTTACTATATTTTACCTTCCCTGGTGTTATTTTGCTTCTCTTTGATGGAGATTACAACAGGGGGTCCGTCTATCACCTATTTGGCGATGGCAGCGTTGGAAGGTACGATTTCATTGGTTTCAGCTTTGTTATTCCGCCAGGCGATCGACTATCTGTTACTGCAGCAAAAAGGAGTACGTTTGAATAATGAACAGATGGTAAGTATAGCAATCCTGGCCGCGGTGGTATTGTATTCGATTCCTGAGTTTGACAGCGCATACATAGCACCTGCCGAGACACTGGTATATTTTATGATATTGTATTTCTCGTATAAATATGGAGCCGGACAGGCAACTATAACCTCGGTGGTTTGCGGCCTTGTGATGTGCCTTCGCGGAGCACCGGCCTCTGATATCGGACTTTACTCCATGATGGGGATCATCGCGGCGGTATTTCGTGAAATGGGCAGATTCCCATGTGTAGGAGTCTATCTGCTTACAGCCTCGATTTCAGGCCTTGTATATAACCAAATGGAGCTTAGCCTGAAGGAGATAGGTGCACTTGCTTCAGCGGCAATCGTATTTTTGTTACTTCCTTCTGCTGTTATCTATCGGGTGGATGCAGCAGGGGGAACAGGAAGGCAGGAGCAGTTGGCAGCACAGAATCTAAAGAAGCTTGCAAAGCTTCGCATGAGAATATTTTCTGAATCCTTCCTAAAGCTATCCAAGACATTGGATACGATCACGGAAAAGCAGACGCGACTGAAGCAGGGAGAGATTAATCGAATCTTTGAGGATATATCGGAGAAGCTGTGCAGGAACTGTGATCACTGCGTGAACTGCTGGGATCAATGCTTTCAGCAGACCTATCAGGCTGCCAGTCAGATGTTTGAGGTGGCGGAGCAAAAGGGATCGGTCAGCAGAGAGGATGTCCCACCTGAATTTCTTGACAGCTGTATCAGCCTGGAGGATTTTATCTCGGAAACCAACCGGGGATTTGAGATAGCAAGGCTAAATCACATCTGGTTGAATAGAATCTCTGAAAGCAGGGAGGTCATCGCCGATCAGCTAAAGCAGGTATCTTCTGTCATATGGGATATTACCGGAGATATCTATGATGCGGCAGAGGCTTCCAGAGCTGAGGAGGAGAAGGTGGTTCGAAGATTAAGGTCCGAGCACATCTCGGTCAAGGATATCACCATCCTAGAACGGGAGGATAAGAGAAAGGAGGTCTACCTGAATGCCTGCTGCAGAGGGGGAAGATGTATTACAGCTAAGGAGGCGGCCTCCTATATTTCAGAAGCACTCGGGGTCAGGGTAAAAGCCTCGGAGGCATCTAAATCTGTCATAGCCAAGGAGTTTGAGAATTATATATTTACTATGGATACGAAATTTAAAGTCCTGACCGGAGTTGCCAGAGCGATGAAGGAGAATGTGTCGGGAGATAACTTCTCCATCCTCCGTCTAGAGAACGGGGAGTTTATGATTGCGTTGGCAGACGGCATGGGGACAGGGCAGGAAGCCGGGGAAGAAAGCGAGACGGTCATGTCACTTCTGGAACAGATGCTGGAGGCTGGGTTCAAGGCTGAAACTGCAATCCGGCTCATCAATTCCAGCTTGGTCCTAAAGGCAGATAAGCAGACCTTTTCTACTCTTGATCTGGGGATCATTAATCTTTTTAACGGTATGTGTGAATTTATTAAAATTGGGGCAGCCGCTGCATTTATCAAGAGAGAGAACTGGGTGGAGACCATAACCTCGACCACGTTGCCGATCGGAATGTTTGGTAATGTGGATTATGATACGGTAACCAAGAAGCTTTATGAGGGGGATATCGTTGTGCTTTTGACGGACGGTGTTCTGGATTGCATCGAGGGCAATAATAAGGAAGCCTTTTTGGAACAGCTGCTTCTGGAAATCAAAAGCAGCAATCCTCAGGAGATCGCAAACCGCATCCTGGAGACCACTCTTTCGAAAAGTAATTTCAGGCCGGTTGATGACATGACTGTAATTACGGCCGGAATCTGGTTAAAATAAAGCTGAATATATTTAAAATCCGTTGAAAAATAGGGGTAAAAGCGTTAGAATACAATAAAACTACATGATTCGATAAAAGATGGGATAACTATGCTTCGAAAGATTAAGAACTATATACAACAAAATGAGCTGTTGGAGAAGGGGGATAGGATTGCCGTAGGGGTATCCGGCGGCGCAGATTCTATCTGCCTTTTACATGTACTCTTTTCACTTGTGCAGGAATACAGTCTGAGGCTTATAGCAGTACACATCAATCATGGTATCCGTGGTGAAGAGGCAGCAAGGGATGAGCAGTTCGTCGAGAGGTTCTGTACGGAGCATGGCATAGAATTCCGCTCTTTCTACTATGATGTAAAGAAGCTTGCATCGGAGGAAGGACTCAGTGTTGAAGAAGCAGGCAGACAAGTAAGGTATTCTGCTTTTTCAAAGATATGCAGGGAATATCAGTGTAATAAGCTTGCAATTGCGCATAATAAAAACGATAATGCCGAAACCTTCCTGTTTCATCTGTTTCGTGGTTCGGGTATCCGTGGATTATCCGGCATGGAGGTAAAGCGCCCTCTCACAGAGGGGAATGGTGAGGTGCGGGTTATCCGCCCGCTGCTCTGTGTAACAAGGGAAGAAATCGAAGAATACCTTGCCAAAGAAGGCATCGGATTTATCATTGATTCCAGTAATCTGACCGAGGAATATACCAGAAATAAGATTCGCCGCCGGATTCTTTCCTATGCAGTCAGTGAGATCAACCCCCAATCGGTAAATAATATCACGGAAGCTGCGAAAGCACTTAAGGAGATTGAGGAGTTTGTCAATTCCAATATCCTGTTAAGCTACGAGCAGTTAGTAGATGAGTCGGAGGGCAGTCTTCGGATTAAGGTCGGGGAGCTCAAGGCACAACCGGCTGTTCTTCAAAAGGGTGTCGTCAGAAGAATACTGGAACAGCTTGCTAAAACGCAGAAGAATCTGGAGGCTAAGCATGTAGAAGCTGTACTTGAGCTGATGGAAAAACAGGTAGGAAAGCAGGTCCATCTTCCATACCATATCATTGCAGAGCGGGAATACGAAACAATCTGTTTCTACCCCGAGACATCAAAGTCGGAGGATAATGTCAGGGAACAACTGCGTAATCCTCTGCCGGTTATGATCCCCGGAACCACACAAATTGTGGAAAAAAGAAAGATTCTGGAAACAAAATTAATTAATTATAAAAAAAACGATCCTATCCCGAAAAATAGTTGTATGAAGTGGTTTGATTATGATAAAATAGAGAATGCTGTTGAAATAAGAACCAGACGAGAAGGAGACTTCATTCAGATCAATACTTCGGGCGGAAAGAAAAAACTGAAGGACTATTTTATTGATCACAAAATCCCTCAAAAGCAAAGAGATGAACAACTCCTGATTACAGATGGCAGTCATGTCATGTGGATTCCCGGAGCAGCAGATCGAATGAGTGAAAAATATAAAGTGGATGATACCACAACCAAAATACTGTTGATGAATTTGATTGATATGGAGGAATAAGAAATGAAAGATAAAGTCAGAGTTATGATATCCGAGGAACAGGTAACCCAGAGAATTAAGGAGCTTGCCGAGCAGATCAGTAAGGATTATGAAGGAAAGAGTGTTCACTTGATCTGTATACTGAAGGGCAGTGCCTTCTTCAGCTGTGACCTTGCTAAAAGACTGACTATCCCGGTAACCCTTGACTTTATGTCCGTATCCAGTTACGGAAGTGAGACGGTTAGCTCAGGAAGAGTTCGTATATTGAAGGATTTGGATGAATCCATCAAAGGAAGAAATGTCCTTATCATTGAGGATATCATCGATTCAGGAAACACGCTGGCTTATCTGAAGGAGCTGCTTGGTACAAGAGCTCCTGAAAGTCTGGAGATCTGCACCCTGCTTGACAAACCGGACAGAAGAGTGACGGATGTTGATGTCAAATATGTCGGCTTTATCATTCCGGATGAATTTGTGGTTGGTTACGGTCTGGATTATGATCAGTATTATAGGAATCTGCCCTATGTCGGAGTCGTTGAGAATTAAGCAGAATGAATAGAAAGAAAATCACGGCTATCCGTGAATACCATCATAAAAGAAAAAGGAGGTCGTTCAGTGAGAAAACAGATGAAAGGATACGGCTGGTATATCATTATTCTGCTTATTGTGATTGTAACATTCTATATATCCAATAATATTGAATTAAATAGCCAGGACAAATATTCTCCCAATCAGTTTGCCAGTGACATCGATAATGATCAGGTGAAATCCGTAGATATCTATCCGAATGAAGAGACACCTACAGGTGAAATTGTGGTAACGCTTCAAGATGGCAGCAGCAAATCATTCAATGTACTTGATACGGTTAAAATAGAGAATATGGCGGTGGAGGCAGGTTTAGACCCTGTAACACATGAAATCTCCAAGCCGAGCTGGTTCCTAACCTCGGTATTGCCCTACATTCTGGTCTTCATAATCATTATAGTGCTTTTCTCCTTCCTGTCTAACCAGGCATCGGTAGGCGGAGGCAACAATAAGGTCATGAACTTCGGTAAAAGCCGGGCTAAGATGACTACGGAAGAGAATAAGAATACAACCTTTAAAAATGTTGCGGGCCTGGATGAGGAAAAGGATGAACTGAAGGAAATAGTGGATTTCCTCAAATCACCGAAGAAGTATATTCAGGTAGGAGCGAGAATTCCAAAGGGTGTGCTGTTGGTTGGTCCTCCCGGAACAGGTAAGACCTTGCTGGCCAAAGCAGTAGCAGGTGAAGCCGGAGTACCCTTCTTCTCCATCTCGGGTTCCGATTTCGTTGAGATGTTTGTCGGTGTCGGTGCCTCCAGAGTAAGAGACTTATTTGAGGAAGCAAAGAAAAATTCCCCTTGTATCGTATTTATCGATGAAATCGATGCAGTTGCAAGACGCAGAGGTACCGGTATGGGCGGTGGACATGATGAAAGAGAGCAGACATTAAACCAGCTGCTCGTCGAAATGGATGGCTTCGGAGTGAATGAAGGCATCATTGTCATGGCAGCAACCAACCGTGTGGATATTCTGGATCCCGCGATCCTTCGTCCCGGACGTTTTGACCGAAAGGTTACTGTTGGACGACCGGATGTAAAGGGAAGAGAGGAAATTCTGCAGGTACATGCCAAGGGCAAGCCCTTAGGTGATGATGTAGATTTAAAACAGGTGGCTCAGACGACAGCAGGCTTTACGGGAGCTGATCTTGAGAACCTGCTGAATGAAGCAGCGATCTGTGCTGCAAGAGAGAGCCGAAGCTATATCAACAGCGAGGATATCAAGAAATCCTTCATTAAGGTTGGTATCGGAACAGAGAAGAAGAGTAAGGTGATTACAGACAAGGAGAAGCGCATTACTGCGTATCATGAAGCAGGGCATGCGATTCTGTTTCATGTACTTCCGGATGTTGGGCCGGTATATACGGTATCCATCATTCCTACCGGTAATGGTGCGGCAGGCTTTACAATGCCCCTTCCTGAGAGGGATGAGATGTTCAATACCAAAGGCAGAATGAAGCAGGAAATCATTGTTGACTTGGCCGGAAGAGCAGCAGAGGAACTAATTCTGGAGGATATTACAACCGGTGCCTCGCAGGATATCAAGATCGCAACAAAGACTGCCAGAGCGATGATTACCAGATACGGCTTCTCAGACACCATCGGTATGGTGAACTATGATTACGATGATGACGAAGTATTTATCGGAAGGGATCTGGCGCATACCAGAAGCTATAGCGAGAACATTGCGAACAGGATTGACGATGAGGTAAAGAAGATCATTGACGAATGTTATCAGGAAGCAAAGCGAATTCTGATACAGAACAAGGAAATTTTAGAAGCCTGTGCATCACTGTTGATAGAGAAGGAAAGAATCACCAGAGAAGAATTCGAAGCATTGTTTCGGCCGAAGGTGATTGAAGAAGCGTAAAAAGTTATTGAAAGCGATAGAATTTACAAAAATAACCAATCGCTAAGAGATTTGGTTTTGCTTGTTGTACAATATGACGAAAAATGGGTTTAAAATTTGTAAAGTTTGTGCACACTTTTTGCGTACTGCATGCTATACTATGTACGTAAACCCCAATACATTATATAGTTTTTGCTACACCCCCATAAGTAACAAAAATACCTTCTCCGAGAAAAAGACAGTCCCATAACTGTCTTTTTTTCTGTCTAAAAATAGGTACTTGAACCAGCAATTACAGAGTTGATATGTTATATATTATTTTAACAGCGAACGCATACTCTTTATTAAGGAATAAAACGGGCTGCCGTCAATATATAAACGATTGACAGCAGCCGGTTGATCGCCTGGTAATATATCATTCTGAAATTGGGGGTAAAAGCTTGCTACTTGCATATAACAATTTCTTAAAATATACGTTTCTCTTTCTTGTCGGTGGTTTTACCTATGGCTGTATTGAGATTATATCCAGAGGCTATTCCCACATCTCCATGCTGGTTGCAGGTGGGATCTGTTTTATTCTGATCGGATTGCTGAATGAGGCATATTCCTGGAACATGGCAATCGTAAGCCAGATGGCTATCTCGGCTTTGATCATCACGCTAGTCGAGTTCGTTACGGGGGTGATCGTTAACCTCTGGCTTGGTCTTGAAGTCTGGGACTATTCCAAGCAGCCATATAACCTACTGGGACAAATCTGTCTGCTTTACACGAATATATGGTTCTTTCTTTCCCTGCCTGCGATACTGCTGGATGATTTTCTGAGATATTTCCTGCTCAAAGAGGATAAGCCCCGTTATAAATTACTATAAGGAACCAATACACAGTACTTGTCCAGAAGGGCAACAGGATGATAGGAGAGCTTGGAGGTACGAAGACCTTCGTCGCCTACATCCTCTTCACGGTTAATGTATTCAATTCCATAGGTACGACGCATGTCCGAGGAAAATTCCTTGACAATCATCTGATAAGAACCGGGATAGTCACGGTTCGCTTTTTCAATATGGCAATATAGGGTATCCTTGACCACCTCACCGATGGAAATAGCAACGATGACTCCGTCTACTTCGATAAATGCCCCGGGGAGCTTGAATTTATCAATATAGGGCATCAATTCGAGGGTTCGCTTAAGCTCCTCCTGTGCCAGGGAAGCCTCCTTCCCGTGGTTCTTCTCATAATCCTTCAGAAATTCAACCACTCTAGGCATATTCTCAGGGGTTATTCTCTGATAGGTGTAGTTGGGGTATAACTTCTTAAATTTGTTGATATGATTTCTCTGTCCGCTGTATCTTCGGCCGGCCATCTCTGCAAGGTCTTCTGCCTTGTACAGATAATCTGCCCAGTCACGGTTCGAGGAACAGGGCTGTGTACCGCCATATTCATTGACCAGAATGGGGATGGCTTCCTCGGGAACAGTACAGAACCAGAGGGGAATTCCGTTCGCTCTGCAATAATCCTTTAATGCATCAATGGCTTTATCCAGAGAACCGCCTCCTACGGGAATTGTAAAGGAAACACGGTTAAGGAATTTTACTTTATATAAAATCATATCATCATAGATGGCAAAGCTGGATTGGTAAAAATCTCGCCACATATACATCGCACCGATGGTATAATCGCTTGTGCGGCTGATCTTGTACTTGAAATACTCAGCAGGTATGCAGATGTTATCCGCAGTAATCGGTTCAAACGATAGCATAATTCCTCCTAAAAGTGATATTAATTGACAAGCTTCACTATAGCACATAGTGAAGTTTCTGTCCATATAGGACATAATAGGATACTATTGATTCTGAAATCCCGGTATCGTATTTTTGCTGATATTGTGGAGGTTACCCAAAATGTTATTTTTTTATGAATTAGTGGCAAGGTGAGACATGGGTATGTTAAAATAAGAAGTGTGAAGTTGTGAATCGAAATAGGAGATACTATGAAACTGTTGTTGATTGCAGTGAATGCAAAATATATACATTCGAATCTGGCCGTGTATAGTCTGAAATCCTATGCTGAGAAATATCTTTCCGATAGGCAGCAGCAAGCGGTGCAGCTTTCTCTGGCAGAATATACGATCAATCATTCTGAGGAAGACATCCTTGCAGGAATCTTTGAGGAGAAGGCCGATGTGGTTGCCTTTTCCTGCTATATCTGGAATATCGATATCATTCTAAGAATCTCTGCGGAGCTTAAAAAGGTCAGTCCTAAGCTTAAGATCTGGCTTGGAGGTCCTGAGGTTACCTATGATGCAGTGCAATGCCTAAATAAGCATCCTGAGCTGGATGGGATCATGCTAGGGGAAGGAGAACAGACCTTTCTGGAGCTTGTCTTGCATTACGCATGCGGGGATCGTGCTTTGGGGGAGATTGCAGGTGTGGCTTATCGGGATACTGAGAATAATCAGATACAGGTGACTGGGGTGAGACAGCCTCTTATGCTGGATCAGATTCCTTTTCCATATGAATCGGGAACATACCTTGAGAATAGAATTATCTATTATGAGAGCAGCCGGGGATGCCCCTTCTCCTGCAGTTATTGTCTTTCCTCCATTGACAGGCGTGTAAGGCTCAGAAGCACGGAGCTGGTGAAGAGAGAATTGCAGATCCTGTTGGATCGCAATGTTCCACAGGTTAAATTTGTGGATCGCACCTTCAACTGCAACAGACAGCATGCCATGGAGCTGTGGCAGTTTATCAAAGAAAAGGATAACGGGATCACGAATTTTCATTTTGAGATTTCCGCGGATCTGTTGCAGGAAGAGGAGATTGCCTTCCTTGCCTCCTTAAGACCCGGTCAGGTACAATTCGAGATTGGAGTCCAATCGACGAATCCGGATACGGTGAAGGCTATCTGTCGCAGCATGGATTTGGATAAGTTGAGAAAGAATGTGGCTCTGATCAAAAAGAACGGGAACATCCATCAACACCTGGACTTGATTGCCGGATTACCACTGGAGGAGTATTCTTCCTTTGAGCAGTCCTTTAGGGATGTCTACAGTATGAAACCGGATCAGCTGCAGCTGGGATTTCTAAAGGTCTTGAAGGGGTCACCCATGGAGCAATCCGCGAAGGAATACGGTATCCTCTATCGAGATACTGCACCTTATGAGGTCCTGACTACGGACAGGCTCACCTTTGAGGAGGTGCTTAGGCTGAAGGGTATCTGTGAGATGGTAGAGGTGTATTATAACAGCGGGCAATTCAGCTATGCGATCGCCTATCTCGAACATTACTATCCTTCACCAATGAAGCTTTATGAAGAGCTTTATGATTTTTATAAAAGTAAGAAAATGCTGATGATTGCTCACAGCAGAATCCGAAGATATGAAATACTTCTTGATTTCTATAAAGAAAGGGTATTGGACCAGGAAGCATCCGGAGACAATAATACAGAAGCAATTCGGCTGTTTGAGGAAATATTACTGTTTGAGCTGTTCCTCCGTGAGAATATGAAAAGCTATCCGGGATTTGCCCTGAACAAACCGAAACATAATTTCAAAGAGATCTATGATGAGTATCGCAGAGAACATAAGCAGATACACATAGAATTATTCTCAATTGATCCTGAGCTTTCTGCACTTGAAGGGAGAGCTGTCGGAGAAGAGACAGTAATACTATTCGATTACAGCAGACGGGATCCGCTTCGACATTCGGCCGCTTATCAGAGGCTGAAGCTTTAACATAGGAAGGAGATTACCTTGGCAGTAAGTAGAATTTCAAAAAAAGAAAAGGAAAGAGTGGCGCGTATCATTGCTCTGCTCAATCAGGAATACGGACAGGATTATACCTGTTTTCTGCATCATGAGACTCCCTGGCAGCTGTTGGTTGCGACAATTCTGAGTGCCCAGTGCACGGATGAACGGGTGAATCTGGTTACCAAAGATTTGTTTCAGAAGTACAAGAGCGTGAAGGATCTGGCAGAAGCGAGCCAGGAAGAACTGGAGAAGGATATCCACTCCACCGGATTTTACAAAAACAAGGCGAAGAACATCATAGCCTGTGCGAACCAGCTACTCACAGAGCATGGCGGAGAGGTGCCGAACGATATTGATGCGCTGACAAAGCTTGCAGGAGTCGGCCGAAAGACGGCGAATGTAATCCGTGGCAATATCTACCGGGAGCCAAGTATTGTGGTAGACACTCATGTAAAAAGAATTTCCAATCGTCTTGGCTTTACGAAACAGGCAGACCCGGTTAAGATAGAATTTGACCTGATGAAGCTTTTGCCGAAGGAGCAGTGGATCTTATATAATATTCAAATTATTACCCTTGGGAGAACCATCTGCTTAGCGCGAAATCCCAAATGTAGCGAATGCTTTTTAAGAGATGAGTGTCCTTCCTGCTTAAGTCAGGATAAAATGGGCAAAATCTCAAAAAATAAATAAAATTACCTTGCTAGAATTCGTAAAATATCATAGAATAAACATTGCATTATTTGGAACGATTCTTTATTGCAGTAAGCTCCTTCATCAGCTTTTCCTTATCAGCTATTTTGGTAGCAGTAATCGTTTCAACTAAGTGATCAATTTGACTGAAAGAATTAAGTTTGTAATAGATTTCAGCAAGAAGAAGATAGGATTTAGGCACATCGGTTGCGCAGGCTACTCCGTATTCCAGCACATCCTTTGCCTCCTCAAGATAACCTTTGGCATAAAGACGGTCCGCCCATTTATGGAGCATACTGACGAAGGTGATGTAGTTATTGTCATATTCCATAAGCTGATTTAGATTAGAGGCGCCGTATTCAAGCTTTAATTCCGTATTTGTCTTGCCGGAAAGGTTGAGGGCTTTCTTACCCTCCATTTTACGCAACGTATCACGGTATGAGTTCAGGGTATCATCCTCATGATCACCCATGGGAAGAGAGCTTACGGATATCGTCAGATATTCCAGACCGGAAATATCCTTACGACGGGTTAAATTAGCTTCCTTTTCTTTATTCCAGAAATCATCTTTGGCCGACTCCGTTTTTTTTGAGCTTTTCCCTAACTCATATTTAAGCCATACGACAAAGATCAGAATTAATATAGTCAAAATAGGAATATTCAAGCAGTATTCACAACCTTTCAAACATAAAATATTAAAGAGGTGAAATCAATGAATTTTTACAGTAAGAAATCCAGAAAAATCATCACAACTATCATCGTTATCATTTTGGTACTCGCTATGATCATACCTTCTGTTCTCAGCGTACTCATCTAGTCGGGCTTCCCGGCTTTCGCTCATAATGCAGTGGCTATGCTCAACTCAACTATACATAATTGCACTATAAAAGTCAATGAACGAAAGAATATAAGGACCAGGAACGAAAGAATAACTTGAATAATCTTCCGGTTATGATAAAATAGGAAGAAGCCACATAACGCAAGATAAATGGACTAAAAATAGATTTTGGCAGTAGAAAAAGGAGGATGAAAATGGGCAGAAGAAATATTATCTTATCCGCGGTCATATTTTCACTTTTGATGTTCTTTGCGGGAGATGCAGCTACTGCATCAGCTGAGGAAAAAGATAATACCATATGCAAAGGTGTATTCATAGATGAAGTCGATGTAAGCGGGATGACCGAAGAACAGGCCAAAGAGGCGGTTGACCAGTTTGTCGGCGGTCTTAAGAATAAAGGGATTGCGATCATGGTTGGAGAAAATGTTGTATATTCAACTATGGGAGATCTGGGTTATACAGCCGAGGAAAGTGATGGAATCGAACAGGCGCTGGCTCTCGGAAAATCCGGCAATCTGATAAAACAGTATAAGGATATGAAGGATATTGAACAGGGAAGTGTTGTATTTCCCTTATCCTATAGCGTAGATGAAAAGAAGATAAAGAAACTGGTATCGGAGGATGTCAGTGCTTATAATATCAAGCCCGTGAATGCGAAGATTTCACGTGAAAACGGCGAATTCGTTTATACGGAGCATGTTGTCGGCAGCAAAGTAAATGTTGATAAGACTACCGATAAGGTCAAAGAAGCAGTGTTGAGCTGGAACCGTCAGGATTTGATTGTAGATGCGATTGTAGAGGATGATATGCCTGAGTATACCAAGGAAGACGTGGAGCAATGTAAGGATCTGCTTGGTGAATATACAACTGATTTCTCTACTTCAACTACGGATCGTGCCGGCAACGTGTCAAACGGAGCAAAATTAATCAACAATACCGTATTATATCCCGGTGATACCTTCTCTGCATATAAAGTGCTGACGCCCTTTACAAAGGAGAACGGCTATTTTGTAGCAGGTGCTTATCTTCAGGGAAAGGTAATTGACAGTGTAGGTGGTGGAGCATGTCAGGTAACCACCACATTATACAATGCAGTATTAATGTCAGAACTGGAGGTTGTAGAGCGCCAGCCGCATTCCATGACCATCAGCTATGTTGACTTATCCAGGGACGCTGCAATTGCAGGTACCTATAAGGACTTTAAATTCAAGAATGATACAGATTACCCGATTCTGATCGAAGGCGTGACCAGAGGAAGAAAGATTACCTTCAAGGTCTGGGGCAAGGAGCTTAGGGACAAGAAGAAGAGAAAGATTGATTATGTTACTGTCGTACTTTCTGAGACTCCCCCTCCGAAGGATGATATCACAAAGGATCCCACACAGCCGACCTCCTATCAGAAGGTAACACAGGCAGCGCATACCGGATATAAAGCAGAGCTTTATAAGGTTGTTTATGAAAATGGTATTGAGGTAAGCAGGACCTTAGTGAATAAGAGTAATTATTCCGCGGCTCCGAAATATATTACCGTTGGTACTAAGAAGGAAGACGACAAGGATAAAAACACTAAGAAGAATACGAAGAAGGATTCTTCCAAGGCGACCGCTGGTGATAATGCTGTGATAGCAGAAGATCCTTTGGAGGAATTTTTGCCGGAAGAGTTTCTGCCTGAAGAGGATGAGTACGAGGATGAGTATGAGGATGAGACTGAGAACCAGTCTGTGAATTTCAACAACCTTACGAATCCGGATGGACGGATCCAGGCAGATATCTGGAACGAAGAATAATGAATTGCATGGAGAGATAAGATGAACCTTGGGAAGATACCGGAGACAGTCCTGAAACGGTCTGTACTAAAACAGATAGGGCATAGAAGAGAAGAAGTACTGGTGGGTCCTGCGATAGGTGAGGACTGCAGCATTCTTACCATCGGTGAGGATGAAGTCCTTGTACTTTCTACAGATCCGATTACCGGGACGGTACAGGATATTGGCACTCTGGCGGTTCATATTACGGCCAATGATATTGCTTCAAACGGAGCAGAGGTCATCGGTATCATGTTAACGATATTATTACCTGATGGGACAGAGGAGACTGAACTCCGTAGTGCCATGCAGGATATGGAAACGGTATGTAAGAAGCTGAACATTGAGATTATCGGCGGACATACCGAGGTCACAAAAGCAGTAAACCAGCCTATCATAACTGTTACAGGTGTAGGTAAGATGAAGCGTGACCATATGATAAAGACAGCAGGAGCAAAGCCCGGTCAGGAGATCGTCATGACGAAATGGGCCGGATTGGAAGGAACTGCGATTATCGCAGCTGCCAAGGAAGAAGAGCTCAGAAGCAAATACAGCCAGAGCTTCCTTGATGGGGCAAAGAAGATGATTGACTATGTCTCTGTCGTACCGGAAGCGAGGATAGCCGGGGCCGCTTCTGCGACCTCCATGCACGATGTCACGGAAGGTGGAATATTCGGTGCGCTATGGGAAATCGGAGCTGCTTCTAAGGTAGGATTGGAAGTTGATTTAAAGAAGATACTTCTGAAACAGGAAACTGTTGAGATATGTGAGTTTTATGATATCAATCCTTACATGCTGATATCCAGTGGCTGTATGCTGATTATCACAGATCGGGCAAACCAGCTTGTGGATGAGCTGAATGCAAATGGGATTGCTGCCGCGGTAATCGGAAGAATTACGGACGGCAACGACCGGATCATCATCAACGAAGAGGAAAGACGTTATCTTGAGCCGCCCAAGAGCGACGAGCTGTATAAGGTGATGTAAGCAGATAATCTACTTAATCTACTTACTCAAAAGTGTGATAGGAAACATTTACATGAGATAAGGCAGTACTAAATCAGGAGAAGAGAGGATTCTGGGATGAGAGAAAAAATCTTAACTGCGATAGACAAGAACAGCAAAATTTCGGTAGTTGACCTTGCAATTATGTTAGGCAGTACGGAAAAGGAAGTGGCTGATGCAATCAGGCAGATGGAAGAGGAAACCATCATCTGCGGTTATCCAACCCTGATTAACTGGGATAAGGTAGAATGCGAAAGAGTAACTGCCTTGATCGAGCTTAAGGTAACACCGCAACGAGGACTTGGTTTTGATAAAATTGCGGAGCGTATCTATCAATTTGATGAGGTACAATCCGTATATCTGATGTCAGGAGGTTTTGATCTTACGGTAATCCTGGAAGGCAAAACCATGAGAGAAGTAGCGAATTTCGTATCTGAGAAGCTTGCTCCGATGGAGGCGATCTTAAGTACAGCAACTCATTTTGTATTAAAGAAATACAAAGAGCATGGTTTGCCGCTCGTACAAATGAAACAAGATGAAAGGATGCTGATTACACCTTGAGAAATCCGTTAGCAAAAACAGTTGTGACTATGCCGCCTTCAGGAATACGTAAATTTTTTGATATCGTCAGCGAGATGAAGGATGCGATCTCTCTGGGTGTTGGTGAGCCTGATTTTGATACACCCTGGCATATACGTGAGGAAGGCATCTATTCCCTGGAGAAGGGAAGAACCTTCTATACCTCAAATGCAGGTCTGAAGGAATTGAAGGTGGAGATCAGCAAATATCTGTCGCGCAGATTTCAACTGAATTATGATTATAATAAAGAGGTAATGGTGACCGTTGGAGGGAGCGAGGCAATCGACATCGCTCTTAGAGCCATGCTTGAACCCGGAGATGAAGTATTGATTCCCCAGCCCTGCTATGTGTCCTATCACCCCTGTACCGTTCTTGCAGGCGGGACGCCGGTTATCATAGAGCTTCAGGGGAAGAATGATTTTAAGCTGACAAGGGAAGAGCTACTGGAAGCGATTACCGATAAAACCAAGATTCTGATCCTTGCTTTTCCGAATAATCCAACCGGTGCCATCATGAGTCACGAGGACCTTGCCAAGCTGGTGGATGTCATCATAGAGAAGGATCTGATCGTCATATCCGATGAGATTTATTCCGAGCTTACTTACGGACAAAAGCATGTATCTATCGCGTCCTTTCCCGGAATGAAGGAACGCACCATAGTAATTAACGGTTTCTCAAAATCCTATGCTATGACGGGCTGGAGACTGGGTTATGCTGCAGGACCGGCACTGATTCTGGAGCAAATGATCAAGATTCACCAGTTCGCCATCATGTGCGCTCCGACTACCAGCCAGTATGCAGGACTTGAAGCGGTGAAGAATGGGGATCCCGATGTGGAGATGATGCGGGATGCGTATGATAAAAGACGCAGATATGTGGTACATTCTTTACGTGCGATGGGACTGGAATGCTTTGAACCTTATGGGGCATTCTATGTGTTTCCATGTATTAAAAGTCTGGGGATGACCTCTGATGAATTTGCAACAAAGTTATTAATGGAAGAAAAGGTTGCTGTGGTTCCGGGTACGGCCTTCGGTGCCTGCGGAGAAGGTTATCTGCGTATTTCCTATGCGTATTCTATAGAAAATTTGAAAATTGCGCTGGAGAGAATGGCAAAATTTGTTGAAAAGTATAGAAAAACGAAATAATTTCGTAAAAGTTTGAATTTTAACTATAATTATGATACAATGTTTTTAAGACACATAGGAGGTGATCGAATGGCAAATGTTAACGCTGACCACATTAATCCGTTTTTATTGGCTTCAACTAAAATACTAAAAGAAATGTGTTTTGTAGATGCAAAGGTTGGGAAACCATACATTAAAAATCCTGCATTTTTCGATAATACACTTATCATCCTGATTGGATTTACCGGCGAAATGCGCGGTCAGACTATGATAGCTTTTGAGAATTCTATTGCTTGTGATATTGCATCTAAGATGATGATGATGCCGGTTCCGGAAATGGACGAATTAGCCAAGAGTGCAATCAGTGAACTTGGCAACATGATAATGGGGAATACAGCTACCATATTCTCGACAAAGGGTATTGGTATTGACATAACACCACCTACAGTAGGTAATGGAACAGTTACATTCAGTGCAACCTATGCACATAATATCTGTGTACCGCTGATTTATGACGATAACAAGACGATTGAGATTCACATAGCGATTAAAGGTGATTAATTCACCTTTTTTCTTTGCAGAAAAATAGTAATGGTTGAAATGAGGTTAAAGTAATGAACATTGTGTTATTGGAACCGGAGATTCCGGCAAATACAGGTAATATCGGCAGAACCTGTGTAGCTACCGGAACCAGACTTCATCTGATCAAACCACTGGGCTTCCGACTGGATGAGAAGGAAATCAGACGTGCGGGGCTGGACTACTGGAAAGACTTAGACATCACTGTTTATAATAACTATCAGGATTTTCTGGAGAAGAACTCGGGAGCAAAGATCTATATGGCTACGACGAAAGCGCAGCATTCCTATACTCATGTTGAGTATGATCCTGACTGCTATATTATGTTTGGAAAGGAAAGTGCAGGAATTCCGGAGGAATTACTGATTGCCAACAAGGAAAATACAATCCGTATTCCGATGATCGGAGATATCAGATCCCTGAACCTGGGTAATTCCGTGGCGATCATCCTATATGAAGCCCTGAGGCAGAATAACTTTGAAGGCATGAGAATGGAAGGGCAGCTGCACCGCTATAAGTGGGAGGAAGTATAGGATGGGGCATGTATTAACAAAGGGACGGAAACGCCAGGACTGGGTTGTTTTCCAATGCACCTAAATCCGCCCTCCGTGGCGGATTTTCCTTTTGTCGTGAACAATTTATTCTATTAACTGAGAACAGCAGGTACAATGTCGATTACAGCACAATATCTACCTCTATCACGGAATAACCCAGTCCTGGCGTTTCCTGTTCTGTGAAAATAGTAAATTTACTTTGGTTAATCATTATTTTAGTTTGCTGCCATGATCCATGTAATTGTTTGATTTCATTGTTCTTTACTTTTGACGTTTTATATGTATTCTTCTCTTAGTTTCTGAAGTATTTTTGCGGATGCTTCGCTAACAAAGTTATCCATCTCTTTTTCACTCAAGCAGTTATATTCACGCTCTATATTACTTCGCATATTGTTATAAAAGTTTGTGATATATACCCTTTTCTTATCAAAAGCATCCGTACTGAAGATATCAAGATACTTATTTTCAAAGCCAGTGGCTTTGCGATAGGTAGAATATGCACTGAAGTTTGGGTGCTTTTTTAGATAAAGAAAATCAAGGTCATACCAATCCTTTTTCAGTGTCCGGATCCATTCGTTTCTGTCCATATCATATAGTGCCTTGAATTTATACATACTGGGACGGACAATTAGTTCCGACCACATCATATCAGTGATCAGGTGCGTCAGATAACCGAGATAAAATGATTTCTGTTCAACAGTATATTGTTTTCTTTGTATTGCAGAATAAAACTGTTCCACATACTCATTGATATGGATATCTTTAAAACCCTCAGCATCCGTAGTTTTGAAATGGGATACATCCCCGCTGGGAATATAAGCGGACCAGTCCTCATTGGGAACTCCGCTATCCGGAGCGATATTTCCTACGACAAATTCTTTAGGGGAAAGCTCTGATAGTTCGCTTAATATATTGTCAGCTATACGTAGATGTACCATCCAGGAGGCCATGGGGTTACCCCTTTCAATATTATTGTCACTCAAAACGACTCTAGAATCAGATATTAATTAGTAGTGAAATATCATTGGTTTAATATACCTTATCTCTGATACTTCATTCCAAAAAGAAAACAGGTTATCTTAAATCTTCTGAGGATTTCATAGGTAAGTATGGTCAGTGGAAAGGTTATTACTATGATCAGGATGAACTGGAGCCTTGATGCCTGAACGAGCTTCAAGGTGAAGTAACCCACGATGACCAGGATGGACTGGTGGAAATAGTAGATGGGAAAGGCAGCCTTTGAAAAGTAATCGGTCAGTTTGTTGGAGTTATTCAGATATTTTCTGCCCCATCCCAGAAAAGCCAGGATGCCGAACCAGGTAATGGCACGCTGTTCGATATCCCAGAGGAGACTGTATCCATAACCGGCAAAGCTGATCACAAAGCGGAGAAGGAGGGAGCCTACAAACAGATACAGCAACAGAGCCCGATTATTTTCGAGCAGCTCTTGTATCCGATCATCACTCAACAGGAAATAGCCGAGTGCAAAGCAGGCGGTAAATTCCGCAAGACTTTTTCCCCCGATCTCAAGAATGGGAGCACAGATCAATATAATCAGAAACAGTGGCAGGAGCTTACCAATGGAAAACCTGCCCATATTAATCCTCTTACTGCTTCTATGATACCGGCTCATGAATGGCAGCATCAACATGGATATCACGAACAGATAAAGGATAAACCATAGATGCCCCGGGGTAAAACCGCCATCCTGACCGGTCAGGTATGTAAAACGTGTGAAGAAGATCTTATAATGTTCAAAATATCCTCCGGAATAACCATTATAGAAGATATCCGCTATGTAAGATTGTACGGGGATAATCAGTACCAGCCCGGCAAGCAGGGGGAGAAGCAGCTTGCTTACTCTTTCCTTGGCATAAGCAGCAGCCGTACGACGCTGCATGGCATAATACGAGGAAATGCCGGCGATGGTAAATAACAGATACATCCACCAGGGCCATACGATACCCGTGAATTGGCTGGCAAGCTCTGAAGGCTTACCGGTAACATAGAAAAGCTCACCCCAGTTGTTGTAAATCATACAGGTATGATACGGAATGAGCAGAAGGATACATATGACTCTGATATTATCGATAAACTTGACTCTCATGGCTTCTCTCCTTTTTAACACTCTATTCAGATGCCTTAGTCAGAGAAAAGATAAATTCTGTGCCTACCCCTTCTGTACTGATGACATTGATATTCTCGTTATGTGCCTGAATGATCTCCTTCGTGATGGAAAGGCCAAGACCTGTTCCGCGTTTATCCTTACCACGGGATACGTCCGTCTTATAGAAGCGCTCCCAGATCTTCTTGATGGAGTCCTTCGGAATACCGATTCCATAATCCTTTACAGAGACAAATACTTTTTCACCTTTTTCCTCAGTACTTACCTTGATTTTTGAATTGGAATGACTGAACTTAATAGCATTATCAATCAGGTTGTAGAGTACCTGCTGTATCTTACCTACATCGGCCTCGACCATTGTTTGCTTGGAGGAGAAGACAAGATTGAGCGTGATCTTCTTCTCACGGCAGGAGCCTTCAAAGGATTCTGCAGTACGCTTTATGATATTATTGATGTCAAAGGTTGTAATATCAAGGAAGGTTCCGTGGTTCTCAAAGCTATTCAATTCCAAAAGCCCGGAAGTAAGCTTGGTCAAACGGTCTGTTTCAAAAAGAATGATATTCAGATATTTGTCCTGCATTTCATGTGGAATTGTACCATCCATGATGGCAGTGGCATAGCCCTTGATGGAGGTCAGAGGAGAGCGGAAGTCATGGGAGATATTTGCCACGAACTTCTTCTGGTAATCGTCCAGCTTACTTAACTCGCCGGCCATATAGGAGATTGCCGCTCCGAGGTCACGATATTCACTGAGACCCTTGAGGATTAAGGCATAATTATAATTTCCGGAGGAATATTCCTTGGCAGCCTTCATCAGGTTCTTGAGAGGAACTGCAATAATGTAATAGATATAGACGAAGATGAAGAAAAATAAGGCTAAAAACACCAGGAAACAGATATTGATGACATCCATATAGTAGAGGGACTGGAATTCAATATCCTGATGAGAAGTATGGAGTACGACATAGCCGCGAATCCGGGTATTATAGATGATGGGGTGAGTCAGACTCATCATGGGTTCGGTAAAGACGTCCTTGATGTTGTTGTTCTCTGAGTTCGCCATTTCCATAAAGACCGGATCAATCCTATTGATGTTTCTGCCGGTGGTATTATTGGTGGTAGAGGAATCAGCGATGATGTTGCCACTGGAGTTTACAATCCAGACGCGGATTCCCAGAAAGGTTTCGATGGATTTTAACTGAACAGTCAGATTATTAAGAGACATTGTCTCATCAATAAAGCTTGACATGTACTCGGAATCTATCAGCTTAGCTTCCCTCATCATCTGATCCACTTTATCTTTTTTAAGCTTTTGAACCAGTAGGTTTGCACCATATGTATTCAGCAGCAGAAAAATCATCACTCCTGAGAGGAGATAACATATCATCAACCTGGACCAAATGGTCTTCCTCATGGTGTTCCCTACCTTTCTGTTATCGTTTCGCGGCAGTCCTTGCTTCAAACTTATAACCGATGCCCCATACGGTTGCGAGATTCCAATCCTTATGATCCTTGATCTTTTCCCTGAGACGTTTGATATGGACATCTACGGTTCTGGTATCTCCGTAATACTCATAACCCCAGATGTGATCTAATAGCTGCTCTCTGGTAAATACCTGGTTCGGATTGGAAGCCAGGAAATATAAGAGCTCCAATTCCTTTGGCGGCATTTCTACATTTTCACCAAGATATTGGACGGAATAATTACTTAAATTAATAGTCAGATCCGGATAAACTACAAAATCACCTGTTTGTGCAGGAAGCTCCGGCTCTTCCTTGGCAGCAGGATGAAAACGCCGAAGTACGGCCCGTACACGGGCTACCAATTCTTTGGAATCGAAGGGCTTAATTACATAGTCATCCGCTCCAAGCTCCAAGCCCAGTACCTTATCAAATATTTCACCCTTTGCGGAAAGCATGATGATGGGTACGGAAGAGGACTTTCTTATCTCACGGCAAACCTCATACCCGTCAATACCGGGGAGCATCAGATCGAGCAATACGAGATTAGGCTCATAGGCGGCAAATTCACGGATGGCAGCTTCACCGTCATTTACGATCATGGTATCGAAGCATTCCTTAGTCAGATATAGAGAAATCAGTTCGGCGATATTGACATCATCGTCAACGATCAGTATTTTTTGTTTGGCTATCATGGCATACTCCTTTCTGTAGTATCTTTGGCTACTTAAATTCCACTATAGTTACACCCTGGTCCCCTTCTCCGAAAGCTCCGAGACGGAAGGACTTAACGTAATTTAACTTCTTTAAATGGGCATGGATCGCATTGCGCAAGGCTCCGGTCCCGCGCCCGTGGATAACGGTAACCTGTGGAAGGTGTGCCAGATATGCGTCGTCAAGATATTTATCCAGATCCGAGAGTGCCTCATCCACCGTCTTGCCTATCAGGTTGATATCGGGGTGGATGTTGGCGGATTTGGACATCTTGATTTTTCCGCTCTGTGTTCTGGTTAGTCCGGGAGCTGTGACAGTCTCTTCTTCAACCAGTTCGATATCCTTGAGGTTCACAAGGGAACGTAGAATACCCATCTGCACATAGAGATCACCCTTAGCATTCGGCAGAGTGCTTACAGTACCCTTGAGACCCAGACTGATGACATTCACGGAATCACCCACGCGGAGATTCTTAAAAGAGATAGCCTTTGCCTTCTTTGGTGTATTTTTAGCATTCAGCTTTTCGCTGTCACTCAGGCGCTCCCTGATGGAATTGCGCTCATTCTCCATATCCTTGATATCTCCGCCCTCCTGAAGCCATTTATTATAGCGGCGGATGCTCTGGTCAGCAAAATCCTTAGCTTCCTGAAGTACGGCAGCAGCTTTCTCCTTAGCCTCCCGAAGCAGACGTTCCCTGCTAGCATCCAGGGATTCGTTCTTCTTCGCCAGGTTCTTCTTCAGCTGCTCTATCTCTTGCTTATATCTTAAGATTTCGTTCTGTTCCTTCTCTATGGTTACCCGGTTGGCTTCCAGGTCACTGATCAGATCCTCGAAGCTCTTCTCCTGTTCGCCAATCCTCTTCTTTGCATCATCAATAATATAATCCGGAAGGCCGAGCTTTGAAGAGATGGCAAAGGCATTACTCTTACCCGGTATACCGATCAGCAGGCGGTAAGTGGGACGAAGTGTCTCGACATCAAATTCACAGCAGGCATTGGACACACCTTCTGTGGAGAGTGCATAGATTTTCAGCTCACTGTAGTGAGTGGTAGCCATCGTCCTGATATTTCTCCTGTGAAGATGGGACAGTATGGACATGGCAAGTGCTGCACCCTCTGTAGGGTCAGTACCTGCACCAAGCTCATCGAAAAGAACCAACGAATTCTGATCTGCCTTCTCCAGAATCTTCACAATGTTCGTCATATGAGAGGAGAAGGTACTGAGACTTTGCTCAATGCTTTGCTCATCTCCGATATCAGCATAGACATCTTCGAATATCGTCAGTTCGGAACCGTCAAAGGCAGGTATATGCAGGCCTGCCTGCCCCATGAGGGTTAACAGACCGACAGTCTTTAAGGTAACGGTCTTACCACCGGTGTTCGGGCCGGTAATGATCAGCATGCTGAAGTCCTTACCCAGCATAATATCAATCGGGACCACCTTTTTGGCATCAATCAGGGGATGACGACCCTTCTTGATATTTAAGATCCCCTTCTGATTAAAGACAGGTTCAGAGCCCTTCATCTGCTTGGACAGTGCTGCTCTGGCAAAGATGAAATCCAGTTCGGTCAGGGTGGCAAAATCATAAGTAAGATTCTCCTCCTGCTCCGCTGCCTGGTTGCTTAAATCTGCCAGTACCTTCTCGATTTCCTCCTGCTCCTTAATTGCCAACTCCCGAAGCTCATTGTTCAGGCGCACGATAGCCATGGGCTCGATGAACAAAGTTGAGCCGGTGGAGGATTGATCATGGATCATACCCTGGAACTGGCCCTTATATTCCGCACGTACCGGCAGACAGTATCTGCCGTTACGCTGTGTGATGAGATTGTCCTGAAGCATGGTTCTCGAAGAGTTCAGGATGGACGAGAGCTCGCTGTGAATCTTATCATTCGCATTCTTGATTGCCCGACGGACACTCTTTAATGCAGGACTGGCATCATCTGCGATCTCATCCTCGGAGATGATACATCGCTTGATCTCATTATTCAGAGGGGTCAGAGGTTCCAGACCGGCAAAGAACTCCGTCAGAGAATCCTCAGTCATGTCGCTGCCGTCTTTTCCCGTATAACCTCCATAAGCCTTCAGCCTAAGGACTGCATCGAGGTCGGAGCTGATGTGTAAAAGCTCAACTGCACTTAGGGCAGAGCCTACCTTCAGTCTTAGGATGGAGGGGCGGATGTCGTGAATTCCGCCAAAGGATACGCTGCCCTTACGAAGCAGACGGGATAGTGCATCCGTGGTTTGCTTCTGGAGCATAGCGATTACTGCCGGATCTGTCTGCGGCAGGAGTCCGGTACATAGCTCACGGCCTGAGGAGGTTCCCGCCAGAGCTGATAATTTATCAATAATTTTATTATATTCAAGGGTTAGTAGTGCTTTCTCGTTCATTTTCCTATTAGGCCTTTCTTTCATTCTGCTACGTCAAAAGATACTATACTTATTTTACCTTAAGTTGTAAAAAAATAAAACTACTAATTCGAGATTAAAGGCAGAGAAACAGGACTTCTAGCTCCGCTTCATATTCTTTCTGCCCCAGTCAGACATCTTATCAAGAATAGGTACAAGGGTCTCACCCTTGGGTGTCAGAGAGTATTCCACCTTCGGAGGAACTTGAGGGTATTCATTACGAAAGACAAGCTGCTCAGCCTCCAGCTCCTTCAGTTCCTGTGCCAGCATTTTATGCGTGATGTTCGGTACGGACTTTTTTAATTGGGAATACCTTAAGACACCTTGTTCAGATAAGGCATAGATAATTAACCATTTCCATTTACCGCCTACGACAGCCAATGTATAGACAATAGGACATCCCTGCTCATTTAGAGGCCAATTCGCCATAAAATACACTCTCCTTTTGTATAGTATCTCACATTAAAGTGCATACTTCCTTTTTCAATCATATCATATATAATCAATTTGTAAACAAGAATATGTAAAAAATGTCAGAACAATTATGACATCTTATTAATCATTACTTGGCTTGGCAAAAGGTCATGACACCTTTGGTGTCATGACAGACCGGTCAGACACTGATCAGAAAGCTTGCTTTCATGAGAAGTTGTCTGACTGGTCGGCCGGATGTTTACATCCGGACCTTTTGCCAGAAAGGATTTACCTTGTAGAGAGTGCTTTATAATAAGTTAATGAAAGGGGTATCAAAATGAGTGATTTTTTAACACTGGCTAAAACACGTTATTCCACAAGAAAATATCAGGATCGTCCTGTTGAACAGGAGAAGCTTTTGGCGATCCTGGAGGCCGGGAGGGTTGCTCCTACAGCCTGCAACTTTCAACCGCAGCGCGTGCTTGTAATCAGGGAGAAGGAGGGACTGGAAAAGCTTGCCCAGACTGCTAACTTCTTTCATGCTCCTCTGGCTATTGTGGTATGCGTAAATCATGATGAGACCTGGAAGCGGGATTATGATAATAAGGATATCGCAGACGTTGATGTGACAATTGTCACGGATCACATGATCCTACAGGCAACAGCCCTGGGCTTACAATCGGTATGGATTTGTAAGATCGATCCTGTGAAAATGAGGGAGTTATTCCATATCCCGGACAATATTGAACCGGTCAATCTTCTTGCGATTGGTTATGAAGCAGGAGAAGGCAAGAGTGTGGACCGCCATGACACCATGCGGAAACCTTTGGAAGAGACGGTGGTATATGAGAGCTTCTGCTCATAATGGCAAAACTCTTCAATATTAAGAGCTTAGAGAAAGCCCTATTCGGAGACTGATCAGTGATCTGTTCTCACGAATAAGGGCTTTTTGACTGGATTTCTGTACTCTTTGATTGGATAAATAATAACTGCTTAACTCACTATGAAGATGGAATTGAAATTATTACCGAAATGTGGCATAATGAAGGGAGCCCTTTGTTTACAAATAATTCATAGTATGTTCATATGTCAATGATAAAATAGGAAATATGTATCATAAGATTCTCAATTATGTTAGATCTCTTAAAGGAGAATAGAAATGTCTGAGAATGACAAGAAGGATTTTGAATTTATTAAGGAACAGGTAATAGAAAAGAAGCGTAAAAAGATCAAAAAGCGTCTAATGCCCTTTGTCATGACAGTCTGCCTGGCGATTCTGTTCGGTCTGGTTGCTGCTGTAACATTTGTCTTAGCTGCACCAAGGCTGGATGAATTCCTACATAAGGATGAAGAGACAAAGACGCCGGCAGAATTCCCGACAGTGTATCCGGAGGATCAGACTCCTGTCACAACCGTGACGCCTGTCCCGAAGGACAATACGGAGAAAGACATAGAGGTTAACGGAGACAATATATCAAAGATACCGGATACCGTAGTCGTTGATCAAAGGATTGATGCCAGCTTAGATGATTTTGTGAATATGTACGGTGAACTTCGTAAGGTTGCTTACGATGTGAATAAATCTTTAATTAAAGTAATCGGGATAACCGAGACTGAGGATGTGTGGTTTGGTACGCATGTGGAGCTGACGGAAGAAACGACGGGACTTCTGATCCATAATGATAATGTGAATCTGCTGGCGCTTGTCAGTCTGGATCGTATTCGTAAGGCAGATCGAATTCGTGTGGAATTCTCCAAAAGCTTCAGCGTGGATGCTACGATTCAGGATTATGAAACCGAATTGAATCTCGCGGTGATTTCTATACCGATTAAAGAAATTCCTGCCGGTTATCTGGACAATACCGAGATTGCCAAGCTTGGAGAATCCTTTACTCTGGTAGCCGGAAGCCCGATTCTTGCATTGGGCAGTCCAAATGGACATGTTGGTTCGATGGAATTTGGTATTATCTCCAGCGGTAACACAGTTGCTTATATTACGGATAACCAGCTGGATCTGTTTAATACCGATATCGATGTCAATGAGAAGGGTGACGGTATCATCGTAAATACAAAGGGAGAGGTAATCGGCCTGATTACACGTACCTTAAAGGATGGGGTCAGCGACAGTCTGAACGTCTGTATCGGAATCAGCAGAATAAAGCCTTTGCTGACAGATTTGGTAAATAATAACCCCCGTATTTATTTTGGTGTTAAGACAGAAAACATGACAGACACCACCAGAGCGGAGCATGAAATCGCAAATGGTATCTTTGTAGATGAAACAATAGAGGACTCACCTGCCTTTGAGGCGGGTATACAGGCCGGTGACATCATTCTGTATGTGGAGGATGAGATGATCATAGATACGAGTGATTTCTATAGTACCCTGGCCTATCGAAAAGCCGGAGACAAAATTTCTGTCAGATTGAAACGTACTGCCGGTTCTACTGAGAAGGAATTAACGGTCACGGTAACACTGGCTGAGAAAAAGAAGTAACCAATTTAGGAATGTGTTAAAAGGTAACTTTTAACGCATTCCTTTTTAGCATACAGATTAAAGTATCAAAAGGTGCTTCGCTCTTTTCCAACTACAATAGATTGCCATTGCAAGCTAGCTTGCAGAGCAATCTATTGTAGCCGGAAAGCACCGTAGGTACTTTTGATACTTTAATCTTATACAGGATTTCAATAATTAATACTTTATATATCCTCTCCCGTAGGGTATAATATTGATGAACTTAAAACGGTTCCGTTAGATTAGAAAGGTAGAGAAGATGAGATATATTCAGGATTTGAGAGAGAATGACTTTATTAAGAACGAGATTTATCTGTGTAAATCCAAGCAGATATTGACGGGGAAGAGCGGTAAAACCTATGCCTCTCTGATATTACAGGACAAGACCGGAACCATTGATGCGAAGATTTGGGATTTTGGCAGTGAGATTGAGCAATATGATGCAATGGATTTCGTACATATTGATGCGAGAGTAACCAGCTTCCAGGATGCACTTCAGCTCAATATCAGCAAGATTTATAAAGGCCGGGAAGGGGAATATTATCCCGAGGATTATTTCCCGGTTACCAATAAAGATGTGGAAACGATGTACCGCGAAATCAAGGGTTTTGTTGCGATGATTAAGGAACAGAACCTAAGAAGTCTGGCGGAAGCCTTCTTTGTGAATAATGCGGAGTTCATCAAGCAGTTCAAGAGCCATTCCGCAGCCAAGAGTGTTCATCACAGCTTTGTAGGCGGGTTGCTGGAGCATACACTCAGCGTAGTCAAGCTCTGTGAATATTATACGACCAGCTATCCCATCCTGAATAAGGATTTATTAATTACAGCTGCGCTGTTTCATGATATCGGTAAGCTGTATGAGCTGTCAGATTTTCCTGCAAATGATTATACCGATGATGGACAGCTGTTGGGACACATCTTTATCGGAGCCAATATTGTAAGCAACGAGATCAAGAAGATGAATAAGTTCCCGGCAAAGCTTTCGAATGAGCTGATTCACTGTATTCTTTCGCACCATGGTGAGCTTGAATACGGTTCGCCGAAGAAACCTGCGACCGCGGAAGCTATGGCACTTCATTTTGCGGATAATACGGATGCTAAGATGCAGACCCTGACAGAGATGCTTGCCTCAGCTGATCCGAAATCCGAGTGGTTGGGCTATCAGAAACTGTTCGAATCAAATATCAGACGCAGCACCAAAGAGAAGGAATAAAAAGCTGCTACGGAGTGGTAAAATATATGACAGAGATTGTTAAGAAGAATGATCAGGTCGAGATTACGATAGAAGCGATCGGTTCGGAGGGAGAGGGAATCGGACGATATCAGGGGTATACCCTGTTCGTCAAGGATACCGTCATGGGAGATGTGGCGCTGGTCCAGGTAATGAAGACCGGGAAAACCTACGGTTATGCCAGGCTGGTGAAGCTGATTACCCCCTCGGAATTCCGGACTGAACCCAGATGCCCGATCGCAGCCAAATGCGGCGGCTGCCAGCTGATGCACGTGGATTATAATAAACAGCTGGAATATAAACAGGACAAGGTCCGCGGATGCCTGACCAGGATCGGCGGATTTTCTGATGTCAGGATGGAACCAATCTGCGGGATGGAGGAACCCTATCACTACCGCAACAAGTCACAGTTTCCGGTAGGCAGGGCAAAAGATGGAAGTATCGCCATCGGTTTTTATGCCGGGAGAACGCATTCCATCATTGATACCAACCATTGTTATATCGGTGCAGAAGTGAATGAGGAAATACTGGCATTTATTCGCTCATTTATAGAGAAATACCGGATTGAACCTTATGATGAGAAATCACATCAGGGGTTGCTGCGTCATATCCTGACAAGAGTAGGGTACAGCAGCAAAGAGGTCATGGTATGTCTGGTGGTTAACGGAAAGAAGCTTCCTTATCAGGAAGAATTGATTCAGGGCTTAAGGCATATCAAAGGAATGAAGAGCATCTGTCTGAATGTAAATAAAGAAAAGACGAATGTGATCCTTGGCGATCAAATCATTCCGTTATGGGGTGAGCCATACATCACGGACAGCATCGGGGAGATACGCTATCAGATATCACCGCTGTCCTTCTACCAGGTGAATCCGGTTCAGACGAAGAAGCTGTATGACATCGCCCTCGACTATGCCGATCTGCATGGGGAGGAGACTGTTTGGGATCTCTACTGCGGGATCGGAACCATCTCCTTATTCCTGGCACAGCGTGCAAAGCAGGTCTACGGTGTTGAGATTATTCCTCAGGCAATCGAGGATGCTAGGAGAAATGCAAAGCTGAACGGAATTACGAATGCAGAATTTTTTGTTGGAGCCGCGGAGGAGGTACTTCCGAAGAAATATCAGGAGGAGAGAATCCATGCAGATGTAATTGTTGTGGACCCTCCGAGAAAGGGATGCGAGCAGAGCTTACTGGATACCATCCTGGCTATGTCACCAAAGCGTGTGGTCTATGTATCCTGCGATCCGGCAACCCTGGCAAGGGATTTGAAATATCTGTGTGAGAAGGATTACCGGCTTGAGAAGGTCAGAGCAGTAGATCAATTCGGGCACAGTGTGCATGTGGAGACAGTGGCTAAGCTAGAAAGAAGATAATGTTGAAATACAATAAATAACTAAATCGTACAATAGATAATGAAATGGAGTAATGAATTGTATCTGTTTCCCCTTATTTTTTCTTACCTTTAGTGTAAATGAAAAATAAGGGGATTTTAAACCAAAAGGACAGGAGTATTGGTTGTAAAAATATCTATTCTAATACATGTCCTTTAACGAAATGTCTGGGTGATGGTATCTCAATTTTCCAACAGTGTTTTTCCCGATTTCTACAGCCTTACTGGGACACCAATGAAAACAAGCCAGACAATACTCGCAGTTGCTTCCCCAATTTACACCTTCTCTAGTCACTTTTATGTTGCTTACCGGACATACTTTAGTACAAGTACCGCATTTTGTACAGTCTTTTGCTGTTCTAAACTTGGTAGGAGTTTTATAAATATATTTTGCAATAAATCCTGTGAATAATCCTTGTAGATGATACTTGATACTATCATTTCCATCAACCCTGCCATAGTGTCTTTTGTTTATATATTCAGAAATCTCAATTATTTTTTGATAAGATTCTTCGAGTCTATGGGTCCTAATCTCAGTAGAATTTGTAAAATCACGAACAATTAAAGAATTTCCAGGCATGTTAATGGTAAAGCCTGCTGTTAATGATTTACCTCTTTTTCTTAATATCCTGTCCATTGTAAATAAACAATGACCCGGGCCTCCATTGCATGTAACAACTGAATAAATTGGAATTGATGATGTAACAAATTCAAGTTTGTCTACAAATGACTTGACGATATTAGGGATAGTTTGAAAATAAACAGGAAAAACAAGAATTAAACAATCCGAATTTATTTCCAGCTTTTTATCCTCTTTAAATGCTTTTATTGGTAGAATTTTTACATTGTCAGATAGTTCTTTACACAATTGTCTTGCAATAAATAGTGAATTACCTGTTCCTGTAAAATAAAAAATGTCTATACTCATATACTATTCCTCCTTTTCCTTGCCTATTATAAGGCCTGTAGTATAGTACGGAGTCAATAGATTTTCGTAAATTCTTAGGAAATTATTTATCCTTCAGAAGTTCTTGAAGTACTGGACATTTATTAGGATTATTAAAATTGTCTTTCACCGTTTGTAAAAAAGCCCTCATTTCATTAAGCTCAGATATTTGTCGATCAAGATTACTTACTTTCTTTACAATCACATCTGATACGACCTGATGATCAATAATTTTATTATCAATAATAAAAAGCAAGTACCTAATCTCATCTAATGTAAAACCAGAGTTCTTCGCACGTTTAATAAATTCCAACCTACTCAAAATATCATCAGTGTATAACCTATAACCCCCATTTGTCCTCTTTGGAGTTGGTATTAATCCGTTTTTCTCATAAAATCTGAGTGTCTCAATATTGAAGCCGGTTGCTTTAGAAACTTGGCCTCTGAAATAGTAAGTCATATATCCCCCCATCCTTTCACTTTTATTGCATAGGTTTCTCATATACCTGAAGTAACCAAATTATAAGATAATTTAATCATCTATACAACTTTTAGTCATATATCAATAACCTTGTATTTATATTATATAAAAATACTGTAACAAGCAACTTCGAAAGATATAATTAAATATATTTAAAAGTCAAAAATAATATCTTAAAAAGTATTTTATTATTTATTGAACATCAAAAGATAATGTATCTGATAAGAGATGAAAAAAGGTAACGGATAGAAAATGTCATCATAAGCTTAAATGGCGCATTTTTGATTCTGAAAAATGTTGTAGGTTGAACCATCGAGATACCTGGTGATATCATGTAGTTGGGAGTTTAAGAAAGCGGTGAAGCTAATAGCAAAAGGAGGATCCAAAATGTGTACAAGTTTTGCAGTTTACAGTCAGGGAAAAGCCATTTATGGTATGAATTTCGATACTAATGATATTGATTTAAAACTAAAATTGAATAGTCATAATGATATGAACTTATTTTACTTTTCAGGCTTATTAGATAACAAATACAGGGATATCGCTGGTTATAATAGTGAGGGTCTTTTTATCTGTACTCAGGCAGTGGAATATAGACCAGGTTCTAAATCAAGTTGTAACGAAAATGATTGGTTTGCTTTTGATATTTTCGATGAGGCGTTAAAGAAAACAAGAAAAACATCTGATTTTTTTGAAATTCTAAATAATAGAGTGATCTCGTATCCTAGAAATCCTTTATTCCCAGATTTAGGGCTACATACTATTATCGCTGATAAAACTGGAGATGCATTTATTCTGGAAGATGGAATAGATACAAATATAATAAGTAAAATTAATAGTGATTTTATTATTATGACTAATTTCCCAAATGGAGATTTCCAGGATACAAATTATGATAAAATATACGGATGTGGTGCTGACAGATATATTTGTGCTCATGAATATATCTGTAATAATATTCATAGCTTTGGAGTAAATGAAGCTTTTGAGGTTTTAAAAAGAACTTCTCAGGATACAAATTCTCAGGCTCCAACTTTGTGTTCAATAGTATTTGAACCATTAAAAAATGAAGCTTATATTAGTTTAAAAATAGATTTCAATAAAAAATGGAAGATTTCAATTATTGAAAAAACAATTCAATCATTGGATGGATTTTTAAACAATAATAAAATTGAATTCACAAATGGAGAAATACTAGTGAAGGATCTTATTAGCTTGTATAAGTGATAATTATATAAATAAAGATGATTAATTGGTAAAATATATTAAGGAATCCTTGAGGGTGTTGAATATAAAGGACTGAAGCAGGTTGAATTGAACTTAAAATATTAAAATCGAAGGATACTGTTGAGAAAACGGTATCCTTTGCTTATATTGTCTATTGGGTGCTCTTGACGTGAATGCAGTAAGCTTGTGGTCACTGTTCGCATAACTCACTACTAGTGCGCAAAGTTCCAGTTTTCATAAGATGCAGAAACGGGCAAAGAACATAGAATTTTGATTGCATAAGTGGTATAATGAGAAACGAAACTTTATGTATCAACTTATTTAACAAGGAACAAATTATATCAATAGATCGAAGCCCTTATGGTTTCCTCAAACTAAAGCGAATTGAGAGTCTTATTTTATGAAAAAAACAGAGAGACAGAATGGAATTGTCCACTTGTTAAGGATACGAAAAAAAATGACTGCAAAAGAGCTGGCTGGCTATTTTGAGGTGAGTGAGCGGACTATATACAGAGACATAGATGCACTCAGTCAGCTTCGTGTTCCTATTGTAGCCTATGAGGGCTTGGGTGGCGGTTATGAAATTGACTCTTCCTATTTTTTACCCAGTATTAAGTTTAGCGAGCAGGAAGTCTTGATGCTATTGATGGTATTGAAAGCAGGTGAAGAGCTTCGTATCCCCAATATGGTCTCAGATTATAACTTGCTCAGCACTAAGGTGATTAACGCTCTATCGGATGAAGAAAGACAAAATGCTGCAAAGGTTATGTCTCACATAGAGTTTAACATTGTACGAATTATGCCAAAAGGATACATTCATGATGTGTTAAAACCATTATTAGAGGCGTTTTGGAGGTCTTGTGATCTTCAATTAGGCTATTATCATCCGGAGCGGGACGAGACAGAGCACCGACGATTTTCTCCGACAAAGCTGTTATTTGCAGATGGCGGATGGTATGTTACCGGCTATTGCCATTTAAGACAGGCCAAGCGAACCTTTAGATTTGACCGAATCGTGTCAATCACATGTTTGGATAAAGAAAATCGCTATATGAACAGTCAGTTGTCCTTACCGCAAGATGATAAGTTTCAGTGGTATACATACGAGCTAATGATTGATTCTTCTCTTTACAGAATCATCAAAGAGGATGTCTATCTGCAGCACGCAGAAGTCAAACCTATAGAAAATGGGTTGCATCTGACTGTCAGAACTCCTTATAAAGATGAAATACTTCAATTGGTTTTAAGTCATCCCGAACAGGTGACTGCTTTGAAGCCGGAAGCGTTCCTTGAAGAAATTGAAAACTTAAGTCAAGCAATCTATAAAAAATATCTGAAACCCTGACAGTCTTATGTCAGGGTTTATTTATTAAGATGATGATATATCTTTAATAATAGAACTTTACATAATCAATAGGGAGGAAGAAATATGATTTGTACAGCAAGAGGATTAATTCATAAGAGCGAGCTTGGCGTTACTTTAGGACATGAACATATTAAGTGGGAAAGTGATGAGTCTCTGGCAAACAACATGTACTTTGACAAGCAATATCAGGAAGAGGATATACATTTAGACTTGAATTATATTATGCCTATCATGCTTGACATTAAAGCGAAGGGTGGAAAGAGTGTTGTAGAAGCATCACCACCTATCGGCGGACAGAATATAAGATTATTAAAAGAGTTATCCGAGCGAGCAGACATGCATATCATTCCTTGTACGGGGTGGAATATGACGAAACAACTATATGACGTGTTTCCGATGCATTTCGAAGAACAACTGGCAAACCGTTGGATCAAAGACTTTAAGGAAGGCTTGGATACTATAGATGACATAGTTATTCGTCCGGGACACATCAAGCTGTTACTTTACAGAGGTGAGTTGTCAAAAGTAGATAAAGCGATGCTGATCGCGGCCGCGATAGCCAGTAAAGAGACAGGGATACCTATTCACTGTCACATCCTGGAGGCAAAAATGGTCCATGAAGTAATTCAGGTATTGGACACAGAAAAAGCAGACTATAATAAATTTCTTTGGGCACATGCCGATAAAGAAGCGCATAAGGAAACAATAAAACTAGCGGCTGAAAAAGGGATATGGATAGGCATTGATATTGTAAGAAAGGGAACCAGTCCTGAGAATTTTGATCTTTTAAATTATGTCATGTCACTTAACTTTGGACATAAGGTGCTGCTTTCACAAGATTACGACTTCTATTCAGAAGCTAAAAAATCTATCAAAGATCATCCTTGTACAGCTATCTTTGATGAGTTCATCCCTTATTGTTCAGCAAATGGTATTGATAAGCAGGAGATCATACGTATTATGACAGAGAATCCTGCGAATTTCTATGATATAGATACAGTTATTTAATTTGATATGATTATATAATATATTCATAAGCGGAAATGGAATAATTTAACTTGACTTTTCCCCTCGAAATTACTTACAATTTGTGTAAGAATTTCGGGGAGGTTTTATGCCCAGAGGAATAATTAAGATAGTACTTTTAGGAGGAGAAAGATGCATTTTACAAATTGCCCAAAATGCGGAGATAAATTGATTAATAAAGAGATCGGTGATGAAGGATTGATACCATATTGCAAAACCTGTCAAATACCATTATGGGATATGTTTATAACATGTGTCATTTGTGCAGTCATTAATGAATTTGATGAAATTGCGTTGATAAGACAGCAATATGTGTCAGAAACAAATTATGTATGCATTGCAGGCATTATTCAGTTAGGAGAAAATGCGGAAGAAACTGTAATGCGAGAAGTCAAAGAAGAAATTGGACTCAAAGTAGAAAAAATTCAATATATACGAAGCTATTATTATGACAAAAAACAAATGCTTATGTTGGGATTTAAAGCAAAAGTTAAGAAAGATGAATTTACTATCTCAGAGGAAGTGGATTCAGCTGCATGGATACCATTATCTAAATCATTATCTAAGCTTAAGGATGGAAGTATAGCATGGCAACTAGTAAATGAAATCAATGAGAGTTGAATTCCTAATTGTAAAGATGTTAAATGCTTATCGGAGAAAAAGGTAAATGTAAAAAATCTGGTAGTATGACAATTCCACGTTATACTAAGGAACTATTGCTTAATGATTTAGTTGTGCTTGAAGAAAGGCGAGATTATTATTGGTAAATAAGAGATGGTAGCAGATAAATCTATACTGGGAATGGAATAATTTAACTTGACTTTCCCCCTCGAAATTACTTACAATTTGTGTAAGCAATCTCGAGAGGATTTTTAATATCAAGAGGTAATAAACGATTAAATTATATGTGGAATGAGGGGAATGAAATGGAAGCATATACAAACATTATGGATAGTCCGGTATCTGCATGGAAACGTTTCTTTGCGCGGAGTATAGATACGTGGATAATCAATATACCTGTTTTACTGTGCTTGTATTTTGCGTCGGATTTACTGGACAGACCTCTTTTTGGACGTATGCAAGGGGTTATAATAAGTGTGTTAATAATGCTTATAGAAACATTTTATGAGACAATAAGCTTATCTTCTTTTGGAACAACGTTAGGAAAAAGAGCGTTTGGTATTAAGGTTACGACAGAAGAGGGGCAAAACTTAAGTTTCTCTAATAGCTTATCTAGGACAATAAAGGTTTGGACTGTTGGATTAGGGCTGTCTATTCCCTACATTTCAATCATTACAAGAATCATAGCTTGTGCTAAATATTCAAAGTCAAGTGCTACATTTTGGGATAAAAACAGATTTAAAGTCTATCAAATGAATAATGTTAAAACAGAATTATCCGGTTCGGTTGTTTTAATAGTGTTCATTTTTTATATCATTACAGCTATCGGTACTAATATGGAAGATATAAGTACTAGTATAACTTCAACAGAAAATAAGGTGGATAAGCTATTTAATGAAGGTAAGTATGAAGAAATAATCAATATTTATGAAACAGATATGGATAAGTCAAGCATTAATGATGACTTATATAGTATTATTGGATATTCATATATGATGGTAGAGGACTATCAAAATGCGAAGGAAGCCTTTTTGAGTGGTGTAGAAGTTAACTCAACAATTGAAACGCTGGATACACTCTATAATAATTTGAGCTGGGCCTGTTATAATTTGCATGAGTATGACGAAGCCTTGAGATATAGTGAATTAGGGCTTGAGCTTGATCCTCAAAGTGCATCAGAATATGTGAATTATGGAAATGCACTTTTGGAATTTGACAGAGAGGATGAGGCGATTGCAGCCTATGAGGAAAGTCTGATCTATGATGAAGAAACGAAAGAAGCCTTATATGGAATTGGATTAATTCATTATGATCGTGGCAATTATGAAAATGCTATAGATTATTTTGGCAAATATATTGCTATTGAAGAAGATGCTGAAGTCTATTGCTATTTAGCTTTATCCCAACTATATCTTAATAATAATGTAACGAATGTGGTGAACTACTTAACAAAAGCGAGTGACCTTAATCCTGAAGCTGCTATGGTCCAAGATACATGGGTAAAGTACTATAATAATGTTGGGGACTATTCATCAGTAATAGAGCTTTATGAAGAAAAACTGGTTCAGGATCCTGATAATTATGATCTTCTTTGCGATATAGCAGAGGCTTATCACAACAATAATAATACTGATTTTGCTTTCGAACATATTGATAAAGCCATATCTCTTATGCCTGAGGAACCTCACGCTTATTCATTAAAAGCGCGATTTTGCTACTCACTAAATGACTATTACAAGCTTGATGAAATAGTCAACCAGATGCTTGCTCAAGCATCAAATGAAGCAGATGCCTTATATAATGCTGGAGAAATTTACTATAATACAGGAGAATATTTGAGAGCAGCTCAGTATTATGAGAAATCAATTGCTATCAATGATGCCAGTGAAGAGAGCTATGAGGGGGCTGTCGCAGCGCTTTATTATGCTAAAAGGTATACAAGGTGTAAAAATACTGCACTAAAAGCACTCACTAAGTTTAATAATGTAAATATCAATTATTATCTGGCTTATGTTTATTCAAAACTGAATTATCCGGATATGGCCATTTATTATTATCTTATAGCTCTTGATCTTACACCTAATGATGTATATTTACTTACGGATATTGGATGGGAATATTATTATAAACAAGATTATGATGAGGCAGCACAGTGGTTAATGCAAGCATTAGAACAGGATAGTTCTATTCAAAGAGTAAATGACTTAAAAGCAGCTCTTGCAGTTAAGGACCAATCGCTTATAACTCAAATATCAAAATTTCTAGAAGACAGTTATCTTTATTTTAAATCGACGGATAATTATAATCAGGTAAAAGAGAGATTAATTAGTAAGAAAGATCCATCAATTGAAGATGTTTATGAGCTTGTTAGTACGGCATATAAATCGGATGATTTATTTACATATATGCTATCAGGCCATGATTATAGATATTATATGGCAATGAATCAGGAGAGGACTGTTGAGTATAATCAATTGGACGATAATAGAGAATATATTCGTATTTCTTCCTTTATGCCAAGGACTTCAAATGAGTTCTTAGATATTATTGAAAATATTGACGATACCGAGCAAAAAGACCTTATCATTGATTTGCGTAATAATTATGGTGGTAATACAAACAGTGGCTGCAATATACTGGACTTTTTGTTAAGTGAATGCGTTGTTTGCAATCTGATTGATAAAGGCGGATATACGAACCAATATTATTCGGATGCTTCACAGATTGTGTTTAAAAATATCTATGTACTGACAAATGAAAATTCTGCAAGTTGCTCTGAACTTGTAGCTCTTGGTCTAAAGACATACTTGGATAATGTTACAATCATTGGTGAAAGAACTTATGGAAAAGGTGTTGGCCAATTAGTCTATGAAGACAAAAAGAGAGAGTTTGCCCTGTTTCTGGTTAACCATTATTGGAATGTTCGAGAAAACAACATTATGGATGTAGGTATTGAACCGGATGTTTATGTGAATAGTAGTGAGCTTGAAGATTATCTTTCGGTAATTCAATAACATAAGCACTTAAGCCATTAGGAGAGGTAAAATCATATTTGACTTTGCCCCTTTTGTTCCCGTATTGTGATGCAAACCAACTACCAGATAAGCTTATGTTTAAGATTAGTATTGTAGCCAAATTCAAATTAGCAGAGGAAATCAGTATATGGAAAATACTCAAAACTACATAAATTGGATTCGAAGTAAAGTTGGGCATGATAAGATTATTCTAAATTTTGCAGGTGGTTGCGTATTTAATGAAAAGGGAGAAGTGTTGCTGCAAAGGAGAGGTGACAGTAATAAGTGGGGGTTACCTGGTGGAGCCATAGAACTTGGAGAAACACCTCAGATGGCAGCAATCAGAGAGATAAAAGAAGAAACCGGTTTAGACGTTGAAGTGGTTAATCTGATAGGAATATATACAGATTGTGATATAGAATATTCAAATGGTGATAAGGTTCAAAGTATATGCATTGCTTATAAACTAAATGTGATAGGTGGACATTTGCATTTTGATAACAAAGAAACATTAGAGCTAAAATACTTTTCATTGGATGATATGCCTGAGTTGTTTTGTTAACAGCATGAAGATATTTTATGTGATATTAAGGCAAAATAAAGTCCTATGTATAGTAAGATTGAAGCTCATGTCATTTGCTAAATGATACAGGATGAAATAATAATACATAATAAGTAGTCAGATTTGATATTAAAATGGAGAGTGTACATATGATGCTATTTAAGGGGAAACCTATTGCTTTGATTATAGTTACAACAACCTTTTAGGTAATATCATTGATTATGATAATATCATATGGCGATTGGAAGTACTTATTTGCCGCCATAAGTATTTGTATAAGTTTATTATCTTCTATAGTGCTTTACCTGGCATATAGACGTAGTGAGTTTGGTTTCATGTCGCCAAAGAAATATAAGAAAGCAATATTTTTATATGAAAAGAATAAAGTGTTATTTGACTTATTAAAGAAGATTGATAATAGCAATACCAAGTTAAAACCAGATGATGCAATAGATAAAGCTATAGAATTGATCTATGATCATTATCGCCATGAATAGGTAGATATAAAAGGGTAACTTAATAATAATAGTGTTAAGGTTATTACTGCAATCGTTGCCGTTTACGATACAAAGAAGTGATACATAGCGAACATATTGGATACAGAATTTAGTTTTAAGGGGACATATACTATGGATGAATTTAGTAATATACAAAAAGTAATATTTGATAATAAAGTGAAAAAAGGCTTTAATACAACAAATGTTGAGTTGGAATTCTGCTTTACTTATGGCGAACTTTCTGAAGCATTTGAAGCATATAGAGAGAAATTACCCTCTGCTGGTGAAGAATTAGCCGATGTTGCTATTTACTTATATGGTATTGCAGAAATTTTCGGCTATGATTTGAATGAAGAAATCTTAAAAAAAGTAAGTAAAAACAGAAATCGTATATATAAAAATATTAATAGTGTAAATACCCGAATAAACGAAGATTAGTAATTACGATATCTTTACGAATTATGTATCGATAATTATTTTTATTAGCCCAGGAGGATAAATATATGATATACCTTGTACGACAAGGTCAAACCGATTGGAACTTATTCAATAGATGTAACGGAAGTACAGAAACTTTTCTAAATCAAACGGGTATTGAGCAGGCGGAATTACATTACCAAAATTTAAAGAATGTTAAGTTTGATATGTGTTTCTGTAGCCCACAAAAACGAACAAAGCAAACCTGTGAAATCATTTATAAAGGTCCGATTGTGTTTGATGATAGGCTGAAAGAAATAATTTGCGGAGAGTTTGAGGGTAAAGAAGAAACTCCTGAAATGATAAATCTTTTGTGGCAAGCAGTTGTTAAAGGAGATAAGGACACTGAAAAATTTGATGACTTTATGAAGCGGAACTTAGATTTCTGTGATATGATTCAGGAAAACTACAAAGGGAAAAATATACTAATCGTTACTCACGCTGCAAATGTAAGAGTATTAATCTATTATTTCCTTGGTAAACCCAGGGATTATGATTTTAGTAAGACCCTAATCAAAAGAGGCGAGCTAATAACATTTGAAAATTCATAAACTTGAATATTATACCCCAGCCAAATAGGCAAATACGAAGTTTGGCTACATTACATTCTTTAAAATTGTATAATAAGAAATTTCAATAAACAATTTATACTTATGGAGGATGAACATGCAAATAACATACGACACAAGAAAAGATTTACCATGTGAACCGTTACATAATTTATTTCATGCAGTAGGGTGGTCTAATGGACAAATAACCCAGGACATGCTGGAGAAATTCAATCTGCCGTTTATCAATTCAACAATAGTCATTTCTGCATGGACGGATGATAATTTGGTCGGATGTGTTAGAGTGCTAAGTGACAGGATATTCAGATCTATCATATATGATTTGGCTGTGTTGCCGGAATATCAGAACCAGGGGATTGGTAAAGAGCTGGTGAGAAGATGCATGGAATGTTTTCCTGATTCAGAGTGGTTGGTTGTGACGGAAACAGCAGCAGGGTTCTATGAGAAGATGGGCTTTAAACTTAATAAAGATATCTTCTTAAGTATTCCCTGCAAATGGTTTTAATTTATAATAAAGGAGTGAAAGAAATGATAAAGGTTGGGATACTTGGAGCTTCCGGCTATATGGGTGGAGAGGTAATACGCATCTTGCTGGAGCATCCTGAGGTCAAAATAGAATGGATGACGAGCAGAGGGGATAGACCTGTCGAGTATTATCATAAGAATTTGTATGGTATGGGTCTTAAGTTCATTAAGCCGGAAGAGATTACGCCATGCGATGTTATCTTCGCAGCATTACCTTCCGGACAAATCATGAAACAGGCCAGAAGTCTGATCGAAAAAGGAACGAAAGTGATCGATCTTGGAGCTGATTTCAGACTGAAGAACCGAAGTGATTGGGAAAGGATTTATGGTAAAGTACATACGGATTGGGAAATGGTAGAAGAAGCAGTTTACGGCATTCCGGAGCTTCATCGGGACGAGGTTAGAAATGCCAGAGTAATCGCAAATCCGGGCTGCTTTTCTTCAGCAGCAATATTTGGACTGGCTCCATTGGTGCATCATAAATTAATTGATACCAAGAAAATTATCGTTGATGGCCTTTCGGGGACAGCTGGTGCGGGTGCAGAGACGGATCGGGCGATACACCATCCGGAGATCGGTAACAATATTGTGCCGTACAATGTGGTTGATCATAGACATACCTACGAGATAGAACAGGAACTAAGTTTGATTGGTAATACAGATGTGGTAGTGCATTTTACTACCTCCTATGTGCCTATCACCAGAGGGATTCTGGATATCTGTCATTGCTTCCCTGTAGAAGCTGTAAGTAGAGAGGAATTAATTAATCTATATAAGGATTACTATAAAGAAGAAGCATTTATTAAAGTGATCGATTTACCCAAAGAGGAAAATGCTTCGTGGCAGTACATTCCATACCCTTGGGTTTCGGCAGTATCAGGAACAAATTATTGTCATATAGGCATAGATATAGACGAACGAAGAGGACGAATCGTGGTATTTAGCGTACTTGATAGCATCGGTAAAGGCGGAGCACATGCAGCGGTACAAAATATGAATTTATTGTTTGGCCTGGATGAAATGACAGGTTTAAGAAGAACAGGTTTACATCCTTATTAAGCTGTCTTGTTCTTATACAATAATTTGGGCTTGTCTTTGAACAGCAACGCAATAGCAAGTCCTGCCAGCACAAGGATACCTCCTATGATATGGTAAACAGTGAAGGCTTCATTCAATACAATTACTGCAAATACAGCCGTAAGTATCGGTTGAAGCAATGTAAGGATTGATACTGTGGAGGAATCAATATAGCCGAGGGCATAATTGATTGAAAAGTATCCACCCACCTGTGTGATCAGGCCCAGACATAATAAATAAGCCCAGGATGGCAGGGAGAAACCATACAATGCACTTCCCGTAGCAATACAACAGATCAATAATGTAATGGTACACCCTATGAAGGTGAAAAAGACAACTTGAATCGTGCTGTATTTCTGCCTGACTTCCTTTACCGATAAGACATATAGAGCAAGAAACAGACTAGCAATAATGGAGTATACAAACCCCTTATCTATTTTCATATGTAGGATATTATTGATCCCAATGATGATAGCAACACCGAGAATTGCGGTCATATTGCCAGACCAATGAAAGCGGTTCAACTTTTCCCTGAACAGTATCATTGCCCCTATACCAACCCATACAGAGGATAGATTGACGATCAATGTCGGAAATGTCGTATTGGATATAATGACAGCAGTATTCCAGAATACCAACTCAAATGCGAAGAACATACCACCCAGTAAGGATAAGCAGATACTTTTTATATTCATATTCTTGTTTTTTGTCCGGATATAGAAGGGTAATATAAACAGCGTCGCAAAAAATACTCTGTAGAACGAAACAGATATACCATTGACGTGAGCCTTCTTTACAAAGAATGCCGATATGGAGATGCACACGATTCCAAAGAACAACAGGATCCAGGGTAGCTTTTTTGACTTTTGTACATTCATACTTTTACCTTCACTTTACTGTTAATTAATGGAAAACTTGTTCTATTATAGTTCATTTCAGTATCCAGGTCAATACAATTTGGTTATATTATGACATAGTAAATGAGCCAATAATGAATACCCACCGTCATAATTGAGGGTGGGTATTCATAGTAACATTTTCAGATTATTTCAGATTACAGGCCATACTATTCTACGATGGAGATCTTCTCTATAACACCATCAATCTGCTCAAGCTGCTTCGTTGTAAGAGGGCCAAAGGTCATAGCCTTAGCCAACTCTTCTACCTGCTTAACAGTTCTAAATCCCGGAATTGGAAGTGTCCGATTACTTTTTGCCCATAGCCAGCCAAGTGCACCTTGAACCAAAGATCTTCCGTCAGATGTGAGTATTTCCCTGATTTGAGCCAATCGATCCAGAAGAACCGGATTAACCTTACCATCCTTATAGTAGAAATTCCAATCGATATTATTTGCACGGATATCACCAACTAAGGCTTCGGAGGAGCTGGTGTATTTGCCACTTAATAATCCCATTGCCAATGGAGAACGATTGATGCTTGCCATATCATAGGTATCACAGGTTTTCAAAATATCATCTGCATTGATGAATACATTGAATTGATGCTGGATTGCACATCCGTTGGTGTTCTTAACAAAATAGTTAATTAAGTCCGGGTGATCTGTACTCCAACCATAGGCTCTGATTTTACCTTCCTCTTTTAATTTATCCAAGGTTTCAAAGACACTTCCCGCTTGTTCCAAGGGAACATACCATTCATGACATTGAAATAAATCAATATAATCTGTATTTAGTCTTCTTAAGGAATCCTCACAGGATTGTCGAATAAAGGCTGGTTCTACACTGTTACTTAAGCATGTCTTTGTCTCTTCATCAAAGATGGACCCAAACTTAGTTGCAAGGACCACCTTGTCTCTCTGGTGGGAAAAAGCTTTTCCGAGAAGTCTTTCACTATGACCACAGCCGTATACACTGGAGGTATCAAATAATGTGATACCCAGGTCTAAAGCAGTTAATAATGCTTTTTCTGATTCTTCATCATCCACGTTATCAAAACCTACTAAGGTTCCGTCGCTAGAATACATCGGTCCTCCAATCGGCCAGCAGCCTAAGCCCAAAGAACTGACTTCAATACCTGACTTACCAAGTATTCGATTGATCATGTATTGTCCCTCCATATCATAAGTTATTTCTTATGATTATAACTTGCTAAGTGGTTCATGATAAGAACCAAAATTATGCTATTATTTAGGAACCAATATTCCCATTATCCTCATAAAGCCTTGTCAGCTTAAATAAGATTAAGTTCGGTTATATTTATATTGACAAATTGTCAGTGATGCTATATTATGACAATAATAACTGGAAAGGAATTACACATGAGAGAGGTCAAGCAACCAGAGGTTCGTAAAGCGGAAATTGTAGAAGCATCCAAAAGCTTGTTCATGAAAAAGGGCTATTTGCATGTTACCACGCAGGATATTGTTGACGAATTGAAGATTTCTCGTGGCTTACTATATTATCATTTTAAATCGAAGGAAGATATTTTAAAGTATATTGTCGAAACAGAAGTTGTAAAAATCGAAGTACTTCTTAAGAAAATTACATATAGTAATACTTTATCAGCCATTGAAAAAGTCAAACAGTTTATTGAGGCTACGATTATTCCGGCATCGGCGGACACGCCGGAGAATCGGGCCTTACAGGAAAGTATCCAATTACAGGAAAACACCTTTATGACTGACCAAATTTATCGCAAAATGGCGGAAACTATGGCACATTATTTTTGCGATATTTTAGAACAAGGTAATAAGGAAGGCGCTTTTAAGGTCAATAATCCTAAAGAAACATCAGTTTTTTTAATAAACGCATATCTCTTTACGTTAAACAGCAGAGATTTTCATGTCTACGATACTGAGACTGCAAGAAAATATCTTTCCGTATTTCACGAAATCTTAGAAAAGGTGTTACAATCCAAAAACAGAATTTTTTGATCTATAATATCATCGGTATTGCCGTTGATATTATTTTTACACATCAACTGACAATGTGTCAGTAATAGTAAGGAGAATGAGTATGGGAATTCACATTAGCTTTGAGCAGATGCTAAAGCTGCTACCACTATTTGCACCAATCACTTTATTACAGCTTGTGTTAATAATTACGTCCTTGGTTAGTATCTTACGAAAGAAAGCATCATTCGACAAGAAACTCATATGGTTGATCGTGGTTTTGATTGTAACGCTTATTGGTCCAGTCATTTACTTCGCAATCGGATCAAAACAGCTTGATCAAGAGAGTATTTGATGGGAAGGGATATAAATGAATGCAATTGAAACCTATGACTTGACAAAACGATACGGCTCTCATGAAGCTGTGAATAACCTTAACTTAAGAATTCCGGAGGGATCTATCTGTGGCTTTTTAGGGAAAAACGGGGCTGGAAAAACAACTACAATCAAAATGCTGGTTGGACTATCGCGCCCCACCTCCGGAGAAATTCTTATTCAGGGACAAAAGCGTATTTATGAGAAAAAAGACAACTCAAATATCGGATATCTGCCGGATGTCCCTAGTTTTTATAACTATTTTTCTGCCCGGGAGTATCTCGACTTTTGTGGAAGGCTTTATGGGATAAAAACAGTAGAGCGTAAGGAATGCATTCGTGAGCTACTGAAACAGGTTGGACTGGAGGATACTAAAACAGCAATTGCCGGATATTCTCGTGGGATGAAGCAGAGATTAGGCATTGCACAGACACTGATGAATTCGCCCAATATTATTTTTCTAGATGAGCCTATCAGCGCTCTCGACCCAATAGGACGACATGACATAATGGAACTGCTTCGGTCACTTCGTGGCCGCGTGACAGTTTTCTTTTCTACTCATATCCTTTCAGATGTCGAGAGCACCTGTGATTATGCAGTTATTATGGACCATGGTAACATGATTTTATCTGACTCAGTTGAGAATATTAAGGCAAGCTATACTGGAAATGCTGTGTTTCTTAGACTCCACTCTTCGGAAGAATGTGATAGGTTTTTAAAGATAATCACTAAATGTGAGGAAATTAAATATGAAAAGTGTGGATTAAGAGAATTTAAATTATCTTCTGCTAATTTAGTATCATTATGTAAGAAGCTACCGGAGCTACTCATAAAAGCAAATGCAATATTGGAAAACTATCAGGTTTATACGCCCTCACTTGAGGAGATTTTCATAGAGGTGACTTCATATGAATAGTATTGTGGTATTATACAGAAAAGAATGGACGGAACTTTGCAGGACAAAAAGACTTTATGCATTGCTGGGGGTTTATATATTGTTTGGGATGGTTAGTCCCATTCTTGCCAGATACATGAAAGAAATTGTTTCGGCTTCAATGGGAAGCGCTGCACCTATATTGATCACTACACCTGTGTGGTCAGACAGCTGGAAACATTTTTACAGTAATTTATCGCAAATGGGTGGGATATCTGTTCTTCTAATATTTATGAGCTGCATTTGCGGAGAGAAACAGGCAAAGACAGCAGAGTTGCTCTTTACTAAAAATCTATCACCGACAGAGTTACTGACAACAAAATATTTATCAGCAGTAGTATCTGTTATTCTAGCTTTTTTTCCTGCAGTACTACTGTGTTGGGGATATACATATTATCTGTTTGGCTATTCCGGTGAGTGGAAAAATATTATGGAAGGAGCATTTTTCTATGTAATATTTATGGTGGTTCTACTAAGTATAGTGGTACTGGCAAGTACATTGGCCACAACCGTAGCATTTGCGGCAATGTTTGCCTTTGGTGGATATCTGGTCTTGATTCTGTCAACTTATCTTCCGGTGGTAGGTTCACTGATGCCCGGCTCACTTCTTACTATGACAATGTCTGCTATCATAAATGGATGTCCAAATGTTATATTACCCCAAATAGTAATCGCTTTGGTTGTTAGTATCCTTTGCATCTGTACATCCATTTATATTATGAAACATCAGGAAATATGAGTCCTTCCCCCATCGAATTCCAGTATTTTTTCCTTAATAACCAGTTGAATTAAGTCGGGGTCAAACTGCTTTCCGGCATTTTCGATTAATTCTTGCATCGCTTCTTCATGAGTCATCGGCCTGTGGTATGGCCTTTCGCTTGTCATAGCATCATAGGAATCTACTATGCTCAGTATTCTTGATTGGATCGGGATCTCTTCCCCCTTCAACCCCCGTGGGTAACCTTTCCCATCCCAGCGTTCATGGTGAGATAGTATATAATCCGAAATACGTACAAATTCCGGTACGGATTGCGTGATACGGCTGCCGATTTCCGAATGCCTTTTCATGATTTCCCATTCATCATCATCCAGCTTACCCGGCTTGTTTAAGATTGAATCCGGAACCCCGATTTTTCCGATGTCGTGTAATACGCCTAATAACTCCAATTCCTGTAGTGTGGTTTGAGGAAGATTCATGACCTCTCCCATATGTTTGCTGAGTCGCATCAATCGATTGGCATGCTCCTCGGTTTCGTGACTTTTCTCAAATAAGGTTTTTCTAAAAGACTCCAAAATAGAGTTTCGATAGCTCCGGCTATTCAACATTTTTTGTGTATACATCACTTCTTCAGCAGTGTTGATAGTTTTTGAGATTTCTTCGCTATCATTTTTTCGAACGGCATACCCTAAAGAAATGGATAACTTAATGCTCATGCTTGTTAATTCCGCACACTTCTTATTTATGCGTTCACAAATCATTTCTGCTTCTGACGCATTAGTATTCGGAAGTAAAATGAGGAATTCATCGCCACCCCATCTTGCGACGATATCAGTTTGACGGCATGACTCAGACAGAATTCTGGAAGCCTCGATCAAGAAATGGTCTCCTTCGTAATGTCCTAACACATCATTTACCATTTTAAGACCGTTGATATCTCCTAAAATAATCGAAAGAGGGTAGTGCTCCTGTTCTTCAATCTGCTTCATTTTTTCTTCTATATACCTTCGGTTATATAATTTAGTCAGACTGTCATGATAACTCAGATACAGAACCTCATCCTGCTTAATCTTCTTTTCTGTAACATCTCTGAAGACCATCACGACTCCTTGAATATCACCATCTTCGCCTAAAATAGGCGCTGCGCTGTCTTCAATCGCCCTTTTTTGCCCTTCCCTTGAGACTATCACGTAATTATTCTCTACCTCGACCGTATTTAAACCGAGTAAGACTTCTTCAATCGGATTTCTTCCCTTCATACCTGTAAGCTCATTTTCAAGGGTTAATACAAGATCGACCTCTTTGCCCAAGGCATCCTTAGCATCCCAGCCGGTGAGTGCTTCTGCTACAGGATTAATTAAAGTAATTCTCATATTTTGATCCGTAGTGATCACGGCATCTCCAATGGCAAGCAGAGTGATTTTTAGACGTTCCTTTTCATAGTATAATTCCTGTTCGGCTTGTTTTTTCTTGGTGATATCCTCAAATACTCCAAGAAGGCCGAAAACCTCTCCATTGGCATCTCGAAGTGGCACTTTAGAAGTTCTGATCCATCCTTGATCACCATTTGCATAAATGTGCAGCTCTTCGATATTGATTTTTGCACGTCCGGTTTTCATGATTTCCGCATCATCTGCCCTGTATTTTTCTGTTTGAGCAGAGGACGGTGTATCATAATCATTTTTTCCGATGATCTGTTCAGGGGAACTCTTGCCGGCTTCATTTGCGAAATACTGGTTACAGCCTAAAAAATTGGAGTCTAAATCCTTCCAAAAAATTGGCATCGGAATCGTGTCCAATACTTTCTGCAAAAGTTCATTGGCCAGGATAAATTCCTTCTTGTTGGCCGTCAATCGTATCTTAAATCGATTAATGATAATACAGATTATTATTGTTGTAAGCGATATAAAGGCTCCCGGAAGGATCAGCAATGTTCCGGTTGAAATGATTCTTAAGAGTGTGATCAATGCAGAGATACCGCAAAGCGCAGTCGCGACCAAATAACTTCTCTTAAGGCGTAATAGTGTAATATAGATTGCTACCAATACCTGACCTTGCGACAGGAGAGTGGCTAAAATATATTTATTAAAGGGGAAATTGTACTTTATGTTTTCAGACGACAGGTAAATGATGAATAGATGCAAAACAATATAGCAGGCAACTAATAGGAATAATTTAAACAGGTTAAGATTACTTGATTTCTCTACTTTCTTGTTGTAGATATCATCTTTTGTGTTTATTCGCATCGTTTTGCGCTCCTCCATTGGAGAATCGACCTTCATATTACAATGTCTCTATGAATCGATTCAGTCAGTATCATACAATTATATAGAGATATTATACTATATTTGGAGTTCGTTATCAACTGACTGTGTACGATGCCATGGATTAAAACTTTCTCACCATACTTGTTAAGCGTTCAACCTGCTCCGGATCAGTATGTGAAAAGAAGAGGGTCTCAGCTTTATCTAAAGTGGCAATGTTATTCATGTCTTCCTCAGATAATTCAAAATCAAATACATCAAAATTCTGCTTCATACGTTCTTTATTCACCGTCTTAGGAATGACGGATACTCCTCTTTGAATCAGATATCTTAATACAACCTGAGCGTTCGTCTTATTGTATTTATCTCCGATTGCTTTCAGTTTCCCATCTTTATATAGTTCCTCCATTGCCCGGTAAGTTCCGTAATAATCATTGAAGGGTTGATGAATTAATATAAGATCAAGATAGTCCAACTGAAGCCTTTCTAAAGAGCCTTCAATTGATTTTTTGGCTTTTTCATATCCATATTCAGAAATCCATATTTTCGTAGTAATAAAGAATTCTTCTCTTGGAATACCACTCTTCTTAACAGCATTTCCTACCGCTGTTTCATTACCATAGCCCTGAGCAGTGTCAATGAGCCGATATCCTACATCGATTGCATCCAAAACACATCTCTCGCATTCTCCCTGATCTGCAATCTGAAACACTCCATAGCCTAATATAGGCATTCTTGTACCATTGTTTAATTCTACATACTTCATACTACTTCCTCCTATCTTTGAATTAATACGGGTGATTTTGCTCCCCATAAAACTTATGGATCCTTTAATCATCAATTCATTAGCTTTTCCTTCTTGCACTATTTGTAATACCTATTTACAATGATATTGTAACACCCTGTAGTAACTACAGGTCAATAAAAAATAAAGGGGTGATAAATTATGTATACCATGAAAAATGTTTGTGATAAGCTTAATATAACATATGAAACCCTTAGGTTTTATTGCAATGAAGGGTTAGTGCCTAATGTGAAAAGAGATCAACACAACTATCGGGTTTTTGATGATAGAGATTTGAATTGGCTTATTAGTCTGCAATGTTTAAGAAGATGCGGTTTTAGTATAAAAGAGATGAAAGTATATATGAACCTATGTCTTGATGGACCTTCTTCAATCATAACCAGAAAAAAGATTCTTGCAGAAAAAAGAGAAAAGCTACAGCGAGAAATGGAAGATATTCAAGGCAGTATTGACTTTATAGATCATAAACAAGAATTTTATGATGGAGTGTTAGAAGGTAAAATAAGATACACCAGTAACCTGATTCCTGTAGATTAATATCAGAGTGTAGAGTTATTCCTCTGACAAATGTGTGCATGAAATATCAAGAAAGCACCGCAGGTATCTGATATTATTGTACCTGTGAGGAGGTGAGAATATGGATTGGATGACAAGCATTCAGCAAACGATCGATTTTATTGAAGAGAATATCTGCAAGGAGCTGGAGGTTGATATGCTTGCTGACAGAATCTATACTTCCCGGTTTTATTTCCAGAAGGTCTTTACTATCTTATGTGATTGTACCGTAAGTGAATACATACGCAACAGAAGAATGACTTTGGCAGGTTATGAAGTAATTGATACCGAAAGCTCTCTTTTGGAAATCGCATTAAAATACGGATACGAAACAAATGAAAGCTTTACAAGAGCCTTCACAAGATTTCATGGAATAACACCATCGGAAGCCAGAAAGAATCATTCGAATTTAAAAGCATTCTCACGTATTTCGCTGAAATCTAATTTATCAGGAGGGAAAGCACTTATGAGCGATTTTTCAGAAAGAGGCTATGTTGTGAAGGAAACGGGGGCAGTGTATTATACGCAGGACATGGATAATACACTAAAGTGGTTCAAGGAAGTGTTAGGCTGGTACGGACAGATTGAAGAAAGAGATTCAAACAATGCAGGTCTTTATGGTTGCGTCAATAATATCCCGATTGAAATCGAAGCGCTTCATATTGCCCCCTTTACAGGTATTCATATGTTTCGGGGCGAGCCGTTGAACAGGATGGTAGGGTTTATGCTAGTTCAGGGAGTGGAACAATTATATCAATATGTAAAGAAAAATGGTTGGAATCAGATTACAGAGGTGATAGAGCAACCCTGGGGCGGTAAAACCTGCTCAGTGACAACCATTGATGGGAGTGTTCTGACTTTCTTTGAATAAATTAATCGTTGACAAATCTTAACTATCTGTATATGATATCCAATATAGGAAAAAGACGTTGATGAGGAATAGTAGCTATCGGATAATTTTCAGAGACCTGTTGGCTGGTGTGAAACAGGAGTTAGAAAATAGTGAACTCGCCTTTGAGTTGCCGGCTGAAATTAAGTAGGCTGTGACGGAAGCCCACCGTTAACGGGGATAGATATCGGTTTTATTGTGCCTGTATTGAATTTAACCAGTATAGAGTGGTGTAGCAGATATTACTTCTGTCTCTTACGAGACAGAAGTTTTTTGATTCCTTTGTATCATTACACCTTCACAATAAGGGTATCGAGAAAGTGCATACATAATTGTATGAATTAGAGTGGTACCGCGGAAAGCTCCCTTTTCGTCTCTTGTCATCGATAAGAGATGAAGGGAGCTTTTTAATGCCGCTTAATCAGATGTAAGCCATAAGCGGCGAAATCAAAATTAAAAGGAGATGTGACTATGTCAAGAAAAATTTATGTATTTGACACAACCTTAAGAGATGGGGAGCAGGTACCAGGTGCAAAACTAAATTTGCAGGAAAAATTGGAGGTGGCGGCACAGATTGCGAAAATGAAGGTGGATATGATGGAGGTTGGCTTCCCTTCCTCCTCACGAGGGGATTTTGAAGCAGTGAAAGCAATCAGCAAAAAAATCGGCAGCGAGGTATGTATCGCGGCCTTAGGCAGAGCAGTGGAATCGGATATTGATGCGATATATGAAAGTATCCGTGAAGCACAGAACCCATTAATTCATATTGTATTGGGATCCTCAGATGTACATGTGGCAAAGAAATTCCGCAAAACTCCGGAACAGGTAATTGAAATGGGTGTTTCCTCCGTTAAGTATGCTAAGAAATATCTTCCCAATGTTCAGTATTCTTTAGAGGACGCCAGTAGATCAGAGTTTGAATATATGTGGAAGACCATTGATGCCGTAGTGAAAGCAGGTGCTACCATCATCAATATTCCTGATACAGTGGGCTTTGCAGTTCCGGAGGAATTTGGACGCCTGATCTATCGGATCAATGACAGACTGAAGAATTTAAATCCGAAGGTGCTGTTGAGTGTTCATTGTCATAACGATACCGGACTTGCAACGGCCAATACCCTGGCTGCGGTTCGCAATGGTGCAGATAAGGTGGAATGTACCGTGAACGGAATCGGAGAGAGAGCAGGAAATACTTCTTTAGAAGAGGTTGTGATGGGAATTAAGCTTCATGAAGATTACTATGATGCCCATACGACAATTGATACGGGTAAGATTTATGAAACCTCACGTATTGTAAGTGCTACGATGGGATTGGATATACAGGTTAATAAAGCGATAACCGGGGAAAATGCCTTTGCCCATTCTTCGGGGATACACCAGGATGGACTTTTGAAATCAAAGGATGTCTATGAAATTATGGATCCACAGACAATCGGTGCACCGCCGATGGAGCTGGTTCTGACTGCCAGATCCGGACGACACGCATTTTTGCATGTAACGAAGAAATTGGGCTTCGAGATACCGGAGGAGCATATTTCAGAGATTTATCAGAAGTTTTTGGCAGCAGCAGATCTAAAAAAGGAGCTGTATGACAGTGATATTATCTCCTTATTGAAGAGCTATCCGAGTGTAGAATGTATCTCGAATAAGGAATTGTGGGAGTTGGTGGAGTATCAGCTTACGGCAACCAGTACCTTACCGACTGCTACGGTCAGGTTAAACAGAGGAGAGAAGGAGGTAGTGACCAGCAGCACCGGTACGGGTGTCATCGATGCACTCTATAGTTCCATCCTCGAAGCTGTACAGCTTCCGATCGAGCTGATTGAATATCGAATTAATAATTTGAGCAGAGGCAAAGGAAGCCTTGGAAAAGTAATTACTCAGATCAGATATAAGGATACCCTGTATCAGGGGAAAGCAATAGAACAGGATGTCATGAAAGCCAGTGCTTTGGCTTTTATCAATGCTGCTAATAAGATAATATTGGATGCAGAATAAATAGATACATGGATGTTAATTAAGAGCTCCCTTTCGCATGATATTTCTCGAAGCATGATATTTTTTGTAGCTTTTAGGGATAATATTTACTGTCAGCAGTAAATATCATGACGGAAGGGAGCTTAACTTATGAGCCCGGAGCTACTGGAAATTCTGGCAGGGATGGATTTGATGGAAATGAATACTCAGATGGCACTTCAATGCGCCCCTGTCATCATGGACATAAAGATATCGAATTTACTGATTGTTGATATAGAGGATAAGGAAAGAGTCATGGATACGTTTTGTGGAACGGCGTTCTCCCTTTATATACTTTATATGTCTGACAGAAAGGTGGTATTTCTGATCTACGACAGGGAAAAGCTGCTCGGATATCTGCGAAAGAGGGAAAATCAAAGATTGCTTCGAATTATGGGGTATCACGAGTGTGATCCGATCAGCATTCTGATGGAGCTTTCGAAAAGATATCAGGGTTATATGCAGAAAATCCGGGAGTTTCCTCATGAACTGGGAATACTGCTGGGTTATCCGATCGAAGACGTCATGGGCTTCATTGTCAACCATGGGCAGAATCCGCTCTTTACCGGCTACTGGAAGGTATATGACAATCCGGGAGAAAAGCAGCTTTTATTTGAACAATACAGGAAAGCAAAGGAGCTGGTAATACGCCTGGTAGCGCAGGGTGTCAGCATCAAGCAGCTCTTAAATCCCGGAACGGGATACTCGGAGAAGTACGCTGTTAAGAGGAATACGAAGAAAATGCCTTATCTTTAATTAAACGGATAAACTCCGTGATCGCAGGTGTGATCCATTTGTTACGATGACAGAAGACCTGTCCCTTCATCTGAAGATCAAAGTCAGTTACAGGCAGGATACACAGAGTGCCCTGCTCCAGCTCCTCGCGCAGGGAGAAGGCAGGCAGTACAGATAAAGCGATTCCGGTACCTACAAATTTTTTAATGATTTCCGTGTTACCTATCTCTAAAAAAACCTTCAGGTCCATTCCCTGAGCGCGAAACTGCTGCTCAAAGAGATCTCGATAGCTGCAGATCTTTTCGGTAAGGATGAAGGGTTCGAGGGCCAAGTCCTTTAGCATTAGCTCGTCTGACCCTGCCAACGGATGGGAGGATGAGGCTATGATGGAGATCGGATTGGTGAATTCATATTCCCGAATCCATTCCGGAATCACTATCTCTGTATCGAAGGTCCATAAAAGATCAATTGCATTGGTATTCAGCATGGTGGCAAGCTCTTCAAAGGTTCCAATCCTGATCACTGCTCCAACCTTTGGATATAAGCGGTGAAATTCTTTCAGAATATCGGGAAGATAGGAGATACAGAGGGATTCCAGCAGACCGATCCGAAGCTCTCCGACAGGCTCCGAGGCAGGAGCCAGCGCTTGCTTTGCATTGGAGGCAGCAGTATCGATTTCTAGGGCATATTTCAGAAATTTCTTTCCGTCCTCCGTCAGCTGCACGGTTTTACCGATGCGGTCAAAGAGCCTGACCTGTAACTCATCCTCAAGCTGCTTGATCTGCATCGTCACATTAGACTGAGAGTATCCAAGCTCCCTTGCAGCCTTTGAAAAGCTTCCAAGCTTTACGATCCGGATGAAGGATATTACATTTCTAATCTCCATAATAAGCACCACCTATCAATAATATTGAATACAAATATCAAATGCATGAATTTTACTAATGCTTACCAGAATGATACAATAAAGCCATCAGAAAAACAACATTTATTTTGATGAGGAGGAAGTAAGATGGCTAAAATTATCAGAATTGGCTTTCTCGGTCTTGGAGTCGTAGGGGCAAGACTGCTCACCATCCTACAGGAGAACAGACAGATGCTGCTTAAGGAGTACGATGTAGAGATCATCCCTGAGGCAATACTGGTCAGGGACACCAAGAAGGCCAGGGCGGCAGATATCACGGGGCTGAGGCTTACGACAGATGAAAATGAGCTGATTGATAACGAACAGATCAGTATTCTTGTGGAGTGTATGGGAGGAGCGGGAGCAGAGAGAACCAGAGATATTCTGCTGCGTGCCCTTGAGAAAGGGAAGCATGTTATCTTATCCAGTAAGAAATGTCTGGCCGCTAATCTCGCTGAGCTTACAGAAGCAGCTAAGAGAAACGGCTGCCAACTGAGGTATGATGCTACCGTAGGCGGAGGAATCCCCATCTGCAGTACACTGCGGAGTATGGCTAAGGGAGAGGAGATTACCGGAATCTATGGTATATTGAATTCTACCACGAATTATATCCTTTCCTCTGTCAGCGACAAAGGGATACCCTATGCACAGGCAGTGGAGGATGCGAAACGGAAGGGATATACGGAGAATGATCCCTCGGAGGATGTCGATGGCTGGGATGCTGCCTATAAGCTGGTGATACTGATGAATCTGGGGATGAAGCTATCCTGCACGATGGAGAAGATTAAGCCGGAACCCATGAAGGAAGTGAAACCGGAGAGGAACGATCTGCAAGAGCGGGACAATGCTGTCCTAAAGCAGATCGCCTGTGCGAGAAAGAATCAGGACAGTTCGGTCTCCTATTATGTAGGACCTTGTCTGGTAGAGGCAGATCAGCTACTTGCCAGAGTCAGTGGCAATAATAACATGATTTTTGTGGAGAGCAGGGAAAGTGGTATCAGGGCCTTCTACGGTCAGGGCTCGGGAGCAGGACCTACCGCCTCCATCATGTTCGATGATCTGCTGGATGTACTGTTAAATCCCATAGAACCGGAGAAATCAGTCACATGCAACACTGTGCATAAGCTGGAGACAGCAGAGCGTTTCATTGTATAGTTGCTCGAGAAGTGAGCCTTTTTGCTGTTTTATGGATTATGTATCAGAGCATAGAGCAGTTGAATCCCTTCCTGTATTCTCGAAGGCTCGAGATGTCCATAACCAAGTAAGAGCTTATTCTGATGCAGTCCTTTACAGATGCTGTGCTGTTCTACGGTAGCAATTTTAAGACCCGCCTTATAACAACGTTGCAGGAAGTCTGCATCAAAGCTTTGACCTTCAAATTCTACGGCAAGGTGTAGCCCTGCGCTGTCACCCCAGACGTTCCAGGTGTCACCGAAGACTTCCGTTAACGACGCCAGGAGAACGGCTCTTCTTTCTCCGTAGAGCTTTCTCATCCTGCGAATATGATGGTCGAATTTACGTGTCTTTAAGAATTCTGCAAGGGCAGCCTGCTCAAAGGGGGGATTCTGGACATCCATGTGGGTACGCAGCTCCATCCAACGTGACTGAAGCTTCTTAGGTAGGAGAACATAGCCGATCCGTATCGCCGGAAACAGAACCTTACTAAAGGTGCCTATATAGATGACCTGCTGCGAATCCATGGCATACAACGGTGATACCGGTTCACCGGTATAGCGGAATTCACTGTCATAATCATCCTCTAACAGGTATACCTCCTGTTCTCTCGCGTAGCGGAGTAACTCCGCACGACGAATAGCCGGTAGGATGCCCCCCAGCGGAAACTGATGGGAGGGGGTAACATAGACGGCTTGGGCCTTAACTCCTTGCAGAAGCTCGGTTCGAAGACCCTGACGATCCACAGGGATCGGCAGGAGATGACAGCCGGCAGTCAGAAAGGTCTCCCTCAGTCCTTTGTTACACGGATCTTCCAGTATAACCTGATTGCCGGATAACTCAAGTAATCCGACCAGCAGATTGATCGCCTGTGTTGCTCCGGTCGTAATGAAGATATCATCGACATCCACGGAAAGCCCTTTGCTTCTGGCAAGCCAGGCTGCTATCTCAGTACGGAGGGACTTAAATCCCTTGGGACCGGTGTAGTTCAGAAGCTCCTTGGGTAGTTCCTCTGCAGTCTTAGACATGAGCTGACGCCAGAGGTAATAGGGAAAGCTATTAAGATCCGGACGACCGGTGTGAAAATCAACCTTGATCGGCGGATGTTGTTCTTTGGTAGGAACCTTATGTACTTGTGGAAGTCTCCTGATACATAGACCGGCAGCTACTCTGGTGAGTGCCCCTTGACGACTCAGGACATAGCCCTCTGTAATCAGCATATCATAGGCTTCACTGACTGTATTACGGGAAACCCCAAGCTGCTCGGCCATCTCACGCGTAGAAGGTAGTATTTCTCCGGCAGCCATAATGCCATCCAGGATCTGCTCCCTCAGTGACTGATATATTTGACGCTTCATAGGAAGCTTACTGTTTCTGTTCAATCGGATTGTCTGCATTACCTTCCTCCGTTTCCGAATGACGCTTCAATCAATTTATTGTTTGACAGTGGCCGGGAAACTGGTACTGTACAATTGGTGCTATACTGGAACTTTACCAAACCAGTTCTGTCAGTATAATTATACCATATTGCTTATAAGCAATACAAATGAATTGATAAGGGGAAGAAGCATTATGAAGAATATAAAAGGAATGTTATTTCTGTTCGTAGGATTTATTTTAGCAGGAACGTCCGTTATCTCAGCAAGACTGGTCATGGGAAGACTCGGGAACTTTACCATCACCTCAGTCAGTCTGCTCTTTGCCCTCCTGTGTCTGATACCGATGACGGGAAATAAGCTGACCATCATCAAACAGCTAAAACCTGCTGACTGGTTTAATCTAAGCCTTCAAGCGATATTTGGAATATTCCTGTTTCGAATGTTTTTATTATTCGGTCTGCGACATACCTCCTCGGCTGAAGCCGGTATCTTAACCGGAGCTACACCTGCCGTAACTGCCATATTGGCCAGAGTGATACTGAAGGAGAAGATGAACCGGAGAAAATGGATTGGTATATTTTGTACGGTGGCCGGTATCATTATCGTCCAGGGACTGCTGCAGCCCGGCAATCACTTCGTTCCGGGGCATATACTCGGTAATTTCCTGGTTCTCTGTGCGTGTTGCAGTGAATCCTCCTTTAACACCTGTTCCCGTATCTTAGCAGTCAAGGCACAGGACAGACAGGGAGTCTCTCTGCCGCCAATGGTACAGACGATACTGGTATCTGCAATTGCCATGCTGCTCTGCCTCGTTCCGGCGGCCTTTGAACGCCCTTTTATCAACTTATCAGGTATCGGTATCAGGGAATGGCTGGCGCTATTCTGGTATGGCGCCTTTGTCACTGCCGTAGCATTTATCTGCTGGTATTCGGGTATCAAGCGCTGCAACGCTACCACTGCGGCTGCCTTTTCCGGTATGATGCCCTTTACGGCTTTGATTTTGTCCGTACTGTTTCTTAAAGAACCTGCAGGGCTGCAGCAATGGTCGGGTGGCTTCCTCATCATATCGGGTATGGTGATGATCGGTATGGGTGAGGATTAATTACTCCGATTGGTTGATAAAATAATGAAAATACGATATGATTGTGGATAGAAACCCTCTACTTTATCACCAGACTTGATTTCTGTGCTAGAATGATTCTGAAAGGACCGATTACAGAAAGGGAGGAAGGTATGGAGAAAACCTATAAAACAGCTCAGATAGCAAGTATGATTGGGATACATCCCAACACAGTACGTCTATATGAAGCACTGGGACTGATTTCTGCACCGATTCGTCTGTCAAACGGATATCGTGTTTTTACTGAACTCCACATCGAACAGTTCCGGCTGGCAAGAACAGCATTTCAGGTGGAGGTACTGCAGAATGGTCTTAGGAAGAAGATGATCACCATCATCAAATTATCGGCTAAACTTGAATTTGAGAAGGCAATTCAGCTGACACAAAGCTATATCAGACAGATCCAGACGGAGCAGCGAAATGCCGAGGAAGCGATCAGGATGGCGGAGCAGCTGTTGGCTGACCCTTCGAAGGAGTACATGGCTCAAAGAAATGGCCCGGATCAGATTAATCAGATAGACGGGGCACGGGTCATGACCCGGCAACAGGTTTCCGATTATCTGGAGATCACGATGGATACCCTGCGGAATTGGGAGATGAACGGGCTACTCGAGGTGAAAAGAAAAAGGAACGGATACCGTATCTATACCGAGAGTGATATTATGAGACTGAAGATTATACGTTCACTTAGATGTGCTAATTACTCATTATCTGCGATCCTGCGTATGATGAATGCACTGACTGAGGGCAAGCCGGTTGACTTAAGAAAGATGATTAATACTCCACAGGAGGATGAAACCATCATATCCGTATGTGATAAGTTGCTTACCTCGCTGGAGGCAGCCAGGGTGAATGCTCAGCATCTGCTAAAGCAGCTGCGATCCATGGAGAAAAAATATTCATAACTCTACATTTTAACACCAGACTCAGTACTGGTGTTAATCTTTTATTCATAAACCGGCGGCCGGGCCGCCGGTCCCCCGGAGAACCGAGACGAAGTCATCCGGGAGGGAATAAAGGAGGGTTAAGTGATGGAAACAATCAGAATTGATAAGCTGTCCAAGTCCTACGGCAGCTTTCAGGCAGTCAAAGGAGTCAGCCTTAGTGTGAAGAAGGGCGAGGTACTGGGACTTTTGGGTGCCAATGGAGCCGGAAAAAGTACTCTGATCGAATGTATTCTTGGTACGAGAAAACCGGATCAGGGTTCCATATCCATACTGGGAATGGACCCGAAGAAGGACAGGAGAAGTCTCTTTGAAAGAGTCGCCGTCCAGTTCCAGGAATCCAGCTATCAGGAGAAAATTACAGTGGAGGAGCTATGCCGATTAACGCATTCGTTATATCAGAAGCCAAGGGATTACGCTGAGCTTTTGAGACGCTTTGGAATTGCCGACAAGAGTAAGAAGCAGGTCGGTGAGCTATCCGGCGGTCAGAAACAGAGACTGTTCATTGTACTTGCTCTGATTCCTGACCCCGAGGTAGTATTTCTCGATGAGCTGACTACCGGTCTGGATACGAGAGCAAGGAAGGAGGTATGGAAATGTCTGTCCGAGCTGAAAGGTAACGGATTAACCATTTTTCTTACCTCGCATTTCATGGATGAGGTCGAAGCGCTCTGTGACCGAATCTGCATACTAAAGAAGGGAGAGTTGATTTTCTCGGGTACGATCGGGGAAGCAAAGGAAAAGAGTGGTTGCGAAAAATTTGAGGATGCCTATTTCTGGTTCAGTGACGAGGAGGAAAAAGATTATGAGAGCTTTTAGAACGATGTTTGCAACAGAGATGAAGCTGGTCATCCGTGGAATGGATATGGTTATCTTCGGTATTGTCATGCCGATTGTGGTGATGATTATATTAGGAATTGTATTTGGTGATAAACCCGCCTTTGAAGAAGCCGGATACAGTTTTCTCAGTCAATCCTTCGGGGCACTGGCTGCAATTGCCATCTGTGCCTCGGGTGTAATGGGTCTGCCTCTGATTGTGGCAGATTACCGTAACAAAAAGATACTAAAGCGTTTCAAGGTTACTCCGGTCAGTCCTTTGCTGCTGCTATTTGTTCATGTCATGGTATATACGGTCATTTCCCTGGTATCCCTGGTATTGCTGGCTGTGATTGGCAAGAGCTTCTTCGGCTTGGAATTCGAGGGCAGCTGGTTGGCTTTTCTTGGTGCGTACCTATTGGTTCTGTTGTCCATGTTCAGCCTGGGGATGATGGTCGGCGCAGTTTCGCCGAACATTAAGACCTCCAACCTGCTATGTAGCATCTTGTATTTTCCGATGCTGATCTTCTCCGGTACGACCCTGCCTTACGAGGTAATGCCGAAGGGAATGCAGCGGGTAGCGGATATCATGCCTCTGACACAGGGCATTAAACTGATGAAGGCGGCATCGCTGGGACTACCTGCAGGAGAATTCGGGCTTCCGCTGCTGGTCATGGTTGCCCTGGCAGTAGTCTGCATCGCGGTCTCCATTCGGTTCTTCCGATGGGAATAGCTTAGTAAACTAATATTTCACTTGACTTTAGCGGTAAAAATGATAGAATAAATGTAATTTACTTGAAAAAACATATATTCTATCATGGCTGTGATAAGGAATAGTAGAAGATACCAATCTTTCAGAGAGTCGCTGGCTGGTGAGAAGCGGCAGATGAGGACTTTGAACTCACCTTGGAGCTCTCTGCTGAACTGATAGTAGGCAGAGCGGGCAATCCCGTTACAGAGGTAATGAGTACATGACTGTAAAGGTCATGGATTAGAGTGGTACCGCGGAAAGAGTTCATTATTTGGACCTCTTCGTCTCTAAAAATGAGACGAAGAGGTTTTTTAGATTCTTTAGCAATGTAGTTATAACAAGGAGGAAACAATCACTATGAATGAGTATTACATGCCAAATGAAGTAGAGAAGAAATGGCAGGAAATCTGGGAGAAGGAGCAGGCCTTCAAGGTTGGCACGGATAAATCCAAACCGAAGTTTTTCGCACTCGTGGAATTCCCCTACCCGTCAGGACAGGGCCTTCATGTAGGTCATCCGAGACCTTATACGGCTCTGGATATCATTGCCAGAAAGAGAAGACTCGAGGGTTATAATGTACTTTATCCTATGGGCTGGGATGCATTCGGACTTCCTACAGAGAATTATGCCATCAAGAACCACATCCATCCGAAGATCGTTACCAAGAAGAACATCGAGCATTTTACGGAGCAGCTAAAGGCCCTGGGGTATTCCTTTGATTGGGACAGGGAGATCAATACAACTGATCCGAATTACTATAAATGGACCCAATGGATCTTCCTGCAGTTATTTAAGAAAGGACTTGCTTACAAGTCGGAGATGCCGATTAACTGGTGTACCTCCTGTAAGGTCGGTCTGGCGAACGAAGAGGTTGTCGGTGGTGTCTGTGAACGCTGCGGCGGTGAGGTCGTTCGTAAGGTTAAGAGCCAGTGGATGTTAAAGATTACTGAATATGCAGATAAACTGATAGACGATCTTGAGATGGTAGATTATATCGAGAAGATCAAGGTTTCCCAGGTAAATTGGATCGGCCGTTCTGTTGGTGCAGAGGTGGATTTCCGAATTGCTGGTAAGGAAGAGAATCTGCGTATCTTCACGACCAGACCCGATACCTTATTCGGAGCGACCTATATGGTAATTTCTCCGGAGCATCCTCTGATCGAGAGGTATAAAGAGGAGATCAAGAATTATGAGGCGCTCGTAGAATATCGTGAGCAGGCTGCTAAAAAGTCTGATTTCGAGAGAACAGAGCTTGTGAAGGATAAGACCGGTGTGCAGATTGACGGTCTTGCTGCAATCAATCCTGTGAACGGAAAGGAGATTCCGATCTGGATCTCCGACTACGTACTCATGACCTACGGTACCGGTGCTATCATGGCGGTTCCCGGCCACGATGAGAGAGACTGGGATTTTGCCAAGAAGTTTAACCTTCCTATCATCGAGGTAGTGGCCGGAGGAGATGTTCAGGAAGCTGCTTACACCAATACCAGCACAGGCAAGCTGGTGAATTCCGATTTCTTAAATGGCTTAGAGGTTGCTGATGCCAAGGTGAAGATCCTGGATTGGCTGGTTGAGAAGGGAATCGGAGCGAAGAAGGTTAACTTTAAGCTGAGAGACTGGGTATTCTCCCGTCAGAGATACTGGGGAGAGCCTATTCCGTTGGTTCACTGCGATCAGTGTGGTTATGTGCCGATTCCTGAGAGTGAGCTGCCCTTGATGCTTCCCGAAGTGGAGAGCTATGAACCGACAGATAATGGTGAGTCACCGCTGGCTGCTATGACGGATTGGGCCCTGACCACCTGTCCCTGCTGTGGAGGAAAAGCGCACAGGGAGACTGACACCATGCCTCAGTGGGCAGGTTCCTCCTGGTACTATTTAAGATATATCGATCCACATAACAATGAGGCCTTTGCGGATAAGGAGGAGCTGAATTACTGGCTGCCCGTAGACTGGTATAATGGCGGTATGGAGCATACGACACTCCATCTCCTGTATTCCCGTTTCTGGCATAAGTTCCTGTATGACCAGGGACTTGTCAATACGCCGGAGCCCTATAAGAAGAGAACCTCCCACGGCATGATTCTCGGTGAGAACAATGAGAAGATGTCCAAATCTAGAGGAAATGTCGTGAATCCGGATGATATCATAAACGAATTCGGTGCAGATACCCTGCGTACCTATGAGATGTTCATCGGTGCCTTTGATTTAAGTGCAGCCTGGTCCAATGAAGGTGTTAAGGGCTGTCGTCGCTTCCTGGAACGTGTATGGAAGCTGAAGGATATGCTGATCGAGGATGAGGGCTTTTCACAGACTTTAGAGACTAAATTGCATCAGACCATCAAGAAGGTAAGCCTGGATTTCGAGGCAATGAAGTTCAATACTGCTATTGCAGCTATGATGTCGCTGGTCAACGAGTTCTATAAGCAGAATTCATTAACCAAAGGGGAATTTAAGACCCTGCTTCTATTATTGAACCCGGTTGCCCCGCATATGACAGAGGAGCTTTGGGAGCTGGTTGGCGGACAGGGCAGAATCTATCAGCAGTCCTGGCCGACCTATGATGAGAAGAAGACCATCGAGGATACAGTGGAGATCGCTGTCCAGATCAATGGCAAGGTAAAGGCGAACATGAGCATTGCGTTGGACGAAAAACAGGATACAGTTCAGACTAAGGCTATGGAGCTTGCTCCCATTCAGGCAGCACTGAGCGGTAAGACTGTGGTCAAGGTGATTTATGTTCCCGGAAGAATCTTAAATATTGTAGTGAAATGACATTTGGCATAAGTTGTTTTATGAGGGTGCTGCATGATACGTAGTATTATGCAGCACCCTATTATGCGAGTGTATCTGATATGGGCGCAATCTAACCGAATAAGTAATCTAATTGAAAGAAGAGATAACAATGCATCAGCTGATTAATCTGCAGCTCACCATGTTTTTGATGATAGCTGTGGGTTTGCTATTGAAGAAAATCGGGATCATCGGACCTGAGGGTCAGAATAATATTACCGATCTCGTAATGTATCTGGTTTTACCCTGCAATATCTTAAATTCCTTTATGGTTGAATTTTCGTATGACATTTTTTATACTTTTGCGGGAGTTTTGATTATCTCAATCCTGATCCAGGTAGTCTGTACGATACTTGGAAAAGTTTTGTATCAGAGGATGGACACCCCTCAGAAAAAGGTACTGCAGTATGCCACCATCTGCTCTAATGCAAGCTTTTTGGGGAATCCGATTACGGAGGGAGTATTTGGCTCCATGGGCCTGACCCTTGCCTCCATCTATCTGATTCCACAGAGAATAGTCATGTGGTCCGGCGGGATATCAGTGTTTACCGAAGCACCGGATAAGAAGACGCTTGTGAAGAAGGTAATCACGCATCCTTGTATTATCGCTTGTATTCTGGGAATTATACTAATGCTGACCCAGTATCAGCCTCCGGCATTTATCACCTCCTCCATCCAAGATATCAGTGGCTGTAACACAGCTCTGTCCATGATGGTAATCGGAATGATTCTGGCAGATGTGGATTTAAGATACCTGGTGGATAAGAAGGTCATCTACTACACGGTGATCCGACTGATTCTCATACCCCTCTTAGTATATCTGCCCTGTAAGCTTTTTGGACTTGATTCTCTGGTTACCGGGGTATGTGTGCTTCTGGCGGCGATGCCTGCCGGTGCGACGACAAGTATACTGGCCTCCAAGTATAACGGGGATGCAGCCTTTGCCACGAAATGTGTCATCTTTTCCATCTTAGCCTCCTTACTATCAACACCGGTATGGAGTTTCCTCCTGGTTGGGAGGTAATCTGATCCTTTAGCGGATGACAGATGAGATCAACAAGAGTATATGATGAAATGATATTATGGTATAATACAGTATATCATAATGGAAGAGGGGTTACATATGATTGAAGGTATTAGCCATATTACTTTTATCGTAAAAGATTTAGACAAGACCACTCAATTATTTCAAAAATTATTTGATGCCAAAGAGGTTTATTATAGTGGAGAAAATACGCATTCTTTGTATAAGGAACGCTTTTTTATCATTGGTGGTCAGTGGATCGCAGTGATGGAAGATAGTAATACAGTCAATAGAACCTATCATCATGTTGCATTCAAAATATCAGAAGCTGATATAGACAGATACATCGAGAAAATCAAAGCATTAGATTTAGAAATAAAGCTACCGAGAACAAGAATTCAGGGAGAAGGATATTCGATCTACTTTTATGATTATGACAATAACTTATTTGAGCTTCATACTGAAACCTTAGAAAATAGATTAATCTCATACAAAGAGTAACCTCATACTATGATTAACCTCATAGAATGAGGGGGGATGTTACGGGGGTACAATACTTACCAATACAAATATAACAGTCAATGGTGGAACCGTTTATAGAATATATGGTGGTGGTTATGGTCCTGGTATCTCAACCGTAGTAAACGAAGCAGCTAATATCACTGTTAATGCTGGTAGTGTATCTGAGATGTATCTGGGCGGTTACGATGCGGATGATCAGGTAGGCAGTGCGAGTGTGACAATGATGGGCGGATATATTAATAGTATTTATAAAGGTTCTGTTTCAGGTTCTGTTCAGCTTACCTGTACTGGGGGTACGATTGGTGGAACGGTGGATGCAGAACTTCTAAAACTCGTAGCCACATTAACAGATATCACGCTTACTCCTACAATAGTTAGTGATGATGCGATAACAGTAGCAGGAACAAAGGTTGCGGATCTGGCAGTTGCCGGAACACCGACGACAGGTATAACTTACACTTTGGATGGATTTAGCTATGATAATAGCAAATTCCAAATAGTTGGATCAGAGCTTCAGATCAAGAGCGGAACGACTTTAGCTGCCAGAAGCTATACTGTAAAGGTTAAGGTTAGTGAGAATGCTAACCTGTTTAATACTTTTACTAAGACATTAAGCTTTACACCGACAATCGGTGATATTATACCACCAATAGTTAGCTCAATTACACGCCTGGTTCCGCTGGAAGCGAGCACCAATTTAAGCAGTGTAACCTACAGAGTAACCTTCAGCGAAAGAGTAAGTGGAGTGGATGCTGATGACTTCGTATTAACCAAGACTGGAACGGCGACAGGAAGTATTGCATCAGTATCCTCAGCAAGTGGTAACGTTATTGATGTAACTGTAAGTACAATAGCAGGCCAGGGTACCTTAAGACTGGATCTAAAGTCTTCGGGAACCGGAATCAAAGATGCCACAGGCAATAACATCGCAGGGGGCTTCACGGGCGGTGAAACCTATACGGTGGACAGGACTGCTCCGACGGTAAGCTCCATCACACGCCAGGATCCATCGGAAGCGAGCACCAATCGAAGCAGCGTAACCTACAGAGTAATCTTCAGCGAAAGCGTAACCGGAGTGGATACAAATGATTTTACTTTGATTACGACAGGAAATGCGACAGGAAGCATAGCGTCGGTATCCTCCATCAGTGGTACGACTATAGATGTAACAGCGAATACAATCACAGGTGAGGGTACCATCAGACTGGATTTACAAGCTTCAGGAACCGGAATCACAGACACAGCAGGAAATGCAATTGAAGGTGGATACACAGGTGGTGAAGCCTATACTGTGGACAGGATTGCTCCAACTTTGGCAGCGGGCCCCGTAACTCGTACATCAGATACGAATGCCATCGTTAAGTTTACATCAGATAAAGCAGGGAAATATTACTACATTGTGGTAGCGAGTGGTGCCGCTCAGCCGGTCATAGATACCAGTGGCGCAGGAATAAATTGTAGTGCAGCAGAAAACACAATTTCACTTGTTGCACTGAGCGCAGGGGCGAAAGACATCTATGTAGTAGTGAAAGACGTATTGGATAATGTCAGCGTGGATACCTTTAAGATAAGTATTCCGGAATATGTGACACCTCCAAGTGACGGCGGGAACGGCGGTGGAAACAGTGGCGGTGGAAACAGTGGCGGCGGAAACAGTGGCGGCGGAAACAGTGGCGGTGGAAGCTATGGCGGTGGAAGCAATGTTAGTGGAGCTGCAGATAGTAAAGCGGATTCGGATCATGTTGTAGAAATCCGTATCAACGATATTGCTGTAAAAGCAGGTACGAAAGTAGAAACCGAAGTGGAAGGAAAAACATTTACAACCGTATCCCTGGATGAGAAGCTGATGGATGAAAGGATTTCGGCGAAAGGAAAGAATGCAATAATTACAATACCTATCAATAATACATCCTCAGATGCGCTTGTTGCCGAATTCAATGGGCAAACGGTAAAGAGCATGAATGAGGCAGAGGCTGTCATTGAAATAAAGACGGATGTTGCTACTTACACACTACCGGCATTGCAGATTGATATTGAGAACATTGCCAAACAACTGGGACAGGACCTTGAACTTTCCGATATCAAAGTAAAGGTTGAAATAGCCAAAATATCAGCTGAAACAAAGGTGATGGTCGAGAATGCTGCAAATACTGACAATTTTACTGTTATCGCAGATCCGGTAGAATTCAGAGTAAGTTGTACATATGGTAATGAGATAGTTGATGTAAGCAAATTCAATAATTATGTACAGAGAATGGTAGTAATACCCATAGGGACTGATGCAGCCCGTATAACGACCGGAGTCGTTATCAATGCTGATGGAACCGTGCGCCATGTACCAACTAAGTTTGAGGTTATTGATGGAAAATATTATGCAAGAATTAGCAGCTTAACAAATAGCACCTATGCAGTAATTTGGAATCCCATTACCTATAAGGATGTTAAAAAGAGCTCTGCAAAGGCAGCAATCAATGATTTGGGCTCCAGAATGGTAATCAGTGGTGCGAAGAACGATTTGTTCAGACCGGATCAAGATATTACAAGAGCAGAATTTGTTGCGATGCTGGTGACAAGCTTAGGACTGGAACCGGGAACAGAGGATACGCTATACAAGGATGTGAAACTTAAGGACTGGTATAGTAAGTATATTGAAGCAGCCAATGAATATGGTATCATCTCGGGAAGTGCAAAAGCGAAATTCAGACCGAAGGATAAAATCACAACAGAAGAAGCTGCGACCATGCTGGCAAATGCAATGAAAATCACCGAACTGAACGTGAAGTTTAAGAAGGGTGAAGCAAAGAAGCTGCTGACATCCTTAGCCAAATCAGGAAAAACACAAAAATGGACAGATAACAGCATGGCAACATGTATGAAAGCGGGTATTATAACTGTTAAGAGTAATCAAAAGATAGCACCCAAGGACAAATTGACCAGAGCAGAGGCTGCTGTGATCATCAGAAAGCTATTGGTAAAATCAAACTTAATTTAACGAAAACATAATTCATAAGTTAATAGAAACTCAGTATATCAGATAAAAAGGGTGTGTTTCATCCTAAGGATAATGATATGTTTCCTTTAAGAAGACAAGGTAAATAACCAAAATCTATTTAAGGGGAAGCATATCATTATCCTTAGGATGAAACACACCCTTATACTATACTCCCAACACTTTAAGGTTGCCTTACTTTAAAACATATAAAAAATATATGAAAAATATATGAAAAATATATTGACAAATGATAGAATTAAAAGTATGATATCGAATACATATTATTCCTACTTAAATAGTAGGAGAAAGAGGACGGACCATGGATTACGAGTTTATGAGACAATCAATTCCGCTTTATGTCGAAGCAGCAGGGATTACCCTGAAGCTGGCTGGTGTCGGCATACTGGCATCCATTCTTGTTGGTCTGCTCTGCAGCTTAATCCGCTATTATAGGATTCCTGTACTTCATAGGATAATTGGCTTTTATATCGAGTTATCAAGAAATACACCTCTTTTGATCCAGCTTTTTTTCCTGTACTTTGCATTACCCAGGATAGGGATCATCCTTAGCTCCGAAACCTGTGCCATCATAGGGCTGGTGTTTCTGGGCGGCAGTTATATGGCAGAGGCGTTTAGAAGTGGGCTCGAATCGATTAGCAACACCCAAAGAGAAGTAGGCTTAAGCCTTGGATTGACAGGGCCACAGGTGATGACTCATATTCTGTTGCCTCAGGCGGTATCGATATCCCTTCCGGCCTTCAGTGCTAATGTTATCTTTTTAATCAAGGAAACCAGTGTATTCAGTGCAGTTGCCCTGGCAGATATGATGTATATAGCAAAGGACTTGATTGGTCTGTATTACAAGACGGAAGAGGCATTGCTTCTTTTGGTTCTCGGTTATCTGATCCTGCTTCTGCCGATTTCCGTGATATTTAGTTTACTGGAGAGGAGATTACGTTATGCAGGCTTCGGGAATTAGTGTTCTTTTTCAGGGCAGCAACCTTCTCCGGCTGCTTGGTGGACTATGGGTAACAATCCGCATCTCCATGATTGCGGTTGCAATATCAATCATTTTGGGAATTCTGCTTGGGATGCTGATGACGCTAAATAATCCGGTTACGAAGGCAATCACGAGATTCTACCTGGAATTCATCCGTATTATGCCTCAGCTGGTATTGCTGTTTCTTGTATATTTCGGAGTAACGAAGGCTTTTGGAATACATTTAAGCGGTGAGCTGTCAGCTATTCTTGTGTTCTCTTTGTGGGGGACTGCAGAGATGGGTGATCTGGTACGGGGGGCTTTGACCTCCATACCAAAGCATCAGTACGAGAGCGGTAAAGCGATAGGATTAACCGTTATTCAGCTATACAGTCATATCATTATTCCACAGACCGTCAGGCGTCTGCTTCCGCTGGCTATGAATCTGATTACCAGAATGATTAAGACCACTACGCTGATTGTTCTGATCGGGGTGGTAGAGGTCGTCAAGGTCGGACAGCAGATTATCGAGGCATCCAGACTGACGGTACCGACAGCAGCCATATGGGTCTATGGTGTGATATTCCTATTCTATTTTGTGGTATGCTGTCCGATTTCACTGGCATCCGCCAGACTGGAAAAGGCATGGAGGGATTGAGGTATGAAACCAACGAAAGCAATATTATCAATAAATCACTTGAGTAAACGTTATGACGATACATCGGTTCTGGAGGACATCTCGTTTGATGTCGGTCAGGGTGAAGTGGTAGTACTTCTTGGCCCATCAGGCTGTGGAAAAAGTACCCTGCTGAGATGTATCAATGGTCTTGAGAAGATCCAGGACGGAGAGATCCGATTAGAGGGAGAGACAATCAGTAATCAGGAGAAAAGCATGCATCTTGTCAGGCAGAAGATTGGAATGGTCTTTCAGAGCTACGACCTCTTTCCACATATGACAATACTGGATAACATCACCCTGGGACCCAGGGTGGCACAGGGCAGGGCTAAGAAAGAGGTTGTGGAGGAAGCAGAGGAGCTTCTTGCAAGGGTAGGACTTCTCGAGAAGAAGAATGCCTATCCGAGACAGCTTTCCGGTGGCCAGAAGCAACGAGCAGCAATCGTCAGAGCGCTATGCATGCATCCGAAGGTGATGCTGTTTGATGAAGTCACTGCGGCACTTGATCCCGAGATGGTTCGGGAGGTTTTGGATGTTATGCTGAAGCTGGCAAGAGAAGGTATGACGATGGTGATTGTAACCCATGAGATGCAGTTTGCCAGAGCCATTGCCGACAGGATCATTTTTCTGGATGGCAGCAGAATTGTGGAGGAAAGTACACCGGAGTTATTTTTTACTAATCCAAAGACGGAACGGGCAAGGCAGTTCTTAAACCTGTTTCGGTTTGATGATGTATCAGAACCTATCGCATAGATAGGTTACAGATAAATATAATTGGGAACAACCCAGGAAAGAGGATAATATGAAGAAGTTTAGAAATTTAGCAGCATTCATCATCGGTCTGGCACTCATCACTGTGAGTCTTGCGGCATGCCAGAAGAGTTCCGATACAAAAGATACGGCAGCTCAGCAGACCCCGACAGAACAGACAGCAGAGAAACCGGAAGGAACCGCACGTTCCCTGGAGGAAATCAAGAACAGCGGTAAAATTGTCATCGGTGTCTTCAGTGATAAGAAGCCCTTCGGTTATGTTGATGAGAACGGTGAATTCCAGGGCTATGACGTATACTTCGGAAACAGACTGGCGAAGGATTTAGGTGTAGAGGTAGAATATGTACCGGTAGAGGCTGCCAGCAGAGTGGAATATCTTGTGACAGCGAAAGTGGATATTATCCTGGCCAACTTTACGGTTACACCGGAACGAGCAGAAAAGGTTGATTTTGCTCTGCCTTATATGAAGGTGGCGCTTGGAGTAGTATCACCGGATAGTGCACTGATTACCGCTCCCGAGCAGCTGAACGGCAAGACACTGATTGTTAGTAAAGGAACTACCGCAGAGACCTACTTCACAGAGAATTATCCCGAAGTCAAGCTTCTGAAGTTTGACCAGTACAGCGAAGCTTATCAGGCACTTCTGGATGGCAGAGGAGATGCCTTCTCTACCGACAATACCGAGGTTCTTGCATGGGCACTCGAGAACAAGGGCTTTACAGTAGGCATTGAAGCATTGGGTAATCAGGATACCATCGCTGCAGCAGTACAGAAGGGAAATACTGAGCTGCTGAACTGGATCAATGATGAGATCAAGTCTCTGGCAGGAGAACAGTTCTTCCATGCGGCTTATGAAGAGACTTTGGCACCGGTGTACGGTACAGCTGCATCTCCGGACAATATGGTAATCGAAGGCGGCGTAATAGAGTAAGGGAATAAGCAAATAAATGAGCGGGGTGTTGCACTAAATTGTGCAGCAGCCCGCTCTGCTATTATTTGCATAAGAAGATCCCGGCATCCTTCGTGATATGCAAACCTTTTCTACCCATCTTTTTTGACAGAAAGTGTTCAAATTGTTCCTGTCTGCCGATCAGAAATTCCATCTGGTTGCCGTGGCAGGAATAGATGTATTCTGCAAGCGGTCGAAGCTCAGTCACCAGCAGGGCATCATCATATCGAATCAATTCTATATGTTCAAAGAACCGGGAAAGCTCTTCAGCGCCATTTTCCAGACCGAAGATATCATAAAGCTTCACATCGGACAGCGCGATGCGTTCATCAAATTCTTTGGCAAGCAGCTCGATTTCCTTCATATGCTGCCGACCATAGGCACTGCAGCAGAAGGTGCCTCCGCTCCTAAGTACACGCCGGGTTTCACTTAGGGCTTTCTCCCGATCCTTGGCATAGAACAGGACATGATTGGCAATTACCAGATCAAAGCTTTTCTTTGCATAAGGGATATCCTGAAGATCAAAACGTTCCAGAGTAATACGATTCCCGGCTTCTTTTAGCTGTTCTCCGGCATTCTTAAGCATTCCGGAGGAGATATCGGACAGGGTGATATGGGTATCCTCCGGTAGCAGGGGAAGGTTATCCTTCCAAAGCTGACCGTTACCGCAGCCGACTTCAAGAACACGGCTTCCCTCCCGGATGGGGAGGTGGCTGTAAATCCAACGATACCAGCTTTGACTGTTCACGGAATAGTTTTTATGAAGATTGATTCGCGCCTCGATATTTTTTGAGTTCTTATATTGCTCTGCCAGAGATTCCTCCATGTTCAGAAGATAAATCAGACTGACCATACGGTTCCAATCCGTCTCTTCTCGGTCAGAAATCATTGAGGAAGCCTCTTGCAGTGTCTGCTCAATCCGATTGAGTTCAGAGATTTTTTCGCGTATCAGCTTCAGCTGCAGAGCAAAGGATTCCTTTACAGACTCCGAGGCCTTATCATCTGCGGAAAGGACAGCAATATCCTCCAGAGAGAAGCCAAGGCTTCTTAATACCAGGATACGCTGAAGCTTAGAAAAATCGCTGTCGGTGTAATATCGGTAATTAGAATCGCTGACCACGGAGGGTTTCAAAAGCCCTTTGCTGTCATAATAACGTATGGTCCTGACAGAAATATTTGCTCTTTTTGCGAATTCCCCGGTGGTGTACAGGGCTTTTTCCTTCATTGACAATTCCTCCCGATCTCATTTCTTAATCCCATTATTCCTGTTTTCACGAAGAAAGTCAAATCCTATTACACAGAAACAGCGAAAGTCTTGTTAGCATAAATTAAGAAACTCAGGATTCTCCATGTACCAGCGGACGGTCCTTCTGATACCATCTCCAAAGTAAACCTCCGGCTGCCAGCCCAGTTTATCCATCATTTTGGCAGGGTGGATGGCATAGCGTCTGTCGTGACCCTTTCTGTCCTCGACAAAACGGATGGGAGAGGGCTCTATCTTGTGTTCTTCTCTGAGAATATTACCCAGGATTTTTACCATTTCCAGATTGGTATGCTCATTGTGTCCTCCGACATTATATACCTCACCGGGCCGCCCCTGTTCCAGCACCCGATCAATAGCCCGGCAGTGATCCGTAACATACAGCCAGTCCCTTATGTTCTTTCCGTCTCCGTAGATCGGAATTTCCTTACCTGTCAGACAGCATTTGATACAGTTCGGGAGGAATTTCTCCTCATACTGGTACGGTCCATAATTATTGGAGCAACGGGTGACGAGGACAGGAAGCCCATGGGTCTCGTAAAAGGCCCTGGCAAGCATATCACCGCCGGCTTTACTTGCCGAGTAGGGGTTTCTGGGACTTAGGGGAGTATCTTCCGTGAAGTAACCGGTTTCCGATAGCTCACCGTACACCTCGTCCGTAGAGATATAAAGGAAGCGTTTCTTCGCTCTGTCCTCCTGTGACCAGCTTTGCTCGGCCTCCTGCAGCAGATTTAACGTACCGAGGACATTGGTTGTGACGAACTCCTTCGCGGATGCAATGCTCCGATCCACATGAGTCTGGGCTGCGAAATGGACGACATAGTCAATGCTGTAATCCGTAAAAAGCTTATGTACCAATTCTTCATCACAGATATTACCCTGTACAAAGGTATATCGCGGGTCGGTTTCATAGCAGCTTACGTTGTCCCGGTTGGCGCTATAGGCCAGAGAATCAAGATTGAGGATACGGATTGGTTCCTGTTCCTTCTGCATCAGGTAATGTATGAAGTTTGAACCGATAAAGCCTGCTCCGCCTGTAATTAGATAAGTTTTCATAAATAACTCCTCCTTCAATTTCATATGTTGGAGTCATTGTATTGGGTGACGCGACGTAAGAGTCAAGTGTTATTCCGAAGTTTTTATGTAAAATGCAAAGTTAAATTCTTGATTGCATGGGTAAATTCGTGTTTGATGATTTTAGTCTTGCACAGAATGTGGTATGGTTGTCTTGGTTAGTGGGTTCCTCCGAACAGATTACGGAGGATAAG
>JAEZKU010000045.1 GCA_023436065.1 Bacillota bacterium
AGGTACAGTGCAAAACTGCTACGGTGCGGGTGCTGTCTCCGGCGACACGAATGTTGGCGGCGTGGTGGGTATGGCAACATATGAAACAACACTGGTTAATTGCTATAGCATCGGTAATATCTCCGGCTCAAAGAATGTCGGCGGCGTGGTCGGACAAGTATCCAATGGTCTTGCGCAAAACTGTGCGGCTCTGAATTCTTCGCTCAGCGGCGTTGAGCAAGTAGGGCGTGTCGCAGGATATAACAACAACAGCACACTTTCCGGCAACATGGCCTTTGATAGGATGCCGGTGATGCAGGATGGCAGCGCTAAAATTCCTGTTGAGGGTGCGGATCAGGTGGACGGTGAACCTAAAACCACCGTCGAAATTAAGGCATCCGGTTTCTTTGAAGCGCTGTTTGATAATCATACAGCCTGGACATATGCAGCGGGCAAGCTGCCCGGCTTCGGCGTGGCAATCGACATGCCGGAATATATCGTGGATGACAGCGATCCTTACTTCCTTGGTTCCGGCACTAACGAAAGTCCTTATCAGATTACCACTCCGGACCAGTTGGCCAAGCTCGCTGAGCTTGTAAACGCGGGGAATACAAGCTATATCGCCGCATGCTACAAGCTGATGAACGACCTTGACCTTTCGGATTATGGCTCCAGGTATGACGGCGGTGCGGGCTGGACGCCCATCGGCGATACGTATGAGCAGCCATTTAAAGGTATTTTTGACGGTAACGGCAAAACCATTACAGGGCTGTACATTGACCGAAGCGATCAAGATCACGTTGGACTGTTCGGAAGCATTAACCCTGGTACGGTAAAAAATTTGATGCTGCAAAATGTGAGCGTTGAAGGCGAAACCAGCGTCGGTGGCGTGACAGGATCTGTTTATGACGGTGGCATGGTAGAAGGCTGTTCCTTGAGCGGCGCTATTCGTGGCGGAAGCTATATCGGCAGCGTAGTGGGGTTTGTTTACGGTGCCACGGTGCAAAACTGCTACAGCTCAGGAAGCCTTACAAGCACGGGCAGTTATGTGGGCGGCGTGGTCGGGAGAAACAATTTCGGTACGGTGAAAAACTGCTACAGTATCGTCAACGTCAACGGTGAAAACTGTGTCGGTGGCGTAGTGGGATGTGTTTCCTCTGGCCTTTTGCAAAATTGCGCTGCGCTGAACTCTTCCGTTACCGGCTATAAGGCAGGACGTGTAGTCGGCGTTGTACATACCAGCATACTTTCGGGCAACATCGCCTTTAACGGGATGAGGGTCAATGGTGTTACAATATATGGAGGCGCGCTGACAGATACAAGCGGCGCAGATAAATCCGCTGTCGAAATCAGCGCGCCGGGATTCTGGTCGGCTGCTTCCGGCTTCTCGGCTGACTGGGATACCAATGTTTGGACGATAGAAGCAGGCAAACTGCCCGTCCTCAGGGGCATAGATGGGCAGGAAGCCTCCATGCCGGCACATCTATTTACGTCGGAAGTGTTTCCTTTTGCGGGCAGCGGCACAAGTGAGGAACCCTATCTCATCATAACCGTAACCGATCTTGCCAAGCTGGCGGAGCTGGTGAAAGCGGGAACCTCACCTTACGCAGATGAGGGAAGGTATTACAAGCTGGTAAACGATCTTGACCTTTCCGCCTATGCAAGCGGGGAGGGTTGGATGCCCATCGGGAAAGATGCGACCTATAGATTTAAGGGTATCTTTGACGGAAATAACAAAAGCATTACCGGGTTGACGATCAACCGTCCGGCGGTTAATTACATCGGTTTATTCGGCTATATCACAAACAAAGTGCAGGATCTCAGTATAACGGACGCAAGCGTCACAGGTGGCAGCCGTGTCGGCGGTGTAACGGGACATGCTTGGGGTGCGACGGTGGAAAACTGTGCAGTTTTAGGCGACATAGCCGGTGTGGAATATATCGGAGGTGTTGTGGGATCTGCCTCTGGCGGCAATATACACAACTGCTACAGCACCGGCAGTGTGATCGCTACCGGCGACAATGTCGGTGGAGTAGTGGGATATCTTGAATACAATACCTCTACTATGGAGCACTGCTACAATGTCAGCAGCGTCTTAGGCAGGAACAATGTCGGCGGTGTGGCAGGGGAAGTTGGTGCCGCTACCGTACAAAATTGCTACAGCAGAGGCAATGTTACAGGCGGTCGCTATATCGGCGGTGTGGCGGGGGACGTTAACAGTGGCAAAGTGCAAAATTGCTACAGCATCGGCAGCGTCTCAAGTACTGATACGGAGGGGTACATTGGAGGTGTGCTGGGTTATCTCGGCAGCGGCATACTGAAAAATTGTGTTGCTTTGAACCCTTCCATCAACGCAGGCATATATAATTTCGGGCGCTTGGTGGGACGTGTCAATGGCGGAACCCTTTCAAATAACTATGCTCACAGCCGCATGCCCGGCACATGGGAAAACAAGGGCCTTAATGCAAAGGACGGTGCGGACATAACCTCAGAGGCACTGTTTGGCTGCAATTTCTGGACGGCGGCGGGCAATTGGGACAGCGCTGCCTGGGATAGCAATATCTGGACTTTTATGGATAATAAGCTGCCTGTGCTGCAAGGCCTTGCAGGGCAAACGGGCGACGGCGGATTATACCTGACGGCTCGCGATATCCGGTATGCTACAGTGGACATAATAAACTCCTTTACATATAACGGCAGTCAGCAGCTTCCGACCCTGACCGTCACCTTTGACAGCGAAACGCTGGCGAAGGATTCGGGTTATACCGTCTCAATCACCACCACAGACGGAAGCGGCAGCAGTGCAGGTACAAATGCCGGAGAGGTGACACTGACCATGACCGGCATAGGCAGCTTTAAGGGAACAAAAACAGTGACTTACAACATTGCAAAGGCACCTTTAACGATTGCGAGTGCCGCAGTACCATCAAAATCCTATGATGGTACCACTGCCGCCGTGGTTGAACGAGTGGATTTTGACGGCTTGCAGCTCGCCGAGACGCTGACACTCGGCACCGATTACATTGTTACAAATGCGCGGTTTAGCAGCCCCGATGTGGGGGACAACAAGACTGTAACCGCCACAGTAGCACTCGCTAATACGCAAAAAGCCAACAATTACATTTTGACAAATGGCAGTTTGAACGAAGCAGGATTTATCATCAGCAAAGCAGCAGCGCCTGCCGTGCCGAATATCGCAAAAAGCATGCTTTATACCGATACCTCATGGCAGAAGGTCAACATCACCTATAGGATAGTTTCCTACAAGCGAACCGGCGATACCCTGACTTATTTGGTTGGCACCGTGAGCGGAGGGAACCCCGAAATCATCCAAACGCCGTCTGTGAGTACCGAGGGAGTTTTGACCTTTACAGCCGACGGAGCAGTCGGCGATACTGCGACTATCCCCGTAATCGTAACGGGTTTTGGTAACTACAACGATATCACCGTAAATGTTACGGTTACATTGAGAGACAGAGCCCCTGTAACGGACGATACCACGGTGTACAACGCCCCATCTCAGGATGCCGCCACCATTTGGCTTAGCGGCAGCGATCTTACAGGCAGCGATTTGCTTATTGCCAAGCCCGTTACAAGCGGCAGCTCCTATAAGGCCATCCTCAAGCTGGCGGATAAAGACGATGTTTTGGGTATGTATGATATTTCCTTAAAGAGCGGCAAAAAGTCCACAGGCAGCGCCATGCACCTTACTTTTAGCATTGGCGCAAAACACGCCGGGCAGACGCTTACACTGGTGCATCAAAAGGCGGATGGCAGCTTTGAATACTTCTTTGCCATAGCGGATGCGAAGGGCAACGTAAAGTTTGGCCCGCTGTACGAGCTTTCTCCTTTCATGCTCGTGAAAGGAATGATGGTGTACACGCCTGAATATGAGGAGCTGGATATTCCCAATACGGGTGACAGCGGCTTCCCGCTATGGCTCATCGCGCTTTCTCTTAGCGGTGTATGCGCCTTCTTGTTCCTGATGCGGCGGCGAAAAGGAATATAACGATCTGGAGGGCGTATGCCCGGGAACATGGTGACAACATTTTTTCACGGTGAGGAAAATCTTCGCGATCGCGGCTCGAATCCGTCCATCTTCAGAGGGTGGGATTCGAATTCGGTCATAACGCGAGGCTCACAGGCCGAGACGCTAAGGCGTATCCCGTCTTAGGGTTCAGGCTCTGCCTGACGAGGGCACGGCCAGGCACGAAATCCCCCACTGAACAATCAGGTCACAACAAAACAGGCACCGTAAAGGTGCCTGTTTTGTTGTGGCGGAGAGGGTGGGATTCGAACCCACGTGAGGTTGCCCTCAAACTGATTTCGAGTCAGCCCCGTTATGACCGCTTCGATACCTCTCCAATATCCAATTTGCGGCCTATTATTGCCGCGCAAAGGAAATTATACAGGATTCGGGGCAAAAAAGCAATTCGTATTTACGCTTTCGTGCGTTTCCTTTATGCAAGAAGCACACGGTCAGTGGCGAGGCTTTCTCCGCTTGCCTGTGCAAATTTATCCATCAGGTCCTGTACGCTCAGCTGTCGTTTTTCGCTTTCAGGAATGTCAAGGATTACGCTGCCTTTATCCATCATGATGAGGCGGTTGCCGAAGGCGAGCGCCTGCTTCATGTTGTGCGTAACCATGAGGGTGATTAGCTTGTTGTCGCGTATGATTTTGTCGGTTGCCTCCATCACCTTTTGGGCTGTATGAGGGTCGAGTGCAGCGGTATGTTCGTCAAGTAGTAATACGCGCGGGCGCTTGATGGTTGCCATAATAAGCGTTAGCGCTTGGCGCTGCCCGCCTGATAATGTGCCGACCTTTGCCGTTAGGCGCGTTTCGAGGCCGAGGCCGAGTGCACCGAGAGTGGCTTTGTAGCTTTCGCGTTCCTTTGTCGGTACGCCCCAGCGAAGGCCGCGCTTTGTGCCGCGCCGCATAGCGAGCGCGAGGTTTTCATCGATGCCCATGCTCGCGGCAGTACCCATCATAGGGTCTTGAAACACGCGACCAAGGAGCTTGGCGCGTTTATGTTCGGGCAGGCGTGTAATATCCGTGCCGTCTATTAAAATACTGCCGCAGTCGATGGGGTAAACGCCCGCAATGGCGTTGAGGAGGGTTGATTTACCCGCACCGTTGCCGCCTATGACGGTCACAAAATCCCCTTCGTTGAGCGTGAGAGAGATATTTTCAAGCGCTATGCGCTCGTTGACGCTGCCTTTGTTGAATGTCTTCCCGAGGCCTTGTATGGTAAGCATGGCAGAAGTTCCTTTCAGAGACTTAGGGGTTCGGGGGCCGAAGCCCCCGGAGGTTGTATTCCGGCTTTGACGACATGCGCGTCAAAACGGATGAAATCCGAAGGATTTCGCTCCTTGCAGGAAACGCCGACCGTGAGATGCGAACAGGCGATTCCTGTAACCTCAAAAAAGTGACGCAAGGCACTTTTTTGAAAGCGGAGCGCTTAATTCTTAAATTTCGCAAGCTTTTCTTTGGCGATGGGCATGGCGAGCGCAAGCGCAACTGTTATGGCGGTAAAAAGCTTGAGGTCTGTCGTTTCCATGCCGAGCTCCAACACGAGTGCTATGATGATGCGGTAGGCAATAGCACCCAATGCGAGCGAAAGGAGGTTGTTGAAAAAGTTTCGTTTTCCAAACAGCACCTCACCTATGATGACCGACGCAAGGCCGATTACGATAGCACCCGTACCCATTTGGATATCGGCATACTGTTGGTACTGTGCGATGAGCGCGCCCGAGAGTGCGACGAGGGCATTGCTTATAATAAGCCCAATAATGATCATCGTATCGGTGTTAACCCCCTGTGCGCGTATCATACCGGGGTTGTTGCCCGTAGCGCGTATAGAACTGCCAAGCTCCGTTCCGAAAAACCAGTAAAGGGCGCATATGATTACAAAAACGCATACAACGCCGAGCAGGAGCACAGCGTTTTTCTGCGAAAGGCCCATTGCTTGGAGCGGTGTATATACGGTATCAATCTTCAGTAGCGATATATTCGCCTTGCCCATGATGCGTATGTTGACAGAATAGAGGGCGATCATTGTAAGGATGCCCGAAAGAAGCCCGGGTATCTTTAGTTTGGTATGCAAAAGCCCCGTGGCAGCACCTGCGGCCATACCGCCAAGCATGGCTACACTTGTCGCAATGTAGGGATCAGTACCGTCTGTAATCATACGCGCAGCAATGGCGGCGCCGGTAACAAGGCAGCCATCCACCGTAAGGTCCGAGAATTTTAGCACGCGGTAGGTGATGAACACGCCTATGGTCATAAGCGCCCATAGCAGCCCTAAGGATACCGCGCCGTGAAGGATTGGAAGCATGGATACTCTCCTAATAATCAAATTGGGAAAACCTTGCGCGGTTAGGCTTATAAAGTACCCGCGCAAGGTCGTTCATATACAGTTTACGGGCGGATTACAAACTCTAATAAATCCTCGGGAACGGTGATGCCGATAGAGTCCGCCACGTTGCCGTTGATGGTGAAATCAAACACCTTGAGCGACTCTACGGGCATGGTCGCGGTCGATTCGCCGTTCAATACGCGCACGGCCATTTCGCCTGTCTGGTAGCCCAGGTTAAAGTAGTTGATGCCGAGTGTTGCAAACCCGCCGCCTGTAACCATGTTCGCCTCGCCGCAGATAACGGGTATTTTAGCCTCTTCGGCGACTGCACCGAGGGTGGGGATGGCGGAAGCAAGCGTATTGTCCGTTGGGACATAGATTGCGTCGCACTTACCAACGAGGGACTGCGCGGCCTGCTGCACGTCGTTGGCGTTGGTCACGGTTTGCTCCACTATGCTGAGTCCGCGCTTTTCTGCCTCAGCTTTGGCGATTTCGGCCTGCAATACGGAGTTATCCTCGCTTGAGGTAAACATAATGCCTACGGTTTTTGCTTCAGGCGCAAGCTTTACAAGAAGGTCAAACTGTTCGGCAATGGGATTCATATCGTTGGTGCCTGTCACGTTACCGCCCGGAGCCTGCGCGCTTGCCACAAGGCGTGCATCCACGGGGTCGGTCACGGCGGTGAAGAGTATGGGGATATCGCTTGTGAGCGAGGCGATAGAC
>JAEZKU010000050.1 GCA_023436065.1 Bacillota bacterium
AATAAGAACATTGATACCGGTATGGGTCTGGAGAGACTTGCTACCGTCGTTCAGGATGTCAGCTCCATCTTTGACGTGGATACTATGAAAGCAATCCGTGATAAGGTTTGTCAAATGGCTCATGTAACCTATCAAACCGAAGCAAAGAAGGATGTGTCCATTCGTCTGATTACCGATCATATCCGCTCCGTTACGTTTATGGCTTCTGACGGTATCATCCCGTCCAATGAAGGCAGAGGCTATGTATTCAGAAGATTACTCCGCCGTGCGGCAAGACATGGAAGATTACTGGGTATTCAGGGGACATTTTTAGCTGAATTATCTAAAGTTGTGATTGCAGAATCCAAGGATGGTTATCCGGAGCTCGAAGATAAGAAGGAGTATATCTTAAAGCTTCTTACCATTGAAGAAGAAAAGTTCAATAAGACTATTGATCAGGGCTTAACTATTCTTGCCGATATGGAAAGTGAATTAGAAAAGAATAATAAGAAGGTTCTTGCAGGTGAAGATGTATTTAAGCTTTATGACACTTATGGCTTTCCGATTGATCTGACCAAGGAAATCTTAGAGGAAAAAGGCTTTGAAGTAGATGAGAAGGGCTTTAAGGAGGCAATGGAGGTCCAGAGAGTGACAGCCAGAAGCGCTCGCGGAACCACCAATTATATGGGTGCGGAGGAAACGGTATATCAACAGATCGATGCTGATGTTACCTCTGCCTTTGTAGGATACGAAAAGCTGATGCATACTTCAGAAATTGTCGTATTGACAACAGAATCCGAACTGACCGACGAATTGGTTGCAGGACAGAAGGGAACCATCTTAGTGAAGGAGACTCCTTTCTATGCTACCAGTGGCGGACAAGCAGCAGATTCCGGTATCATTCGTACTGAAGAGGCTGAATTCGAAGTTGAGGATACAGTAAAGCTGCAGGGTGGAAAGATCGGCCATATCGGTACAGTAACCAAAGGCATCTTTAAGAAGGGCGAGAAGGTCAGTCTGGAAGTAAATACTGCCCAGAGAGCAGCAACAGCTAAGAATCACAGTGCAACCCATTTGCTGCAGAAGGCTCTGCGCACTGTAGTCGGTTCTCATGTGGAACAGGCAGGTTCTTTGGTGAATGAGGACAGACTGCGTTTTGACTTTACACATTTCTCTGCTTTGACCGCTGAGGAACTGAGTAAGGTAGAAGCAATGGTAAATGAGCAGATCGCGAATAGTTTACCTGTATCTACTAAGGTTATGAACATCGAGGAAGCAAAAAAATCCGGTGCGATGGCATTATTCGGTGAGAAATATGCGAACGATGTCCGCGTCGTATCCATGGGTGATTACAGCAAGGAGCTATGCGGCGGAACTCATGTGGGTAATACCGGTGTCATTACTGTATTTAAGATATTATCTGAAACAGGTATCGCAGCCGGTGTAAGAAGAATAGAAGCCTTGACCGGTAACGGTGTATTTGCTTATTATAAAGAACTGGAGAATGAACTGGCTGCAGCTGCAAAAACGGCTAAAACCGAACCTTCTCTGTTGACCGGTAAAATCGAAGCATATCTCGAGGAAATCAAAGCGCTGAAATCCGAGAACGAGAAGCTGAAGAGCAAGCTGGCGAACAATTCCCTGGGTGATGTCATGAATCAGGTAACCGAGGTGAAGGGTGTAAAGCTTCTGGCTGTGAAGCTGGCAGAGGTAGATATGAACGAGCTTCGTAACCTGGGTGATCAACTGAAAGAGAAGTTGGGTGACGGTGTTATCGTACTTGTCTCTGCAATGGCACCGGATAAGGTGAATCTCCTTGTTATGGCTACAGATGGGGCAATGAGTAAGGGTGCCCATGCAGGTAATCTAATCAAAGAATTGGCAGCCCTCGTCGGCGGCGGTGGCGGCGGAAGACCGAATATGGCGCAGGCAGGTGGAAAGAATGCAGCCGGTATCGATCAAGCTATCGAAAAGGCGAAGGGCTTCTTGGAAAATCAACTTGCATAGATTATTTCAAAAAATTCATGCATAGATAAGATATCTGTAAAATATTATTGACAAATAGCTACCTCGATAATATAATCATTGTAGTGCTATTCAAAAAATACCCAAACAGTTGTCTACGCACAATATACAACTGGAGGGAGGTCAGGTGTGAGAATATGTCAAATGTAATTGTTAAAGACAATGAAACATTAGATAGTGCTCTCCGCAGATTCAAAAGAAACTGCGCGAAGGCAGGTATCCAGCAGGAGAACCGTAAGAGGGAGCATTATGAGAAGCCAAGCGTAAGACGTAAGAAGAAGTCTGAAGCGGCTAGAAAGCGTAAATATTAATTCATGAAAAGAGACTTCCAGTAGAGATCTGCTGGAAGTTTTTTGCGTTAATCAATCAATATTTATTAGGGGGCAGAACATGAATCAAGTAATAATCAGAAGCTTACAGGAAGCTGATTATCCGGAGATGATGGCAATAGATCAACTGGTATTTAACAGCTCTACAACACCGGCAACCATGAGGCAAATGACACTTGAGGAATATGCCGGACATTATTCTCCGGACGAGGTGTTTATAGCTGAGCTTGAGGGCAGAGTAGCAGGGTATATCGGTTATCATAACCCAACCGGTCTGGCTACCAACAGTCATGTGATAGAAATCTATATCGCCGTGCATCCTGATTATCAGAAGATAGGGATAGGCAGACAGCTGATGAATCACATCACCCAATGGGGAAGACAGAATGGATATCAGAAAATTTCACTTAGGGTATTGTCTGTCAATCATAAAGCTATTGCTTTTTATAAAGCAATGGGCTATTTGGAGCAGGGCAGACTGGTCAAGGAATTCATACTGGATGGAAAGTATGTGGATGATGTCATGATGTATCAATTACTGTAACACCAAAAAGCATGAAATACGATTATTATTCTATATCAAAATAATATGAAGCAGCTGTTGTAAAACCTATTGGTTATAGTAGATCCTATTGGAGACGGATTAGGATTGGGTTTTCAACAGTTGCTTTGTCTTTTCTTACTGTTTCATCTTATGTAGTCTACTAACAGGTATCATTTCATATATTATTAACAGTATCCGTGTCTAAAAGCGGAGGTGTATATGAAACGGACTCTGAAATCTTCCCATAAGGAATTTAAGAAAAATGCAAGGAATACTCTGTATCAGGGATTTCAAAAGAAGAAAAAGACAAAGGAACCGAAGCTGAACCATATGGAGGAACTATCAAACAGACTTGGGCTTCCTGCTGATGTGATCGCAGGTGCTCCGGTTATTACGGCAACCGGCAGAAATGAACTGAGTGTAGAAAATTATAAAGGTATCATTGAGTATAATGGAAATGTGATCAAGGTCCAGACCAAGCTGTGCCGGGTCTGCATTGAGGGGAAAAATCTGAATATTCTTTATTTTACAGAGGATGAGATGCGTGTTACCGGCTACATCCAGGCAATCTATTACCAATGATGGATATTTTGCTTACAGGGAGGGAATCCTATGCTAAAGAAGCTGTTTCATTGGCTTAGGGGCATTCTGGTTATTCAGATCGGCGGCATAGCTCCTGAACGGTTTATTAATCTATGCTGCAATCGTAGGATTAATATCTGGGACTTAAGGAAGAAGGAAGACTTTTATCAGTTTCATATCTTAGCTTCTGATTATAAAAAACTGAAGCCCATTGCCAGAAAAACCAAAATACTGCCAAGGATCATAAAAAAATCAGGCATTCCATTTTTTCTACATAGATACCGGAAGAGAAAGGTCTTCTTCGGCGGGGTAATTCTATGCCTTATCTTTATATATGTTCTATCCCTGTATATCTGGGATATCAGCTTCTTAGGCACCGGGAAGCATACACCGGAAGCACTGACAAAATTCCTGACAGAAAATCATATCTATACCGGAATCCTGAAGAGCAAAGTGAACTGCCAGGAAATCGAAGAGACGATGAGACTGGCCTACACGGATATCGGCTGGGTATCGGCAGAAATCAAGGGAACTCGTCTGATCATCAAAATCAAGGAAACAAATATGCCGATATCCGCTACGAAGGCAATCAAACCCAGTCATTTGGTGGCAACCAAGGATGCGATCATACAATCGATAATCACCAGGACCGGAACACCCATGGTTTCGGAGGGTGATGTGGTGAAAAAAGGTGATATTCTGGTGTCCGGGGTTGTCAATATCATGGGTGATTTTGAAGAGATTTTAGGCAAAGAGGCGGTCATAGCAGACGCTGACATCCGTTGTAAGACCTATTACAATTATAAGGATACCTTTTCCTTGAATCATATGAAGAAGAAGTATTCCGGAAGGGTAAAGAAAGGGTATTATTTGAATGCTTTTCAGAAGAAATTATTTTTATATAATCCTAGAAATTCCTATCCTATGTATGATATAATTGTAAACGAAAAAAAACTCCATATCACGGACAGTTTTTACCTGCCGTTCAGTTTCGGAAGAATTGACGTCCGGGAATATGAGGAAGTAAAGCTTAAGTACAATGAGGAGGAAGCCACCAGAATAGCAAATGCAAGGCTGGAAAGATATATAAACGAATTAATTAAGAAGGATGTTTTAATAATCGAAAATAATGTTAAAATATCATATAAGGACAATAATTGTATCGCCGGTGGAAGAATTGTGGTTGAGGAACCGGCCTGGAAGTACAGAACAATACAGGAAAATGAGTGGAGGATAGAGCCAACAGATGAGCATAGTGGAGACAATCATTGATATCCCTGCTGAACATGAGAAAAATGTATTTGGCGGTTTTGACGCCTATGCAAAAATAATAGAACGTGCCTTTAATGTAACGATTATCGTCAGAAACGGCGAGGTTAAGGTTGTAGGCGGGGCAGAGGATGTCACAAAGGCAAAAAGTGTGTTTATTCAGCTTTTGGAGCTTTCCAGAAGAGGAAATCAGATTACGGAACAGAATGTGAACTATGCAATTTCCCTATGCTATGAGGATAAGGAAAAAGCAATCGTTGAGATAGATAAGGATTTGATCTGCCATACCATAAGCGGAAAACCAATCAAACCAAAGACACTTGGACAGAAGACCTATGTGGATCAGATTCGTAAGAAGATGATCGTATTTGGTGTCGGTCCTGCAGGTACAGGTAAGACTTATCTCGCCATGGCTATGGCAATCACGGCATTTAAGAATGATGAGGTCAGCAAGATTATCTTAACCCGCCCTGCGATTGAAGCGGGTGAAAAGCTTGGCTTTTTGCCGGGAGACCTCCAGAGCAAGGTGGATCCATATTTAAGACCCTTATATGACGCATTATATCAGATCATGGGTCCGGAGTCTTATATTAAGAATACGGAGAAGGGATTGATCGAGGTTGCCCCGCTCGCTTATATGAGAGGGCGTACTCTCGAGAATGCGTTTATTATTCTGGATGAAGCACAGAACACAACTCCGGCGCAGATGAAGATGTTTTTAACGAGAATTGGTTTCGGCTCCAAGGTAGTGATCACCGGTGATCAGACTCAGAAGGATTTACCTGTTGGAACTAAGTCAGGTCTTGATGTTGCACTAAAGGTGTTGTCTAAAATTGATGATATCGGTTTTTCCTTCCTTTCCAGCCAGGATGTTGTCAGACATCCCTTGGTTCAGAGGATAGTTAAGGCTTATGATGCTTACGAGGAAAAGCAGAAACGGTTTGAAGACAAAATGTCTGAGAAGGATAAGCATAAGAAAGTGAGACGCATTGATTACAAATCCGAAAAGATCAGGGGAAACCGAGATGAAAACAGGTAAAAAGTCAATTTTAATCACAATATTGCCCGTTCTATCCATGTGTGCAGCTATTATACCGGGGTATCTGAATAAGAATTCATTCCTGGAGATTGCAAAAATTGCAATTCTCACCATGGTTCTGACCGCAGTCGCTACATTTTATATTCTAGCCAATGAGGATCATATCCTTGGTAAACGACTCTCCAAGACGATCATCACATTGGGATATCTCTGCGCTATTTGTCTGCTGCTATTCATACCGAAGCCATATATGTTCTGCTTCTGGATGATTGGCGGTTTGCTGATCGCAATGCTGATTGATAATAAGCTTGGAATGTTGTTCCATTTTAATCTTACTGTTATTATGGCAATCTCCCTATCGCTGGAGTTAGAGCTGGTAATCCTGATCATGGTGATCGGTGCGATGATGTGCCTGCTTTCGGGAGCCTTAAAAACGAAGGCAACCGCAGTATATGCGGCGATCATCATATTATCGACGAATGTCACTCTATCCTTTGTCATTAATAATTTTATCTTTAACAAAGACGTGAATTATAATTATCTGAATTCGCTGTTCAGTATCTTAGCGGTACTAGTTACCGCCTTTTTGTTGTGCCTTATCTACGAGGAGACAGGAAAGAAGAAAGCGGCAGAGGAAGCTAAGGCTTCAGAGGATATTGTAATGATTGATACCATTACGACTGACCATGCAAATGATTCATCTGATACTGCAACGGAACCTGTCATTCCTTCGTCTAACCAAAGTATGGAAGAAGAAAAAGAGCAGAAAGTATCCACGAAAGACAAACCCAGTTATGATATCCTGTGTTCTGAGGAAAATGAGCTGCTTAGAAAACTGAAGCAAGCCTCTGAAAGTATCTATGCCCATGCCTTAATCATCGGTGATTTATCTTACCGTGCGGCTAAGGAGATTGGTGCGGATGAGCTTTTGGCAAAGGCAGGCGGTCTGTATCACGAGATCGGAAAGCTCAGGGGCAAGAATTACATCGAAGAAGGCCTTATAATCGCTGAGGAGTATTCCTTCCCCAAGGAGCTTAGGGCAATTCTGAAGGAACACAACATCAAATACGATAAACCAAGCTCGGTAGAAGCTGCTATTGTCATGCTGTCGGATAATATTGTATCTACGATAGATTACATAGCAAAATCAGAGGATAATAAATATCCAACCTGTAAGATTATTGATAATATTTTTCAGCTTCGTATGGATAAAGGAACCTTTGATGGGGTTAATCTGTCCTTGAAGGATTTTAAGGTACTGAAGGCTTTTTATGAAAAAGAATTCAATAAGTAAGTAAGAAGCTGATCACTTTATCAGAAAGGGGGCGAAACAGCCATGACAATCAACTTTGATTATGATGTGACAGAAGAATTTGAGTTTGATTTTGAGAAAATGGAGAAGATGGTTGTAGAGGCATGCCTTGATTATGTGGACTGCCCCTATGAGGCTGAAATTAACATCCTGTTGACGAACGACGAACAGATCAGAGTTATTAACAGGGAGTATCGGGAGATAGATGCTCCAACAGATGTACTGTCCTTTCCGGGAGTAGACTATAACACACCCGGTGATTTTTCCCGATTGGAGGAGGAGATAGCATCCTATTTCCATCCTGAGACAGGAGAATTGTTATTGGGGGATATCGTCATATCTCTGGAGCGTGCGAAGCAGCAGGCCAATGAATACGGTCATTCACTGGAGCGCGAATTGGCATTTTTAACAACGCACAGTATGTTCCATCTGTTCGGCTACGATCATATGGAAGAAGAGGAAAGAAAGCTTATGGAGGACAAGCAGCGTGAGGTTCTGGATAAGCTGAAGATACTTAGATAAACTGGAATACTTAGAAATACTGAAATTCTTAGATAAACTAAGGTAAGAACTCAGAGTGTATCTGAGAAACCTCAGAGAAAATTAGAGAAACCTCTGAGTAACTTTGAGAAACCTCAGAGTACATCTGAGTAACCTCAAAGTAACTTTGAGGTAAGTAAATCCCAAGGAAAGGTATGGACTGTACATGAAGAAAATTACATATTATTTACTCCTGTCAGCAACAATGCTTATGGTCGTCGGATGCAGTAAAGACAAGGGATATAACGGTGACGTGATTGGTGAATATCAGAAGAATTATGAGGATAACAATGCTGAGGTTACACAGGAGGCCGAGGAAGAGGTACCGGCGACAGCAACACCCATCGCGGAGGAGCCTGGTCATGAGAATGATATGATCAGCCGACTCACCGGTCAGTGGGTATCCAAGGAAATCGGAACAAAGCGTCCAGTTGCATTTCAGTTTAATAATTTCAAGAGTGTCTCAAATCAGTGGGGAATCAGCCAGGCAGATATCGTATATGAGTGTATTGTAGAGGGTGGGATCACAAGACTTCTCGGTATCGGTGAGAATTTTCAGGGGGACAGAATAGGCTCGACACGAAGTGCCAGACATTATTTTGTCAGTATAGCAGATGAATATAACGCGATTTACATACATTATGGCGGAACCAAATATGCCAGAGCAAAGGTGAAAGAGCTTGGAGTAGATGAGATTGACGGAAATTCCAACATGGATACGGTCGTTTTTTACAGAGATAAATCCATTAAGGCACCGCATAATGCTTTTGCTACCCAGAAGGGAATGCTAAAGGGAATTGAAATGAAAAAATTTAAAACAGAATATTCTGAAGATGATCAGGCACATTTCTCGTTCTATCAAGAGGATACAGATTTGACCTCCAATGATAGTGCAGAGAAGGTCACCTTGAATTTTTCAGCTTATACCTCACCTTATTTTACTTACAATTCTTCCGACAAGCTGTATTACCGCTATCAGTTCGGAGGGGCGCATAAGGACTCCAATACAGGGAAACAGCTCGCATTTAAAAATATCATCATTCAGTTTGTAAAGGAATGGAATATTGATAAAAATGGTTATCAGACGATGGATTTAGGCAATGCCACCGGAAAAGGAATCTATATCACGAATGGCAAGAAGGTTCCAATCACCTGGAAGAAAAATGAAGCGAAGCATTTTATGAGATATTATGATGAAACAGGAGCGGAGCTTACTATCAATCCCGGAAAAACCTACATTACTTTATTCCCGAATGACCGTACAGATGATGTGAAAATCAATTAAGTGGAAGGTTGAACAAAGGATAGGACAGAAAACAAAAGAGTTCAGAGGAGTAGGGATATGTCAGCACATAGTAAACGAAATAATTTTTTGATACAAGGAAGCATTTTGGCGGCAGCCTCCATCCTGGTAAGAATCATCGGATTGATTTATCGGATACCCATGGTTCGAATCATAGGAAAGGAAGGTATGGGCTATTACACCAATGCTTTCGAGATGTATAATATCGCCTTGATTCTTTCCTCCTACAGCATTCCACTGGCCGTATCAAAGCTGGTTGCTGCCCGCAGGGTGAATAAAGAGCATAGAAATTCTTATCGTGTATTCCTGTGTGCGATGGCATTAGCTGCCGGTGTAGGACTGCTGGCTACCCTGATCGTATTTTTCGGAGCGGGCTTTCTGGCTAAGGCAATCTTCAAGAGCCCGAACACCACATTACCCCTTATGGTTCTGGCACCAACCATTTTCGTGTTCTCTATCATGGGAGTACTCAGAGGCTTCTACCAGGGCAAGAATACAATGATTCCGACTGCGGTTTCACAGGTACTGGAGCAGATCATCAATGCGGCTGTGAGTGTTGCAGCGGCCTGGTTCTTGGTGAAGTATAACAGTGTTGCAGAAAATGTGGCTTCCTACGGAGCAGCGGGAGGAACCCTGGGAACCTTTACGGGTGCCTGTATCGGGTTACTGTTCCTGTTATTCGTATTTATCGTATATAAACCGGTATTGAAAAAGCAGATGAAGCATGATACCTCAGGGGTCAGAGAATCCTATGGTGATGTATTTAAGCTTCTGATATTGACAATCGCACCCATCATATTGAGTCAGACAGTGTACCAGATCAGCGGATTATTGGATGGCTCGCTGTTTGGTCACATCATGTCCACGAAGGTGATTGCAGGCTTCGATCTTCCTTTATTGAAGGCTGAGAACGGAGCAGTGGCAGGGCAGCTTTATATCGAAGCTTATCGTAATACCCTGACAGGTATCTACAGCGGAGAATACAGATTGTTGACGAATGTTCCTGTGTCCATTGCAACCTCAATCGGAGCTGCAATTGTAACAACCATGGCGGCAGATATGGCAAGAGGCATGATGAACTCCATCCATGACAAGCTTCATGCTGCAGTGAAATTCAATATGATCATCGCTATTCCTTCTGCAGTTGGTATGGGTGTACTTGCTTCCCCCATTCTGTATCTGCTGTTTAAAGACAGCAATGAGCTGTCTGCTAATATCATGATGCTCGGATCTGTCTCAATCGTGTTCTATGCTTTATCTACGGTTACGACAGCAGTATTGCAGGGTATTAACAGACTTAGGATACCGGTCATCAATTCAGCTATATCCCTGGGAATACACGTGATACTCGTATTTGGCCTGCTTTATTTTACTCCGATGAGCACCTATGCTCTGGTGATCGGTAATGTCACCTTCCCGTTAGTGGTATGCATTCTGAACTGGATTGCCATTGCAAAGCATCTGAATTATCAACAGGAGATTGTAAAGACCTTCCTCATACCCACCGTAAGCGCCGGTCTGATGGGAGTCATCACATACTTTGTATATCAGGGAATGATAAAATTATCCGGCAATGTACTGATATCAACTATCGTATCCATATTGATCGCTGTGATATCTTATTTTGCATTACTCATTCTGATGAAGGGTGTGAACGAGCAGGAGCTTACCTTCCTCCCGAAAAGCAGGGGTATCATACGGATACTGAAAAAACTTCATATGCTGTAAGTAATCACAGATAATTACATGGGTTGTTTCAGATACAATAGCCCATTCTAATTCAACTGTTATCTGAAACAGCCTCCTAATAATTGTATAAATATGTGAAATATGGAGATAATTGAGCCAAAGGAGTGGTTTCGAATGAAACATAAAAAGGCATCAATTTATCTCGGAAGCTTTGTACTGATGTGCATCCTGTTCAGTGCCTGCTATTATATGAGCTATCTGCATGCTTTGCATGATTTCAATCAAAGGGCGATTGAAAGAAAGGAAAAGCTGCTTACACTTACACAATCAATATCACCGTCCCCCATCAACGAACCGGATAGTCAGGCGGTCAATGAAGAGATAGAGATGACGGTGCAGCCGACAACAGAATACATCTTAGAGATTTATAATATGAAGACGAATAAGACAGAGACGCAGAAACTGAATCCACCTGCGACTCTGGTCGGACTAACCCGTACCCAGGTGCTGGAATACTTAGCAGACTATATGAGTGATATGCCCTTATCTGAATATAATCGCGGACTGATTTCGTATGAACTAGTGCGGTTTTCAGGTGATATGATCGAGATTAAGAAGACCTACAACGAAGACTTTGTGCCATACCGTTTTTATGTGGTTGTGAAGGACGGCTATGTCGTTGTATATAACAGCGATTTGAAAAGCGTATACAGCTATACCCATATTCTCGCAAAGGACCTGCCGGAAGAGGATCGAGTTGCGCTAAGCCACGGTATCTATGTCAACAGCCTGGACGAGCTTTACTCCCTTCTGGAAAGCTATTCGAGTTAGACTGTTTGAATAAAATGCTTGAAATAATGCCTCGCTTCAAATATAATGAAACAAACATTGGTGAATGGGAGGCTGCTTAAGTGGTTTATGACGTGATTATCATCGGAGCAGGAGCCTCCGGTCTTATGGCAGCGATTACCGCTGCAAGAGGCGGAAGCTCTGTTCTGGTGCTGGAGCGTAAAGAGAAAGCAGGAAAAAAAATATTGGCGACCGGTAACGGAAAGTGTAACTTTACTAATCTTGTACAGAAGCCGGAATGCTACAGATCCAATGACAGCGCATTTGTTATGAAGGTGCTGTCTTGTTTTGATGTACAAAAAACGCTAGTATTTTTTGAGGAGCTTGGCATTTATCCAAAGGAACGGGACGGCTACTATTATCCGAATTCTGAGCAGGCAGCAAGCGTACAGCAGGTACTCCTGATGGAGTGTGAACGTCTGGGGGTCAGAATACAGTGCAACGAACAGGTGAAAGAAATCCTACAACCGTACTATACGGTAATCACTGAGGCTTCCGATCATAAGAAAATTCGTTATCAGGGAAATAAACTGATTCTTGCAGCCGGAGGCTGTGCATCACCGCAGTTGGGCTCTGACGGCAGCGGTTATCAGCTGGCCAAGGCACTGGGTCATACCATCATACAGCCGTTACCGGCTCTGGTACAGCTAAAATCACCGAATAAATGCTGTAAGACAGTTTCGGGAGTTCGCACGATTGCAAAGGTCACAGCGATTGCGGATGGGAAGCAATTATCGGAGGAAGTCGGAGAAGTTATTTTTACGGATTACGGTATCTCCGGAATTCCGGTACTTCAGGTCAGCAGATTTATCGCAAAAGAACTGGCTGAGGGTAGAAAGACCTTGCTAAACCTTGATTTCCTGAAGGACATCTCTGAGGAAGAGCTGATGGCAATTCTGAAGAAGAGGATCAGCCATAACCCAGGGTTAACCTATGAAGAGATGCTAATCGGTCTGCTAAACCATAAACTGAATTATATCCTGATTAAGGAGGCGGGTTCAGATCCTACCATACCGATTAGCCGTGTCTCAGAGAAAGAGCTGGGAGCCCTGATCCGCCAGATGAAGGAATTTAAGCTTCCGATCAATGCCACCAATTCCTTCGAGCAGGCGCAGGTATGTGCCGGAGGAGTAAGTACGGAACAAATCAACCCGGACAAGATGGAATCCCTGTTACATAAGGGTCTGTATTTTGCAGGAGAACTGGTTGACGTAGATGGTACTTGCGGTGGCTATAATCTTCAGTGGGCCTGGAGCAGCGGATATGTTGCCGGTATATCTGCAGGTACAAAAAAATAATCTGACTAGTGAATTATACCTAGATAAGTCTAAATAATAAGGAATGAAATGAAATGATACGAATAACACAGCTAAAGCTCCCTCTCGGACATACAGAGGAAGATTTCATAAATATGATAGCAAAAGCTCTTCGAATCTCACCGCAGAAGCTTGATGACTATATAATCGTGAAGAAATCCATCGATGCAAGGAAGAACGATATCAAATTGATCTATGCGGTGGATGCCACCTTACGATTGTCAGCAAAGGAGACAGAGGAGCTCGTTATCAGTAAATGTAAGAACCCGAATGTATCGGTCGCAAAGGAGGAGCATTATAGCTTTTGTCCCGACGGTACACAAAGCCTGACACATCGTCCCGTGGTTGTCGGGACAGGCCCGGCTGGACTTTTTACGGCCTACCTTCTTGCAAAGCACGGATATCAGCCGCTGGTACTGGAGCGCGGAGAAGAGGTACGAAAAAGAGTAGCCTCTGTTGAACACTTCTGGTCGAGCGGAGTTCTGAAGCCGGAAAGTAATGTACAATTCGGAGAGGGAGGAGCAGGAACCTTCTCTGACGGCAAGCTGAATACCTTGGTGAAGGACGCCAATAACCGATATCGCCTGGTCATGGAGACCTTTGTCAGCTGTGGGGCTCCCTCTGATATTCTGTATCTGAATAAGCCTCATATCGGCACAGACAAGCTGCGAACTGTTGTCGAGAATATGAGAAAGGATATTATCAGCTGGGGTGGAGAAGTGCGTTTTGGTACAAAGCTGACGGATCTTGTGATAGAAGGTGGCAGCTTAAAGGCTGTGATACTTAACAATAAGGAGCAGATTCCGTGTGAGGTGCTTATTCTGGCGATCGGTCATAGTGCCAGGGATACCTTTTCCATGTTGAACAGCCGTGGACTATTCCTTTCTCCAAAACCCTTCGCAATCGGTCTTCGTATAGAGCATAAGCAAAGTCTGATCAGTCAGGCGCAGTACGGAAGCAGGTACAAGGAGCTTCCACCGGCAGATTATAAGCTGACCCACCAGACGAAGGACGGCAGAGGTGTCTATTCCTTTTGTATGTGTCCGGGAGGCTTTGTAGTGAATGCCTCCTCAGAGCAGGGTCATCTTGCGGTCAACGGCATGAGCAATTACTTAAGAAACGAAGAAAATGCCAACAGTGCCATCGTAGTGACCATACAGCCGGAGGATTTCGGTACGGTGGACCCGCTTGCAGGTGTTGCTTTCCAGAGAAAGCTAGAACAGGCAGCCTATCAGGCCGGAGAGGGTGCGGTTCCCGTACAGCTTTTCGGTGACTTGTTAAAAAACAGGGATAGTGTTACAATAGGAAATGTTACACCGAATATCAAAGGAGCATACCGTCTGACGAACCTTAATAACTGTCTGCCAAAGAATATCCTGGAAGCCTTGAAGGAGGGTATTCTGGCCTTTGACCATAAAATCAAGGGCTTTGCAGGAGAAGAGTCAGTACTTGCCGGTGTGGAAAGCAGAACCTCTTCACCGGTCAGAATACATCGGGATGAGCACTTTGAAGCAAATGTGAAGGGTATCTACCCGTGCGGTGAAGGAGCCGGCTATGCCGGGGGCATCACATCAGCGGCGATTGATGGTATAAAGGTATTTGAAGCAATTGCTGACAGATATAAAGCTATGTAAATTGGATGGATCGAGATATCTGTTCTATATAAATATGAGCCGAACAAAATCAATATTTGAGTGTCGGTTGTTTGAAAGCATGAAGGATATGGAGGAGATTATGTACAACAGAGAATTATTAAAGGATAAAAAAAGAATTATTGTAAAAATAGGTTCTTCCTCATTGACTCATCAGGAGACGGGAAGCTTAAATTTGGATAAAATGGAGCGTTTGGTTCGAATTCTGACAGATCTGCGTAATCAGGGCAAGGATGTCATTCTGGTCACATCGGGAGCAATCGCGGTGGGAAGAAAAGCCCTTGGTCTTACGGATCGTCCGAAGGAGCGCTCAGTAAAGCAGGCCTGTGCCGCGGTTGGTCAGGCAAGCCTGATGATGGTTTATCAGAAACTTTTCGCGGAATATAATCAGACCGCCGCACAGATTCTGATTACAAAATATACAATGATTAATGATATCAGCAGATTTAATGCGAAAAATACCTTTGGCGAGCTGTTCCGTATGGGTGTCATTCCGATTGTCAATGAAAATGACACCGTATCCACAGAGGAGCTGGATCTTGATTTCGGAGATAATGATACCTTATCAGCCATTGTAACCGCGCTGGTTGAGGGAGATCTTTTGATACTGTTATCCGATATTGACGGCTTATATACGGATGATCCTCACAAGAATAAGGATGCCAAATTGATTAGCTGTGTCGCAAAGATTGATGATAATTTGATGGATATGGCAAAGGATTCCTCCAGCTGTGTCGGTACCGGAGGTATGGCTACCAAGGTATCTGCAGCGAAGCTGGCAACCGCATCAGGAGCAGATATGGTGATCACCAATGGAGATAATGTCAGAAACATCAATCTGATTATGTCCGGAAAAGAGGTTGGAACCTTATTTCCCGCGAACAAGAAGCAGAATTTCGATATCATGGATTACATAACCTCCAAACAATATCAGAAGTAGAAAGGGTAACCGATGGAAGGAACAAGAATAGAAAGAATTAATGAATTGTATCATAAATCGCAGAAGGAAGGTCTGACTGAAGAAGAGAAACAGGAACAGGAACGCTTAAGGAAGGAATACATTGCTGCAGTTCGTATGAATCTGCGCGGTACACTGGATCAGGTGTCCTTTGTAAATCCGGACGGTTCGGTTACGAAAGCGACAGACTTAAAGAAGAAGTCATGATTCGGGTTGTAAGAATATTTTTAATGAAATCGTAATTTACCTTTAAAATGATTATAAAGAATAAGGAATAGAATATGACAAAGGAACTAATCCGTAAGGAAATGAAAAATAAGCGACTAAAGCTGACACACGAAGAAAGGCAGCAATATGATAATGCAATGCTGGCAACGTTTCTTTCGCTTGGCGAGTATTTAGAGTGTGAGAGCTTATTTGCTTATGTATCCTTTGGAACAGAGCCTGATACCCATGGGCTGATTAAGAAGGCAGTACAGGCGGGTAAGAAGGTCTTTGTCCCGCGAGTGGAAGGACCAAAAATGGAATTTTACCGGGTCTCTGAAATCGATGGGTTTGAAATCGGTGGCTTTGGCATACCGGAACCACAGCCCGAAATCACCAATCGTTATCAGGGCAAAGGAAGCAGACAGCTGATGCTCATGCCGGGCCTCGCCTTTGACCGACTGGGTGGAAGGATTGGGTTTGGAGCGGGATATTTTGATAAATATCTTGCGAACTATCCACCGGAACAATTTTGTAAGGTAGCCCTGGCTTATGATTTTCAGCTATTTGACCGTCTGGATACCGAACAGCATGACATCAAAACAGATATCATCGTAACACCGACAAGGATTATCTACTGTTGAAGAAGTTTTTGGGGGAGAAAATCTTCCCCATAAAAGAAAAGGGGAAAATTGCTTATGAACTATCTCGAACAGCTTGGCACGAATGCAAAGAAAGCGGCAGCTGTGCTAAACCTGATGGGGCAGGAGGAGAAGAACAAAGCTCTGCGGGCATGTGCTCAGGCATTACTTGATGCAGAAGAAGAAATTCTGGCTGCGAATGAAATTGATGTAAAAGCAGCGATCAATAACGGAGTGAAGAGCTCCTTGATTGACAGACTTAGATTAACGAAGGAACGACTAACCGCAATGGCTGACGGACTAAAGGACATCTGTGCTTTACCCGATCCTGTCGGAGAGGTTTTATCTATGACGGTACGGCCCAACGGGCTGACCATAGGGCAGAAGGTGGTTCCTCTCGGAGTCATCGGAATTATTTATGAATCGAGACCAAATGTTACTGCAGATGCCTTTGGTTTATGTTTCAAGACGGGTAATGCGGTCATTTTAAGAGGTGGCAGCGATGCGATTCATTCCAACTCAGTAATCGTAAAGTCTCTTAGAAAGGGCTTGAAGCAGTCTGGTTGTAACGAGGATGCCTTACAGCTGATCGAGGATACCTCCAGAGAAGTCGCAAAGGAGTTTATGCGACTCAATGGCTATATTGATGTATTGATACCGAGAGGCGGTGCGGGACTGATCAAAACAGTGGTGGAGAACAGTACGATTCCTGTTATCGAGACGGGCACCGGTAACTGTCATGTCTATGTCGATGAATACGCTGATTTTGCTATGGCGCTGGATATCATAGACAATGCGAAGACACAACGCCTTGGTGTATGCAATACCTGCGAGTCTCTGGTGATTCATGAAAAGATCAGCAAGGAGTTCATCCCTTTGGTGTACGAGAGACTTCATGCCAAGGAAATCGAAATCCGTGCCGACGAACGCGGCTGTGCCATTGCCAGTGGCTGTGTTCCTGCGACGGAGGAGGATTACGCTACAGAATATCTCGATAAAATCATCTCACTGAAGGTTGTGGACAGCATCGAGGAAGCGATTGCGCACATCAATCATTACAGCACGAAGCATTCGGAGTCTATTGTTACCAAGGATTATGATCATGCGATGAAGTTCTTAAACGAGATTGATTCCGCTGCAGTCTATGTCAATGCCTCCACCAGATTTACCGATGGTTATGAATTCGGCTTTGGTGCAGAGATCGGCATCAGTACCCAGAAGCTGCATGCCAGAGGACCGATGGGATTGAAGGCGCTGACGACTACGAAGTATATTATATTCGGTAACGGACAAATCAGAAAATAATAAATGAATTTACGACCAGATAAGTATGATAAAAGGAAAGGAAAAGGATAGGTAAATGGAAGAAAAAAAGATTTATGATTATCCAACGGGGAACAGCTTCAAAGCTTTTATGAAGCGTTTTGGAAAAATCATCGGAATCCTTATTGTATTAGTTGTGATTGCTATCCTCGTATTTGGCTCCTTCTTCACGATTAAGGAGCAGGAACAGGCAGTCGTTACTACCTTTGGTAAAGCTAAGACTGTCAGTACAGCAGGTCTGCATTTCAAGATTCCTTTGGTGCAGAAAGTACAGAAGGTTGATACGACGATCCAGGGCTTCTCAATCGGTTATGATATGGCGACCAATGAAAAAAATGAAACAGAATCCATGATGATCACGAATGATTTCAACTTTGTCAATGTTGATTTCTTCGTGGAATATAAGGTTTCAGATCCGGTAAAGGCATTGTATGCCTCGGTGGAGCCTGTGACTATTTTAAAGAATATTGCACAGAGCAGTATTCGTATGGTCATCGGAAGCTATACCGTGGACAGTGTCATCACTACAGGTAAGAACGAGATTCAATCTACAATTAAAGAATCAATCTTAGATAAACTCAGTAAACAGGATATCGGTATTCAGTTGGTTAATATCTCAATTCAGGATGCAGAGCCGCCGACAGATAAGGTTATGGAAGCCTTTAAGTCTGTAGAGACCGCGAAGCAGGCCAAAGAAACTGAAGTAAATAATGCAAACAAGTATCGTAACGAGGAGCTGCCCAAGGCTGAGGCCAAGGTGGATCAGATCTTGCAGGAAGCTGAGACACAGAAGACACAGAGAATTAACGAAGCGAATGCTGAGGTTGCAAAATTCAATGAGATGTTTGCCGAGTATATGAAAAACCCGACTATCACAAAGCAAAGAATGTTCTATGAGGCTATGGAGGATGTACTTCCTTCCCTGAAGGTAATCATCGACAGTGGTGATAGCGGAATTTCCAAACTCCTGCCTTTGGACAGTTTGATCGAAGGAGGGGATAAATAATGAATAAAGGTAAAAAGATAACCGGAATTTTATTGGCTGTCATCGTAATCGCAGTGTTGATTATATTATCCTCAACAGCGATCGTCACTCAGGAGAATCAATATACCTTAGTGAAGAGATTTGGAAAAATTGAACGCGTCATCGACGAGGCCGGACTGTCTGTAAGAACCCCTTTTATTGAGACCATCGCAATTGTTCCGAAGAATATCCAGTTTTACGATATGCCGGAATCCGATGTCATCACTATGGATAAGAAGACTATGGTAGCTGACAGCTATGTGTTATGGAAGATTAAAGATCCGATTAAATTTGCCCAGACCCTGAATGCTTCTGTCACTCAGGCAGAGAGCAGACTTGATACCACCGTTTACAATTCCATGAAAATTGTAATCAGCGGCCTTTCTCAGGCAGATGTCATCAGTGGCAGAGATGGAGAGCTGAATGAGGCATTCATGAAAAGTATCGGTAATTCGATGGAGCAGTACGGTATCGAATTAATCGCAGTAGAGACCAAACACCTGGATCTGCCCAGTGACAATAAGAACGCAGTATTTGACCGAATGATTTCAGAACGTGCACAGATTGCCGCTACCTATACGGCAGAAGGTCTGTCTGAGGCTCAGAAGATTAAGAATGCTACGGATAAAGAGGTTGCGATCAGTATATCAAATGCAGAAGCACAGGCAGCGAAGATCACTGCCGAGGGTGAGGCGGAATACATGAGAACCCTTTCCAAAGCTTACTCTGACAAAGACAGGGCAGAATTTTATACCTTTATCCGTTCCCTGGAGACAGCGAGAGCTTCTTTGACAGGAGAGAAAAAGACCTTGATCCTGTCCAAGGATTCACCGATCGCACAGATCTTCTATAGTGATAAATAAGAATAACGCCTGCTAATAAAGCTTTCATCAATCCTACTCATCATAATACAACCTGTTCACGCATAAAATGATGTGAATGTGAATTGCAGGTGTTGACATGATAGTAAATTTGATGGAAGAAGACTTTGATTATGATAAAATAATATTAACTTCGAAAGTTTTGGCGAAACAATATCATACAATTATCAAATATGTCACGATTGGAGAGTCCCACGACAATCGTGACATAGTTTTGCTTAAACTGGGATCAGGTCAAAAATATATGGTATGCGTCGGCGGGGTGCATGGCAGAGAATCAATCAATCCTGTAGTCCTGCTGCGGATCATCGAATATTATGCAGAGTATTATATGAATTACCGTGAGCAGAGATATGATCTGATGAGGAAGCTGAAAAGTCCAAATCTGTATCTGAAAGAAGAATATGTGCGGATGCTTTACGGTGCCTGTATCAATGAACTGTTAAAAACCTTTACTATCCTGATTGTTCCTCTTTTAAATCCGGATGGATATATGATATCATTAAAGGGTTACGAGGTCATTGGTAACCACGAATTAAAGGAACAGTGCCTGGCGATGGGGCAGCCCTATCCGGAGTGGAAATACAATGGCAGAGGAGTCGATATCAACCGTAATTTCCCCTGCCGTCTCTGGAGGCCAAAGCATATGTCAGATACCCCTGCCAGCGAAAATGAGACGAAAGCCTTGATCAGACTCTTTCATGATTACCGCACCAGAGGCTTTTTGGATTTTCATTCGAGAGGAAAACAAATTTATTATTACCGGAGCCAGATGCCGGATAGCTATAACAAAAAGCAATTAGAAATCGCCAGCCGTTTTCAGAATATCACGGATTATGTACTGATGCCGCCGGAGGATGAGGTGGAAACCGGTGACAGCGGCGGTAATACCGTACATTATTATTCGGAGATGTTCAATAAACCGGCTTTGACTATAGAAACCGTTGAGGAAGAAGCAACCTTCCCGATGAATTGGCAATATCGATTACAGACCTTTGAGGAATTAAAGAATTTGATTTTTGAATTCGGAAGTATGATTATTTAGATGGAGGAACTTTTGGGTAATGGAAAATAACATTGCAAATGGTAACGATCTCGAGGCTGCAAAGCAGCTTCAGATCATGAATGAACTTAGGGTAACCTTTGAGAAAGAATATGAAAAGACAGGGAAAAGAAAGACCTACCACATCGAGACCTTCGGTTGCCAGATGAACAGCCGTGATTCAGAGAAAATATCCGGCATTTTAAAACAGATTGGATACGAGGAGACAGATTCCGAGGATGCGGATTTTGTCCTTTATAATACCTGTACCGTCAGAGAGAATGCAAATAATCGTGTCTATGGAAGACTTGGCTATCTGGGTAAGCTAAAGCAGAAGCATCCGGGCATGATTATTGCTCTCTGCGGCTGTATGATGCAGGAGGCTACAGCTGTAGAAAAGATAAAAACCAGCTATCGCTTCGTCGATATTATTTTTGGAACTCATAATATCTTTAAGCTTGCAGAGCTGCTGCAGACACGACTTGATTCAAAGCGTATGGTTATCGATCTCTGGAAGAACACGGATATGATCGTGGAGAATCTGCCGAATGACCGTAAATATCATTTTAAAGCGGGAGTAAATATCATGTTCGGCTGTAATAATTTCTGCAGCTATTGCATCGTACCTTATGTCAGAGGCAGGGAGAGAAGCCGTAATCCGGAAGATATTATCGCTGAAATCAAGGGTCTGGCGGCTGACGGTGTCGTAGAGATCATGCTTTTGGGGCAGAACGTCAATTCCTACGGTAAGAATCTGGACAAGCCCATGAGCTTTGCCGGTCTTTTAAAGGAGATTGAGAAGATAGATGGAATTGAGCGTATCCGCTTTATGACCTCCCATCCGAAGGATCTTTCCGACGAGCTGATCGAGGTTATGAAGAACAGCAGGAAGATCTGTAAACACCTTCATCTGCCGCTTCAATCCGGAAGCAGCCGGATACTGAAGATTATGAACCGCCGTTATACTAAGGAAAGCTACCTTGAACTGGTGGACAAAATCCGGAAAGCGGTACCCGATATCTCATTGACAACCGATATCATTGTCGGTTTCCCGGGTGAAACGGAAGAGGACTTTGAAGAAACGATGGATGTGGTAAGAAAAGTAGGGTATGACAGTGCTTTTACTTTCCTTTATTCTAAGAGAACGGGAACACCTGCCGCTACGATGGAGGACCAGGTAGAGGAAGCTGTTGCCATGCAGCGCTTTGATCGTCTTCTGAAGGAAATCCAGGATAACTCATCCAGGCTCTGTGGTAAGGAAGTGCATACCACGCAAAAGGTTCTTGTAGAAGAGGTGAACGAACAGGATCCGGGACTTTTAACCGGAAGACTGAGCAATAACCTTTTGGTGCATTTTCCGGGAGACGCTCAGTACATCGGTAAAATCGTGGAGGTATATCTGGAGGAAAGCAAGGGCTTCTATTATATGGGAAGTTTAAAGTAAAACAGATAACATAATTTCTCTTGAAGAAGCGTGTAATTAATTTTCATAATGAAGCCTTAGCTTTGTTTGAAATTAATTACGTGCTTCTTTTATGTAATAGGAAGCTCGGGCACGAAAGTGTCAGCTTGCTGACACTTTATATCTATAGGTAAACGTGGTAATGTTGGAGATGACTCGAATTATGAATAATTAAACATATTTATGATAAAAAATAGATTTATTCTGATCATATAGTACTTGGTCCCGAGAATTGTCCAATATATTGGTACTGTATTTTGTCATAATAGATAAATTATTCGTGAGCACACTTGACATATTAGTAAAAACAGTATAAAATTTAAGTGTTGTATTTCCATGACAAGAGTACTGAATATAAAATTAAAATATTTTTAACTAAAGAATTCTATCTTTTTTAAAAATGTATAATTTTACGATTGACTCTTGAATTGTACAATGAAAACTAAATAAGGAGGTGCTCCTGTGCCAGAGGCTTTACCATATGTAATTTCTATAGTTATTACCTTGGTGGTATCGGTTCTTCTTACCTGGTTCATCGCAAATGCTTATCATAAAAAGGTTTATGAAGCGAAAATCGGCAGTGCGGATGAGAAGGCAAGGGAAATCATAGATGAAGCTTTAAAGACAGCTGAAACTAAGAAGCGCGAAGCCTTACTCGAAGCCAAGGAAGAATCTTTAAAGGCTAAGAATGAGTTTGAGCGTGAAACTAAGGAACGTAGAGCAGAATTACAGCGCTATGAGAAGCGGGTTCTGACTAAAGAAGAGACTTTAGATAGAAAGACCGAAGCACTGGAAAAAAA
>JAEZKU010000010.1 GCA_023436065.1 Bacillota bacterium
GGAGTCGTAGAAGAAGCCGCCTGTGTACCCAGTGTTGTATTCATCATTTGGTTAATATTTTGCATACCGCTTGATTCAAATGTCATTTGAGACAAAATATCGCGAAGTAATGTAGCTGCCGGCTTAAGCGACGGCTTACTAATATAAAATGAGCCGGCAAACCAGTCATTCCAATGAAATACGCCGGTAAAAAGCGCAATGGTAGCCAATACCGGCTTCGACAGCGGTAAGTAGAATCTAGCAAATATAGTCAGATCATTAGCTCCATCCATCTTAGCTGATTCTGCAATGGAAGCAGGAATCCCTTCAAAGGAAGACCGTATGATCACCATATTATAAAAACTATAAATTGCCGGAAAAATATAAACCCAAAACGTATTTGTTAGCTTTAAATCTCGAAATAGAATAAACGAGGGAATGAGTCCGCCTGAAAACAATGTGGTGATGAAAAAGTATTTAATAAAAAACTTACGACCTGGCAACGCTTTATCTAGTAGTGCATAGGCCAGCATTGAGATTAGTAATAGCGAAATGAAAACACCAACCCCAGTACGAGCAACAGACACAACAAAGGAATTAATAATATTATCTTCCTCTAGGATCTTCGCATAATTATCCAGTGTAAATTTTCTAGGTAATAACCACACTCCACCTCTCAGCGTATCAAGTCCGTCATTGAATGATAAGGCTGTAATATATAAGAAGGGATAAAGGGTGACAATGCATAATAACATCAAAAAGATATAGTTACATATTTCAAAGGCACGCTCGCCCTTTGATAGCTTTATTTTCATTCTCTACTCCTTACCACAACGATATCTCAGTTGTTCTTCGTAATATTGTATTCGTTGTCACAACAAGTATTAAAGCTATAACACCTTGGAACATGCTTGCTACTGTAGCGATACTATAATTTCCCTGACGAAGACCAACCTCAACGATATATGTATCGAGTATCTGTGACAATTCGAGATTACCTGGCTGTTGCAGCAAATAGATTGGATCATATCCCGCAGATATAAGTCCTCCCACTGCTAATATAAATAGGATACCTATTGTTGAGCTGATACTTGGTAATGTAATTTTAAATATCATCTGGAACTTACCCGCACCATCAATTCTTGCTGCCTCGTATAATTCAGGATTGATATTACTCATAGCCGCAAGATATACAATGGAACCCCAACCAACACTTTTCCATACGTTCGAGATTAGAACAATCGGAAGGAACCAGCTTCGCTCTCCCATAAAGAAGATTGTATCTCCTCCGAACAAACTAACTTTAAGGTCATTGATCGGCCCACCATAGGGGGAAAGAAGTTGAGATAACATAGTTACTACAATGATCCAAGAAATAAAGAATGGCAAATATGAAATTGTTTGTACTGTCCTCTTAAACCAATTCACTCGAACCTCATTTAGAAGTAAGGCGAGTATGATAGGTGCCGGAAAACTTGTGATCAGTTTTAATACACTAATTAGTACCGTATTACGGATCAATTTCCAAAAATTCGTATTATTAAAGAACAGTTTAAAAAATTTATCAATAGGTTCGGCGAATTCGCTGCCATAAATACCTTTACTGAAAGAATATTCTTTGATTGAAAGAAGCAATCCTGACATAGGTACATAACAAAAGATAAAATACCAAACCAAAGCCGGAAGAATAAATAAATATAATATTTTCTTATTCCAAATCGTTGTCAGTATTTTTTTCATATTTGATTTTTTCAATACTATCAACTCCTCTAGTAAAGGCTGTTGTATAATATCTAAAAGTACTATTAAACAACAGCCTTAAATTTTAGTATAAAATATCTGTACCAGTTAGGTACTTCTCATTCATAAACGTTACATACTCATCGATACCGGCATTCTTTAAATTCTTACGGTAAGTGTTTAGAATATCAAGCGCTTCATCGTCAGATTTCGCAAAATATGCCTGTTCAATGATGGTACGATAATCATTGGTATTGAAGAAGTTTTGTAACTCCTCCATCTTGGGATATTCATTATTAAAAACAGTGATTGGATAACCTGACTCAGCTTCCAAAGGATACATGTTTTTCACAGTTTCATAGGTCTGATCTACAGTATCAGTGTCTCGTCTTTTTGCTTCCTCAAACATGGTATTTGGTAATCTTGATACACCGAAGGTAGCAATTCCGCCAATGCCTTCATTGATTTCATAGCTTGGATCAGCATCCATCTTATCGAAATATTCCTGAGTCATCTTAGGCTTTCCATTAACTACAGTGTAATGCACACCTTCAATCCCTAAGTAAGCAAGATTTCTTCCCTCTTCACTATTTATGTAATCAAGATACCTCATTACCGCTTCTGTATTTTTGCAATCCTTTGTGATTAACATAACTGCAGAACCAGTTTGTCCGTCAAGACGTCTTGTCTCAGGCATTCTTGTTGTTCCATTCGCATCAAGGATAGGACCTAGTGGAATATATTCCATTTCAGGATGCTCAGCATAAAGTGAATCGCCAAGGTTAGCTTTGATATGGGGATAATGTGCAGTGGTAAGACCAACTCCACCTATGATATGCTTCTGCTTAGCGGTATTATCATCCTGACGGAATGCTTCAACGTCAAATAATCCTTCACTAATCATCTTACGCATGAATAAAACTTCTTTGTCTACATCGTCACTATAGACACCCCAGTATAACTGGTTATCATCGCCCATTCTAAAGGAGGAGAAACTGCGAGCACGGAAGGAGTTAAGATAGCATTCATAAGACCATCCATTCTGCCAGCAGCTCGCTGGGATGATTGGATTTCCTAAGATATCGGTAAAGTTGCCTTCCTTAATCTTTTTCGCGAGTTCATATAAGTCCTCAGAGCTTGTAATATCACTTGGGCTTACGTTCAGTGCTTCCAAAATGTCAGCACGAGCATAAACGGTGTATCCCCAGTTGGTGGTATCATTAACCGTAGCTGGTGTATGCATTGGCAATACATATTTCTTACCATCTCCAACGTTTTTATCCATAATATCCGAAGTAAGGTAACTCTGTGATATTCCTGATTGGTAGGATGCTTCTATATTAGGTGAAGGATATTGTGCTAGTAAATCATCATAGGACAATAATAATCCATCCTTAGCGGCCTTCTTGATAGTAACCGTGTTTGCATCTTCCCCACCCCAGAAAGGTGCCATAATCATATCCGGCATGTCACTAGCTACGGAGAAGATTGCATTTAATTTCTCAACCTCAGAAGTATTAATCCACTCTGCTTTAATTGTTACACCTGTTTTTTCGCGAATTACATTTGCAACAGCATTATTCACTTCATCTGAGGGTTTTAAGAAGGAAAGTCCCTGCCAAGCTACAAGTAAATTTAATGTAACTTCCTCATTCGTTTCCTTTTTTGCTTCCTTTTCACTACTTGTATTGCTACTGTTGTTATTTGTAGAAACTTCAATGTCCGTCTTTTTTGACGCACACCCTGCAAACAATATCATAACCAGAGATAGAATAATTAATTTATTGATAATGCCGTGTTTTTTCATCTTTTTCCTCCTATTGCTATCTAAAATATTATTTATATCAGCTGATACGGCAATTATCACAAATTTTAACCAAAAATGTATTTATCTTTTAGCACTTTTTATTTATCATTTTGCATACTCGATCAAAATCATTTGGAAGTTATGATATATTTTGATTAGTAGCCCAGCTGTCTGATTGGTATAATTATGGTAAAACCGTTAGGTAATGTGACGGTTAGTTCATTTTTATCCATTGCCACTATGGGCGATTCGCTTTTACATTCTCCCTTTATTATCTTAGCCCTTAGTAAAGTTTCACGTTCGATTGGCTTATGTTTGGAATTTTCTAACTCTTTCTTTTCTCTCTCTTTATTCAATCTCCATTGCGTGAGATGCTGCCTTATTTCAAACATCATCTGCGTCATATCTTCTTCATTCACATTCTGCTTAAGAGATACTATAGCAAACAGCGTTTTATCAGATGCCAATTGCTCCTTTAACTGGTCGACCCACCCTTCGGGTAAGACATACCCCCCCTCATAAATATTACTTAAGGCTACTCCTTTGGACTTCAATATATAGATTGTCCCAGCTGCATGTCGTATGACTGCTAATCGTTTCTCACAATAGGAAGACGGCAAGAAGCTAATTCGTTGCTCTAGCGTCTGTGCAGAGGGTAAATTAAAAATTACCCTATCATTACTTTTTAGTTTGATTGCTATCCCATTTAAAATATAGAATCTGCATGTAGTATTTATGATTTGCTGTCTCTCGTCACTATCCTTCTTCAATTTCCTATATTTATCCGGTAAATTAAAAAACATGTTGATGATGCAGATGTCAGTACCTTCCTCACAACTCACCTCTCGATACTCATGCAAATGGCCAAACAAACTATGATAATAATGTCCACGATAGGAACCTTTATGTCTGGAAATTACCTTTAGTTCACAATTAGGATGTATAAGTTGAAGAATTCCCTGCTGGGTAGCTGTAGGTATGTTAATGATTCCCTTCCCATTATCCGTGACACGGAGCTCCGTAATTCCTCCGTTTTCTACTTCTACTACGATTTCCGTAGCTGATTGAGTCAGAGATAATTCAAGTAAATGCTGTAATAAATCGGATGGTCTTGATATCTCCATGTCTATACCTCCTCATTTAGAATTGAAATTTGCTTAAAGTAGAGTGGAGCTACACCAGTTTCCCGCTTAAACACACGGCTAAAGGCATGAATGCTATCAAAGCCAAGTTCAGCTGCTACCTCTGTAACAGAATAATTATTAATAGAAAGCATGTATTTTGCCTTATCCATTCGTAAGCTCATGTGAAACTGCATCGGTGTCGAGCCATAGCAAAGTCGAAATAGATTGCATAAGTGATTTCTGCTAAAACCAACTTTTTTTACCAGTTCATCCATGTGCAGGTTTTTATTATAATTATTACTTATATATTGCTTGGCTAACTCCATAGCATCCGATGCGTCTTTTGGTAGCTCAGGGCCATCCGTATGGTAAAGGCTACTTTCCTCCATGATATAAGCAAGAAGCTCTAACATATGTGCCTTCTGTCTCATTACACTATATATTGTGGCTGATTCATCTTCCGAAATCATCGAGAAGATGATTTGCTCAATTTTAAGCGTATCCGGTAATGTTATCTTATCCGGTATGTTCAATATTTCAGTGATATCTTCACGAACAAGTTTCGAATCATCACCTGCATCGGGCATCGACCATACGGGAATATACACTTCCTCACTATCTTCCTGATAGAAAAAGTCAAAATGTATATGGGGCTGACGGAGCGCCGTCTTACCGATACTTTGGATTGAATGGACTGCTAGTGGTCGAATTAAGAACAAATCTCCAGGACGAGCAATATATTCTACCTTATCAATTGTTACAATCGCTTCTCCCTCCATAATATACAGTAGTTCATAATCAAAAATAATTCGGTCTAATAGGGACCAGTTAAGCGGCATTGTATGATCCCACGCACGTCTGATATACGGTGATAAACTATTAATTACTTCATAAATCTCGATATCGCTTTTTGCCTTTTTATGCATGGTTTTCCTCACTTTCCCTAACTAGCAATCTGTTGCCTCTATCCCTTGGAGAAGAAGCGGTCCAATGCTTCTATAACGGTCTTTATGGACCGGATTACACAAGATTAAAAGCTGTTCTCCAATGTGAATTGTTGAGATACGTTTTAATGTAATTTCCATCACTAAATACGGCTCCCTTGATATGTTGATTTATTTTATCATATATCCGACTAAATTGGGAGTAGTACAGGCAAGCAAATGAGTACAATTGAAATTGAGCACACTCACTTGACACAGCGAAAAAAGAATCTCTTGTTTTCCAAGAGATTCTTTAAACTATTCATTATTTATTTCTCCAAGCTCTTCATCGTCGGGAAATCATCTCTGATACAGTAAATCATTTTATATTTCTTAATAGACGCATTCCTTTCGATTTCATCAACTAGTCCATCCATGTAATCTTATTCTCTTCTTTACGAAGAATTCGTTCGATATTTTCTCGGTGTCGCACAATAATCACTGCTGTAAACAGGAGAGATGCCCAAAATAAATTAGGAGCTTTTATTATAATTCCTATGAAAAGGGTATTTATCACAGCTGATGATATACTTGCCAAAGCAATAATCTTCCACAAATATAGCACTGCTAAAAAACTAATGAGTGGAAGTAAGAAAATCCACAAACTGTACTCCCAAAACAATACCATACCAAAGAGAAAACCGTACATAACTGCAACAGCCTTTCCGCCCTTAAATTTGGCAAATACAGGAAAGCAATGTCCTATTGCTGCAGCAAGACCACCAATTATGGACACCATCTCTACTTTGAAGAAAATGGAAGTCAGAAAAATAACTAATGTTACCTTCAAAATGTCCAAAGTCATCACCGCAAGGCCAGCTTTTTTTCCAAGAACTCTTCCCGCATTACCCCCACCTAGATTCTTACTTCCATAATTTCTAATATCTTTCTGATAAAATACCTTGCCAACGACCAATGCAAACGGAACAGAGCCAAGAATATATCCAAGTATTATGACTGTTAATATCTCTATATAAATATCCATATTATTGCCCTTTCTATCTGCAGATTGCCTGAATGGTAATACATCCAGGACCCCCATGAGTAATCAAGGTGGGGGATAACTGGAGTATTTCAATAGTAGTATCTATGAAATGATTTCGAATCTGCTTCACAACATCTTCCGCCAGTTGACGAACACCAGCATGTCCAATACTAATGATATACTCATGATTCACTCTCATCTCTTTAAAATAATCAACCACTGCTTCTACAGCCCTTTTATGGGATCTCTTTACAACAAAAGGCTTAATTCTCTTCATATCCTCAGTCTGTGTCAGTACAGGAACAATCTTAATCACAGAACAAATAGCTGCTGCAATTGGTGTCAATCTTCCACTTCGCTTCAGAAAGCTAAAATCAGAAGGAATTACAAAAGAAGCTGACGTTACAACAGATTTTTTAATCTGCCTTACCATCTCCTCTATTCCCACGCCTTCTTTCTTAAGCTTCATTGCCTTTTGCACAAGATAACGCTGTGCCCCTGCCAGAGTCTGCGTATCAACAATATTGATATGTTCATTCTGTTCCACGCTGTTTCTTGCACCCATAGCATTCTGGTATGTACCAGACAACCCATCTCCAATTGTTAAATACAAAATATCTTCCTGCGTACCTTCAAAAATATCAATCACTTCTCCAATTGCGGGCTGGGAAGATGTGGGAACCTTCCCCTGTTCAATTAGTTTCAGCAATTCTTCACTACTAATATCCTCATAGTCCCTATAAACCACACCATCTACAAGAGCACATGCCGGAATAACTTCTATCCCCAATTCTTTTCCTTCCTGTAGAGAGTACAAAGCTGATGTATCCGTTATTATCTTCATCTCTTCCCTGCCTCCTTTGCCTCAATAATATTTATTCCATATTTATAAACTCCCACTTCGCAGTACTCCTCCATCTTCTCCTATCGATTCTATTATAACTGTTTTTAGAAATTTTTCACTTAATTTATTTTTACTAGCTATATTCTGTTTATTCTACCTTCATTCTCTCACACTTACTTCTCTACGGACATGAACGAAGTAAGGTTCTCTCATATCCATATATCTTTTTAACAAAAAAGGCACTTACATCTAGTTTATAACCAGATATAAGTGCCATCGTAAACTGATCCAATAGAAATTATAATCTCAATCAAAATTCTATATCTTCTTTGGGTGAAAGATTAATAAAGCTTTGCACCGGCAGGAATACGATTATCTACCATAAGAAGCTGCAGCTTTTCTTTGCCCTCTTCCTCGTGCACTGCTGAAAGCAGCATGCCACAAGAATCAATCCCCATCATTTTTCTGGGTGGAAGATTGGTGATCGCAATCAGAGTCTTACCAGCCAACTCTTCCGGCTCGTAATAGGCATGAATTCCGCTTAAGATGGTGCGATCCGTGCCGCTTCCGTCATCCAGTGTAAACTTAAGAAGCTTTTCACTCTTGGGAACTGCTACGCACTCCTTAACCTTAACTGCTCTAAAATCAGACTTGCTGAATGTGTCAAAATCGACCTGTGCCTCAAATAAAGGCTCTATTGTAACCTTTGAAAAATCAATCTTCTCAACCGGATTTTCTACTGACTTCTCAACCTGTAATTCATTGCCGGAGGTCTTCTTCGCAGTATCCAGGCTCTTCATTGTCGGGAACAACAATACATCCCTGATTGCCGCAGAATCTGTCAACAGCATCACAAGACGGTCAATTCCGATACCGATACCGCCTGTCGGAGGCATACCGTATTCCAGTGCAGTTAAGAAATCCTCATCCAGCTGGTTCGCTTCCTCGTCACCGGCTGCACGGAGTGCTTCCTGTGCCTCGAAACGGCCTCTCTGATCCAGGGGATCATTCAGCTCTGAGAAGGCATTTGCCATCTCCCTGCGGGTGATAAACAGCTCAAAACGCTCTGTGTAATCAGGATCGCTCGGTTTTCTGGATGCAAGCGGCGAGATCTCTACCGGATGATCCATAATGAAGGTAGGCTGAACCAGATTCTCTTCTACGAATTCCTCGAAGAACAGGTTAATGATATCGCCTCTCTTATGTCTTTCCTCAAACTCGATATGATGCTCCTTCGCAAGTGCTTTTGCAGCAGCCTCATCAGGAATCTGGGTAAAGTCTATATTGGCATATTTCTTAATTGCTTCCACCATAGTGAGTCGATCAAAGGGCTTTGCCAGATCAATCTCGACGCCGTCATAGGTGATGGTAGTTGTCCCAAGTACCTTCTGGGCAACAGTACGGAACAAATCTTCTACGAGATCCATCATGCCGTAGTAATCGGTATAAGCCTGATATAACTCAAGCAGGGTGAATTCCGGATTATGTCTTACGGATAATCCCTCATTACGGAATACACGGCCGATTTCGTATACACGTTCTAATCCGCCTACAATCAGACGCTTTAAGTACAGCTCCAGAGATATTCTAAGGTGAATGTCCTGATCCAGGGCGTTGTGATGTGTATTGAAGGGCTTCGCAGCGGCACCGCCGGCATTCGGCACAAGCACCGGTGTCTCAACCTCCATGAAATCTTTATTATCAAGATAATTGCGGATTTCCCTAATGATCTTGGAACGCTTTACGAAGGTATCGCGCACCTCGGGATTCACAATCAGATCAACATATCTTTGTCTGTATCTTGTATCGGTATCCTTCAGGCCATGGAATTTCTCCGGCAGGATCTGCAAGCTCTTAGTTAAGAGAACAATCTTTGTCGCTTTTACTGACACTTCGCCGGTATGGGTCTTAAATACCTCTCCCTCGACACCGACAATATCTCCAATATCATACTTCTTAAACTCTGCATAGGGCTCTTCGCCGATTTCGTCCCTCTTGACATAGGTCTGGATGTCACCACCCAAGTCTCTGATGTTACAGAAGGATGCCTTTCCCATAATACGCTTTGACATTATACGTCCTGCAATCGATACGCATTTCCCTTCAAAGCTCTCAAAATCCTGTATGATATCGCTGGAATGATTGGTCACCTGATACTTCATGATCTGGAAAGGATCTTTCCCGTTCTCCTGAAGTTCTGCAAGCTTCGTTCTCTTCACCTTAAGTAATTCATTGATATCCTGCTCTGTTTGAATTCTTTCCTCAGCCATGAATTTCACCTCTTATCGCAGTAAACTGCCTCTCTTCAAGTCTAATCCTTGGTAAAGCCCGCTTACTCCATCTTAAATATTAATTTGATCTTTGAATTCCTAATATTTTATACTGCATGGTGCCAGCATGGGCATCCACACTGACAACATCCCCTACCTTAGCACCGATCAATGCACGACCGAGCGGTGACTCGTTGGAGATCTTGCCTCTTAAGCTGTTAGCCTCTGTAGATCCGACTAACTTATACTCAAGCTCTTCGTTAAATTCGATATCTAAAATCTTGACCTTACAGCCAATATTGATTACATTTACATCTACTTCATCTTCCACAACTACTTCAGCATTTTTCAGGATCTTATCAATTTCTTCGATTCTCGCTTCGATATCTCTCTGCTCATCCTTAGCTGCGTCGTATTCTGCGTTCTCGGAAAGATCCCCTTGCTCTCTTGCTTCCTTTATCTTCTGAGCAACAAGTTTTCTTTGGTTGACCTTCAGATCGTGAAGTTCCTCTTCCAGTTGTCGTAAACCCTCATAAGTCAATATGTTCTTCTTTTCTACCATAAAACACCCTTCCTCCATATTGCTTTTTATACAATATACAATACATTCAAAGTATTATATCGTATCAATTGTTTCTTGTCAACATCACATTATCCTGCAGTAATAAGTCCGCCGGCTTGAAAGTTACATTATATCTTATCTTCAATACAGTTAAAATATTCTTTTGTTTTATGAATAAAACAAAATGCTTTATTATCTTATTTATCGGTATATTTATTCATATTTCATACCCTTTAAGACATCGCTGTAATCAAATGTAGCAAAATAATCCTTTGGTGTCTCAGCACGTCTGATCATCTGTACGGAGCCATCCTCCTTCAAAAGCAGCTCGGCTGACTTCAGCTTGCCGTTGTAGTTATAGCCCATCGCATAGCCGTGTGCACCGGTATCGTGGATTACAATATAATCTCCGATATCAATCTTGGGAAGCATACGGTCAATTGCAAATTTATCGTTGTTCTCACAAAGAGAACCGGTAATATCGTACTTATGATCACAGGGCTCATTTTCCTTGCCCATGACAGTGATATGATGGTAAGCACCATACATCGCCGGTCGCATCAGATTCACGGCACAGGCATCCAGCCCGATGTACTCCTTATAAATGTGCTTCTCATGGATTGCTTTCGCCACCAGGTGTCCGTAAGGGGCCAGCATGTAGCGTCCCAGCTCCGTAAAGATTGCCATGTCTCCCATTCCGGCAGGAACCAGTATCTCTTCAAAGGCTTTCCTTACACCTTCACCGATCACCATGATGTCATTTGCCTTGGAATGCGGCTTATAGGGGATGCCCACACCGCCTGACAGATTGATGAACTTAATGTCCGCTCCGGTCTTATCTCTCAGCTCGACAGCCAGTTCAAATAAAATCTTGGCAAGCTCAGGATAGTACTCGTTCGTGGCGGTATTGCTCGCCAGGAAGGAATGAATTCCGAACGTTTTCGCTCCCTTCTCCTTCAGCCTCTTAAATCCGTTTATCAGCTGTTCCTTCGTAAAGCCGTATTTGGCATCTCCCGGATTGTCCATGATGCCGTTGGCAGTCTTAAATACTCCGCCGGGATTATAGCGGCAACAGATCGTCTCCGGAATCCCTGCTACCTTCTCAAGGAAATCGATGTGTGTATAGTCGTCCAGATTGATTATGGAATTCAGCTCTGCTGCCTTAACAAATTCCTCCGGAGGGGTGGCATTGGAGGAAAACATGATATCGCTTCCCGTAAAGCCCAAAGCCTCTGACAGCATCAATTCAGTCATCGAGGAACAGTCAGCGCCGCAGCCTTCTTCTTTCAGTATATTGAGAATATAGGGGTTTGGTGTGGCTTTTACTGCAAAATATTCCTTAAAACCCTTATTCCAGGAGAATGCTTTGTTTAATTTCCTTGCATTTTCACGAATACCCTTTTCATCATAAATATGGAAGGGAGTAGGGTATGTCTTTGTAATTTCCTGCAGCTGTTCCAACGTAACAAACGGTTTTTTCATTAAGAAACCTCCTATATCATATTGTATAATTCTATCAGGAAAGGCGGATCGTCCCACCCATTCACTCTGCCTTTGGCTTAATCAATTCGTACTTGCCGGACTTAATGATGTCAATATAATCCTGTATGTTCTCTGCCGGTCTCTTCAATGCCACTCCGCTATGGAGCTTCTCCATACCGTGCGCATCGGTACCTGCAGTCATTCTCAGCTTATGCTTCTTAGCATAAAGATAAGCCTGTCTGTCAAATTCCTCATTGCGGTTACCGACATTGATTACTTCCACCGCATCCACATATTCAGGAAACAGACGAACCTCAGGAATATAGGCTCTTATCCTATAGGGATGTGCGTGTACGATATAGCCTCCATCCGCATGGATATGCTCATATTGCTCTCTGATAGACCAATCGAGGATCTCGGGATGCTTCTTCAGCCATTCTTTATCCAAACCATAGATCAGGAATTCTGTTGCATTAAAATTGGCTTCCCAGCCAAAGAATACGGATAAGCCTATTCTGTCACCCTCTGCCTTGGTCTCTTCATAACCCTTGCAGAACAGGTCCACACGTTCTTCCCAGGGCAGATCGCGCGGCACGCTGCAATTGCCGTTAAAAAAATGATCCGTCACAATAATTCCGTCATACCCTGCTGCCTTATAATATCTTGCATGCTGCTCCCCGGAGAAAAGTGCACAGGCACTGGCCGCCGTGGTATGCAGATGTGTCTCATATAAATACAGGCCCATAATACTCGTCGCCTTTCATCCCGGATTTGTATGAAATCCGGCTATAAATATAATAGAAATTGCATAAATATGCTATCCTATCTTATCTGTCATATTTTTACATAATTCTTCCTTTTCCAGTGAGCCGAAAGAATTCCCCCTGTCGCTCAGCTTCGAGGGGGCTATGATTTCATCTTCAATAATTGCTCCTATTATACATCATTCTACGTATTTTTCAATCACTTTTTTATTTTTTCTGTAAATCTTAAAAATGGTACGAACGTATGATTGTAATACTTCTGGAAATCTTTCAATCTATGTGATATAATTACCAGGATGATTAATGTATTACCACAATATAAGCTATTGCACGGCAGTACCTATATCAGTATATTGTATATAGAGTCGACTGCGGCATAATACTTTAGTCATAGGAAAAAACATTTACAGAAGGGGTCTACACCATGGAACAATATAGTGGCAGCCAGATCGTCGTATTGGAAGGCCTGGAGGCAGTTCGGAAGCGTCCCGGTATGTATATCGGAAGTACAGGTCCGAGAGGTCTTCATCATCTGATATGGGAGATAATCGATAACGGTATCGACGAGCATCTGGCAGGGTTTTGTACAAGGATCGATATTACATTATTAAAAGACGGTGGCATAGAAATCAGTGACAACGGGCGAGGAGTTCCGGTCGATCTTCATCCGACCAAAAAAATCCCCTCGGTTCGTGTGGTCTACACAGTCCTTCATGCCGGCGGCAAATTCGGCAACTCCGTATACAAGGTATCCGGCGGTCTGCACGGTGTCGGTGCCTCCGTAGTAAATGCACTCAGCAAGCGTATGATTGTTGAGGTAAAAAGAGACGGCAAGGTTTATCGTGATGAATATGTTGACGGCGGGCACCCGATCGTCAAGCTGGAGGACGGGCTCCTTCCCGTGGTCGGTAAATGTAATAAGTCCGATACAGGTACGAAGGTAACCTTTTATCCCGATGATACCATCTTTGAAACCGTTGAATTTAAGGCAGATGTTATTACGAAAAAGCTTAAGGAAATCGCATTTTTAAATAAAAACCTGTTAATTCACTTCACCGATCAGAATACAGGCATCGAGAAGACCTATCAGGAGGAGTTCGGTATCAAGAGCTTCGTCTCTTATCTGACCCGTGAAATGACACCACTCCATGACGAACCGATCTATCTGGAGGGAAAGAGCGGTGATATCGAGGTAGAAATCGCATTTCAATATACCGACAGCTACACCGAGCAGATCAATGCCTACTGTAACCGTATCAATGTCGTAGACGGCGGCACTCTGGTCACCGGCTTCAAATCCGGTCTGACCCGAATCATGAATCAATATGCAAGGGAGCTGAATGTCCTAAAGGAGAAGGATGAGAACTTTGACGGTAAGGACATCCGTAACGGACTGATGGCCATCATCTCCATCAAGCATCCCGATCCGCAGTTTGAGGGGCAGACTAAGACTAAGCTTGGCAATACCGATGCAAAGACTGCCGTGGAGGATGTATTTACCTCAGAGTCCGTACGTTGGTTTGATAAGCATGTAGAAGTATTGAAGGCTATTCTGGATAACTCCATGAAGTCCTTCAACGCAAGACGTGCCAGTGATAAAGCGCGAGTAGCCGTCATGAAGCAGCTGAGTGACGTGGATACCAGAAGTAAGCTGGCCTCCTGTTCCTCCAAGAAGCCGGAGGAATGTGAGCTATATATCGTCGAGGGTGATTCTGCGGGTGGTACCGTAAAGACCGCCAGAAACAGAAGAACGCAGGCGGTGCTCCCTCTGCGAGGCAAGATTCTGAACGTAGAAAAGGCAACTCTGGAGAAAATTCTTGTTAACAACGAGATAAAGCAGATGATCGCGACCTTTGGCTGTGGTATCGGAGACGAATTCGATATCACTAAGCTCCGTTATGATAAAATCATCATCTTAACCGATGCCGATGTCGATGGTGCTCATATCAGTACCCTGCTTTTGACCTTCTTCTACAGATTTATGCCGGAATTGATTCTCGAGGGCAAGGTATACCGGGGTCTGCCCCCTCTTTATAAGGTAGATTATGAAACCTCCGCCAAGGGTAAGAAGACAAAAATGTCCGAATACCTGTTCAATGATTTTGAGCTTGAAAAGTTCCGTAAGAAGGAAGGCAATAAAATCCTGAGCCTTCAGCGCTACAAAGGTCTTGGTGAGATGGATGCCCACCAGCTGTGGGAAACCACACTGGATCCGGAAACCCGCATCCTGGCCCAGATCTCCATCAGCGATACCGTAGAGGCAGATGAAATCACTACAATGCTGATGAGCAGCAATGTTCCTCCGCGTAGAAGCTTTATTATGGAAGAAGCAAGATATGCGAAGGTAGATATCTAAGAGAACGTGCAAGACTTATTTTGATACACGGAGGTAACAATGAAGAAAAATACTGATCAGATCATTCAGATGGATTTTTCCGAGGAAATGAAGACAAGCTATCGGGATTATGCCATGAGTGTTATTATTGCCCGTGCTTTACCTGATGTCAGAGATGGTTTGAAGCCGGTACAAAGAAGAATTCTGTATTCCATGATTGAACTGGGACTGGACCCGGCAAAGCCTCACAGAAAGAGTGCGCGTATTGTCGGTGATACCATGGGTAAGTATCATCCGCACGGTGACAGCTCCATCTATGAAGCCCTGGTGCGTATGACCGAGGATTTCTCCCTGATGGTTCCTCTGGTAGACGGTCACGGCAATTTTGGTTCCATTGACGGTGACAGTGCCGCTGCGATGCGATATACCGAGGCCAGACTCTCCCCGGGCTCCATGGCATTACTGGACCATTTGGAGAAGGGCCTGATTGATTTTGTCCCGAACTTTGATGACAGTGAGAAAGAACCGGTTGTACTTCCCGCGATGATACCGAACCTTCTGATTAACGGAACCACCGGTATTGCAGTTGGTATGGCAACCAATATTCCGCCCCATAATCCGGATGAGGTCATAGACGGTGTCATCGCTTACATGGATAATCCGAATATCACGGTCAGGAAGCTGATGGATTACATACCGGCACCCGACTTCCCGACAGGAGGCATCATCACCAATAAAGATGATCTGCCTGCCCTGTACGAGACCGGAGAAGGTAAGATCAGAATCCGCTCAAAGGTTGAGATTGAAAACGGTGATTCCGGCCGTAAGAATATCGTAATCACAGAAATTCCTTACACCATTGCCGGTAATAAGACCAAGCTGGTCGAGAATCTCGCAGCCTTGATCAAGGATAAAGTATTTGATGAGATTTATGATGTGCGTGATGAATCCTCCAAGGAGGGTATCCGTATCGTGATCGAGGTGAAGAAGGATCGCGATCTGGACAACCTGTTAAATGGTCTCTATAAGAAGACCTGCATGGAAGATACCTATAGTGCTAACCTTCTGGCTGTCAAGGATCAGCAGCCGATCGTGTTCAACCTAAAAAGCCTCCTGAGTGAATTCGTCAATTTCCAGGTAGAGCTTTATACCAAGGAATACGAATACCTGCTGGATAAAGCCATCAAGCGTCTTGAAATCGTTGGAGGTCTCATCAAGGCAACCGATGTCATCGACCTCATTATAGAAATCCTTCGTGGAAGCACCTCCGTAAAGCAGGCAAAGGCTTGTCTGATGGAGGGTAACACAGAGGAAATCCGTTTCAAATCGGAGGAGTCTAAAAAAGCTGCCTCCAAGCTGGATTTCACAGAGCGACAGGCAGATGCCATTCTGGCAATGCAATTAAGTAAGTTGATCGGTCTCGAGATCCTTAAGCTCCATGAGGAGAACGATTCCCTGAAGAACTCCATCGAGGAATACAATAAGATTCTTGGAGACACCAAAGAACTGTATAAGGTAATCAAGGGTCGTCTCAGAGAATACAAGAAGATCTTCCACAGAGACAGAAGGACTGTCCTTGACAATGCAGCGATTTCCGAATATGTGGAAGAGGTTAAGATTGAAGATATCTATGTCCTGATTGATCGTTTCGGCTATACCAAGTCCATCGACTCAGTCAGCTATTCCAGAGCCTCCGAGGAGAACCTGAAGGAATTCGTCCATATTATCCTGATGAAGAATACCGACAGGCTATGTGTATTTACCGCAGAGGGTAATATGTATCAGGTTAAGGCTGAGACAATACCAAGATGCAAATTCAAGGATAAGGGTGTACTGATCCATAACCTGTGTAAGCTGGGCAAGGAAAATGTGGTGCTCTATACCTCCTTTGAACAGCTGTATGAATCCCAGCTCCTCTTTACCACCAAAGCCGGCTTTATCAAGCAGGTATCCGGTGTGGAATTTGAAACAAACCGTTCTCAGATCGTCTCCACCAAGCTGGAGGAAAAGGATGAAATCGTAGCAATCAATCTGCTATCCGCACATGAGGTTCTGGCAGGTAATCTTAAGGTAATTGTTCTGACAGAAAAGGGTCTATCCCTCGGCTTCCCTCTTACTGAGGTCAGTGAGCTGAAGAAGACCAGCCGCGGTGTGAAAGCAATCACGCTGGAAAAGAATGATTCGGTAGCCTTCGCGACTGCACTGAATCCGAACGTGGATACCTTCCAGTTCAACGAGAAAACCTTAAGTGCCAAGAAGGTCCGCATGCGCAAGCGGGGAGACAAGGGACAGAAGGCTACCCTGTAGCTTCCCAGTTTGACATTATTATGAAGGGGCTGCCGCATAAAATTATGTGGCGGCCCTTTTTGCTTGTGGTGTTTATCACATTTTAGGTTATGTTAAAAGCGTGTGGATGCTTACTCCAACGGAGACACGTTCTCACTCGGTTGCCGCTCATAGCGGTACATAAGGCTGTGACAGAAATTCACTGTCACAGCCTAAGTACCGATGGCGACAAACGGTCACCTTATGGAGTAATCATTCACACGCTATAGTTTTAGGTATTGCTGTGATAAACATTCTAATTTTTGAAGTGCCACACAATTTTATGCAGCAGCCCTGCTTTAACTAAGATTATCTTATTAAAGTACATAGAGTAAAGCTTTAAGGCAACCTTTTTTTCCGTTTTGATCCTGCTTGAAGGTAAAGGGCAGGATAGAGGATAATGGAAGTAAGGGTTGTGGATACGCTTCTACACGATTACGAGGTGTGGTTTTCCGTCGTCGATGAGCTTTACCCGGTTGCCGGGATGAGTTTTTCCGTCTATGGAAAGGGATTCTGTGGTGAGCTTTCCTTTACTTCGGCTTTCTATTCGGATTTCATACTCGGTGGTGCCATAGCGGTAATGAATCATATAGTCACCGAAGTTTGCGGGTGTGGACGGGTCGATGATGAGCTCATCTTTTTCTTTTCGCAGTCCCAAAAACCAAAATAATAACCCTTGATACATCCACCCGGCAGAGCCGGTGTACCAGCTCCAGCCGCCTCTTCCGGTGTAGGGTGGGCTTAAGGATATGTCAGCAATCATGACATAAGGCTCCTTCTCATAGCGAAGTGCATCCTTTTTATTATGCGTGATATGGATGGGATTGAGTATGGTAAACAGCGTATGAGCCATACAGTAGTCCTTGAGCTTGGCTGTCGCTATGGCAAGCCAGACTGCCGCATGGGTATACTGACCACCGTTTTCACGGATACCCGGGATATAATTCTTAATATAGCCCGGATTCTTCTCCGTCTTATCAAAGGGGGGATATAGAAGCAGTGAAAGTGCCTCCTCTTCCCTGACAAGGTAACGCCAGGCCGACTGCATCGCAGTCTTTGCCCTTACCTGATCGGCTCCTTCTGAGATCACGCTCCAGGACTGGCTGATGGAGTCGATCCTGCATTCGTCGCTGTCCTTCGTTCCAAGCTTCGTACCATCATCATAATACGCCCTCAGATACCATTCTCCATCCCAGGCATGCTTCTCGATTGAGTCAATCAGGTCTTCCCGTTTCTTCTGTAGTTCATCTGCATAACTGAATTCGCGCATTTCATGGCACAGCGGGATAAAATCGCCGAGCAGGGTATAAAAAAACCATGCCAGCCAGACACTTTCCCCTTTGCCTCCGATCCCCACCTTATCCATTCCGTCATTCCAGTCTCCGCCTCCCATCAACGGAAGTCCGTGAGCTCCGGGCTTTGTTCTGTTGATTGCCTTCTTACAGTGTTCATATACGCTTCCGGTAAGTTCAGATACCTCCGGAATAAACATCAAATCATGCTGCCCATCCTCCAATATCGGACCCTTGATATAGGGTACCTCTTCCCGAAGGATACCGGTATCACCTGTGCTTCGGATATAGGCTGCTACGCAGTAAGGCAGCCAGAGAAGATCGTCGGTAATCCTCGTCCTGACTCCGACTCCCATGGGCGGATGCCACCAATGCTGAACATCACCCTCTTCAAACTGTCTGCTGCAGGCTGTCAGTATCTGTCTTCGAAGCGTCTGCGGCTCAGTAAGAACCAGTGCCAGGGTATCCTGAAGCTGATCCCGGTATCCGTATGCTCCACCACATTGATAGAAAGCTGCGCGGGCATTGATACGACAGGATATGGTCTGATAGAGCAGCCAACCGTTGATCAGGTAATCCACTGCCTTATCCTTTGTCTTAACCTGCACCACACCCAGCATTTTGTCCCAATAGGCTATTACCTCCTCCAACTCCCGCTCAGCCAAAGCCACGCTGGAGCATTTACTCCGAAGCCTTATAAGCTCTTCTCTGTCACCGCATTCACCGAGGCCGAACAACACCGTCCTGCTCTCCCCGGGTGGAATCTCCACAGAGATCTGAAGGGCCCCGCAGGGATCAAGGCAGACTCCGACATGTTCGGAAAGACTCATCTCCGCCCCGCGGGGTTCCAGTATGCTGCACTTCTGCCCCAGAAATTCATCCCTGTCACCGGTATATCCGATGATTGGTTCACTTGAGAAGAGAAAAGCTGTTCTGTCTTCAAAGCTCATTTTGTAGATATTATTGGCGCAAAGACACTGCTGCTCCGTATCAAAGGAGGTCCGTATATAAGGATTGGTATGCTCCCTCTGCGTCCCCAGTACCCATTCCACATAGCAGGTCAGCCTCAGATAACGAAGCTGCTCCGTATGATTGGTAAGCTTTATCATCCAAAGCTTCAGTGGATCCTGAAGCGTGGTAAATACAGTCATCTCCTGGCCGATTCCCTGCTCCTCATGAAGGAAGCGGGAATAGCCGAAGCCATGTCTGACGATATAGGTTCCCTTATCTGTCCTACCTAAGGAGACAGGAGTCATAACCTCTCCCGAGACCTCATCCAGGATATAGATTGCCTCAGAAGCTTTATCCGTGACTGGATCATTGGACCAGGAGGTCAGCTTATTCTCCCTGCTGTTCATACTCCAGGTAAAGCCAGCCCCTGCTTCCGATATCTGAAACCCAAAGTTTTTGTTGGCAATCACATTGATCCACGGTGCCGGAGGTCGATTACCTCCCTCCAGAAGGATTTCATACTCTTTCCCATCCCTGATAAAGCCTCCGAAGCCGTTAAAAAACTCCTTAGTCTCCTCTTTTGGAGCAGTATTTACCGGCATAGTCGCAAGTTCCACTTGATAATCCTCCTTTGGTAAATATAACTTTGTTAATAACTAGAGTAGGAGGATTTTCCTCCTTTGGTAAATATAACTTCATTGATAACTAGAACAGGAGGATTTTCCTCCTTTGGTAAATATACTAAGCTTCATATTCTTCCAACATTTCATACAGATTATCCTTGGCATTCTTAAAATAGATTCCGGTCTCATAGGAGAATACCACCCTGGCTACGGTGTACAGCAGATCAAGCTCTGCCTGGGACAGATCATAGGTATGAAGCATGAAAAAGCTTGGTTTGTCTCCATCATTATCGTAAATCCGAAGCGAACTGGTAAGCTCATTGATCAGATAATCCACTTCCTGCAGATAACCGTGGGCTGCAGTTGTCAGTATGACCAGATCCACCGGTATTCTATTAATTCTGAGGTATTCATAGGCTTTCAATACATCCCGTATCATCCGTTCCTCACTGATGTCCGAAACCTGCAGCAGCAGGATGGGCTGATCTCCCGATATGCCAAACCGCCATAAACCACTCTGGTTCTTCTCATTACGCAGGATATATTCCGCCGGTCCCCGGTAGAGGTTCGACGGATAGAAAATCGGACTGATCAATTCCTGGAAAGCATTCAACTGAACCTTATTGATTTCCAGATATTTTAACTCGATATCCTTCTGCAACCGGAATTTTTCAAGAATGTCATCCATACGGTAGGCTACACTGAGCTCCTCACCGATCACCTTTGCTTCTTCCTTTGAAGCACATACCCCTGTAATAAAGGCAAGTGTCATCGTCTCTCCCGGATTAAGGCAGAACTCTGCCCGAAGGCTCATGATCGGATCATTACAGAAGCCGGAGCGATTGGATAGAGGGATGCTTTGAACCACCGTTTCCGGGTTGGCAAGGGTATTGTTCCTTCCGATAAAATGTTTTCTGTCATTTTCATATTCGATTTTTCTGCACAGCTTTTTATTCGTACGTAACATATGCAGCAGAAATGGCTTTTCCCCGGTGTTCTTTCCTCTTCTTCTTGTGAGAAATATCGCTTCCTCCTCTAAGAATTCACTCTCCAGAAACAGCTTATTAAAGGCAGGATGACTTAACTCAGCGAGATGGGTATCACCAACCATCTCAAGATAGCTGGTAATCTCCAGACGCTTTTCCTCTCTGCTGTGATTGGTAATGCTCAGCTTCCTGATCTCAATGTCTAAGTCAGCGTCCAGACTGACCAGTGTATGGGTGGAGATGTCTCCATCCTTGCGCTTAAACTCCGCCTGATAGGGTGTAAATACGGTCTGGTACTCCTCAGGCTCTGTCATGGTAGGATGATAAGCGGCGCTCCACAGTCTTCCGGTATTCTTATCCTTGATATAGATATAGCTTCCGGTATTGGCATAGATATCTGCCCTGAATCGATAAAGCATCCTGTCCTCATATTTGCTGAAACCATCCCCATCCGAGGTGATCATCAGGGCGTACCGTCCATTCGAGAGATAATTCACAACAGGAACTGCCGGTGCTACACCGCTGATATAGCGGCTGTTGTAACCGTCCTCCCGGAAAAGCGGCTTCCCGATCTTAATGGTATAGCCTCGTTTTGCCAAGGAAATCAGATGTGACTGTCTCTTCTCCTCTAAGAGCACCTCCACGGCCTTAATCATAGGCTCAGCATGAAATCGCTCCCGCAGAATTCCCTGATGCAGGTAATTATTGATGGCTGCCAGTATCATTCCCTGATGATGCGCCATATAGGATCTGACGATACAATAGGGAGTCATATCCACGGAGCTTGGAAGGTTAAAATCTATGGCCTCATAGAAACCATAGTCTCCAAAGGCACCCAGCTTCTGCAGCTCTTTTAAATTAGCCAGACATTCCTGATCTGTGACATCCAGTGCCAGCATCGTTGCATAAGGTGCTGTTACCATGGAGTTCTTACGAACAGGCTGAAGTCTGATCTTCGGTACACCAAAGGCCTTATATTGATAATTGGAATTTAGGTCAAAGCGGTAATATTGGGACTCGGAAATCCCCCAGGGGATCCCCGCTTCCTTCGCATAGTTCATATGCTGGAATACTGCTGCTTTTGATGTCTGGGAAAATACAGAGCCTTCGTATTCTTTAAATACCAGATTCGGCATCAGATATTCGAACATGGTTCCACTCCAGGATACGAAGCAGGGAATTCCCTTGACAATTGTTAAAGGTCTGCCCAATTTATACCAATGCTTGAGCGGTATCTGTGTCGTAGCAATTGCATACAGACTCGTTAATGCCGATTCCGAAGCCATCAGGTCATAGCATCCGGCATCCAGCTGATTCGTATCCACATGATATCCTATATGGAACAGCAATCTCTGATAATTAAACAAAGCTCCAAAATCAGCATTTGTCAGTATATGATCTATCGTGTTACTTAATCTTCTTACTCTGTTTTGCAGGGCTGCCCCATGCTTTTCGTTTTCTGCGATCATCCTTAAGCTGGGACATTGCTCCAGACTCTTATCCTTTAACTTGAGCGCACAGACCTCATTTACCATTTGGTCAACAGCATTTAGAAATTCCTTCGTCCTTCCGCATCCGTCCGTATCCTCAGGTCTGCGTCGGGCGCATTCTCTCTTACTCAGTTCTTCCGTCATCCTGTCCCATATTTCAGTAATATCTGCAGTAAAGTCACCTATGGTGTTATAATTGTCTTTTAATTCATGTACCATCTGATATCCTTTCTCCTTCTGAAGCTCCAGATTACTTTGCCGGAGAAGATATCTAAGTTCACTGATAAAGGCGGGGGAATAAAGCGGTTGATCCAAAAGCTTCTGAAGACCATTCTTCAACGTAAGCAGGTGACCAAGGAAGTTCCCGCTGTCAACCGTGGAGATATATGCAGGATTCAGCACCTCAAGTGTACCAATATGATACCAGTTAAACAGATGCCCCTTCCATTTCATCATCCTTTGAACTGTGTCCATCAGCTGCTCTACAGACTGCACGGTAGAGCTTGCTGTCTCAAAACCGAAATCCCATGCAGAGAGAATTGCCAGAAACTGCAGTCCGATATTGGTGGGTGATGTCTTATCACTGATTTTCTCCACCTGTGACATCTGACAGTTATCCGGGCACAGATAATGATTCTCCTTGGTCGAGAAGGTCTTGAAGAAGCGCCAGGTCCTTCTGGCGGTCTCTAATAACAATTCGGTATCCTGCACCTGTTCTTTTCTGCTTGCAGCGGGCTGACTGATATGATAAGCAATCAGGTAGGAGAAAGCCCAGACAAGACAGACAACTGCTGCCAGAAGCCTGCCTAAGATGCTACCCGGTATCGTCAGCACCAGCAGAAAAAGCAGTACTGCCGGCACGAGGGAGCTGATCATTGTCAGAAAGTATCCTCTTTTGGTGTGTATGATTGAGGAATCCACTGCTTCTGCCGTATTCCACCGCAACAGGTTCCTTCTGCTGATATAAAGCCGGTACAAGGTTCGAAGCATAGCATCCGTTGCAATGTAGGCCCGATAGGGCATGATCGTAAATTCCAATACCGCTCTCTTTACCATGGTTCCCAGTGCCTTCAAGAAGCCCTTGTAGACCAGAGCCAGCTTCGGTCGAAACAGTTTCTGGGCCAGGGTTGAACATGTAAGAACAATCAGCCCGAAGATATCAATAAAGAACACGGGTAAAATCCACAAATACCACGCCTCGGGGAATAAGGCATAGTTCATCAGTAGAAATAGAGTCTTGCTTAAAGGCACCATGCTTCGCCTTAAGTTATCAAAGACCTTCCATTTCGCAAGTGCACACAGAGACTTACCGTCCGCAGTCTTCTTGAAGAAGAGCCAGGGCAGCAGCTGCCAGTCACCTCTGATCCAACGGTGCTCCCTCTTAGCAAATGCAATCACACTGGAGGGAAAGCTGTCCATCACCTTTGCATTACTGGAAAATGCCGTCCTTGCATAGCAGCTTTCAAAAAGATCATGGCTTAGTATTCTATTCTCCGGTACCTTCTTATGAAGAAGCTTATGAAAGGCTTTCACATCATAGATACCTTTTCCGGTATAAATCCCTTCATTAAAGATGTCCTGGTAGATATCTGAAATCACGGCACCATAATGTGCGAGTCCGGATTCACCCCCAAATATCTTCGCAAAGGAACTCCCTTTTCTGTCAACGATATGATTTCTGACCGAGGGCTGGATGATGACATAGCCCTCCATGACCTTCTGATTGGCCTCATCCAGGAGTGGGCGGTTCAGCGGATGATCGATGAGTCCGACCAGCTTGGCCGCATTATCACGAAGCAGATTCGTATCGGCATCCAGGGTGATGACATATCGAAAGCTTCTTAAGATGCTTTCATCGGTGAGAAGAAAGGAATAGCTGGTTTCTTCGATAGCCGCACCGCATAACAAATGATTGAACTCCTCCAGCTTGCCTCTTTTCCTCTCCCACCCCATATAGCAGTTCTCCGAGGGGTTCCACAGACGGTTTCTGATGAAGAGAGAAAACCTTTGATGCTCGGATGGATATTGCTCATTCAGCTCCTTCACACGAAGAACCAGGGCAGCTTCAATCTCCTCATCCTTAGGCAGAAATTCCTCCTGCGAGTCCTCATAATCAACCAGTAGGGCAAAGTACAGATTGGGCTGTCGGTTAGCCAGGTAATGCTTTTGGAGTCTGTTCAGATACTCGAGTCCCTGTTCTACGGAAGATACAATGACAGGCATGACGACAAAGGTCCTTGCTCCCTCGGGTATCTCTGACAGATAGTTCAGGGAAGGGATTTTCTTCACCATGATGTTTCTTGTAAAAATAAAATTATTTAACTCCAAGGCAATACCCAGCAGCATCGGCATAGTGATAAAAAAGGTCAGTACAAAAAAGCCTGCACTGTGCTCTTTTCCGAATACTGACACAACATAGGATAGCAGCACAAATGCCAGGAGATAGATCAGAAGCAGGGAGGAAAAATACAGGTATCCTTTCCGGTTTCTTTTTTGCTTTAATATCCTTGGTTCAGACTGCTTCAGTATCCTTGCCTTCAGGATCGGATAGCCCTTACCCAGAAGATAGGTGCCCACATGATGGGGACAATGAAGATCGGTTCGGCCTTCTTCGGCAAGAGTCAGACAAGCATCCGCAATCTTTTCCTCATAGATCTTATATCTAAGGGACAGCTTTACGATAACCCCCCGATACATACCCTTGGCCTCTGAATCCATCTTCTGATAGATTCTCTCGGGGTCCATGCCCAGTATCCGTTCCAGGTAGGAGTATTCTTCAAAGAATTTCTCCTCATCCAGCTCATTGATATCCCGTAGGCTGACAATCAGAGCACGTATCCGTGTCTCGAGACAGGATTCCACCCGTCCCTCTTCCTGATAAATATCACTGGCATGAAGCCTCTTCCCCTCTGTGGGAAAATGATAATCTAGATATCGCTGTATCGAAATCACATCAAAGGACATATTCTTTAGCAAATAAAGAACATGTGCATGGAAAGAAGCTGTTTCCTGTTCGGATTTTAGAAAGCAGACACAATTCTTTCTATCTACTTTTCCTTTATTTTGTGTATACTGGCTGACATCACTAAACAGTGCTGTGATATTCGCTGCCTCCTGCACAGACTCCAGCTTTTCCTTCAGAAAGCGATCCGCGTCTGATTTAATCCGGATGAGTTTAAGAATTTCACCCGAAATCTTGATAATTTCCTCCAGCAGGCAGAATCCGAGCATCTCCGGAAGTGCCCATATTTCCTTGTCAGTCAGTGCAATCTTCTTCTGGTAAGCTTTCAGCATGACCGCAATATTCTCTTCACTGATATGTCCGTTACAGAGTGCGACCATCTTCTTCGCAACAATATATATTCTCGGAAATCCCCGATATTGCTTCGTCATCAGGATGGGCAGGATGGCATAGCTGGTACCGGAGGTACGCACTTTCTTAATCTCCCGGTACATCATCTGAAAATTATCAAACAACCATCTGGCAGCAGGTATGAGGGAAAGAATATCGCTCGACATTTCAGAGATACTGTCCCTGATTTTATTCAGTTTCTTATAGGCAATCTGGTTATAGTCATCCAACACAAAGCTGTACCTGATCAGCTTCACCTGGTCATGGCTTTCCGCCAGCTCAAGCATCTGCTTCTCCCAATCCTTAGGGCAGAGATTCTCCTCCTCTTTCCCAGATGACTCATGGAAATCCACCCTTTTACCAAAGTGACTGAACCTATAATAAAGCAGCAAAAGGATGAAACCGATAAAGAACAACAACAGCATCAGGACAATGACCTGAACCAGATTATTTATGTTAAAAGCTTCTTTTGATAAGATAAGCAATGCCTGTTCCTCCTTTAATTAAAGCTCTCCATGAAAAAGAACCATAAAAATAGCACTAATATATATTGTGCCATTTTTATGGTTCTTATTAATTTTCTTTCAGAAAGTAAGATAAAAGTGTCAGTTTACTGACACTTTTACGACCTTGCGGATTGCGAAGCAATATCTTCCTATTGCATTAAAACAGCCCTGTTTTTGTCAGCGAAACAGGGCTTAGCGGGGGTATACAAAACAATTTATATACTGATCTATATTAAATTATTCTGCATATTCACGTTACATGATCTTGCGCTCCAATAAGTCCGAGGATTTTCTGATGCTTTCCTTTGTCTTCGTGAAATCATAATTCATAAAGCCGGAAGTATCTTCTTTCTTATCGGTTCTATACATAAAGTCCAGGTTCTTAAATAGTAGCTCCAGATGGTCTGCAAAGGTAATCAGATTGTAGGTATAGTCTGACAGTGTGTCATCATCGAGCTCGTCATTTAACAGTGCTTTCTCTATCTGATAGGAAGCCTCCGCTAATCCGCCGGCACCAATATTGCCAAACATCTTCTGAAGTGTCTGTGTTATGGAACGAAGCCCCTCATATTCCTGCGTCATCATCATTGACTGAAGAATAGGCAGCTTCGATTTTATACTCTTTAAAATGGATAAGAGAGCTTGCGTGTAATTCTGAATGTTCCCAAGAAAATACCTGCTTCCTGAATCAAAATCAATCTCAGGAACACAGTCGAACATATCCCGTGTTACTCTTCCTCCCATTATAATCCCCCCATTAAAACATTACGCAAATAGAAATACCATATATTGTAAGTCAGTTACATGATACCACGATATGGTGTAATTGTAAACAGATTAACTTTAGCAAGATATAGGCCTTTTTGCCTAATTTTCAGGCACAGATCACATTTTAGTACATTTTATCACCATTTCCATCATTTTATGAGCATTATGTTGAATAAATGACATTCTTTTCATGCCCTACTATTAATATCGGAGAAAAGTTATATTTCCACTAGCATATTTATAGAAAATGTTGTATCATGAAGCTACATTTTTTATAGAAGTATGTGAAGCAAGCTTTTTGCCTGTAAAATAAGCCTTTCGCTTGCGTAACAACTTTAGAAGAAAGCACGGCTTTAGTAATACGATAAACAGTTCAATAGGATATCTAGGAGGTTATAACGTGGAAAAAGAAATCGTTATTGTGCTTGACTTTGGTGGTCAATACAATCAGTTAATTGCCCGCAGAGTCAGAGAATGCAATGTATATTGCGAAGTTCTGCCGCATACAACCAGTCCCATGCGGATTAAGGAATTGGCCCCTAAGGGAATCATTTTTACGGGCGGACCCAACAGTGTATATGATCCGGAAGCGCCTTCCATTGATCCCGCAATCTTTTCAATGGGAATCCCGATCCTCGGAATCTGCTACGGTTGTCAGCTGATGACCCTGCTGCTGGGAGGAAAGGTAACCAAAGCTCCGGTACGTGAATATGGAAGAACCGAGCTTAACGTAACCACCACTTCAAAATTATTTCAATCGATATCCCAAAATACGATCTGCTTGATGAGCCATACCGATTATATCGAACAGCCGGCAGATGGCTTTGAAATCATTGGCAGATCAGATTCCTGTCCTATCGCTGCTATCGAGAATCCCCAGAAAAATCTATATGGCGTCCAATTCCATCCGGAGGTAGTTCATACAACGGAAGGTACACAGATGCTTCATAATTTCTTATATCAGGTATGCGGCTGCTCAGGTGACTGGGTAATGTCCTCCTTTACCGAAGAGATGGTAAAGAGCCTGAAAGAGAAAATCGGAGACAAAAAGGTACTTTGTGCATTATCCGGCGGTGTAGATTCCTCTGTCGCAGCTGTTATGATCAGTAAGGCAGTCGGCAAGCAGCTGACCTGTATCTTCGTCGATCACGGTCTTCTTCGTAAAAACGAAGGTGACGAGGTGGAGCAGATCTTCACCACTCAGTTTGACGTGAATTTCGTACGTGTCAATGCTCAACAGCGTTTCTACGATAGACTTGCAGGGGTATCCGAACCGGAGGAGAAGAGAAAAATTATCGGTGAGGAATTCATCCGTGTCTTCGAAGAAGAAGCTAAGAAGATCGGAACCGTGGATTTCCTGGTACAGGGAACCATTTATCCCGATGTCATCGAAAGCGGTCTCGGTAAATCAGCCGTGATCAAGAGCCACCACAATGTAGGCGGTCTTCCCGATTATGTAGATTTTAAGGAAATCATCGAACCCTTACGAAACCTCTTCAAGGACGAGGTAAGAAAAGCCGGTCTGGAGCTCGGTATCCCCGAGAAGCTTGTCTTCAGACAGCCCTTCCCCGGCCCCGGTCTTGCGATCCGTATCATCGGTGATGTTACTCCTGAAAAGATCGCAATTCTTCAGGATGCAGACTATATCTATCGCGAGGAGATTGCAAAAGCCGGCTTAGACCGTTCCATCGGACAGTACTTCGCAGTATTAACCAACCTTCGAAGCGTTGGTGTTATGGGTGATGAGAGAACCTATGACTATACCGTTGCCTTAAGAGCCGTAACCACCACAGACTTCATGACTGCAGAATTTGCCGAGATCCCCTGGGAGGTATTAGGCAAGATTTCAAACAGAATTGTGAATGAAGTAAAGCACGTGAACAGAATTTGCTACGATATCACCGGTAAGCCCCCGGCAACGATCGAGTGGGAGTAGTAGTGTAAAGCTCCAAGCCATAAGACATAAATATAAAGCTTCCGACGAGAGCTTGCTCTCAGAAGGAAGCTTTTACTTATGGCTTGTTATAGTTCCCAATTACTCCAAAATCATATATTCTATTATAGATTGGATTGCTTGAGATAAAATGAATCATCACCGGTGTACTGTCAAGGTCAGGAGCATTGTCAAATAAGAATCTGTCAGCTTGGCGCAAGGCTTGAAGCGCAGTAGGCATTTCGGTATAGAAGATTTTATTTCTTATATAAGTATTTCCTTCCGAGCTTTTATCGTCCACCGTCACGGAGCCAAATAAGATGAGCTTACCCTTATATAGCTCCCAGGCGACCCTTACTTCGTCATGCATCGATGTGACTTGATCCTCAGCATAATTTCTTGCCACAAACACAAAAAGTTCTGCTGTAATATCTGAATGAGTGATCGTATATTTTCTACCCGTAACAGGTTCATATGGCTTCATTTCATCCCGATATTGTACAAATACCTTTTGAGGATTGAGCTTTCTCACATTTCAAACCTCTTTTATGGTTTTAGTTTATATTATTCAGAGAATGAGAATTGGCTCGCAATTATTTCACATAATCCAATATACGATACAACTCATCAAATCCATGTATCGTATAATCTGCTACATCACAGGTCCTTCCCCCCACTTCATCAAAGAAGCAGGCGTTGATCCCCGCATTTTTTCCCGACAGGATATCTAATTCCCGATCACCAATCATAATTACTTCCTTTGGTTTCATATCATATTTCCCAATCAGATAGTGGATTGCATCAGGACTCGGTTTTCTCTCAAAGCTATGCTGTGAGGTGATACACTCTGTGAAATAGTCAAATAAACCATGCTGCTTCAGAATTTTCTCCGTTGTCACTCCTCTGTGGGTAAAGATATAATTGCTCCTGCCGGAGGTGCTGATATACCTGCATATCTCCGGAATTCCCGGATAAGGCTTACATAAGTCATCCTCCATCTCCTTCCGAAGCATCTTATATTGTTCAATAAAATCATGGTCTATATGATATTTCGCTTCATAATACTTAATAGTATCAGAGATGGACAGCTTCATATGCTGCAATATCTCCTCCAGAGGCTCTGTAATCCCTGCCACTTCCAATGTCTTCTGAAAAGCAAATCCCATTACGGGATAGGTGTCAAATAATGTACCATCAAAATCCCAAATCACATGCTTATACAAATTCGATCCTCCAAATGTAATTATTTATTATCAGAAGTCACTTCCTGATAGTTCTGATACCTCGGATGTAATTATAGCATATAAAGCCACAAAACCATATAGTTCTGCAATACATTAACTTAGTATTTAATTCAGCCTATAGGTGAGTAGAGTTAGTAGTAAACACCGATCCCAAGCTTAAAGCTTACTCCTGAATTGAATTTGAATGGCCTTGTATGGTTGATACCTTGTATGATTGGTGTCTTGTATGTTTGGTACCTTAATTGTAAATTAAAATTCCATAGTTGATAGTTGATTTACTCTAAGATTAATAAAATATCTATTGTATAGGTGAGTATAGATTTTCACCTCACAAACTGAATTACAGGAAGGTTAGTCGTTT
>JAEZKU010000040.1 GCA_023436065.1 Bacillota bacterium
CAGCTAAATACATATAACAAAAGAGATTATAACCGCTTTCCTATGAGACCTCTGGGATGGAAATCACCTCAGAATGTCCTATTAGATTTTATTAGGTATGGTGTAACATATGTTTGACAAACCTACATCCATAGTGATATAGAACCTATTGAATTCATAATGTTATAGAACCTATTGGACCTGTCCATTATGATTTAATATAAGCTATCATCTTCGTACAGCTTATATCTTAGTATAGCTTTTACCTTAGCATAGCTTTTATCTTAGCATCTTTTATCTTAGCATAGCTTTTATCTTAGCATATCTTCTATCTTAGTATAGCTTTTATCTTAGCATTATCTTATATGTACTGACTTATTCCCATCATCTTATTTAATAGGTTTTATACAAAGTACCTTGCTATAATCACAATGCTTGATATCAGTTACCATCAGTCCAAATTGCTGAAAATAGCTTTTCATATCAAGCTTTAAGAATTCATCAAACCCCTTGGGTTCCATCTTTCTGATCGGGTAAAAGATCAATTTCCTAAGAGTGCTTTTTGGTTTCTCCCACTCCAACACCAATAGCTTACCATCAGGCTTTAAGATACGTTTTGCTTCCAGAATTATCTTTCTGCAGGCTTCCTGAGAAACCTCATGTAATACCAGAGCAATTACAATTACATCAAATGTATTGTCCTTATAACCTGTGTCGAAAGCATTCCTTTCATACAGATGCACATTCTTCAGTCCGAGCATCTTTACCTTATTTTCTGCGATATTCAGCATTTCCTTGGATATGTCGATGCCGGTGATCTCGGAGGATTGATTGCGCTTGGCAATCTCGATCGCATTGGCTGCGGTCCCCGTACATACATCGAGTATCCTTGCATCTGTTTGTTCTATACAACTCGCTAAAGCTCTCCTAGGGTTCCTGTTATTATTTCTAAAGTATATGATATCCAGCAAACCATAGATCTTAGCTATTACATTATAATGAACCAAATTCTCCATAAGTGAAGTCTCCTTTATTATTAAGTAATCTCAACCAGTCTCCATTAATCAACACATTTCAATATTAGTATAATATCAATCTTTATCCTCAAAATATCAAACTATCATGAAACCTGTTTCATACCTAGACGATCAAAAAATATCTCCCGACCTTACGTTTATAGGTTAGATATTCCTCCTTGAATGTATTTTCAAGAAATTTCTCTTCCTCCAGGATCTGCAGATGCATCGTTATTATTGTTATCGTAGCAATTATGAAAAGAACAAGGTTCCCGAAAGCCAGGCAGACTCCTATGTATGTCAGGTCAAAGCCTAAGAATGCCGGATTTCTGCTGAATCTGTATATTCCACTAGATATCATCGTTGTCTTTTCTTCAGACGGAATACCCGCCCTCCAACTGTCCTTCATGGTTACCATGGCTGTAATAAAGAGGTAAATTCCTATTGCAAATAGGATCAAACCAAGGCTTCTTATCACTTGTTCAGTAAACCGGGCTGTATCCAGAACCACACTGGCCACCATAGCCACAACGATGAACATACTCATAATTTTTAATTGTAATTCGATGATAATTGTCCGCCGTGATTTCGTCCCATGTCCCAATTGGTTTGTCTTGATTCCCCGCCTCTTCTGCCCGATCAGCTTAATAAAATAAGCAGTATAAAATATTAATATCTCAATCATTCCTATGATTTGTATCATATCAACCCTCCCAACAACACATTTATTACAACACAACAGTTGCTCACTTGTTCAACTGTTATGAATATAACACTCCCTTCCAGTTGTTGTCAAGAGAAAATTTGGTAAAGCTATATTTATTCATTATACCTTCATCGTCATCAGGTTAATCCTGCTTCCATCCTGTAACTCAACGAAGATCAAAGACCTTATTATCATTCAATATTTTTATGAGCCCTTCTTTGACAGCCCTGCAACGCTTTTTTGCATGATCTGAATCAAGCTTTCTCTCAAGTAATATCCAATAAGGACAGGACAGTAATTGTTGTACAAAAATGCTTCCTTCTTCCCCTTGTTCCTTCTTTGTATCAGACTCTTCGGAGAACCGGGTATTATTGCTCTGATATTCTTTGGCCATAGCCTTCAGTTCATTCAGGAATTCTTTTGTATCCGCACAATCATTCTTCACAAATTCAAGAAAATCCTCTAAGGAAGTTGCCACTAAGACCGACGCATAAGGAATGAGGTGTTTATGAATGATATTAATTAAGCCTTCATTCAAGGTTCTATTCTTATCGATCAGAAGTAAGCCATCGCTACGATAGAGCGGATGGAGTGTAACCTCTCCGACATTTAAATCCTTGATCAGTTTTTTCGTATATGGGCGATCAATAAAAGACAATGTTTTACCCTCTCCTTCTTCATAATTATAGCAATTGTAACAATTATAACAGTTCTGACATTATTACAAAATAGGAATTCTACAATAATAAAAAAATTGTTCTGTAGACTAATCTACAGAACAATATTAATCAGGTGTGGAACCAGTGGCTTGTTTTATTTGCTATCTTTACCAGTATCAGCATTACCGGAACCTCAGTAAGTACTCCGACAGTCGTCGCAAGTGCAGACGGTGAATCCATCCCAAAGAGTGCAATGGCAACTGCGACCGCGAGTTCGAAGAAGTTCGAAGCCCCAATCATACCTGCAGGCGCTGCTATATCATGGGGTAGCTTTAATAATCTGCAGGGCAGATAAGCGATAAAGAATATGATAAACGTCTGGATAGTCAGTGGTATTGCAATCAGAACAATATGTAGAGGATTGCCCAGTATCACTTCTCCCTGAAAGGAAAATAACAGTACAAGGGTAAGCAGAAGCCCGACAATGGTAACTTGATCGAATTTCGGTAAGAAGGATTTTTCAAAATATTCCAGCCCCCTTCTTCTGGTTATCAGCAGTCGTGTAATAATACCTCCTGAAAGAGGAATAACCACAAAAAGAATTACCGATAGGATTAAGGTATCCCAGGGGACCGTTACATCACTGACACCCAGGAGGAACTTAACAATCGGTACAAAAGCAATCAGAATAATCAGATCGTTGGTGGCAACCTGAACTACTGTATAGGCCGGATTTCCTTTGGTCAGCTGACTCCATACAAATACCATCGCTGTACAGGGTGCTGCACCCAAGAGCACAGCTCCGGCCAGATACTCTTTCCCCAATTCCGGCGGAATGATACCGCCGAATATGATATAGAAAAACAGCACTGCCAGACCATACATGGTGAAGGGCTTGATCAGCCAGTTGGTAATCCAGGTTACGAATAATCCCTTTGGATTCTTTCCGACGTTTTTGATGCTTTGAAAATCAACCTTCATCATCATCGGATAAATCATTACCCAGATCAGGATGGCTGTCGGTATCGATACATTGGCATATTCAAAGCGATCGAAGAAGTCCGGAACAAAAGGCAAAAAATTGCCAATTACTACTCCAACGATCATACATAATGCCACCCATATCGTTAAATACTTTTGAAAAAATCCTATTCCTGCCGTCTGTTGATTACTCATGTTATATCTCCTTTTTTATTATTCTTTTCCATCATAGAGCAGATATCTTACAGGTATTGCTTACATCCTTCATCTGATGACAGATGCAGGACTCATCTCCTTCAATCAACTTAGTCCAGTAGCTCTGTAAAGTCTTCAGTAAATCTTCATTATTCTTGTACCTGATCCATGTACCCTCTTTCCGGCTCATTACCAAACCGCTGTCGGTTAATATTTTCATATGATAGGATAAGGTTGGCTGAGTGATCTGAAAATACTCCAAGATATCGCAGGCACACATTTCACCGCAAGACAGCATTTCCACAATTCGTAATCTCGTCTCATCCGATATCGCTTTAAATATTGAAGCATAATTGATAGATATATCCACCGGTATTTCCTCCTATGCGTATTGTTACTGATCTGTATATAGATATTTATCTATATACTAGATTAGTCCATAAATAGAGGATAGTCAATATTATTTTTTATATAAGAGAGCATAGTAAAAGTAGGGTAAAATATAAGAAGTGAACAGATCATGTAATCCGCTCACTTCCTGACTGATTATTATATTGATACGGTTTTCGCTGTTATTTCTTTAGTCTTTCCTTCAGATCCCTGATTTTACTCTCAATCATACTGATCGTCTTTAAAAATTCTTCATCGCTCTTACCGGAGGGATCCTCCAGTCCCCAGTCCTCACGCAGCTTACAGGGTAAAACCGGGCAATTCACGTTACAGCCCATAGTAATTACCACATCAGGTGTCGGAATAGCACTAATCAGTTTACTGTATTGTTGTTGCTCCATATCGATGCCGTAAACCTGCTTCATCAATCTTACTGCATCCTGATTAATCCTCTCTTTTGTCTCAGTACCTGCTGAATAGCTTTCAAATACATCGGCGGCGAGTAACCTTCCCAATGCTTCTGCGATCTGACTTCTACAGGAATTATGAACACAGATAAATGCAACCCTGGTTTTTTCTGAATGAGCTTGATCCATAACGTCCTCCGTCCTGCTTGTTATGAAATCCATAAATTTCATAATAGCATCGAATGCTTTACTATATGATGGAGATTATATCAGATCCTTTCTTCAAAGCCAAGAAGATCCAGTATTTTCTTTTCCACCTGTCTGTTCTTGCCCTGATATGGATAATCGTGAATATGGATAGCCGGGTTAAAATTCAACTCGATGATGGCATAATTATCTGTATGCGGTTTTTCATGAATATCGCGAATAATGATATCCGCACCACAGATTTTCGCTCCAACAGCCTTTGCTGCTCTCACTGCAATCTTTTTGAATTCATCCGGTATATCCTCTGTATAATCTATACTGTCCCCACCGGTACTGATATTGGAATTTTCCCTTAGGTAAACCACTTCCCCCTCATTCGGTATTGTATCAAAGTCCTTCCCCTGATGAGCAAGATACTCCTGCTCTGTCATTCCCAATGCAATTTTCTCCAGAGGGGTCACATAGCCCTTTCCCCGCAAAGGATTATTATTCTTTATCTGAACCAGCTCCCGTATGGTATGGCTCCCGTCTCCTGTGACATTGGCAGGAATGCGGTGAAGAATAGCTGCAACTTCCTCTCCGACTGTAAAAAACCGATATTCTTTGCCTATGATATATTCCTCAATTAATACATCTATATCATAGAGAAATGCAGCTTTGATCGCTGCCTTGACCTCTTCCGTCGTATACTCCCACTTCAGGATGGATACTCCTTGGCCGAAATTTGTGGATTTTGGCTTGATCACAAGATCCTTCCCCCAGAAGTCCTCAAGCCTTTCAATCCCTTCCTCGACATTTTTAATTGTCACTCCATTCGGTACACGAATCCCCTGTTCCTTCAGGATGATTTTCGTAACCTCCTTATTCTCCATAATAAGCGGAGCGATATAGGAATCAGCCGACGTTCTCGTTGCCTGCTTGATATACTCCACATGGTTTGCATCAGATAAACGGATGAAATTATCCATCCAATCAAGCACCTCAACCTTAACCTTACGTCTTACAGCCTCCTTGATGATCATTTGGGTCGACAGTTCCAAGCCTTCATATCCCTTTACCATCCTGATACCTCCATTTTATTGACGAATTTATTCGCTTTTGCTATTCTCATTCCGGACTCCAGAAAGCTTTCCCGGTTGTGATTCGATTCCTCTATTATTCTGGAGGATGGCAGCAGGGTGCTGTCCTTAAGCTTCTCATACTCAGACTGAATACACCGGCTGTAAACACTGCTGTCCGTTGCCTGATCCAGCAATCCGGCTATGAGTATTAATCGCTCAAATATTGACTCTCCCCACCTGATCATACTGATTCTTCCGCCGTTTGGGTGATAAAGCATCAGCTTCGCTTTCCGTCCTGACAATGCAACCATATGATGATTTTTATTGATAAGCTTCATTTCGGCGAGGTCCAGCGGCTGCTTCTCTTCAAACAGACAAAACAGCATAAAAACCTGAAGAAAATACATCTGCTCAAGGCTGATGCCATTCCTGACAAATGGGTTTACATCCAGTATCCGTACCTCAGCATATTGTACTCCTCGTCTTTCCAGAGCATCCAACTGGCTTTCACCGGGTTTTGTGATCTGCTTTAATCGAATGGAGCTATAAAATTCACTATCCTTTTGCAGTATCTTATCATTTAATTGCTTGTCTATTTTTGCATATTTCTTACTCTTTCTTGTCATCAAAGCCCTTATTTTTTGTATGTATTCCTCTCTTGTGTTGTAATAAACATAATTTCGTACCTGTACAGGATTAGCATATCCATAGCGGCTGACACGCAGTGAGGTGGCAAATCTGTCATAATTGCTGCAGCACTCGGGACAGCATTTTCTGATTATCTCTACTTCCTTCGTCATCACGGAAGCATAGGTAGCATCATAGGAAGGAGAAGCTCCGTACAGATAAATCAGCAGCCATCGGTATCTTAAAAAATTTCTTGCCACCGAAAAATAGATTTCATCCGCAAATTCCGTCTTTGTATGATTTTCCCCAAATTCCTTGTGGAGCAGCTTCAACAGGTCCTTCCCAAAAGAAAAATTAAAATGAATGCCGGAGATCATCTGCATCTTCTTACCATAACGGTTGGCTAACCCCTGTCGATATCTGTAAGCAGCCTGCCCTTCCGTCGTATCAGGAAAAACAGCAATTGGAATCAGTTCCTCCTCCGGTAATCTCGGCGGCATACTGAGAGGCCAAAGAAATTCATCTCCGACCTCCTGCTCAGCTTTCTTATGAAGAATGCTCAAATAACGATCTACCTCCTCCACAGAAGGAAAAGGAGGTGTGATCAGTTCCATCTGACTTTCCGAAAAGTCAGTCGTGATTTCCTTATTCACCAGTTTATCACCAAAAGCAGGCGGATGCGGTGTCAAGGCCAGATCACCCTCATATGTAACACGCTGTAATTCACGTTCCACTCCCCAAAGTCCATCAAGAAGCAGTTTTTGATTGTACTTAAGAAATACAGAATACATTCTTTCGAAATCCCATTTCATCATAATATCTCCTTGACCAATAATCGATACTATCGGACCCTGTAAAATATTGTAGCTCTTATCGATTGTTCTATTACCATCGAACTCTTTGAGTAAAAATATTGTTCTGCAGACTCTTCTACAGAACAATATCAGTTATTTTAAGAAGTTTTTTATTTCTGCGATGGCTTCCCGGTTAATCTTGCAGCAAAAGCTCTGACCGTTTCTGGTATAGGAAATCAGACCGGCATTCTGTAATTCCTTAAAATGATGAGAAATTGTAGATTTGGATAAATTCATACAGCAGCATGCTTTTGTAAAACACTTATCCAGTCCTTCGTTATTTATGTACTCACCACCTTTATTCTCTTCCGTCTCACACCATTCACACAGAGCTTTAAAAAGATAGAACCTTTGATCGCACGATAACGCTTTAAATATCTTTACAAGGTTATATTCACTCATAGTTTCATGATAATCGAACTATCTGTCACTGTCAAGATAGTTTATTTATCAATTTCGAATTGGCAATGTACGACTGCGGTGATCTCTTTCTCCAGTGACGAGGTATCATTGATACCGTAATCGGAGATTTCATTGGAATATAAAGGTGTGATCTGCATAACACCCATATCGGCATAAGTCAAATCCCCAAGCTTATTCCCTGCATTTTCAGCAATCATTTCGGCACGTTTCTTGGCATCCGCTGTTGCCTCCGCCAACATACTAACCTTCAGATCTGCAAGCTTGGTATAGAAGTATTGAGGCGGATCAGAGTGAAATGCGACATCCTCACTCAACAGCTCTGTTGCCTTACGGGAAATATCCGTGATTTTATCAATCTCGGTGGAGCTGATCGTAATCGTCTGGCTTAAGTTATAGCTGTCAACGATATTAGTATATACTCCGTAGTCATTCATCACATAATTGATATTGGTATTAATGGATGAAAATACGATGTCCTCTTTGGCAATTCCCTGCTTTACCAAATACTCAGAAACCTTATCCCTACTGGTTTCAAGCTTAGTGTATGCATCCTGCATCTGGTTCGATTGTGTACTGAAGCTTCCGGTCCAGACAATCATATCTGAGGTAATCTTCTGTTTTGCCGAGCCTGTTACAATAATATTGGTTCGAGATGATTTTACCTCTACCACGCCATTTATCAAAATCATAGAAGATGCGATTGCTCCTATGACTAAGATAATCGCAACAATAATGTTGCTTACTGCCCTCTTGTTACCGAATTCATTCATAAAATACTCCCTTCATCCTAATGCATACTGTAAACTATTTAAGTATTATGATGGAAGCTCTCCACCGAATTACAGTATAACTATATAATACCTATATTCTCAAGTCAACGTCATATCCATTAAGATTTCTTTAAGTTTCTTTTAATATTATTAATAGTTTATCCAATTATTCCTTCGGATTTTTTAGTTCTTCTTCAAGCAGTTTCACAGTATTGTCATAATATGCTATCTTATAATCCAGGCGTTCAATTGTCTTCTTCAACTCCTCCATTCTCTCGGCAAGGACACCGCGCTGCTCGATCAGAAGCTCTCTTCTTGCCTTCACGGTGGAGGTTCCTTGCTGGAACAGATTCATATATTCGATCAGTACCTCGATAGGAAGTCCCGCACTTCTCATGCATTTGATAAACTCCACCCACTTACAGTCTTCCTCAGAATAATCTCTCAGGCCGCTCTTATTTCTTGCTACACTGGGAAGAAGACCGATACGTTCATAATAACGCAGGGTATCCTGTGATAAATCGTATTTCCTGCTAACTTCAGCAATCGTCATACTTTTCCTCCTAACGGGCTATCGGTATTATCCAAATTCAAAGTAACTGTTGTTCCATCCCTTATAAAGCACCTACTACATTATGAGCTGTATATAGTTCTTCCATATATACGATGTCTTCCTTGCTCAATGAAATATCAAAGCTGCCGGCTGCATCATCGAAATATTCTGCCTTTGTCGCACCGATCAGGGGAGAGGTCACTCCCTTGGCGAATTGCCAAGCCAAAGCTATCTGAGTCATCGTACAATTGTGTTTCTTCGCAAGCTCTGACACCCGGTTCACGATACCCATATCAGAATCCTTGGTTTTGTCATATTTTCCAGCAGCTACGACATCCGTCTGGCTTCGCAAGGTCTCAGCAGACCAGGGTCTCGATAATCTTCCTGCCGCAAGAGGGCTGTAAGGCGTCAATACCACTCCCTGCTCCTTACAGATCGGAATCATCTCCCTCTCATCCTCACGATACAGAAGATTATAATGGTTCTGCATGGATACGAACTTTGTCCATCCGTTCTTTTCTGCAGTATTCTGAAGCTTAGCAAATTGATAGCCATACATGGCTGAAGCGCCAAGCGCACGTACTTTTCCTGCCTGTACTACCTTATGGAGTGCTTCCATCGTCTCTTCCACCGGAGTATCATAATCAAAACGGTGGATAATTAACAGATCCACATAATCCGTTCCCAGACGCTTTAGGGACCCGTCAAGCTCTCTCGGTATCGCTTCCTTGGATAGATGTCCCTCATTGAAATATACCTTGGTTGCGATCACTACTTTATCACGCGCTATATTGCTACGAAGCGCTGCTCCCAGATACTCCTCACTGGTACCTGCTGAATATACATTAGCAGTATCAAAAAAATTAATGCCAAGCCCCAGAGCATGCTTAATGATCGCCTCACTTTCGGAAGCATTCAGTGTCCAGGCATGCATTTTGCTGGCCGGATCACCAAAACTCATGCAACCCACACATAATCTGGATATCTCGATTCCGGAATTACCTAATTTTGCATACTTCATATTGCTCATCCTTTCATGATCCGTAATAAATAGCAATTATCGCACTCGCAGTAAAAGTACCGCTGATATTAGTCTAATACCTGGAGCTAACTCCAAGTCAAGAATTTTTTGTCCAAAGTCCGTCCGCGGTCTGTCCGCTCAAAATCGTTATTGAAATAAGTAATCATGGTGATCTAGAATGATTTTTCGTTAATCAAATCTATGAAAGCCTTAAGGGCTGCTGACATCCATTTGGATTTATGGTAAAGCACCTGGGTAAATACCGGAAAATCAGGTCCTTTCCAGTTCAATTTAACCAATCGCCTTTGCCCAAGCTCTTCCTCGACTGCGGTCAACGGTAAGAATGCGATTCCCATGCCGCTTAAGATCAGCTGCTTGATTACGTGCACATTCCCGGTTTCGATCACTGATCGTGGCTTGACACGATATTGAGACATGATGCTATCAAAAAGTGCCCTATAACCGCAGCAGGGTTCAGTTAAAATCAGGGGTTCTCCTGATAAATCCTCCGGAAATACTTCAGCTTTGCCTGCAAATGCATGCTCCGGTGAACAAAGAAGGGCCATAGGTTCTTCCTTTTGCCATACAGTGATCGTATCATCATTGATTATTTCCCGGTCAATGAAAAATGCTATGTCGATTGTATTCTCCTTCAAAGAACTAAGGTATTCCGAGGTAGTCCCAAATCTCATTAATATCTCAACCTCCGGATAGCGTGTTCGAAATTCTTTCAGGAGATTAGGCAGCCTCGACACACATAAGGTTTCTACCGCACCTATAATCAAAGTTCCGCTTGGTTTCTCCTGGTCCCCTGCTATGCTCTTTGCTTCCATCGACAGCTTTAATATCTGTTCTGCTATCGGCAATAGTTTTCTACCTTCTGCTGTTAATGTGATAGTATGCCCAAGGCGCTCAAACAGTCTCACCTTCAGCTCCTGCTCAAGCAGCTGTATCTGTGAGGAGATGGAGGATTGTGCATACCCCAGCTCTCCTGCAGCCTTCGAAAAGCTTTGCAACTTTGCGATTGTCATAAAAGTGTATAGTTGTCTGAATTCCATATGTGCTACTCCTTATCGATAGAAGCAATTTTGATACTATCGATTTTAATTGTATCAATTTTGATACTATCGATTTCGATTGTATTGTTTTCAATAATATCGATTTCGATTTTATCGATTAATTAAATAGAAACTATCAATTTTACCTTACGTATAATCTATGATATCATACAATATAAATTTTGGAAATACGAAAGGAGCTTATTTACATGAAAGAATTCAAAGAGAATAATCAAGAGCTTTTAAGCTTAATTCATGAGTGGGAGCCAAAACTATTACAGCTTTCGGAAGAAGTGATCTCTGAAAGAAGAAATAATCAGAACAGAACAATCAAGCAGATTGTCGGTCATATGATCGATTCAGCCTCTAACAATACCCATAGAATCATCCATATGCAATATCAGCCCAGTCCTCTTATATTTCCGGATTATGCGAACAAAGGCAATAATGACAGATGGATTGCAATCCAGAACTATCAGGAGGAAGACTGGAAGGACCTGGTTCAGTTATGGAAATATACCAATTTGCATATCATACATGTGATCAATCATGTAAACCCGGATAAATTGGAGAACGAATGGCTCAGTGCTCTGAATCAAACTATCCCGCTGAAAGCGATGATTATCGATTATCTGAGGCACTTCAAGCTTCATATCAGTGAAATTGAAGCTCTGATCAATCTTTAATCCTCCGGTGACTTCAGAGTGATATATCCCTTCAGCTGATGATTTAGGATGCGTTTGTTACCAATCTTTAAGCCACCGATATCCTCCTCCAGTGAGGAGATAAATACCTTCTGACCCTCCTCGATAAATAGGTAGATCAGACGCTTCATCATTCTCTTCGCTTCCGGTTTGATATTCTTATAGGCCTTAAGCATATTATTGGCCGCCGCTAGTTTATCCTCCGAGATACCGCTAATTGTAACCAGACCGGAAGCATAAAATATCTCAAATAATTCTTGAACAAAGGCTTCACGCTCCTCTACTGCAATTTTACTAAGCCATTGACGGAGCGTGCGGTTTAGTATAATACTGGACTTCATAAGTCCGGGTTTATAGACAAAATGGCTTCCGATTACCTCCCAGGCGAAGGAGCTGTGCCCACCGATCCCTTTTTGATTACTGTTTACGATAACATAGTCCTCCAGATGCTCCATCAGGATACCAACCACTGAGGATTTTGGAACAATCGTATGTATTTTCGGGAGCATGCTATGATAACCGGGACTTTCAAGAAACTTTTCCTGAAAGCCGGGTCCGTCATTATTGTAAACTGCAATCATACGCTCGTAAGCTTCATTCATAGTAACCGCAGTATATACTGCAAGGTTGCCACCCTTAGAGTGACCTCCGAGATAAATATCTCCCTCCAGGGAGGTGATGATATGTCTGACATAAGCTACGGCATCCTTCTGCGCCTGTACCTCATCCATAAAACTCATCTGGAAGTCTTCCTTCCAGCCGACAAGCAGATCGTCAGTCCCACGAAAGGCGATATAATGCAGATGGTCATTGATTGAGAACACGACCGCCGAAAACTGCTCAGAATTCTCCTGATCGATCCGATTAATATAATGGGACAGCGAAAGCGCTCCAAAGCGCTTCGTTGCAGCAGCTTCCAACAAAAGTCTGGTAATCTGAATAAAGAATTGGTTCTTAGCACGGGGTGCACTAAAATCGATTGCAGCATAAGCCTGCGCTGCAATATCAGAAAGAAGGATGCGCTCCGAATTCTTTTCGAAGGGAACAATACCATCAAATTCAATATAAGCTAAGGTAGACAGGATCAGATTATCCACTTCATTTAAGCCATCCTGTGCAAAGCTTAAGTCTCCCCGCCATTTGAGATAATCAAGTATATTATACAATCTCACCCCTCCTTCCGGATACAAACCATAACTCTGATACCTTCATTATAGACGATTTATTGTCTGACCGCTATAAAGATTTATCTGCCTTTCATAGCAATCATTAGCCAACTTACTTCAATTATAAAAACTGCCAATGATACGCAGTTCTTAGTCGATGGCATCATTGGTCAGTTTTTTATCTGTAAACTTTATCTGTTAACTTAATCAGCTAAACTTTATCTGTTAAACTTTATCTGTTTAATTTTATCTATACAATACATAATCCTGTAATTCATGCCTAAAGCCTGCGTTACTGAGCTCCTCAGCCATTTCCTTCGGATATTCCTTTAGGGTCAGTCTGTTGATTCCGGGAAAGATCCGTTTCTTTAGGAAATCCTGCACCAGACTCTTAAGTATGGCGGGCACCATCTCCTCAGCAAAGACTCTGAGTGTCTTCCCCTGTCGCTCCAGTACCGCAACAGGGATACCATTCCAAAGTGCCACAGCAGTTCCGGCGATATTCATAAAGGATCTGTCCGGCATGTGGGGAAGGCTCTTACCCCAGGGCTGGGACGGTTCCATGGCTGATAGCCATAGAATATCCTCCTCCCGATGCTCGAGGGCGATCAGCGTACCTGAAAAATCCTTCTCTCTAATGAATTGGATACCGGATAAGCCGGAAATAAAGTACCCTCTGCGCACTCGGCCTGTATATTCCCATACACGCAGGGTCTCTAAAGCAGTACCCCAGGATATACCGGTAATCGTCTCCCTGCTCAGTATCATCGCATGATCAAAGGCCCGTTCCAGCAGTTCTTCTATAGTAAGCACCCGCAAGGGTCGGATTACTTCCCACCGTCCGGTTGTCATTGCCTTTGCTCTTACACTGATACGTTGCTTTAAAGTTCCCTTATTCAGCTTTTCTCTGTTGATCCACTGTCTCACAGGCATAAAACTGTCTGCGCAGACAAGTCCTCTCTCTGCCAGTCCCAGCAGGACATCATAGGGTGATTCACCACTTAGGGCACCCTCCAGTCTTTGCATAAAACTTGCACCGCGCTTCAGCAAGGCTTCATAGACTGCCCGTTCTTTCCCTTCTAAGCCTTCCAATACTTCCGATAAATCAGCATCCCAGTCGATATCCTCATAGCGATGAAAACAAAGTCCTTCCTCCTGTGTCAGCTGCCATATATAATTACCTCCTGAAAGCATGGAATCCAGAAGTTCATTGCGATAAGCTCCGACCCGTCCGGGAAGTAAGGTGCTTTCCCATATAGCAGCCGGATAAACCATATCACATAAGCTCTTCATAGCTGTATCCAGCTGCTGCTCCGGAGGAGCTGCTACTCTGGTACGTCTGGACAGCAAGGCTGCATAACACTCCGAGGGTACTGTCTTCGCCATGCTTCTTCTAAATTTGATGGTCTCCCTCCTGGCACGGTCGTAAAGCTCACCGTGATAATACAACCCGTCGCTTTCCACTGCTTTCCCATCCTGACACAGTGCTTTCAGCAATGCTTGGGCTGTTTCCTGTGACCACAGGTAGCGTTCCGCTACCAGCTCGATGGTCTGAGCTCCTCGATATCTAAGCAGACGAAGGACGATCTGGCTTCTGGTTTCTGTGTCCCCGGAGAATAAAGCACGGATATATTTCTCCTCCTGTTCGGCTGCAATCCAAAGCCCTGGTTCGATATACTTCACCTGCTCATTTCTTGCAAGCTTCTCCAACCATTCGATGGGGACCTCAAGCTCGCCTGCAATCAAATCTCCTTCGATCATAAGCAGTGTATGCAGCTGCTTCTCATCCTCAGGCAGCTTTGTCCTCTGCGTTACCCTGTCAAGCTGTTCCTTGGAGGGTTCCAGTAGCTTTGCCTGCTTTAAAAGTTCCTCAGTTGCATTCTGTATTCCGATTGGTGTAGGATAATAGTCATACATCATTGCTGCTTCTGACTGCTGACGAAGCAGGAAGGACATCGGTGAAGGCGTATCTAGATACATCTCACATATCTGTATGGTTCCAGCCTGAATACCATTCAGGACATATTCCACACCGGCAAGATCCCAATAATCCTCCAAACACTCCCTTCTGGTCTCGCGGATTAATGGATGCCTCTCATATTGGATCAAATTGTCCAGCATCTCAGCACTTCTCATCCTCTGTACCCAGAGCGGCTGACGACCTGCCTTACGTATTCCCATCATCAGGGCATGTGCAGTATTATATCGGAAGGTCATATTGAAAACCGGGGTAGCCGGAAGCAAAGCCTCCAGAATCGGTCTTGCAGATTTTACATCAAGCTGCCATAGCAATCCATCCGGAAAGGTACATTCACCGTAAGGGAACAACAGTATTCCGTCATCATCCTCCACATGGGCGATATTGGTCCCGATAATCCGCTGGGCAGCCTCATGTAACAGTATGGCAAGCGGAGCATTCACCTGACGTCCGAAGACAGAATGAAACATTACCTGTGGCAGACCTGTCTCATCCTTAAAATGCTCTATGATGATCGTACGATCATTCGGAAGAATTCCCGTCGCTTCAAGCTGGTTGTGTATAAAGTCCTGCGCGGCAGAGGAAGCCGCACCGTCCAGCCCCAGCCTGTCAAGCTCATCAAATATTGTATCTGTAACATAAGCATCGTTCAGCTTACGAAGAATTGCACCGAAGGCCAGGCCGGTCTGTAATCCCCTGCCTCTGATATCACCTTTCCAAAAAGGCAGTCTTGCTCCATAGACGCTCGCCTGTGTAACAAAGACAGAATCCTTTCCAATCTTGGTAATCTGCCAAGCAAAGGTCCCCAGCATGAAACGGTCCCCGACACGGGATTCAAAGACAAATTCCTCATCCAGCTCTCCGAGCTTTACACCCGTTTCTGTCTTCACCGAATACAGACCCCTGTCAGGTATGGTTCCTCCGGCAGATACTGCAAGCATCCTGCTGTAAGGATCTCCTTCCACCCTTTCGTGAATCCGATCATAAATCAGTCTTGGACGTACGGGAATATTCTGCTCATGCTCGTAATCTCCTGCCAACATGCAGAGAACATCCTTTACATCCTCCTTCGTCACCTCGCGGAAGGGATAGGCTCTGGGCAGCAGCTCCATTACCTCATCAACCTGATACCCGTCTCCTGTCGCCATGGACACCATGTGCTGTGCAAGCACATCGAGACACATCTTAGGTGGCTTGGAGTGCTCCACTCCTCCGTTTCTTGCCACCTCCGCCGTCAGTCCGCTGAATAAGCCTTCAGAAGCAGTTCTCGGAAATATCTGCATCACACTGGTACGGTTCGGATTGTGTCCCGCTCGTCCGAGTCTTTGCATGGTACTGGATATAGATCTGGGACAGCCCACCTGAAATACCTGATCTATCTCACCTACATCGATACCAAGCTCCATTGAGGAGGTTGCACAGAGCAGCCTTAAGTTTCCATCCCGCAAGGAGGTCTCAACCTCAAAACGCTGCTCCTTCGATAAGCTTCCGTGATGGGTTCGTGCAAAGCCCTCTCCTCCAAGCAGGTTAACATAATAAGCAAGCTTTTCGGCATAGGCTCTGCCCTCTACGAACGCAATGACACTCCTGGAATGCTGACAGCGGGCATAGATTGCCCGTCCCAACTCCTGCCATACGGTATCATGAAGCTTAGTCTTGGTATCAGTCAACGGACTGGTAACGATCAATTTGATTTCTTTATGCATCCTCGGAGCCACGATGGTTACCGGATCCGGAGAGAGATACTCTGCTGCCCGATCCAATGGTTCGATGGTGGCAGACAGTCCGATTCTTTGCAGTGGCGTACCGCAAAGCTTATCAAGTCTTGCAATGGAAAGCATCAGATGGGCTCCACGCTTGGAGTCAGTCATGACATGCAATTCATCCAGAATAATCGCCTTCGCTGTCCTTAACATCGTCTGTCCGTTCTTGCTGGTCAGCATCAGATAGAGAGATTCCGGTGTTGTAATCAGGATGTGGGGCGGTGTCTTGATCATTCTTCGACGATCACTCTGAGTGGTATCACCAGTCCGGATGGCAATCTGCAGCTCCTTACTCAATCCATCCTTAACGGCACCGGCCTTAACTTCTTCCTCTGTTATTCCATCCAGCGGTCTTCGCAGATTCTCCCGAATATCTCCTGCCAGGGATTTTAGCGGGGATACATAGATCAATTGAAGCTCCTGTGGCAGAGTACCAGCCCTGGCCTGTGCCTTTAATCTGTCTATGAATACCAGAAATGCGGTTAGGGTCTTGCCGGTACCCGTAGGCGCCGACACCAGCGTATTCTCTCCTGTCGCGATTGCTGGCCATGCTTCCTCCTGTACCGCAGTCGGTTCTCCAAGGGTTTGTGAAAACCACTTTCTTGTCAATTGATCAAATATCTGAAGTGAACTCATGCTCGGCTCCTTTGTTGTTGATAATTTATTCTATCATTAGCATAAGACATTCCTTGTCCTATACTTCCATTTTCTGCATTTATTATAGTATATCCGAACAAACATTTCCACGATTTTCTATTCCCATAAAATAATTCAAGAAATGCTAAATTATCATTGTCACATTTACATATTTAAGCAAATGTTTACATAATTCCATAAATTAAATAATGATTTGTTCTTATAAATAGCCTATAATAAGCTCGATGCTTCATAAACGTATCGTTATTTTACTGCGTTTTGAAGAATTTAGGTAACTCGCGTTAACACATAAGGAGGTTATTCCAAAAATGAAGAAACTACGCTACATTGTTTCATTTTTACTTATCCTAAGCATGGTTTCAACCAGCGCTTTATTTTATACGAAAGATACGGTATTTGCGGCAAGTGCAATTACGATCAGCGATACATCCCTGACCCTGGAGGTAGACCACTATGCGACGCTCCGCATCAAAGGAACGAATAGCTATGTATCCTGGCATTCCGATAACAGCTATGTAGCATCGGTAACCAAGGAAGGAAAAGTTTTTGCGAATCATACCGGTACTGCTAAAATCACTGCTACAGTGAACGGTAAAAAACTGACCAGCAGAGTGAATGTAATCTATGTAAAGAAAGAAGTCACACTGGATAAGGGAAGCTCCTATACCCTTCCCCTTGTCGGAACAAAGGGTACAGCAGTGTGGAGCTCCAATGATGATTCTGTTGCTACTGTCTCCAATACCGGTAAAGTAAAAGCGATCGCAACAGGAACTGCTACTATTACCGTAAAGGTAGACGGCAAGACGATGAAAAGCTACATCACAGTAATCAACGGTATCAATTATAAGAATGTAGTACTTGAACTCGGCGGCTGGGCCGGATATGTACAGACACTGAAATTCAGTCCGAACAAGAGTAATGTGAAATGGACTTCCAGTGATAAGAGCATTGCTACAGTCAGCAGCAGCGGTTTTGTAACCGCGAAGGGCCCCGGAACCGCTACTATTACCGCATCCGTAAATGGTATGAAGTCAACCAGTAAGGTGACCGTCTTAAAGCTTAGCAATAAAAAGCTGACACTTAACTTAACCAGCAAAAAACAGTTGAAGGTTTACGGTACTTCAGAAAAGGTTACCTGGTACTCCAATAAGAAATCTGTTGCAACTGTTTCCTCAAACGGTACCATTACCCCGATCAAGCCTGGTAAGGCAATCATTACTGCCGTGTATAATGGAGTTGAGCTTGATGCTGAAGTAATTGTAAAATAATCCGGTGATTAGGAAGCTCTGCCTATAATATAATATGAAACAGGAGAACCCTGCACGCTGAACTGTTTTATTCAGCTGTACGGCTCTCCTGTTTATTATGTACTATTTCAGACGCATAAGGTCAAGGATCAGTTCTTCACCTTTTGCAGTGTCAGTATAAATAGCCAACCAAAGCTCATCATCCATCAGGAATAATCTGTACTCTGTCCTCTCCTGATCATTGTAGATTTCATACTGATACTTATACTTGTAGTCAGTTACCGAGATCATATTCGAGACAGCGGACTGGAATTGCTTCATAAGCTCGTCGTTCATTTTTCTGGTTACATAGCTTGGTTTGGATATCTCATAGGTACTATCCGTTTTCTTAATTCGAAATTCCTTTTCCTTTATCACAAACTGTGTTTCCCCCAACAGCTTGTTCGTCTGTTCATAGGTTGAGGTATTCAGGGAGGAATGATAAATTAATTCATCCATGGTATAAGTTCCGTAGATCGGCAGGTTATTATCAGAATCGCAGCCGGTCATACCGGATATTAGGATCAGTAAGGTGAATAACAGACAGCATCCCCTTCGCATACTACCTCCATTGTCTAAAATCAGCTTATTTCATTCTCTTCATGATCGGGTGGGTTTCCTTAAATTGAATTAAATCCCAAAGGTTACCGTATAAATCCTTAAAGACGGCTACAAGTCCATAATCCGCTTCCTTCGGTTCGCGTTCAAACTCTATTCCCTTAGCCTTCATATCATGATAATCTCGCCAGAAATCATCGGTATTCAAGAACAGAAATACCCTACCGCCTGCCTGATTGCCTATGAAAGGCTCCTGCTCCGGTTTTGATGCCCGTGCAAGCAGCAACGTAGTTCCGACTGAACCCGGCGGTGCTACTACAACCCATCGCTTATCCTGTTCCGGTTGATAAGTATCCTCCAGTAACGTAAAATTCAGCTTTTTTGTGTAAAACTCAATTGCTTCATCATAATCCTTTACTACCAGTGCGATATGTACGATTGACTGTTCCATAATACTTCTCCTTTGTTTAAATATATTTAGTTCCATAAAGGAAAGGCTCTGTCCGATATACTATATTAACGAGACTGAGCCTTAATCATCTTCAAATTTATCCTACAATAACAGGGATAAGGTTCCCATGACGATCAATGCCAGACCGATCAGTGCTTTCTTCGTAAGGGTCTCCTTTAAGAAAAGATAAGAGAATAAGATGGTAACCAGTATACTAAGCTTATCAATCGGAACTACAACGCTGGCAAGACCATCCTGCAATGCCCTGTAATAACACAACCAGGAGCCGCCGGTAGCGATACCGGAAAGAATCAAATAAAACCAACTGGTTCGGTCTATCTTCCTGATCGTATACTGCTCTCCTTTGATAAATACAATGATCCAGGCCATAATCAATACAACTATGGTACGGATTGCTGTTCCAAGGTTTGACTCAACCCCTTCGATACCAATCTTGCCTAGGATTGAGGTAAGACTGGCAAAGATAGCGGACAGTACCGCATAGATGACCCATCGGCCGGATTGAACCGTTTCGGGGCTTACATCCTTCTTTTTCTGTATCATCAGATAAGTCCCTATGCCAATTAACAGGATTGCCACCACCTTGACTAACGTGATACTTTCCCCCAAAAACAGAATTGCCAGTATCATGGTTAGTATCGTACTGGACTTATCAATCGGTGTTACCTTATTGACATTGCCAAACTGTAAGGCTTTAAAATAGCATAACCAGGAGGCACCCGTAGCCAGACCGGACAGAATTAGAAAAATCAGAGTTTTCTGACTGATGCTTCCGATCGTATCCTGCGACCCGACGATAAAAACCATCAGCCAGGAAAAGATCAATACAACAACAGTTCTGATGGCTGTCGCAACAGTAGAATCCGTATTTTTTATGCCTCTTTTGGACAGGATTGCTGTCATACCTGCAAATAACGCTGAACCAAAGGCAAATAAAACCCACATAATGTTCCCTCCAAAATCGGCCGCATCTAATGTCTATCTGAAACCAGGCTTATCTTTGCTCACGTAACTCCCAATACTTTCGTAAATCTTCATCCTTTGCTTTTGCCTCTTCTGCAAGATTCTCCGTATTCATCTTTAATTCAATTACATCCTGATCATCATTACGAGCCTTTATATAAGCCTTCATGGTATCATCCAACTCACCGTCATAAATCTTAAATTCCCCGCCGGCATCCTTTTGGATACAGAATTTAGCCAAGGAAGGAGCATATGTATCCAGCCCAATGAATTTAATTTCATAATAAACCCATACGATATATAAATCCTGTTGATAGGTCCTCTTTACATAGCATTTCATGTTCAGATATTCATCAATACCGTCAACAAGCAGCTCTAATTCATTTTTATCAACGACTGCATCCGGATGCGAGGAGATGCTCTTCAATTTATCAGTATCACAGCTTATTTTCGCTTTATAGTATTTATCCATCAAAATATCTATTGCATCAGGGTAACCCCTATCTTCCAATGGATAGGCAGGATACGGGGTTGGTGTGGGAATCGGTGTAGGTACCGCCGTCGGTGTGATAGAGGGGCCGCCCTCTTCTATAATACCGTCCTCCTCTGTACTCTGATCTTCTGAATTCTTCTTCATGGTATCCGATGAATCAGTTCCATCTATAGTATACTTTTCTCCCGGTGAAACTATACCTAACATGCCCACTCCTAAGCACAGGGTAAGAGTAAAGATCATATTAATCAATTTACGATACTTGGACTTCATATTCCCTCCGGTTCCTGCTCTTGAAAGCGATAATTCAAACTATATTGATTGATATAACAAAAGATGCTTTGCATACTTACTGATACAAGATATCGCTATCGCAAGCAAGCTTGCATAGCGATACCTTATATCAGTAAGCACCTGCGGTGCTTTTGTCATATCAATTAATATAGTAAAAATGTCCTACGTGTTATATTCTACCAAGATTTTTTCCATAATACAACAATTATAAATGATTTCGTGATTTTTCGTGAAAGGAAAGGGATTGCAGCGTGTGCAATCCCTTTCCTAATACTCTTTTATTATATTCTTCCTATCTTCCGGTCGGATATTTGTTTAATACCTGAAGCAGCGTCTCATATATTGTTCTCGCTGCGTTTTCCTGGAAATTCGCATCTGACAGCAAGGAATAATCGCTTTCGTTCGATAAGAAGCCAAGCTCAATCAATACAGCAGGTACGGTGTTTTTATGAACCACAGTGTATTTCTCCGCTCTGGATCCACGTTTTAACGTACCGAGGTTCGTAGGAATGCTCTCTGCAAAGGCATCTGCCAACATCTTACTGGTCAAACCGGCAGCATTCGGAGAATTATTCGAGCTGGAATAATAAACCTCCGTACCATGTGCACTTTTTGTCAGGGATGCATTCATATGCAGACTGACAAAGAGATCAGCACCGTATTTGGAAGCAAAGGCAGCTCTGTCACTAAGGGACATGTCCACATCCTTAATTCTTGTATAATATACCTTCAGCTTCGAGGTATCCTGATTAAAGTATTTCTTACCGATGGTATATAAGATCTTGTAATTCAAATCCTTTTCCTTCGTACCAAAATATTGAGCCCCGTTCGCCCCTCCGCCGTGACCCGGGTCAAGGATTACAATATTCTTGTAGATATCCTTGGGATTTCCGATATTAATATAGATATTTGTATCGTCCATTCCGTATTGATAACCCTGGAGCTTTGAAGTGCGAACAGTGATCTCGGTCTCATTGTTACCGTTCAGTGCAACACTGATACCTGTCACTGTACCGGAGGTGTTCATAATCGTAGAATTATTAATCACTGAAGTATAGTCACCCTGCAGACGAATTACGAAATTACGATCAAAATATTTATCTTCGTCACTCATCATTGATGGAGTCAGTCCGTCGGGCTTCGGCATGATTATCTCACAGAATGCTTTGTCCAGCGTCTTTGAAAAGCCTCCGCTGTTGCCTCCATTACCAACACCGCTGCCTGTACTACCACCGGTCGTACTGCCGCTACCCGGTACCGCAAAGATAAAAGAATACTGATTCTGATTCTGTGATACATAATACTCATAGCCTTCATTTACCCCTATAATCACATGGGTTTTATCGGTCCCACCGATTACATTGAAGTAAGTAATATACTTTGCTCCGCTTATCATGGTATTGATATCGCTGAGACCACTTGTTGTATAAGGCAGTTCGATATTAATATATCCGGTGGAATTGCTTGTGGTTACCTTCAAAGGCTCGACACCTGTGAGGGTCACATAATCACAATAGTTATTGCTGCCGATGACAGCTGAGGTAAGAGAATTGTAATATATCGTTACGTATAAGCTTTGTCTGTTCGCAGACAGGGATAAATCATAGGAGAACTCTGCTGATGGCATTTCGAGCTGGATGGTTGCACTATTGTCTCCGTTATTATAGATCCCGATTGTATTCACAAGATTACTGATCACTCCGTAAGCCTGATAGGTCTGATCGGAACCAATCATTCCGGTTGCTTTTAAAGTAAGAACTTTATCCGAGCTCTGTGAGGTCACCTCACCAAAATTACCGGTACTGTTGATGATAAAGGTTTCCGCATTCAACTTCAGGTTATTATAATCTCTTTCAACCGTTGTGATTGCTCCGCTGGCTGTATAAGTCTCTGCATTGATCTGATGAACGCCGCTGCTTCTTTGAAATGCAGTCTCTGCACCGATCCATTGGCCCAAAATCGTACCTACCTCTGTCATAGCACCACTGTCACCAAGCTCGGGAGAAGTCCCGGACCCTGTCTGGTTTCCGACTGAGGATTGGTGGGTTTGCGTGGTAATTATTGAGGTTCTGGTTGTATTATTCCATTTATAATCATAACCAAGACATGAGGCGGTAAATCCTCCGGGCACCATCACATAAGACGTATTTACACTATGGTTCGTCACCAGAATGGGTGCTGTGTCCATCGTCATAGCATTGCCGTTCAGATATGCAGTCTTATTCCCAAGGTACATCACCAGTGTCTTATCACCCTTTGTCAAGGTGATAGACTTATCACTGTTATTATAGCTGTAGACAGCTCCAATGGAGGCATCGGTAAATACCCGCTTAGCTCGTACCATCGCTGTATTATTGGTAATAATGCTAGGCATATTGCCAAGACTGATATTTTTACCGTTCACGGTTACTTTTCCCTGAGCACCGGTATACTCGAACTTCTCACCATGATCAAAGGAAAGGACCATACTTGTTTTTACTATGGCTACCGTTGAGGTACTGCTGTTCCAGCTATAAGTTAGCCCGAGCTTTTCCGTTATATAGCGGGAAGGTACCAGTACCTTAGTGGTATTCTCTTTCACATACTTAATCCGCATCGGTGCTACCGGAAGAGTCACCTTCTGACCGTTTAAGGTTGCCTTTGTACTGCCGATGGTCATTGTGATGGTTTTGCCGTATTTCGAGATGGAGATTGTCCCCTTGCTCTTATTATATGTACATTCTGCAGCAATCCCCGATGTCTGAAAGACATCATCATAGGGTACAAGAGCAATGCCCTTTACAAGAATACCCGGATACTTTGCTTTCGTGACAGTTTTACCGTTCAAGGTAACCTTAACCTGCTTATCCTTATAGGTACTTTCCTTCTTTGTGGCATAATCGTATATTTTAATCCCCGAGGCAGCCAAAGCCGTATCCTGAAAAAGTCCTGCAGCAAGCAGTGCTGCTATCAGCATACAGCAAAGCTTTGTCATGATGTGGCGTCCTTGGAATTTTTTATCTTTTGTAATGTGGAAAAACTTTTGTACATAATTAGTCATTTGTTTGCCTTTTGTACCTCCCGTCGTCAATAGTCGTCAATGCTACATTTATTACAATAATATTAAATAATGGTAAAAGTGTGTCATCTTCCAAAAATATCGTAAAAAAGATAATTTTTCTACAGCTTTTTTCAAGACAACGACCGGATTTTAGACGGATTTAGATTATAACATAGCCAAATTACATAATTCTACTACTGCAGAACTATTTCTTTACTTCGGGTCATATTCATTCTACAATTGTTGAATGCATATATCCCTTATTCGGATATTTATTACATATTTATTAAATATACGACCACATCTGTAGAAATCGAAACAATCCTAGGGAAAGGTTTTCTTTCCGACTATTATGTGATATAATGTCAAAGATTAGAACTGATGGAAAGGTAAGGGATGAAATGAAGCTGCAGCAACTACTCAGCTATACCAGAAAAGCGATTGACGATTATCAGATGATTGAAGCCGGAGATAAGATAGCTATCGGTGTTTCCGGAGGAAAGGACAGTCTGACTTTACTTTACGCGCTTTCAGGTTTACGACGCTTTTACCCAAAGAGCTTTGAGATAGAAGCGATCACGGTCAATATGGGCTTTCAGGAATTAGATTTTTCAGCAGTTGCAGAACTCTGTAAAAAGCTGGATATCAATTATACTGTTGTAGAATCGCAAATCGCCGAAATCATCTTCGAGCACCGCAAGGAAAGCAACCCCTGCTCCTTATGTGCAAAGATGAGAAAAGGAGCCTTCAATACCAAGGCAAAGGAACTGGGCTGTAATAAGGAAGCTTATGCTCATCATTATGATGACGTAATTGAGACCATGCTGATGTCTCTGATTTATGAAGGAAGAATTCACTGCTTCTCTCCTGTTACACATTTAACCCGTGCGGACATCACCCTGATCCGACCTCTGATCTATGTTGAAGAAGCTGATATCAAGGGCTTTCGGAAGGCTTATGAGCTTCCGGTCGTAACCAATCCCTGTCCCGTAGATGGTTATACCAAAAGAGAATACATAAAACAATTAATCAAGTCCTTAGGTAAGGAAAGTCCGGGGCTTCGGGAAAGACTCTTCCATGCGATACAGACAAGCAATATTGAAGGCTGGAAGCTGCCCTAGGCTATTCCCTATTGAAGGCTGCCCGGAAGCTACCAGGGAACCATATAAGAACCACACAAGATTTATGCAAGAACCACACAAGAGTTACACATGGATCACACAATAGTTACACAAGGACACAAGAATTACACAGCCTTAGACTGCTTCAAGTTTGAGATAAATTATGCTATAATAAGCCTATGAGTTAGACAAATAAGAGCAATCTAAATTTCAGAACATTAATATATTCAGGATAAAACTTCAGTTACGGAGGGTATGAAATGCAGGAACGGACATATCACGATCAGGTAAATATCAATAACACAGAGAGGCTCCGTGAGCTTCTAAACGGTCTTCCGCCCTTCTGCAGGCATTTTTTCAGAGGTATTGAACCCACCACCTCTTCCAGAACAAGAATAGCTTACGCATATGACCTGAGAGTTTTCTTCGATTTCTTAAAATCCGTCAATCCATCCCTGAAGAATATGGATATGAAGGATATCAAGGTTGATATCCTGGACCAGATTAAAGCGATTGACATTGAAGAATATCTGGATTATCTGACCTATTACAAGTCGAATGAGATTGAACGCTTGAATAAGGAGAACGGCAAAAAGCGCAAGCTTGTTTCACTCCGTAGTTTTTATAACTACTATTATAAGAAGGAAATGATCACCACCAATCCTGCTTCCCTGATTGATGTTCCAAAGCTCCATGAGAAGGCAATTGTCCGCCTGGAGATCGACGAGGTAGCCAAGCTGTTGGATGAAGTGGAAACAGCTCAAAATATGACAAAGACCCAACAGAAATATCATGAGAAGACCAAGCTTCGTGACCTTGCCATGATGACTCTGCTGCTCGGTACCGGAATCCGTGTATCCGAATGTGTTGGTCTGGATCTTCAGGATGTTGACTTCGAAAATAACGGTATTAAGATCAGACGTAAGGGTGGCTATGAAACCATCGTATATTTTGGGGAAGAGGTACGGGAAGCATTACTCACCTATCTGGAGGAACGTAAGCTGATCGTTCCGGAGGAAGGTCATGCCAATGCCCTATTCCTGTCCCTTCAGCAAAAACGTATCAATGTCCGCTCCGTGGAAAACCTGGTGAAGAAATATGCTTCCACGGTGACGAAGCTTAAGAAGATCACACCTCATAAGCTGAGAAGCACCTATGGTACAAGCTTATATCGCGAAACCGGAGATATCTATCTGGTTGCCGATGTGCTGGGCCATAAGGACGTCAACACGACAAAAAGGCACTATGCTGCCATCGAGGATGATCGCAGACGCAGTGCCGCTAATGTTGTAAAGCTGAGAGAAAAGTAAGTCAAATAATTCTTATAGGCAATGATTCAAAATTTTCTTTATCAGCTTCACAATCTCGTACCACAGCACCGATACCGCAGCCAAACCGAGGACAATCAGAATCTGTTTAGCGGACAAAGGTGCAAGTTTCAGGTAAACGGAAATCGGCGTATAGAGAATAACGGCAAGCAGTGCTAGAGTACCGATGTTCACCGCCCACATAATCTTATCCTTGGCAAGCCGCGCAACAGAACGATAGGCAAAATCGCGGTTTGAACTGTTGACCTGAACCAAGAACAAATTGGCAAGAATAATAACGGCAAGCCCCATCGCACGGGCATCAGGTGCGTTATCCGGATTGCCTACAAGTGTGAAGAAATACGCACCGAAGGAAGCGGCAAATACTGTAAGTCCCTGAATCACGCTTTTTGTCAGAAGCTTTGCTGTAAGTAGCTTTTCTTTCGGGTTACGGGGTTTGCGCTCCATGATGTCGGTTTCCGCCGGTTGGCGTTCCAGCACGATGGAGCAGGTCGGGTCAATCAGCACCTCAAGCAATACAACATGAAGCGGTAACAAAAGCAATGCCGCCGGAGCGATACCGAGAAAGGGTGCGAGCAGTGACGCGAATGCTATCGGAATATGAATCGTGAACACATAACCGACGGCTTTTCTGATATTGTCGTATATGCGTCTGCCGTCACGAACGGTTTCCACAATGGTGGTGAAGTTATCGTCCATCAGGATAATATCTGCGGCTTCACGGGATACTTCGCTCCCACGCTTGCCCATAGCAATACCGATATCCGCATATTTGAGAGCAGGAGCGTCATTGACACCGTCGCCCGTCATGGCGACAATTTCTCCGTTTTCTTTGAATGCTTTTACAATCCGCATCTTGTGTTCCGGGATGACACGCGAGAAAACAGAAACATCCTTTACGGCTTCGCGCAGTTCTGCGTCAGTCATCTTTTCCAGCATATCGCCGGTAATGATATGGTCGCAGTTCGGCATACCTATCTTCTTCGCAATTGCCGATGCCGTCACCCCATTATCTCCGGTAATCATAACAACACGGATACCGGCCTTTGTGCAAACGGCAATGTCTTTTTTTACGCTCTCACGCGGAGGGTCGGCAAGGCCGATCAGCCCGAGCAAGGTGAGCCGACAGTTCGTGATAGATTGCGGTACTTCGGCTTCGCTTTCGGGATAGCCGGCGGCAACCGCAATAACACGCAGTCCCTCGGAGGAAAGTGCATTAATTCTATTTTCCGCTTCTTTTCGCTGTTCATTAGTAAGATTGCAGATAGTCAGTATGTGTTCGGGACTGCCTTTTGCGGCAATGATTAACTTTCCGTCTTTCTGCCAGACGTGTCCCATCATCTTCAGCTCATTGGTAAAAGCGTATTCAGACACGAATTTTCCCGAGAACAGCTGCTCGGTTGTAATCTGATGTTCACCACAGTAGCGAAGCATAGCTTTTTCCATAGGATCATACGCTTCTGTTTCACAGCCGAGTCCCATAGTTTCAAGCAGAGTATGCTCATCCCCGGACGTTGTCCATGTATTCTGTACCGTCATTTGATTCATTGTGATGGTTCCGGTTTTATCAACACAGAGTACCGAAACCGCACCGAGTGTTTCTACACTGGGAAGCTTGCGGACAAGTGAATGCTTTTTTGCAAGCCGCCACGCACCCATCGAAAGGAATACAGTCAGAATGACCGGAAATTCTTCGGGAATCATCGCCATCGCGAGCGTAACACCCGACAGAATACTTTCAATCAAACGGTCAACAAATTCGTGGTCGGGAATATTGAGCCATGTAATAATGCCGACAAGCAAAAACAGGATTCCTGCAATAATTGCACAAGTTTTTACAAGCTTTCCCGTTTGCTTTTGAAGCAGTGTGTCTTCTGAGGGAGCCGAGGCGACACCCATTCCGATTTTACCGTATTCGGTGGAAGCCCCGGTTTTCTCGACCTGTATCGTGGCACTGCCCTGCGTTACCAATGTTCCGGCGTAGCAGTAATCCTTCCGCCAATAATCCTTTGTCGGTTCGGCGTTTTCGGTATTAACCTTCCAAACGCCCTCCGCTTCGCCCGTGAGTGACGATTCGTCCACGCAAAGGTCAGCACAGCGAAGCACCGTACCGTCGGCAGGAATCTTCACGCCCTCGCAGATTAACATCAAATCTCCGGGCACAAGCTCGGTGCTTGCTATCGTCTGCTCTTTTCCGTCACGGATAACCGTGATGTGCGGAGCGGATAAATCCTTAAGAGCGTTTAGCGTTTTGTCGGTTTTCCATTCCTGAATCACATCGATGCTGATGATACCGACAACAAAAATCAGCATAATAGCGCCGTCCCTCGGCTCTCCGAGGATAAAATAAATGATAGCGGCAATTATCAGCAAAAGAAACATCGGCTCACAGAGTGTGTGAAGAACGGTTTTTATAAAACTATCCTTCTTATGCGGTGTCAGTTCGTTTTTGCCGTACTGCTGCTGTCGCTTGATGACCTCGCCCGAGGTCAGTCCTGTCAGTTTCTTTTCGGTGTTTGTCATAAAAGAATCCTCCGTTTCCCGTTGCTGTTTACAGCATTACGGTGTCTTGATTTCTCCTATGGCACTCCATTGAGGTCGGATACGTCCATGCATAGTGCTATACTTCCGAAAATGGGTATAAAAATAGCATATCCATGGAACATACGCACTGTCCCACAGATATGCACGAATGCAATTCTGTTGCCGCTTGCAAAGCGGCCCGGCCCCACACCCTTGCGGGCATCGCCTGCTCAGTTTGTACTGTTGATCTCGCATTCCGTTCGGAATGTAATGCAGCGCAAAGAGATTTTCATAATATACACTATACTTATGCAAAAGTCAATAGATATGTGAGGAATTACAATTTGTATTTGTCATAATCAACGCTTATTGTAACTAATAATGAATTCCTCTCATGATTAACAGCCTATATCAAAATCCACCTGCCAATAATACTAAATCAACATATTTTTGAACTTTATTTTTGTCCCTAATCTGTTCTATTTAAGGTAAACGGTAAATCATCGGTACCTCGCTTCTTGCTAGTTTTTTGAGATAATGTCTATAGCAAAAAAGCTAGTAGTTTTTCGGAGGTACCTTGTCTATGGATAAAATCACCCATGAAATGCGACTTGCTCAGTGGGCTTCCATTATCCGTGAACTTCCTGCACCGGTCACTAATGATCAACAAAACAATCAGCCGGATGCCGTTCTTCGCATCGGAAACTATGCGCTTGATATTTACAGTTCCATATTTCCGATGCTACTCCAGACCATTATGCAGGTGATGGCACATTCTAAATAATGCTACCGGCTTCCAGAAAGTGTACTTGGCCTGCGGCTTCACAAATCTTAGATTAGGCATCGATGGCCTTGCCGAAAGGGCATACCCGTATGCCGATATTGAAGTGTAATCAAAGGTGTAATCATATGGAAAATGAATTATTAAAATTTCTTACAGCTTGGATTATTTGAGCATCTTGCATTCCAATATGTATATTGGTATTTCTACTATTTAATCTACTTAGAAAATCCTCATATACAGCAATATAACTCCTGTTCTTACCCGTCCAGTATAATTCACCATTTAATAAAATTTGGCAAGTATCATGGTTAAGAACGATTACATCACCCAGTTCATTTACCAATTCCGTTTTTGCATTAAAGCATCCTTTAGGTGATAACCAATCCACAGAGATATTTCCCTCAATATTATTAATTGTTAGGTCAATGTCAGCTTTCAATTCTATTTCATAATCATTTGAATGAACATACTTTACCTCCTTAATAGAATAATTCTTAATCGAATCATTTGCAGAAAGAACCGGGCGCAATACGCTTAACGCGTTGGATGCCCAGTCAAGCCATGGACCACCTTGAGTTTTATCTAATATCCATGTTTTTTCTGTTTCCAGATCCTCACTACTTACAAAGTGAAAGCTTTTTATAATACCAAAACTATCCCTTATTTCAACAAATTTTTGGACCTCAGGGCGGAATCTAAAATGATAGGATACACAGAAAAATCCCGAATTGCTTTTCACCTCATCGAATAATAGTTTTGCACTTTCCATAGAATGTGTCATAGGTTTCTCGCAAAGAACTATTTTTTCGTTTCTTAGCGCTTCTATAGCAATTATGGCATGCAGCTTGTTTGGAGCTGTAATAATAACAATATCAATATCCTCAAATTGAATAGCTTGCCGGTAATCTGTAAACAAAGAGTTCTCAGGTAATTGTGGATATATTTCTCTGAGTTTCTTTCTATCACTATCACATACTGCACATAGATTAAACTGTGATATAGACTTAATACCTTCAACATGTAAAGGTGATATTTGAGCTAGAGCTCCTATCAGGCATACATTATACTTATCCTTTTTAATCATATTACTTTCCTCCCTGTAAACAGTAGATAGCGGGTACTCCACTAAATGTCCGTCGCTCAAAAGAGCGGCGAAAATTCAGATTATTTTCTGCATTCCGCAGTGGTACTGCCGTTCTTCCGGTGTTGGCGGAATTTCTTCAATGATGTTTACGCTATAGGTTTCTTTCATGCGCACAACAAAATCATCTACGTTCTCCTCAGCTTTGGCGGTTAATGAGAAGTCCGGAAATAACATGCACATTATTAATGCTGCTGCCAATAACCGTTTTTTCATTTTATAACACCCCAATTTTATTATAAATTTATTATATAATCATAGATTTCTAATTGCAATCTTTGGAGTGCATGTCGATTTTACGCCTGTAATAACTGATTTATGAATTCTGAATGTTATCATTTCTATAATAAATCCCAATAAGCTTAAGACCTTTAAAATAAAGGGGTTATGATTTGGTATATATACTAAAACTTATACAAAAAATATATATGTACTGATATTCTTTATAGTAATTAAGCTCTATTAGATAATATATGGATATGATTAAAGGAGGGATGTATTTTCCCTCCTTTTAAATTCTCAATTGATAACTAATGTGATACATTAACATACATATGATATGCATAAATCGGTAACTAAAAATTCTTATATATAATTGCGTTGCTAAGAGTATTCCCAGCAATTATAATTGCAATTGCTATAATAATTGCTCCTATGATAATTTGATGCTCTTTTAAAAAATCTTTCAATTCAAAAACCTCCTTATAGTACAAGTTTATCTTATACACTCTTCATTTTTATCTCCTACTATAATTACGTGAATAATATGGGGGTGGGTTATAAATACTTATGTAATAACTCTTTAGGGATATGACAATAGTCATTAGGGCACCTATCTAATCTATCTTGATGTTCCTCTGCACTTTTAACGTAATTCATAAGCGGAAGAACTTCCACTACAATTTTGTCCCTATCTTCTCTTTCTGCTATATAATTCTTGGCCTCTTCCAAATGTCGAGGTACTTTACTATATACACCAGTACGGTATTTTTTTCCCACATCATTACCTTGTTTATTCACACTGTAAGGATCTATAATCTCAAAAAAATAATCCATTAGTTGAGAAACAGTTACAATTTCAGTGTCAAATTCTGTTTTTACACATTCAGCATAACCATCATACTCACCTTCGAGTGTATTTGAATAACCATTTGCTCGTCCTGCCTGAGTATTAATAACACCTTTTAATGTTTTGATATATGCTTGTACACCCCAAAGACAGCCACCTGCAAAATATATTGTTTCATTCATAGTATCCACCTATTTTCTTTCTTAAATATAACTAATATTCTTTTCAATCCTTCTTCAAGTAGCGTTTGATCCCAAAAAGTAATATCAATGTGAGATAGAATTTCATCGCTCCAGTTCATTGTAGCTTCAGAAATAATAAACTAATAAACCAAGAATAAGTTTAAATATTCTTCATTTTTTACTCCATTTATTTATTAGTCTATTGACCATTCTAAATACAATGATTTTAAAGTACATGGTAATATTATACATTATTAATACATTCAAAACAATATAGATTAAAGTCAATATATTATTTTAACAGATTAAAGTCAATATATTATTTTAACTTTTGGTATGAAAGTTTTATAGTTATATAAACATGCTGTCTATATCTGATTGAAAAATCCACCAGAATAATATATCATAAAGGAGAAAAATTCTAAGTTTGATATAGGGGGATGAATAATATGGATTATACTGATTTAGTACAAATTGGTTTAGATGGCTCTGAACCATTAAAAATAATTCTTTGCGGAAGAGTTGAATGCAATGAGAAGGAGAAAATTGGGGTTGTTGAGGTGGTATATGCATCTATGAATGTAGATAATGTACGAGCAAAAATAAATGAGCTTAATTCAGCTAAGACACATAATTATTATATGGTTTATTCAGTTCCATTTGATACAGATTTGTCTCAATTATCTCATTATCCTTCAATTCAAATTACGAAAGAGGATTTAGCATAATATTGCAGTATGATCAAGGGCATCTGGCTCTGCGATTGCAGAGCCGGATGCTTATTTTTATTCGTCAACTTCCAGGGTACATAATTGCGAACTCGCCACAGACCTTGTACCAGTTCCTGATTGGCAAGGTCCATTTATATGGGGTTGATTTATTTTGATATATGAAATCCACCATCCACAAATATTGTTTCTCCATTGATGTAATCTGACAGGTCAGATAATAAAAACAACGCCACATTTGCGATATCTTCCGGTTTTGCTATTCTTCCGGCCGGGATTATGCTTTCAGAGAATTCTCTTATCTTCGGATTATCAAATGACTTTGCTGTCATTCCCGTATAAGTAAATCCGGGAGCTATAGAGTTTACCTGTATGTTAAAGGGTGACAAATCCAAAGCCATTGCTGATGTCAAGGCAACCACACCACCTTTTGATGCAGCATAGTCTGCCATATTGGGCCTAAAAATCTTGGACCTTATACAACTAATATTAACAATTTTTCCTCTTGTGTTTTTGATCATTTTTTGTGCTGCATACTTCGAAAGAATAAAGACTCCTGTTAGATTTGTTTCAATTACTTTATTCCATTCATTGAGACCTAATTCATAAAAAGGTTTTGAACGTGCAAAAGTGCCGGCACAGTTTACCAGTCCATCCACTCTGCCAAATTTATCATCAATTTCGTTTATTACAGTGATTACTTGCTCCTCGTTTGTTATATCAAGCAAATAATGGTTATATCTTTCATGGGTTATGGAAGCCTCCTTTAGGTCCATGCCCACAACCATTGCTTCACTGTCAAGCAATACTTCTGCACAAGCCTTTCCAATTCCCGAATTTGTTCCTGAAACAATGAAGATCCTGTTCTTTAAATTCATATTTCTTCCCCCTATGTATGATCATATATCTATTGTATCATGCATCTGTTGTAATGCGCAACTATTTTATAAAAGAAATGTATTTCATATAATGATACGAAATACACATCTATGTATCTGTCACAGTTTCTTGAATAAAGACAGTATTTCCTTTATTCGTCATGAAATAAACCTATTCTTTAGTTTCCGGTATTAGGCATATACCAAAAGGAATTGAATTTATATAAATAAGTTCTTGCACCTTTTGGCATCTGTGTCGCTGCATTAAAAATATTATAGAAATCCCCGGCCCCCATACTAATCGACACAACACCTAAGGTTCCTAAAATAATAAGTGATGGCCATATTAGTGCCAAGAGAAAAGGGATTATTCCGAAAATGAGGTTCGGCAGCAACGACATAAATATAAATCTTCCTTTACTCATTGTCTCAGGACCTACGACAAATAGCATTCCCTGCTTTAAGTTTGTATAAAGATAGACATCCTCTTTAAAACAGGCCGCATGTAACAGCTCATGCGGGAAGGCACCTAATAAAGCGAGAACACATCCGATAAACAGAGTATCTAAAGCACGTATACCGCAACGTAAATAGAGAATTGCATCACAGATAAAAAATAGTATTAACGAAATCACAGTTGCGATTTTCATCATTTCTTTGGAGTCTTTTGCTTCCTTAAATTGTACAGCTCCTTCCTGATGCGGCTTTGAAGGTAACGACTCTGGGTCCAAATTATACTTTCCTTTATAATGTAATTTCACGATAGCTTCACTCCAATTTCTATGTATATTCTTAATCAGCTATTCCTTCGGCCATCCAGAAACTCAAAGCCGTCCCTGATAATATAATCCATCGCTTCACTGCCCGGCATATGTCCGCTGTTTTTAATACATCTGACCATAATATTGTCGTTCTCAACACTTTCAGCAAATTCAGTAATCGTTTTTGTAGAGGTAACTATATCGGTATCTCCCTGCAGGATGAGATAGGGTATCCGGATATGGCGAAAAACCTCAGATAAATCAGTCTCCAAAAGCTCTTCCATCAGTGATTTATTCTTCACATACCCGTTGATGAAGATTGCCACGACATCCTTGAGTGAATAATCCGGGCTGGTCAAAATCCCAACTAGAAAAGAACCTATTGGTGACTTTCCTCCTGACTTTGACTGATATCCCTCTGTATATTTTTGCACCCACTTCATCACTGACTTCAACTCACGAATGGTATGATTGTCCTTACTTTTTATACCTTCCAGCTGCTGCCGTAGCTTCAAAGGCATATTGGAGCTTTCAAGTGCCTGATATACTTCTTCATTGAAGGTAAGCTGCTTAAGCGCCTGTCCGTAAGTAAGAACCCGATCTATCATTTCCGGGACCCGTTCAGCAGCTTTCGCTGCAAGGACGGATCCCCACGAAACACCAAATAAGCTGACTGGGTTCTCCGGATATTCCTTTTTGATTTCCTGTACCAGCTCCACAGTCATAGTAACAAAGCTCTCAACCGAGAAGGTATCCTCTATCTTGCAGTTATTGATCCCGCAACCGAGCTGATCCCAATAAACTATGATAAAATGCTCTGTAAATTCAGGAAACATTCCGCGGCATCCTTCACAAAAAGGAATTGGAAACCCAGGACCTCCATGCAGAAAAATCACGATTGGATTTGATTTATATTTTCCTTCTATCAGCACCTTTTGCTGATAACCGCCTAACGTATAGGTCTTCAGTTCAGATATTTCATTGGCTGCAATACGTTCTCTTCTTTTGTGGTTCATTTAGCCACACCTCATTTCAGTCGAAGCAATCCGACAGCTCTTCTATTATGCTCTTAATATCTTCTGCATCGCTTTACCCTTCGCCAGCTCATCAATCAGCTTATCCAGATATCGAATCTGCCGGGTGATATCATCTTCGATTTCTTCCACCCGATAACCGCAGATTACTCCCTTGATGAGTACGGCATTTGGATTAATTTGCGGTGCCTGCCGAAAGAATGTTTCCATATCCGCTCCTCTTTGGATCTGCTGCTGTAAGGATTGCTCATCATAACCGGTTAGCCAGAAGATGATTTCATCAACTTCCTCTTTCGTTCTCCCTTTTTTCTCAGCTTTCTGAATATAAAGTGGATAAACACTTGAGAAAGAGATCTTATAAATACGTGATTTCTCCATCCTGAATTACTCCTTATTCTTTCATCTTTCCGGGCTGTACCCCGGTAGCAACATCGCGATAGGAAATCAGGGTGCACCCCTTCTTTGCGATTAATTCTTTGGTTCCCTGCTCACTGACTGCAGTACCGCTGCCACCCGAACACAGAAAAATCTCCACTTCCTTACCTGCCGGTAGCCTTTCTACTATAGAATTGAAGGCTGGAGCCGGATACGCTGCCCATACAGGACAACCGATGATAATCCGGTCATACTCCTTCAAATCAATCTCCATTGGTTGTATGGCAACTGACTTACGCTGTCTTGCATGTAAGCCTCCCGGTATAAAAGCTGCCAGAAAGCTTCGATTCTTGGCTTCCTTCACGCGATATAAAGTCGCATTGAGCTCTGCGGCAAGTCGTTCAGCCTCTTTTTTTGTGGAGCCTCCATAGGTATAATAAACGATCGCAGTTTTCATTTTCTCATCCTCCTTAAGATTATTTATTTTTCATTATTAAATTGGATTGTATGTCAGCAATTTTCTTGCGAATAATCTTGCACCATTCTTCGCTTCATCAGTCTGAAAGGATGCTAAATCAGACTCATCACGTACAGAATACATGCCCAGATAGTTCAATTTGGAATGCTCACACAATCTTTTGATACCGGTTTCAAAAGGGCCTGCACCGTATTCCGCATCATATCCATGAGTGGCAACAATTGCCACATTTTTCCCTTCCCACAATGAACCTGTAGCACTGCCATAGTATTTATTTAAGCCATAATGCCTGTCGAGTAATGCTTTCATTGGGGCAGTGCAATACCAAGAATAAATCGGTGTCGCAAAAATCACACAATCGCTGTCTATGATATTCTCCATAATTTCCAATACATCATCTTCTTGAATACATCCATAATCCTTATCTACATTCTGGCATACATAACAGCCTTGACATGGCAGGATGTTCTTCTCCGCCAAAGGAATATATGTAATTTCTGCTTGATTTAACTCAAGCTCCTTGATCAACGGTTTTAATAATTCAGCTGTATTACCGTTTAATCTTGGACTTCCCATCAATATGCAATATTTCATAATAGTATGCTCCTCTTCATTATAAATTCTCGGCTTCGACTTTAATAATATAGCTTGGCTTTTATTCGTAATGATATACCATCCGCAATAAAGCTCTTCTATCACTGCCATCAGCTTTTCGGATGCATTGCCTTGATTATGATACTTTGGGTGAATCACATATCCTAAATCAATTACACCGTCACTAATCTCTACATCATTTTCTTTTATCCTATTTACTTCATTATAGTAATTCTTTTCTGGCCTGTTCTCTGAAGATATTGTAGCCTAAAGCTTCCCAACATTTCTTCGCACCTAAGTTCTTAGACAGGAAATTAACTTCCACATATTGTATCCCCAGCTTTTTAAAGAAATGGCTTAAGTCTTCTTCCAGTCTCTTCATGATTCCATTTCTCTGATAATCCTCCCGGATGTATGCGCCCGATATATAACCAACCTCAGATACTTTCGAAATCGGTACATGGCATCTGATCACTTCACCCATAATAAATCCTATGATTTTGTCCTCATGATCAGCAACATATATTTTGCAATTTGGACTATGATAAAATTCATTGATATATTTTACAGTATCCTCAGTATTGATCTCTTCAAAATTCCAATAGTCATCCCTTGTCTGTTTTTGAATATAATACACCAGTTCATTATGTAATTCAGCTATCCGGGTTATATCTGCTATTTCTGCTTCCCTATATCTTATGTCGTTATTCTTCAATTCTGCTTCCACCCTTCATTAATAGTGCCCAATGACCGGCTTGTCCTTAGTCCTATGCTTTCTGTGCGGGTCATACTTCTGCCAGTAGATAGCCTTTTCATTGTATCTGCATCGCCCAGGTTCCTGATAGGTGCCGTGTCCGAAATATACCATTCCCAGAGGCTTTACGTGTTCCGGACAGTCAATCAGTTTTTGCATTGTTTCCATTCTGGATTGGCCCGGAAAAATACCTATCCAAACGCTTGCAAGCCCCAGATCCGTTGCTGCCAGCAGCATATTTTCTATCGCTGCACTGCAATCACATATCCAGATATCCTTATCCTTGCTCTTCAAAGCAAATTTCATATTTCCACATACGACGATAGCCAGCGGCGCATTATATCTGGCAAATAACATTTTCTCTCTAATCTTATCCAAGATCTCTTTATCATTGATCACAACAAACTCCCAAGGCTGCGAGTTTACTGCTGTCGGTGCTGAGAAGGCCGCCCTTAACAAAGTCTCAATTTCCTGTTCTGTCACCATCTCATCTGTATATTCTCTTATACTTCTGCGTTTAAAGATCGCTTCCAAAGTTTCCATTTATTCTACTCCTGCCTTTCAAGCTCTGTAGCGCTAATTCTGTAGTTCCAAAACAAGAAGATCGTTACCTTTTGACAAGGGAGAGATATGTCTCATGTTTCAGTCGCGTTATATTAACACTTCTTCACGAAGGAAATGTGATTCTCAAGCTCCACAAAGCCATTTCTTTTATAAAATTGATATGCCGGCATGTTTCGTTCCGTCTGCAGAAAGATATGATGGATTCCGATTTGTTTTATATAAGCCTCAATTTCCTGTAAAAACCTTGTTCCCAGACCACGCCCCTGCTCCTTGGTCTTGATACAGAACTCATCGATATAATATTCCGTACCGGAATACCAATGTCTGATACTACCCAATGAAATTCCGACCATAGTTCCATTTTCATAAAAACCAACGGCCAAAGAATTGTTATTCCCCATCAAATCAAGTATGTATGCATGAAGTTGATCCTGATCACTCCAATCATCATTCCAGGGTTCATTTGAAAATACTTGATAGAAGAATTCTTTGACTTCTTCCATCTGATTCATATTTAATGTCCTGATTTCTGCTTCCATTGTGAAGGTTCTCCTAAGATTAATTGTGTTATGCTCTGAAAGTGTTTGTCTATTTTCATTTTAACCTACTGCACTCTTAACTTCAACAATATTATCTATATATTCCCATTAAGAAACTATTAGAAATGCAGCTTTATCCTATAATTATCCTCCGGGCAACCCCTGCAGTCATGCCTAAGCTGCTTTTTCCTGCCTCGCTTAGCAGCTTTCTCTTCCTTTATCGTATCCTTCCATTGTAACCAGAAAACCACCATAGCTATTCCCCTGCCGGACCTGTAGAATAGAAAGAGCGAAGTAGTAACTGAATTGTTGACACACAAAAGGAGGTCACTATGAAACGATTCAAAAAAATTTTAGCATTAACCCTTTGTTTCCTGTTATTATCCCCTGCGGCTGCGGCAAGTGCTGCCAGCTACACCATCAAAGCGAATGACTCGCTCTATTCGCTCAGTAAATTATTCGATACCAGTGTGAGTTATCTGCGTTATTCCAATAATATTAATGAAAATAACCTTAAGCCGGGTTCGAAGCTCTATGTTCCTGCGCATGTGCATAAAGTAAAAAGCGGTGAAACCTTGAAGAAAATAGCCGCTAAGTACGAGGTACCCGTAAGCGATATAAAAAAAGCGAACGGCAATAAGGCTAAATCTATCAAAGCAGGAGTAAAGCTGATTATCCCCGGTGAAAAACCGAATAAGAAATCTGATGCGGTGATTTCATATACAAATACTGATATTGATTTGCTGGCTAAGCTGATTGAGGCAGAAGCTTCAGGAGAAACCATGCAGGCCAAGATTGCAGTCGGTGCGGTTGTCATTAACCGTGTTCAGAGTAAGGAATGGGCACCTTCCATATCCAAGGTTATTAAGCAGAAATTCGGTCCGTATTATCAGTTCACACCGGTTAAGATCGGAACGATTAATAATAAACCCTCCACAGCCTCTAAAAAGGCTGCATGGATTGCGATGTTCGGCAGCGACCCGAGCAAAGGTGCAATCTATTATTTCGACCAAAGTTCAAAGAATGCGTGGTTATGGTCTAAGCCACAGACAGCACAGCTGGACCATATGGTTTTTGTAAAGTAATATATTCTCCCATCTTTAAAGTGTAGAAGGACCCCCTTTGATAAGATGCTTTATCAAAGGGGGTCCTTCTGTTAAGATATTCTTATAAATACTTTGAAATGAACCCACAATATCAAGATCAAATCTGACATTGCGGGTTCACTTTATGTTCTCTCTCTAATAATATGTCTAATATTCTCTATTCAGCCATGGCTAAGGTAGTTGTATCTACATAATAGGGTACGATAATATAGTTACCGGCATGAATCTCATCTGTAAGCATACCATTACTATCCTTGATTTCTTCTATGTACTCATTCAAATCATCATATTCTTCGGACATATACTCAGAGGCAATGCTCCATAGGGTATCACCCTTCTTAATCTCAACAGAGATTACCTGCTTTAGGCGCTCCCCTTCTCTCTGAGCCGTAACTGTCTTTGTCATAAAAAACAACGAGAACATCACCAGTACCACTAACACCAATCCACCGGCCATCCATAATGTCTTTCTGCTCATCTGCTCATAAGCCTTCCCTTCTATCCTTCTATCCGTTACTCTATTCATCTTTCATACCCCCTGAAGATTTCTTTCAGTATTTTCTTTTGTTATATTGTTTATGAACTGATTATAGGATACGGATCGGTCATCCGATGTCCAAACCAAAAAAATTTTTATAATATTTTCGAACACATGATACGAACATTTGTTTCTATGTTCTGATTATATCGAACATACATTCTTTTGTCAACAGATAATTTCGAACATATTTTCTTTTTTGCAAACATTTTTTCGTTTTTTAGAACATAAGTTTTGCATTTTACAGAACTATGTGTTATAATGGTGCAAACAGGAAATGGAGGCTGATACAACCATGGGGTATGGTAGAATAAGCAATAAACAGAAGGAAATACTTGAATACTTGAAAGCTCAGATCATAAATAAAGGATATCCGCCGGCAGTACGTGAGATATGTGAAGCGGTGAAGCTGAAATCGACTTCCTCCGTTCACTCCCATCTCGAGACACTGGAGAAGAACGGCTATATCCGCAGAGACCCTTCCAAACCGCGTGCCATCGAGATTATAGATGATGAATTCAACCTGACGAGACGTGATTTGGTCAATGTTCCGGTAGTTGGTACGATTACCGCAGGTCAGCCGATTCTGGCAGTTGAGAATATTGACAGCTACTTTCCTATTCCTGCTGAGTACATGCCGAACGAAGACACCTTTATGCTGAAGGTTAAGGGCGACAGCATGATTAATGCAGGAATATTCAACGGTGACAAGATCCTGGTCCAGAAGCAGTCCCATGCGAAGAACGGCGATTTTGTTGTTGCATTGATCGGCGAGGAGGTCACTGTCAAAACCTTCTACAAGGAGAACGGCTACTACCGTCTGCAGCCGGAGAATGATACCATGGAACCCATTATTGTATCGGATTTAAATATTCAGGGAAAAGTTATCGGATTATTCAGAATGTTTATGTAATATTATTATGTCAACCAATAGTAAGCTTAGGACTCTGCTCTTTGAGTCCTAAGCTTTTTTTTCCGCAACTTAGTTATCGTTTCACGCAACATAGTACTTTATCTCTTGCATAAAAATGGTAAAATGGATATAGTGATTACGAAACGGGGGTGCCACTGTTTGAAAATACATATCAATGAGGATCCGAAGCTGAATGAAACCGAAATTACAATTAGCTGCAGCAGAATTAGTACGGAAGTAGAGAAACTGATTTCCCTGCTTCGTGTCATGGACCTAAAGCTAACCGGCAGGAAGGATAATCAGACCTATATTCTCGATGCTGCCAAAGTACTTTATATCGATACTGTAGATAAAAAGACCTTCTTCTATACCAAAAAGGAGGTTTATGAGACCGACCTAAAGCTTTATGAGCTCGAAGAACAGCTCTCGGCTCTCGATTTCCTGCGTGCCAATAAATCCTGTATCATCAATTTCAACCAAATCATATCGATCAGGGCTGATATTGATGGTAAGCTTCTGATCACGATGAGCAATCAGGAACAGTTATATGTATCCAGACAATATGCACCAAACATTAAGAAAAAGTTAGGGGTGAAATAATGGAGGAAAAGGGAAATATCGTATTTCGATTTCTTAGCCAGGTCTTGATCACGTTCTCACTCGATATAGTAGTCCTGATGATCTTAGCAGCTTTTATTGGTGAGGAGGCAAAGAACATGTCAACAATCTATCAGCTCGGCAGCAAGGGCTTAGCCTCCGCTACATTAGCACAATTCTTTCTTAGCTCTGTCAGCATAACAGTACTGAGAAACCTGTTCTTGTCAGAGCAGCTCTTCAAGAAGCTAAATACCCTGCTACGGACCATATGCATGGTTACATGCATCCTGTTGATCCATATTCTTTACATTATCCTGTTTGGCTGGTTTTCCTTGGATAATTATCTGGCTTGGATTAGCTTTCTGGTCTGCTTTACAGGTGGTTTTACCCTGGGTCTGTTGATTATGTTATTAAAGATAAAGTTAGATAACAGGCAGTATGATGAACTGCTGTCTCAGTATAGAGAAATGCATGAGGAGGAAGAAAATGAATAGTATCTGTATCCAGGATATCACAAAAACCTTCAGTGGGAAGGAGGTATTAAAGAAGATCAGCTTTACTGTCCCAACCGGAGAGATTTTCGGTCTGCTGGGACCTTCCGGAGCCGGCAAGACAACATTAATCAAAATACTTACCGGTCAGCTCTCGTATTCCGGTTCTGCACAGATTTTCAATAAGAGCTGTGATCAGCTTGATCGTGACATCTATTCCGAGATTGGTATGATGATGGATAACAGCGGAATTTATGAACGTCTGAGCTGCTATGATAATCTGCTTTTGTTTTGCCGTTTCCATGGTGTAGATAAGAAAGCAATTAAGGCTGTTTTGGACAGAGTGGGTTTAAATAATCCCAAAGCCCCCGCAGGAAAGCTATCAAAGGGTATGAAGCAGAGGCTCGTATTGGCAAGAGCCGTTCTTCATCATCCTAAGCTTCTGTTTCTGGATGAACCGACCAGCGGCCTCGACCCTGCGACAGCTAATGAGATTCATTCGCTCCTTCTGGAACTGAAGTCTGAGGGTACGACGATCTTTTTGACCACCCATAATATGGTGGAGGCACATAAGCTGTGTGATCATATCGCTCTGCTGAATGAAGGTAATATCGTAGAATTCGGTGTTCCCGATGAGCTTTGCCGAAAATATAATAAGGAAAATGTCATCACCATACTTGGAAGGGACGGCAATACGGTAACCTTCCTCAACGACCCGGAATCTGCAGAAAGGATTGCCGATTATTTCAGACAGGGTAAAGTCGAGGCAATTCATTCCTCAGAGCCGAATCTTGAAACCGTATTCATGAAATTAACAGGAAGGGAGCTGGATGTATAATGAGAATTCAAAATGTAGGTGCTTTATTTCATAAACAAGTGAAGGATGTCTTCAAAAATCTTCCGGTTCTGGTCCTGTTTATCGTATATCCGATCATAGCAGTGGTCATGACTCAGGCGATGAAGGATCAGGCCGGTATGGGAAGCTTCTTTGTTTCAATCTTTGCGACCATGCACTGCGTGTTCACACCGATTGTAGCCACCTCCAGTATCATTACGGAAGAAAAGGAAACAAACACCCTTCGCGTATTGATCATGTCCAATGTTAATTTAAGGGAGTATCTTCTGAGTATCGGTGGTTTCGTACTCATCTCCACCCTACTCTCCTCCACTGTATTCCTGTTTCTGGAGGGGCAACCCACCGTGGAGTCAGCGCTTCGTTTTCTGTCTGCGATAGCGATCGGCAGTTTAATTTCCATCATTGTCGGAGTTTGTATCGGTTTATTCTCTAAAAATGCTGCAGCAGCAAACGGATTGTCTGTTCCAATCGGTATGGTCTTTGCATTTTTGCCTATGCTGGCTAATTTTAATAAAGGAATAGAAGCCGTATCTAAATTTACCTTCAGCCAGCAGGTCAGCTATCTGTTGGGCGGAAAATCTCTCACCTTCTTCGGAATTATGGTGATTTGCGTAAACTTTATTCTTCTGCTGGCACTCTCGGCATTCCGTTTCAAACGAAGTATCTCGGAAGGTTAAGGATTACAGCTAACCATGAACGCATTATGATAAAAACTCGGAGGTCACCTATGAGTGAACTCCGAGTTTTTGTATCCCTAATGAACACTATTTATAACAGAAGGCAGCTGCCTCTTCCATGGAATGGCATCGTTCCACCCGGAAGTATTTCATGAATTCCTTCGTGAACATATCAATCTCCTGGTCCAGACTATTCCCAGCTCCCATGATAAATACCAGTATCTTGCAGTTTGTTTTTGCCAAAGTCGGGATGAAGTATTCAAATGCCCATTCCACATCTTCCTTCTCATCTTCAAAACCGTTAACTGCATTCACAACTACATTCTCACATTGATGTTCTTGCATTAATTTAAGAAGAAATTCACAGGGCTTTCTATACTCCTCCCCACAGCTGAATTTCTTCCATTCAAGATATACCGCCTTCAGATCCGGTTTGTAATAAACGAGGCAATGCTCGTTATCATATACTTCCCCTTTGATGGCTTCCATATTAAATGCCATATTCCCAACCTCCTAATGATACGTCTTTTTATGATTGGTATATTTTAGCACATATTTAAAAAGAAAACCACTGACATTTTCCTCAAATCCTACAGGTCAAGCTCTTCCCTGCTTACGGTCTTTCCGTCTCTCCAGATACGCTCCAGATTATAGAACAGACGGTCCTCCTTGGAAAATACATGAACTACGACATCACCGTAATCCATCAATATCCAGCTGGCAGATCTGATACCCTCAATTCTCTTTGGCTCATAGCCATCGCGTCCAAGAGTCTCCTGCACTGAATTCACAAGCGCGTCCACCTGGGAAGAATTTGTTCCGTTCGCAATAATAAAATAGTCAGCGATGATGGAGATATCCTTAATCTCAATCACCGTGATATCCTCTCCCTTTTTCTCTTCCAATGCCTGATAAGCAAGTTTAACCATGTTCTTTGAATTGTCCATTACAATCCCCTTTCAAATTCTATGTTAGTATTCCGTATGTTGTTACAGTAGGAACTACCTGATATATCCTATCTTAACTAATTCCTTATTTCAGTAATGCCTGATAATAGCTTAAGGTATCCTCAGTCATCGGATCGATGACAGAGGCTGTCTTATGCAAGTAACTTAGCATGTTTTCCAAAATTAGCAGCACACCGCTGTCGATATCCGTATAGGCGGCCTTCCTGATTTCCTCGATGCGCGGCAACGGTTTACGATATGGCTCGATATAATCTGCCGTGAAAATGATTTTCTCCGGTAAGGTCATTTCCGGCCGGCCGGTGGTATGATATACGATCGCATTTAATATCTCTTCCTCAGTTATGCCATACTTTTCTCTGGCAAAAACCGCACCAACCTTTCCATGCAGTAGATACGGGCACTTCTTCTCGACCTCACTGACCTCAAGCTGATAGGTCATGCATTGCTCCAGAAGCTGATCATCTGTCAGGTATTTTGCACAATCATGAAGGATACCTGCAATAGCGGCTTTTTCCTCCTCATAGCCGAAGATAACCGCCATATCCCGTGCCACTTCTTCCACGCCGATGCTGTGTAGGTATCTGGAGGGATAGAGTACCTGCTTCATGCTATCACGTAATTGCTGTATGTCCATTCTGTTAATCCTCCGGTACTGTCAGATACAGCCTGTTTTTATTGATGTATTCTATCACCGCTTCGGGCAGATAATAACGAACTGATCTCTGCTCCTTCATTCTTTTCCTGATCTCTCCTGAGGCAATCTGGATGGTGGGCATATCCAGCAGCATAATGTTTGCCTGATATTGTTGCCTGAGATACTCCGCCTGCTGCTCCAGCCTTTCCGGATCCACATTATCCCGTCCCGCCGCAACTACGGTACAAAGAGAAAAGATAGTCTGTGGTTGATACCATTGATGCATCATAAATAATGAATCCGCACCAACAATAAAATAATATTCCTTCTCGGGATTCTCCTCCTTCAGTAAAGTCAGGGTATCTGCTGTATAGGTATAGCCGCTGCGTTCCAGTTCAAAGGTCGATAATGCAAAATGCGGATTATCGCCGATTGCCAGAGCTATCATCTCAACTCTCTGCTGATCCGTAACCTGAGAAGGCTTAGCTTTATGAGGAGGGTTCTTTGACGGCATGAAAAGGATCTGATCCAGTCCGATCTGTTCATAAGCATTTTCAGCTAAAAAAAGATGACCAAAATGGATTGGATTAAAGGTGCCTCCCATGATTCCAAGCTTCATCATTCGTTCCACCTGCCTGTTCCAGTGATTCGTAACTTACGCGTTCTTTGACTTTTTCTCTTCAGGAAGGACGATTTTCTTCTTGTCCTTTGATTCTCTGTAAAGAACGATTTTCTTACCGATTACCTGTACCACCTCAGAATGGGTACGCTCAGCCAGTACCTGAGCCATTTCCTTAGGATCATCTGAACAGTTTTTTAACACGCTGATCTTGATCAATTCCCTTGCTTCCAGAGCCTCTGAAATTCCCTGTGTAATCTCCGGTGTTAAGGCTGATTTACCAATCTGATAAATAGGTTCTATCGTCATCGCAAGACCTTTTAAGTATGCTCTTTGCTTCGTTGTCATCTGTAAACTCCTTTCAGTTTATATGAGGTGTCAAAACACACATAGTGTCTTTTCTTCTCAATCATTTATTTGTAATAGTCGAACTGCAAACCGTACATTCTTACGGTATCGCCATCCTGAATTCCAAGCTCCTCCAGCTGTTCAAGAATTCCATTCTCCTTTAAGAATTTCTGGAAGAATTCGAAGCCCTTCTCAGAATCAAGATTCGTATATCCAAGCATACGCTCGATTCTAGGGCCTTCCACAGCAAAAAGATGCTCTTCCTCCTGCCATACCTCGTAAGGCAGATTGGATTCTGCCATATCCTCAGGAAAGAATTCCTTTTCAAATACCACAGGAGTATGATCCAACTGCTCGAGCATTCCCTTCACATGGTATAACAGCTCCTTCACACCCTTACCGCTGACCGCTGAAATCGGAAATACAGGAATCCCTTGTGGTTCAAATGTCTCCCTGATTTTCTTAAGAACTTCTTCTCCATCCTCATCATATAATGCATCTGTCTTATTTGCCGCAATGACCTGTGGCCTCTTCATAAGCTCAGGATTATAGGCTTCCAGCTCTGCATTGATGGTATTGATGTCCTCGATCGGATCCCTTCCCTCAGTGGATGCAGCATCCACCAGATGGATAATCACCTTTGTCCGTTCTATATGACGAAGGAATTCATGTCCGAGACCAAGCCCTTCTGAAGCGCCCTCGATCAGGCCGGGAATATCAGCGATCACAATGCCGCCGCCCTCCAGATCCACTACCCCCAGATTCGGACTCAGGGTCGTAAAATGATAATTACCGATCTTTGGCTTCGCATTGGTTACGCGTGATAACAGCGTTGACTTGCCGACATTCGGAAATCCTACGAGACCTACATCCGCGATCACCTTTAGTTCCAGAATCACATCCATCTCCTGTGCTTTCTGACCGGGTTGTGCATACTTCGGTACCTGCATGGTCGGAGTAGCATAATGCTGGTTACCCTTGCCGCCTCTGCCTCCGCGAAGAATTACCTCGCGCTTATTTCCATGAGACATATCTGCAACTACCTTGCCAGTCTCCTTCTCTTTGATCACTGTACCTTCCGGAACCTTAACGATCAGATCCTCTCCGTCCTTGCCGTGACAACGCTTCTTTCCGCCGTTTTCACCATCCTGAGCGCTGTATTTACGGATATAACGAAATTCTGACAAGGTATTGAGGCCTTCATCCACTTCAAAGATCAAATCTCCGCCTTTTCCGCCGTCTCCACCGTCGGGACCGCCTGCGGGAACAAAAATCTCCTTACGGAAGCTGACATGTCCGTCTCCGCCTTTACCGGATCTGATATGGATCTCTGCTCTATCTGCAAACATTTTATCACCTGTTATCACACCAGGATAAATCATAGTCAATATCCCAGAAGCAGTTTGCTCTGTGGCATCCTATCCCATTACTCTATCCTGTGTTTTCCTCTCTATCATAATATAACCATATTGTTACCAAAATCTTTATGCTTATTATATAAAAAAAACCAAGCAAATACAACCGTAATAAAAAACCCCAAATCCGAATAAGAATTTGGGGTCATGGTTATCACCGAGTGTTTAATTATTTTGCTTCAACCGGGTAAACACTTGCCTGCTTCTTGTCTCTACCCTTGCGTTCAAATTTAACAACGCCGTCAACCAAAGCAAATAATGTATCATCGCCACCGCGTCCAACGTTTACTCCGGGATGGATCTTCGTTCCACGCTGTCTGTAAAGAATATTTCCCGCAAGAACAAACTGACCGTCTGCTCTCTTTGCGCCCAATCTCTTGGACTCGGAATCTCTACCGTTCTTGGTAGAACCAACACCCTTTTTATGAGCGAAAAATTGAAGGTTCATTCTTAACATGTTCTACACCTCCTACGATTCTAATGACATAGCATTTATCTGTTACTGTAATTTTACCTGAGTAAGCCTGATATACTTTTCGGTATATTCCTCCGCAATTCCCTGGAGTCCCAATATCATGGAGCTAAGCAGCAAATTCGAGTTGTTACTCAAAGGCGAAATCACATGAAATTCTATAAAACCTTTTTTCTCATTCTGGTCCACAGTGAACCGGTCCTGAGTAAAATTCTCGATAGAATTTATCGTATTGATCACCAGAGTCGATACCGCTGCACATACCACATCACTTCCATATTCGGAATATTCGGCATGTCCCGATACTTTAAAGCCGGTAACCAAATTCTCTGCATCTTTATATATGGATACGTTAATCATATCACATCTACCTATGCATTGATCTTTTCAATCTTAACCTTGGTATATGGCTGTCTGTGACCATTCTTCTTGTGATATCCGGACTTTCTCTTGTATCTGAAAACAATAATCTTCTTATTCTTGCCTTCTTCAACAACAGTTGCTGTAACCTTAGCGTTAGCTACGGTAGGATTTCCTACTACTAACTCGCCCTTGTTTACCGCAAGTACCTGATCAAAAGTAACAGTTGCTCCTGCATCAACACCGAGCTTCTCAACTTTAATGATATCGCCTTCCGCTACCTTGTACTGTTTTCCACCAGTTGCAATAATTGCGTACATATTGGCAC
>JAEZKU010000051.1 GCA_023436065.1 Bacillota bacterium
GGCAGGAACTCCTTCATAAAGATGTCCACTTCCTGCAGCTTCATCGAAATCAATATCTCACGGAGTGACTTTTCTGCACTTAAGAATTCCGAATTACCTGCCTTTCGCTCTTCAATACATTTGATTAAGGCAGAAAGCTTATCGGCTGCCTTTACCAGCTTCCAGAGGTACTCTTCCCCTTCCACAGGAAAGAAGATTGCCTCATAGCTTTTCCTGATATCCTCGGGAAGCATCAGAAGTAAGCGCTTGGCAGCCACCTGCTCAACTGCTTTAAAGGCTCCCTGAATATTCTCATTGAAATACTTGATTGGTGTCGGCATATCACCCGTTATAATCTCTGTTGCATCATGATAAACACCAATTAAAGCAGCTCTTTCCGCATTTAAGCTTCCACCCAGACGTTCATTGCTGATTATCGCCAGTGAATGAGCAAGAATGCTTACCTCCAGAGAGTGTTCGCTGATATTTTCAGAGATTGAGTTTCTCATTAATGCCCAACGCTCAATATATTTCATCCTCGAAATCATAGCATAGAAGCTGTTTTCCATCTGATATCCTTCCTCCCATATGCCTTTGTATTAAAATTTATATAGTTAAATTGTCAAAAGGTGCTTCGCACCCTTAAAACATTTTTACTTCTTGTCTATCTTCCCATGTTCCAAATACTTTTTTACGTATTGACCGGTATAGGATTTCGGGTTCTTGGCAATCTCCTCAGGAGTCCCCTTGGCAATCACCGTACCACCCTTGTCTCCGCCCTCCGGACCGATATCTATGATATAATCCGCAGTTTTAATGACATCCAGATTGTGCTCAATGACTACAACGGTATTACCCGAATCAGAAAATCTTCTGAGTATTTCTATTAATTTATGAACATCGGCGAAATGAAGTCCTGTCGTCGGCTCATCCAGAATATAGATTGTCTTACCGGTACTGCGCTTGCTGAGCTCTGTTGCCAGCTTTATTCTCTGCGCCTCACCGCCTGACATGGAGGTTGAAGGATGACCCAGCTTTAGGTAGGATAGTCCTACATCATTCAGAGTCTCAATCTTCCTTCGAATGGAGGGAACATTTTCAAAGAAATGTACCGCCTCGTCAATGGTCATATCCAGAACCTCATAGATATTCTTTCCCTTGTAACGAACCTCCAGAGTTTCACGGTTATAGCGCTTTCCTCCACAGACCTCGCAGGGCACATAGATATCCGGCAGGAAGTTCATCTCAATCTTGAGAATTCCGTCTCCGTTGCAGGCCTCGCAGCGTCCGCCCTTCACATTAAAGCTAAATCTTCCCTTGGAATAGCCCCGCATCTTGGCATCCTGTGTGGAAGCAAACAGATCCCTGATCTGGTCAAATACCCCTGTATAGGTCGCCGGATTGGATCTGGGTGTTCTTCCGATCGGAGACTGGTCGATATCAATTACCTTATCCAACTGCTCAATACCGATCATCTTCTCATGCTTACCGGGTATCGTACGCGCACGGTTTAAGTCTCTTGCGAGCCTTTTATATAAAATCTCTGTGATCAGCGAGCTCTTACCCGAACCGGATACACCGGTAACACAGGTCATGACTCCCAGAGGAATGTCTACATTGATATTTTTGAGATTATTCTCACTAGCTCCGATGATGGAGAGATACCCATTGGGCTTTCGTCTCTTCTTCGGAACAGGAATGAAGAGTCTTCCGCTAAGATATGCACCTGTGATGGATTCCTCCACCTTCATGATCTCCTCAGCCGTTCCTTCTGCAATCACTTTTCCACCATGTTCTCCTGCTCCGGGGCCGATATCCACAATATGATCTGCTGCAAACATGGTATCCTCATCGTGCTCAACCACGATTAAGGTATTGCCCAGTTCCTTCAGATTATTCAGCGTCCTTAGCAGCTTGTCGTTGTCCCTTTGGTGAAGACCGATACTGGGCTCATCCAGGATATAGGCTACTCCGACCAGTCCGGAACCAATCTGGGTAGCCAGTCGGATACGCTGTGACTCGCCTCCTGATAAGCTTCCTGTTGCCCGAGCAAGGGTCAGGTATTCCAGACCGACATCAATCAGGAAATTGATCCGGGCTTTGATTTCCTTCAGGACCATCTCACCTATTTTTTGCTGCATGCTGGTAAGCTGAAGCTCACGCATAAAAGTAGCCAAATCGCGAATGGAGTAATCCGTAACCTCTGATATATTCCTGTCACCGACCGTCACTGCCAGTGCTTCCTTCTTCAGTCTCCTGCCCTTACACTCACTACAGGGGGTAGTGAGCATGAAGCTTTCGTATTCCTGCTTCGCAGAATCGGAACCGGTCTCCCGATAACGACGCTCTACATTCCGAAGCAGTCCTTCAAAAGCCACATCATAGACCCCGACTCCGCGTTGTCCCTGATAATGTACCTTCACCGATTTACCACCAGTACCGTGGATAAACATATGACGTACTTCCTCGGATAATTTCTCGTAGGGGGTCTCAAGATCAAAGTGATACTCCTTTGCAAGTGCCTCCATAATGCATCTGGAGTAACTGCCCTTATCCGTTACCGACTGCCAGCCCGGTGCTGCTACTGCACCATCGATGATGCTCTTGCTTGGATCAGAGATCAGTAGCTCTTCCGAGAATTCCATCTTTACACCGATACCATGGCATTCGGGGCAGGCTCCGAAGGGATTATTGAAGGAGAAGATTCTTGGTTCGATCTCATCAATACTGATACCGCAATCAGGGCAGGCAAAATTCTGGCTGAAGGTCAGCTGCTCACCGTCAATGATATCGACATAGAGTAGACCCTCTGCCAGCTTAAGAACATTTTCAATCGAATCGGTAAGTCTCTTCTCAATCCCTTCCTTGATCACCAGACGATCTACAACGATTTCTATGTTATGCTTGTTATTCTTCTCCAGCTTAATCTCTTCCGTCAGCTCATACAGGTTGCCGTCCACCCTTACTCTGGCATAGCCGCTTCTCTTCGCCTGTTCAAAGAGCTTTACATGCTCGCCCTTCCGTCCTCGTACAACCGGAGCTAAAAGCTGTATCCTGGTTCCCTGGGGAAGGCTCATAATCTCGTCCACCATCTGGTCAACCGTCTGCTTCTTGATCTCTTTGCCACACTCCGGACAATGAGGTATGCCTATTCTGGCATAGAGCAGTCGGAAGTAATCATAAATCTCCGTCACAGTTCCTACCGTGGAACGTGGGTTGCGGTTGGTAGACTTCTGATCTATGGAAATAGCCGGTGGCAAACCTTCAATGCTCTCAACATTTGGTTTCTCCATCTGACCAAGGAACTGTCTCGCGTAAGAGGAAAGTGACTCCATATACCTCCTCTGTCCCTCCGCATAAATCGTATCGAAGGCAAGGGAAGACTTACCGGAACCACTGAGCCCGGTCAACACGACAAATTGATCCCTGGGGATATCAACACTGATATCCTTTAGATTATTCTCCTTCGCACCTCTGATTCTAATGTAATTCTTCTTCTCAGACATAGCTTCTCCTATATAAAACTCTTATATTTTTATGATAAGGGGTCTCTTCACAGAGGCCCCTGTACTGAACTGTTATTTATTATACTTAACTTTACTTTGCTGCATCCAGCAGCTGCTTCTTCAGCTCCACCATCTTATCACGCAGTTGTGCCGCCAGCTCAAAGTTCAGCTCCGCAGCAGCAGTATGCATTTGCTTGGTGACTGTTTTGATCAGCTCTTCGAGCTCCTGACGTGACATGGATTCCATATCCTTCTCCATATCGCCCAAAGTCTTCTCAGCCTTCTTCGATATACTGATCAAATCGCGAACCTTCTTCTTGATGGTTGTCGGAGTGATACCGTTCGCTTCGTTATACTCCTGCTGTATCTTCCTTCTTCGGTTGGTTTCCGTAATCGCCTTATGCATCGAATCGGTGATATGATCCGCATACATGATTACATGCCCGTCCGCATTACGGGCTGCACGTCCGATGGTCTGTATCAGGGAGGTCTCGGAACGCAGGAAGCCTTCCTTATCCGCATCCAGGATGGCTACCAGTCCGATCTCCGGAATATCAAGACCTTCTCTAAGCAGATTGATACCCACAAGGACGTCGAATAAATCCAAACGCATATCACGGATGATTTCGGCACGTTCCAAGGTATCGATATCAGAATGAAGGTATTTGACACGGATCCCGACTTCCCTGAGATAGGTGGTCAGATCCTCTGCCATCTTCTTTGTCAACGTGGTTACAAGTACCTTATACTTCTTCGCAATCTCTTTCTTAATCTCACCCAGCAGATCATCGATCTGGCCTGTCACCGGTCGAACCTCCACTTCTGGATCCAGAAGTCCGGTCGGGCGAATCACCTGTTCTACCCGAAGCAGCTCATGCTCACTTTCATACACGGAGGGCGTCGCTGACACAAACATAATCTGGCTGATCTTACTCTCAAATTCTTCGAAATTCAGGGGTCTGTTATCCAAGGCGGAAGGCAGACGGAAGCCAAAATCCACTAAGGTCGTCTTACGGGAACGGTCTCCCGCATACATTCCTCTGATCTGCGGAAGGGTAATATGGGATTCATCTATAATGATCAGAAAGTCCTCTGGGAAGTAGTCTATTAAGGTATGGGGCGGACATCCCGGTTCCAGTCCTGTCAAATGTCTGGAATAATTCTCGATGCCTGAGCAGAATCCTGTCTCCCTCATCATCTCTATATCAAAGTTCGTTCTTTCTGAAATCCTCTGTGCCTCCAGAAGCTTGTCCTCGCTCTTGAAGTATTTGACTCTTTCAATCATTTCCTCTTCGATATTGTAGATTGCTTTCTCCATCTTATCGGGAGCCACCACATAATGCGAAGCAGGGAATATCGCGATGTGTTCCAAGCTGTCCTTGATCTCTCCCGTCAGGGTATCAATCTCCAGGATACGTTCCACCTCGTCACCGAAGAACTCGACGCGGAGTGCCATATCTCCGGAATAGGCAGGAAAGATTTCTACCACATCGCCGCGTACCCGAAAGGTACCGCGCTTAAAATCCATGTCATTCCGGTCGTACTGTATAGCAATCAGTTTCTTTAGTATCTCATCTCTGTCCCTGACCATACCCGGTCTGAGGGAGATCACCATGTTCTGGTAATCAATAGGGCTTCCTAAGCCGTAGATACAGGATACACTGGCCACAATGATGACATCGTTCCGCTCAGATAACGCAGCGGTCGCCGAATGTCTCAGCTTATCAATCTCATCATTGATGGAGGAATCCTTTTCTATATAAGTATCCGTCGACGGTACATATGCCTCCGGCTGATAATAGTCGTAATAGCTGACGAAGTACTCCACTGCATTCTCCGGAAAGAACTCCTTGAATTCACCGTACAACTGTGCTGCCAGGGTCTTGTTATGAGCAATGATGAGGGTCGGTTTCTGAAGCTGCTGGATCACATTCGCCATCGTAAAGGTCTTACCGGAACCGGTAACACCGAGCAGGGTCTCACACTGGTTGCCGCTTCGAAATCCTTCCACAAGTGCCTTGATAGCCTCCGGCTGATCACCGGTCGGCGCAAACTCTGATGATAATTTAAACTCCATACAAGCGTACCTCCTGGCTGCTTTTATGTTACAACAGCAGAAAATTCTGCCATGTCCTGTGACGAAGGTTATTATAACATAGCAGGAATGTAAAATCAATACATTTTCGAATGTTTGTTCTATTTTTAGATGCCGTTATCATCCCGGCACAGCCGGTCGCATAGATCACTGAGTGCCTTCGCAAATCTGTCATCATCAGCGGTTGTTCGCTTTTTGGCATGCCCGGTTAATCGGGTATGTCCGCTCTGACGTGACCCGGATCTCCGGTAATGCTTGGCGATGTCCCGTTCCATGAGCAGGATATCGATATTACTGTCACTGTACAGCTTACCGCTCGGATGGATTGCATATGCTCCCTTCCCCAAGGCCATCGCTGCAACACCATAGTCCTGGGATATTACGATATCCCCCTTAGCGGTGCGGTTCATCAATGCAAAATCCACTGCATCCGGGGCCTTACTTACGAGTATGATCTCACTGTAATCCGAATACAGAATATGACTCGTATCGATAAACATCAGAACCGGAAGCTGATGCTCCTTTGCTATTCTTTCGATGATTTCCTTTACGGGACACGCATCCGCGTCTACTAATATCTTCATAAGCTTTATCCGCCTCTCTGGATTTTGGGTATTGACCGCAGGATGAATATTATTGTCTAACGTTCCAGCCTGATACGATAAATCTCCGTATAGGTCAGTTTTCCTTCCACTCTTTCCGATTTCATCAGACTAAGTTCTGTAACTGCTAATGCCATCGGTTCAAGGGCAGCTTCAAACTGCCTGCTGTCGAAGCCGGGGTTCACTCTGACCCGTCTGCCCAAGGTCAGATGCGGTTTATATTCCCGATCATCAAGATCATAAAAGCCCTCCTCCTTCAGCTCTCTGACGAGTTCCTTCTGAAGTCTCCACAGAATCTCCTCCCGTAAGACACCAACCCAGTAGATATCCCCTTCCCTTCGGCTGAAGCTGCCGAAACCCTGAAGCGTTAAGTCAAAGCCTTTCGCCTTTGCTTTGTCCACTGCCCGCTGCATCGCATGTTTAACCTCCTCAAGGCGCTTGGTCTCTCCGATAAAGTTTACCGTCAGATGCAGATTCTCCCTGGCGGTAAAGCTGCCTTCCCTTGCATTTGCCTTCAGCCGAAGCACTGTATCATACAGAGAAGTCTTACTATTTTCATCTAACAATATCGCTGTAAACAGCCTCATGAAATCACCCCTTACCCTTGATTATATTCCATAGTATCTCCAATGAAAAGCATGCTAAATTAAGTATATAGTAATATATATACATTGTAAAATCGAGCTTAACCCTATATAATGAATATATAAGATAGTTTTCTTTCAAGTAAGGAACCGATACTGAAATGATGTGACCCAGACTCTACGGAAAGGAACTTCATCCTATGAAAAGAATAACCAGACAGAGGAAAAACCGTATTGTCGGTGTAATCCTTCTGGCATTGCTCTTTGTTATTGTTAATTATGTCCCAACACAGGAGACTCAAACCGGCACGGTCAATCAGGCCGGAAATATGAGTGTCCATTTCATCGATGTTGGTCAAGGAGATGCCATCCTGATCGAAGCCGACAACTCTGCCATGCTGATTGACGCCGGTGAAACCAATAAACGTTCTGTCATTACTGATTATCTGGATTCCCAGAATATCAAAAAGCTTGATTATGTCATTGCAACGCATCCGCACAGTGACCATATCGGGGGTCTTGATACGGTTCTGAATACCTATGAGGTGAAGAACGTCATTCTTCCCGATGTCGTACATACCACGAAAACCTATGAAAACCTGCTGAACACCATTGAGAAGCGAAACCTTTCTACTACCAAGGCCAAGGTTGGCAGTCTTTATTATCTCGGCTCCGCCAGTTTTACTATTCTTGCACCAAATTCAGATAATTATGAGGATGTGAATGATTATAGTATCGTGATCCGGCTTTGTTACGGTGATTCTGTCTTTCTCTTCACCGGAGATGCAGAAAAGCTGTCTGAAGAAGAAATGCTGGCAAATGGAATGGATCTGTCAGCGGACGTGATCAAGCTCGCACACCATGGCTCTGCTTACAGCTCCCACGAGGAATTTATAGAAGCAGTTGATCCTTCCTATGCAGTAGTAAGTGTTGCGGCTGACAATGACTATGGGCATCCTCATACCAGGACACTCCGCACAATCAACCGGCAAAATATTAAACTCTACCGAACCGACAAACAGGGAACCATAGTGTTTCATACCGACGGAACTACTATTTCCGTTAATAAACAGAACTATAAGCTAACAGCGAAGAATTTAGAATAATTGGAGGTCATCTTTTATGAAATATACCATTGACCGTTTTGAGGACAATTACGCCATATGTGAACTGGAGGATCAGTCCACTGTCTCAGTCCCTAAATATAAACTGCCTCTTGGCAGCAAAGAAGGGGACTGTCTGATCAAGGACGCAGACGGCATGTTTCAACCTGACCGGGAAGAAAAAACCACAAGGGAAAAACGAATACGTGATAAGATGAATCGTATCTTTGAAAAGGAATAATCAGATTTATTCTGATACATAAGAAAGGAAGCAGACATGGAGGCTATTGATTATCTGTACCCCGAAGAGAAAAGTGAAATGTATCATTTATTGTTAGAACAATTAAAGGCAATGCTGGACGGAGAGCCTCATGTGCTTCCTAATCTCAGCAATGCCTCTGCTTTGCTAAATCTGGCTTTAAAGGATATCAACTGGGTTGGTTTTTATCTTATGAAGGACGGTGAACTGCTTCTGGGTCCCTTCCAGGGGAAACCTGCCTGCATCCACATTCCTGTCGGTAAGGGCGTCTGCGGAACCGCAGTTGCCAGTGCTACAACCCAACTGGTACCGGATGTCCATGCATTTCCGGGTCATATAGCCTGTGACAGCGCCTCCCGTTCCGAGATCGTCATTCCCCTATCCTCAGAGGGAACCATCATAGGAGTTCTGGATATTGACAGTCCACTCGTCGGACGTTTTGACGAAGAGGATCTGGCAGGTCTTGAAGCCTTTGCCGCAGAGCTTACCAAAGGCTGCAACTGGGCATTGTAGCTATTGACAGGCTGACTTAATGGCCTCCATTACCTCTTCTGTATCCATCCCTTCTGCATCAATGATGATATGAGCATATTTTTCATAGTAAGGACACCGCTCCTCATACAGGGACTTAAGTGTCTGTCCTTCCCGAAATACTACGCCTCGCTGCTTTATGTTGCCGAGGCGTTTATTAATTGTCTCATAGCTTAAGCGGATATATATTACCTTCCCTATGGATCTGAGATGCTCCATTGCCTCGGCTCCGTATATGACACTTCCGCCGGTCGCGATCACGGAATGTTCTGTCTGTATGCTTTTATTTACCTGCTCTTCGATTGCAATCAGTCCTTCCAATCCGTCCCGTGCAATGATATCCTTCAGCAGGCACTGCTCCTGTTCCTGAATCAGAAGATCCGAATCTATAAAATGATAACCCATTACCTTGGCTAAGATGACGCCGACAGTACTTTTTCCCGCACCCGGCATTCCGATTAAAATAATATTGTTCATTCTGCTCTGTCCCTTCCAACATGATGATTAAAGAAAGTATAGCATGAAATAGGACAAGAGGAAACAGAAAACTTCAGACAGAACGCAGGAAACGGTCAAAGGCCGCTTGTCCCTCAGGATCTCTTTTATACACACCAGCATGCGTAAGTGCTTCTAAGAATACCTTTCCTATCTCAGTCTGCAGGATATCACCGATATTATCCCTGCTTAGCTCAGGATAAGAGGGAAGGAACGTTTCTGCCCAATCAGCATGCTTTCTCAGAAGCTCGTTGGACCTAATATCCTTCCCTCCCAGAATATATTCCTCCAGCAATGTCATCTCTTCCTTTAATCTAGCCGGAAGTATTGCAAGTCCCATGACCTCGATCAGTCCGATATTCTCTTTCTTGATATGATGCAGTTCCTCGTGCGGATGGAAGATACCGAGCGGGTGCTCCTTCGTCGTTAGATTGTTGCGCAGTACCAGATCCAGCTCATAGGCCCCGTCCTTCCTTCTGGCTATGGGTGTAATCGTATTATGCGGTTCACCATCTGTGAAAGCATGGATGCCCGCACTCTCATCCGTATAGGTACGCCATGCGGCAAGGAGCTTCCCGCCCAGTTCCACCAGGCGGTGATTGTCTTCTCCGCGCAGCCGTATGACTGACATAGGCCAGCGGACTACACCCGTCTGTACATCTTCATAGCCCGGGATCGTTATGTACCTTTCCACCGGTGCCTTTGCCATGGGAAATTCATAATTACCGCCCTGAAAATGCTCATGGCTCAGGATTGAGCCTCCGACAATCGGAAGATCGGCATTCGATCCAACAAAGTAATGGGGAAACAGCTTTACAAAATCCAGCAGCTTTCGAAAAGCCTCCTGATCGATCCGCATCGGGATGTGTTCCATATTGAAAATGATACAGTGTTCATTGTAATACACATAGGGAGAATATTGAAAGCCCCAAGCCTGACCGTGGATGGTGATCGGAATAATCCGATGATTCTGTCTGGCCGGATGATTGTCTCTACCTGCATAGCCGACATTCTCAGTACAGAGAAGACACTTCGGATAACCGCTCTGCTTTGCATTCTTTGCTGATGCAATCGCCCTCGGATCCTTTTCCGGTTTACTTAAATTGATGGTGATGTCAAGCTCACCGTACTCGGTCCTCGTAACCCAGTGCAGATCCTTTTTAATCCGGTATCTTCTGATATAATCCGTAGCCTGGCTGAAGTAGTAATAATAATCCGTAGCAGCCTTAGGAGAAATATCGTATCTCTCCTGAAACCTCCGGATCAATACACTGGGCGCCGGAGTCAGGCAGCCCATAATCTTAGTGTCAAATAAATCTCTGCAGGTGATGCTGTTCTCCTTGATCAATCCCTGCTCATATGCAAAATCAAGCATCCCCTTCAAAATCTCCTCAAACGGTAACTCCTCCGGAGTTACTGACTCCTCATAATCCTCCATCCCAAACAGTTCCAGAAGACGATTGATGGTATAGGTTCTATCCTCACTCTCAATCAATCCGGAATTAATGCCATATTCAACCAGCTTGCCGATCAGTCCGTTCATCATGTCTGCTTATGCCTTTCCTATCCAAGTTATATCCCTTATGCACTGCGATACTGCATGACTTTATGCCTATCCATATCAGGTTACAATTTCATCGGTCCGCCACCAACCTCTACGGTATAAAAGGCAGCGGGATAGCCTATTTTCTCTTCATATTCCTTACCAACATTCTTGATAAAGGCTTCGAGGTGTGCTTCCTTCACGATACTGACTGCACAGCCGCCAAAGCCTGCTCCGGTCATACGTGCCCCATAAACCCCTTCCTGTTTTAAGGCTGCCTCTACGATGGCATCCAGCTCTGTGCCGGTTACCTCATAGTCCTCCTGCAGTGAATTGTGGGAGGCAACCATCAATTGACCGAAGTATTCGAGGTCATTCTTCTTCAATGCCTGCACAGCCTTGATTGTCCTCTGGTTCTCATAAACCGCATGCTTGGCACGTTTTCTTTGGATCGGATTCCCGATAGCGTCCTTATGTGCTTCGAACTGCTCCTCTGACAATTCACCCAGTGACTTAACCGGAAGCACCTTCTGAAGATCTGTCAGAGCCGCCTCACATTCACTTCTTCGTTCATTATACTTAGAATCACCTAAACCACGCACCTTGTTCGTATTCATGATGACAATCTTGGCATCACCAAGCTCCAGTGGTGCATATTCATAGGATAAGTCTGCTGTATCCAGAAAGATGGCATGATTTTTCTTTCCCATGGCAACCGCGAATTGATCCATGATTCCGCAGTTTACACCGTTATAATTATTCTCGGAGTATTGCCCGATCAGGGCGAGCTCCGTATTCGTCACTTCAAGTCCAAACAAATCCTTTATCAGGAAGCCGGTCAATACCTCAATCGAAGCAGAGGAGGAAAGTCCGGAGCCATTCGGAATATTACCGTAATACAGAATATCCAGCCCATGCAGGATGGAGAAGCCCCTCTTCTTCATTGCCCAAAGAACACCCTTGGGATAATTAGTCCACTGGTCCTCCTTCTTATATTCCAGCTGATCCACTGAGGCTTCCAGCACCCCAAGCTGCTCGAAATTCATAGAATAGAAACGCAGCTTCTGATCCGCCCTCTTTCTTGCTACCGCATAGGTTCCTATCGTTAATGCACATGGGAATACATGCCCTCCGTTATAATCCGTATGTTCTCCGATCAGATTGACCCTGCCCGGGGCAAAGTATACAAAGCAGTCGCCACCCCCACCGAAAACCGTCTCAAATCTCTGCAGTAATTCCTGTTTCATACTCTTCTCCTTTCTTTTAATCCATTTTTCCTTATTCCATATTTTCTTTTATTACACGATTTCTGTTATAATACATTTTTTCTGTTTATTTAAATATATCATAACCCCCCGTACACTATTTGTAAAGGGGGTTTTTCATATCTGTATCATAAAAATATCAAAATGCTTCGCATCTTATGTTATTCAAAAATCATCTTCATGACGATGCCCTGTGAATAATCTCCGAAGCCTTCTCCAAACAGGTTAAAGCCGCCTTGATGAACTGCTTCTTCTTTGATTCCGATGCGGACTGAAATATAGTCCCTGTCCTCCGGACAAATTTCCCGCATTCCCTGATCCTTTGTCTTCTCCTCATCCAGATAGCAGCCCTGCTCTGTGATCGACCAGGTCTTCAGCATTCCGTACTGTGTATTCTTATCAGGCCACCAGTCTGGGTTGAGCTTTCCCCGCCTGCCTCCGAAATCGCTCTGACAGTTCCAGGTTCCGACCTCCTGTCCATTGACCCATAGTGTGATATCCGAGGGGTAATCCAGATTATATTCATGATCCTCTGAGCAAAGCTCCATGGAAATCTCCAGACGCTTTAGCTTCTTCTCGGGACGGGAAATCGTCGGAAAACGATACTCCAAATAACCATTTCCAATCCAGATCAGCTGCGCCTCCGTTCTCCCAGGCAGATAAAAGCTGCGGGGATCATCCTCTGTACCGATGGGTCCCTTCGCACTCGCCATACCACAGGTAGGCTCAATCTGATAGTCGACAAAGGCTCCGATGGGCATCCTGAGGATTTCTTCATCCTGTTCAAGATTTTTGGTGGTATTCATCTCGACATAGACATGATCCAGCACGACACGGCAAAGCTTCATCGAACCTCGAATACCGGGCTGAAGAGTGGTCTTAATGATCCCTGCCTCTTCCAGCACCTTTACATGTGCTGCTGACGAGGAGGCCGGAATATCCAGAAGCTCTGCAATCTCGTTTACATTCAGCTCTTTGTAACGCAGCTGACGCAAGATCTCGATACGGGTTTCCGATGCCAGTGCCTTTGCTATCGCTGCCAGCTGCCCTGCATCGTCCAAATTCATTTTGATCGTCTGCATCCTGTGTCCCCCCATCCTGCGTATGTATTATTCTTCGCCAAAGATCTGGATACCCCGATGCTCCACAGCAGTCGAGAATACAATCTGGGTACTGGTTTTTCCGAATTTTTGTACCTCACCGATGAAGGCATCCAGGTCCATCGTACTCTGAAAACGCACCTTAATCAGCATGGAATAATTACCGGTCACGCAGTTACATTCCATCACATTCGGGCAATCCTTAATGAAGGGATAAAACTCCGGTTTCTGGGCAGGGGCTACCTCCAGATTGATAAAAGCAGTAATATGATAACCGAGCTTCAGCCAGTCAATGTCTGTGTGATATCCCTTAATAATCCCCTGTTTTTCCAAGCGCGCTATTCTCGCTGCCACAGCAGGCGAGGACAGATATACCTTCTCTGCAAGAAGCTTTAGTGGAACTCTTGCATTCTCCTGAAGCATAATTAGTAATTGTTTGTCTATATGATCCATCAGAAACCTCCATCTTTTCGTACAAGTAAGAAAACCGCCCACAATGAATCAAATCATGTACGGCTTACCTAATTCTATACCCAGATGTTGCTATTTTCAAGTGGTACTACCGCTTATTTATCATCCTTCATCAGAAATGCCTCAAAGTTACTGCTAAACTTCATGGTACCGTCCGCATATACCCATAATGCCTCGGTATCCGGCAAGCTCTCAATCAGTTTCGAGCCCTCTTCATACGGCAGATTGAATATTGTGGTCGAGAGTGCATCTGCCAGTCCGGAATCTCTTGTTACAATGGATACCGCACGGAAATGGGTCGCAGGCATCAGAGTAGCAGGGTCGATAATATGATGGTAACGCTTTCCGTCCACCGTATAATATCTTTCGTAATCACCGCTTGATACCAGGGAGAGATCCGTCAGTTCCAGAATATCCAGATAAGGCTCCTCACTTTCCAGATCAGGATTCTGAATACCTACATTCCAATCCGTTCCTGTCGGAGCATCTGCTGCCTCCTTAATACCCGGTCCCTTGCTTCCGATGGCACGAACATTTCCACCGACGCTGAGCAATGCATTATGATAGCCTTCTGCCACGGCTTCATTTACAACCCGCTCTGTGGCATAGCCCTTGGCAATCGCTCCCACATCCAGTCTCATTTCCGGATCCGCCAGATATACCGTAGAGTCCTGCTCATCTATTATGACCTGATCAATATCGGTATGCTTTGCTTTTTCCTTCAGCAAATCTATCGGGGGCAGCTTTGCGTTCTCCGGATCATTGCTTCCCTCTTCGCGATAAGTATGCCATACCGAAAGTACTGCACCATAAGCAATATTCACGGTTCCCCCTGATAAGGCATAGGCCTCCCTGCCAAACTTAAGCAGGTCGATGATCCTTTGATCCACCTTCACAGGAGCAATACCGGCATTGTCATTAATGGTCTTAATATTATTGATTCCCTCGTAATCGTTATATATATCATAAAGCTCATGATAATCCTTCAGATGATCATAAACAGATTGTGCGAATTCTGAGAATTTCTCTTCACTTTCGGCATAACCGAGAATTGTGGTTACCGTATCAAACAATTCCAAAAATTGTGCCTGATAGCGCTCCGGTTTCTTCTGAAAACTGCAGGCAGTCAGGTTAATAAGTATAACGGAAATAAGTATTATTGCAATTATTCTTTTCAAAATTTCACCTCATCTGATTTATAGGTAATAGGAAGGGCTGCTGTAAATATAAGCCGTTACACAACATCATAGCATGTTACCATGATCTATGTAAATCCTTATATTTTACAGCAGCCCTGAGTTCACTTATTCCGTCTGAACTACTTTGTTGCGCTGGCAGCTGCAGCTGCCTTATCAACGTTAGCCATGAAAGGTCCGATATGTACGGTTACGGAAGCTGCAAGATCTGCATCTGCTGCCACTCCCTGATCAGTTAAAGCAATGCCCTTAACATCTGCAGCAGTCTTACCTACACAGTAAGCAGCGAATGCATCTGCCTGCTCATACCATTCCTTACCGATAGAAGAAGCCTTCTTCATACCGTATGCATCCTTCAGTACCTGCTTAGCCTGAGGTGCAACTGCAAGATCGGTAGAGATCACGCCGGTAGCGGAGAAATTAACATTGCCCTGAATTGCATCGATGATGCAGCTTGTAATCTTGTTGTCCTTGCCCAGGGTTACAACAGCGATATTAGAGTAGGACTGTGCTAAACCTTCTGCATCAGCAGTAGCATCAGTTGACTTTGCAATATCAGTAGTAACCGCAAGTCCGAGCTTATCGCCTTCTTTAGCGCCCTTGTCTGTAGCAGTGCTTGCTGCCTGTGCTACAGCTTCAATGAAGTCGCCGATATGTACTGTTACGGATGCTGCTAAATCAGCATCACCAGCCTTGCCTTCTTCATTCACTGCTATGCCTTTTACTTCATCAACAGTCTTGCCGATGCAGTACTTAGCGAATGCTGCAGCCTGCTCATTCCATTCCTTGCCGATACCGGATGCAGAAGCCATACCATACTCTGTGCCAAGTTCATTCTTAGTCTTGAAAGTAGTAGCTACATCTGTTGTAAGCTTACCTTCTGCAGAAAACTTGATTTTTGTCTGAGCAGCATCAAGCTTACAATCAACAATTTTACCGTTTTTGTCAACTAATACCGCAGCAATCAGAGAATCTGTCTGAGCTACACCCTCAGCTTCAGCAGATGCGTCAGCTGATTTTGATAAAGATGCTACAACAGCGAGACCGGTCTTTACAGGTGCTCCGCCTGAACTGCAGCCAACTAATAATGACATTACCATTGCTATGCTAAGTGTCATAGCTAAAAATTTCTTCATAGTACTTCCTCCATGTAAGTTAGTGAATAGTTATATTGTTACATCTATATTGATTCCTGATAGTTCAGGAATAATATACTTAAGCGATCAGGGCACTGATTAAGATTACTACCGCATTGGTACCCATAATGATCATAAAGTTTTTGATAGCCATCAAAAAGGTAGTGGCTTTCTCTTGTTTGCCAAAGAAGGTGTTGATGTTCTTCTGTACCGGAATGATCGTAACCAGGGACAACAGGCAGACCGGGGAAAGGATACCAAGGACTACCATGAGTATCGTTGCCAGATAAGTCAAATAGTAAAGTCCGGCAAAGAGATAAAGTGCTTTTCTTCCGATATAGTACGGAAGAGTATGTCTTTTTACGAGGATATCCTTCTCTAAGTCGCAGATATTATTAGCCAGCATGATGTTGGCCGTGGCGGAAAAGGGAGCCGCGGAAAGCAACAGCAGGGATAATAATGGCATAACCTGCAGATTTAGGGATATTGTCGACAAATTAACATTCAAGGCCAAATAAGTACCCTCTGGCTGATTGATATAAAGCAGCAGGAAGGGTATCAACAATCCATAGAAGACTCCTGACATTACTTCGCCCAAGGGCATTCTTGAAATCGGAAGGGGCCCGTAGGTATAAAACACACCGCACAGGAAGCAGAGTCCTCCGACCAGAAGCACCACCAGATCGGTCTGCCAGGCCAGCAATAATCCAAGTACAGTACTGATCATAAATAAGACATAAATAATAATCAAGGCTGTACGGCGGGGGAACTGCAGCGTCTGGTGATTGTTCTTCGTATCGATATAGTTATTGATTGCGGTTGTTGTCAAATCGAACAGAAACATTGAACCAAAGAATAAGAAGGTTAATCCCCAGTGGATCTGCTGTCCCTTGTATATCAGAAAGGCGATCGTATAGACAAATGTAAAGGTACTGGTTATCTTCGTCATGATTTCAACATAGCTCAGAAATCGCTTTACCATAAATTCACCTCTTACGTGCTGCCTTATCTAGCACAAAAAGCAGCTTATCCTTCTTATTATTTGTGGTAGGAAGCTCATCAATAATCCTCTTGGCCTTATCATAATACTTCCCTGACATGCTTCTTGTAAAACTTAAACCACCGGTCTTTTCAACCGCAGCATTAATCTCATTTCTCGTTATCTTCTGTGACATTGCCTTTTCTTTAAACTCTCCAAGCTTTGAAAAGGCATGGATCAGCGGTAGTGTAATCACACCCTGCTCGTAATCCGATTGAACCGGCTTATGGGCATCCTCAACCGTATCCTCAAAATCAATACAATCATCCGATAATTGAAAGATCATTCCGACATAATAACCCAGTTGACGATACCTGTTTGCCTCCTTCTCGCTGCAGCCCGAAAGTACCGCACCCGCAAAATAAGAGGCTTCAAATAACGCTGCCGTCTTTCCGGAGATGATTTTTAAATATCTGTAGATGGAAAGATTGATATTGCCGTTATTCACATGCTGGTTCAGCTCTCCAAGACATAATCTGCCGATAAAATCAGGAAGATTTAGATCGAGATAATCCTTTTTATTATCGATGGAGCCCACCATGCGGAGTGCAACTGTCAACAGATAGTCCCCACAGATGACTGCGGTACGTTTTCCGTATTTCTTCTGCAGTGTCACATCCCCGCGTCTAAGCTCGGCATTATCGATAATGTCATCATGTACCAGCGTAGCCAGATGCAGGATCTCAATCGCTGCCGCAACCTTGATGGCATTCGGAGGTACCTTGCCGTTCGCATCCTCAGCACAGTTGATGACTGAGAGCGCCCGAATGTATTTCCCTCTGGAGGAAATCAGATGCCTGGTAAATTCACGGATGATGAGCGGTGATTTAGAAAGTGTTCTGTCAACCTCCCGCTTTACCAGATCCAAAGCTTCCTCCACAGGAATTGGCTCAATATTTAATTCCTTTTTTGTCTCATTAGTCATTATAAATATACCACTTTCTGACGAACGGGAGCTTCTTCCACAGCTTCTTCAGACCGGGATATGCGTAATAATCAAGTCCTAAGGATCTTCCTGCGCCAATTAACACAGCTATTCCGGCAAAAATCATCCAGAAGGTTCCGAGATACAGACCTGTCGTACATACGAACATGAACTGCAGTACCAGGGAAACCGCTGCTGCAGGAGCTGTAAATAATCCTCCCATCAGTGCCAATCCGATTAATATTTCAGCTACTACAATAAATATCTGCATAAACATCTGAACACCGTCATTCGGTAAGATCAGATTATTGACAAACCAGTTCATCGCCGGAATATCCAGCTTGAAGGCATAATCACTCAGTGCTGAATGTGCCAGCTCCTTACCGCTGACGAAGATAAATCTGATTAATCCAAGAAAATCAAAATTAAAAATCACATGGCCGACAGCCTGTGCCGCTGCGCCTGCTGTATCAGCTGCGCCCTCGGCAGGTGTTGCTGAAGAAGCCGCATCTGCTACGACGGGGATCGCTTTCGCCACACGAGTCGCAGCTACTGTTACTATATTAGTCAGCGTATCTGCTGCCGCTGTAGTTGCGGAAGATACAGCATCCGGATCAGCGTTCTGTGCAGCAGGATATAAAATACTGTTATACCAGGCAGTTGCACCGCCAAAGAAGCCATTCAGCTTCGGAGCCTTGAACCAGCCCTCCACGATCTTCATGATACCCTCGAATAACCATACTGCTCCAAGCCATACTCTCAGAGGCACCAGCAGGAAGCTCGGTGTACGGTTAGAGAAATGTCCTCCGACAAAGCTTCTGCAGTTGCGAATCGTGAAGAATTCATGCTTCATATAATGGAAAACCTTATTCCAGCCAAGTACCTGAATAAAATATATGATGTTGATGAAATGCTTCGCAAACATTGCCAGGAAGGATGGCATGCTGAAGAAATGATTCGGCAGACCTACATGGCATACACCATATCTTCCGCCGATGCAGACCATAACACCGTGGAACTTCGGTTTATATTCTTCCGGCTTTCCTTCACCGCGTATCGCACAGGCAATATTATGAGCTGCAATATCTGCACTCTGCTCACAATTCTCAACCATCTGAGGTACGGGACGTTCCTCACCCTCAGCAACAAAATACATATTATCACCAATGACATAGACGTTCTCAGCTTTGGTGGAACGAAGATAGGAATCCACCTGAACACGTCCGCCACGGGTCACTTCCAAAGTATCTCCGGTTTTCTGAATAATATCATTGCTCTGAATTCCGGCAGCCCAGATGATGGTACCCGCCGTATTCTTCACAATGTTATCATTCACCTTCAGCTCGATGGAATCGCTTTCAATCTTGGTTACAAGAGCATTCATGATAAGCTTCACGCCCATCTTATCAAGGCGACGAGCCACCTTAGCCGAAAGCTTCTCCGTCAGGTTCGGAATTGGCCTGCTTAAGCCGTCCACATTGACTAAAGAAACATCCTCACGCTCTATATCAAATTTTTCACATAAAATCGGAACATATTCAGCTAATTCACCGATCATCTCAACACCGGTAAATCCGGCACCTACCACGTAGAAGGTAAGTAATCTTCTTCTCTCTTCCTTGTTTATTTCACGGGATGCCTTGCGGAAGGTTTCGTGAATGTGCTCACGTAATATGACAGCATCATCATAGGACCACAGCTTGAAGGTATATTCTTCTGCTCCGGGAACTCCATAAAAGGTAGGCTTTGACCCTGCTGACAGAATCAGGTAATCATAGGGATATACCTCATTCTCACCAATTACATTGTGCTTCTCAAAGTCAATGGAAGTAACCATATCCAGCTTCACATTAACCCTGCGTCCGGCAAATACCTTCTTCAAACTGATTTTGATACTGTCCTCATCCACACGGTTTGCTGCCACCTCATGAAGCTCCGTGAGCATGGTGTGGAATGGATTCTTATCAATGATGGTAATGCTGATCTCATTGTTCTTCTTGAATTTTTTCGCTAACTTCTTTGCCGTGAGTATACCGGCATAGCCTGCTCCAACTATAACAATTCTCTTCTCCATGTCTGCTCCTTACTGTTTTTTCACTCAAATCATTATTCAAAAATACTCGAATAAAAGTATTTTTACGAAAACTTTCGTAAATGTTTTGTTAACTTTATAACAAACTAGTCCATACCGAAGTAGTAGCTTTTATAGTGAAAAGTTACATTTATCCTAATTAGTATACCACGTAATCCTGAATTTGAAAACATATTTTAAAAAAATAGTCAATATGGTTACTATTTCCCCCCTGTTTTCTCTTCTACTATGCAATTCCTACAAATTTGATAGGATATAAGTACCTACCCGTGAAATATGTCATAACAGGTCGACATATAAACAGGTTACCCCTACGCAGCATAGTACCGGCTTGCTTACAGAAAAAAGCAGACTGCATCGATTGATGCAGCCTGCTTTTTCGTATCTATTCTATTCATCTCCCAGATGCTGCTGTGTAGGTTCAGCAGTCCCATTACACTGATTGGCAATTGTAGAAATAACTGTTGATTTTTTGAAGAAAATGTATCATTATATAATCAAAACATTTGTTCTGTAAATTGCCGTACATTAATTATACAACAGATAAGCTGACAGAAAGGACAAAAATTGCTGAACTGGGGCAGAGGGGGAAATATGGATCACTATCTATTGGAAATCATCAGAAGAACTACAGAGTATATAGAAGATAACCTGTTTGAAGAGATTAATCTTGACACTATTTCTAAAAATGTCAATATCTCCAAATTTCATCTGCTGCGAATCTGGAAGGGTTCAACCTCCACAGGCCTAATGGAGTATGTACGGCGAAGAAGAATTGCTGTTTCTCTTACAGACCTTCTGAATGACAGGTACAGTATTGACTTCCTTTCCTCCAAATACTCCTTCGGAAGTGAACGTACCTATAAACGGGTATTCAAGGAGGAATTTGGTTTGACACCCGCCAAATGGCGCCGGAATCCCACCCCGCTGCAGATACTGGATCGTTTTAACACCGAGCTCATAAAGCTTGCCGGAGAAGGCTTAATCTTCTTTCATTCCATCGCGGTCCTTCCGGCATTTCATCTCGCTGGAATCGAATACAGAGTCGGAATTGAAGATAATCATAAAAATCAGACAGCGAATCGCTATGGAGTCGACTTTTTCCATAAGCATCGGGCAGAAATCCTCCATCCCGCGGAGAAGGATACCTACTATGGACTGACGACGGTTTCCGGCAAGCATCAGAGCCATACCCTGTACCAGCCTTCCGTCAAGGTGGACAGCCAAAGTATCATACCTCCTTATATGAAGGTTAGACATATTAAGCCCCACAAATACGGTGTGTTTAAATACATAGGAGCTCACAGCCCTGAGGAGATTTCTTCAAAAACCCTGGAATCAGTCTGGCGATATGTCTTTGATATCTGGATGCCCACCATTGAGTTTAGTCTGGAGGAGACCTTTCGCTTTGAATACATTAATTATAGCAGCTGTAATAAACACTACTGTGAATGCGAGCTGTATTATCCGATCTCGACCCTAAAATAATATACGTTACTCAGCTATGATGACTGAGTCTTACATCTGCAACTATGGCAGATATATTCTGCTGCTCAGCTGCATGATTTAAGCCTTCGATGATATCCGCCCGATAGATATCGAAGATCTGCTTAAGCAATGTATCCTTCTCTTCCTGAGTCAGGATATCCAAGGCTGCTGTCAGCATTTTATCAGGTTTTTCACCGAGGGTTATGAGCAGCTTGCCCAGCCTGCCCGTATTTCCGGGCTGGGAGGACATGCCCTCAAGCAACTTGGGCAGCAGTTGAGTTATCACTGAGTTATAGTCAAACTCGTTTAACTCTATCTCTATTTTCAGCATATCATGCACCGTCCTTTCCTTATTCAAAACCCTTAGCGAAGCCACAGATACTCCTTGTAAATACTTCTCGAGTGCCTGATTTATCATAAGCTTAATTTGTTCCTGATTACTCAGGATCAGGTGATGCGCCACGGAATTCGACATCTGATCGGGAATCAGTTTCAATAGCACTCTTGTAAAGGGGCTGGCTTCTCCATCCTTCACCAGGAGCTTTCCCGCCAGTCGTTTCGTCAGACCGGTTTCTTCTGTATCATCCTCAAATACCTCGGGTAAAAATCTTTCAGCCAGCTTCTCATAATCAATTTCTATCAGTTTCATCCTTATTGTAAGCACGGCTATTCCTCATTTCCTAATTTGTTACCCTACAATCCGAACTACCGAACTCTATGAATCATAAGGCTACTATCATTATAGTACCAATGTTTGGACTAAGACATAGGTATTCATAAAAACCTTGCTGGTTTCTACCACATTTTCGCTTTATTATCACTGTATATCAAAAATATTGAAATTATTGAATAATGATGTTACAATAAATACTAATATACCACGTTAATACGCCGGCAGCCTTATATTCTGGCTTCTGAACAGAAAGGAGAAGAGATGAAAGCACTGAATGCCAACAAGGAAGCGATAGAATCCTGCATTAATAATAAGTACTTTTCTGTTGCCCATCTTTATTTTGAAGAAAAGACTCTCGATCTGCACATCCATGACTGCTATGAAGTCTACTATTCCATATCCGGCGGCAAGCAATTCCTGATTGACAACAGGACCTATCTCATTCAACCGGGAGATCTCTTTTTCATCAACCAATACGAAAGTCATTATCTGACACAGATTGATCAGACGGAGCATGAACGGATTGTAATCTCCATCTATCCCGAGTTTCTGAGATCACTTTCGACAGATAAAACCTCGCTTGAACACTGCTTTACCTATCGGGAACCCGGTTTTTCCCACCGGGTATCTCTTGATAAAAGCAGCCAGCAGCGTTTTCTATATTATATCCATAAGCTGACCAGCTTGTCAGGTTATGCCGAGGATATCCTGGAGAAGCTCTCCTTCATGGAACTGATGGTATTCCTTAATAAAGAATTTTTGTCCAGTCAGCAAAAGGAGGATTTTCTGGAAAATCCGAGCTTCCAGTACGACAAGCAGGTCAATGCTCTGATGGAATATATCAATAACAATATCAATGCCCCGATTACCCTGCAGCAGCTGTCGGATACCTTTTTCCTCAGCAAATCCTTCATCTGTCGTATCTTTAAGCAATCTACAGGTACCACGGTGAATAAGTATCTGACCGGCCGCAGAATCAGCATTGCCAAAGCCCTGCTATCGGAAGGGGTCAGTGTCAACGATGTCTGTGAGCTATGCGGATTCATGGATTACAGCACCTTTCTGAAGGCCTTTACTAAAACAGTAGGCGTATCTCCGAAGAAATACGCCATGTATAATAACCATATTTAAGTATGCGGTTCGTATCCGGCTAGTCCTCGATACGAACCGTTTTCTTCTTCCATTTCCCGGAAAAGAAAAACCATAAACTCAAAATAACCGTACAGGCTGTGGCAAAGGGAACAGCCAACCCGACGCCCTCAAGACCAAGTCCCAGAGTATCACTCAGCAGGTATGCCGCCGGAATTCGGATTACGATGGAGGACATGATATTATTGATCAGGGAAAAGGTCGTATGCCCTGTACCAATGAAGAAGCCGACCAGGCAAAAGGCAGCCGGTACCAGCAGGTAGTCATAGGAAAATGCAAACAGGTAGGGAACACCAACCTTAATCAGCTCCGGATCAGAGGAGAACATCATGAGTACCTCCTCCGGGAACAATCTGGTCAGAATAAAAATAGTCACGGAGATCAAATATGAAATCCCCAATCCCGTCAGCATAGTTTTGATTGCCCTGTCTTCCTTCTCGGCTCCGATGTTTTGCGCTACCATAGCTGATATGGCGGCGTTCATGGCAATTGCGGGAAGAATAGCAAAACCATTGTATTTTCCCACGGCACCAACGGCGGCAGAAGCAGTCACACCGATGTAATTCACCAGCGTTGTCATAAACAGGAAGGAAAGGTTTGTGATCATATTTTGTATCGTCAAAGGAATCCCCAGCTTCAATATACCTTCCAATTGTACCTTATCGATCCGAAAGGACTGTATGCCAAAGTCAAATACGAATCCTCTCTTCTTTAAATATACAACACACAGCAGCATGCTGAGTGCCTGGGAAAAAATCGTCGCTATCGCAGCTCCAAACGCTCCCTGATGGAAGACTCCTACCAACAGCAGATCCAGAATAATATTCGCAAAGCACGCAATGGTCACGAAAATCAAGGGACTTTTACTGTCACCCATACCGCGCATGATTGCACTGAGCGCATTGTATCCAAAGATGAATACTGTTCCGAGTGCGGTTACTGCCAGATAAATGCTGGCTTCCTGAAAGGATTCCTCCGGCGTATGTATTAATTTTAGTATCGGGTTCTTTAATACCAGCATCAGAATTGTCATAATTAATGCTGCCACCAATAAAGAGGTCAGAAGGGTTCCGATAATTTTCTGAAGCTGTTTTGTCTTCTCTGCTCCCACCGACTGTGCTATCATAATCGTACCGCCGGTACTGATGCCGATTGCTACATTCATCAATAACATCGTAACCTGCCCTCCGATATTTACACCGGACATGCTGTAGGTTCCGTTAAACTGTCCTACGATTACCATATCTGCTACACTGTAGAGTGTCTGAATCAGGTTAGAGATAATGAATGGAATCGCAAAAAGGATAAGCTGCTTTGCTACATTTCCTTTTGCCAGATTTTTTTGTTCGTACATAATTGTTCCCTTTTCTTTCTATTTTCTTATTCGTAAAAATATTGTATCTTTCTATATATAACATATTTTCAACCCATATTCAAATGCTTTATCAACTCTATCAGATTATGAAGGGTCAGTCCTGTGGTTTTGTCCGATATTCTCTCGGAGTCATGCCGAACCTTTTCTTAAAATGCATTGTGAAATTAGAGTGTGTACTGAAGGCCAGGTAGGCAGAGATTTCTAGTAAACCTGCTTCCGAATAGGACAGCATCTGCTTTGCCGCCTCCAGCTTCTCATTCATAATAAATTCCCGTATCGTGATCCCTGTTTCCTTATGAAACAGGGTGGACAGATATTGCGTGGTCAGTCCACAATGCTTAGAAAGCTGGGTCAGGGTAATCTGGTAGTGCAGATGGTTCAGGATATACGCAATACATTGTTCAACCGCGTAGGAGTAGGCTTTCTGTTTTCTCTGCTTCTTCACCCGTTTGGTAAAATCAAAAATTGCAATGACAAAGAGCCGGTTTACCTCATCAATATTTTTACAGACATCCACCTTCTGTATATATACATCACTCAGATTATAGGCTTCAATTTCCGGCATTCCGCCTTCTATGGCACTTCTGGTTGCCAGGGCAATACTGGATACAAAGATATATTGCACCTGACGAAGCGGATCCTTGGAGAGATAACCTACATATTGCTTTTGGATGGAGATATTTTCAAGGATATGATTCAGAGCTTCTGTGTTACCACTCCTGACTGAGTCAAACAGCTCCCTTTCCATCCGGTATACCATATTGCCTTCCAGAGTCTCCCTTTGCTCAAACATCGCCTGGTCGTATGCTTTTACTATTTCCTTCGGCGGTTCATCGAGGGGGATTTCCTTCAAATTCTTAATATCTAATTTTACCTTCATCCATATCACCTCCAACCATACCTTACAGCCTATCAATATTTTATCATAGAATTCATCTTAAAAACAGAATAAATATCTTAAAAGTAAGATAGTATTTTATACAGTATCTGCTAATATGAAGATGAGTATATGTATTTTGCAGTTCTTAGTACGACTTTATCATAGGAGGTATGATACTGATGGATTATAAGGCAAAAGCAAATGAACTTGTGAAGCAGATGACGCTGGAGGAGAAGGCCGGACTCTGCAGCGGTAGGGACTTCTGGAATCTGAAAAGCATTGAACGGTTAGGGCTTTCCTCTGTTATGATCACAGATGGCCCCCACGGACTTCGTAAACAGGCCGGATCCTCCGATCACCTGGGCATAAATGACAGCGTCCCTTCCACAAGCTTTCCGACGGCAAGCGCGACAGCCTGCAGCTTCGACCTTGAGCTTCTGGAAAGAATGGGGGAAGCGCTCGGTGAAAAGTGTGTGGACGAGGATGTATCCGTTATTCTCGGACCAGGTACCAACATTAAAAGAAGTCCTCTCTGTGGACGCAATTTCGAATATTTCAGTGAAGACCCCTATCTTGCAGGTGAGATGGCCGCGGCCCTGATCAAGGGAATCCAGAGCAAAAATGTAGGCACCTCCCTAAAGCATTACGCCGTGAACAATCAGGAAGCCTATCGTATGACCGTGGATTCCATCGTTGATGAACGTGCTCTCAGGGAAATCTATCTGACCGCCTTTGAGATCGCTGTAAAGAAATCAAAGCCCTGGACCGTAATGGCGAGTTACAATAAAATTAACGGTATCTACGGTTGTGACAATAAATATCTGCTCACTGACATTCTCCGTAAGGAGTGGGGCTTTGACGGTCTTGTTGTCAGTGACTGGGGTGCAGTAAATGACCGTGTGCAGGGTATCAGAGCCGGTATGGACCTTGAGATGCCTTCCTTAAAATATGATACAGACGCAGAGATTGTTGCTGCAATAAAGGATGGCTCCTTGTCCCTCGAAGAGCTTAATCTCTGTGCACAGCGTGTTATCGAGCTGATCCTGAAGGGCCAGGAGAAGAAAGCCAAGCCAGGCAACAAGGATAAGGAGCATCATGCTCTTGCCCGCGAGATCGCAGGAAAATCCGCCGTACTCCTTAAAAATACCGATCACATCCTCCCGATCTGTCCAACTGCCAAGACGGCTGTCATAGGACAGATGGCAAAGAAGTCAAGATATCAGGGTGCGGGCAGCAGCCGCATTAACCCCGCCTTTCTTGATCATGCATATGACGCCTTAAAGGATGCCGGTGTGAATGCTTCCTATGCCGATGGTTATACTCTTGGAAGTAAGACTGTGGATGAAGCTCAGATTAAGGAAGCCTGTGAGCTGGCGAAGAACAGTGACATAGTTCTTCTCTTTGCAGGTCTCCCCGAGGAATATGAGAGCGAAGGCTTTGACCGTACCTCTTTGGATATGCCGGAAAGCCATAATAAGCTGATCGAGGAAGTAGCGAAGGTGAATCCCAATACGATTGTAATCCTGCAGCTTGGTGCACCTGTACTGATGCCCTGGAAGGATAGCGTGAAGGGTATCCTTGTTATGTATCTTGCAGGTCAGGCAGGTGGTTTGGCTACCGCAGATCTGCTGCTGGGCAAGGTGAACCCCAGTGGAAAGCTTGCCGAGACCTTCCCTGCTGCATTACAGGATAATTCCAGCTTTTCTTACTTCCCCGGCAACCCAAAATCCGTTCAATATCGGGAAAGCATCTATGTAGGGTACCGCTATTATGATACTGTTAACCAAAAAGTAATGTTCCCCTTCGGATACGGCCTGTCTTATACAACCTTTGAATACAGTAACTTAGAAGTCGAAGAACTTGCACCTCTGCGCTATAAGGTCAGCATAGATGTCACCAATACAGGAACGGAAACCGGTGCCGAGATTGTTCAGTTGTATGTACACTGTGTGGCTTCCAAGCTCTTCCGTGCGGAGAAGGAGCTAAAAGGCTTCGGTAAGCTTACACTTAAGCCGGGGGAATGTAAGAAACTGACTATGACACTGGATCAGCGCAGCTTTGCCTACTACAATACCAGGACAAAGGATTGGTGTGTGGAGGGCGGCACCTATGATTTACTGATTGGTGCTTCCAGCGTGGATATTCGCCTGAAGACCTCGATTACCCTGGCAGGCGATGGCAAGGAAATGCTGCTCGCAGAGCAGTACCAAAAGCTGACCGATTATATTCGCCCTTCTTATCCGCTTCGTATCAGCAATGACCAGTTTATTTCACTACTGGGTTACACCCCCAAGGAGGATCATTTCGGTAAGCCCTATGACAGAAATGCCACCCTCACCGATATCAAGGACACCTTAATCGGCAAAATACTATGCTCTGTTGTAAAGAAGTCGATCAGCAAGATGTCCGGTGGGGCTTCTGCCGACCCAACCACGGTATTGATGATGGAGAGATCCGTTATGGAGATGCCGCTTCGTTCTTTGAAGATGGCTAGCGGAATGACCAACAAACAAATCGAGGGTATCGTTGCTCTCGCCAACGGACACTTCTTCCGTGGTATCGGAAAGCTTTTGAGTAAGTAATTCAGACTTACATAAATCGAAGTATATAGAGGCTGTCGTTTTATAATGTAAAAACAGTTGAGGTCATAATAATAGGCATCCCTAAATACACTGTTTGACGGACGACCAACTGATTTTGTAAGACAAGGAGCAAACAAACCTGTTTGATCATGGCTTACAAAACGGTTGGGTGTCCGGGAACCTGTGTGTGAGGGATGTCTATTATTATGATCTCAGCTATTCGTAGCTATAATGAGACAGCCTCTGTATTCCTGTTAATCAATGAAAGCCGGGATTATCCCGTTGTTATTTCAATCGCTACTTAACCTAAACGCAGGCTTATTTGCATTTTCTACCTCTCTGTCTGAGTAACGGAAAATCCCCGCTCTCCTTCAGCTTTTTCATATAGTCTGCTCGCCTGGACTTCATTTTCTCGGTGTCTTTCTTTTCCATTACGCCAAGCTCTGCCAACTTATCCAAAACCTTGTCCTGTGCCTTTCTTTCATCGTCAAGCAGGGCATATACTTCGTTCTTCTGATCTGTCGATAAGGTGTTCCATTTCTGGATGGCTTTATTCACCTTTTCTTCAAAAAGTGCTCTGCTGCCTTTTTGGTTCGTATCCTTTTCCGACAATGTCATCGTCCCTGTATCCGTCTCAGCTGCAAAGGCAGTTACCGGAGTTACTCCAATGACTGTGACTGCTAACGCTGCCACAATCCCAAATAATCGCGCCTTAAACATAAGCTCCCTCACTTTCTCAACAAGCAACAGGGCAAATACCGGCTTTCGAGTTATAGTGTTCCCAAGCCGTTCCTTTGAAATGCGTCCTTTCTGTTGAATCGTGTTGAAAAATGCTTGCAAAAAAAATTTAAAGAAGCTACTATATTTACAAAACCAGAAGACCAGCATTCGCCCTCTGGTTTTATACGAACGGGAATCTGTTATCTTTATCGAAAGGTACGAGTGATTTTTATGGATATCAATATACAATATTTGGGAAGTCGGAAACAGACAGATATCCTACAATATACCCTGAAAAACGATCTCGGTATGGAGGTACATCTGCTGAACTGGGGAGCAACCATCCGCAGAATCCTGCTTCCATTTTCTGATGGAAGCAGAAAAAACATCGTCCTGTCCTATGCGGACTGGACCGATTATATTGATAATCCGATCTATGCCGGTGCTACGCTCGGGCCGGTCACAGGTCAGCAGTATAACAACGGCCTTGTTTCATACCCCTCCATCAGAAACTGGGCGGAGCTGGAGACCCGTGTAGACCAAGAGGGCTGTAGCGTAACCTTGTCCGCAGTATTCTCGGATGGAGAGGGCGGGCATCCCGGAAAACGTGAGCTCAAGGTAATCTATACTCTGAACAATGACAATGCTTTTCGTATACGCTATCTTGGAACGACAGACAGTGAGACCTACCTGAATCTGTCCAATCAAACTTATCTAAATTTAAGCGGAGATTTTACCCGCTCTGCCTTGGAACAGCAGCTTCAGATAAACTCCTCCGTAGCTGTCATGAATTATCGTGATCTGACCCCGGCGGCTTATTCCCCCAGTACCCATTCCCCCTTTGATTTTTCAATCAGTCAGAGGATTTCCAATCAGCTGCTGAAATATCAGAAGAATTCTCAACTGCAGATTGCAAAGGGTTATCATCATACTTTTCTATTAGACAACCCCTCCATCGGAAGCCGGGCATTGACTCTTAGGTCTGATAGCTCCGGTTACTCCATGGAACTATATACAGATGCCCCGGCGTTCATTTTATATTCCGGTGGCTTGATAGATAACAGTCTCTATCTGATGGGTGACCTTAAGTCTCAAAAATCCTGTGCAGTGCTCTTAAGCCCTCAGGATCTTCCCGACGCACCGAATTTCTGCCCGGAGAGATGCAGATACACCACACCCAACAGTCCCTATGAAAGAACGATTATCTATCGCTTTCGTAAATAGCTCGTTTTTAGTAGCAGAATCTGCAAGATGAAAATTTTTCTATTTTTATTTTAATCTCATGAATATTAGTGTCACCTAACGTTCATAATATTATTGCTTTAAACAACTAATATCAGGAGGAAATAAAAATGGATAACACAAACAGAAACAATACATCCAATACTAGCAGAAACGATGCTAATTCCAGCAGCAAGAATACTAATTCCAGTAAGAATAATACCGGTTCTTCCAGAAATGATGCTGGCTCCAGCAGAAATGACACAGGTTCCAACAGAAACAGATAGGAACAAAGTCCAAACCAATAAAAAAATGAAGTCGCAAGACTTCATTTTTTTATGCTGGTGACCCCAGTCCAGAACAAAAAAATGAAGTCATACGACTTCATTTTCAGACTGGGGTACAAGGATTCGAACCTTGAGATGCTGGAGTCAGAGTCCAGTGCCTTACCGTTTGGCGATACCCCATTATTTCATTTTCAACGGCCTCTCAGCTGCCACGAATGATATTATAACCTATACAGATTCGATTTTCAAGTCCTAATTTTTTATTTTTTTCAAAAAATTCAGAACCTTTTCCTTCCATATGATCATAAGCCCAGAAGCCCTGCCGCATTCCCCCAAAAGATGCTCTCTGTTTCCTCCTCGGTAAGGTCCATCTCGGCTAAATACCGGATGTATTCTTTTTGCCCGCTCCAGGGTGAGTCGGTTCCAAAAAGTATCCGATCCGCACCATGGTCTCTGACGATACGCAGGAATTGCTCCTGGGGCAGGCTTCCCAAGGTATAGGAGGTATCAAACCATACCCTTTTACCCACGAGATATTCCTCCACAGCATCCCATTGACCAAAACCGCCCATATGCGCAAGGATAATCCTGGCATTGCTATGATCGATCTGCTCCAGCATTTTCGCTGCACGCTCCGGTGGGCAGTGGATCGGATCGGGCAGACCGATGTCGAGGCCTGCATGGATACTGACTATGAGCTCCAGCTCTGCAGCATACTGGATGATCCGTACCATCCTGGGGTCATCGATGAAGGTAGCCTGATAGTCAGGATGCAGCTTAATACCCGGAAGCCCGAGTCTTTTGATCTCCTGCAGTTCTTCTTTATAATGATCCGTGTCAGGATGATTTCCTCCGAAGGAAATAATACCTTCTTTTCCCGATACCTCGGCCGCATATCGGTTAATCGTCTCAAACTGGCCGGGTCTGGTGGCAACCGGAAGCAGGACTGAAAATGATATATTATTCTCCTTCATGGAGCATTTCAGCTCTTGAAGAGTCCCATTCGTAAAGGCTTTGATTTTAGCCTCCGCTTCCATCTTTCTTACTGTCTTTTCCGCCATCTGCTCAGGAAACACATGTGTATGAAAATCTATAATCACCGTAATCCCTCCTGCTTTATCCATTGCTTTATGAAAATCCAACCAATTAGTCCACATTTTCAGCAAAACCCCACTTTTCCTTCTTCGAGGTATTGTTGATCATCAATGTTATAATTGATTTCCTTATTCTTCAGCGACAAAGCTGTTTTCCATGGTAATGATACATTGATATCTTGAATCCTGCTGACGGATTTCATTCACAATATTGCTGAGAAGCTTCTGCTCTTCCTCTTTGCCATACGAATATGGGATAACCAGATCAAAAATCAAATTGATCTGATGTTCTCCATTCACAATACGGAAATCATGAATGGTTGCCTTTGGTTCCAGGACATTGATAATCCCCAGTACCATCTCCCTCTTTTCTATCACCTTTGCATCGTTCACTTCAATCGGGTCCATATGGATGACCAGAAAGATATCCAGCTTCTCTAAGACATCTCTTTCTATCTGGTCAATGGTCTCATGGGCCTGCTCAAAGCCCAGATTATTCGGTACCTCCGCATGGATCGTTGCCATTCGGTGGGTCGGTCCGTAGTTGTGTATGATCAGATCATGAGTGCCATAGATCCCTTCATAGCTTTGCACCATATCCGTAATCTTGTGATATACCTCTTTCTCTATAGCCTGTCCAAGCAAGGGCTCAATCGTGTCCTTCGCAATTTTATAGCCTGCGAACATAACGAAGAAGGATACCACGACACCCATATATCCATCGATTCTCAAGCCGGTCAAGCCTGCAACCAAGGTTGAGACAATCGTTGCTGAGGTAACCAAGACATCATTTCTGGAGTCTGCAGAGGTTGCAATCATAACCGTTGAGTTGATCCTCCTGCCTAGCTTACGATTAAATAGTGACATCCATATCTTTAATAGTACAGAGATCGCAAGTATTCCAACCAGAATCGGATTGAAGGAAAGCTCCTCAGGATGCAGAACCTTCTGAAAGGAGGTTTGTAGCAAATTGAAGCCTACCACAAGGATTAATCCGGCTACGGCAAGCGCTGACAAATACTCAAACCTTCCATGCCCAAAGGGGTGCTCCTTGTCAGCCGGTCTTTCCGCCAGCTTAACACCGACTAAGCTGATAATGGAGGAGGCTGCATCAGATAAGTTATTCACGGCATCTGCCATGACAGAAATACTGTTGATCACAAATCCAATCAGAAGCTTCGTGGCACACAAAAGCACATTGCAGGTAATCCCTACAACACTTGAAAGTATGCCATAGGAAGACCTTACCTTAGCATTCTCAACATTTGCATAATTCTTTACAAATAACCGTACCAGTAAATCTGTCAAATAGAAAACCCCTTTTCCAAAATTATTTTACGAATTGCATGGCCCTACATCAGCAATCTGATGTATATACAATAATCTTGTATAAAATTATTTCAGCAAATAAAAATAACCCCGCATCTGTTCCATGGTAATTTTCTTGCCCATGGTTAATGCAGGAATACGATTATTGTATCATATATGAAATGAATGTCAAGTTTTATCCAATTAATTTGGGTAATTTTTCTATTCATTATTACTCTTGTGTGAGAAGCATTTATCATGCATAATATGACTATATGAAACGATAAGAAAGGGGGAGGCCTATGAACCATACGGGAAGACATAAAAGAAAATTACGCTTTCATAACCGAACCCTGTTTCTGGTGAATATGATATACCTGTCTCTATTCGTCGCCCTGCTCCTTCCCTTTGCAAGCCATTCGCTGGAGCTGATCATGGAGCTCTCCGGGGTAAGCTACATCACCGAGGAGAATATTGCAGCTTTAATTACTAAGCCCTATTCCATACCCGTATTTCTGTTTCTGGGCTTTCTCCTGCTATTATATGCGAATTCCAAGCTTTCGTCCCTGATCCATTACTGCAAGCTGGAGGGAATGCAGAATTACTCCCTCTTGAGGGATATTCTCAGCTTCGGTATCAACCGCCCCTTTCAGATGATAAATACAAGGCAATTCAAACTCCTGCTCTTTGCTGTCCCATATTATATCTTTTCTAATCTTCCCATACTGATCGGAATTATTCTTTATACCGATATTGAGGTAACGAAGGGTACTCCGGAGGCTCTGATCAAGGGGCTGATCATAGTTCTTCTGCTCGGTATCAGTCTGATGTCACTAAAGGGAGTATTTGCTTACCAGTATTGCATGCAGGAGAACATCGGTTTCAGACAGGCCCTGAAGTATTCCGGGGAACTGTTGGCAGGCAGGATAAAAAGAACACTCATTACATATCTGATCTATACACTGTTCCTTACCCTTGGCTTTATTCTGACTTATTATATATTATTGCTGCTGACCTCTCTCGGCTGTTATCTGTTCGCTGCAAAAAACCTTGCCGTCACAGTGTTTCTGTCGGTCTATCCCCGAATCAGAATGTACACTACGATCTTCTATGGTATGGTTGCCTTTATAATCAATATGAACCTGACCACCTCTCTGTTTTTTACCTATAGAGGCGAGGCTGTACGCACACAGTTTCCCTTCGATACGGGTTTCGACTATGATTTTTATTATAGAAGCCGTACCCATAAGTTCAGCATCAATGGCATCTTAATCTGCATTATCCTAATTGGGGTACTCAATCTTTATCGGAGCCTTTATCATGATTCTACTTACTTTAGCGAAGCATTTACGGGTATACAGATCTCCTCCCACAGGGGAAATTCCTACGTGGCACCTGAGAATACGCTTCCCGCGCTGGAAAGTGCGATTGCTGCCAATTCTGATTTTGCTGAGATTGATGTCCGTCAAACCAAAGACGGTACGCTTGTCCTGATGCATGACAGGAGCCTTAAGCGTACCGCAGGGGTGAATGATTTTATATGGGATCTGTCCGATGTGGAGATCAACGCCTTGGATGTGGGCATCTGGTTCTCCCTGGATTATCAGGATACCAGGGTTCCAACCTTGGAGGAGGTCCTCATTCATTGTAAGGACAGAATCAAACTGAACATAGAGATTAAAACCAGTCCGACAGATATTGACTCTGAGAAAAAATTAGTGGAACTGATTAAAAAATACGAATACGAAAATCAGTGCGTCGTCTCCTCTTCCAACTATATCACGTTAAAGAGAATCAAGCTTCTGAACAAGGATATTCGTACCGGATATATCTTATCCGCTGTATATGGTAACTTCTATGATAAAGCATATATTGATTTCTTCAGTATAAGGTCCAACTTCATCAATCTGAAGGTTGTCAACAGTATCCATAAAGCCGGAAAAGAAATTCACGCCTGGACGGTGAATACCCCCAGTGAGTTAGAGCGGATGAAGTCCGTCGGTGTGGATTGTATCATTACTGACCGTCCCTCCCTCGCAAGAGAGGTTCTTTACCGGGATGATACCAACGGCAGCTTCATCCAACTCATCTATCATATGTTGAATAACCGATCCTTCTATCGGCTCACAAGATTACTCGACTAACCGTACCTTACAGGGCAAGGCGGTAGATCTTTTCCACATCCTTACTGCTCAACTTGACAAAACCGCCAATGGTGTCGTTCTCACCCAGGCCGAGGGTCTTAACCATATACGGGATATCCTCCTCCTTAGCCCCAAGCTCCTTAAAGCTGATCGGCATTCCGATCGAGCTTAAGAACTTCTTCAAACGTTCAATCCCTTCCAGGGCCGTTGCTTCCGGATTGGCATAATTCATATTACAACCCCAAAGTCTCACGGCAAGCTGTGCAAAACGCATCACATCATGCTGATAGACATAGGTCATCCAGGCAGGAAATATGACTGCGAGTCCGGCACCATGAGCGACATCATATAATGCAGATAATTCATGCTCAATCTGATGACTTGCCCAATCCTGCTCACGGCCTACTCCCACCAGATTATTATGAGCCACCATACCGGCCCACATGATATTCGCCCGTGCTTCATAATGATTCGGGTCTGCTATCACTCTGGGAACCTCTTTGATCATGGTAAGCAGCACCGCCTCACAAAGCCGGTCTGTTATCTCGACCTCCTTCGTATTGGTGAAGTAACGCTCAAACACATGCGCCATGATATCCGTAGCACCCGCTGCTGTCTGGAAGGCAGGCAGTGTCTGTGTCAGCTCCGGATTTAAGATAGAGAACACCGGTCTGAGATGCTCGCTTCCCGCACCCCTCTTCAGCATTCCTTCTTCCTTTGTAATGACACTGTCTCCCGATCCCTCACTTCCGGCTGCCGCGATGGTAAGCACAGTGGCTACCTTCAAGGCTGCTTCTATCGGTTTCCCTTCGTAGAAGTCCCAGAAATCTCCTTCGTATACTGCTCCGGCTGCGATTGCCTTCGCCGAATCAATGGCACTTCCTCCACCTACCGCGAGTATGAAGTCAACACCTTCTCTACGGCAAAGCTCAATTCCCTGATATACCAGACCGCTTCTGGGATTAGGCTGTACCCCGCCAAGTTCAACATACTCTATATTTTCCTGTTCCAGGGAAGTCTTTACTCTGTCCAGCAGTCCGGAACGAATTACGGAGCCGCCACCATAGTGAATTAATACCTTGGTTCCTCCAAAACGTTTTACATAATGGCCGGCTTCCTTCTCGGTGTCCTTGCCAAATACAAAATAAGTAGGGCTGTAGAATGTAAAGTTATTCATAAGATTGCTCTCCTTTCTTAATACCAGTATTTTAAAAATACTGCGCTTTCTGAATGATACAAGCTTCAGTCTGATTAAAGCTTATCCTAATTTCGCATTTTCGTAAAGTCTGCCTTTCCGCTTTAGTATCCGTTTGAAAAAATGTTCTATACAAACTCTTTTATTAGAACCGGGTTAAAACTGTATTATAGCATTCCTACGACCCTTGACAGTGGAAACCGCAAAGCTTATAGTATGGTAGAGAATGTAAATAGCGTATTTAGGAGGAGGAACAAATGAAACAATTTATAAGGCTAAGAATAGCTTCGGCAGCCTTGCTTTTGCTTGCCTGCACCTTTTTGTGCGGCTGCGGATTTTCCTATGTCATTAACTCAGCCAATCAGCTTGATCGGGAAGATGCCAAGGAATTTATATTAGATAAGACAGAGGTTGCGTCGATTACTAACATAGAAATTCATTCACGCATCGCAGATGTGGAATTTCTTCAGTCAGACAGCTTCGCGGTGGAGATCGATTATCTATATTGGGACAGGGAGCCGGAATACGAGATGAAGGATGGAAAGCTCTATTTTGATGACAGCGATTCCTTCCCGGAATCCTATTCCATCAATTTCAATCTGCATAACTTAATTAGAGTTTACCTACCAAAGGACAGTGCCATGAAATATGTATCCATTATAGATGCATCAGGGGATGTGGATATTACGGGCTTTGTCACAGAGGAACTGGATGTGAAGCTCTCTTATGGTGACCTGACCTTGAAGGAAGCCGGTGCTTCTGCTGCAGAGATAATCCTATCCTCAGGAACGAGCAGAGTATCCGATTTTAATGTGGGAACATTGGACTATATCAATTCTTATGGCAATGCGAAATTCACGAACATCAATTCCGGAGAGTTCAGTCTTCCTAAGGGTGCTGTCAGCGAGGAATGCAACATCAGTATGTCCAGCGGCAAAGTGGATATTGACGGAATGTATTCTCCCTACATCGATATCCATAATTCCTACGGCGATGTAACCTGTGATCAACTTCAGGCAGATACCGCAGAATTCAACCTAAGCAGCGGTGATTTACTGGTGCAGCAGGGAAACATCAATGAAGCTGAGGTCGAAAACAGCTATGGGGATGTGACAATGAAGCTTTCGGGTCCGTCATCGGATTATGCTCTTGATCTGGATACCTCCTACGGTAAGGTGAAGGTAGACGGGAATACTTATGAGGAGCATGTAAAACTCAACGAAAGCGGTTCCAAAAGCATCAAAGCCAATCTAAGCAGCGGTGATGTAACTGTAGATTTTGAATAAAAAATCAGGAGGAATTTTATATGATTATTACTACAACCCCTTCCGTGGAAGGAAAACAGGTAACAGATTATCTTGGCATCGTATTCGGTGAGGTTATCTCCGGTGTAGATTTTGTAAAGGACTTTGCAGCCGGTCTGTCGAATTTCTTTGGCGGTCGTTCCGGAACCTATGAAGACGAACTGATCCGCGCAAGAGAGCAGGCTATGCAAGAAATGTATCAACGTGCCTATCAGATGGGTGCAGATGCAATTCTGGGTGTGGATGTGGATTATGAGGTGCTTGGTACCAACAACGGCATGCTTATGGTTACCGCTTCCGGAACCGCAGTAAAGCTGAGATAAGCATCAGGGCCTCCTTCCTAGCTTGAAGAGGGTACCTTTCCATGAACCGTATGTGAGTGAAGTCTTACGATCTCTCATACGGTTCATAGCGTTTTATGCGGTTGAAAGCAATTGACAGTCCCGGGTATCAATGGTAAAATAATTCAATGACATAATCATAAGTAATCATCTTTCAATTGAATATTGGAATACACGCTGAATCCAAGAGTGGAATGGGAGAACCAATTATTAGGGGTGAATCACATTTATTGTGTAGGGTAATCTTTTCTATCCGAATCCGTCAGCTAATCTCGTAAGCGCAAGAAGAGAAATATGGAATGTATTATCATACATTCTTATTAGTAGTATTCTCTGTTTTTGTGCTACAGAAATTGTTCTGTAGTTTTTTATTTGTCTAAAACAGAGAAGGTAACAGTACAATCTGATATGAGAAGGAGGAGAACGAATGGAACAACTTAAGATCGGTTTGTTTGGTTTTGGAAAAACAGGTTCAATTGTTGCTCAGGAGATCATAAAGGATGAAACTTTAAAGCTGTGCTGGGTAATGAGAAAATCTGATACGAACGAAGGAGAATATGCCAGTCGCAAGCTTGGATTCAGCCATGAGGAAGGAAGAATATATTCTGCGCAGCATATTGATCTGGATAATTTTTATAGAATACATAAAGTTGACGTCATAATCGATTTTTCAGCCACCTGTTCCGTAAAGGAATATAAGAGTGCAGCAAGGCAGGGAACAAGAATAGTGTCTGCAATATCAAGTTATGATGAAGACAATTTCGAGCAACTAATGGCTTTAAGCAAAGATACTGCCGTTCTTTATTCTCCTAATATTACTCTGGGGATCAATTTTTTAATTGAAGCTTCCAAACTCTTTCAAAAAGTCGTTCCTTATGCTGACATTGAAATAATTGAAGAACATTTCAGGGATAAAAAAAGTGTGTCAGGTACGGCTGTACGGATTGCACAGGATCTGGGAATCAACAGCGATGAACATGTGAAATCAATACGCGCCGGCGGGGTTGTCGGTACTCATGAGGTAATTTTCGGACTTCCAAACCAAATCATCAGAATAAAGCATGAGTCACTCAACAGAGCCGCTTTTGGACAAGGGGCTATCTATGCTGCCAAATGGATTATGAATAAGAGTAGAAATATGTATAGCATGGAAGAAGCAGTATCCTCTTTGATGAAGGAAGAGTTATTCTATCCTGCGAAAGTAGTCTAGATATGTTACATCCTATTACACAAGAAAGGGAGCGGTGCTGATCCGGCACTTCTCCCTTATATTTGTTGCTTATGAATACATACTGCAAAAGATATACTGCCTAGCTGACGGTTACGAGCACGATCATGGCAAGGCACGTTAATGTATACAGAATTGTACCGGCATTCAGAAAATATCCCGATCTCTTCTCCAGCGGAATTCCGCGAACCAAGGTAATCTTTCTCCAATTTAACGCGAGTAATACGATTCCGGCAGTGATGGCCGAAAATACCCATAAGGCCAATCCAAAGACCACTATGATATTCTTGGTCGTCGCCAGCGGACTGATTACCGTACCGATGAAATTAATCATGCAATGCAGCAATATACTGTAACGAACTGTGTTGGTCCGAATGGTAACATATGCGAAAATAAAACCTAAGGCTGCTGCATAAAAGAACTGGGAAAGATTCATGTGGAATAAACCGAAGGCAAGACCTGTCATTAAAATTGCAGGAACATCACCGTATCTGCGTAATCTGTCCAACAGAAGCTTTCTGAAAATCAATTCTTCGGCAATCGGTGCTACGATGGAAGCATAGAGGATCGTCAGGATATAGTTGCTATTCTTTAATACCTCAGTCAGGGGGTTCATATCCATAAAATTCTCACCCTTAGCCAGTGCTATCATAAAGGTAATAAAAATACTGAAATAATTAGTGATGTACATGGCAGCCGTGCAGATAAAGAAGATCATGAAAAAGGTCGCAGGCTTCAGTTTCATCACTTCACCTTTCGGTGAAACAGGGATTTTTGCCGTCATAAAATAAAAGATAGGTAATCCTACTCCGACGACAGTAAATGCGGTCAGTGCCCATACATACCAATTCGTTTCAAGGATAGCCGGCTGATATCGACCGAATACCCATTCCACTATTCCCTGAACCAACACTACAGCCAATATCATGACGAAGAGCGCGAAGGCACTTTGGCTGATGATTTTTTTGTTCTGCACCGGCCTGATCTCACTCTCCCATCCCATCTCCGGCTGATAATCTGAACTATTCTGCTGATACATGTTTCCCCCTATCCTGCCACCATACCCGTGACACTCTATCACTTTTAATGTTCTAAACCATATTTCAGAAGCTCTATCGCATCTTCCCACCGACCGGCAGAGCTGGAATCTAAGATCACGCAAACTGCACTCTGATCCTCCTCTTTGGCCGCTGCGATCAGGCATCTCCCGGCCATCGAGCTGGTCCCCGTCTTAAGCCCGGTACAACTGGAATAGTACTGCCCGCTATATTTTTTCACTAATTTGTTCGTATTCTTCCAGGTAACATCCTGTCCGCTTGGAAAAATATTTCGTGAGCTGCTTTGACTGCTGATCTCCGTAATCGTCTCATTGGCCGCTGCTGCCATTCCGATCAGCCCCATATCATAGGCTGTGGTATACTGGCCCACTGCATCATATCCGTCCGGCGTCTTAAAACAGGAATTCTTTGCTCCGAGAATACCGGCCTTTTTATTCATCAGACGGGTGAATTCCGTCACAGCTTCCTCCCTGCTGGCTTCCGGATCACGAAGGGCTTTGCGCCCCACGTAGGCAGCTACGGCATAAGCCGCGTCATTGCCTGAGGGAAGGAGCATCCCTGCAAGCAGATTACGTATTGTCAGGATCTCACCCTCCACAAGATAGGCTCTCGTGGAGTCCGAAGCGATCATCTTGATCTCATCTCCGATCGTAACCTGTTCTTCCTCATCACACCATTCCAATGCAACAAGTGCAGTCAGAAGCTTGGCAGTACTTGCCGGAAACATCGCCTGTACGGCATTTTTATAATAGATCACTTCCCCGGTATCCGCATCAAATAATATGGCTGCAGTGGCATCCACATTGATATCCGGATTGGATATATCCAGGTTCGCTTTTAGCTGGCTATCCATGACCATCTCGGGAATAAAGGAGAGATAATCTACGGCTTTACTGTCACAAATCAACTCCGGACCACTGACCTCTACAGATGTACTGTAAGTCTCGGTAGCCTCTGATTCCGGTACGGTTGTCACCTCGGCAACACTCTCTATTTCCTCCACCCCGGTGGTTTGTAAAGCATTGGTATCCTGATTAGTTTCGATCCCCTCCGGTGGTGACGTAGTCTTCTCCTTCGTAACAGTTATCTGGTCTGACTGTATATCACTTCTCATGTCCTTCCCGATCAAATAGGTTGTAGCCGCAAACAGAGCGGCTGTAATCACGCAGGCAAATAAGATCAGTCCCAGCAAGCTCTTCTTGTTCATTGCATTCTCCTTAGACAAGATATATCTTGAAAATATTTTAGACGAATGGGGACGTTATTATTGGAATGATTAACGTCCCCACTTACTATTCTTTCTTATTTTAATATTTGTATACGAAGAATGCAACTGTTTTTGGTAATTCTAATCAATATCAATATTAATGTTACCAAGACCGCCCTCAACCTCGATGGAGTTGGCCGCCGAACGGTTACGCAATTCATTTTCCCTGACTTTATCGCCGTTTACATGAACGTTCCCTACACCTGAGTCAATATCAATATCATAATCTGCGATATCACCTGTCAGATCGATATCAACAGCTCCCACTCCGCAGTTAAACTTATTATCACCCAACAGAACACCGCTGATGTCTATGTTGCCCATACCACAGTTAAAGTCAGCATCGGTAAAGTGTACATCCTTAAAATTGACTGAGCCGACACCGCCATCCAACTTTACTTTGCCGGCAGTTACATTGCTGGCATTTATGTTTCCGGCTCCGGCTGAAATATATAGATCTTCCGTATTCAGCCGGTCAATATTGACAGTTCCGGCTCCCGATTCGATCTTAACCTCTTCGGCACAGAAATCCTCAGGAAGATAGATCGTAATGATTGAATTCGGATTGTTTATTCCGTTGAGATGAAGACCAAAGAAACGGACATCCGATTCATTATCCGTAACGCTTAGCTCGCCGTTGTCCTTTACTTTGGCTTCAAAGCCTTCGAACACATTTCTTGCTTCCACGCGGAAGGTATCCCCTGTCTCAATCCTCAATTCTCCGGTGCTGTTATCGATCTTCAGACTTTTCACTCCGTCAAATTCACCGTCAAAGTCCACTAACTTCCCACGTTCCTCTGAGGAGTAGCTTCTGGAGACGGAATGATTTCTGGTTGTAACTTTGCCGGAGGTAAATGAAACAATACCAAATACAATATTTACAATGAATGTGATAATTCCGATTGCCAGAATTACCGCTAAAGCAATCGCACAATACTTAATTACTCTTTGTAAGCTGTTCATTTAATATCAATCCCTCCAAACATGCAGGTGGAGTTCAGATATACCGTAGGCGCTGTGGGATCGGCAGACTGCATATACTTGTTGCTGACACCACCGAAAACAGGAACATTGTTAATCTTCACCCTGACTCCCTGCGGAAGGTAAATATCAATTCCACCAAACACAGCAGATGCATTGATTTCACAATCCCCTGTTATCACCGCATCCTGAAGATCAAGTACGATTGCTCCGAATACTGCACTGAGGTTAGTATAATAGAACTGGTCTGTAACATGGACATGATTGCTGGAGAATACAGCACTGTAATCTGATTTTGCGGAACCATTATAGCCCTGCCCCTGCGTTGCTCCCCCATTTATATCGTAATTCTCATCAATGTGTATCCTCTTTCGAAAGCCACCCTGAAACATAATTCTGACTCCAATAAAGACCAGAATAACAGGGATAATCAGTCGCCATAAGCTGAAGTCTAAGTCAATCTGTTGATTCAGTAACAGCAGAACACCAATGATAAAGCCTATGGTAGCTCCGGATCCGAAGCCTGATTGTACCATACTGATAAAGCAGGGTACGATAATAAATAAAGTCCACCATCCGTCAAAGAAAAGATGAAAGTCCCAGAGGTTCATGATGTTACCGGCAAAACCAACACCGATCACAATAAAGAATAACCCCCATAAAACATTTGACATTTTGTTTCTCATTAAAATTCCTCCCACGATTTGAATTAGTAAGTGACAAAATCATGATTACACGGACAAAAGGTCCTGTCACCTTTGGTGACAGGATATCCATGCACAGAAAGCCCTCGGAAAGTTTACTTTCCAGAGGCTTTCCTGTGCATGTGATCCGGCTGAGCCCTCAGCCGGACCTTTTGTCCCATATACACATCATACTATGTTTCATTTGCCTCATGTACTTATATGAACCCTTTTGTCACTCCATCATTACTACTATTAGTTTCCGAATTTATTTGCATCCATCATACTTCATATAACGGGTTACCGCAACAGATATCTTCAATCTTTAATCATTTTAATGATTTTTTAATTCGTTCCTTGTCCCATGTTTACAGTCCAACTCTAGATCCTTTGACTACTTGCTCTCAGCTGGTCGAATACATTGAAAATATCCAGGATTCCATATCCCCAGTCACGGTTGGGGTAAATCAGATTTTCACTGCGGTTAGCCCCCCTGATCAGGAATCTCTTTGCTTCCACAGAAGTAATTCCGGGATAGTTATTTCTGACAATGCCCCATTCCAGAAGAATGGCAGATACTCCCGCTGTATGAGCCGCAGCAACCCCTGTTCCCGTATACGTTGTATATCCATTGCCCGGAGAGGGACACGTAACGTTGACTCCGGGTGCTGCAAAATCCGGTTTGATTGCTCCAATTCTGGTATAGCCTCTACTAGCCTGCTGATAAAGATTATTCCCCGCTACAGGATTATAAGCAGTTACCGTGATCGGAATCTCGGCATTACCGGGTGAGGTAATTGTCGTATAATTATCCGACTGGACAAAGTATGTATTATTTCCTATAAAACCATTCATAGGCAGCCAGATATGAAAGGACCCCTCCAGATTACCCCTGGTATAAACCTGAAAGCGCCAAATACCGGCTGCAGGAGTCTGGAAACGCATTACGATTACCTGATCTCCTGTAGCAGTTTCTATCATCTCATAATCTACATAAATTACTGTTCTGTCGAAGATAAAGCTGATCACTCTGCTCACATGAAGCCCTTCTGCTATTCGCGGAATATATTCACCCGATGGTGATAATATATCAATGGAGTAAGTGTTGGGTGCCTTCCCCCATAGCTCCATAGTAAAGCCAAGCTCATTCTCACCGACATTTAACTCTACTGTTACGGTTCCATCCGTTGCACTAATTGTACTAAAAAAATGCCTGCGGGCTCCTCCCTCGTTACCGGCGGATATCACTGCGACAGAACCGGGAAAGGTAGCTCCTATCGAAAGAAGATAAGGCAAGGCTCCCCGACCATCGTGTGAACCCATGGAGGACCCCAGTCCGATGCAGATAGCAACAGGCCGATTTAGATTCCTTCTTACTGTTCCAAGGATATATGTATATCCCCACATGAGATCGTTTTCCTGATATGCTGCCACATTGTCGGGAATAAAATAAAAATCCCTCAGGTTCTGTTTTGCAGGCTTAAGCTTAACCACGACCAGCTCCGATCTTGGTACAACACCGCTGAACTCATTTTCTTCATTCACCGAACCTGCAGCAATCCCAGCCAATGCCGTCCCATGGCCGTTTTCGTCCACACTGGGTACAACCTCTAAAGGATTATTGCTTTGTAATGCTTCATTAATATCATCTCTTGTGTATACTGTCCCATACATAGCATCCGGGGGGTATTTCTCACTCTCAATTGTCTGATCCCATAGGGCTTGTATCCTGGTAGTCCCGTCGGCATTGCGAAAGGCCGGATGAGTATAGTCAATTCCGGTATCAATTATCCCAATCAATACACCTTCTCCGAACAGCTGAAAGACCGGAATCCGCCGGAGTCTGGTTACTCCCGATGCGTCCAGGCTCTCCTGGCTGGTCAGTCCATAGCATGCAGGTAAGACAGAGTATCCATATTGAGAGATAACTCGTTCTGTAAATTGACTGGCCGGTATATATACGATAGCATTTAGTTCGTTCATAACATGTAACGTCCCCTGTGGAAACAGCTCCGATATCTGCGGGTTTCGACTAATATCCAAAAGAAGATCCGCATAATCATTACTGGTGATTCGCTGTCTGTCTGTCTCTGTCAGCATAGAAAATTCCTCCTATCTCGCCTCACTTATCCGAAGAGTATCAAATATATTATATACATCCAATATTCCATAACCCCAATCCCTGTTCGGGTACTGTATATCAAGCTCTCTCCTGGCTCCTCTGATCATTAAAACCTTTAAATCAATGGTATTGATATTTGGTCTGTTGCCTCGCACTACTGCCCACTCCATCAGTATTGCCGCAGCCCCGGCAGTGTGTGCTGCACTGGCACTGGTACCGGTGACCGTCGCAAATCCCTGCCGGAGCGTCGGGGCAAGGATATCAACCCCCGGAGCCGCAATATCCGGTTTGATGTCCCCTGTTCTCGTATATCCTCTGCTGGCGTTTAGGTAAAGACTGTCGTCCGTAATATTATACGCTGTACTTGTAATCAGAGGAGGTGCATTCCCCGGTGACAATATCGTAGTATAAGGATCTGACCGAATAAAGTATGTATTATTGGAGATAAAGCCTTCCATAGGTAACCAGGCATTGAACTGTGTAGCCAAACCGCCTCCACTATACACATTAAAACGCCATATTCCGGTTGCCGGATTAGAAAATCGCAGTAAGATCAACTGCTCCCCACTCTGAGACTCTATGAGCTGATAGTCAAGTATGATTCTTGTCGGTTCAAAAATAAAAGTAATCTCCCTGGTTTCATCCAGTCTGGCTGCAATCCTGGGAACGTTCTCACCGGAAGGCGACTGTATGTCAATCGAGAAGGTACCGGGTGAGGAGCCCCAGATTTCCATGGAGAAGCCGGGTTCATTTTCACCCACAAAAAGCTCCATCGTTTCATAGCCGATTGCAGGGTCGATTGCTCCGAAAAAGTGTCTTCTGGCATTTCCCTCGTTTCCTCCAGCTGCAACGATTCCCACCTCAACATGCCGTGCCAGTAAGGAAATAAAGCTGCTTAGGGTTCCTCTTCCGTCATGAGCCCCCTGGGAGGTTCCGAAGGCTATGCACAAAACAAGTGGGCGGCCCAGGCTAACAGACACTTTATCCACATATTCTAAAGCAAAGAAGATATCATTTTCCTGATAGGCCGGGACCTCCAAGGGGATACGAAAAAATTCCCGAAGATATCGCTTTGCCTGCTTCAGCTTGACTACGACAAGCTCCGCATCCGGTACAACTCCGGAAAAGCCACTCTCCGGCACCTCATTCCCTGCTATGATTCCGGCGACCATGGTCCCATGCCCCACATCATCCGTGGTTGGCACAACCTCCAAAGGACTATCACTTGCCAACGCCTGATTGATCTGCTCTCTGGTATACTCTGTTCCAAAATAGGTACCCTCCGGATATCGATCACTAAAGATTGTCTGATCCCAGATGGATACAATCTTTGTTGTATTATCTGCATATTTGAAAATCGGATTGGTGTAATCAATACCGGAATCTATAATTGCAATCAACACACCCTGTCCTCTGAGGTTAAAATTCGGAAAGTTTCGAAGACGAATAATTCCGGAAGCCTCCAGACTGCCTTCACTGATCAGGCCAAACAGCGAAGGCATGACAGAATAACCCAGGGTGGATATCGTGTTATCAGTTATCTGGCTGACCGGAACATGAACCACTGCATTGAAAAAATTAATGATATGGATCGAAGCATTTTGAAAGCGGTCCAGCATACTTCTGTCCCCGCTATATGTGATTAATAAATCAGCATAATCGTCGCTGACTATTCTCTGACGCTCTTCCTCCGTCATGCGGTCCTCCCAATAACTCTCTTTACACTATTATATAGATAATATTTCAAATATATTATCATTGAATAACAAAAAGGAAGTAACTAAGGGTTCTCCGGTCTTTAAAACCGGGCATTCCCTTCGTTACTTCCTATATTCTTAGCTGTTTTATATCGAAAGATTTATGCTAACTTGGATTTTGCAACCTCAGTCAGTGCTGTAAAGCCCTGAGCATCGTTGATTGCCATATCTGCAAGCATTTTTCTGTTGATGTCAACATTAGCTAACTTTAAGCCGTGCATTAACTTGCTGTAGGATAAGCCGTTCATTCTTGCTGCTGCATTAATTCTTGCGATCCATAACTGTCTGAACTGTCTCTTTCTCTCTTTTCTACCTGCGAAGGAAGATGTTAAAGCTCTCATTACAGACTGCTTTGCTACTCTATATTGTTTGGATCTGGCTCCTCTATAACCCTTTGCCAGCTTTAATACTTTATTATGTCTTTTCTTAGCGTTTAATCCGCCCTTAACTCTTGCCATGTTCTATTCCTCCTTATCACCAATCTTAAAGATATGGTAAGATTTTCTTCATGTTTTTGATATTAGTTGAATCCGTCATAGTTCCTTTTCTCAGATTCCTCTTTCTTTTTGCGGAT
>JAEZKU010000009.1 GCA_023436065.1 Bacillota bacterium
TGAAGGAATTAGTCGAAGTAATCGCTAAGTCACTCGTGGATCATCCCGATGAGGTTGTAGTTACGGAAAAGGAAACCGATAAAGCAATTGTTGTGGAATTAAAAGTCGCTTCTGAGGATATGGGTAAGGTAATCGGCAAACAAGGCCGTATTGCAAAATCCATTCGTACCGTAGTTAAAGCAGCCGCAACAAAGGATGACAAAAAGGTAGTAGTTGAGATCCTGCAATAGTCTCCAATTGCTATTGGCAGAATCAGGGAAGCTGTCTGTTATGTATCTGCATAGTAGAACAGCTTCTTTTTGTACAACCTGACGAATACAGAAGCCCATTATGCCATCTGACACCGTAAGGCTCTCTGTCCATAAAATTTCATGTTAAATTAAGAGGATGTATACTATGTATAATTATCTCAGAGTTGGGGTGATTACGACCACCCATGGGGTCCGTGGAGAAGTTAAGGTTTTCCCTACCACAGATGACCCGAACAGATTTAAGGACTTAAAAAAGCTGTATCTGGATACCGGAAAAGAATTGCTTCCCTTAGAGCTTGAGAATATTAAATTCTTTAAACAGCTGGTCATACTGAAGTTTAAAGGGTATGATAACATCAATGATATTGAAAAATACAAAGGCAAGGATCTGCTGGTAGACAGAGAGAATGCGGTTAAGCTAGAGGAAGGGGAATACTTTATCTTCGATTTGATTGATTCCGCCGTCTATACAGAGGACGGTAAGGAGCTTGGTGTTCTTACCGAGATTCTGACCACTGCGGCAAATGATGTCTATGTGGTGAAGACTCCTGAGGCTAAGGAAGTATTGATTCCTTCTATTAAAGATTGTATTCTTGATATAGATGTTGCGAATAAGAAAATTACTGTCCATCTGCTCGACGGCATGCTTTAGCAACTGTAGGCAGAGCAGTTAATGATAGGCTACCAATAGAAAGGTGCAGGATTTTATGAATTTTCACGTACTGACGCTTTTTCCCGATATGATCATGCAGGGCCTAAATACCAGCATTACCGGAAGAGCGATGGATAAAGGCTTAATTAATGTCAATGCAGTCAATATCAGGGACTTTAGTGAGGACAAGCATAGCCGCGTAGATGATTACCCTTATGGTGGCGGTGCCGGTATGGTAATGCAGGCGGAACCGGTCTATAAGGCTTACGGCTATCTTGCCAACCATATAAAGATGTCCAAGGAAGATCCACATTCCTATCAGAAGCCCCGTGTGATCTATGTCACTCCTCAGGGAAGTATTTTCAATCAGAGCTTCGCGAAGGAGCTGACACAGGAGGAGGATTTGATTCTTCTCTGCGGTCATTATGAGGGAATTGACGAACGCGTACTGGATATGATTGTTACTGATTATGTATCCATCGGTGATTACGTTCTGACCGGCGGTGAGCTTCCCGCGATGGTCATGATAGACGCCATTTCGAGATTGATCCCCGGTGTCTTAAATAATGAGGTATCCTCCGAATTTGAAAGCTTACAGGATAATCTTCTTGAATATCCGCAATATACCAGGCCGGAAGTTTTTATGGGGCAGCGTGTCCCTGAGGTTCTCCTGTCCGGGCATCACGCCAACATAGAAGCCTGGAGAAGGCAGCAATCCATCCTCAGAACCTATGAGCGACGCCCCGACTTATTAGAGAAAGCAGAATTAACAGAGGAAGAGGGAGAATACCTGACAAAGCTGATCTTCCAGAAAAATTATGATGTATATTAATCAGAGATAATGGAAGATTGTTGACAGGATATCGCATTTGGTTGCAAAAAAATACTTGCAATTGGTAGTTCTTTATGTTAAAGTAAGTTGTTGTGAGATGGGATGGTCCTCTGGTACATTGATTAAAATGCGTATTAAGAACATCTAAATATTAAGGAGGTCACAAAATGAACGATATTATTAAGAGTATTGAAGCTGAGCAGTTAAAAGCAGAAGTTGCTGATTTTAACGTAGGCGACACCGTAAAGGTTTACGCAAAGGTAAAGGAAGGTAACCGTGAAAGAATTCAGGTTTTCGAGGGCACTGTTTTGAAGAGACAAAATGGTGGTTCAAGAGAAACCTTTACTGTAAGAAAGACATCCAATGGTATTGGTGTTGAGAAGACATGGCCGCTTCACAGTCCCAGCATTGATAAAATCGAAGTTATCAGACGCGGTAAAGTAAGACAGGCTAAGCTGTTCTACTTACGTGGCAGAGTTGGTAAGAGGGCTAAGGTTAAAGAGTCAATCAGATAAGTACAACTAAGGGACAATGCTTAAGGATTGTCCCTTTTTTAACATAATCAACCAATTTGAATGAACAGTCCGCATTATTTTTACATTGCTTCAGATCGATGCAGGAAAGGCTTGGGTATCCAATGGATTTTGATTTTGAAAAGGAAAGCAAAAAACCTTTATTGATGAAAATCTTTATCGAGGTCTTCATCTGGGCTGCAGAAATTGCAGCAGTAATATTTCTTGCTTATTTTATCGTATTTTATGCTCTGGAACGTACAGATATGGTAGGAATTTCCATGGAAGATACCTTAAAGGACAAAGACCATATCATTATTAATAAATTTTCCTATCGCTTCGGTGATCCGAAACGGTTTGATGTCATCGTATTTCAACAAAGCGGGAAGGAGCACAGCTACTATGATATCAAGCGTATCATAGCCTTACCCGGAGAAAAGCTCCTGATTAAGGAAGGGGTCATCTATATTAACGACGAGCCGCTTGAGGAAGTCGTCAATGTCGAGGCCATGGCCAATTACGGTCTTGCCGGCGAGGAAATCACGCTGGAAGAGAATGAATATTTCGTTCTTGGAGATAATCGCAATAATAGTGAGGACAGCCGATTTGCCAGTGTCGGCATGATACGCAGGGATGATATCATCGGAAAAGCCTTTCTGCGTATGAAACCCTTTAATTTTATCAGTAAATTGAATCTGGCGAAAGAAGACAGCAAAGAATAGAATGGAGCATTAACTATGCAGTATCAATGGTATCCCGGACATATGGCCAAAGCAAAGCGTACCATGCAGGAGGATATGAAGCTGATCGATGTGGTAATCGAGCTGGTGGACGCCAGAATACCTTATTCCAGTACGAATCCCGACATCAATGCTTTGGCAGGCAATAAATCAAGAGTCGTTTTATTGAATAAATCAGATATGGCAGACCCTAAGTATAATCTGGTCTGGAAGGAATATTTTGAAGCAAAGGGCTACTATGTGGCCTTAATCAATTCCAAGAGCGGAAACGGTGTCAGAGGAGTACAGGATATTATTCATAAAGCCTGTCAGGCAAAAATCGAACGCGACCGTAAGCGCGGAATCCTAAATCGACCGGTTCGTGCCATGATCGTAGGTATTCCGAATGTGGGGAAATCCACCTTTATCAACAGCTATGTTGGCAGAGCAACGACGAAAACCGGCAATAAACCCGGCGTGACCAAGGGAAAGCAGTGGATTCGTCTGAGCAAGCTTGTAGAGCTGATGGATACACCGGGTATTCTCTGGCCAAAGTTTGAGGATCAGTCCGTCGGTATGAAGCTTGCCCTGATCGGATCTATTAATGATACCATCCTGAATACTACCGATCTTTCCCTGGAGCTTATTTTACTTTTACAGGGGCATTATCCTGAAGTACTGAAGGAACGCTACGGAATCGAATTGCCGGAGGAAATCACGGACTTCGCATCGGCAGCCAAAGTACTTGAGCAGATAGCAATCAAGAGAGCCTGTCTGTTAAAGGGTGGAGAGCCGGATACAGACCGTGCGGCTCTGATACTGCTCGATGATTTCAGAAGTCAAAAGCTTGGCAATATCACCCTGGAATTACCGGAAGAAATTATGAAACCGGAGCAGGGTAGCAAGAAACAGACAGATAAAACTGAAAATCAGGCATCTGAATAAGAATTGCGCTATCTTAAACAAAAGCACCAGAACTTATATAAGGATGATAATTTATGTCAAAGGATGAAATGAACGAGGCTACACCGAAGAAGATTGCTTTAATCAAATTAGAATTTATGCAGGCTTCCCTTGAGGAGATTCCTTCCCTCCTTGAACAATATCAGGAGGACACAAGAAGCGGCGTGGTCACCATCTGTAACCAGTACAGAAACAAAGCAGAGTCCCTGAAAAAGGAGCTTGAGCGACTTACTGTCATGAGGCAGTATGAGAATAAATATCAGGATTATGAATACATTTGCGGTATCGACGAAGTAGGACGTGGTCCTCTTGCAGGACCGGTGATCGCCTGCGCTGTCATTCTGCCGAAGGATTGCAATATTTTATATATTAATGATTCAAAGCAATTATCCGAAAAAAAACGTGAAGAGATTTATGATGAGATTATTGAAAAGGCGATCGCCTTCGGAATCGGAAGTGTTCCTCCTAACAGGATCGATGAGATCAATATTCTTCAGGCCACCTACGAAGCCATGCGCAAAGCGATCGGCAATCTTTCCGTAAAGCCGGATATCCTGTTAAATGATGCTGTCACGATACCTGAGGTAACGATCAAACAGGTTCCCATCATCAAGGGAGATGCAAAAAGTGTCTCAATCGCCGCAGCAAGCATCGTAGCGAAGGTAACCAGGGACAGAATGATGGTGGCCTATGATAAGATTTTTCCGCAATACGATTTTGCAGGAAACAAAGGTTATGGCTCTGCTAAGCATATCGAAGCCATTCGGGAATTTGGTCTGACTCCGATCCATCGCAGAAGCTTTGTGAAGAATTTCATTGAGTCCTGATTGATAAGAAACGCTTAGCTTGACAGACAGAAACAGTAATTTATTTTGTTGCAACTTTCTTATATGAAAGGAGTACAACATGGAAAAGCCAAATAAGCTTCAAAAGCCAAAAACAGCGGTGGCTCTTTCCTATGAGCCAAATGAAGAGGCCCCTAAGGTGATTGCCTCCGGACGCGGTTATCTGGCTGATAAGATCATTGAAAAAGCAAAGGAAGCAGATATTCCGTTGCATCAGAATGCTCAGCTTGCCGAGACTCTGTCAAAGCTTGAAATCGGTGATATGATACCGCCGGAGCTGTATGATGTGGTCGCTGAAATTCTTGTTTTTGTAGATAAGATGGACAAAATCAAGAGTAAGGTTGGTGTTAAGAGATGAATAATCGTGCGGTTGGCACACGTCGGGAGCAGGATGCAGCTGACTTTATAAGAAGGCAGGGATATGTTCTTCTGGAAAAGAATTTTCGCTGCAGGATAGGAGAGATTGACCTCATCGCAAAGGATGGAGCTTATCTTTGCTTTATTGAGGTCAAATACAGAAAAACCTCTACAAAAGGCTTTCCTTCGGAGGCCATTACCCCCACAAAGATACATAGAATTACAAGAACAGCACAATTCTATATGCTTTTGCATCAGCTCCCGCAGGATACCCCCTGCAGGTTTGATGCTGTAGTGATTCTGGGAGACGAATTCTCCCTGATTAAGAACGCCTTTGACGGGATCTAGACGGAAGGACGGATCGTATGACATTTGAGAATACCACAAAAGCGCACTTGGAACAGAAGGCAGGTGTGCCTTATTTATCCTTTCCGGTGCTTTCACAATTTTCTTTTCTGAAGCACGGATTCTCCACCAGACTTGGCGGAGTAAGCAGCGGTGTACTCTCTTCCATGAATTTTGGAAGCGATTCCGGTCCTTATCAGGACACCGCTGAGAATGTATTGGAGAATTACAGAAGAATGGCCGAAGCACTTGGAGTCGACGTTCATTCCATGGTGATCTCCAAGCAGGTGCATAAGACGAACATCCGCAGAGTTACGAAAGAGGATTGTGGGAAAGGATTGTTTCGTCCGAGGGATTATGATGAGATTGACGGGTTGATCACAAATCAGCCGAATATCACACTGGTAACCAAATATGCGGACTGTGTACCGCTTTATTTTGTCGATCCGGTAAAAAAGGCAATCGGACTCACCCATTCCGGCTGGAGAGGCACTGTGGCCGGAATCGGCAGACTTACCGTAGAAGGTATGAGAGATGCATATGATTGCAGACCGGAGGATATCATAGCAGTGATCGGTCCTTCTATCTGCAGGAAATGCTTTGAGATTGGGGAAGACGTAGCAACGGAATTCGAAAAGGCTTTCCCAAAGAACAGTAAGGATATTCTGTTTCCCCTCGACACTCCCGATGGGAAGGATCAGAAATATCATTGTGATTTATGGATTGCCAATCATACAGTACTGCTTCAGGCAGGACTGAGCGCTTCGCACATACAGATCAGCGGAGTGTGTACCTGCTGCAATCCTGAGCTTTTATTCTCGCATCGCAAAACACAGGGAAAACGCGGCACTCTGGCAGCTTTCCTGTCCTTGTGCGAATAGAGAGCATTTCTCCCTGATGAACAGATGTTATCGTTATGAATGAAAAGGAACAAGTGTATGACCATGAAAAAAAAAGCACACATTATTAAAGAGATAGAAGCAGGCAGTATTGCCGAGGAACTGGAGCTTACTCCGGGTGATGAACTGATTTCCATTAACGGAACCATCATCAAGGATGTTCTGGATTATCATTATCTGATTAAGGAGGAGGAGCTGACCGTCCTTGTGAAGAAGCTGGACGGAGAAGAGTGGGAGCTCGATATCGAGAAGGATTATGATGAGGATCTTGGTATTACCTTTGAAGAAGGTCTGATGGATGAATATCGTTCCTGCCGCAACAAATGCATCTTCTGCTTCATTGATCAGATGCCGCCCGGAATGCGTGAAACCTTATATTTTAAGGATGATGATGCGAGACTTTCCTTTCTGCAGGGTAACTATATCACGCTGACGAATATGAGTGATGAGGAGATTGACAGAATCCTTTTCTATAAGCTTTCCCCTATCAATATATCCATTCATACAACCAATGAGGAGCTGCGGTGCAAAATGCTCCACAACCGTTTTGCCGGAAGCTCCTTACAGAAGATGAAGCGGCTTAAGGACGGTGGGATTACCATGAACGGGCAGATTGTCCTCTGTAAGGGCTGGAATGACGGGGATGAGCTGGAGAAAACGATCCATGATCTATCTGCTTATCTGCCGGAGCTGCAGAGTGTCTCTGTCGTACCTGTCGGATTGACTAAATTTAGGCAAGGACTTGAGGAGCTTACCCCCTTTTCTAAGGAGGAATCCCTGGAGGTACTCGATATCATCCATCGTTGGCAGAACATCTTCCTGACTCACTATCAGACCCGTTTTATCTATGCCAGTGATGAATGGTATATCAAGGCAGGACTCCCGATTCCTGATGCTGATTCCTATGAAGGTTATCCGCAGATTGAGAATGGAGTCGGTTTAATCAGATCCCTTCAGGATGAATTTGACGAATATTATGAGGAGTTAACCGGAGATGACAGGGTAAGGGACGTATCCATTGCGACAGGCGTTCTTGCTTCCCCTTATATCAGTCAGCTATGTGAAAAGCTTAAGAATAAATTTCCCTTAATAAACGTGACTGTCCATACCATCATCAATGATTATTTCGGAAATGATATCACGGTAGCCGGCCTCATAACCGGTGGGGATATGATCCGGCAACTGAAGGGAAAAGCACTTGGAGAAAGCCTTCTGATCCCCGATGTCATGCTGCGAAACGGAGAGACTGTATTACTGGATGATGTTACGGTTGAGGGCATGGAAAATGCTTTACAAACCAATATACGTATTGTACAATCAGATGGAAAGTCATTCATAGATAGCATAATACAAGCACATAAATAATGAAAGGCACAGGTAAGATATGAGCAGACCAATCGTCGCCATTGTAGGCAGGCCGAATGTGGGAAAATCTACGTTATTTAATTCCCTGGCAGGGGAAAGGATTTCCATCGTGAAGGATTTCCCCGGAGTAACCAGAGACCGCATTTATGCCGATGTCACATGGCTCAATTCACAATTTACCATGATAGATACCGGAGGTATCGAACCCGACAGTAAGGATGAGATGCTGTCCTATATGAGACAGCAGGCACAGATTGCTATCGATACCGCCGATGTGATCATTTTTTTAGTAGATGTCAGACAGGGTCTGGTGGATTCCGACTTCAAGGTAGCGGATATGCTGCGCCGTTCGGCAAAGCCCGTTGTTCTGGTCGTGAATAAGGTTGATAATTTTGAAAAATTCATGCCCGATGTTTATGAGTTCTATAATCTCGGCATTGGCGAGCCCTTCCCGATCTCCGCATCAGGAAAGCTGGGCTTCGGTGACATGCTGGATGAGGTGGTAAAGCATTTCAAATCCGGCAATACCATGGAAGCGGAGGACGAGCGTCCCAGGATTGCAATCGTCGGTAAACCGAATGTCGGAAAATCCTCCATCGTGAACAAACTGGTGGGAGAGAACCGCGTAATTGTATCCAATATCGCAGGTACCACCCGTGATGCGATCGATACCCCCATACGCCGCAATGGCAAGGAATATATTCTGATTGACACGGCAGGTCTTAGAAGAAAGAGTAAGATCAAGGAGGAGCTGGAACGTTTCAGCATCATCCGTACCGTTTCTGCCGTAGAACGTGCTGATGTCGTGGTTCTTGTCATCAATGCAGAGGAAGGCGTAACCGAACAGGATGCAAAGATAGCAGGAATTGCCCATGAACGTGGCAAAGGTATGATCATTGCCGTGAATAAATGGGATTTAATTGAGAAGAACAATAAAACCGTGAAAGAATATACAGTAGATATTAAGGATGTTCTTTCCTATATGCCCTATGCGGAAATTCTCTTTATTTCTGCCGAGACAGGACAGAGACTGCATAAGCTTTTTGAAATGATAGAGATTGTAATACAGAATCAAAACCTCCGTATCGCCACCGGCGTACTGAATGAAATATTGATGGAAGCCGTATCTTTACAGCAGCCGCCTTCGGATAAGGGCAAACGCCTGAAGCTTTATTATATCACGCAGGTATCAGTAAAGCCCCCTACCTTTGTCATCTTTGTAAATGATAAGGAATTGATGCATTATTCCTACACCAGATACATCGAGAATAAGATCCGCGAAGCCTTCGGCTTTGGCGGAACACCATTAAAGTTTATCATCAGGGAGCGAAAGGAGAACGATAAATGATTCTTAAAATCATTCTTTGTTTGATTTTTGGATATTTATTTGGTTGTTTTTCAACAGGATATTTTGTAGGTAAATTAAACAGGGTAGATATTCGTAAATACGGAAGCGGTAATGTCGGTACGACGAATGCACTTCGTACTATGGGTGCAAAAGCTGCAGCACTCACTCTGGCCGGTGATTGTATCAAGGCTGTTGCGGCAATACTGATTGTAAAGCTTGTTTTATTCCGAGGAGACGCAGCTCTGGATTTATTTGCAATCTATACCGGTCTCGGTGTAGTAATCGGTCACAATTATCCCTTCTGGCTGAAATTCAAAGGCGGGAAGGGTATGGCAGCCACAGGCGGTGCTATGGCTACCATCGATCCACTGATTATCCCGATCGGTTTACCGATCTTTGTATTATCAATATTGATCACGAAGTATGTTTCTGTAGGTTCTCTGGCAATTTCCATCCTGTTTCCAATCTGGGTTGCCATCCGTTTCCCCGGCAACATACATATGCTGCTCGTAGCCTTAGCATTTACCGTACTGGCATTTATCAGGCATCAATCCAATATTAAGCGTCTGATGAATGGAACCGAAAATAAGATTGGCCAGCGTGTCAAAGTAGAAAAACAATAGAATAAAGGAGGAGCTTATGAGTAATATTAGTGTATTGGGTGCAGGTACCTGGGGTACAGCCCTCGCCATTCTGTTAAGCAATAACGGACATGAGGTAACCATCTGGACTATTGTTGAAAATGAAGCCCGCATGCTTTCAGAGCATCGCAATGAGATCAAGAATCTTCCGGGAGCCAAGCTTCCTGCAGATGTAAAAGTTACAATGAACCTTGAAGAGGCTTGTAACGGAAAAGATCTGCTCGTTATGGCTGTCGCTTCTCCCTATATCCGTTCCACCGCAAAGCTCGTAAGCCCATATATCAAAGAAGGGCAGAAAATTGTAAATGTATCTAAGGGAATTGAAGATGTCACTCTTCGTACCCTTTCCGAAGTAATCAGCGAGGAGATTCCCCAGGCTGATGTTGCAGTCCTCTCAGGGCCCAGCCATGCAGAGGAGGTTAGCCGTGGTGTACCGACAACGATAGTGGTTGGTGCAAAAACCAAGGAAACCGCAAGGTTCATACAGGATACATTTATGACAGATGTATTCCGTGTCTATACCAGCCCTGATATCATCGGGATCGAGCTGGGCGGATCACTGAAGAACGTCATCGCCTTGGCTGCAGGTATCGTTGATGGACTTGGTCTCGGCGACAATACCAAGGCAGCTCTTATGACCCGAGGTATGGCGGAAATCAGTCGTTTGGGTGTAACACTTGGCGGAAAGATGGAGACCTTCTCCGGACTATCCGGCTTTGGTGATTTGTTCGTAACCTGCAACAGTAAGCATAGCCGTAACTGGAATGCCGGTTATCTGATGGGACAGGGAAAGAGCATGGAAGAAGCGAAACAGCAGGTGGGACAGGTTGTGGAAGGAATCAATTCCGCAAAGGCAGCACTTCATCTTGCACAGCAACACGGCGTAGAGATGCCGATCGTTGAGCAGATCAATCTTGTTCTTTTTGAGAATAAATCAGCAAATGATGCGCTATATGATCTTCTTGGAAGAGATAAGCGTAAAGAATATAAATCCTTAGAATGGTGATAGTTTCATATATCTACTGACGCTGAGGTCAGAATAATAGGCATCCCTTACACACTGGATGCCTATTATTCTGACCTCAGCTGTTTTACATTAAAACTTACCTTTGTTCATCACAAACAGTTTATTTTATGATTTCTACAATATTATTTTCTTTGTGTTTTATAAGTGTCATTTGGATGATAAACTTCGCTATACTTATGTAACTTTATTATTATTTACTGTGGTTTTATTGGTGTTTGTTAGATGATAAGCTCTGCCATTCTTATGCTATATTCATTATATTCTTTTCTGCGTTTATAATAGAATAAGCTTCTCTTTCCCTCTTGAACTTATTCATACTATGCGTATACCCTGCATATCTTTAACTATAACCATAAGGAGGGTTGGCATATGTTAGGGCAGTACGATGTTTATAATGATATCCAGGCTAGGACAGGCGGTGAAATATACATCGGTGTGGTAGGGCCGGTCAGAACAG
>JAEZKU010000036.1 GCA_023436065.1 Bacillota bacterium
AGGTTCACTTTCATCTAATTCTTCTGTTGCTGCATATCTGACAAGATAGGTTCCTGCTGCCAACTGTGACATTGCTTTACTTGTACATTTTTCATATTTGGTAGCGGATTTCAGCTTGTACTCCATCTCCTCTGAAGTGCCTGTGATGGTTCCATCCTCTGCACCATATACACTTATTCCTGTTCCTACTAATCCTTTCGGAGCCGACCTTTTATTCGATTCCTTTACAGTTACCTCTGCATCAGCACTTGCACTTAATCCCTTCACTGGGTCTGCTGCAAATCTAACATAGTAGGTTCCTGGTTTTAAACCTGTAAGTATGCCCTCTTCACCCGTAAATTGCGTATATTCACTGGCGGATTTATACTTGTATTCCATCTCTGTTGTCAGACCTGTGATTTTACCGTCTGTTTCACCAACTGCACTGATACCGTGTACAGAAAGATCAGCCGGTGCCGGTCTAACTATTTCGTATTTGCCAAGATATAGCTTTTCCACATCAAGATAATAATTAGTTTCATCAACATCTATCGTAATTTCATAGATTCCTGGCTTCATTGGATTATAATATGTGCCATTATAATTAACATGAATATATCCTTTATTCACTATACTTGATGTAACAGTTATTGGCTGTTCCTCCCCATTATAGGGAACCGAGGTTAAATTATAGACAAAATCCCCTTTACTTAATTTCCCTTTGTAGGATACATCATCACATACACCACCCTTTACAACGCTTAACTGATCAAACGGATAACCCTCATACTGATCATCAAGTGTTACAACTCGAACACAGTATTTAGGACTAAAATCCAATTGAACTGTCATTTCTTTCGCTGTAACTTCCTTCCAATTGCCTTTAACACTGGTATCAATTTCTGTACCGACATATGGTAAATTCGTATAGCCACTAGCCATTACTTGATAATATGTTTTTCCAGGCTCATACCCCTCAACAATGATCTTAATCCTTCTATTAGCAATCGGATTCGTAGCAGTTGCAGTTACTTTCAACCCTTTCGGTTGCTCGATAGTCTTTAAGCGAGCATACAATACTACATCTTTAGCAGGCATCGTTAAGATATCGTTGTGCGTCAGAAAATCACCTGTGTACTGCGATGATTGATACCAGCCACAGAATCTTTTATCACTTGGAATTTCTCTATCTACAGCTCCATTAATCGCTAAGCTGATCTCTTCTTTTTCTATCAAATACTTTTTTTCAATTTTATAACCATTAACTACGTAGGTCAACGTGTATGGAGGATATATTTCTGTACCGTACCAGCAATTATCTTCAGTACTCCCATCCCTCGCACTTTTATATTTCTTGTATGCTATACGAAAACGGCTTTCCGGTAATTCTACACCTTCTTGATCAACAAGTACAAGCTTTATTGCTTCTCCGCAGCCCGCAAAGGATTTACTGCGTTGGGACTCAGGTTCTTTTGTATCATCCAGAACGACAACCTTTATTGTTGCAAGCTTCGGACAGTTTACGAACACATTATCTCTGATGTTTGTTGAATAAGGGTCAAACGTAAAACTCGCTAAGCTTGGACAATTCTGAAATGTTCCCGCTTCAATATAGCCAATACTTGATGGGATGGTAACACGAGTCAGGCCCAAACAGTTAACAAAGGTATTCTGAGCAATACTATCTATACCCAAGGGAATATCAATACTGGTCAAGCTTTCACAGTTCATAAAAGCTTCCTCACCAATAGATAAATAATTACCACTAGTGGATGTTCCACCGGAAGGGAAAGTAATACCGACCAAATCCGAACAGCCCTTGAACGCTTTATCACTAATTGAAGTCCCCTTCGTAAGTATAGTAACATTGGCTAAGCTCGTACAGTTCTCGAAAGCACTAGTCCCAATACTTTTAACTTTTGAAGGAACAGTAATATTCGCTAAACTTGTACAGCCTATGAAGGCTTGACTATCAATATATTCTACACTAGAAGGTATGGTAACACTTTCTAAGCTAGTACAATTCGCAAAAAGATTGTATCCGATAAAAATAATCCCCTCCGGAAGTGTAATGCTTGTTAAGCTAGTACAATCTTTAAAAGCTTCATCATCAATCATTTTAACACTAGAAGGTATCGTAAGCTTGGTAATATCCTTACAACCCGAGAATAATCCTTCACCTATGTTCTCAACTCCTTCAAAAAACCTGATTGATTTTACATCATCCTTCCTCTCTATCTCTGCATCATAGTACATCTCTCCAGTTCCAAATATTAACAACTCTCCATTCTGATAGAAATAAGCATCGATATTACTGCCAAGCTTCTTTGAGGACAATGTTGGCATACAAGTATATTGCTTCTCAAGTAAAGTGTTTAATTTCGTATTGTAACTATGAAAATATGCAACCTTGGCTTCTGTTGCTTCAGTTCCTGCGGATTCAAAGGAATTATCTGCAATTTTTTGCTCACCCTTAAATATATTCTCTATGCGAGCGAGCTTCTTACAGTTACGAAACGCAGCTGAGCCGATCGATGATACTTTATTAGGAATAAAAATTTCTTTAAGCATACTACATCCATCAAAAGTATTGGCTTCAATTTTATTCAGATTCATAGGAATCTTGATACTCTCCAGAATACTGCAATTGGCAAATGCACCTGCTCCTATGCTTGTAATCGTATCCGTAAGCGTAGCCTTCTGTAAAGCACTACATCCTCGAAATGCATTCGCTTGTATGCTTACTACATTCTTAGGAATCGTAATGTTCGTTAAACTGCTACAACCATCGAAGGCTGATTCGCCTATGTCTGTAACTTTAGCGGGAATAGTGATACTTTTTAGACTACTACACCCTAAAAAAGCATTCTTGGATATGCTCGCTGCATTTCCAATAAACATGACTTTTTCTAAGCTAGTACATCCGGATAGTACTCCTGGAGACAAGCTCTTGATAACTTCTGAAAAATAGATTTCCTGTAATTCAACACATCCTGAAAAAGCATTATCATAAACATTTTCAACAGTATCTGGAAGATCGACCTTCTCTAAACTAGTACAATCAGAAAATGCCCCCTCACCGATATCAGTCAAACATACGGTTTTGTATTCTGGAAAATTTGCTGTTTGTAAGCTGCTACATCCTGCAAAACTATATTTACCTATAGACTCGATTCTATCGGAAATATTAATACTTTTTAAGCTTATACAGTCTCTGAATGCATGGTCCCCAATCACCGCTGTTGTGTTAGCGGTTGTACGGGTACGATTTACTATAGTGACACTTTCTAGGGCTTTACAGTCACGAAATGCATTGTTCCCAATATTTGTCGCCTTATCAGAAATCTTCACACTAGTTATCTTGCTACAGCCTTGGAACATCCCGTTTCCAATATGATCTATCTTACCATCGACCACTACTGAAGTGATATCAGTATTATTGTAAAATGGAGATTTTACACCGGAGCCATCGTTACTATAATTCTTCGTATTCCCAGTTCCATGGAGAATGAGTACTCCATTCGAATGCAGTATTCCTTTAATATCAGGAGCGTACGTTTCACCTAACTCGTATTCCTTTGTGCTCTCGAGAGTCGTATATCCAGCATCCTGAAGTTGCTTTGCCGCCGCATCAATAGGGGCTACGAAGCCTGCGTATTTTATGTCCGTTTTTTCTCCCAAGTCACTAAACGAATCTTTCACAACTTTAAGATCCTTACATGCGAAATGGATATACCCCAGATTCTCGCATCCATAGAAAATATCAGTACCTATCGTCGTCAATCCGGATGGTAATAATACACTCTCAAGCTCACGGCAATATAAAAACGCCAGACTCTTAATTTCACTTAATCCGTTCGGTAAACTAATATTACTAAGAGACCAACAGTTAGAAAAAGCGCCAGTTCCAATCGTTTTTAAGCCAACACCACATTGTAAACTAGTCATTTCACTACAACCTGCGAATGCATAATTACCTATGGAAGTTATAGCATAAGAAATATTTACTGCTTTAATTTGTGACGACATCGAGGAAAATGGAGATCCACCCTGTGAATAATTAGGCATAGCTCCCGTTCCACTAATTGTTAATAGCCCGTTATTTAAATCCCAACTTATTCCATTTCCTAAAGAACCATTGGAGTAGGCATATGTTATCTCTGTCTTTGGTCCAAAGCCAATCCCCATCATCGTAATAAGCATTACTAATGCTATGATAGATCCCCCATATTTTATAGCACTGCTTATTCGCTTTCTCTTTTGCATTTTTAAACACATAGTTATTAGTCCCCCTGCTTAAGATTAATTTGCAAATCAATACTAATTCGTTTCATTCACTCATAAAGCATAATATTGGGAATTTTAACCTTATTCCTTTGTTTACTCAATGAAAATTTCGCAGTAATATTTGCATTTTTTACACTTTTTTGTCATAATATAGAGCCGTTACCGAGGTTCTTATTATCAACTACGGACTTGACAATACTGTCCACCCCATAGTCCTTCCGATCCTCGGAATCATCGTACGTAACAACTTTAAAACCAGTATTTATAAGGGATTGAATAAAGAACCCGTTGACTAATAAGTCATAAAAAACAAGCCTGTATGGTTTCCCATACAGGCCTGTCATAATTCATATTAATTAGGGCTCAATGTATTTAGCGGCACGCTCATCAATAACTGCCTGAGCTCCGGATGCACGCCAATCAGCTTCCTGCTCTGCCCAAACCTTATCAAAGTCTTCAGGCTTACAGGTAATTGTTTCTGCCATGAATGTCTTACCCTTTTCATCCAAAGTCTGGGTTACAGGGCCAGCTGCGCTTAAGGTAACAGGTACAACAAGCTGAGGTACACCGTTATTCATTGCGTTGCTGTAAGCATCCAATACGAGCTGAGGCTCTACTGAGTATGATAATGCAATAGCATCTGCATTCTTCTGAGCATCACCAAGATCAAGACCATTGATCATGAAGGTGTAGTCAATGTTCATAGCTGAGTTCATGATCTTCTCACCGGTAGCAGTGATAACCTTCGGAATACCGTTAACCAGCTCATGGGTAACGCCTTCCTCACCGATCTGTAAGAAATTACGATTCTCGAACTTAGATAACCAGTTGATGTAACGGATTGCACCATCTACATTCTGGCTGGAAGCAGGGATGAAGAAGTTCAGACCTGCAGGATCATATAAAGTCTTGCTTGTTTTGCCGTTAGCATCTGTAAAGCAATCGATTGATACGATTTCAGCGTCAGGTACGTTAACCTTTAAGTCACGTAACAGACCGGGGCTCTCACGATAAGGCTGATCCCAGTTATGAATGAATGCACCAACTACACCACTCTTAACCAAATCATCATGTGTAATATCATCTGCATATAACATGAACTGTGTATCGATTAAGCCTTCATTGAACATCTTGTTCATGAATTTAACACCGTCTTTATAACCGGGAAGTAGGAACTGACGGTCAATAACGGTATTAACCCATTTGTCCTTAGCGCTTAAGTTAGGATCTACAAAGGACTCTAACAGAGCGCCTGCACGCCAACGAACATCACTTGTCATAGCGAAAGGAATAACTTTATCCTTACCAACATTACCAGGATCCTTCTCCTTAAATGCTACTAATGCATTGTAGAACTCTTCTGTAGTCTTAGGTAACGGTAAGCCTAACTTATCCAACCAGTCCTTACGGATAAAGGTACCAAGTCTTGCAAGGTTCATACGACGAGCCGGGATAGCGAAAATCTGTCCTGTCTCCATAATCTTATTACGTTCGATCAGACGACGGCCCTCTAAAGCAGTATCTTCGCCAAGGAAAGCGTCTAACTCGTTTAACTGTCCAATGAAAGGAGCAAGGTCAACAAGTCCGCCTAAATCACGATACTGAGCTACTAAGTCAGTACTGTAGGTCATACATACATCGGGAGCTGTGCCAGCAGCCATAAGGTTGTTCAGCTGTGCAATCTCTTCCCAACGGGATACCTTGACAAACTTAACACCAAGGTTTAACTCCTTCAGGGCTTTATCCTGAATCCACTTGGTATAATAGTTGTCAGCTGCATCAGTCTTACCTGCATCGGTACCACGGTCAAAAACTTCAACTGTAATCTCGCTGTATTCAGGTAATGCGGGTGCCTCTTCTGCAGCAGGTGCTTCTGTAGCTGCAGGTGCGCTTGTAGGCTCTGCACTTGGTGTTTCTGTCGGTGTTGTTTCTTTTTTACATCCCCCCAGAATGCTTACAAGCATTACGCATACAAGCATCAATGAGAATACTCTTTTTTTCATCTCTTCTTCCTCCTATAAATTATTTATAAATAACAACGTCTACTGCATAGCGTTGTATTTATCAAAAATGATTAAAACAGAAAAATTATAAAGCTGTTATTCCTTTACCGCACCCAGAGTAGCACCGGCAATAAAGTACCTCTGTAAAAACGGATACACAATAACAATAGGAATTGTAGCCACCAATACGGATGCTGCTTTTAAACCTTCACTTGCCTGAGGAGATGTGAAGCCCTCCTGTATAGAAATATCAATTGAGTTGATATTATTGATCAGATTGTACAGCTTCAACTGGATCGGATGCCACTTCGGGTTAGTCACATACATCAATGCATCCGAGAAACCATTCCAACGACCTACTGCATAGAACAGAGTTAAGGTCGCTAAAACCGGCTTCGACAATGGCAGATATATTTTTCTAAGGATCATAATCGGTCCGGCTCCATCGAGCTCAGCTGATTCACGAAGACTGTCCGGTATTCCGAATAAGAAGCTTCTTAAAATAATCATGTTAAATATTGATAAACAACCCGGAACTACCAGTACAATCGGCTTGTCAATCCAGCCCAGCTGTTTCATCAACAGGTAATTCGGAATGGTACCTGCACTAAAATACATGGTTAATATCATGATACCATTTAAAAAGCGTTTTCCCTTCAATACATCAAAGATCAGCGGATATGAACACATAATGGTCATAAATATAGATACCACGGTACAGATTAAGGTAAGTATCGCTGTCCACCATAAGGACCTGAGAAAAGCTGCATCATGTAAAATGTAATAATATGAGTCAAGACTAAATTCTACCGGAAGAAACGACACCCTGTTGTTGATCAAGGCCTGAGTAGAACTTAAGGAACGCGCCGCAATATTAATCATTGGCAGCAAACAAACTGATATAAAAATGATACTGATGATAACGATAATAATATCACCGGTTTTACTTCTCTTAGATTTAACCATCTTATCTTCCCCCTCTCTTACCAAACACCGCGCTCGCCGAACTTCTTGGCAATGGAATTAGCGAGCAGCAGGAAGATAACGCATACTACGGATTGGAATAGACCCACGGCAGCTGTTAGTGAGAACTGGAAGCCTCTGATACCCACTCTGAAGACATAGGTACTAAGTACATCACCAACGCTCATAACCAGAGGGTTATACATTGCATACGGACGATCGAACTCACTACCCAAAAGACGTCCCATGCTCATAATCAAAAGAACTACGATGGTAGATCTGATACCGGGCAATGTGATGTGCCACATCTTTCTGAAACGATTGGCTCCATCCACTTCTGCTGCTTCATAAAGCTCGCTGTTGATCGCGGTGATCGCAGCAAGATAGATGATCGTGTTCCAACCCATCTCCTTCCAGATACCGGCACCAATGTATGTTACCACATATAAGAACTTATCCGTCAGGAAATCGATCGGTCCAACTCCGATATTACCAAGTAAAATGTTGACAACACCTGAACGTGGAGCAAGCAGCTGCTTAGCGATACCACTGATGATAATCCAGGATAGGAAGTGCGGCAGATAAAGTATCGTCTGCGTAACCTTCTTAAATCTCTTAAAAGCTATTTCGTTCAATAAAATCGCCAAAATAATCGGCACAGGAAACCCGAGCACCAAATCCAATGAATTCAACACTAAGGTATTACGTAATGCCTGCCAAAAATCTTTGGACTTAAATGCTGTTTGAAACCATTTATAGAACGGATCAGCCCAAGGTGATTCCCATACCCCTTTAAACATATTATAATCTTTAAATGCCATAGTAATATTCGTCAACGGCAAATATTTGAATATAATGATATATAATATGGGTAGTGACATCATGAGATAAAGTGTCCATGTCTTTTTTATGTATAATCCGAATTTATGCTTCGTACTCTTCTGATTCATTTAACTTAGATCCCCTATCCTTTCTTAATCTATACATACTCTTGTTTCTGATGAAATCCATGCTGTCTGCAACCAACCCGGACGGTTCAGCTTCTATAAAGCTGCACCATTCACCAACAAAAGACAAATAGATCACTGAATAAACTAAAGTAAAATCATTATATCGAATTGGTATACTAAAATACATGGGAAAACCATAGAAAATATATAAAAATCACGTATAATTTTATAAATCCAAGTGATAATATACAAGAATCTGGATTTTACATGTAAATTTGTTGTAAAAACTATATATACAAAATTCCTCGAATTTGATAAGATAACTATAGAACATGCAAGTAAATACTGGAGGGAGAATGTCGTTGAATACAGAAATCATGGATAATCTCGTGGCAACCGTGGATTATTATAATCATAGAATCGCAACACCTACATGGCATATTTCAGAAGACATAATAGATTTTGTAGATGTGTCCTATGTTGTAAGCGGACAAGCAGAATATATCATCAATGCCAAGAGATATACCGTTACGGCGGGTGACCTGATCTGCATTCCGGCAGGAAGCAGACGGCAAGCTATGACCAATCCAATTTCAATGGTTGAGTTGTATAGCATCAATGGACAGATGCGGGATCTGAATGGCAATAATGTTACGCTTCCGTTTCCGATCGTAAGCAGTATTGGACTACATAAAGATATCACTGCCCTGTATACGGAACTAAATACCGTCTGGAAGCTCCGAGATCCGGGATATCTTATGAGGGCACGTGCCATTTATCTCATGTTGCTTCAGCGCTTCTTTCAATTAATCATACTGAATAGAGATACCAGTATGTTGGATATTCGGATCAAGAAGGTTCTTCATCATATCGCCAATCATTATAACGAACCACTAACCGTTCAAAATATGGCTGAAATGGTTAACTTAAGCGATATGTATTTCGGAAATCTTTTTAAGAAAGAAACCGGCATGTCTTTTAGAAGCTTTTTAACCTCAATACGGATTAACCATGCCGAAGAAATGCTATACAGCGGTGAATTTAAGGTCAGTGAAATCGCTGAGGCCTGTGGCTTCTCCGATGTATTTTATTTCAGCAGGCTTTTTAAGGAGAATCGTGGCTTTGCACCTTCTCAGGCCATTCGCTCAAGAAAGACAACAACTTAATATACCAAGATAGTTCCAAGTGATCGAAAATAATAATTCATACATCTGTCATTTAAATGGGAAGAGATCAATCATCTCTTCCCATTTATTTATTGTTTATTTACTTAGCTTAGACTTCTTGATTGCTTCCTCCAGGCCCAGCAGATAAACCGCACCCAGTGCACGATCATAAAGACCATAACCTGGGCGTGATACTTCACCCCAGATATTCCTTCCGTGATCCGGTCGTATAATACCGTCAAAGCCTCCGTCCATCAGCGCTTTCATGATTTCATACATATCGAAGGTTCCGCATTCAGACAGATGAGCACTTTCGTGGAACAATCTGTCTCCGGTGAATTTCAAGTTTCTTACATGAGCAAAATGAATTCGTTCAACAATCCTCGGGTTACGTATAATAGTCGGAAGATTATTCGAGATACTGCTTCCAAGGGATCCTGTACATAACGCAAAACCATTGTATTTACTTGTGTTCATGTCCAAAATCTTAAGCATGTCCTCTTCACAGGTTACAATTCTTGGTAAACCGAATACATTCCAGGCAGGATCGTCCGGATGTACTGCCATCTTGATTTGATATTTTTCGCAGGTCGGCATAATTGCATCCAAGAAATACTTATAATTTGCTCTGAGTCTTTCCGCTGTCATCCCTTCGTATTTATGAAATAAATCTGTGATTTCAGCCTTACGATTCAGTTCCCAGCCCGGCATGATATATCCATTACTGTTCTCTTCTATACGGGCAAACATCTTCTCCGGTGTCATGCCTATGATTTCTTTGTCATCATAAGCCATTGTACTGGAGCCGTCTTCCAACATATATGTAAGATCTGTTCTCATCCAATCAAAGATCGGCATGAAATTATAGCAAACCATGTGGATATCCGCTTTGCCAACAGCTTCTAAAGATTTAATATAATTCTCAATATATTGCTCTCTGGATGGCACACCAAGCTTGATATCTTCATGAACATTGATACTTTCTATTCCCAGAAGCTTTAGTCCTGCTGCTTCTACGAGCTCTTTTCTTTCCTTAACCTGCTCATAGCTCCAAGCTTCTCCTACAGGAATTTCGTGCAAAGCTGTTATTACTCCTTTGACGCCGGGTATCTGGCGTATCTCTTCTAAAGTGACGCTATCCTGCCCAGGGCCAAACCAACGTAGTGTCATTTTCATTGAACGGAGTTCCTCCTTTTATAATTCAGCAGCCATAATGCTGTCTTAATCATGTTGCAGCAAGAACAAGACAGAGTATGACTGCTTACAATTATATAGAATAGTCTGGTATATTACCATGGAAGAATTAATTGAATTTTGTAAAAATTAATGATTTTTCTATTTTTCTATCCTATTTTTCTTGAGTACTTTTCCGTTCGTTTAAAATGATGCGATCCAAAACCGCTTTATAGACTAAAATAATCTGAGCATCAATATAGCAAAATTTATTAGCTATAAACTCATATGCCTTATAGATAAAACAGCTGCTCATAAGGATCAATGCAACAAAAACCACTTCCGGCTGGGGAACCTTTGCAATTACAAAGATAGATGCCGTAAGATAGAATATAAATGCAAAAAAGAAATTCTTACTGATCCGGAAAGCCAGCACCATGGTATCATTCAAACGATTGTGCATTTTTGCTATTGATTTCATATCCCGATATTTTAATTTTTCATACATGTCGTTATATATCGTCTGACTATTATTGGCCTTACTCTCCAGATTCTTTTTGACAAAGGAAAAATAGCGGTGATAATTCGCCTCACCTAACTCTTTGCTGATTAATTTCTTAAAAACATTTGACATAATATCACCTACTCTCAATCTACAATCAGGGTTTTTCCTTTTGATTTTATATCATATCCATTTTGATAAGTCCAGTCCATTTTTTTACATTTTCTTATGTGAACTACCGTATTATAAGTATCAAATTCTTATAATACTATTATTCGCTACGGACACAAAATAAAACTCTGCAAATGCTGACACCTTTTCCTAAATGTATCTATACTATATATCGGCAGCAAAATCGATTCATTTCCCTATAATACGCTTTTTTCAAAATACCTTGAATTATTAACAGAATGTTCATAATATATCCATACAAAAAACATATATGTCTTTTATAATCAAAAGTAAGTTAAGAGATTAACTTTAAAAGAAACATCAATTAAATATGCTTACAAGATAATTTTTTTCATAAAATAAGCCCGGCAGCTACCCTCCCCCCTCTACCGGGCTTCTCCTCTTTTTATCAGCCTATATATTATAACGCAGTCATATTAGGAAAAGCTTCAGCTTTTCTTTTTTTTATTTTTCTTCCTCTATAGATGAATTGATTTTATTTATCCGGTCCTTTAATTCAAGCATCCTATTCAGGATTTTCTCATAATTATAATCCTTGATCTCGGCAACCGCCTGCTTCAGCTCAGGTTGATAGAATGAATGTTCCTGTCTGATCAGTTTTTCCAGTTCATTCACAATCGCAACATAATCATACCTTCTGATATAGTATATGGTGTTACAGATGCTTTGTTCATATTCCTCTATTGTCATGGGTATAAATGCATCCTTACTCTGCACTGTGATTTCTATAGCTTCATTACTCTTTTGGACAGAAGCAGGAATCGGTGAAGTCTCTAATGTCAATTGCGGGCACCACAGCTGAAGTATTCTGTCAAGCTCTGTTAAACCTAATGGCTTTGCATATACCTCATTTGCACCCGCGTAAAGATAGAGATCTCTTACTTCATCGGACAGACCGGAAGTCAAAGCAAAAATGACACTGTTTTTATTATTCTTCAATGTCCGGATATCCTTTGTCGTCTGTACCCCATCCATGTCAGGCATATTGTGGTCTACAAAAACAAGATCATATTCTACCCTATTTAGCATCTTAAGAGCTTGTGTACCACTGCTTGCCTGATCGACATCGATAAGATACAGTCTCAGCATATTCGCCAGGACATTTGTATTTATTTCATTGTCATCAATAATCAATGCTTTACAGGTATATAATTTAACGTTCTTCATAGTGTCTCCATCCGATAAATCTTGACCATGCTTAGTTTTTCCATTATTACAAAATATTGTTACACAGTTATTTACAAAAATCAACATTTATTTAGTATATCTGTATCCTGCGCTCTTTTTTCTGCTGCATAACAAGAAAATAATTAAATTTAACCTTTTATAAAGAATGATAATTTGTTATAATGTTCGTTAGAAATTTAGAATACACACTCAGGAGGTAATCAAATGTCAAGTGTAACTGTCATGGATCATCCGCTAATTCAGCACAAATTGGGCATTATGAGACGCAAAACCACATCAACTAAAGAATTCAGAGATCTTGTATCTGAAGTTGCTATGTTAATCTGCTATGAGGCAACCAGAAAGCTTCCACTGGCTGATATAGAGATTGAGACTCCGCTGGTAAAGACCACTGCGAAGGAAATCGCCGGTAAAAAGCTTTGCATTGTTCCTATTCTGAGAGCCGGACTTCATATGGCTGACGGAATTCTTAACCTGATCCCGAATGCTAAAGTAGGTCACATCGGATTATATCGCAATGAAAGTACTCTGGAACCGGTAGAGTATTTCTGCAAGCTTCCATCCGATGCAGCAGACCGTGAAATATTTGTTGTAGATCCGATGTTAGCAACCGGAGGTTCCGCAGTGGCAGCGATCGAAATGCTTAAGAAACGCGGTATTACCAAGATCCATTTCCTGTGCCTGATTGCAGCTCCCGAAGGCGTAGAGCGCCTTACCAAAGCCCATCCTGATGTAGATGTATATATTGGTAACCTGGACGAAAGATTAAATGAACATGGTTATATCCTTCCCGGACTCGGTGATGCCGGAGACAGGATTTACGGAACAAAATAAGTATTTCTAAAATGGTATTTCTAAAATGGCTGTCCGAATGGACAGCCATTTTTATTAGCGCAACTATAGTAGCATTAAGACCATTATGAAGTGTAAAAATTGCCTTTGGTACTTTGTTAGATAAAATATAATGTTATTGGAGATAAGCTTGTATATAACATGATTATGTTTAGCATGTTTGTATTTAAAATATTTCATATAACATGATTAAAGTGTCAAAATACCTACGGTACTTTTCCAAATAAAAATACTGCTATCGCAAGCGAGCTTGCATAGCAGTATTTTTTATTCGGAAATGTGCTACGCACATTTGACACTTTAATTATTTTTATTCCTTGCTTTTATTTAAAATGTTAACACAAATTTTATTATGAAGCTTTATTTTAGCTTTTAAGCTTTTATTTAAGCTTTTAAGCTTATAAAGCTTTTCGTTGTTCAATAATTTAATGCACCATTTTGATACTATAATAACTCTTTTCGTCTAGATTGTCGAAAATTTGTAAATGGTCACTGAGTCAAATTCCTTCCCTGCTTTCAGTACACTGGAAGGGAAGTTTGTGGTATTGACGGAGTTGGGGAAGAATTGGGTTTCAAAGCAAACACCCTGTCTCTTTCCATAGGTGGCTCCTCCCTTGCCATTCTTCACAGGGCTAAGCATATTAGCAGTGTAAAGCTGCATTCCGGGAAGGTCTGTGAAGACTTCCATCTTTCTACCGCTATTCTCTTCTACAAGCTCTGCTACCTTCTCAACCTGGTTGCCGCTGCAATCCAGTACAAAGTTATGATCATAACCAGCACCAAGCTTCAGAGGCTCATAATCTGCTTCGATATCCTGTCCGATACTCTTCAGTGTTCTGAAATCCATCGGAGTTCCGGTTACATCCCACAGCTCACCGGTCGGAATTAAATCCGGTGTGGTAGGTGTAAACTGATTTGCCTTTATCCATACCTTATGATCCAGTATAGTTCCCGCATTATGTCCTGCCAGGTTAAAGTAAGCATGATTTGTAAGATTTACAACAGTATCACGGTCAGATACCGCAAGGTATTCGATCACAAGTTCATTGTTCTCGGTCAGGCTGTAAGTAACCGAGATATCCAGATTACCGGGGAAGCCCTGCTCCATATGTGGACTGAGTCTCGAAAACTCTACACTTACAATGTCATCATCCTCATATACCTCTGTTTCATACATCAATTTATTATATCCGACGAAACCACCGTGAAGATTATTCTTTCCGTCGTTTTTGTCTAGTTCGTATACTTTTCCGTTCAGCTCGAATCTTGCATCACCAATACGATTAGCATGTCTGCCAATAAATGAGCCAAATCCCGGAGGATTTTCCTCGTATCCAGCCAGATTCTCGAAGCCCAAATTAACATCTGCCATATTCCCCTTTGAATCAGGAACGATGATGCTTACAATATTAGCACCATAATCAGTAAAGGAAACCGTCATGCCGTTACTGTTCGTTAGGGTATATAAAGTTGCTTCTTCACCCTTTGCTGTTTTTCCAAATGATTTCTGTGTAATTTTCATTTTTTATTTGCTCCTTAGGTTGATTTCATATATGTCCTTAGCTAATAATTATAGCATATTAGTACAAAATAGCAATTATTTTCTTGTAAGAAATGAGCAAGGATGGTATACTGAATGTGCTACTAAACTTACGGAATAAGTGGTTGAATATTCGTATTCGACATAATAGGGAAACAGGTTCAAAGCCTGTACGGTCTCGCCGCTGTATTTGGGAAGTGTGCTTTTAGGATTGCCACTGATGAAACGATTAATCGTCATCGGGAAGGTTGAAGCACATGTTGATCCAAGAGTCAGAAGACCTGCTTATCTCCGGTACCAAAGGTTCCACGAGGATTTGGACAAAGGTGCAATAAAGACTCAGTTATATGATCTTTTATTGTCCTTTTCCTATTTATAGGTAAAGGATTTTTTATTGTTCTGCCTATGTCATTTGGCTGCCTTAAAGCAGTAACATTTATGGAGGTATTATGGAAAAAAACACGAATTTTAAGAAGTATATGGTTGCCCTCATTATCCTTGCTGTGGCTGTCGCTGCCATGCTGATCGCTTACCTGCAGTTTAAGCCGGAGCCCGTCAAGGGAGCAAAGGAGCTCACAATACAGGTGATCGTACCTGAAGAAATGGATCAGGAATTCACGCTAAATACGGATGCGGAATATCTGCGCCAGGCTTTGGAGGAGGTTAATCTGATCAAAGGTGAGGAAAGTGAGTTCGGTCTTTTCATCATTGAGGTCAATGGACGAAGTGCTGATCAGACTAAGCAGGAGTGGTGGTGTATCACCAAGGATGACGCTCAGATAAACAACGGAGTGGATACTATTGCGATCGCTAATGGTGAACACTATGAGATTACATTAATGACAGGCTATTGATGATACGGCCGATAGAACGGAGTAAATTATGCGAGCTAAGGATATAGCTTTGATTGGTATGATGAGTGCGATCATGATAATTGCGCAGGTAGCACTTAGCTTTCTTCCGAACATTGAAATGGTATCTCTATTAATCATCCTATATACTTTAGTATTTGGATGGCGGGCTTTATATATCATTTATGTATTTGTATTAGCAGAAGGCTTGATCTATGGCTTTGGCCTCTGGTTCATCAATTATCTGTATGTATGGACCATCCTTTTTGTTCTGGTACTTCTGCTTCGCAAGCTGAACTCCGCCTTCCTATGGGCGGTGGTCAGCAGTTTATACGGAGTAAGCTTTGGTGCTTTATGCTCCATACCGTATTTTATAACGGGTGGCCTTGCATCCGGTTTCGCTTTTTGGGTGCAGGGAATACCCTTTGATATTTTACATGGTGCAGGGAACTTCGTTACAATTCTGATCCTGTATCATCCCCTTTATTCTCTCCTTACCCATATCAAAAAGCGTATGGAGCTTACTCATTAAATTTATCACAAGAAATGATTTTCCTGTACACAACAAAAGGTTATCCTTAAGGAATACTCCTTAAGGATAACCTTTAATCAATTGTTCCAACAATATAGCCATTTCTTTATAAACGAATTTCTTTACAGAATTAATTTATAGTTTAGAAAAAGGTACACTGTAAACCCAACATTGATTATAATCTTGTTACGTTAGTTGCCTGAGGGCCCTTTGCTCCCTGAACTACTTCGAACTCAACTTCCTGACCTTCTTCAAGGGACTTGAAACCGTCCATGTTAAGACCGCTGTAATGTACGAATACGTCGTTGCCCTGCTCATCAGAGATGAAACCAAAACCTTTTTGATTGTTGAACCACTTAACTGTACCTTTGTTCATGTTTATTCCTCCAAAAAATAAAAAATATTAATGGTTGTCAGTATTAGACAACAAAGTTATGATACCATTTTTTCCATACCATGTCAAACATTATTTGTCGACAGAATGATTCAACTCATATGCCTCAGATGCCTTGCAAAGCTCATATTCGCATGAGGTCAGGACCTTCAGACCTGCCTCCAGATCCGAAAGCTTCATGATAATGGAGGTATCCTTCCCTGCCGTTGCAAGAGTATACATATACTCTACACTGATCTCGGCATCAGAGAGACATTTTAACACCTCATGGAGTGTTCCCGGCCTTTGTGCTATCTTGACTGCCAGCACATCGGTAAGCTTTGCGGAAAACCCTTCCTCCTTCAGTACTCTTCTGCCCTCTTCAGGATCAGATACTATCATCCTCAGCAGGCCATATTCTGTTGTATCTGCCAGACTAAAGGAAGCGATATTGATATTATGCTCCTTTAGGCTCTCTGTAACCCGTTCCAATCTTCCTTTTGTATTTTCGATAAATACTGACAGCTGTTTAATAACCATAAATCCCCCTCCTTGAAAAAGTGATAGGTTTATTTTGTTATATCAGTTTGCGATTGTCTATAACCCTTCTTGGCAGAAGCCAAGAGGTACTTTACTAGATCAGCTTACGATTATCTATGACCCTCTTGGCTTTCCCTTCCGACCTTTGAATTGTCTTCGGTTCAACCAGCTTCACCTTCACTGCAAGACCGAGAGCGGACTGAAGCACATGGGTAATCTTCCTGGTCAGGCTTTCCAGCTCTTTAATCTCATCAGAGAAGAAGCGCTCTTCCACTTCCACTAAAACCTCCAGGGTATCTAGATTATTGACACGGTCTACGATCAGCAGATAATGAGGACTGGTTTCTGCGATCTCAAGCAGCGCAGCTTCTACCTGGGAAGGGAACACATTCACACCTCGAATGATGAGCATATCGTCTGAACGTCCCTTGAAACGATCGATACGGGCTAAGGTTCTGCCGCATTCACACTTGTCGTAGGAAATGCTGGTCAAATCCTTTGTACGATAGCGGAACAACGGAAGTGCTTCCTTGGTGATTGTCGTAAATACAAGTTCGCCGACCTCACCCTCTTTACAGGGTTCCAGAGTATCCGGGTTAATGATCTCAGGTACAAAATGATCCTCATATACGTGTAGGCCCTTATGATACTCGCAATCTGCAGCAACACCCGGTCCGAGTATCTCACTCAGTCCATAGATGTCATAAGCCTTCAGATGAAGCTTTGCTTCAATCTCTTTTCTCATGTTCTCTGTCCAGGGCTCTGCACCGCAGATGGCTGCCTTCAGCTGAATATTTCCTATTTGTCCTGCTTCCTCCAGAGTTTCTGCGATATGTAATAAATAAGACGGTGTACATGCTATCGCTGTGGCACCAAAATCCTGCATCATCGTGATCAGCTTCTGCGTATTGCCGGTGGACATGGGAATAACCGTAGCACCCAGATTCTCTGCACCGTAATGCAGACCAAGACCTCCGGTAAACAGACCGTAGCCGTAGGCAACCTGTATCTTATCCTGCGGGCCGATACCTGCCATGGCAAGAACGCGTGCCACACATTCCTGCCAGAGATCGATATCCTTTCTGGTATATCCCACAACCGTTGCTTTTCCTGTCGTACCCGAGGATGCATGGATACGGACTACCTCAGATTGAGGAACAGCAAACAAACCAAAGGGGTAGTTATCTCTTAAATCATTTTTTGTCGTAAATGGCAGCTTACTCAAATCATCAATGCTCCTGATATCTCCGGGCTCCAACCCCATCTGCTGCATTTTCTTTCTGTAGAATTCCACGCTGTGATAAACTCTGTCTACAATCTTCCTTAACCTTGCGCTCTGAAGATTATGGATTTCATCCCGACTCATACATTCCTTTGTCTCATTCCAAATCATGATATCAGATCCTCCTGTTCAGCAACGAGATATCCCGTAGATTTTAATACGGAAGCGGTCTTTGCAAGATCATCCGTGTTCAGGATCATGAGTGGAGCCTTTCCGTTTCGTAATACGATGGAATAGATGTAATTAATGCCTATTCCGGCATCTGCTATGACATGAAGCATGCCATCCAGTACTCCGGGCTGATCTTCAAGCTCTACAGCCACCGCCTCAGAAACTTTTACGGCATATCCCTTGGCATTTAGAACCTCTTTAGCCCTCTCAGGTTGATCGACTACAATTCTGAGAATTGCAAATTCGGGTGTATCTACCGATGCAATTGCTCTTAAGTTAATCCGGTTATCCTTCAGTACAGCTGTTACTCCCGCCAGACTGCCTATCTCATTCTGCACAAATACAGATAGCTGTTTAATCATCCCATAACCCCCTTGATTTAAGATTGATATCACTTATTTATTTAAGATTATATCCTATTTCAAATGCCTTTTTGTTAATATCCACGGTCTTTGCAGGTACGGTATCCTCGATCACCTTAAGCCATTCCTCCTTGGAGAAGTTCATATGCTGGGCCGCAACACCGAGTACTATAATATTAAATACCTTACTGTTTCCTAAATTCTTAGCTTCCTCCATTGCATCCACCCTGAATACGCGATGATGCTTTCCAAGATCCTCAAGGATATTCTCTGGGTATCTGGCTGCACCGATTACCACCGGCATAGGATCGATACGATAATCATTGACGACAACCGCACCGCCTTCCTTTAAGAAATGTGCATATCGAAGTGCTTCCATTCTCTCAAAAGCAATCAGGACATCAGCCTGACCTTCCTCCACAACGGGCTCGTTCACCTTGCCTCCGTAGCGTACAAAAGTAACTACGCTGCCTCCTCGCTGTGCCATACCATGCACCTCGGAAAGCTTTACATCATAACCTGCCTGTATTGTCAATGCACCTAAAATTCGGCTGGTGAGCAGGGTACCCTGACCGCCTACCCCGACAATCATAATATTCTTCGTCTCCATGGCTGTCCTCCTTATCTTAACTGTACCGGCTTGATCGCACCGAAGCGGCAGGCTGTTTCGCATAATCCGCAGCCGGTACACATCGTGTCATTGATTGCAATCGTTCCATTTTCCTTCTTGGTAATCGCAGGACATCCCGGCTTCATACACATACCGCATTTCTTACAAACCTCCGCATCAATTACAAACTGCTTCTCAACCGGTGCCTTACTTAGTAATACACAGGGAGATTTGGTAATGATTACGGCCACTTCGTCCATCGCTGTTGCTTCCTTGACAACCTTCTCCAGACCTGCCACATCAAAGGCATTGATCTCATAAACATGATTAACCCCGACTGCTTTACAAAGCGCAGCTAAGTCTACTGCATAGGTAGCTTCTCCCATCAGAGTCTTTCCGGTTGCAGCATGGTCCTGATGTCCGGTCATGCCGGTAGTAGAATTATCAAGGATCATTACTGTTCCTGTACCCTTATTGTATACCATATTAATCAGGGAATTAATACCGGTATGCATGAAGGTAGAATCACCGATCACTGCTACCCAGTTCTTGATATAATCCTTCCCTTTTGCTTTTTCCATACCATGCAGGGAAGAGATGCTGGCACCCATACAGACAGTCGTATCTACCACGCTTAAGGGTGCTACGGCTCCCAGTGTATAGCAGCCGATGTCTCCTGCACCGTGAATCTTCAGTTTATTCAGCACAGAATACACACTTCTGTGCGGGCATCCAGGGCAAAGGATCGGAGGACGGTTCGGCACCTGCGCAGCATGAACCAGATTGAGCTTTTCGCCACCGATCGCTCTTCGGAGCAGATTAGCGGAATATTCTCCCTGAACGGTGAGAATCTCCTTCCCTGTTGCTTTGATTCCCCAGGATTTCACCTGTTCTTCAATAATCGGATCCAGCTCCTCTATTATGTATAAGTTCTCTACCTTGGAGGCAAATTCTTCAATCAGCTTTCTGGGCAAGGGATTGACTATTCCCAGCTTCAGCACCGAAGCGTTCGGAAAAGCCTCCTTCACATAATGGTAAGGTATACCCGAGGTGATAAAACCATGCTTTGTATCCTGATATTCTACCTTATTGATCGGGAAGCTACAGCCATCCTTTTCAAGTGCTGCCTCTCTGCTCTCTACTACAAGATGACGTCCCTTGGCATTACCGGGCATCATAACATTCTTAGCAATATCTCTTACATAGGGCTTATCATCTTTCTCTATTCGATCATTCAGCTCTACCATACCCTGAGAATGGGAAAGTCGGGTTGTTGATCTTACTATGACAGGGGTATCATATTTTTCACTTAACTCAAAGGCAAATTTCACAAAATCCTTGGCTTCCTGACTATCGGAGGGTTCCAGTACCGGAACCTTGGCAGCTCTGGCTACCGCTCTGGTATCCTGCTCATTCTGTGAGCTGTAAAGTCCCGGATCATCTGCTACAATCGTCACCAGACCTCCGGTGACTCCGATGTAGGATACGGTAAACAGAGGGTCTGCTGCGACATTAAGTCCGACATGTTTCATCGATGCCAGTGCCCTGACTCCGCTGATGGAAGCACCGATTGCCACTTCCATCGCCACCTTCTCATTCGGTGACCATTCTGAATATATCTCATCATATTTTACGATGTTCTCACTGATTTCTGTACTGGGTGTACCCGGATATGCAGCCGAAACCTTACATCCTGCCTCATATGCACCTCTCGCAAAGGCTTCGTTACCAAGCATAATTACTTTCTTTGACACTATGTAAATCTCCTTTCGTATATCACTAATGCTTCCGCTTAATTTTATCCTAACATATCTGCAAATGATTGCAAAGCGGTTTTACAAATCCTTACGTAAATCCGTCACTCTCTTCGCTTTTCCTTCAAACCGCTGCAGACTTCTGGGTGCTACCAGCTTGATGGTTGCATCCAATCCGAGTACGACTCTTAGATTGGATTTTATTCTGTGCTCCAATTCGCCGAGCTTTGCATAGGAATCAAGCAGAGATTCGTCTGCAAGCTCCACCTTGATCTCTATACAGTCAAGGAAATTCTTACGGTCCACTACGATTTCATAATGTGCTCCGATTTCCTGAACCTTCAGTAATACTTCCTCTATCTGACTCGGGAATACATTGACACCACGGATGATCAGCATATCATCGGAGCGTCCGGACAGATTCTCCATACGGACCGTAGTTCTTCCACACTTACAGGGTTCATACATCAGTCGGGAGATATCCTTGGTACGATAGCGTATCAGCGGCAGTGCTTCCTTTGTGATACAGCTGATTACCAGTTCTCCCTTTGAGCCGGGAGGAAGCACCTCTTCTGTCTCCGGATCGATAATTTCAGGAATAAAATGATCTTCATTAATATGCATTCCACATAGCTCAAGACATTCACCGGATACTCCGGGACCTATCAACTCACTCATACCGTAATTCTGGGTCACTTTCATTTCCCGACCCCAGAGCTTATACATCTCTTCACGCATGGGTTCAGTCATACCTTCTCCGCCGAAGAGACCTATTCTTACCTTCAAATCCTTCACCGGATCCAGACCCATCTGCCTCACTACCTCACCGATATGCAGTGCATAGGAAGGTGTCGCAACCAACAAGGTGGTCTCAAAATCCTGCATATACATAATCTGCTTCTGGGTATTCCCCGAAGAGGTCGGACATACTGTCGCACCGATGTTCTCAAGGCCGTAGTGTAGACCCAGTGCACCTGTGAACATACCATAGCCAAAACAGATCTGAGCTACATCCTCCTCCGTGGCTCCTCCCATGGCAGCAATTCTTGACACGCACTCGGTCCAGGTCTTGAGATCATTTCTTGTATAGCCGACTACTGTGGGCTTACCTGTCGTACCGGAGGAAGCATGAACACGAACGAGTTCCTTTCTCGGAACTGTGAATAATCCAAAGGGATAATTATCTCTTAAGTCCTTCTTATTCGTAAAGGGTAACCGTTTCAGATCATCCAGACTCTTAATATCCTCCGGCTTTATCCCTGCTGCATCCATCTTCTCTCTGTAAGCCGGCACCTTTGTATAGACCCGATTTACAGTTTCCTGCAATCTTTTTAACTGAAGCTGTTCCATTTCCTTTCTCGGAAGTGTTTCTTCCTTTGCCCAAATCATGTTATGATCCTCCTTTAAGTACTAATAGATTTATCTAAGTGTATGGCAGGAGGATTTTCCTCCTTATTATCTGGTAAAATATTATATAGTGAACCGGAGGATTTATCCTCCCATTTTTCATATGCCCCTAAAACCGCCAATAAGAAGCAAACTCAAAGGGCTTTTCACCCTATGAGCCAGCTTCTTTATAGCATGTTTCACATATAATCAATCACTTATCAGGTTACGTTCATCTACTCCTCGATGGACTTCTTGGTGTGCACCGTTACCACCTCGTCATAGCAGGAGAACACCTCAGAAACCTTAGTCTTATCCATCTTGGGTGTAAGCAGGCTGACGACAGGAACCACAACAAGACCCGCAAGCATTGCAATCGCACCGGCATTGATGGGGGATGCTATATACTTTAGATACAGATTGGATACGGTGATTCCTACTCCTGTCGCAAAGCAAGCCCAAACAGCCGGTTTAGTAACACCCTTCCAGTAGAGACCGTATAAGAACGGTGCAAGGAAGGATCCCGCAAGTGCACCCCAGCTGATACCCATCAGCTGTGCAATAAAGGTCGGCGGATTAATTGCTATGATAACAGAAAGTGCGATAAAAGCCACAATCAGAATTCTCATAGTCAATATCTGCTTCTTTTCACTCATATTTTTTACCAGGTTACCCTTGATAAAGTCCAGTGTCAGAGTGGAACTGGAGGTCATGACCAGGGATGCAAGTGTAGACATGGAAGCTGATAATACTAATACAATAACAATTCCGATCAGCACGTCGGGCAGAGAAGACAGCATGTGCGGAACAATCGCATCATAAGCTATGCTTCCGTCAGCTTTATAGATTGCTGCACTGTCATACAATCTGCCGAAACCGCCGAGGAAATAGCAGCCCCCCGATATCACAACCGCAAATATGGTAGATATAATGGTTCCCGACCGAATTGCTTTTTCATTTTTAATCGTATAAAATTTATGTACCATCTGCGGGAGACCCCAGGTTCCAAGGGAAGTAAGGATAATTACTCCTACCAGATTGATTGGATCGGGACCGAAGAAGGAAGAAAATGCTCCGGGCTGTCCCATGGTTGCAGGAATATCACTCTCATACTGTGCCAGGTTCTTTATGGCTTCCATAAAGCCTCCGTTATTGCCAAGCACAGCAGCAATGACAGCGACAATACCTCCCAACATGATGATGCCCTGGATAAAATCGTTGATGGCTGTTGCCATGTAGCCGCCAAGGATGACATAGATACCGGTTAAGACTGCCATGGCGAGCACACAATATATATAAGGTATATCAAAAGCCATTCCAAATAATCTGGAAAGACCGTTATAGACAGATGCTGTATAAGGAATCAGGAAGATAAAAGCGATTGCAGAGGCAACCAGTCTGAGTGCGCTACTTTGATATCTGCTGCCAAAAAAATCAGGCATGGTAGTAGATTTTAGATGATGAGTCATGACACGGGTTCTTCTTCCCAAGATCACCCAGGCCAGAGCACTTCCCAGAAATGCATTACCGATACCGATCCAGGTCGCGGATATACCGTATTTCCATCCGAACTGACCGGCATAACCGACAAATACAACTGCTGAAAAATATGTAGTACCATAAGCAAATGCAGTAAGCCAGGGACCAACAGCTCTTCCCCCAAGAACAAAATCACCTACACTGGTGGTATGCCTTCTTGCATATATACCTACCAGAATCATAACAGTAAAGAAAATGACCAAAAACAAGCATTTTACTACCATCCCATAAACCCTCACTTTTTTTATTTCTTCAACGCTTCAACGCTTTAAAGCATCGGCACTTTAAAGCAATAATAACAAAAAAAGGAAGCCCTGTCAAGCTATAAATCGTCATATTCCTGCTTATCGTATGGCTGTTACTGTCGATTAACCTTCTTTAGAAATGGCAAACAGGACGTAAAAAACCCGGGATCGATTGCTTACCTGATCCCGGGTTTTAACCTCCCGGTTGGCATTCGCCATGATCGGGAGGATCTTATTATATTAATTATATTAATCGCATCAGCAGAATTGCCGCAAGGATGTTGAGGATGATTGCAAGCGGAACCAGAATGATAAATTTCATATGCTTTGTCTTGTGACGAAACAGAAGCATACCGGCCAGAGAACCGACCCCACCGCCGATAAAAGCTATGAGTAAAAGTGTTCTCTCTGAAATTCTCCAAGCGTGATTCTTCGCTCTTTGTTTATCCACACCCATCAGGGCAAATCCCAGCAGGGAAGCAGCGATAAGCCAAACCGGTACAAGACCGTAACTGTAATTGATCATCATAAATTACTGCTTATCCTCCGGTACAATTGCAATGTATAATTCCTGCAGCTGCTTATCATCCACTATATTCGGTGCATCTGTCATCAGATCGGAGGCATCCTTCACCTTAGGGAAAGCGATAACATCGCGGATGCTGTCTTCCTGTGCCATCAGCATGACAAGACGATCTAAGCCGTAAGCAAGTCCTGCATGCGGGGGTACACCGTATTTGAACGCATTGAGCAGAAAACCAAAACGATCATAAGCCTGTTCCTTCGTGAAGCCAAGTACTTCAAACATCTTCTCCTGAACATCACTCTGGAAAATTCTCACGGAGCCTCCTCCGATTTCCGTACCATTTAGGGTAATATCATAAGCCTTTGCCCTGACCTTACCGGGATCCGTATCCAGAAGTGCCAGATCCTCATCCATAGGCATGGTGAAGGGGTGATGCTTTGCTACATATCTGTCTTCCTCCTTGGAGTATTCCAATAACGGGAATTCGGTTACCCAGAGGAATTTATAATCATCCTTGCGAATCAATCCAAGGCTCTTTGCAATCTCTATTCTTAATGCACCCAGAACGGAAAATACGATATCGTCCTCATCTGCTGCAAAAAGAAGTAAGTCGCCGGGCTTGCCGTTCATAGCAGCAACAATAGCCTTCAGCTCCTCTTCTGTCATGAATTTGGCAAAGGAGGATTTGTAGGAACCTTCCGCTTCCACTGCGAGATATGCCAATCCTTTTGCACCATAACCCTTAGCGAACTCTACCAGGGCATCTATCTTCTTACGAGGCATCTCTACCTGGCCCTCCGCATTGATACCGCGTACTGAGCCTCCCTTTTCCAAAGCTCCTGTAAATACAGAAAATCCACAATGCTTCACTACCTCGGAAATATTCTTCAGCTCCAGACCGAAACGGATATCCGGCTTATCGGAACCAAAGCGCTCCATAGCTTCTGCGTAGGGCATTCTCTGGATCGGCAACGGCACGTCAATACCAATGCTTTCCTTAAACATCTTCTGTAACAGGCGTTCGTTGACGTCGATCACGTCATCCACATCAACAAAGGACAGCTCCATATCAATCTGAGTGAATTCAGGTTGTCTGTCTGCACGAAGATCCTCATCACGGAAGCATTTCGCGATCTGGAAATAGCGGTCATAGCCGGCTACCATTAATAATTGCTTGAATAACTGAGGAGACTGTGGCAGCGCATAGAAATTTCCCGGATGCACACGGCTCGGAACAAGATAATCCCTGGCACCCTCGGGTGTGCTTTTACAGAGGATCGGGGTCTCCACTTCAATAAATCCTTCTTCAGCCAGAAACTGACGGGTAACATTCGCAACCTTGCTGCGCAGAATCAGATTTCTCTGAATATCGGGACGACGCAGGTCCAGATAACGGTATTTCAGTCTGAGTTCCTCCTTGGTCTTACTCTCCTCTTCAATCTGGAACGGAGGAGTATCTGCTTCAGACAGAATTCTCAGCTCTTTCGCACGGATTTCAATATCTCCCGTTGCCAGATTCTCATTCACGGCGCCGGAACGTGCCTCAACCTTACCTACTACAGCAATGACGAACTCGCTCCTAAGCTTTTCTGCCTTCGCAAAATTCTCATTTCCACAGTCACTTTCCTCAAAAATTATCTGTAACAGACCGGAACGGTCTCTCATATCCACAAAAATGATACCGCCTTTATTTCTGCTCTTTTGAACCCAACCCATGATGGTTACGGTTTCGCCGATGTTTTTATTCGATACTTCCGTGCATCTATGGCTTCTGTGTAAGCCTTTCATTGCTTCCGCCATGTTCTTCTCTCCTTTTATCCGTTTTCATAATGCAATTATTTTATAATGCCTACATAACAAAGTCAAGGCATTTGCGGTTGCTGATATAAGGACGCACGTAGTTATTCGCCACCCTCACATGCTCCGGGTGAATCATATATGCCTTCAATGCCGCCTCATCGACTAACACACTATCTATCATCAGATCAGCTTCTGCACTGTCAAGCGGCTGAGTCAGCAGCTGAATGGATACCAGTCCTTCAATCACACCTTTTAAAGCTTCAAGCTCTTCCTTCATTTTAGCGGCATTTGCACGATTTTCTTCCTCAGTAAAGCCTTCACCATAATTATAAGACACGATATGTCTGACCATCTTTCACACCTTCGTTCACCGTGCAATATCTGCACAGGCAATGTCCTTTCTATAATAATTCATTTACTCATTATTACTGCAAACTTCATTGTATCATTTCTCACAGGAGAGAGCAAGAATAACCTTTGAGTCAGAAGGAGCCATTTTGGTAGGTATAATCTTTCAGAAATTTGATGCAGATAAATCTTGAAAGCCATGCTATAATAGACCTTATTATACTATTCAGATTAAAGTGTCAAAAGGTTCTTTAGTCACTTTAATACTATACAGAAAAGGAATGACCAGATGATAAAGCTTGTAAAATATTTAAAGGACTATCTTGCTGAGGCTATTATGGCACCTCTTTTCAAATCATTGGAAGCCGTATTTGAACTACTGGTACCTATGATTGTTGCCAGAATCATTGATTTGGGAATCGGGAACAAGGACGATAAATATATATTCAGGATGAGTATATTGCTGCTTGTATTGGGAGTGCTTGGATGGGGCTCATCAATCGTAGCTCAATATTTTTCCGCCAAAGCGGCTATTGGGATGGGAACTGCATTGAGGGATCATTTATTCAGGCATGTGATGAGTCTTCCAATGCATGAAACGGACAAAGTTGGTCGGTCTACTTTAATAACAAGACTTACGAATGATACCAATCAGGTTCAGGACGGAGTAAATCGGACTTTTCGGTTGGTACTGCGTTCACCTCTGATCGTACTGGGTGCTTTTATCATGGCAGCAACCATCAAGAGACAAGAAACGATTATTTTCGGCTGTGTAATCCTATTGCTAAGCATGATCGTTGCTGTGATTTTGAAAAAGAATATCAACTTATTTCGTATCGTACAAAGTAAATTGGACGTAGTACTGAATGAAAGCTCTAACAATCTTACCGGGGTACGAATCATAAGAGCCTTCAGTCGTGAGAAGGAAGAGATCAGGATCAGTGATGAGGCAAATGAAAAGCTTGCCATGGAACAGATTCATGCCAGCCGTATATCGGCGTTAATGAATCCTCTTACTTATTTTGTGGTTAATATGGGTATCATAGCAATTTTAAGACAAGGCTCACTTGATGTACAGGCGGGAACCCTGTCCCAGGGTGAAGTGGTGGCACTGATTAATTACATGTCACAAATTCTTATAGAGCTGGTCAAATTTGCCAATGCCTTGATACTGATGTCAAAGGCATCTGCTTCGGCAAAGCGTATCAATGAAGTTTTTGCTTTAACCGATACGATGAAACAAGGAATGCAGGATGCCTGCACAGCATATGACAGACTGATTGTGGATGCTGTTATGCCCGTAATCGAATTTCAAAACGTGGGCTTTGCATATCCGGGCAGTTCAAAGGAAGTCGTCTCCAATATCAGCTTTCGGGTAAATCCGGGTGAATCCTTGGGGATTATCGGCGGTACCGGCTCCGGTAAGAGCACAATCATCAAGCTGATGTCCAGATTCTATGATGCAACCAGTGGCAAGGTTATCATCGCCGGAGAGAACATCGAGGATTACTCCTTAAGCTCTCTCCGCAAAGCAATCGGTATCGTTGAGCAAAACACAAGATTATTCAAGGGTACCATTGCGTCAAACCTACGATGGGGAAAACAGACGGCAAGTGATGCTGAGCTTATGAAGGCAGTTGCTATGGCTCAAGGTGCCAACATGATTGAAGAGAAAACGGATGGATTATTGTCTGAAGTCCAGCAGCATGGAAGAAACTTTTCCGGAGGTCAGAGGCAGAGACTTTCTATTGCGAGGGCCTTGGTCCACGATCCTAAAATATTGATACTGGATGACGCTTCTTCTGCATTGGATTTTGTGACAGAGGCTGCTTTACGAAAAGAAATTTCCTCTATGAGTAAAGAGATTACCGTGATCAATGTAACTCAGCGCGTTTCAGGAGTCATGCATGCTGATGCAATCCTTGTTTTGGATAATGGTCGTATGGTTGGGTTTGGTAGCCATGGGGATCTGATTAAAAGCTGTGAGGTATATAAGGAAATCTGCTTGTCACAGCTGACGAAAGAGGAGGTTGCATTATGAGTAAATCCAGAATCAGAAATGATGCAAGGAAATCAGATACCATGCTTCGTGTTATCAGGCTCATAAGACCATATCTATGGAGATGTATTCTGAGCCTGCTTTTAGCCGTTATCGTAGTTGTAACAACTCTTTATATCCCTGTCCTGACAGGGAATGCAGTGGATCTGCTGCTTGGTAAGGGGATTACCGATCTGGACAGTGTGATAAAGGTTATCCTCCGAATGGGTATTACCATATTGATAACCTCTGTTTGTCAATATCTTATGGATGTTATCAACAATAGGACAGTTTACCGTGTGGTACTGGATATCAGGAAAAAGGCCTTTGATAAGCTTCACAAGCTGCCGATCTCTTATATAGATTCCCATAGTCATGGGGCTATCATCAGCAGGATGATCACGGATGTTGATCAATTTTCAGAAGGTCTGCTTCTGGGTTTTGCACAGCTTTTTACAGGAATTCTTACGATTGCAATAACCCTGGTCTATATGTTTACGATTAATCCTTACATTGCACTTATCGTAGTTGTATTGACCCCCTTATCCATCCTCGTGGCCAATTTTTTTGCGAAAAGAACCTATACCTATTTCAAGAGGCAGAGTGAATGCAGGGCAGATGTAACTGCATTAGTTGAAGAAATGGTCAGTGGGCAAAGTACCGTGCAGGCCTATGATAGGAAGGATACAGTATGCTCAGATTTTGAAGAAAAGGATCGCAGACTTCGGGATGTCAGTACAAAAGCAGTGTTCCTATCATCGGTTTCATTTCCAACGACCCGGTTTGTCAACAATATGATATATGCCGTGGTTGCTACCTTTGGTGCATTCAGTGCCATAAACGGCAGGATTTCGATAGGTAAGTTGACAAGCTTTCTAAGCTACGCAACACAATATACAAAGCCCTTCAATGAAATCTCAAGCGTAGTGACTGAGCTCCAGAATTCATTGGCATGTGCAGAGCGTATTTTTGAATTTTTGGATGAAAAGGAGATTTCTGTGGAGGATGCTGCAGAGGAGCTGCCGGTAAACATAGGAGGACAGGTTAAGCTTGAAAATGTACGTTTTTCCTATGATAAGAGTAAGTCACTGATTAAGGATCTGAACCTTGATGTGAAACCCGGTCAAAGAATTGCGATTGTTGGACCGACCGGCTGCGGGAAGACAACGCTCATCAATCTCCTTATGAGGTTTTATGAATTGGATGGCGGACGAATATCCGTGGAAGGGATTGATATCAAGAATCTGAAAAGACACAGCTTAAGGCGTAACTATGGTATGGTGCTCCAGGATACCTGGCTTAAAAGCGGTACAATAAGAGATAATATTGCAATGGGCAGACCCGATGCAACTGATGAAGAAATCCGGGCAGCAGCCAAAAAGGCCTTCGCAGATGACTTTATTAATAAGCTGCCCCAAGGTTATGATACCATCGTTACTCATGAGGGAGGTAATCTTTCCGCAGGGCAGAAGCAGCTTCTCTGTATCGCAAGAATCATGCTTACACTTCCACCCATGTTAATTCTCGATGAGGCAACCTCTTCCATAGATACCCGAACAGAAATCCGTGTGCAGGAGGCCTTTGCGCACATGATGCAAGGAAGAACCAGTTTTATCGTCGCACACAGGCTTTCAACCATAAAAAGTGCTGACCTGATCCTTGTTATGAGGGATGGTCAGATCATAGAAAAAGGAACGCACGAGGAACTATTAAACAGTGACGGCTTCTATGCTGATATGTACAGGAGCCAATTTGCAGGCAGTCATTGATAGAAGCCTGTTGTCTAAAAAGCAACTGTGAAGATAATGAAAAAGGACAACCTGCAATCCGTTATACGGATGCATGTTGTCCTTTCGTACATAGATACCAATATTATGATACCTTTTTATGAATGCTTATTTAATCATGAACGGTGACGCAGGGAGTCCTTCTTTATTATACAGATTCGCCCCCTCAGGGTTATCTGACCAGGCATATCGTACACTGACCGGATTTCTGATCTTATGATTATGTACCTGTTCAGCCTGATATACCAGAATAGTATCCTGATCTATCTCGGCTCTGGCCTCATAATAAACACCATCCGTTCCGCTGATCATAAATGTCCGGAGTTCTCCGTGCTTCGCCTTCAATCCGCCTCCGATGTGGGTAAAATAAAGTCTTAGACGCTCACCCTCTCTGATCACACGATCGATCATCGGGCCACAGGGCTCAATATCTTCACCGAAGATATCTCTGCGAATCCATCTGGCCAGTCGGAGTGCGACCTCTTTCTTATCCTGCGGATGGAGATCGTTATATTCTCCGATATCACAGGTTACTGCCATTCCCGTAGCGGGTATTTTCATAGCCTTACGCTGCTCATCCCGAAGTCTTGCCCAATTGCTTACCTTTGATTCCTGCTTCCAGGGGCAGAAATTTGCGATCTGAACATAATAAAAAGGAAGATCGCCCAGCTTCCATAAGCTGCGCCAATCCTTAATTACTGCTTCAAATAAATCCTTATAGTCATATGGATAGGGATCATTTGATTCACCCTGATACCAGAGCACACCCCGGATCGAATATTTTCTCAGTGGATAAATCATCGCATTGTATAGGCCGGTTGGCTTATTATGAAAGAATACCTGCGGCTCCGGGGCAACTGTGATCGCACCGGTCTGATACTTCCAGGTTCCGGTTAAGGATAGCTTTTCCTTCCCTATTTGGATAAAGTAAGGCATGTCTGTAATGAATGCACCACAGCTGTGATTAACCACCACTCTGACTGCCAACACATTTCTGCCCGCCTTAAGAATTCCTTCCGGGATTCGATACCTTCTGGGCGGATATTTATAAGGTGTATTGCCGACCTCAACACCGTTCAGATAGGTAGTGTCAGCGTCAATGATCGTTCCGAGAGACAGCTTTGCTTCCTTACCTGCCAATTCTTCTGACAGGTAGAATTCCCTGCGAAACCACACGGAACCCTTCAGTGTCTCCAAATCAGTTCCCTGAAAGTTTAGCGGAACTCCAATCCTGCTCCAAGTGGTATCGTCACATTCCGGTAAATACCATAACGCCTTCTCGTCCACCAAACCTTTGTCTTTTATGTCCAGTTCCCTATTCCAATTTGCTGCATTCCTCTGATCTCTGGCGATGCTGTCTTTCACATAGGTGTCATCCTTACATAAGGAAAGTAATTCCTGAAACCTTCCAAACTTCATCAACGTGGACTCACTCATCCACGCTTGTGCGGGGGTACCTCCCCAAGCAGCATGGATTAGACCGATCGGAATATGATATTTTTGATACAGCTCTTTCGCAAGAAAATATCCTATCGCACTGAAATCACCTGCGGTATCCGGACGTAATGTCTCCCAGGCTCCACCCTTCAGTTCGTCTACCGGCTGATGGAATTCGAATTCCTGCGGTACGGAGAATTTTCGAATTTGATTGTAATCAGAATCCCTTGTTACCTCATCCTCATATAAATCAAAGGTACGATTAACCGGAAGTTCCATATTCGATTGTCCGCCGAGGACCCATACATCTCCTATCAGGATATCGTTGATGCTTCTTAAGCTTCCGGCACAACTGATTGTCATGGTATATGGACCACCGGCATCAAACTGATCAAGCTCCAATTCCCAGCATCCATCTTCATTTACCTGAGTTTCATAAATCTTTCCGTTAAATTCTGCGGTCAGCATCTGTCTGGCTGCTGCCCGACCCCATATTTTATTTATTTTTTCACGCTGCAGAACCATACCGTCACTAACTAAGTATGGAAGCTGAATATTCATCTGCTGCTCAACCATATTATGTTTCCTTCTTCCTAAACTATTAAATCCTAATGCCCCAGAATATACAGGCACGCTTATACTAATGAATCATACCGTAGACGAATATTCTTTACTACTCATTCATTGCTGAAAAGGTAAAAAACATTGTATATAATTGCTAAAAAAGTGCTGAACCTCTAACTTGTTACCAAGTCGGGGATCAGCACCGTTATCCGCTGTTATTCAAGCGTTTATTACAATCTATCTATCAGGTTCAGCTGAAGCAGAATTCCTTTCAGCTTTTCAGTATCGATTGGTTTCGGGGAATAAGCATCACATCCATATTTAAAGGCATTCTGAACGAAATTGGAATCAGCAAGTGCCGTTGTCATAATTACCTTGGCTCTTTTTTCCGGAGGCAGCCCTTTCTGGGTCTCGAGTTCCTTGATATGCTTCAGAACTCTGACACCATCCACCTTGGGCATCATGATATCCAGACAGATCAAATTGTATGGATTATTCTCCTTGAGTGATATCAGCACAGCATCGAGTGCCTCCAATCCGTCCTTCACAAGGTCACATTCCCCGTATTGGGACAGAAACTTATATAAAAACTTTCTGCTTACTAAGTCATCTTCCGCAATTAATATTTTCATAATTTCCCCCCATCTCTATTATACTTTCATGGTTTTAATCATCTGTATTTTGATACAGTTTATACTCATTGATTATCTGATCAATAAAGCCCTTGGCATCCGTAAGATTACCGCGTCTGGCTGCCAGTTCTATCTTGAAGGCGATTTCCTTGATATCAATTGCATCGATTCCTGCAGCAATCGTTTTTATTTCCTTCGCGATGGCCTCCACCCGGACTATATTGTCGCACCGTACCTCCGTTTGTAACAGTTCGATATTCCTGGCAATTTTATCGAGAGCTGCCGTATCCATCTGACTCGAGGGGACTGGCTTATCAAAGGTAAAAATCAGCTCACCATCCTCTGTCATTACTATATTCTCAGGAGTACCGAGATATGGCTTTGCTGTAACCCGCTCGATTACATCGAATAAGAGATCCATCTGAATCGGCTTTGAAACATATTCATCCATCCCAAGCCGGAGGAACTTCTCACGGTCTCCCGGTAAGGAATAAGCTGTCAATGCTATAATCGGTGTATGTTTTCCCTCCTGCTCCAGGCTTCTGATCTTGGTAGCTGCTTCTATGCCGTTCATCTTCGGCATCTGAATATCCATCAGAATGGCATCGTAGTTGCCCTTGGTAAAGAGCTCTATCGCCTCGATACCATTGTTTGCCTCCTGCACGGAGTAGCCCCGCTCGACCAGCATCTTACGGACTACCTTCTGATTAACCTTATCATCCTCCACCAATAGCAGCTTCAGGAATTTCTCTGCCTTAGTGACACTCGGAAGTACTTTCTTATTGGTCACAAGAGCATTCCCAATAGGAAGGGTAACATAGAAACGGAAGGTACTTCCTTTCCCGTATTCACTGTCCACTTCAATCCTGCCACCCATCATCTCCAGTAACTGCTTTGAGATAACCAGTCCCAATCCGGTTCCGCCATACTGTCTGGTATAGGAGTTCTCAATCTGGCTGAAGCTTTGGAATAAACGCTCCATATCTTCCTCTGCGATTCCGATACCGGTATCCGATACCGAAAATACAAGGTCAACTTCCTCCTTTGTCACCCTTGTACATTTTATTGCCAGCGAAACTTCACCTCGCATCGTAAACTTAATCGCATTACTGACAAGGTTATTCAGAATCTGTCTGAGTCGGTTGGGGTCGCCTACTATATACTGTGGTATCAGAGACGAGAGGGTGTAGCTCAGCTCCAGGTCCTTTTCCGCTGCTTTTGGAGAATGTACCCGGATAATCTCTTCTATCATCTCCTTTAAATTGAAAGTGATATTCTCCAAGGTCATCTTGCCGGCTTCCATCTTTGAAAAATCAAGAACATCATTCACTAAATTGATTAATGCATTTGCGCAGGCCTTTGCTGTAATCAGATTATCCCTCTGATCCTCGTTTAAATCCGTCAGCAGAGTCAGATCCACCATTCCAACAATTCCGTTAATCGGAGTACGGATTTCATGGCTAATATTTGCAAGAAACTCGCTTTTCGCCTTATTGGCAGCCTCTGCGGCTTCCTTCGCTGTGATCAGCAGTTCCTGATACCGCCTGATGTCTTCTTCCTGCTCCTTTCGCTCCGCGATATTGAGTACTGAACCCACATATCCACTGAAGGAACCATCACTTTCATAATACGGAGCGGCATTCAACAGACACCAAACATAGTTTCCATCCTTGGATCTGGTTCTTACTTCCTCCATAATCGGAATTCTTCGCTCGATTGCATCCATAGCCGCACATGTAAATCTCTCCATATCCTCGGGATGAATGAAGTAATCCCACTGATTCAAGGGTGTTTCTGCTAAATTCAAGTCTGTCAGATCATCCATGGCGCGATTGGAATATTTCAATTGAAAATTTTGATCCGACATCCAGACTGTAAAGGGCAGCTGGTTTAATATGTTCCTGCTGTAATCACTTGCCGCCTTTGCAATGATCTCCTGATTTTTACTGGCTGTAATATCTACCAGTGTGACGACGATTGTTTTCTTATCAGCCATCATAATCGGTATCACACTTGCGCGTACCCAAAAATCAAATATTTCCCTGCCCCGTAGCTCTGTTATCATATATTCCATGTTATAGGTCATGGTATTAAACTCAATTGCACTGCTTACAGCTTTTCGAATCCCGCAATCAGAACAACGCGGTCCGTACCCACAACCCAGCTCAGACTCCTGAACTCCGACACAGTCGATACATTTACCGAAAGGCTTCCCTAATATATCCTTATCTGTCTTATCTCTAAACCTCAGAAATATCTCATTTGCTCTGATCGCAAGACCCTGCCCATCCAGGACCAAGGTGCTGATCGGTATACTGTTAAATATCCGATTGAGATTCTCTTCTTCTCTGATATGGTTTAATTCCGAGGTACGTACCTTGGTGATGTCACGAAAGGCAATGACAGCACCTGCTAAGCTGTTGTCTGCATTGATATTGGGAGAACAATCCGCTGACAGATACTTATAACCGCCGCTTTTTGTTTGAAGGACACTGTTCGCCTCTAATCCGGTCGTTTCCTTAAATTTAAGTACATAGGTAACCGGGCTGGAAAGACGCTCCATTGTCTCTGCATGAAAAATCCGAAATATCTGATCAAAATCCTTCCCATAGACATAATCGGCATCATACTCCAGAATTTCCTGAGCAATGCTATTATAGTAAATGATTCTTCCTTCTGTGTCTGTAGTAATGATTCCCTGACCAATGTTTGTTAATATTTCTAAGGCTAAATCACCACTGATGCTATGCTTCAGTTCATTTCTCATCCTATCATTCCTCAATCAAATTTATGGTGTTCTGTCATCTGTTTCATCGGCTTTCGTTCAACATATTGAATATGTGATAGGGCATACCGTCCAAGGAACACTGTTTTTCCACTGCACCGATATTAAAAGCCACCTTGGGCATACCGTATACCACACAGGATTTTTCATCCTGTCCGAGCGTTCTGGCACCCTTTCTTCTCATTGACATCAAGCCCTGGGCTCCGTCATATCCCATTCCTGTTAAAATGACTCCAACGGCATTTTTTCCTGCTTCCTTTGCAACGGAATCGAAAAGCACATCCACAGAAGGACAATGCCCATTCACTTTTTCTCCGGCAAAGCATTCCACCTTATACCGCTCTCCGACTCTGCGGATGATCATATGTTTGTCTCCGGGCGCGATCAATACATGGCCCTGCTCCACATAATCGCCTGTTTTTGCTTCCTTTACCGATAGACCGGTTGTATTATTCAGACGTTCTGCAAACATTCTTGAAAAATTCGGAGGAATATGTTGAACTATAACGATTCCGGGAGACTCGGCAGGTAACTCCTTGAGAATGGAGAAGATTGCCTCGGTGCCTCCGGTGGAAGCCCCTATCGCTATCAGCTTATTCTTATCGGTAATGCTCCGTTTCTCAATTTTATGTCCTTCTATATCATGAAAGGTACGAACCTTCGCTTTCGCAGCTATCTTAATCTTCCCGATCAAATCATTGATAAAATTCTCGACACTGTTCACAGAAGTCAGATCCGGCTTTCCTACAAATTCCACCGCACCCGCATTCATGGCATCAAACACTGTGCCGGAAGTTGAACTGACGACTATGATCGGCAGTGGATATTGGGGCATCAGCTTCCTGATAAATTCGATACCGTTCATCTTCGGCATCTCCACATCACAGGTCATGACATCCGGCTTCGAGGAAATGATCTTATCCCTTGCCTCATAGGGATCGTTTGCTGTGGCGACCACCTCGATGCCCGGATCGGAAGAAAGTCCTCGTAACAACACCTCACGAAAGAGCATGCTGTCATCAACGATTAAAACCCTGATTTTATTCGGCATCGCTTACACCTCATTATACTTTTCGATAAACAGCGGGCTGCAAGTATCTGAATCTTGTCGCCTCACGATTCAAAGATTCCGAATGTCCTATAAAGAGATATCCACCCGGTACCAGCAAATCATAATACTTATTCACCAGAGTATTCTTTGTCTTTTCATCAAAATAAATCATGACATTCCTACAAAAGATTACATGAAATTGCTTCTTAAAAGGAAAAACATTCTCCATCAGATTGAACTTTCTGAAGATAACCTCATTTCGAATCCTATCAATCATTACTGAGTTCTCACTGTCAATCTTAGATGTATATGCTAACTTCCATTTTGAAGGCAGAGTTTCTATTTCCTTATTACTGTATACGCCTCGTTTAGCTTCCTCCAGTACCTTTGTGGAAATATCTGTCGCAAGGATCTTTGCATCCCAGAATAATTTTTCCTTGCCAAGTACCTCATCGATAATCATGGCAAGGGTATAAGGCTCCTCACCGGACGAGCAGCCGGCACACCAAATGCGCAGATCTCGTTCGGTGGTATTCGAGATTATGTATGGCAGAACGGTATCCTTAAAATATGTGAAATGATCTGCTTCTCTCATAAAGAAGGTGTGGTTTGTGGTTATTTTGTCAAGCAGAGTGGATACGGCCATTCCGGTTTTATCCCTGATCAGATAATCATAGTATTCCGAAAATGACTTAAAGCCATTCAGTATCAATACATTTTGAAGCCTGCCAATCACCAGCGTAGTCTTTTCAGGTTTCAAATAGATTCCGTAGTTTGCTTTTATATATGTGGAAAGTTGTTCAAATTCTTTGTCTGTAATTGTAATCATAGCAACACCTTGCTTAAGGTCTGGATGACATGATCCTCGTAATTGTACTTCACCAAAATATTCTTGATTGCCATTCTCATGAATGCTGCATCGTCTACGATTAATACTCTTTTCATAGCCAGTACCACACCTTTCGTATGTTAGGTATTCATCTATCGTAAAATCTATTTCCCGATATTGCCTATGAGCTTCTTCAGGGTAGATATCATGTGATCCCGTAGGGAATAGCTGTATTGGTTCATTTTCCAATGAAAACACAACTCCCTGAAGTATCCGGAAATGATCAAGGCGATGTTTTCACTGTCCAAATCCTCCTGAACTTCACCGGCCTGCTTCGCCTCCTCTACAAACCCTGCGATCATAGAAATCCTGCTTCTCTGTATCTCCTTCACCCTATCTGCCAAATCTTCCTCATATATGAGAAGATCAAAAGTCTGAAGCAGCGTGGTTATTGCAGGATAGTTCTCGTAATATTCCGCGATTGAGGTCAGAAAGTAGACCAGTGCTTCTTTCGGAGAAGAATATTTCAGCTTTGCAGACTGAAGGATATCAGAATCAAACTGAATAAAATAATCCAGTACTGCCAGCACCAACTCATTCTTATTCTTAAAATGGCGAAATAAGGTTGCCTCAGAGATATTCTGTCTTTTTGCGATCTCCCGCGTGGTCAGCTTCTGGATGCCAAGGTCATTAATGATATCGATTGCAGTCAAAATCAACTGCTCTTTTCTATGTAAAATACTTATCACCATATATTTTCACCTACCGAAGTATTTACTTACTTCGATTATAATCAGCTTGGTTATTAGTGTCAATTCTTTTCAATCAATTCCAGTTTATACAACACCTCTACAAACTTTTCCATATCCAGCGGCTTAGCAGCATAGGCGTCACACCCCAGATCAAATGCATCATGTACAATCTCAGTATCCTTTAGTGCTGTCGTCATAATGATTTTTGAACGCCGGTCCTCAGGTATTTTATATTGTGCTTCCAGTACCTTCATATGCTTGAGAACCTTGACTCCGTCCACCTTCGGCATCATGATATCCAGACATATCAAGTCATAGGGCTTCTTTTCCTTTAAAGAAATCAAGAATGCATCAAGTGCTTCCAATCCGTCAATGACGACATCGCATTCTCCGTATTTTGATAGAAATTTAGAAAGAAACTTTCTGCTTGATAAGTCATCCTCAGCGATAAGTATCTTCATTTTCAGCCTCCTTTCAAAAAACATGACTGTTTTGGATCCACTATTTACATTTTACTCTTAATCAGGATGCTTGGATAGACTCGCTGATATCCTCCAGTTCATTTTCCGACAAAAGCTTTTCACAATCCAGTAAAAGCTTCACAGCATTACCAGCTTTTCCAATCTTTCTGATATATCTGTTATTCATCCTGTTTACCTGCGGAGGGTCTACGATGTCCTGTTCAGGTATTGTCAATACCTCTGCTACACTATCAACAATAAGACCTATGGATATATCCTTGATATCAACAACAATCACGCAGGTCCGATCATTATATTCCCTTGCTTCCTTCTTAAATCTTATTCTTACATCCATCACAGGGATAATCTTACCTCTAAGATTAATTATTCCACGCACATATTCCGGAAGCTCGGGAATCGCAGTAATCGCCTGTATGCCGATAATCTCTGTCACATAGCTGATTTCAATTCCATAACACTCGCTTCCTATCAAAAAAGTCAGATAACGATCCTTTTGTGTATCTTCTTCCAACTCGAATTCCTTGTCAAATACTTCAGCCATATATCTTCCTCCTCTCGTTTTGATCTTAACCAAACATTCTTGCTACATCCAGAATCAGGCTGATATTACCGTCTCCAAGCAAGGTACAGCCTGCCAAGCCTTTCACTTCTTTGAATTTCTGTATGTATTTGGGTAATGCTTTCACCACAACCTGCTGCTGTCCGAGCAATTCATCAGCAAATACACAGACTGTCTTCTCATCCTGCTCAACAATTATAATAATACCCTCCGAGAACCTCGTAACCTCTGTCTGAACGTTGTAAATCTCATGAAGACGACGAACAGCATGACATTCTCCCCTTACCATGATCATCTCATTTCCATCCGGATCAGTGAAAATGTCACTGTCCTTGGGTCGAAAAGATTCCTTGATGGAAATCGTTGGTATCGTATATCTGGAGTTACCTACCTTGATATTCATACCATCAATGATCGCCAGGGTTAACGGTATCTTCATCGTAATGATTGTACCCTTTTCTTCCACGCTGTCAACATTCAGGGTTCCCCCAACCGCTTCGATATTTTTTGTTACCACATCCATACCTACACCGCGTCCGGAGAATTCTGTAACCTGATCCTTTGTGGAGAAGCCCGGAAGCAGAATCAAATTATAGATTTCCTTATCCGTCATTTCCTCTTCCTTTTTTACAAGGATCCCGTTCTCTTTGGCTTTCTTTAAAATTTTTTCTTTATTTAGCCCTTTCCCATCATCCTTTACGATAATCAATACATCGCTTCCGGCATTCTTTGCCTCAAGAGTGATGGTTCCACCTTTCGTCTTTCCCTTTTCAAGCCGTTCCTTCGTACTTTCTATTCCATGATCTATGGAATTTCGCACCAGATGCATCAGAGGATCAGAGATACGCTCGATGATATTCTTATCCACTTCAGTTTCTTCTCCAATGATCTCCAGCTGTACATCCTTCTCAAGCTTCTTACACATATCGCGAGCGATGCGGTGCATCTTATTAAAGGTTGCTGACAGAGGAACCATTCGGATGGACATGACCATATCCTGCAATTCACCGGTGATTTTACTTAACTGTCTGGCTGCCTTAATAAAATTATCCAACTGCAAATCCTTTAAGTCAGGATTCTGTATTACCATAGCTTCCGCTATCACCATCTCACCAACCAGATCCATCAGCTTGTCCAACTTCGTGACACTCACACTGATGATACTTTGTGCGTTGTTGTTCTGAACAGCTTCCTTTACGACAGGTATTTTGACTGGTTGCAGAACCGACTGATCCTCTTTTTTGATAAACCTGTCGAGTTCCTCCTCCTGTTCCAGCTGTATCAGCTCCAAATCCTTGAGGAATATGGTCTTCATAAAGAAATCCTGAATTTCCTTATAATCCTTCTCTGTCTTTAGATAAATCTGAAATCCGTTTTGGCGAATCACATTAATGCTTTCATCACTATCGATAATGTCATCAGGAATATAGCTGAAATCCTCTGTAATTTCCTTTAAATTATGAATAATTGTGAAAGCCCGGATGTTTTCCATCTCACAGCCTTCCTCAAAATGTATAATCGCTTTAAAAGCATTCCTATGACCCGGCTTACCGGCAGATACCTGACTGATATAATAATGCTGCTTATCTCCCTCCGCTGCTTCTGATGTCTGACCTGCTGCCTCCTTAAGTTCGTCCGACGTAATGGTATTCTCGGGATTATTATTCTTCAGTTCATATAGATATGCCTTAATCCTTGTCACCAAATCATCAGCACTGCCATCTGCCTCGTCATTGTCTTTGATCTTCTCAACTTCAATCTTAATGAAATCAACACCATTGAGTACAAGATCTGATAAGACAGAATAATCAATCTGCTCCGGTTTCTCCTTACGAAGATAAAAAAATACGTCCTCTATGGAATGAGCAAGCTTAGCAATATTATCAAACAACATCATGGCCGAGGAGCCCTTGATTGTGTGCATGATACGGAAAATCTCGTTAATGGCTTCCTCAGAGAAGTCATTTTCCTTCTCACCGGAAAGTATAGATTGTTCCAACTGTTCTAAAAGCTGTGAGGTTTCGAATAGAAACATGTCCAGCAAAGGTTCATTCGTATACTGATCTGACATTTTGTCACCTCCCGTTGTTTATGATTACGGCTGATAATTCGATCAGTATTTTCCGAATTCATTATCACTTAATATAATATTGGAGGATACTGTGTTCTCTTCTGTGGGTTCAGAATATGTATTTCCTCTTGCGGATTTTTTCATCTGCTCCAGCAACTGCATCACCTCGGGACTGATTTCTTCTCGCGGGATTTTTTTCACTGTAGATTTCTTTAATTTATATCTTCTGATCGTATCCTTTAAAATTTCTGCCTGACTTGCCAGTTCCTCGCTGGCTGCGGCAGTTTCTTCGGAGGTAGCGGAGTTAGTCTGAACTACTGTGGACACCTGCATAACACCCTGGTTAACTTGGGAGATGCCCATTGCTTGCTCATTAGATGCAACTGCAATATCATTCACCAGTGTTGCTACCTTCTCTACACCGTTTACTATTTTACTTAAGGCAACTGCCGTCTCTTGTGCTATTCTGGTACCGCCTTCGGCCTTCTTGATAGATCCTTCGATCATTTCAGTTGTTTCTTTCGCTGCATTTGCAGAGCGTGCTGCCAGATTTCTTACTTCCTCTGCTACCACTGCAAAGCCCTTGCCATGCTGACCTGCTCTGGCTGCTTCCACCGCTGCGTTCAAAGCAAGGATATTTGTCTGGAAAGCGATATCGTCAATGACCTTAATGACCTTTGAGATATTTGCTGATGCTTCATTGATTTCTTCCATTGCTGCCAACATTTCCTTCATCTGTTCATTTCCCTGAACAGCATCCTTCTTAGCAGATACTGCAAGCTCATTCGCCATGGTAGCATTCTTGGCATTTAATTCTGTCTGAGAAGAAATCTCTTCTAAGGATGCGGTTAATTCTTCAACAGAAGATGCCTGTTCTGTAGCACCATGAGAAAGTGCGATACTGGAGTCCGAAATCTGCTTCGCCCCTGTCGCCACTTGATCGGACGCAGCAGCAATATTGGACAATATATCATTATTATTGGCAACCAGTTCTGACAGCTTCATACCGAGCAGATCATTTTCTGATTTCACTTCAACCTCCACCGTAAGATCACCGGCTGCAATTCTTTCAGCTGCATGAGCCTGTCCGCGAATATTACTGATCATCTTGCCGAAGGCATCTGCAAGCTTACCGATTTCATCCTTACTTTGATATTTAACATTTACATTGACATCACCCAATGCAAGCCTATCTGCAGCTTGTACTACCTGTGCAACAGGCTTACTGATTGTACCGGCAATCACGATGCCTAAAATGACCGCCAGGATAATGGAGATAACAATGATAATGTTCATTAGCCTGGATAACTCATTGTAGCTTCTCTGAGTATCTGCCAAATGCTTTGCAGCCAAGTTGATATTATAATCCACTAAAGTTTGCAGCGTCGAATCAGCCTGTGATCTGGCAATCGTCGTCTCCTGTTCCGTAGCAACCGCTTCATCGTAGTCTTCTTTTTCGATCAAATCCAAATTCTTATTACGTATCTCCCGATATGTACCCAAATCTGCAAGCAGTTTATCATAAATGGCTCTTTCTTCATCTGATTCAATTAATTTCTCATAGTTCGCCAATATTTCATTATCAATATTTACAAGCTCAGTAATTTCGTCACGTCTTTCCTTAATCTTGTCAGGTGCCCTGTCATAGAGTGCATAGACATGATTAACCTCGATTTGCTCAAGATTAAATTGCAACGTTTTCAAATCCGTTGTCCGAAGAAAATTCACATTATATAACTGCTCATTAGTCTGATACATGGACCTCATGTTAAGAACACCTATAATCCCAATGATAGCTGCTAATAATGCAAAAAAAGCAAAACCCATTATTAGCTTCGTACGAATCTTTAAATTCCTGTACATTCTCATCATACCTTTTCCTCCCTTTGTGGTAGTAAACTTGGTTTCTTTTTGTCTTCTGCAGCACTCCCAATCAATAGATTGTGCAAGCGTAGTGCTGCGATTGTCTAAGTACATTAACTTGTAATATATTTACATTACACGGAGTAATCACTCACTCCTATTATGTTTTTATTATATCCAAGCTATACCAATTTGTCAATACATACAAAAAAACCTTTTTGACCGGAATGTAATCCGATCAAAAAGGCTTTCCATATCATTATTCAATACCAGGCATCCCTGATGAAACTATATTTCATTCAAAACGAATCTTACCGGAGCTTTTCGTCTCTGCTTATAGAAACAGTTCTGCCAGCATGTCCAGAGATACCTCAGTCTGTTCCCCGGTCTCCATGTTTTTGACATTCACTTTATTGTTAGCAAGCTCATCTGCTCCAATAATTACAGTATTCTTAGCACCAATCTTATTCGCATATTTCATCTGCGCTTTGACACTGCGGTCCATATAATCAGTCTCAACAATGACACCTGCCGTTCTGAGCTGCTGAACCAAACGGTATGCTTCTGCCTTCGCTTCCTTGCCGAGAATCCCGACATACAACTCCACTGCCGGTTCTTCCTCTAATTCTACACCTTCAGCTTCTAATTCATTGATAATGCGCTCGATACCAAAGCCGAAACCTACTGCCGGAATATCCTGTTTTTCATCAATCTCATGAATCAGATTATCATATCTGCCACCGCCGCATAGAGTAAACCCTTCTGCATTGAGGAACTCGAATACTGTCTTTGTATAATAATCCAGTCCTCGTACAATACCGGTATCTACCTCATAAGGAATTCCTACGGCTGTCAACAGACTCTTCAGCTCCTCAAAATGATTGCTGCATTCCTCATCCAAATATTCGATGGTTCTGGGTGCGTCCTTCACAATCGTCTTACAGGAAGGAACCTTACAGTCAATCACACGAAGAGGGTTCTTAAGCATTCTCTCCCTGCAGGTAGGGCATAATTGGTCCTCGTGCTTTCTCAGATAGGAAAGGAGTGCTTCATTATAGGTCTTTCGGCAATTGCCGCAACCAATGCTGTTGATATGAAGCTTTGCCCCTTTGATGCCCAGCTCCTTCATGAACTGAGTCAGCAGGGAGATCAATTCCACCTCTGCAAGCGGGCTTGCAGAACCGAAGAATTCGATACCGAACTGATGATGCTGGCGCAGTCTTCCGCTCTGTGGCTTCTCATATCGGAATGCTTGTGTGATATAAAAGAGCTTTGCAGGCTGGCTTTCTGCATACAAACCGTTTTCCAGATATGCACGGGCAAATCCGGCTGTTCCCTCAGGCTTTAAGGTAATGCTTCGGTTCCCCTTATCTTCAAAGGTATACATTTCCTTCTGAACGACGTCCGTGGTCTCTCCGACACCTCTCTGGAACAATATCGTATGCTCAAAGGCCGGTGTGATCATCTCCTTAATATTATAGGCCTTGCAGATTCTTCTTGCAGTTCCCTCAATAATAGTACGCTTGTGCATATTGGAGCCATACCAGTCCTGTGTCCCCTTCGGTCTTTGTGTAATCATCTTAGTCCTCCGTTCTATCACATTGATTTTTATACTGTATTATTTTCAAGAAAATGTCGTTTCCGCTCTATCATCTCATCGATTCGATTGATGTAATCCGTAACGCTTTTCACATTATCTACCCTTTCAATCCGGTTCTCCTTATGGAATACGAACTTTGACATACCCCCGGCACCCAAAGCCAGGATCGTCTGTTTCTCCTCCATAATCAAAATATTATAGAGACCCTCTTTTCCAAATTTGGCATAGCCGATATTCTCAAGATTATCTGCCATATTCTTCTGCCTGTAGAGATAATAGGGCAGATATGCATTCTCTTTCGCAAACCGGATGGTTTCTGCCAGCATCGCTGATACATCGGTTGCCTTCATTTTGGCATAGCTTTCCTTCTCCTGATTCAATCTTGCAGCACGCTTTACTGCAAGCGTATGCACTGTCAGACTATCCGGATCCATCTCCTTAATCTGGGATAAGGTATCTTGAACATCCAGAATGCTTTCTCCCGGCAGGCCGAGGATCAGATCCATATTCACATTATTATGACCAGTTTCTCTTGCGAGATGGAAAGCTTCCTTTACCTGAGTGACGAGATGCTTCCTTCCGATCAGATCCAGGGTTCTCTGCTGCATGCTCTGCGGGTTGATGGAGATACGATCCACCCCTTGTTTCTTTAGAACCTCAAGCTTCTCTCTGGTGATACTGTCCGGTCTTCCTGCTTCCACGCAGAATTCCCTGACATGAGTAAAATCAAACAGCTCCCTGACAAGACCAAGCAAGGAATTCAACTGCTCTGCTGACAGGGTTGTCGGTGTCCCGCCCCCCAGATACACAGTCGTTAGCCTTCGTCCGGGAAAACAGGTCGCTGCAAAGCGGATTTCCTTCTCTAAGGCCTGCAGATAGACATCCACATAGCTCGAGTATTTCTCCACCGAATACGAAGTAAAGGAACAATAGAGACAGGTACTGGGGCAAAATGGAATTCCTATATAAAGACTGTACCCATTTTGATAATCCATATCCTTTAACAGCTTAAGCTCTCTGTTCGCTATCTCAATACTCATGGCAATCTTTTCTTCCGAGCACAGATATTCCTTCTTCATGTGTCGGTAGATTTCTTCCTCATCCACTCCTTGTTCTATGAGATCATAGACCAGCTTCGTCGGACGAATTCCGGTTAAGATTCCCCAGGGCAGCTCCTGATGTGTCAGCTTAGAGATATTTGAGTAAAGATATCGTTTCATTTCATTCTTATATTGCGGTTTTGCTAAATTTTCCGTTAAATTATGAGAATTCCTAATCTGAGATTCTCCCTTTAAAGCAATGGACAGTTCAAACCTATCCTGTTTCAGCTCCAGTTCAAGCGTAAGCTTCGTCTCTTGGTCAGAAGCATTTGCCTCGGTCCTTTGCTCGTTTTGCTCGTAAACCTTAATCATTTCAGAAGGATAAAACGCTTTGACCAAAGGGTATACGTCATTCTCATATGCTTTATCAGATAAAATTATTTCTATCATATCACTCATAAGGATCCCATCCCCGTGACAAATAGATATTATTGTCACGTTCGTATCCTATGGTAGTGGACGGGCCATGTCCGGGATAAACCTCTACCTCATCCTCCAGAATCATCAGTTTGTTGTTGATGGACTCTACCAGCTGGTTGCCGTTGCCTGTCGGTAAATCATATCTTCCGATATCTCCCCTGAACAACGTATCCCCACTGATTAAAAGACGATGCCCGGTAAAGTAATAACAGGTCCCTCCTGCTGTATGTCCGGGTGTATGGATTACTTTGATCACAAAGCCCGCTATCTGTAAGACTTGCGAATCCGTTAACAGTACATCAGGTTTTAAGGAGCACTCCCTTCTAAACTGGTCTGATGCATTCAGCCTGACATCGGCAAGAAGACCTGCTTCTGCTTCATGTGCATGGATTGGAGCTTTGGCCTTTTCAGACAGCTCCTTGGCTGCCAGAATATGGTCAAAATGACCATGTGTGAGAAGAATCGCTTTACACACAAGGTCATTTGCCTTAAGATACTGTTCTATTCTCTCGGCTTTATCTGCCGGATCAAATACAATCGCTTCTTTAGTCTCTTTATTGCTGATAATATAACAGTTCGTCTGAACCATTCCAAGTACAAGGGTTTCCATTACCAAATCACTCATATGAACCTCCAATCTACAATCCGGGATAACATCATGAAGAACAAGGAATGAGCACCATTGTGCGAAATTCCGCAGTTCTTCTGAATGGAAGACATAGTCTTCCATTTGTGAAGGTGACTTTTCTTCACACTTTAACCGGCCGTACGTTCAATATCGAGAACACTCTCTACATTTCTAAGCTTTGTGATGATCTCATTCAGCTGTTCCTTGCTGTTAATCTCAAAGCCTATGCTGATGGATGCTTTTCCCTGCTTACTTGTTCTAACATTCATTGAAGTCACATCGATCTTATTCTCTGTTAACACCTTTGAGATATCTACCAGTACACCGGTCCGATTATTCGCATAAATCTTAATCTCGGCACTGTATACACCGCCAGTATCCTTACCATCAGCCGAGAGATTCCATTCTGCATCAATCAGTCTGGCGCGGTCCTCCTCCGGCAAATTGATCACATTGATACAATCTGTTCTATGGATGGATACGCCTCTTCCACGGGTGACAAATCCTACAATCTCGTCTCCGGGTACCGGACTGCAGCATCTGGAAAAACGAACCGCAAGATCATGAATGCCTTCCACGACGATTCCACTCTTGGATTTCCTCTGAGGAATTCGCTCCTTGACTTCAGAAACTGCTTCCAGCACGTTATCATCCGTGATGTCCTTCTTATTCTTTTTCTTATATTCCTCCAGAAGCTTGTTGACAATCTGGCCTTCCTTCAGACCACCGTGACCTACCGCTGCAAGCACGGATTCCCAATCCCTGAAGCCGTATTTTCGCATCACGGTATTCATAAATTCCGTCTTTAGAAGGTCACTCAGGGTAATGCTCTTTGTCTTACAGTAAGCGGCAATCAGTTCCTTGCCACGGTTAATATTATCGTCCTTCAGCTCTGTCTTAAACCATTGGTTGATTTTATTCTTTGCCTGGGTACTTTTCACGATGGACAACCAGTCGCGGCTCGGTCCCCGTGAATTCTGTGAAGTAATGATCTCAATTCTGTCACCGTTCTGTATCACATAATCAATCGGCTCCAGCTTACCATTGACACGGGCACCAACCATCTTATTTCCCACAGCGCTATGGATACTGTAGGCAAAATCGATCGGATTGGAACCGGTCGGCAGTGTCTTGACATCACCGGTCGGTGTGAAAGCATAAACACTTTCAGAGAAAAGATCGAAATCATTCTTAATCAGGCTTAAGAACTCCTTATTATCGGACATGTCCTTCTGCCATTCGAGAACCTGCCTGAGCCAAGTCAGCTTCTCCTCTTCAGCATTGGCAGTTCCGCCTTTTCCATCCTGCCCCTCTTTATACTTCCAGTGGGCTGCAATACCGTATTCTGCGGTACGATGCATCTCATAGGTACGAATCTGTATCTCAAAGGGAGCTCCCTTCGGTCCGATCAGTGTTGTATGAAGGGACTGGTACATATTCGGTTTTGGCATCGCGATGTAATCCTTAAAGCGTCCTGGGATCGGCTTATACATCTCATGAATCACACCGAGTGCTGCATAGCAATCCTTTAAGGAATCTACGATGATACGAACTGCAAACAGATCATAAATCTGATCCAGTGTCTTGTTCTGATTCACCATCTTTTTATATATACTGAAGAAATGCTTAATTCGCCCATCTATCTTGGCAGAAATTCCAGCCTCCTCAATATGATTTCTTACGTCGCTTACGATCTCATCAATATATGCCTGACGTTCACTTTTTTTGGTGGCGATCTTCTCTGTCAGCTCTTTGTATACCTCAGGCTCCAGATATTTGAGTGACAGATCATCGAGCTCTATCTTAATCTTGGAGATACCGAGCCTCTGTGCAATCGGAGCGTAGATATCCATCGTCTCTCTGGCAGTTTCCTTCTGTTTCTCAGGCTCCTTATATTTCAAGGTACGCATATTATGGAGACGGTCTGCCAGTTTAATCAGGATAACACGGATGTCCTTTGCCATAGCAAGAAACATCTTGCGAAGATTCTCTGCTTGAAGCTCCACCTTATCCATGGAATAGTTTAACTTGGTCAGCTTAGTAACACCATCCACCAAAAGTGCGATCTCTTCGGAAAACATAGAAGAGATCTGGGTTATCGTAAACTCAGTATCTTCCACGACATCATGAAGTATTCCCGCGACAATTGTCTCCTTATCCAGCTCCAGCTCGGCCAGTATATTGGCTACACATAAGGGATGGATGATGTAAGGCTCTCCTGATTTACGCAACTGGTCTTTATGCGCATCGTCAGCAAGGTGATATGCCTTCTCGACCATGGAAATATCTGCAGAAGGATGATAACTTCGAATCTTATCGATCAGCTCCCTGTACAGGGTTTCAGGCGCAGTAAAATCAGCCGGTGCCTGAAATGTCACCGATGTCAGTATTTCATCTCTTCCCATTGCTTCCTTTTCGTCTCCCATGATCATCACCACCTGCATCGTAAAAGTTAGTATGTCAAATGCACATTAAGTTTCCTTATTTGCCTTCGTACTGAATGACTGCTTCCACGTCGTAGCCCGTAAGCTTCTCACGGCCTTTTAATCCCTTCAGCTCCATCAGGAAGATAATCTTTATTACCTCACCGCCGAGCATTTCAATCAGCTTGGTTATTGCTTCGATTGTTCCGCCTGTGGCAATCAGGTCATCCACGATAACTACCTTCTGACCGGGTTTGATTGCATCCTTGTGGATCTCTATTGTAGCTTTACCGTATTCCAGATCATAATCCATCGAAACGGTCTCACAGGGCAATTTCCCTTTCTTACGAATGGGAATAAATGCTTTATTCAAATTATAAGCAATCGGTACACCGAAAATAAAACCTCTTGATTCGGGTCCGGCAATTACGTCAAAATCAAGTCCGCTCAAAAGCTCCTGCATCTGATCAATTGCCAGCTTCAGACCTTCCTTCTCCTGCAGTACGCTTGTAACATCGCGGAACACAATTCCGGGTTCCGGGAAATCCGGAATACTTCTAACATAATCTTCTAATTTCTTCATACTATAACCATGCCTTTCTTTGGATTTCAGAACCAGATTTATTTTATGGGCAATCGGAGTGGTCAGTCTGATGCCTATACATTCTTTTAGATGCTTATTATATCACCTAAGTTTACCCCTCGTAAAGAAAATTTCACATTTCTAAAGCAAATTTTACTTAAAATTGATACAAAAGTGAATTTTCGACTGCTGATTATCTGTAATTTTGTATCATCAGCTGTAGATTCTTGAAGCCGTTATATTCGTTAATCTTCGGATAATATGTGATGGAAATTGTGGCTTTCATACTTCTTCCGGTCCGCAGCTTCTCTGCTTCCTCTGCTCCGAAAGTATTTTTGATATAGGCAAAAAACTCATCTACGGGCCCAAAATAGACAGCCTCCATCTCTCTGCCATATTTATTCTCCATAAAAAGACGTATTCCGCTGGCATTCTTCCCAATGATGAATGCCGATTTCACTTTTAAGTCCTTCTCTGCAAATAACGGCTTTTCATTTCCTTTGCCGAAAGGCTCCAACAGCTTTAATTCATTTACAAGCTCTGTCGTGATGTAGCCAAGTGGCAGGTGGATATCGATTGACACCTTGGGAATCAGCATTTCCATGGTCAGGGAGGTATTCTCATTCAGTCTCCTTCGAAGTTCATCGACCTCTTCGTGACGCAGGGACAATCCCGCGGCCATCGGATGACCGCCTACCTTCAAGAACAGCTCCCTGCATTTGTTTAACTCTTCTATCATATTATATTGTTCAATGGATCGTCCGGAACCTTTCACACAACCCTCTGCATCAGTCAGAACAAGTGTCGGACGGTTGAACCTTTCTCTTACCCTTCCGGCAATAATTCCTGCTATACTCTCATGGCATTCAGGAAGATAGACGACCAGAACCTTATCATACTGTAGCTCTGTCTCTTCAATCTGTTGGATGGCCTTCTCCACATTTCGTGTAGTCATCTCCTTGCGGACCTCATTCAAAGTGCGTACCTCACCGGCAAGTGTAGCAGCCTGCTCCTTTGTCTCTGCCAGCAGAAGCTCCAATCCCTTCTTTGCTGTATCCAGTCGTCCGGAAGCATTGAGGCAGGGTCCGATCACAAAGCCAAGATGAAAAGAAGAAAGCTGTTCCTTATCGATACTGCTGACCTCCATGAGCGCAAGCAGTCCCAGATTACCGGTATTTTGCAGCAGCTTTAAGCCATGCTTTACTATGGTCCGATTCTCTCCCGACAATTCCATGACATCGCAGACCGTGGCGATCGCCGTATAGGAAAGCAATTCTTTGATCAGCGCTTCCTTTTCCTCTATTTTGAAGACCTCCAGAAGTGCGCAGCTTAATTTGAAGGCGATTGCTGCACCGCATAGACCTGGGTAGGGATAGGTGTCATCCGGACGCTTTGGATTGATGATGGCATCCGCCGCAGGCAGTCGAACCCGTGCAATACTCGGACCGGAATGAGACATTTCTGCATACTCCTGTTCCAAACCAACTGCTACTTCCGCATGAGAGTCATCATCTTCTGTTACTTCAAGAAGATTGTGGTGGTCTGTCACGAGGACGGTCATGCCGAAGCCTTTGGCGAGAGCCACCTGTTCCATAGCGACAATACCGTTATCGCAGGTAAGCAGGGTATCAATCTGTTCCCGGTAAGCATTCTCAACCATCTGGTTGTTCATCCCATAGCCATCCTTAATCCTGTCAGGTATTTCATAATCAACCCGTGCTCCAAGCCTGGTCAGAATACGATACAGAATATAAGTGGAAATGACACCATCGACGTCATAATCCCCGATAATTCTGATCTTCTTCCCTTCTGTTATCTTATTATGAAGAATCCTACAGGCTTTCTCCATATCCTTAAGCAAAAAAGGGTCATGCAGTTCCTTCAGGCTGGGATTTAAAAATCTCTGGATTTCCTCCGGTGTCTCCAGTCCTTTGTTGACCAGACATCGGGCGAGCACCTCGCTGATGCCGCACTTTTGCTTGATCAGCTCAAAATCCGCTTTTTTATTTTTGAGCATCCATTTTTCCATAGTCTTCTTCCATTCTGCTGGTTGTATTAACCCTCGGCAGCCTTTAACATAATGGCACACTCGACACGTTTTCTCTGCAGCTTACAGCCAATATCATATGCATCATTGATATCCTGATGGAACTTATAGGAATTGGCAGCACATCCGCCACTGCAATAGAACTTGGCGAAGCAGTCCTTACATTTATCCTTGGAATATACATTGCATTGTTTAAATTCTTCCCGCAAATCAGGCTTCACGATCCCTTCATCCACATTTCCCATCAAGAATTCGGGTATGCCTACAAATTGATGACAGGGATACAAATCACCCCAGGGGGTAACAGCCAGGTATTCGGTACCGGAGCCACAGCCGGACAGACGTTTTGCCACGCAGGGACCACCGGATAAGTCAATCATGAAGTGGAAGAAATTAAAATCCTTTCCTTGCTTTTTATACTCCAGCATAATCTTCGCGAGACGGTCATACTCCTCATATAAGGCAGGAAGATCCTCCTCTGTGATTGCATAACTGTCCTCGGGAAGTGCGACAACCGGTTCTACGGATATCTGCTTGAAGCCCAAGTCTGCCAGATGCTTTACATCCTCACTAAAATCCAGGTTATTATGAGTAAAGGTACCTCTGACATAATAATTCGTCTGGTTTCTGCTTTCCGCGAGTTTCTGAAATTTCGGCAGAATCAGCTCATAGCTTCCCTTTCCGTTACGGCTGGGACGCATTAGGTCATTGACCTCCTTGCGGCCGTCGATGCTGAGTACGACATTACTCATCTCCCGGTTGGCAAATTCCATGACCTCATCATCCAGAAGTACACCGTTCGTAGTCAGTGTAAAACGGAATTTTTTATTATGTATTTCCTCCTGCTCTCTGCCGTATCGTACCAAGTCCTTCACGACCTGCCAGTTCATCAGCGGTTCACCGCCGAAAAAGTCTACTTCAAGGTTCCTTCTATTACCGGAGTTCTGAATGAGGAAATCAAGAGCTTTCTTCCCGACTTCAAAGCTCATCAGCTCCCGATGACCTTTATATTCACCTTCCTCCGCAAAGCAGTATCGGCATGCGAGGTTGCAGTCATGGGCTATATGAAGGCAAAGTGCTTTGACAACGGTGGAACGCTGCTTAAAGTCCTTAATGTAATCCTCATATATGTCCTTCGTAAATAGAGCTCCGTCCTGTTTCAACTGCTCTACATCATCAATCGCTTCCTTGATCTGATTGACAAGTGACTGAACATCATCCGAATAATTCTCCATACAGCATTCCCTTTTCGTGATCAGGGACATATACTGAGGTTTTGAATATTTCTCAATCATCGCACTCTGAATGCTTTCCCTGTCATGGTTCTCATACATGGCGATAATATCATAAGCAAGATCATCTACTACATGGATCATACCGCTGTTTACATCAAGCACAATATTGTATCCGTTGTTTTTATATTGATGAATCACGTTCATTTTCCTCCTATTTAATCCAAAGACTGCCCGCATTTTAGCGAGACTGTTTCGCTTCACGACGAATGGGACTGTCTTATAATATCTTCCGAACTCTTCATCCCGAAAATATTATTAGGCAGTCCCATGTAATTGCAAATCCAAATTGCGTACTCTATGTACTGACTATCTATTTGTTTTCACAGCTCTGATTGCCAACTGTACAGGATGTCTTACATGCTGACTGGCAGGATGTCTGACATTCTCCGCATCCGCCTTTTTTCATAGTATCCTTTAAGTTTCTTGTGTTTAAAGTCTTGATATGCTTCATATGTTTATGCCTCCTTAGCAACTATTAACTTTTGATATTATATCATAAGTATATGTCAATGGAAAGAGTTTTTTGCAAATCCAGAATTATGAATTTATAGAACTGAAACCGGCTACGACTCTTCCAAAACTATTTATATAGTTTCCTCCCACAGAATTTTCAAGCCCTTTTTCATTAAGTCGGAGAATTACCTCGATAATTGCAGAACAGGCATGGATGAAATCTATCTTAATTTCATTCATGCCTGTTTCATTCTATACTATGTCTCCTGTTACTTTGTCCAAGCCTTTAGCTCTTCGTCAGTAGCCAGTACATAATGCTGTCCGCCTAAATGCTGTTGCTTCCCCTTATGATAATCAATTCCTGACTCCTGATAATCATATCCGACGGCCGTACGTTTCTTCTCCGCCATAGGATTTGGCTGAGGGATTGCAGACAGGAGAGATTTCGTATACGGATGAACCGGATGTTCGAAAATCTCATCCTTCGTACCGGTCTCCACCAGATGTCCTAAATGTAATACACCGATTCGATCTGAGATGTATTTTACCATGGACAGATCATGAGCGATAAAAAGGTATGCTGTATTGGTCTTCGTCTGGATATCCTTCATCAGATTGACCACCTGCGCCTGAATGGATACATCAAGTGCACTGATGGCTTCGTCCGCGATAATCAGCTCAGGATTCATAATCAAGGCCCTTGCTATACCGATACGCTGTCTCTGACCTCCGGAAAACTGATGGGGATAACGGTCTGCATGCTCACTGGAAAGTCCAACCATATCAAGCATCTGGTAAACCTTCTCCCTGCGCTCCTCCTGGTTTTTGTACAGATGGTGGATATCCAGTCCCTGCGCAACGATATCCATGACCTTCTTTCTGGGATTGAGACACGCCATAGGATCCTGAAAGATCATCTGCATCTTAGTCCTTAAATACTTTGTATCCTTAGCTGATAATTTGCCGGAGATATTTGTACCGTTGAAGGTTACTTCTCCGGAGGTGGGCTCATACAGACGAATAATTGATCGCCCAATGGTGGATTTTCCACTTCCTGATTCACCCACGAGTCCATAGGTCTCACCGGGAAATATCTCAAAGGATACTCCATCTACGGCTCTGACTGTGAATCTGCGATTAACCTTGAAATGCTGTTTTAAATTATTAACCTTAAGCAGAGGCTTTCTCTCTTCCATTATTTCGCCTCCATTCTGTCAGCTTCCGGAAAATCCTTCAGCATGAGATCTATTCTTTTCTTAAGCTCTGCCGGCATCTCAACCTTCGGTGCCTTCTCATGCAACAACCAGGTTGCCGCATAATGGGTATCCGTAACTTGAAACATCGGCGGTTCCTTCTTAAAGTCCACATTCAATGCATAGATATTGCGGGGTGCAAACGCGTCTCCCTCCACACGGTGCAGAAGATTCGGAGGACTGCCCGGTATCGTATAGAGCTTATCCTCGGAGCTGTTCAAATCCGGCATAGCGGACAATAGTCCCCAGGTATAAGGATGTCTGGGATCATAGAATATTTCATCCGTCGTACCGCGCTCGATTACCTTACCGGCATACATAACCTCAACGTAATCTGCCACCTTGGCTACGACACCCAGATCATGGGTAATATAGATAACCGATATTCCCGTCTTTTTCTGGATATCCTTGATCAGCTCAAGTATCTTAGCCTGAATGGTAACATCCAATGCTGTCGTGGGCTCATCACAAATCAGAAGCTCCGGATCACAGGCAAGAGCGATTGCTATGACAACTCTCTGCCTCATACCGCCGGACAACTGATGGGGATAATTCTTCATACGCTTCTCAGGGTCAGTGATACCAACCAGTTCAAGAAGCTTAATTGCTTTTTCGTAGGCTTCCTTCTTCGGAGTTTTATAATGATATCTCATTCCCTCTATGATCTGAGCTCCGATGGTCATCGTCGGATTTAAGGAGGTCATGGGATCCTGAAATACCATAGCAATTCTTTTCCCGTTGATGTGCTTTCTCATTTCGGTCTTGCTCAGACTTAATAGCTCCTGCTTAATCTCCTGCCCATCTCTGTGGTAAGTAAACTCAATGCTTCCGCTGTTTATCTTTCCGTTATTGCTTAAGATACCCATGATTGCTTTCACGGTGACTGATTTTCCGCTGCCGCTCTCCCCTACGATTGCCAGAGTTTCTCCCTGATACAGGGACATATTCACACCTCGTATGACATTGACCACTCCGGCTGAGGTAGTAAAGGATATGGATAAATCTTTGATTGATAATATCTTCTTACGTTCCATACGCCACCTCCTACATTTCCTTCATCTTAGGATCAAATGCATCCCTAAGACCGTCAGCCATCATGTTGAAACTAAGCATGATGAGCGCAAGTACAATAACAGGAAATATAATCATGTAAGGATGTGTTGTAAAGGACTTGAACGCATCGCTGATTAACGAACCCAGGGAAGCTAATGGAGCCGGAACTCCGAGACCGATGAAGGCCAGGAATGCTTCCGTAAAGATAGCATTCGGTATGGAGAACATGGACATGATGATCAGCTGACCAAAAATATTCGGTAATATTTCCTTAAAGATAATAAATATATTTCTGGCTCCCAGAGTCTTAGAAGCCAGAATGAATTCCTGTTCCTTCAGCTTCAGCACCTGGGCACGGGCAATTCTGCTCATACCGATCCAGCCTGTAATCGCCAGAGCCAGAGTAATCGTAACCAGGCCCGGCTTAAATACCAGAATTAACAGAGTAACAATGACCAGGGTCGGTATTCCGTTCAGAATTTCAGAGAATCGCTGCAGTACCATATCGACCTTCCCACCGAAATAGCCGGAAACCAGACCATAGATCATGCCAAAGCACATATCCACGATTACCGCTACCAAAGCTATGTAAAGTGAGATTCGGGTACCTGTCCAGGTACGGGTAAAAATATCGCGTCCCAGCACGTCCGTGCCGAACCAGTAATAAACCTCTTCCAGGCCGGTTTTACCATTCGGATCATCGGAAATATATTTATTCTGAGTGATAGTTCCGGAAGATGTATGCATCTTCTCTGACCCGTTGAAGATTCCCAGTTTCTCAAGACCGGGTGCTCTGGGTGCGAGGTTCTGATGCTCGATTATCTGTGAATCATAGGTATGTCCTGTCATATGAGGACCTGCGATTGCCATAATTATAATGAGAGCAATAAAGATCATGCCGATTACGGCACCCTTATTCTGTGCGAATCTGGATAGAATGTCCTTCCAGATAGGCTTGCTTGGAAAGGTTTCATCAATACGGGAGATTTTCTCCTCACCGATCAATTCAAAATCTTCCGGAGCGAATTCATATTCTGAATTATTCATGTTGATCCCCCTTCGCAAGTCGAATTCTCGGATCAATGACGCCGTATAGAATATCTACGACAAGCATGATACCGATATACATAATACTGTATATAAAAGTAAGAGCAACGACTACGTTATAATCATTGGACTGGATTGCCGATACCAGAAGACTGCCGATACCCGGGATAGAAAACAACTTCTCAATGACAAGACTTCCTGTCATCAGACCGACTACCAAAGGAGCCAATACCGTAATAATCGGAATTAATGCATTTCTTAAAGCATGCTTAAAAATCAGCTGAAAACTGTTCAAGCCTTTACTTTCTGCCAGCAGCATATAGTCCGAGCCAAGTACCTCAAGCATCTCCGTTCTGGTGAAACGGGCCACCGTCGCTACTGTAAACATACATAGCGATATCGTCGGCATGACGGAGGAATAAAGCGGAGCTTCCACCTGGTATAACAGGGGAAACCATTTTAAGCGAAATCCTAAGGAATATATAAGGGCCATCGCAAAGACATAGGAAGGTAAGCTGACACCAAGCACCGAGATTACTGTCGTAATTGTATCATAGATTGTATTGTGCTTTATTGCCGCGACAATGCCCAGAATCAATCCGATTATGGTTCCGATCAGAATTGCCTGCCCTCCGATTCGGAGAGAGATCGGCAGTCTGGTCTGTAACAAAGCAGTAATCGGCGTATTTTTCGATATCGTATAGGAAACCCCAAAATCCCCAGTCAGCATTGCTTTAATATAGTTAAAAAACCGTATCAGCACGGGTTGGTCCAATCCGTACTTCGCATTGATGATCGCACGCTGTGAATCAGTCAGCTTCTCATCGTTAAAAGGTGAGCCTGGCATCAACTCCAGCATTAAAAAAAGAACCAGTAATATGACCAAAAGGGTTACGATCGAAATAATAACCCTCTTCATGATGTATTTTTTCACAAATTCACGCTCCTTACCCAATAAGTGGTCTGGCAATCCTTCTCCTTGCATCCGCCTGTTCCAACATATGGAAAACTCTCTATAAATCTATAATAACCCGTACTGAAAACAGCGCGGGTTTTATCATGCAACAGTCGAAAGGCTATCCATCTTATCGATAATAATGCTATGGATGACCATATATGCCATCCATAGCGTCATTATATCAGTTGGGTTAATTCTTATTCTTATTTCATTGTCGCATTCTTGAAAATTCTGTTGATACCTACGGAGTGGAATTCAATGCCTTCAACGCCTGATTTAATCATGACAGCGTCACCCTTCTGATATACAGGGAGGATAACTGCATCATCCATAACCATGGTTTCTGCCTTCTTCAGTGCTTCCCATCTCGCATTCAGATCAAGCGCCAGGTCACCCTTCTTGCAGGCTTCTATCAATGCATCATATTCAGCGTTGGACCAGAAACCATAGTTGTTCGGGCTGTTCGTAGTCCACATGTCAAGATAGGTCATCGGGTCAGCATAGTCAGGACCCCAGCGGGTTAAGCCGAGTTCAAAGTCGCCTGCCTGCAATCTTTCCACACGGTTCTTCTTGGGCATGGTCTGAATCTCGATCGTGATTCCCGGTAAGGTAGTCTGGATTTCAGACTGAATAAACTGAGCAACATTAGTCGCTGATTCAGTATCTTCCACGATCATGGTATATTTTAAGGTGCTTAAGCCTAATTCGGATTGAGCTGCCTGCCAATATTCCAGAGCCTTTGCCTTATCTGTGGCCAGATAGGTTCCGGTGGTCTCACGGAAATCCTTACCGTCAGGACCGGTAGCAAGCTTAGTAGGAACTGCAAAGTCAGCTACGATAGAACCATCCTTTAAGATGTTCTTTGCAATGGCAGCCTTATCATAAGCAAGAGCCAAAGCCTTACGAAGGTTCGCATTCTCAAGTCCTGCAACCTTCTGGTTCGGAGATAAGTACCACAGGTAACCTGCCATGATGTTATGGAATTCAGGGTCAGCCTGGAACTGCTCTACCTGCTCACCGGATAAGGTAGCTACATCTAAGTCACCGTTCTGATAGGAAAGCATAGCCTGCTGTGAATCCTTGATTACCTGATACTGAATACCGCCCAAAGCAACCTTGGTAGCATCCCAATATGTAGGGCTCTTGGTCAGGCTGATGGTAGTAGCGGCAGGTTCATAAGCAGAAATCACAAAAGGTCCGTTACTTAATATTGTCTCCGGAGAGGTTCCAAAGCTGTCTCCTGCTGCCTTGAAGAATGCCTCGTTTACAGGCAGGAAGGACGGGAACGCCATCAATGATTCAAAGAAAGGAACCGGAACGTCAAGGCTAACCACCAGGGTCTTATCATCCTGTGCGGTTACTCCCAACTGATCTACAGCAACTTCACCGGCTGTGATCGCAGCTGCATTTTTGATACCTGCGATTTCAGCAATAAATGCATACTCACTGGCTACAGCCGGATCAACAAGGCGTCTCCAGGCAAATACAAAATCATTTGCTGTTACTGCTGTTCCGTTGCTCCATTTTGCATCACGAAGCTTAAAGGTATAAGTTAAACCGTCTTCGCTCTTATCTACGGATTCTGCCATCGCTAAGATTGGTGAACCATTAGCATCAACGGAATATAAACCTTCTGTTACAGCGGCAAGTACTTCGAAGGATGTACCATCGGTTGCGATTTGTGGATCCATGGAAGCCACTTCTACATCAAAGTGTACCTTCAGGACCTTTCCTGCGGCACTGCTGTCAGCTGTCTGCTCTGTTGCCTTATTATCAGGTGTAGCGGCAGTATTATCTTTATTCGTATTGCTCTTACTGCAAGCTACAAAAGAAAAAGTCAGCACAAGTACAAGCATAAGTGCCAATAATTTGCTAATTCTCTTCATATATTATCCTCCTTTAAAAATTCATAAGACCTTCTATAAAAAAAATGCAGTCAAAAAGTAATCTTTCGTGACTACATCGCCTTATGCGTTATCTGCATTATGTATATAATTATAACCATTTAGCTGACTTTGTCAATATGAATTTGTCTAGCAATGTAGTATTGAAGTAATGTAGCGCTGTAGCGTTAATGCAATAAACTGCTGAAGTTACAATAACAAAGGCGGATTTTTAAGGGGAAAGTGGGAACCATATATTACCGTATAATATAGAAAGAAAAGTGTCAAAAACACCGCAGGTGCTTTCCGGATGCAATATATTGCTATGCAAGCTCGCTTGTAATGGCAATATATTACATTCGGATAAGGTGTGCAGCACTTTTGACACTTTACTTCGCTTAATTCTACTTCGCTTTACTCTACTACATCTTACCTTTAAATCTTTATTCTTATAAATCTTACTTAATTAAGCTTCAATATGAATTAGAATAGTTACTTAATGAATCAGAATAACTTCTCAGAAATTAATTTGATAATTGTGGAAATGAATATTGTAACAACCAAGCACGGTATGATATAATATATCATATCGTAATTAAAACTACTTGAATTGATTATGAAAAATTGCATAAGAAAGGAACGGTGCAGTTCAGTGAAGAAATTCATCATTACTACAGATACAACATGTGATTTGCCTCAGGATTATCTTCAGCAGTATAATATAACGCTGCTGCCCTTATATTACAATTTTAGCGGAACAGTATACGGAGAAAAGATTAATCTTGAGCCGAAGGAATTTTATGATCGTATGCGAAAGGGAGAGATGCCAACTACTATGGCGGTCAATCCTGGGACGGCCAGGGAAATATTCTCAGAACTTTTGGACAAGGATTATGATATCCTGCATATCGCTTTCTCTTCTGCACTCAGCGGCAGCTGTTCCGTAGCAGGAACCGTAGCCAGAGAGCTGTGTGACGAACGTCCTGAGTCTAAAATCATCGTGATCGACTCACTCTGTGCATCCCTTGGAGAGGGTTTATTAGTGCATAAGGCAGTGAAACTTAAGGAAAGCGGTAAATCCATTGACGAGGTTGCGGATTGGCTTGAGAAAAACAAATTACAGCTTTGCCATCTATTCACCGTAGATGACCTGCACCATCTCCACCGCGGTGGGCGAGTTACAAAAGCCGCTGCAATCATCGGAACCTTAATTAATGTGAAACCAGTACTTCATGTTGACAATGAAGGCCGTCTCATACCACTCAACAATGTCAGAGGAAGAAAGAAGGCTTTGATCTCTCTTGTAGATTCTATGGAAGAGAAGCTTAAGGATTACAACGGTCTGAATGAAGATATCTTCATCAGCCACGGTGATTGTGAAGAGGACGCGAAGTTTGTAGCAGACCAGATCAAGGAACGCTTCGGGATCAACAATTTCCTTATTCATTATGTAAGTCCCACCATTGGGTCGCATTCCGGACCCGGAACCATCGCATTGTTCTTCATGGGAAAAGAAAGATAAGCTTCCTGTTTCTTCGGACGGAGCGATATAATACGTATTTCAAAGGGGTGTTGCCGGGCTGGTGACACCCCTAAATTGTTGATACGATAAAAGAGGGGATGACATCGTACAGATTTTAAGCGCCTTACCTTCCTAGGCATGTCCGAAGGGACAGGAAGACGGGGTTGGACCATTTGAGGTTGTGTTTAATTTTCCCATATGCTATAATTCCGTTAAATGTTTCGTGATTAGACTATAGGGGGAGTTTTAAGATGGCAAATGAGAGATTTTTGGTGATAGAGGATGATGCAGATATCAACAGACTGCTTTGCAGGTATCTGGAGAAGGAGGGATATCAGCCAGTCGCAGCGTTTTCCGGTACTGAAGCGAGATTGCAGCTCCAGTTTGGTTCCTTCGACTTGATTTTACTGGATCTTATGCTGCCGGGAGTCACGGGAGAAGAACTGATCAGTGAAATCAGAAAGACCTCCCACCTTCCGATCATCGTGATTTCGGCAAAGACATCCCTGGAATCCAAGGTAAATTCTCTTAAGATTGGTGCTGACGATTATATGACCAAGCCCTTTGAGCGTGAGGAGGTTCTGGCACGGGTGGATGCCCTACTACGCAGAAGCCGTAACACCAACATACCCAGTGGTACTCCCGATGAGAGCAGATATACCCTGAAGCAGTTGGTATTAAAGCCTGCCTCCAGAGAGGTCTTCGTAAAGGATCACGCCATCTCCCTGACTGCCTATGAATTTGATATCCTGCTGCTTCTGCTGCAATATCCTGATAAAGTATTTACCAAGGAACAGCTGTATCAGGATATTTGGAAAACCGGTTATTACGGTGAGGATAATACCATCAACGTTCATATCAGTAACATCCGTAAAAAAATCAAGGAATATGATGATGACTCCTATATCAAGACTGTATGGGGGATCGGCTTTAAAATCGATAATGTATAGCTCTTTCATCTTTAAGCTTTCTTTAAACTTTATTAAGTACTTATTAAAATTCGGGCGCTATAATGACACTCATAAAGATTGAACAGCATTCGAATATGTTTGATCAAATCAAAGCGAATTTGAAAGGAGTAATAAGGTGAGAGAGGTTATATTAGCTACAAAAAATCTGACAAAGAACTATAATTCAACATCGGCTCTGCAGAATGTCAACCTGGAGCTAAAGCAGGGAGAAATCTATGGACTGGTAGGGAAGAACGGTGCGGGAAAGACAACGTTATTACGCATCTTAAGCGGGCAGGCATTTCCGACAGTGGGTAGTGTATCCCTATTTGGAACCACTTCCGAGTCTGAATTAAACAGGGAAAGAAAGAGAATTGGAAGCATTATCGAGACCCCCAGCTTCTATGCCAATATGACGGCAGAGCAAAATCTGGAGTATTACCGTATACAACGTGGTATTCCCGGAAAAAACTGCGTGAAGGAGGCTCTTGCCGAGGTCGGACTTGCCAATACAGGTAAAAAGAAGTATAAAGGCTTCTCTCTTGGTATGAAGCAGAGGCTTGGTCTGGCGCTTGCGCTGATGAACCAGCCTGAAATCCTTCTCCTGGATGAACCCATCAATGGTCTGGATCCCTTCGGTATTGTTGAAATCCGTAACCTGCTGATCAAACTTAATCAAGAGAAAAACATTACAATCCTGATCTCCAGCCATATTTTGACCGAGCTTTCCAATCTGGTAACGTATTATGGCTTTATCGATAAGGGCGTTCTGGTGAAGCAGCTGTCCCAAGAGGCATTGTCCAAGGAATGCAACCGTTATCTGGAGCTTAGGGTGGATCAGATAGACAAGATGACAGCTTTGCTGGAGACTAAGCTTCATTGCACCTCCTTTAAGGTCACCCCTGATCATGCCATTCAAATCTTTGACTATCCGGAGCAGATCAGCAAGGTCAGCGAACTTGCTGTTGCTAACGGTATCGGTCTGAATTCCATGAGCATCAAGGATATCAATCTTGAGAACTATTTCATTCAATTGGTAGGAGGGGAAAGCAATGATTAATTATATCAGAAGTGAACTATACCGTATATTACGCAACAGAGGTGCTTATTTATTCATACTTGTTTGCTCTGCATTACTCACCAGTGCAAACGTGGTACTTGCTGCAGTGGCCCATAACGAGAAAACCTTTCCTTATGCAACGACGGAATTTGCTTTCGGCATGTTCCTGGGTTCCTTCCCGGCCGTATTCTTGCTTTGTATAACTGTGGCTTCAATCGTATTTGGCAATGAACATAATAATCATACCTTGAAGAACAGTATATCCTATGGTATTAACCGTGGAAGCATCTACTTTGGCAAGTTAATCGTAGAAATACTCTATGCCATCATTGCCTTTGCAATCATCACCGGCGTAGATATCGCTACCGCTTATCTTCTTCTTGAGAATTCCGGTCCCGACATTTTGGAGATGCTTTTCAAATTCAGCTTCGCAGCATTACCACAGCTACTTTTTGCACTGGCCGTAACCAATTGCTTCCTCTTTATATTGGAAAGCAATGGAGCTGCTATTTCAGCAATCATCGGAGCGTCTGTTGCTTATCCTATGGTAAACAGGTATCTGGCACTGAAGTTTGAAATCTTTGCTAAGCTGAACAAGATCTTACCCTGGAATATCGTCAGCAGCATCAATTTTGATGATAATCTGCAAATGATTGCTCCCTGGGCAGGGAGAGATGGTTATATCAACAGCTGGTTATTTGGTATTTTCTGGATGATTGTATTTATCGTAATTGGGTTTGTAGTCTTTAGACGTAAGGAAGTAAAATAAGTGAATCCTGTCTTAGGTCATTGGGGAATGAAATTAAGATAAAGTTTGAAGGGAGGTGTGCTAAATGGAAGTCTTCTGTATCGTATTGCTTGTGCTGATACTGTTCCTGTCCGCACGCCTCTTTTTCCTTCACAGAGCAATCGACTCTGCTTCTGATCAGATGGAGGAAATAGAGAATTATCCGAGACAAAACCGTCATTTAAGAACCTCTTTCCCGGACAAAAAGTTGGAAAGACTGCTACGTAAGATCAATGAGGTTTACCTTGCAAGGCAGCAGGAACGGGTCGTGTATCAGAAGAGGGAGACGCAGATCCGTCAGGAAATCGAAAATATCTCCCACGATTTAAGGACACCTCTGACCTCTATCCTCGGCTATGTCAGCTTCCTGCAGGAGGAGGATCTAGAGCCTGAAGAACGCCGTGAATATATAGATATTATTCAAAAAAGAGCCAGGATTTTGCAGAGCTTTATACAGGATTTTTATGAAATCTCAAGGATTGAAGCTGATGATTATCCACTTCTGCTGGAAGTAATCCATGTTCAGGCACTGTTAAAGGAGGCTCTTGTTGCCTATTATCACGAATTCGAGCAAAAACAGCTGGAGCTTACAGCAGAGCTGGAGGAAAGACCAGCCCTGATAATCGCCGATAAGATCCAATTTAACCGTGTCCTGAATAATTTGATACAGAATGCATTGAAGTATTCCAGAAAGCAGTTTAAGGTCAGACAATACATGGCACACGGCTGCTGCTTTATCCAATTCATCAATGATACCGATATCACAAGCCAGGAAGAGCTTGCGCTGGTCTTTAACCGCTTCTATACAGGTGATCAATCCCGCAGCAATCAAAGCAGCGGACTGGGGCTGACGATTACCAAGCTTCTGGTCGAAAAGATGAAGGGTCAGATCGATGCAAGAATGGAACAGGACCGGTTCATCATAGAGGTCATGTGGAAATGTAATATTTAGTCTTGCAAACGGCCCTCGAAAACAGTAGAATAGGGATTATGTTCTGTGTTCGAAAGGTTGGACAGCTATGATAAGCTCAAATAAGGATCAATTGAAAGGTACTTTATACATATTCATATCCGCAGTTCTGTTTAGTCTTGCAGGTGTATTGATCAAAATGATATCCTGGTCTTCCCTCAGCATCAACGGCATCAGAAATCTTTTTGCCTTTCTGGTCATGGCCATCTATCTTAAGAAAGTACACCATAAAATCGTAATCAACAAGGCTGTTCTCCTTGGTTCCATATGTAATCTGCTCATGAATCTGACCTTTGTCATGGCAACGAAGATGACCTCTGCTGCCAATGCAATCGTTCTGCAATTCACTGAGCCCATATTTTTAATCCTGATTCTTTGGGTGATCTGGAAGCAGAAGCCGGACAAAAAGGCTATGATAGCCAGCTTTTTTGTGTTTGTCGGAATACTATGCTTCTTCTTTGACGAGCTTTCCTTAAGCGGTCTGGTAGGTAATATTCTTGCCATTGCCTCCGGAATACTATATGCCTTTGTCTTCCTGATTAAGAAGATGAACAATTCGGATTTTGAATCCTCCATTGTCCTGTCCCAGATTGCCAGTTTTTTTCTGTTTATACCCTGGTATTTCAAAGAGACGGATTATTCCCCGAAGAATTTCATCTTTGCCGTAATCCTTGGCCTATTCCAGCTTGGAATAGCTTATGTATTCCTAGCAAAGGGTCTGGAGCATGTATCCCCGGTCAGCGCATCGCTTACTTCCACGATTGAGCCTATCTTAAATCCGATCTGGGTTGCAATCTTTTATGGTGAGCTGCTTCATCCCATCGCAATTGTCGGTGCTGCTATTGTTATTCTGTCCGCCACTGTTTATAATATAGTTAATACCAAAAATGAGACAAAACACCCTGATACCGGGGTCTCTGTCGTAACTGAATAAACGCGCCCTAATATAAATTGAACCGATCACCAATAGCCCGATTAATCAAGCAATTGGAGATCGGTTTTTTATTGTCAGTTCTTTAATGAAAAGCTCCTCCGTTATGAAGATTACGGACCACCTCGGTGACCCGGTTCCTTGCCTCATCTCCTGTTGTGGAACCTTCTATATAATCGACCAGTTCCTTTCTTTTTTGATCCGATAAATTCACAAAGCTCTTCATCGCGTTCATATCCATCGCCAAACGCATTCCAAGTCCTTCGGGAATCTGATGTTCATTGTCAATCAGACTCATAGCCTGCTCCTTTCCTGCTATCTAATTACGCATAATTAATCTGCTGTTACAAATGGAATATTGCATGCTTAGTATCTGATGATATGATTATTTTATCATAAAAATCAATTTGTTTTTTCTTCCATTGCTTCCATATGAAAATCATCTTCATTAAATCGGAATAGCAGTCCCAAGACCAGGGCAATGAAAAATGCTGCAATCATGGAAAGCAGGAAGGTAAAAAAGCCCTCACCCAAATATACCACCAGGGTTAACACGGAAGGAAAAGCAAAGGCCACTGCTCTGGCACTTGAGGTTCCGACAATGGCACCACCGACGGCTCCGGCGATACAGGCTGCAGCCATTGGGCGTTTGAGAGGAATTGAAATTGTGTAGAGTACCGGTTCCGTCACACCGAGAATTGCTGTAATGGAACTGGATAATGCTACCGTCTTCAGCTTTTTATTTTTGGCAAGGATGCTCACTGCCATGGCTGCTCCGGCCTGTCCCATAACTCCGGCACCGCAGTAAGGCAGAAAGGTATCGTAGCCAAGGGTATTTACATGCTCAATGATAACCGGAACCATCCCCCATTGAAGGCCAAACACCACCAATGGCTGCCAGATGAAGCCAAATACCACACCCGCCAGGATCGGACTAAGATTATAAATGGCCGCATATGCATTGGAAAGACCGGAGCCAATCGCAGCACCAATCGGACCGAATACGAGGAAGGTGATCGGTACGACGATGATAATTGATATCATGGGCTTCAGAAAGCCTTTGATTGTGCTGTGAAGATACTTCTCCAGTGGCAGCTCCACGAAGTGCAGCAACCCGACTGCAAGAAGGATGGGAAAGACACTGGAGGGATAAGAAACAGGGGTAACCGGTAATCCCAGAAATGCAAGCCCAGACCCGCTCTCAAACAGCTTTGTAATTTCGGGATAAACCAATGCAGCCGCCACCAAAATAGAGGTTACGGTATCTGCCTTTAGCTTATGAGATGCTGTATAGGCAAGGAATATGGGGAGGAAGTGAAAGAACGCGTCAGCAGCTGCAAATAGAATCCTGTATGCTCCAGCTTCCGCACTCACCAATCCATTATTGGAAAGCACCAATAGTAAGCCTTTCAGCAGTGCTGCTGCCATTAATACATTAATGATTGGAAGGAATATCCCTGAAATTGTGTCAGTTATGATATGTAGCCGGCTTGCGTTAGTCTTTCCAGCCATTTTCTTGTCATTCTTACTCATATGTTTCTCCTTCTGTATCTATCTTACTCTTCTCCCTGTTTCATAAAGCTGCTGACGGAGGATAGCTGCCCTTTCGCAGATTACCTTCCGTCAGCAAATTAATTAATTATGCCAGTCTTACAAACTCATCTATCAGATCTTCAATCGTCTTTAGACTGCTCCGCCAGAAATTCGGATCCTCCAAGTCAATCTCCGCCTGTTTTGCGGCGTCTTCGACATTCATGACTGTCGTGGCATTCAGTAATGCCTTGTATTTCGGAACAAATGCCTCGCCCTCATTTTTGTATTTCTCGTACAAGCCTCTTGCGAACAGACCGCCGAAGGCATAAGGGAAATTATAAAAGCTTAAATGCTCCGAATAATAATGACTCTTTAATACCCACATGTAGGGATGCAGATAATCCTGGTCAAGACCGTCGCCATACGCCACCTTCTGGGCATTCAGCATCATATCCTTCAGTTCGTCTGAAAATAAGAATCCGGTTTTAGACTTCTCAAATACTTCGGTCTCAAACAGGTATCTGGAATAAATATCACAGATGATCTGTGTCACATCCTGCAGCTGGTTTTCAATCAGGGCTATCTTCTCCCTGCCCTCGGCATCCTTAATCGCAGCCTCCATAATCAATGCCTCGTTGAAGGTAGATGCCGTCTCAGCCACAGGCATACTGTAATCTACATTCAGCGGCAGGTGCTCCTGGATATTCAGGCCGTGGTAAGCATGCCCAAGCTCATGCGCCAGAGTAATTACATCATTTAAGGAGCCGGTGAAATTTGTAAGGATTCTGCTCTGCTTCACAAAAGGCAGATTTTCACAAAAGGCACCGCCAACCTTGCCTTTTCTCGGGAAGAAATCAATCCACGCATGATCAAAGGCTTCCTCCACCATATCTGCCAAATCATCTGAAAAGCCGCGGAAATGCTTCACAAGATAATTTTTTGCTTCTTCTGTGGTAAACTTCGTATTACTCTCTCCGATCGGAGCAAACAAATCATACCAGGGGAGTCCCTTCTCATGTCCCATCAGCTTTGCCTTATGCTTCAGATACTTATGGAAATGCGGCAGAGATTCTTTGATTGCCGATAACATTGCCTCCAGAGTAGAGCGTTTCATCTTAGCCTGCATCAGGGTCATCTCTAATGGAGACTCATAGCCTCTTAGCTCACTGATGGTATTTACCTGAGTCTTAATATTATTTAGAGAAAAGCTCACCGCATCCTTGATCTTCTCATAGGCTGCAAGTTCTGCTGCAAACGCATCCTTACGCACCTCGGGATCCTCGCTATGAGCCATGTTTCGTACCTCCGGCAATGTAATCACATTATTCCGGTAATCTACCTCCAGGGTAGATGTCAAAAAGCTCTGCATACTACCCCAGGCTGACCCTGCAGAGATATTCAGCTTTGCGATTACTTCTTCCACATCATCACTCAGAAGATATTTTGCTTCCTTTTTCATCTCGGAAAGAAGATATTCATATTCCTTCAGCTTCGGATACTGATCGATATATTTCTTTAAATCGGCAATCTTTGCGATGTATTTATGAATGACCGCCATAGGCTTGGAGGATAGGCTGAGCTGCTTCTCAATTGCATTCATCTCGTTGACCGTCTCACTGTCAGAGGTATTCACCGACTGTCTCAGAGCAACATAATAATTCATTCTGGTACCTACCAGCTGATACTGCTCCAGATAGTCCACAGCCTTTAACAGCTTCTCTTCCTCCCCTCCCGGAGCGACAAGCTCTTGACAAAAGCTATCAAGCTCCTTCGTCAGACGCTGAAGCTTTTCTTTATCCTCCTTGTATTTCAAATCCTCATAACCCTGATATAATATATCCAATGACCATTCCTTGTTCATATTTTCTTCGTCCTTTCTTTAGGTTATCTTATGTATTATTGTATTATGCTATACTTATTGTATTCTGATCCTCATGGCAACCTTTCTGATATGATGAACCGTATCCGATACGATACCGGATGCATCCCTCCGAATAAAATAATCATCCTCCGGCCAGTATTGTTCCTGAGATACGATCTGTTTCAAGCTCCCCTCATATACCACGTGCTGCCGTAGCCTGAGCTCCAACGCTCTAATTGTCAAGATCTTGGGATAGCGGAGCATATATGTGACAAATTCCAGGCAGGTGTACATATCCTTCACGTTCAGCTGTCTGCCAAACAAGGAAAGCAGTGCATTCGGAGTATTATAAATCATCTGTTCCCGGTTGGCAACAAAACGAGTAATTTCACCGTGTATCCTGTCGTACTCTTTCCTGCTGACAAGAATTCTGCAAAGCTTCACAGACACATCCTGATTATTATAAAGATATCGGTTCGGCTGCTCTATCACAAAGCCTCCCCGTATCGGTGAATTGATATGGTATCTGGCGAACGAATACATCGTATGCAAATCCCGATCCAGCGAAATTGTAACATGGCTGTACCGGTTTCTGGTAATAAATCGGATTCCCCTGCCCATCATTGTATTGGTGGACAGAAATACGATAAAGATTTCTTCCTGTCCCGGCTTCTTCTCTGTCAGCATATCCCCCATCCCTTGCTTAAGAAATTTACCTCAACATTATAACACAGAAGCTTGTCCATTGAAACCTATCATATGATTTTTAATGATAATGAAAGGGCTTTTACAAAATTCCCGTAAGATATTTTACGAATATATCTTTTGGAATTTTTGTAAAAGCCTGGGATCATACTATTCTCTTAAATTAATTAGTTTTTTACGATTAAAAAATGCTTAATTAAAAAACTTTACTCTGTCTTCAATAGGGGCAAATTCCTTGGCGCCGGGCTCAGCTTCAATGCTTCCGAATGGCATCTGTGCTATAAGCTTCCAACTGTCGGGAAGATTCCATACTTTTCTCACCTCATCATCAATCAGTGGATTGTAATGCTGGAGTGAAGCACCGATACCGGCTTCAGAAAACAATGTCCATACTACATATTGCAGCATACCGTTGGATTCCAACGACCAAATCGGGAAGTTATCACTGTATAAAGCGAACTGCTCCTGAAGTCCCTTTACGATCTTCTGCTCCTCATAGAACAACACTGTTCCAACACCGGCTTGAAAGGAATTAATCTTCTCATCGGTGGAGGCAAAGCTTTCTGCAGGAACTATCTTTCTGAGAGTTTCTCTGACAATATCCCACAGCCTTTCATGTTCACTTCCCATAAGAACTACTGCTCTGGCACTTTGGGAATTGAAAGAAGCTGGTGTGTATTTCACAGCATGCTCTACCAGTTCTCTGATCTCCTCCGGGGAATGCTTTACATTTTTGCCTATAGCATATACGGATCTGCGGTTTACAATCGCCTGGTTAAAATTATTACTCATAATATTCCTTCCTTTCTGTCATTACGCTTTATATTTTCTAAATCCCATGGTTCATCTTTTCTATCATCCTCTTGCTATTGTTCAGAGATGATAAGATTTTTATTCATTGGATTAAACGAACATTTAAATTGTTTACAATTAAATTAAATACCATTTTATTGTATTTGTCAATAGCTTTATTGACATTTTTAAAATAATTGTATAAAATCAAATTGTAAGGTATCCATTTACTTACTATGAACCCTGTCACAAAGAAGATTAGTCTCCATGGACCGGTCTTAATCATGATAAAGAAAGTGAGGAAGCATGATGGCTGACCAAAATAATCATAAGATTTCTGAAAACACCTCCTCATCGGAAGGCTATGAGCTTCTGATGCTGGATAACCAGCTGTGTTTTTCCTTATATGTATGCTCTAAGGAGATCATCAAAAAATATAAACCACTATTGGATCCCTATGGTCTTACTTATACAGGTTATATCATCCTGATGGCCCTCTGGGAACAGGATGACATCACGGTAAAGGACTTGGGGAAGAGACTCTATCTGGATTCCGGAACTCTGACTCCGATGCTGAAAAAGCTGGAGGCTCTGGATTATGTGAAGAGAATCCGGAGCTCCAGCGATGAGCGTAATGTCTATATTCAATTAACCACCAAGGGGCATGATTTCAGGAAGGAAGCACTTGCCATACCCAAAAGCATGATCTGTACCCTTGACATGGAGGCTCCTCTGATTGGAGATCTTCTTACGTCACTTCATAAAATGATGCAGCATTTTGATGGAGCAGCTACAGACTGATGTCAATATTATAGCAACATTATGCTTTTAGCAGCATTTTGATGCCTTTGATCCAATGTCCGTTCAGCATCAGCAGGAGACCCTCCATCTGCCGCTCGGATATCACACCTTCGCCTGAAGCAACTACAGAATGGAAAGGCATCTCCTTGATCATATTAGACATCATGGCTTCATCCTCTTCTCCGTCCCGGGTGACTTTCTTCGTCATTCTGTCTGCCGCCATCAGTATGAGCTTGCCAAGGAGGGTATGACTGATATCCTCCATGGTATTATTATGATCATAGGGTCTGCAGGGCAGGCTGTCATGCACCGGCAGCTTCCTGCCGTAAAACGCCTCAAATTCCTCATCTGAGATCTTAAACTCACTGTCGCTTGGCTGTAAATAGGAGGGTGCAATCTCCCTGTAATCCGGTTGTGGCATATCAGGACTGCTTAGTGACACCTTTTTGACCAAACTGCATTCGGCCAGACTGCCCCCTGCCAGGATGGTATACTCTCCGCTTTCTGCGTACCAGTCCCGGATTAAAGTATTATAATAACCAAACTCCCCGGTATTCAGGGTAATCGTTACTGTTCTGCTTTCTCCGGGCTTAAGCTCCAGCTTGGTAAAGCCCCGCAATTCCTTCTCCGGAAGAAAGACCTTCTGATTCTTATGTCCCACGAACACCATCGCAGTCTCTTTCGCAGCAACCTTCCCCAGATTGGTCACCGTAAATGCAACCTGTAATTCATCCCCAAAGCTGCAGCTTTCTTTATCCAAATGTAAATCGGAATAGCCAAAGCTTGTGTAGGACAGACCATGTCCAAAGGAAAACCTGACCGGTTTTCCCGCTTTCTCATAGTAACGGTATCCGACATAGATGCTTTCCCGATGCTCTACCGTATTTCTTCCTCCGGGGAAATAAGTATATGCGGGAGTATCCGGGATCTGCAGCGGCCAAGTTTCAGCCAGTTTGCCGCAGGGAACCGCTCGTCCCGTCAGAAGCTCTGCTATGGCCGTACCGATTCCCTCACCGCCAAGGTAAGCAAGGAGAATTCCCTTCACCTTATCATACCAGGGCAGTTCCATCGGTGCACCCCCATGCAGAATCACGACGGTATTCGGATTACTGGAAGCCACTGCTTCAATCAGACTATTCTGTAATTCCGGCATAGCCATCGTCGTACGATCAAAGCCCTCTGATTCATAGCCTTCTGTCAAACCTGCAAAGAGATATACGATATCCTTTCCTTTTGCCGTCTCGCAGGCTTCTTCAATCAGCTCCGCCTGTCTGGTTTCATTTAGTTTTCTATCCTTGCCAAGGTAATAGCCTCTGGCATAGGTTAAATTCATTCCCAGCTCTTTTAGTGCCCCGTAAGCATGGTCCACCCGGTATGGGTGAAGCTTGGAGCTTCCTGCTCCCTGATATCTGGGCATCTTGGCAAAGGCCCCAATTACAGCCGCCTTCTGAGTCACCTGTCCGGGAAGGATCTGATCCTCATTTTTAAGCAGTACTGCTGACTGCAAGGCTGCCCTTACCGCAAGCCTATGGTGTGCCTCGGCATCATAGCGATATCCCGGCTTCTTCGCCTGCATGCATTCCAGAATGAATTCGGTCATGCGAACAGCCGTCCTGTCTAGTGCAGCCTCCGAAAGCCTTCCCTCCCGAACAGCTGTCACGATTTTGGCATCATTGATCCCCATACTGCCCGGCATCTCTAAGTCCAGACCGGCAGCAACTCCAAGAGGCCGGTCATTTACCGCACCCCAGTCAGATATGGCAATTCCATCAAAGCCCCATTCGTTTCGCAGGATGTTCGTCAGAAGCTCCTGATTCTCACTGCAGTATTCACCGTTCAGCCTGTTATAGGCACACATGACAGTCTTAGGTTTCCCCTTCTTCACCGCTATCTCAAAGGCTTTCAGATAGGTCTCGCGAAGCGTTCGTTCGTCTACCACCGCATTCACGGTCATTCTTCGTCTTTCCTGATTATTGACCGCAAAATGCTTCAGCGAGGTACCGACCCCGGTACTTTGGACGCCCTTGATAAATTCTGCCGCAAGCTCCCCTGACAGCATCGGATCCTCGCTGTAATATTCAAAATTACGACCGCAGAGGGGGCTCCTCTTCATATTGACCCCCGGCCCCAGGATGACGGATACCTCCTCCTGAAGGCATTCCTCACCGATTGCCTTTCCCACTTCATAGGCGAGTGCGACGTCGAAGCTGCAAGCCAGGGCACTTGCTGTCGGAAAGCAGGTGGACGGAAGACTATCACCGATTCCGAGATTATCCGTCTCACCGATCTGCTTACGAAGTCCGTGCGGTCCGTCACAGATCATCACAGATTGGAGTCCGAGACGTTCCATCGGCTTCAGTGTCCAGCAGTCCTTACCTGAGCAAAGAGAGGCTTTCTCCTCAAGCGTCATCTGTGCCACAAGCTCCTTTGCCTTCTCCGTGAAGGAAAGCTTCTGATTCTCTAATGTACTTTTCTCCATATTTTCCTCCCGATCAAATGAATTCCGTGCCGAATCTCAGTCTGATGTTCTATTCCCGGTACAGTCTTACCTCATAAGGCTGCAGCAGCTCCTGTTGCCCGGAATAATTGGACAGAATAAGCTCATAACCCATCCGGTCGGAATTTCCCCGTATCTCCTTATTACTCAGATTACATTCAATGAAAAAAGCCTGTCTCTGATCACGACGATGATAGCAAAACAGGTCCTTTCGCTTCTTATCCACCGCTTCAAAGGTACCATAAATCAAGGCTTCATTTTCTTTCCGTAGTTGAATAAGCTTTCGGTAAAACAAGAGGACAGAATCCTCCTCCTGAAGCTGCTTTTCCACATTCCATTCAAGGTAATCCTGATCTAGGGCGATCCAGGGTGTTCCTTCCGTAAAGCCGGCATTCTTACCGCCGTTCCACTGCATCGGTGTTCTGGCATGGTCCCTGCTGCCACACAGGACCTTTCGAAAAGCAGCCTTCTCTCCCATGGAGGGTAGCAGCTCCTCATAGTAATTAATGCTCTCTACATCCCGCAGCTCCTCAATGGACTTAAAATCATGATTAACACTCCCTATCTCCTGCCCCTGGAACAGAAATGGTGTTCCCTTCAGTGTCAGCTGAAGCATCGCCAAGAGCTTAGCGATTACCTTTCGGTATGCCGGGTCGGGATTCACCTTAGAGATCATTCTGGGATTATCATGATTCTCATAAAAGAGCGACATCCAGCAATTGCCCGTGTAATTCTCCATCCAATCACACAGGTATTCCTTCAGATAATTCAGATCATACTGATAATCATCAAATCGTACATGTCCGGGTGTCTCCAGATGATCGAAGGAGAATACCATATCTAATTCTCTCCGTTCTTCTCCGGTCAGAAGCTTACACATCTCCCGACCTACTCCCGGAGTCTCTCCCACAGTAAAAGCCCGATAAGGCTCGAAGGCTTCTTCCTTCAGCTCTCTTAAATACTTATGAAGCTTAGGTCCATAATAATAATGCTCTATACCATAATAGCCCATCAGCTTTCCAATGCTTTCATTTCCTTGAGGAAGTCCTTCCTGCTTAGAGATATAATTTATGACGTCCAATCGGAATCCGTCCACTCCTTTTCTGAGCCACCAGCGGATCATACCGCTGATCTCCTTCCTGACCTCCTCATTGTCCCAATTTAAATCCATCTGCTTCTTCGAGAACAGATGGAGTCCCCATTCACCGATTTCCTCATAGTAATTCCAGGCAGAACCGGAAAAGAAGGACGTCCAGTTATTTGGCACAGTTCTCTTCTCTCCCTTACGAAGCATGTAATAGTCATGGTATTTGGAGGAGGTGTCTGTAATCGCAGCCCGGAACCAGGGATGCTCATCGGAGGTGTGGTTGACCACCAGATCCATGATCAGGCGCATACCTCGTTCATGGATGGCAGCCAACAGAAGGTCAAAGTCCTCCATTGTACCGAATTCCTTCATAATACCGCAATAATCCCTGATATCGTATCCGTTATCATCATTTGGTGAATCGTAAATCGGTGATAACCATATGGCATCCACTCCAAGCTCCTTTAAATAATCCAGCCGTGACAGAATTCCCTGTAAATCACCGATACCGTCTCCGTTCGAATCCTGAAAGCTTCTGGGGTAGATCTGATAAAAGACTGCTTCCTTCCACCAGGCTTTCGTGCTCTCTTCCCTGACAGGGACAGGTGTATCCTGCTCACTGTTCAGCAGCGTAAGCAATGTATCAAAGAAATCTCTTCCCAGGCTTTTCTTCGTAAGGTTTACAATCGTCCTCAGACGAAGATTTCCTACGACAGGATTAAGTAACAGGGACTCTTTCTTATTCAATTGAAGCAGCAGCTTATAGATGATATCATGGCCAATCGGGTTCTCGTAGATTTCTCTGATTTTACTTTGGTAATCCAATTGCTTTCCCATACTGTTCCTCCAATTTCATTTCTATTGCCCTGATAAAGTCTTCTGTCTATTTTGGTTCTCTTCTATCATCCTAAGAACTTCCTTCTCATCCAGCTTATAGAACTTCATGATAAATATCATGACCAAATATCCTGCCGCCGGGACAAGGCTTAAGATGATCCATATACCGTCCAGTGCCTTCGGAGTCTGGGTAGGGGATTGCTTCACATACCCGAAGACCGCAAGCAATACTACCGTCAGGGTATTTGCCAATGCACCGCCAAGCTTTGTCATGAAGGTCTGTAACGAGAATGCCATGCCGGCAGTTCTCTCCCCTGTTATGTAAGTTCCGTATTCTATACAATCCGATGTAAACATACCGTAAAGCAGAAGGGGAATCTGCATAAAAGCAATTCTTACCGCTGCTACAACCAGGAATACAAGCATATTATCATAACCGGTAAAATACTGAAGGATGCTTAATGCGATTGCCAGGAAGGAGGTAACCACAGTCAGCTTCTTCTTACCAAACGCCTTGATCATCATTGGCAGAAGCGGTGCGATAATGATGACGGGAACGATGCAGACCGCCATGATAACGGTATACATGGACTCGTCCCCTAGACAGGAATTAGCAAAATAGACTGCAATAATCTGAAGTGTATTCGTAATCTCAATTCCTAAATAACCAATAAAATAAATGAGCAGATATTTATTCTTAAAAAGGTATTGAAAAATCTTGATAAAGCTCATATCCTCACTGTTTGCATATTTTACCCTCTCCTTGGCAGTAAACTGCAGAGGAAGCATAACCAGGAAAGAGATCAGACAGTAGATTGCAATTGCTCCGGTCCAACCTGCACTTGCCTTCACATTCATAAAGACCGCGGTTGTGATAATTCCGATGGATGCAGCCATTCTTCCGTAAGCCAGCAGCTTATCTCTCTCATAAGGCAGGCTTGTCATTACTGTGGATAAGGAGAAGAGCGGAGAATCCGATATCGTGTAAACCATATCAAAGATCAGATAGGTGGCATAGGCATAAATCAACTTAAGAATATAAGGCCCGTCAACATTAATGAACATTAATACAAGGGATAGGGGTAGTACATAGGTTACCACCTTAAGCCAGGGAAGGAATTTTCCCTTTTTAAATTGGCACTTGTCAACAATTGCTCCCATAATCGGATCGTTGATCGCATCCCATACCTTTGCCAGCAGCAATAGAACTGCAGTGTCGGCCAGGTTTAATCCGACATACTCTGTATAGAAGTAAGTCAGAAACTGAAACGGTAACGTATAGATGATATTCTGTCCGATAAAGAACCCTGTGTAGCTTAACCGTTCTGATCTTGTTGTTTGTAATTTAATCTTCTCCATATCTTCAATAAACCCTCCCGGCATTTATAATGAGCAACCGCTCATATCCATTTTAACTCAGAAAATTCTGATAATCAACTGCTTTCAGGGCAATATACACAAACAAGCTTAAAAAAATATAAAAATGCAGATAAGAAGTACTGAAATTGGTAATAAAATTTTAATAAATCCTCAATTGTATTTACGATAAGTCTATTATAGAATATTGATAAAAAGTAAGATTATGCTTCTTTTAGCTATTCATTAATCCCAACGATTATTACGAGGAACCACAGTATGAAAAGAAACATTATAGTTAACACAGAATTTATAGATCTCCTGCAGGAATTTCTTGAGCAGGAGCAGATCAATGAGATGAAAAATTATATACAGCACGGCAACACCTCCACCTACCTGCACTGTGTCCAGGTTGCCTACCACAGCTATTGTCTGGCAAAACGCCTCCCCCTCCGCCTTGATATTAAGAGTGTGGTTCGGGGAGCGATGCTGCATGACTTCTATCTGTATGACTGGCATATCCCGGATAAGAGTCATCGTCTTCACGGTTATGTCCATCCCGGTTTTGCCTTAAGAAATGCAAGAAAATATTTTAAACTAAATCAGATTGAGGAGGACATCATCAGTAAACATATGTGGCCTCTGACACTGACAAAGCTTCCGAAATATCAGGAGTCCCTGCTGGTATGTCTGGTTGATAAGTTCTGTTCTCTGGCAGAGACCTTCCACATTCCTTTGTTTCCGGTTCTTGACCTGCCCGAGCTTCAAAAAGTATGACAAAACACAAAGCTCTTCACCGGTTTAAATCGGGAAGAGCTTTATTATTTTTCATGATTATATCAATTTTGGGGTCCGTATTCCTATGCCTACAGGACAGAAAGATGCAGATCTTCTTCAAAGCCCAGCATTAGGTTCATATTCTGGATGGCTGCTCCTGAGGCCCCCTTACCGAGATTATCAATTCGTGTCATAACCAATGCAGTTCCCTTTGAATCATTCCCAAAGATAAAGATTTCCGCTTTGTTCGTGTCGTTGCAGGCAGTGATATCCACCGCTCCGTCAAATAAGACAGAATCATCAGCATACGGCATGACAGATACGAATTTTTCTCCCTGATAAAAATCACAGAACAGCTCGTGAAGCTCCTTTGCTGTCAGCTTTTTGTTCAGCAGCTTGGTATGTAAGGGAAGCATCACTGCCATTCCCTTATAATTATTCCCCAGGATCGGGACAAAATGGGGTGCCTGTGATAACCCGGTATGAATCGTCATTTCCGGCAGATGCTTATGATTCAGACCAAGGGCATAAGGGCGGGGCGCCTTGGTGTAATCATTCTTTCCCTCGTTTTGTTCATATTTATCGATCAATGCTTTCCCGCCGCCGCTATAGCCTGTCAGACTCTGGCAGGTGACAGGATAATCAGGATCCATCGTTTTGCTCTGGATTAATGGATAGGCACTCAAAATAAATGCCGTAGCATGGCAGCCCGGATTGGTAAGCCTCTTGGTTTCTCTGATTGCCTGGCGATGAGCAGGAGATAATTCCGGAATTCCATAGGTCCAATCAGGAGCAGTCCGGTATGCCGTACTGGCATCAATGATCTTTGTCTCCGGATTTGTCACCAAACTGACCGCTTCTCTTGCCGCGTCATCCGGCAGGCACAGAAATACGATATCTGCCGAATTCAGACATTTAGCCCGCTCCGTGGGGTCACGTCTCTTCTCGTAATCAATTGTAATCATATCCAATTCGGAATACAGGCTCAGCCTCTCATGTATCTTTAAACCGGTTGTACCGGATACTCCATCGACAAATACTTTCTTCTTCATGTCTTCACCTCATATAGTTTCTATCTGCGTTGTATATTTATACATACATTTTATATGAATATACATCTTGAAGTCCGCTTTGTCAACACTTTATTTAACGAAACCAACCACTTTATTTCGCTGAGCCCAACTCTTCATTAAGATAATCAATATCGATATTGGATATTCTAAAAGCTAGCAATGATTTTCTCATTCAACACCTTCAGCAGCTCGCAGACCAGTCTGACACTGTTCTCATAATCATAAAATGCAGCCATACCATAATGAGTATGGGCATAACGGACCGGAACTCCCACGACGATAGTCGGAACACCTTCATTGGAGAGATGGATCACCGAACCATTGGTGGTACCTCCCGTGCGGACAGCCTCCTGCACCGGGATTTGGTAGGTCTCGGCGGTATCCAGTGCAAATCTCTGAAACCTTGGATTAGCGATCATCTTCCCGTCAATGTGTCTGAGCATCGGACCCTTCTTTAATGCAGTCTGTATCTCATATCCTTCCGCAACAGTATCATCTGCAGGACAACCTTCAAATACAATCGCAAGATCGGGATGGGTTACTCTGGAGGTTACGACACTTCCTCTGGCTCCTACCTCCTCCTGAGAAGCTATCCCTACAACAACATCCACTTCGAGCTTCTCTTCTTCAAGAGCACGCAGAGCAGAGATCACTCCGGCGCAACCAAGGCGGTTATCCAGAGCCTTTCCGATCATGACATCATGCTTCTCATCATATTCAAAGGTAACGCAGGGTACCACCGGTTCCCCTATCCTCACCTTGTATTCCTTAATGGCCTCCTCCCTGGAGGAAGCTCCGATATCGATGGAGAGCTGATTGATGTCAGGGACCGTAAGCTTATCCTTTTCACTCATATAGTGCGGCGGTTTGCTTGCGATGACTCCCGGAATATATTCATGCTCAGCATTTCTAACCATAACCTTATGAGCAGGAATATTGTAGTTCACCCAGCTTCCAAGCTGCACAATGGAAAGCGTGCCGTTAGGACGGATCGAGTGAACCATGAAGCCGACCTCATCACTGTGAGCATCCAGCAAAACCACGGGACGCTTACCCGTGTTACCATTCCTATAGATAAAAAGGTTACGCAGGGTGTCTTCTTTTATTTCTCCCAAGCCCTCCGCATATCTTCGAAGCGTATCAACAACCTCATCCTCAAAGCCTGATGCACCTTTTGCATCGGAAAGTCGTCTTAACATTTCCATATTGAACTCTTTATTGATTTCCTTCATATTCCTACTCCTTATGATTCATTTAGCGAAATATAACTACCAGAACTGCACCGAGAAAGATCAGACAGGCAGAGAGGATTCTCTTCCTGCGGTCTTCCTCCCGAAATACCAGACTGCTGATTACTGTTGTGATCACAATATTCAGCATCGTCAGTGTCTTGACATAGGTCTGTCCCGAAGCAACCAGACTGATGTTTTGCACGGCAAGCATCTGAAAAAGAAACTCTCCTACCCACAATACTGCCTGTATGACCAGATGTTTATCAAAGGTTATTACTCTCCTGCTCTTAGTCTTAGCGATACCATACATAAACAGTGCGGAGGATATGGTCCAGATCAGGGAATAGGTAATCGCAGAAGACGCTCCGATCGCCAGCTTATCTAAGGACGTGGTAAATCCTAAAAGCAAGGCAGTCAGAAGCATCCACAGACTGGCCTTCTTGATTTCAATTCTTCCTCCCTGAAGATTTATGGTGAAGGCCCCGATACAAACCAGCAGGATACCGATCAAAGCCGGACCGGTAGGGACTTCCCGATAAAGTACCATGCTCCACAGAACCACAAACATCGGGACTGCTCCAAGCCAGGGTGTGGTTAGGGACAGCTCTTCCGTCTTTATCATACGCAGGCGGATGAGTGTCGCAAAGGCTGTTACAACGACAGTAGTTGCAGTGATTCCGATAAACACCGGGATATTTGTGATTTTAATATTCCCTTGAAATGCAAGGATTATGAAAATAATACTTCCGTAAAATCGTGTGGTAAAGCTGATGATTTCCGGAGACTGTTTGATATTACGTTTGATATACATTTCCCTCAGGCTGACAAATATACCTGAGATCAATGCAAAAAGTATCCATAGGTCAAGCATCTCTATACTCCAATTTCATCATTATGTAATCTAAAAGCTTATAAATCCAATCATCAAGCTTGTCAAATCTGAAGCCAAAGTCTTCTGCCTTTTTGGTATTTAAAGAAAAAGCCGTATTGTCACTGTTATAGGGCCCCGGCTCACCTTGATCAGAAAGAATAGCTTTCTTCCCTGACTTTCCTTCCACATAACGAATGATCCGACTAAGGGTGATCGTATTACTTCCTGCAGCATTTACCGGTCCGGTAAGCTCTCCCATAGTCAGCCAGGCAAGAAAAGAACCCGCTTGTGCGGAATGGATAAAGGCGGTTTCGGCTTCAAGATTATCTATATACATCGGAATGCCCCGCATAATATGCTCCACATAGAAGAAGAGACGATTGGTATAATCGTCCTCACCAATCACATAGGGAAATCTGACTGCCGCCGCCGAAATCCCAGAGTATTTCTGAAATAGCGCACATTCCGCCTGTCGTTTGATCTCATCATAGGAATATTCCTCCCTGGTACACCAGATCAGAGGATAAGTGAAAGGATTAAAATCCTCCTCCTTTACACCCAATGCCAACTCAGGATAGACAGAGACCGAGGAGGTAAGAAGATACCTGTCGCAGGTCACCTGATCCAATAGGTTCTTCACATCCAGCGAACTATAGGCTATGTTATCACATATTACATCAAAATGCTTCCCACAGAAGGCTGCTGCCATCTCATCCCGATTGCTTCGATCCACAATGATTCGATTGACCAAAGCTCCATAGTCATCACCCACATTCCCCCTGGTTGCAATCGTCACCTCATGCCCTTCCTTTATCAGGTTTCTTACCAAATGAACACCAAAAAATCTAGTTCCACCCATAACCAGAATATTCATGATCTTCATCGTCCTTTCTTTGTATACAGAACTTCTTAGTCAAGTACATTGCTCCAAAGCTTCTTCTTTACTCTCGGATTAACTCCCTTTAACTCGAACAGCTCGCTGACAGTCACCATCGTATAGCCCTGTTCCTTCAAGCCTGTGATAATCGCATCCAAAGCGTCTACTGTATTTTGATTATCCACCAAATCATGAAGCAGGACGATATCTCCATCCTTGACATTCGATAAAATCAAATCCGTCCGTTCTGTTGCCGTAACATTCGGATCCCAATCCAGGCAATTGATCCCGTTGATGAACGGAAGATCTATCACATCATACATCTCATCCTTTACCGCGATATATGGCGGTCTGAAAAATGCCGGTGCTTTACCGGTCAGGCTCTGAATGAGACGGTCCGTATCTTCTACTTCCTGCTTAATCAGCTCAGGAGCTATCTTATCCATATAGGGGTGGGACCAGGAGTGATTGCAAATCTCGCACCCCAGCGCTATCTCCCTTTCGACCATAGGCTTTGTACTGTCTGTAACAAATTCTCCTATCAGAAAAAAAGAAGCTACGACCGCATGCTTCTCAAGCTTATCCAAAACCTTTGGTGTTGTACTGAGATTCGGCCCGTCATCAAAGGTGAGTGCAACGAGTTTCTCTGTCGATGAATTCCTATCTTTCATTCTATCATTCTCCTTTACTATATACATTATTACAAGCAAGCTTGTATATGCTTACTGCGCTTTAGTTACATCATGAACTTCGTTCATGCTCTACAGCTCCGTTCGCATATTACAAGCAAGCTTGCATATGCTTACTGCGCTTTAGTTACATCATATCAAATTCAATGATAAATTGAAATACTAAACCTGGCTCATATTATAAATGATTACAAAAATAGCTTTATAGAGCATCGTTTGCAATAATGCAAAACCTTTATTATTGAATATTACATAAAACAGGGAATGTTGAGGTCACACCTACAACATTCCCTGAAGCATAAACATTATTTATTATTTAATCTTGAACAGCTTGATAGATTCCTCCAGCTTCTTAGCGTCCTCTTCCAGCTCAAAGGCTGCTGCCCTCAGACGCTCCACAGAGTCTACCTGGCTGACTGCAGTTGCACTTACTTCTTCTGCCGCTGCTGCAGTTTCTTCGGAAACTGCAGAGATGCTTTGGATGGCATCCATTGTTCCCGTCTTGGCTTCCTCAATCTTCTTAATTCCATTGGCGATATGATCAAGATTGTTAGCCAGATTATTGACGTGATCATTGATGCTGTCAAATACCTTAACCGTCTTGTCCAATGCTTCCGACTGGGACTCAACAATACTTTCAGCCTGCTTTGCTGTGTCAACCGTATCCTTCGTCTTGATCTTAATCTCACTCACGATGTTCTGGATCTGCTTAACCGCATGGACTGACTGATCAGCAAGCGACCTGATTTCATTGGCAACCACCGCAAATCCGCGTCCCGCATCTCCCGCTCTCGCTGCTTCGATGGAGGCATTGAGAGAAAGCAGATTGGTCTGGGATGCGATGTCATTGATTACTGCTACAAAGCTACCGATATTCTGTGACTGAATTTCAAACTCCTGAATCTTAGATATTACATCATGAGTAATATCCGTCGTAGCCTTCGCCTTTTGATTAAGCTCATCGATGATAACAATACCTTCACCGGCTATCTTTTTGGTATTATTAGCAATCTTCTCTATCTCATTGGTATTCGTATAAACCTGGTTAATCTGATCGGATAATCCCGCCATCTGAAGCAGGCACTGCTCAGAGTCACCAGCCTGTTGAACGATACCCTGCTCGATATCATCTATGGTTCTGGAGATATCCTTTGTTGCAGTAAGAAGCTTCTCCGCATCGTCGGTAACACCTGATGCTGATATACTGACCTTACTTCCCACCTGCTGTACCTCTCCAATCAACTTACGCATATCAAAGAGCATATTACCAATTCCCTTAGAAAGATGCAGGAACTCGTCCTTTCTCTTTGTTTCAAAGCTTGTTGTTAAGTCACCCTTTGCCGCCAGTGTAATTCTCTTATTCAGGAATCCGATTGCTTTCGCGATTCCTCCGACAATCAGCACCACCGTGATGATGGCAATGATACAGGAGATGATAACAAAAGCGGTATTTATACTTTTAATTCCCGATACCTGCTGAAGAATGGTATCCTTTGGAATTAAGGCACAGATCGTGGCACCGACATCACTGAGTTTACTGTACAGGAAGAGATATTCCTTACCCTGATAGGTCTGATAAGAAAATCCGACCGCTTCTTCTGCTTGCAAAGCCTCCTCGTAATAGGGTTGTCCCACGAAAATGCTGGTCTCTTCCGAGCCTGTGATCACTTCTCTTCCATCCGATGTCACAAAAGCCTTAATGCTGTTCTCACCTAACTCATATTTTGAGAACATGTCCAGTATCTGCTGCTTTGACACATCGATCACGATAAATCCGTTACGAGCATTCAGCGAACGGAACAGGGAAAACGCATAATCCCCGGTACCATATTGTACAGTTCCATTTCCCCATGCTATCATAGAATCAAGCTCGTTATGCTGCCCTACCCATAGGATCTTTACAGCTTTATCTTCAAACTTTTTACCTGTTTCTGTCTGTTCAAATTTTTCATATACACTATCCTGCGTTGATGCCTGTGAGGAAAAGGTCTTTCCCTCTTTACCAAAAATATGTACCCCTGAGATGAAAGAGTTCATCTTCTTTACAAGCTGAACATCCTTTTCCAAGGCATAGCGGGTGTTGATGAATTGGGATTCATCCTGACCCTCCTGTCTGTTGAAATAGGAACCGATATCATCATCCAGCAGCATCTCGGAGGATCTTTCTTCAATTGCTTTGAAACCAAAATCCAGAAAGTCACCGACAGCTTTGATGGTAGCCGCAGAACTGTTCTCATAATTGGTAATGATGGCACTCTCCGATTTGGAATAGGAGATTGCACCATATATCGCCAGCAAAACAATTGGAATTAATAAGCCGATAAAGAGTTTTAACCGAATACTATAAAAAATATAGACTAGATTCTTCCCCTGAACTCCCTTTGTCTGCTCTGAAAAATTTTGCCTAGGCTCTGTTGTCTCACTGCTACCCTGCTTGACACTTTTTTGATTCTTTGAGAAGTTTTTCGGCTTCAACTTACTTAATATTTTTGATGTATCCGATTTCTTCTCTCCCTTGTTACCATTTAATACTTTTCCTCTCATAGAAATAGCCCCCCGTGATATGTATCCTACCGGAGTAATTACAGTAACTAAGTACCCATGATGCTTATAGTATGTTATTGATTATCTTACAAAAGGTCATGCCACCTCCGGTGACATAATAACCCTGCAAGAGAAAGCTATCAGAAAGCTCGCTTTCCAAAAGCTTTCTCTAGCAGGATATCCGGCTGATTACATCAGCCGGACCTTTTGTTTAGCAAACCATATAACACCTTAAGCATTGTAAGGATCATTTGATACTGAATACTTACCCCTAGTAATTAATGCTATTATAACACACACATATACAGAAGACTATTGATTTCTATAGTATTTTGACTAAATTAAGTTCATTTCGACCACAAAATTCGTCATGATCACCAATTATTCACCGCATGCTCTGCAAAAGAAATCAGATTCTCAATTTTTAGCTCGGTTCCATCGTCCAGTACTGCCTTCCCGGAGAAACTACCAAACATCTGATGACAGCAGTTATCAACCCATAGGAGCTTTGTTCTGGTGGTTCTGTCATAGGAAGGTGTCAGGATCAGATCCAATCTTCCTTCCTCATCATAGATATGCCAGGTCTCACTGTATTCGGAGCCTAAGTCAAAATGCACTTCTCCCAGTTTATGCACAGTATCCCCGAAGAACAGAATATTTTCGGTTGCATGTTTCGTATTTCCGAACCCACAACCCAGATTAAAGCCGAAAATTCTGTCCTCCACATATCCTGTGCCATTGCTCCAATACCATTCATTATGGAAGGGCCATACTCCTCTGCCCCAATCGAGAAGGCCGAAGGAATCCCCGGGTTCAAAATGATGGCTACTTTCACCATAATTGACCGTACCTTCCGCAAGCATGCAATTAATCTTATGATTATAATAGAATGCCTTTGGTGATTCATCAAAGGGAATGTTAATGACAAGGGATTGTTCATTCTGTCTCGTCAGTGTGATATCCGCTTCAAAATCTCCCCATTTACAATACAGAAAACGCTTATTTCCCTTCGCTTCAAAACGCATTTGACCGGCTTTCTTATGATAGCTGATCATATGATCCTTCTCCGCATTTTCAGGCAAATGCAGGGAATTGAAGGGAAGCACCAGGAAGGTCCCCTTCTCTGCCAGCATCTCACCCTTATTAAAGTCAAAAAACATGATACCGACCTGTCCGGCATAGGAAGCATGCCCAATCGTGAATTGAAGGCAGAAGTTACGATCGGTAATCTGATAAAAATCCCACTCCTTTATCCGAAAAGGCGATGCCTTGATGGCTTTTCTCTGATAAGTTAATACACTTTTGGTTGAATAACCGGGATACGGCGAACCCTTTTCATCCAGAACCGGACCCGGCTTTGTGAACAGCTTTTGCATTAGATCCTCCTCCTTATTTCAAAGCTTTTCTATTGGACAGCAGCTTTCCTGCCTGTAGTAACGGAAGAAAGGTGAGAAGAGTCAGTATAGCTGATGCACCAAATAAATATTCATTCGGTATCATTCCTGCCTTACCATCCACCATTGCCTCTGTTCCAAAGCTGTTGATCATGAAGCCCGATATCGAAGGACCGATGATCATGGGGATACATACAAAAAATAACTGCTTGATACCCTCAAACTGTCCTCTCTGATCCTCCGGATAAAGGTTCTTGTACCAGGCAGTGAGCGTCTGCAGGATAATCACATAGCCTGCACCAGTCAGAAGCATTCCCAGTCCGAGGACAAGAAGGTGACTGCCTACAGCAACGATCACAAGACCGAAGATATTGACGAGCAGAGCAATCGAAATAACTCTGGTATTTCTTCCCTTGTCAATGAAGCCTGCAACAGGGATGGTCAGCAGAACTGCAATCAGCAGACTGACACCCTGTACCAATCCGGTCATTGTATAATCCATACCCAGATAATGTACAAAATAGATGTTAACATAAGGAAAATATACATTAAAGCCGATAAAGTATACCATCATGACGACAAACACCCAGAATAATTCCTTATTCTCCCGTACCGTTCTATAATTAAATACTGAGAAGAACTGGTGCCAGAAGCCCTTTGGGTCCTTCCTCGCCCTCAGACCGGGCGAATCCTTCAGTGTAAACAAGGACAAAAACCCGATTACCGTTACAATACCTCCGATGAGAATAAAAAATGCAAAGAAATCCAGTTGGTCGATGATATAGCCGGATACGACGGAACCAATAATTGTCGCCAACACAGGCATAGCAGCAAAGGCACCACCGACTTTCCCCCGGTTCGTTTCATTTGAAATATCGGTGGTCCAGGCACAGAAGGCACTGTCATAGCCCACTGAACCGAAAAAGCTCATAATAGCATCCAGCACAACCACAAAGCAACCAGCGGCAAAGACTGATGTGATGGGCAAAAACTCCGTAACACCGAAGGCGATTGTAAACAGTCCCCATAATATATACCCGGCAGCAATGAAAGGTTTTCTCCTTCCCTTCCGGTCACCCATTGTTCCAATCAGGAAGGTAGCAAAGGTGGTTACTGCAGCACTGACACCTACCATCCAGGACACGATTGCGGGATTTGGTGCTATTTTTGCATAAACAAAGGTATTAAACCAAGCATTTTCAACATTCCAGCACAGCTGACCTGCCATCCCCAATATCCAGATCAGTGCCCAATTCTTTTTGCTTATCTTCTCCATATAAACCCCTTTTCCATCAGTTTTATCTGCCACAGGCAGTCTGATCATATACCTTATAGATGATTAAGTATCAATAGGTGCTTTTGACACTTAATCTTATAGATACAATGAAACAAATTGTTGCGCTTCCACATCGAATAAGCCGGTGGTTGTGAGTCTGAGCTTCGGTATGACAGGCAGACTGACGAACGCCAGACTCATAAACGGATCAATTCCCTGTGCAGTTCCAAGCTCTGAGGCAAGCTTCTTGATATCCCGGATCTGCTCGGACAATGTAACCGCATCCAGATTACTGATTAGGCCTGCAATGGACAATGGCAAATTGCCAATGATCTTCCCGTTCAATGCGATTGCCCAGCCTCCCTGCATATCCCTGATACAATTGGCGGCAGTGGCAATATCCAAGTCGTTCGTGCCGACTGCTATGATATTATGAGAATCATGAGAAACTGAGGAGGCTATTGCTCCTTGCCTAAGACCATATCCGTGGATGAATCCGATCCCGATGTGCTTCGTATCGTGATGACGTTCCACGACTGCCAGCTTTAGGATATCATGCTTTACATCAACCCCTGCCTTCCCATCCTGAACAGGAACGCTGATTTCACGGGTAGTTATCTCCCCTTCTACCAGCTGGATCGCGCGAAAATATCCTTCCTCCAACCTCGTCTCCTCCGGAATACGAAAATTCTCCGGTATCAGCTCGCTGCAATGAAAGGTATAATAGACCCGATCCAATAAATCTTTCGAAACCTCGGGTTCCTTCCTCCTGATGCATTGTCCGTCCTCGGCTTCAACCCGTCCGTTCTTGATCACCTTGCTTACAGAAAAATCTTTTAAGTCCTTCAGAAGTACCAGATCAGCGCGGTATCCAGGTGCAACGGCTCCTCTGCCCTTCAATCCAAAATAACTTGCCGTATTATAGGTAGCCATCTTGATCGCAATGCAGGGATCGGCACCAAGTCCGACTGCTTTACGAAGGATGTCATCCATATGACCGTGATACAGAATATCGTAAGGATGTTTGTCATCTGTTACAAGCATGGCCCGCTGATGGTATGGCGGAGAAAATAGTCCCATCAGGGCTTCCAGGTTCTTCGCAGCGGTACCCTCCCTGATCATGATCCACTGGCCAAGTCGAAGCTTCTCCAATGCTTCCTCCAGACTGATGCATTCATGATCAGATTGTATTCCTGCAGCGATATAAGCACTGGCATCCTTACCTAGCAGTCCGGGCGCATGCCCATCCACCACCTTCCCGGCTGCCTTAGCATCCTCTATCTTCTTAAGTATTTCACTCGCTCCACGGATGGTCTCATAATAATCCATTACCTCAGCGAGTCCTACTATCCTTTTATTCTGATATAGGGGCTCGAGGTCCCTGGCCAGTAGTGTATATCCATTCTCGTCATAGGCTGTCGCCGGCACGCAGGAGGGCAATGAAAAAAACACCTCCAACGGCAAACCCTCAGAAGCCTCCAGCATATACTCAATGCCATCCATACCGCTGACATTGGCAATCTCATGTGGATCGGTAATCACAGCCGTCGTTCCATGGGGCAAGACAGCTCTGGCAAATTCCGCGGGCTTCATCATGGAGCTCTCCAGATGAATATGACCATCAATAAAACCGGGTGCAACAAAAAGGCCGCTGCAATCAAGCTCCAGCTCCCCATCATAATCTCCGATCCCTACTATAGTATCACCACAGACAGCAATATCTCCGTGTTCCACCTGTTCGGCAAATACATTGATGATGTTGGCGTTCTTTAATACCAGCTCGGCTTTTTGGATTCCCCTTGCTATTGCAAGTTCTTTCACATGCACACTGTCACCGCCTTCACGTTTCTTTCCATTATAATACATCCGCATCCTGCCTGCAAATCAAGATTTATCAACATCAACCTCTTTATCAGATGTATTCATCCACGGCAATACCCTTGGTATCCTCCGGAAGCATGTTCTTCCTGGCTTCAAACATCAGCTCAGATAAAGTCTCCTGTCGAATTTGCTGAGGATCCGCAGTTTCCACTAGCACTGTATCCGTAATCGTCAGGTCAGGAGTACTTCCTCCTTCTGTACGGCCCTGCTCCCGCTTCTCTTTATCTTCCTTCAGCTTCTGAAGCTTTTCGGCCTCCTCCAGCTCCTTCTCCTGCTTTTTCTTCGCATCCTCTGCCTGCTTTTCCAGCTTTTCGTCGTACTGATCCTTCGCTTCATCCACAATCGTGCTGATTGTCTCCTTTAAGGCCGTTTCCAGAATCTCGGCAGCCTCCTTCTGGGCATCCACCATCGGATGAGTCTTTAAAAGCTCCAGCTTGACTGAAATTATGCTTTTGGCATCATTTGATATACCATGATTGTAAATATTTATTCTATCCTCCCAGAACTCCATCCTTGCATCATATTGTAAGGCTGTCTTCTGATACTCTGTCAGTGGTCCCATTGCTGCAAGCTTCTTTTGTTCCTCCTCGGTGAGCTTCTCGTCACCATAGATGCTCTTCTCCAATAACAGCAGATTGACTTCCTCCTCACTTTCCTCCGTCATACCGAATGACGTCTTCAGCCCTTGGCGAAGCTCCTTAAGATTGCTGTATTGTCCGGCGGCAAACTTTAGCTCTTCGTCAAGCTCCTGTTGATGGCTCTTAATCTTATTGATGCTATCCTCAACCTGATTGTCCCTCTGATATTGATCAAGTATGGTCTTCAACGCTTTCTTCCGGTTCTTCACTTTATTTAGAAGCATATCCTCCTGCCTGAGATTTAAGTCCCCCGCAAAGACTACTTTCTTATTTTTGCCGGTTTGCTTGCTATGATTATGCTGCGATGTCTTTCCCTGACTTTCCTGAATACCATCCCCAGGTAAAAAATTAGTACCTCCGCTATGTACTGTCTTAATCGACATAAAAATCCCTCCCATATAAATAAGCTATCATTTTATATATCGATATATCTTGGAAATTAGTTAATCCTTCCATAATGCACTTTTCAGGTTTCCAAACACATGTTCTTATTTTGCTTGAATTTTCCTCTCTCCTGAACTATAATAATTAATAAAGATAAAATTAGATCGTCAACGTAAAAGAGATTGTACCGATCAATATGCTATGGAGGTTTCTGTATGGAATGTGTAGAATGTTATAGCGAGAGAAGTCGTGTTACTCCTTTATTAGAGCCACGACACTGTTTAGAAACTCATAAACAATATATCTGCGGAACTTGCGGTAGATGCATTTGTATTGATAAAGATGAAAAACGTAATGTGCAACGCTGGAATTTTCCTTATAAGTCATTAGAAATAGCAAAGCTATATTTAAGGACTGCGGATTATTCCATGCAAAAACCTTGTGGAATATATGAAATCTCCAACAATAAAGGAAGAAAGTCTTATAAAATCTTTTCAGATATTACAGCTCTAAAGACATATCTGGATAAAAACAAAGATAAAAGCTGTGTATTAATGCAGCCCATCTATACGAGAGAAAATTATCAAGCATTTCCTAACACACTGGTTAGATTCTTAGGGATGGAAGAAGTCGATCAGTATCTGCTTGAACAAGAAAATGAAAACAATGTAGATAGATAATGATGTACAATAATAGTTATTGCTTTAAAATGTAGAAAACCCAAAAAAGAGAATGGACTGTGTGAGGGAAGCTAATCCATTCTCCTTCTATTCAGTTCCTATTCTGAAGCAATCTCTTCGTCTATTTGCAATAATATAAAATACCAAGTGTACAGGGACCGCAATGGCTGCTGATCACACCGCCTGCGCGGGTGATGAGGATTTCATCGAAATAATTCAATCCGGTCAGATATTCATAGGTTTCCTTTAGAATATCCTCCCCTATTCCTGAATGGGTGATAAATACCCTCGCCGGATCAGCCATTAAAAGCTCCTGCTCCAAATCCTTCGCATAGCTTCTGACCACTGCCTGCGTTCTGCCGCGATATTTCCTGGCCACACCCATCTTGCCATCCGTGACTGCTATCATCGGTTTCAGCTTAAGTGTATTCCCGAGGAGGGCTGCCACAGAGCTGCATCTGCCGCCACGATGCAGATAGGTAAGGGTATCGACTACAAAGGAAGCCCTGACCCTGCTGCGGGCTTTCTCTATCTCTTGCACGATCTCCTCCGCGCGAAGCCCGGCCTTAGCCAGATGTGTAGCTTTGAGTACCTGAAGCCCTATGCCGGTCGAAAGATTCTTAGAATTGATCACCCATATCCTGTCATATGCCAATTCCTCTGCTGCCATGCGAACGACCTGACAGGTCACAGACATCTCTTCGGAAATACCGAAAAAGATAATATCCTCCGCCGCTAAAGTCATAGGTCTTAGTATCTCAAGTACCACTCCCAGCTCCGGTGCGGCTGTTTTTGGCGTCATATGAACCTCGTCCGACCAACGGTAGATTTCTTCCGGTGTGATATCCTCACCGTCCTGATAGCTTTTCATATCCAATACGATATTGAGCGGGATTATCGTTATATTATATTGTTCCAGCAATTCCTTCGATAAATCGCAGGTGCTGTCTGCCACTATCCTTATTGTTCCCATGAGCTTTCTGCCCCTTCCCGGTTATTATATTGTATTCTACTACTCTAAAGTAAAATAGAAAAGCCTTTCCTTAAATATTTTTAATTACTAATCACAAACTCCAGATCGTTATCAAGGAATCTGACAGATATGCCTTTGTTCATAAAATACTGTGTGACCTTCTGCTTCATCTCCTCATATCTTCCTTCACAGGCACAACTGCTGAGCACTTCCATCGTAAAGCTCTGACTCCCGCAGGCATCATGCAGATGCAGTTTAAAACGCAGGTTATTCTCCTCGAGCAAATGATTGAGTTCAATGACCTCATTATAAGTAACAATTGTTCTTGCCATAATCAGTATTCTCCTTCTTATCTCCCATACAAAACAAGCTGTCTTATTCCTACTTCTGTATAAGAGCTGTCAATATCCTTATGAATTCTTGCACATATATTCGATTTATACAAGCAGGCTGCGAAAATAGATATGATTACCGTCCGGATCTGTAACATGCATATTTCTTGCTCCCCAGGGTCTTGTTGTTGGTGGCTCTATTACCGTTACCCCCAAGGTTTTTAACCGTTCATACTCCTTGTCCACATCATCGACGGTAAAAGCCAGACATATATTCTGATTCCGGTTATTTTTAACCGTCCCGTCATTATAGACCGTGATAGCTACTCCCTCCCCAATTACTGTCTGATGAACCTCATTCTGATCATTCTGTTCCTGCCCAAAGATCTTTTTATAAAAGCCGGCAAGCGTCAACACATCGTTGGAACAAAGACATACTTCACCCAAAAACATAATTTTTCCTCCCTTTCGTAAATAGCGATTTACTACTCTTTTATAACCTGAAAATCACATCGTACTAATCGAGAAACATGGCATTCTTCGGAATGGTCTTGAAGGTCTTCTTAAACGCTCTGGAAAAGGTCGAATAATTCCGAAAACCGCTTTGAAAGCAGGCTTCTGTCAGGGAACAGCCGTTTTGCACCAGACTCTTGGCCAGCAGCAGTCGCTTCTCAGTAATATAATTACCGATGGTGTAGCCTGTCTCCTCCTTGAAAAAGTGCATCAGATAATAGCGGCTTAAGTAAAACCTCGAGGACAGAATTTCTATGGTAAGCTCTTCCGACAAATGAGAATTGATATAATCGATAATCTGAAGCAGCTTCGTATTATCCTTCGCTGAGTCAAGATAATTGATATGGTTGGAAATCGCAGTCCTGTTCAGCTGAATCATGAATTCCAAGAATAAAATCCTCTGATACAGCTCCTGGGCAAAGGCATGATCCGCGAAGGAATGCTCCAGCTCCTGACATACCTGATACAGCTTGCTTTTCTCCATGGAATGTATACGCAGCACATTGGAATGTGCCTCCTTGGCCCTGTTGAAGCAGTAGCTTAGATCATATTCTTTTTCCTTAAAGGTATTTAAAAACTGCGGTGACACATAAATGATGATTCTTTCATATGTTGAATTATCCAGAACTGAAGGCCTGTGAATCTCACCGGCATTGACAAGTACGATATCATATGGCTGAAGTTCATAGTTCTTTCCTTCAATGGTATAATTGATGTTCCCGCTGATAAAAATGATGATCTTATTAAAATCATGGTAGTGGAATCCGAATTCCTTTCGCTGTCTGTCAATCAGATGAAACATCCTAAAGTCATCGTCTAAGTACCCTGCCTTTTCAAAATTAATCATTGCCCGTTCACATCCTTTCGATTACCGATTATTTACTTACATAGCATTATATGCAATATCAAAAGCATTATCAAGCTATTTTTTTAAAATAATGTTTTGTAAAATAGAATCAGAAAGATATGCAGGTATTGATTATGAGGAGGTTTTCTAATGCAGCTAACAGGTGTCTGGTTACCGATTATTACGCCATTTAAGAATAATAAAATAGATTACAAATCCTATAAAAGGCTGATCGAGCATTACTCTGACAAAGGTATTTCCGGTTTCATTCCGTTAGGTACTACCGGTGAGGTTCCTACCTTAAGTGATTATGAATTTGAGGAAATGATTGAAAAAACCATGGAGTTTAATAAAAGCCGTCTGCCGGTCTATGTAGGCATCGGTGGTAATTATACTGCTCAGGTAATCAAGAAGGTTAAGATTGCGGAATATTATGATATTCAGGGTATTCTGTCCGTATGTCCCTATTATAACAAGCCGAACCAGGAGGGTATCTACAGCCATTTCAAGGCAATCGCCGAGGAAACTCCTCTTGATATCGTCATCTATAACATTCCCTATAGAACCGGTGTCAATGTTGAGAATGAGACCATCTACCGCATGGCGGAGCTGAAGAATATTGTCGGTGTCAAGGACTGCTGCGGAGATATCAAGCAGAGCATGGCACTGATGATGAATCCTCCGAAGGATTTCTCCATTCTGACCGGCGAGGATATTCTGTTCTACCTCTCCCTCACCTTAGGTGCCCAGGGAGGAATTATGGCTTCTGCTCATCTTCATACAGAGCAGTTCGTCGATGTGTATCACAAGGTGAAAGCGAACGATGCACAGGGAGCCCTTGAAGCATGGAAACAGCTTCATGATATCATTCCACTGTTATTCAAAGAGCCTAACCCGGCACCTATTAAGTATTATCTTCATAAAATCGGCATGATCGAATCCGAAGAGGTAAGACTTCCGTTAACAACAATCTCTGCCGGACTCAGAGAACAGATAGATCACTGTATTCTTGGACTCTCCCAGGAGAAAGCCAGTTAAGACCTATTGTAAAATAGCCTGGAATAGATTTAAGCTAAATAAAAGACACCCTACTGATTGCTGCACATCAATCAGTAGGGTGTCTTTTATTCGTTCCGGTGATTTTATTGCAATGATAAAGAAGTCTTCAGCTGTTTGACCAGCTTATCCACCCTCTTATTTTGTGCCTCCGTCAGGTGGCTTCTTCTGCTTGCTAATACCTCGAAAAATTCAGCGGCATTGTCCCGATTTACGCAGACTGCTGCTCTCTCGGCATGCTGACCGACTTCTTTCGGCCTGCAGGTTCTCAAGTGTTGCAGAAGGATTGCCAGCATCTCTTTTTCATACTGCTGATCAGCTTTTGCCAGCCTTGCAAATACACTGATGCTATAGTCCCTTGTTATGACACTTCCTTTTTCATAAGCATCGATCACAATGCTTCTGTTCTCGAATATTTCCTTCGGTCTTAATAAGGCTAATTGTGCGATAGCTGTCATACCTCCCCAGACAAGCCTGTTATTACGCGATTTTAGCAGCTGAATAAATTCCATTACATAATCTGCGATTAATTCCGGTTTTCTTTCACCTATCTCATACAGAACCTTAATACAATCATTTGCCAGCAGCTCTGTTTTATCAGATAAGCCCTGAACAATTTCCTTAACCCCGTCCATATTATTGGTGTCACACAATTCCAGCGCCAAGGCAATATTAGGTTCTTCATCATTTCTACCAAGATAATATGCTGTTTTTTCGATCATATAACCCCTCCCCTATTCATAGCTATATTATTATATTTTAACTCCAAGCATTCTTAAATCGGCTAGTGCCTGTTCATGGTTCTTCACCTGGATTGTATGTAAGCCAAAGGCCTTGGCTGCTTCCAGATTCTCCTTAAGGTCATCCAGAAATACGGCCTCCTCCGGATTGATCGCATATTTCTCAAGCAGTATCCGATAGATTTCCGGTTCGGGCTTGATCTGCTTTACTTCATAGGAGATCACTCCTCCGTCCACATACTGCATAAAGCGGTAGGGCTCCTTCTCCCTGTGAAAATGCATCCTGCTGTAATTGGAGAGCAGATATACCCGGTATCCATTCTCCTTCAACTTCCTGACAAAATCTGCGGAGTAGTCATACTCCACCACCAACTGTTCATAATCATCAAAAAACAGTTTTAGGATTTCCTGCTTAAGCTCCGGTTCAACCGCAATACAGGCATCAATCAGCTCCTGCTCGTCCTCTACCCCTCGATCCCATTCCTTCCAGCGGTTGCTTAAGACAGTGGCTTTACCGATCCTTCTCTTGATTTCCTCCTCATAGCCGCAATCTTCAAGGTAATCTTCCCAGCGAAAGCGCGCAAGGACGTTTCCGATGTCCAATACAATCGTATTTATCATATTCTCTCCTTTTTTGCATATGTGATTTATGTTTAGTTATGTCGTATGTAATTTTCGCCTAACTACAGCCTATTCAGCCTTCTGAAAAGCCACCCTGACTGCACCGTTTAACAGATAGATAATTCCGCATCTGGTAAATCCGTTTTTGATCAATAAATTTTGCATAATATGATTATCCTCATGCGTATCGATTCTAATATTCCTGCATTGTCTGTAACACCAATCGATGCAGAAGGAGGCAGTACCCTTCTGATGGCTGTCTGATGCGATTCTGTGAATCACTCCATATGGCTCGTCATTTAGCCAGCTGCCGTTATATATGTTCAAATACGTCGGATCCGTTCCCCTGATAAAGGAGAATACGGCGACAATCCTTCCTTCCGATATGCATACGTAGCTATCACCATTGTTCATATCCTGTGTAATAAGTTCTCTGCACGGATAACCGTCAGTCCATTGATTTAAGTTACCGTTCTGTCTCATATAGAGTCTGGCATGGTCATAAATCTCCATGACTGTATCCAGGTCAGCAGGCTCAGTCCTTCTGATTTCCATAATATCATCTCCGTTTTGCGTGCATTTCATCAGGTTACAAGTAGCAATATAACATATCCTAATAATTTACACAATAATAACAGCATAAAACCTAAGCTACAGGCTTTATGCTGTCATGATCCCCACAGAGCATTATTACTGCTTATGAATTAAACTCAAGCTTTAAGACCCCGTCTTCATACTTTGCACCACTGATTTCTTTATTCTTAAGCTTATTTGGCAGTATGAATTTCCTTCTCTCATTCTTAATCACCAGAAGCAGTTCATCTCCCTTCTGGGTCAGCTCCATATCCTTAAGCTCAAAGAAGGGCAGGACAATTGCAAAGATTTCCTGATCTCCGATCCTCTCTGTAGAAAAGACCGTATTGCTAAACAAGACCTCCTCCGGTTTTCTTTCCCCATATAGCTTCTCTGAAACTTGCATCAGACGTTCAACTGTCCTAAGCTCATGTCGCAGCAGCTCGAGATAGAAGATCGGTACACCTGCAAAGCTTTCCCTGATATCCTCCAGCGCTGCCTCCTGATTTTTAATCCAGGGTGCAAAATACCCGGATAAGGACTCCTTGGGATAAACCTTATTGACGATGATAGCATCGACATTATAGTTAAAAAGATGCAGATAAGAAAAATTACGCTTTGCTTCCTTGATCACGATTTTCTCCGGTGTCGTAACAATACGGATGCTGACAATCTCTTTATTCCACATCAGCTCACGAAGTCCGTTCATTTTATCCACAAGTTTCTCGATTTCATCAAATATGGTGTCCTTCGGCATGGGCACCTTCAGAAGCTTGGATACTGCAGGCCCTGCAACCTTCATCGCTTTTCTTTTCAATGGAAGCATCTTGCTGATCATTTCACCGAACATCTCCGGAAACTTTAGCAGTGAAAGGGTCTCTCCGGTCGGAGCACAGTCAACAATCAATACATCGTATTGCCCTTCTTCATAAATATCCTTGATCTTAAACAATGCCGTCAGCTCTTCAAAGCCGGGAAATACCAGAAGCTCCTCCGCTTCCAGGCTTTCACCGTTCTTTGAGACCATCAGCTGCTTTAAATAATCCTTCAGTGTACCCCAAGCCCTCTCACATTCCGTTATCGCATCCACTTCCATTGCAAACAGATTCTTAGCAACCTCGATGGGGTCAGCCTTACATTTGCAATCCAGTGCGTCTCCCAGACTGTGGGCCTGATCGGTACTGATTACAAGCACTTTCTTTCCTTCTGCTGCCAGGCTGCAGGCGGTTGCTGCCGCTACACAGGTCTTTCCGACTCCGCCTTTTCCCGTATATAATATAATTCTCATAATTCCTCCCTCCCTTTATTCGATCGTAATCTTATTGACTCTGGACTTCGCTCCATTTTCGGACTCCTGCTTTTCGTCCCCGGTCCCTTGATAAGTTGCTTTAAAATACTCCATAGCAACCTCCAGCAATTCTTCTCCAATTTTATTAACCCTTTTTGCCATACATTCCGGCATAACTTCCTTTAATGCCTCATATTCTAAATGCTTCGCCTGAAGCATCTTAACCATAAATTGCTTATTCATGCACCGTACCTCCTTCTATAGGTAAAAACTGAATATTCAGATATTGATCCACTATTTTGGCTCCGCTCACCTGATATTTGCGTAATACACTCGGCAGCGGAATACTTCTCTTAAAGCTCCCGATGCGTACCACCACATCCGAACCCGTCTCATGAAGAAGGATTTCCTCCTTCACCGCACCGGGCAGAAATACTTTAAGTAAATATCCTTCCTTTGTCTTTTCATATTCCTCATTTCGCAGACTTGTAAGGACCTCAAGAAGATTATCCTGAGTAAGTGAGTCCTTAATCAGCCTGTCAAGGGATTTCATTCCGGTAATCTCTATGTCATACCATTTGATCCGGCAGATCGGCAAGACTCCGAAAATCTGCTCGAGCTCATGGATATAATTCGCCTGCAGCTTCTGCCATTCATCAAAGAACCCAAGCTCTAAGTCCATGGGCAGGATACGGTTAATGAAAATTCCGTCCACGTTGAAATTGAAGAGATTCAGGTACATATAGCTTCTCTTTGTCTCCTCTACCACCATCTTCTCCGGTATCGTCACCAAACGGATACTGGATACATCCCGGTTCTTTAAAAGCTCCTGAAGCTCGACCAGCTTTAGATAGAGCTTTTCAATATCATTCATTGCCTTCCCGTCCGGTAGCTCTACTTTAAACAGCTTCTGCGAAACCGGATGCAGCACGCGCATTGCAACCTTTCCAATCGGGAACAGCTTCTCCATATACCAGGAGAACAGCTCCGGAAATTTTAGCAGTGAGAGTGTCTCACCGGTCGGGGCACAGTCCACGATAATAACCTCGAATTCGTGGCTCTCATATATCTGCTGAATTCTAAGGAGTGAGAATAATTCCTCAAGTCCCGGCAGCATAGAGAGATCCCCGGGTTCCTCTTTCTGTTCCTCTCCGAATTTCATCATTCGATTGATGGCTGTCATCAGATGACTGAAGTTGTGCTCCATCTCGTACTCCGGGTCAATCTCCAAACCATACAGCTGCCCGTCAATCCTGGTAATCTCCCTTCCGATCGGCATCTCGAACAGGTCGCTGAGATTATGCGCCATATCCGCGCTGACAAGTAAGGTCTTCTTCCCCCCGACAGCCGCCTTTCGTGCATGAGCGGCCGCCACACTGGTCTTACCGACTCCGCCTTTTCCTGTAAAAATAACAATTCGTTCCATCTGATCCTTCCTTTCTACTATCCATCTATTATAAGCTTTAATATTTCATCATATGAATACTTCATTACTCGAACTATTTTAGTAAGAATAAACAGAACTGAAATAAGTCCTGTTTTATTCGATGATAATCCTTCTGACTGTCTTCTTTGTCTCCTGTACCTGATTCTTATCTGCCAAATCACGGGAAACGATATCCAGAAATTTGCCAATCATTTTGATCAGTAGCACCTTCTCCTCATTCGTTATGGATTCCATAAAAAGCTCGTAATATCGCTCCAGCTCCATCAGCTGATCGGAAAGAAAGCGCTTCCCCTCCTCGCTGATACCGATGGTTACGACCCTTTTATCGACCACGTCCCGTTCTCTCCTGATGACACCCCTCTTCTCGAGACGGCTGATGATTCCGGTGGCGGTATTGAGAGGTACTCCGATATACTCAGCGATCTCCGTCATATTGGCGCTTCCCTTACGATAAACAAAGAACAAAGCAAATACCTCATTCTTAGAATAATCCAGAAAGGTATTATTCCATTGTTCAGGGAAAAAAAGCAGCTTACATTGATCGATGAATTCGAATATGAATTGTTCCATTGTTTCTTTCATGACAGCATCTATCCCAAATAAATTTTACTTCGCCCTTCGAAGTATAATTAATTCTATCACCGAAGTATTTCTTTGTCAATAGGAAAAGTAAAATAATTCTAACATCATTGTACTCTGTATATACTCCTGCTGTCTGATAGAATTTGCATGTTTATCAAAGTAATACATAAAATGTATGGATAAAGCATCTCTATGAGGACTCTATGAGAAATTTCATTTCATATAAGCGCTTTGGCAAGGTTTTTCTTCTATCTGCCATCATAACACTCCTGCTTTACTCCATAACCGACAATCTTATCGGGATCTATGCCGTTACCTCCTCCGGTCATTCTGTCTGTGTACCCATTATCATGTATCATCAGGTCAAAAATCAGGGATTCGGTAAAGACTGCATCAGCCCGTATGAATTTGAGAGTGATCTGGCTTATCTGTCGAAGAATAATTATCATACGATTACAATGTCAGACCTGATCAGTTATGTGTATGAAGAAACTCCTCTGCCTGATAATCCAATCATTCTCACCTTTGACGACGGATACTTAAGTACCTATCATTATGTGTATCCGCTTCTGAAACAGTATGACATGAAGATCGTTGTATCCATCGTCGGCAAGAGTATCGACGACTTTTCAAGAGTGGAGGATAATCGAATCAATTATGCTCATCTGACCTGGGATAATCTTCGGGAAATGCAGGATTCCGGTCATGTCGAAGTACAAAACCATACCTATAATCTTCATAGTACCTGTTATGGACGGTATGGATGTTACCAAAGAGCCAATGAAACCCTCTCCCAATATGAACAACTGCTGACCGAAGACACCCTGAAGTTGCAGGACAGGGTGACTGAGCTGCTGGATATTACTCCCACCACCTTCACCTATCCTTACGGTAAATATAATAATACAACTGAAAATATCATAAAGCGTCTCGGTTTCAAATCCACTCTTTCCACAACCTATGGATTGAATCTGATCAATTCGGATCCGGAACGGCTTTTTGGGCTGCGAAGGATCTGCCGTTCGCATAACTATCCCATGAAGAAGCTTCTTGAAGAGGCTGCAAAGACACTGAAGTACAGAAATGTTGATTAGGAGGGGAGTCTATGGAAGAATTGCTCAAGTTCCATACCGTACGCGGCTATGAACTACTGGAAAAAAATCAGAGGCTTCTAACCTCCTCCATGGAGGATTATCTGGAGATGATCTACCGGAACAGTCTTACGGAGGGATATATGCGCATCCATACTCTTGCAAGCCTGTTGAATGTCACGGCTCCCTCTGCCACAAAGATGGTTCAGAAGCTAAGCCGCCTGGGTTTTCTGGATTATAAAAAGTATGGCATCATCGCCCTGACCGAAAGCGGCAGTAAGGCCGGCGCCTATCTCTTAAAGCGCCATGAAATCATAGAAGGTTTTTTAAAGTGTCTCGGTATCAAGGAGGATATGCTGGTTGAAACGGAGCTGATTGAACACAGCGTCTCACACATCACCTTAAAGCGGCTGGAGCTATTCATTGGTTTTCTGGAGGAGAATCCGGATATCATGAAACGATACGGGGATTTTGTACGTGAGAAGGACTGAGAAATCTTTTGTAACACTTCTTCTCTATTAATCATAATGTAGTCTAGGAAAACATTTTTAGCCCTGGCTAAATTTTTTAGCCATTCTGCTTTAAGTGACTGTAATAAAGAGGTGTTATATGCTTGATGAAAGTTATGGTCGGACGTATCCCCCGACCACTGATCAGATGAGTATCAAAAGATTAAACTCGGTGATCCTGCCGAAAAAGAGATCTGTTTTGCATTTTCTCGGGCCTGCCTTCGTCATCAGCGTTGCTTATATCGATCCGGGGAATTTTGCCACCAATATCAGTGGTGGTGCTTCCTATAATTATCATCTGCTTTGGGTAATCCTGTGGAGCAACCTCATGGCTGTTTTTCTACAGACCCTGACTGCCAAGCTCGGCATTGCCACCGGTTGTAACCTTCCACAGCTATGCGGTAAGGTCTTCCCCAGAAAGGTAAATTGGTGCTTCTGGATTCTGGCTGAGCTTGTGGCAATGGCTACCGACCTTGCAGAATTCATCGGTGGTGCAATCGGATTTAAGCTTTTGTTTCACATACCGTTACCCTTGGCTGGACTGATCACTGCCGGCCTGACTCTTCTCATTATCTATCTCAGTAAGTACGGACAACGGGTGATAGAACTCGTGATCACCGCGTTTATCGGTATCATCTGCGTCTCCTATGGGCTGGAGCTGTTTTTGGCAAAGCCGGATTGGCAGCAGGTTGGTATCCATACTTTACTGCCGTCTATTCCGGGAAAGGATGCTGTACTCATAGCTGTGGGTATGCTCGGGGCTACGGTCATGCCCCATGTCATATACCTCCATTCCCAATTGGTTCAGCAAAGAAATAAGAATGATCTGACTCCGGAGGATAAGATAAGGCATTATCGTCTTGAGCGTCTCGATATTACGATTGCCATGAACCTTGCTTTTCTTGTAAATGCAGCTATGGTAGTAGTGTCTGCAGCAGTATTCTACCGTAATCAGATCCCCGTTTCCACGATGGAGGAGGCTAAGGAATCCCTTACCCCCCTGCTCGGAGCCATCTCCGGCCAGATATTTGCCATCGCATTGATTGCTTCCGGATTATCCTCCTCTGCCGTCGGTACGATGGCAGGTCAGACCGTTATGCAGGGCTTTGTCGGTCTGAATATCAAGGATAGGGTTACCCGCATCATCACGATGCTTCCTGCCATGCTGATTATTATAAGCGGTATCAATCCTCTTCGGGCACTGGTTCTTAGCCAGGTCACCTTAAGCTTAATCCTGCCTGCAGCCATCATCCCGCTTCTACTGCTCACCAAAAGGAAGGAGCTTATGGGTTCACTGGTAAATAAACCTATCACAAATGTCGTGGGATGGATCATTACGGCCATTATTATTACTGCAAATACAGCACTAATCATCCTTAATTTTTTCTAATAAAATAAAAACTGTTGCAAAACACATTTCACCCTTAATAAGATTTGTGTTTTGCAACAGCCAATATTAATTATTCTTATTCTTGTTTTTCTCAGCCCTTGCCAGGACTACACTCTCCCCAAGAACAGAATTCAATTTGATGGCACAGATTCTATCCATCTTGTAGGACGCATCCGGGAACGCACCCGATTCAAACAGGACATAGAGATAGGAGCCTTTCAGAGCAATGCCCTCATTCATAGACGGGGTATAGATGCAATTCATCGCCGAACCGATTGAGATGGTTCCTCCGTCCTCATTCTCCAGATCAGGCTGATATACCTCAATTCTTCTCATATATCCGCGAAGTCCTTGATACAACTGGCAGGAACGGGAAAGGATAAGATATCCGTCCTCCGTGAAGGAAACTCCCTGTACCCTCGTCGGCATCTTAACAGTATCCACCTTGGTCAGTGCTAAAGAGGTGTCAAAATCGTCTATCTCATAACTATACATATATGTATTTTGCAGCTCATTATAGGTTCCTACCCATAGCTTATCATCAAAATATGTAATATAGGAAGCCGATATTCCAAGCTTGCAGACCTCGAAGAATTCCACGTTATAATATGCCTGTCCTGATTTGACTGCATACTGTACATCTGTCATCTTCAGTGCGGATGCCTTAGAGCCGGTGGTCAACCACAAATATGTTCCGTCATAGCAGATACCGCCTACATGTGCGGTCGTAGGCAATACCAATGTGGTCAATAGTTTCTTTGAGGTCTTATCCATAACATAGACCACGGACATTTCTTCATCTTTCAAATCATAGGCAGTAACCAGGAGATAATTCTTAGCAAAGCATACACCCTGAGGGCACATGCTTTTACTGATAAACCCGCCTACATTGGTCTCTATGAGTCCCGGTATGACATAGCTTTTGGAATAATTCACACTGTTTTTAAAGGTATCAATCTTGGTATAAGCAGTTGAATTCATAAATTCTTTCTTATCGGCAAAGTATTTGGCTTGCGTACTGGTAGCTGCCACCTCCGTAATCGTAACGGATTTCGGAGCCGGCTGGGCACTGCTGTATACCGTACCATTATAGTTCCTGTGCGCAATGATGTAAAAGGAATATGTCTCCCCTGTCGTCAGGCCCTCCAGCACATAGCTGGTGGTACTGCCATTGATGGTTGTCAGGGGATAATAACCGCCCATCCCATCACTGCCATAAATCTCATATGAGGTCACTCCGTTGGCTTTTGTCCAGGTCAGTCTTGCCTTCTCTTCACCTGCTTTGATATTCAGCTTTACTATTCCCGGATTCGTACAGATGGTTACAGAAGGAGAAGCTTCACCAAAAAAATCATCATCGTAGACATATGCGCTTACCTTATATTCATAAACCGTTCCGGGGGTCAGACCGATATCTGTGTATGTAGTACTTTGTGTGTTGCCACATAAAACAAAATCCTTTGCAGTCTCGGCACGTCTATAGATGCTGTAACCGGTGGCTCCTGTAACGGCATTCCAGGATAAATCTGCGGAGGTATCGGTAGAATTAACAGCGGTCAGTGTCTGTACCTTATCCGGTGAGGTGGCAGCGGTATAGCTGTCGGAGAATTCACCATAGTACAGGAGTCCGTATATATCCTTCACCGCACGAACCTGATAGGTTTTTACAGTTCCACTCGGTTGGGTGAAAGTATAGCTATTGGTTAAAGAGGTAGCAACAGACGAATATAAGCCCGACATATCATCTCGTACATAGATCTCATAATAGGATATATCCGAAGCCACATCCCAGGTCAGGGTATAGGAGGTCATACTGTGCTCACCAACAGTAATATTCTTGATCTTCGCAGGATTTACCGTAACATTAAAGCTGGCAAAGCAATCCTGATATTTGACCAGCACGGTCTGAACACCAACCCTGTTGCTGTCAAAGCCTTCATAGGTATAATCCGTTATGATACTGCTACTTCCGTCGTAATTCAGGCTCTGCACCTGCAGACCCGTTAAATCAAGACTTTCACCGCAGGAATAAATGGTTTTTAGAGGATTTTGAGTAACTACGATCTGGTAAGCAGACGGAGTCTGAACCGTTGTATCCGCAGCATTGCTTCCGTTCATATCCTCTGCACTCGCAGTACGGGCAAATAAAGAACCCGACAAGCAAAACGCCACTGCAGAGGCAGTCACCAGTGTTCTAAAAGCTTTTTTCATTCTTATGCACTCCTTGTCAGTAAATTTACACTGTGTATCAAATGTTAAATGCAGGTCATACCTTGCATACTTATCCCTTGTAAAAAAGCTACCATTCCAATATTATGCTTCTTCGGTAATATATAGACATAGTAAGACTAGATTTTGTCACTGATATGTCAAATAATAAAGAAAAATGATAAAAATGTCAAAAGCACCGTAGGTGCTTTACAGCAGCACTTTTGACATTTTTATTATTTTTCCTTATTTTTGGCTCCGTAGAGCTACAGCCATGTATTATGCAAGCATGCTTGCAATAATACATGGCTGTAGCTCTAAAAGTATGCAGGACCATTTAATCGAAGCACTGGAATGGCTGCGAAAAAGAAATGATTGATTATCATAAAGAAGGGGCGTATAGCAATACGCCCCACAATTGTTTTATTTATCTTCAGATATCTATATGATCTGTCTGTCCTTATCCGTACTAAAGTATTCCGGGTATTTCTCCATAATCTCTGCCTGGTCCAGTTTGTATCTTGAGAGATGCTTTATCACGAATTCAGCTGCAAGGTTCTTATCATGCAGACGAATTGCATTCACAATCGCTCTATGATCAGCTATGATCTTGATCTCCTTCACAGAATAAAGGCTTAAGGTACGAATTCGGTCAAAATGACCGAGCATACCCTCCATGAGATGATAGGTTCTTTCCTTATTACACATCATGAAAAGTGTCTTATGGAATTCATTATCCAGTTCCATCACCTTCTGGGCTGATCTGTTATCTATGTAGAATTCCTGCAGCTTAATATTCTGTTCAAGGATCATGAGCTTTTCTTCCGTGATAGTATCGCAAAGTTCCTCTACGATCGCTTTTTCCAGAACTCTTCTTAAGAATACCGTCTCCTCAACGATATCAAAATCAATGCAGGATATAATACTGCCCCTTTGCGGGTACACTTCGATCAGATTAATCTTCTGCAGCTCCTGCAACGCTTCTCTGACGGGTGTTCTGCTCATACCCAGTTCCTTCGCCAGTTCATTTTCGCTCACAGCTGCTCCAGGCTTCAAATTCAGATTGATGATGTTATCCCGAATCTGTCGTAACGCATATTCTCTGGCATTTTCCTTTATGGCTCTTTTTGATACTTCCATGCTATTCTCTCCTCATATCAGCCTAATATCTTCTCATCTCAATTGCTATACAAAGCTGCAATACTAACATTCTACTACAAAGCAAGCCTAGTTTTCAATCATTTTCGATATTTTTTCTTATAATTATAAATTGTTTTACTTCTTACATTCTAATATATTATCATAACTTAGCCCTGTTTGTTAACCGTCAAATTAACTAATTCGGTGATCTGTTTTCTACATTTTTATACAAATGCATTCTAAAAGGCACTATCATTACCCATCGGGGTAATGATAGTGCCTTGAATAATTCTATATTATGCGTTTAATCTTGCTTCAAGTGCATCCAGCTGTTTAGCAAGCTCCTTCGGAAGCTTTTCACCAAACTTAGCATAATGCTCTCTTACAGAAGCCACTTCATTCAGCCATTCATTCTTATCAACCTTCAGAAGTTCATGTAAATCAGCTTCGCTGACACTTTCTAATCCTGTAAGGTCAATTGCATCCTCGGTAGGCATATAACCAATCGGAGTCTTAACAGCCTTGCCTTCTCCTGAGGTTCTTTCGAAGATCCATTTCAGGACACGGCTGTTGTCGCCGAAACCGGGCCATAACCATTTACCGTTCTGATCCTTACGGAACCAGTTCACGTAGAAGATCTTTGGTAATTTATCCTCGCCGCTCTTCTCACCGATATTCAGCCAGTGCTGCAGGTAATCACATACATTGTAACCGAAGAAAGGAAGCATTGCGAAAGGATCACGACGAACCTGACCGATATTGTTGGAGATAGCAGCTGCAGTAATCTCAGATCCCATGATAGAACCTAAGAATACACCATGCTTCCAGTCAAAGCTCTCATGTACCAAAGGAATGGTCTTCGGACGACGTCCACCGATCAAGATTGCAGAGATCGGTACACCTGCGGGATCTTCCCAGTCAGGAGCGATTGCAGGACACTGATAAGCAGGAGCAGTGAAACGTGCATTGGGATGTGCAGCAGGCTCCTTGGAGTCCGGAGTCCAATCGTTGCCCTTCCAGTCGATCAGATGATCAGGTGCTGGAGTACCGATACCCTCCCACCATACATCACCATCATCGGTAAGTGCTACGTTAGTGAAAATCGTATTCTTTTCGATGCTATGCATAGCATTCGGATTGGAATCTAAGGAAGTACCGGGTGCAACACCGAAGAAACCAGCCTCAGGATTGATTGCGTAGAGACGTCCATCCTTACCGAATTTCATCCAGGCGATATCGTCACCAACAGTCTCAACCTTCCAGCCGGGAATGGTAGGAACAAGCATTGCAAGGTTAGTCTTACCGCAAGCACTCGGGAATGCAGCTGCTACATACTTGGTCTCGCCCTTAGGATTGGTAAGACGAAGAATTAACATATGCTCAGCTAACCAGCCCTCATCACGTGCAAGAACAGAAGCAATACGAAGAGCAAAGCACTTCTTTCCTAACAGTGCGTTTCCGCCGTAACCGGAACCATAGGACCAAATCAGTCTCTCCTCAGGGAAATGGCTGATATACTTCTTCTCAATCGGAGCGCAAGGCCATGTAGAATCTGCCTGTCCTTCTTCGAGAGGTGCTCCTACAGAATGTAAACAAGGAACAAACTCGCCGTCAGCACCAAGTGCCTCAAGAACCTTGCTTCCCATACGAGTCATGATACGCATATTTACAACAACGTAAGGGCTGTCAGTCACTTCAATACCGATCTTAGAAATCGGGGAGCCGATCGGACCCATGGAGAAAGGAATAACATACATCGTTCTTCCCTTCATGCAGCCTGTGTAAAGACCTTTCATCGTATCCTTCAATTCATTCGGTTCCACCCAGTTATTGGTAGGACCTGCTTCTTCCTTTGTCTTGGAAGCAATGAAGGTTCTGTCCTCAACACGTGCTACGTCTGAGGAATGACTTCTGAATAAGTAGCATCCGGGGCGCTTCTCTTCATTTAACTTGATTGCCATTCCAGCATCAACCATTAACTGTAAAAGACGCTGATTCTCCTCTTCTGAACCATCGCACCAGTAAATCTGATCCGGTTGGCACATGTCAGCCATTTCTTTCACCCATGCTTGTAACTTCTTGTTTTCCGGCATAAATAAATCTCCTTTCAGATAACAATTTTATTTAGGTATATGATTACACCTAAACCCACATTTCATGTAGGATTTTTCTGAGAATAAGCTCCTCATCGTTCAGACAGTGTATCGAATCATTGATTTTGCTCGTCTCGATAAGTGCTTTGTAGATAATAATAACATATATCTTAGGATTTTCCAAAATGTTTTTTCAAATTTTGAAAAAAAATTTGTCTTAAGTTAATTTTATTAAGTTATATTCAAATTTACTTAATATTATTAAGTTCAGATTTTTCACACTTTATTTTATTATTCAATAAGCAGTTTTTTAGTCAATTTCAGTGTATATTTATCACATATTCCCATAATTTTTTTTGCCAAATTTCTGAAATATTTTTGACCGAGAGAGATTAAGGAACAAAAGATACTTCTTTACCACAAAAAAGGAAAGGCTGTCATCTAAGGGCCTTTCCTTACACTTGTATTATTCTGTATTTTCCTAACTATTCAGGTCTTTCTATTCATCAATGTCAAAGCTTTCTGTACCCGGTAGCTCATAAACCACAACCGCCACTCCTCGTTTAATATGCTCAAATACCTTCTTAGCTGCCTTTGGAGGCATGTTGATGCAGCCATGGGAACCACTGGTCATATAGATATCCTTACCGAATTCTTTCCGCCAGGAAGCATCATGCATACCGATGTTTCTGTTAAATGGCATCCAGTATTTGACCGGTGTCTCATAATCCTCTCCCACCAGAATCGCATCATTTTCCTTGTACTGGATCGGATAAGTCCCTACCGGGGTTGCAAAGTTCTTCGATACATTGCCGGATACAAAATCAGATTCAATGATCAACTCACCGTCTTTGTAAAAGAACAAATGCTGAGCTGTCAGATTAATCTCTACATAGGTGTTTCCTATATCATCATCTCCATATTGCTGAGCCGTCTGAAAATACACCGGAGTCTTCTCTGTCTGTACCCCATTCTCTATCAGCTCAAGGAGTTCAGCCAGCTCCGATTTCCGATCAAGCCACCAGCCGTAATCTCCGCCTTCTACCTTGATTACCTTATCATATGAGGTCTGGAAGGTTCTGACCCTACCGAAGGTATTATAGGTTTTGCCTATATAGTCTACATATTCCTTTACTTTATCCTTATTCAGTGTCACATGGAAATTTTGATCGACGGAGAGCCATTCGTTAATCCTGCTTCCGTCAAGAATTTCCATGGTATCACCGAATTGATACGTAATCCTGGTTCCCGCAATCTTATTTAACTCGTCGAGGGCAGCCTTTAGCTCAGGAGCCGAGGCATTTCGCTGTGCAACCTCATAGCAGTCTTCCTCCTCGATGGAGAGCTCAGGTTCCATCGTAAGAATTGCCTGGCTGATTGCATCATAAAGCTTATCTTTTCTTACCTTAGAACCGGCATTCTCCGGAAGAATCGTATATCCACCTTCTCCATATTCGGAAATGATTGCATCAGTAGGTGGTATATTATTCTCTTCCTTCAGATTATTAAACAGATTAAAGTATGCCTGCAGCAGGGTGTCATCATAGGCCAGCATCGTACCGATCCTTAAGTCCTGGGTCCGAAACAGATATTTCGGCCACGAATAGCCATTCTGCTGATTAAGAAGATCTACCAGATCACCTTCATACTCCGTATGTAAATCTATGCTATCGCCATAAATAGTATCTGTAATACTATTACGTCCGAGAACCCTTAACTGATACGATTTTACCTGCTGATCAATAGCAGCTTCTGCTTTTTCTATTGTCATATTGGAGGTATCTACTCCATTTATGAATGTATTGCGATAAAAATGATTCTGATAATGCCGGCTGATCATAAAATAAAGCGCAAATAAGGCCAGCAAAAGACCGGCCTCCGTTATTATCAAAATCCTTCTTTTCTTTTGCTTTTTTGTGCTTCGTCTCGTATTATTATGTTTTATACCCGCTTTTTCGTTAGACATAGCGCACCCCTTTGTGATACGACATATAAACTATATTGATTATAATATAAGAATATGTTGAATTTTAGTCAAAATGATTACATATTCCTTAACTCTTATTACATATGTGTATACAGAATCAAGCTAAAAAACCATTTAATTACCGGTGGAATAGAAAAAAGTAATTTTGAAGACACTATTCAGGTCCTCTATACAAGGTCGAATTTTTCTAAAGAAACAACTTGCAATTATTTCAAAAAATGTTATAATCTAGTAATAATTATTATTATTAATCACGATATATCTATAGTATATCACATAATGAATATAAGGAGAGATGATTATGGCAAATGTAGTATTTTATCGCTGTGAAGTATGTGGAAATATGGTAGCTATGCTTAAGCATGGAGGCGGAACTCTAAGCTGCTGCGACCAGCCGATGAACGAGCTGGTAGCTAACACCTCCGATGGTGCAAAGGAAAAGCATGTACCCGATCTCAAGTTTGAGGATGGAAGGATCAAGGTTACCATCGGCTCTGTTCTTCATCCTTCACTGCCGGAGCATCATATCGAGTGGATTGCCCTGGTATCCGGAGATAAGGTTCAGTTCTCCTTCTTAAAGCCCGGCATGGATCCGGTCGCTGACTTTGAAGAGGTTGAACATGGTGAAGTATATGAATACTGTAACCTGCATGGCCTCTGGAAGACAGAATTCTAAAGAAATATAAACCTTAAAAAAAGCTCCTCTTCCATGTGCTTATGGCGGAGGAGCTTTTTACTAGTCCTTTCTATATTTTGAATACACGTTTTACTACTCTTTCTGAGGAACGACCTTCCTCCCAGGAGCAATATTTTTGGTAAAAGCGTGAGTACTTGTCCATATATTCTTGTTGTATTTTCTCGATATTTTTTATCGTTTTCAGAACATCCTCCGAGGTTAAAAGAATCGGGCCTGGCAATTCCTCTTCAATATCGATATAAAAACCTCTAAGAACATCACGGTATTTTTCTAAATCATACATATAAAAGATCATAGGACGCCGCAGATTAGCATAATCAAAAAATACGGAAGAATAATCTGTAATCAGTATATCAGAGATCAGATATAGCTCAGCAATATCGTCATGTTTGCTTACATTTAATACAAAATCCCCTAAGCCTCTTACATCAAGATGATCTGCAATATAGTAATGGGTTCTTAATAATATGATATAATCCTCACCCAGTTCTTTCTTCAAAAGCTCCAGATCAAGTTGAAGTGTAAATTTGTATTTGCCCTTAGCATAAAATTCATCGTCCCGCCAGGTAGGTGCATACAGAATTATCTTTTTATTCAAAGGAAGTTTTAGTTTTCGTTTTATCCTTTCAGTCAACTGTTCCTTCTCTTCGCTATGCAGAATGTCATTTCTGGGATATCCTGTCTCAAGCATTTCTTTTTCAAAAAGAAAGCATCTTCTAAATATGTCGCCGGAGAACTGATTTGGTGCTATCATATAATCCCAGGCTCTGGATTGATTATATATCTGCTTTTTATACACTGCAGTTGCAGAGGTAATTTCTTCCTGATCAAAAGCCAGATGCTTCAGTGGAGTTCCATGCCATGTCTGCAGAAATACATTCCCTTTCCGTTTTATTACCCATTCAGGTTGCCTACCATTAAAAACATAGTATTTACAACGAGCAAGGTAATAGCAATATCTTATACTGAAGCGTTTTACCTTAATATGATGATATGGAATCTTTGTCCCCTTTTTATCAATAACCCATATAAATTTATATTGACCAGGATAATGACTGGAGATATATTCATAAATATATTTCGGGTTATCAGAATAATACTTTCCGAAAAAGCTTTCGCATAGTACCCAATTATCCTTAACTTCTTTTTTTACAAAAAGATATTTATAAAGGGTTTTTGCAAGTTCTCTCCTATTCCTAAATATTTTCTTAAACTTCTTCCATGCCAGATGAATTGCTACGACAGATATGGATTTTTTCATATTTCCTTGTCGTAACAGCTTATAAAGTTTTCGTCTATATCCATGATAGCGTTTTATTATTTCCGGTTTCATCATTCTTGCCAGCATATGTAATTCCATGAACTGTCTGCTCAATTCTTCCGCATCTGAGTTACGATATAATCTTGGAGCAACGCTGGTCGAGTAATAATGTAGCATCTTTCTGTCCAATATGCTACGCAGCTCACAATCTACGTGTAAAAAATCAGAAACAGCCTTGTAAGCACAGATGTAATCCATAAAGTCCTTATTTGTATAACGCTGACTTAGTGAAGGAAAATTGATAGGATCATTATGGTTCCTTTTGATATATACTGCATTCTTTTGATAAGAAAATGTTTCGGCATACTGAAATATCTGAAACAAAAAAGGATAGTCAGAAAGATAAATCAGACTCTCATGAAAGAATAAATTATGATTATGAATGATCGACTTTTTTATTAGGATATTCAATATTGAGACATTTCTTAATCCTTTTTTCTTGGATATCAAATGTTTACAGGCCAAATCCCGGCTCTCCTGCAGCATTTTATATGTTCCATCCATACCCTCTTTCATGTTTTCATCATCTGTAAACTCTGATATTTCCGAGAAACTGTCAATCTTAATGTCCGAATTACTTTCTGTTGATGATATGATTTCATCGTTGTCCTCATCCGTGTCTTCTTCACTTTGCCCAATATTGAGCAAATAGGTGCTCCGCCCAAACCATGTCTTCTTCATCTTACCATATATAATATCTGCATCTTCGTGTTCTGCCGCTGAAACCAGAATTTCTAAAGTATTATACAGCAGGTAATCATCACTATCCAAAAAGTATAGGTACTCTCCTGTCGCTACGGAAATACCGAGATTCCTGGCTGCAGCAACTCCGGTCTTTTCCCCTAGCGAATAAACCCTGATATCCAGCTCCTCTTTATATAGTCTCAGAATTGGTTCAAGATTTTCTTCAATATGATCACAAATAAGGATGATCTCAATCTCCTGATATAATTGATCTTTTAGACTCTGTAAGGCATCCTTTAAAAATATCGTCCCTTTTTGAAATGGTATTATAACACTTATCTTCATGGGTATTACTCCTTCTTTCAATAATACAATGAATGGTTCAATGTTCATAAACCAAGTTGATTATATCTATGAAAGCTTGAAGTAAGCTTGAAGATTAGCGCTTTTGGAGCTATAAAACCACCTTAAAAACTGTCCAGTGATTCTTACAACTTACGGATATTCTTCCGTCGTGGCTCTCCACAATTGATTTTGCTATTGCGAGACCAAGGCCGTAATTACCTTTTTCTCTGTTTCTTGCATGATCTGATCGATAGAATCTCTCAAAAATAAGCTCCTGTTCCTGAATTGGGATTTCTTTTCCTGTATTGGCTACGATCAGTATCTTTTTATCATGATACAGTTTTAATGTAACAGTAATCGTACCATTCGGTTCCGTGTTATTGATGGCATTATCAATCAGTATGGCTGTCAATTGGCTGAGCTTAGTGTCGTCACCAATAACATAAAGCTCCTCCTGAATCTGTTCACTCAGCTGGATTTGCTTCTCATAGGCAATACTTTCAAAAGGCAGAACACTTCCGAGAACAATCTCACTGAAATTTACTTTCTTATGTAAGTTGATGTCCTCTCTGGAATCAATTGCTGCCAGTTGAAGGAGATCATTAATTAGCTTATTCATCATCTGGGTCTCGTTCTTGATATAACCCAACCATTTATTATCACCGATTTCCTTCTGTAATGCGTCTGCATTCGCTGATATTACAGCAACCGGTGTCTTCATCTCATGACTTGCATCTGAAATAAACTGCTTCTGCTTTGAAAATGCTGTTTGAAGCGGGAAAACCAACCATCTCGACAGCCAGATGGAAGCCACAAAAAATAATCCCAAACCAAGGATCCCGAAAATCAGGATCTCACTAAACAGCGTATCAAGATAACTGTTTTGTATTTGATCATTGGAAAATGCCACAAAGGTTCCGGCAATTCTTTTATCAATATAGTAAGTAAAATACTCAAATGTTCCCCTATGCTTTTTCTCCTTAGCAAGGGAAGTTGCAAGCGTACCCAATTGCTCGTCCGTTAAGCCGGAACTATAGTTATTATGGATTCTCTGAACCGATCCATCTCTGTTAATGAGTACCAGAGAGTATTGGTAAGGGTTAAAATCGGTATCATATTCTTGCGGATTTGCTAGCAGATTAAATCCATTCTTCCTGCAAAGCCTTAACAGCATATATTCCGTATGCTCCATACTCTTCCAGGAACTTGCCAGATATATCGATGCCAGTATTCCGGTAAGCAGGACTGTAAGAATACTCATAATTACTATTATTATCTTAGTACGAAATTTTTTAAACATCTAATTATCCTCCAATCTGTAACCGACTCCCCGTACTGCTTTAATTTTCGTACAAGATCCGATGAAGGAGATTTTCTTACGGGTAAATGATATATAAACCTCTACATTATTATACTCAGCGTTATTTTCATAACCCCAGATTTTAAGATTGAGCTGTTCTTTTGTTAATAGTTGACCCTGATGAAGCATAAGACTTTCTAAAATTTGCAGCTCTTTCTGTGATATTTCAACAGTTTTTCCGGTTGTTACACACCTAATGATACATTTAGTCGGATATAATTCCAGATCATTGAACATTTTAATATCCTCAAGTATTTCACCCTGTCTCCGACATAAAGCTCTCAAGCGAGCAAGCAATTCTTCTGAGCGAAACGGTTTCGTCAAATAATCGTCAGCTCCGGTATCAAGACCTGTTACCATATCAGATGTAGTACTTTTTGCAGTTAAAATCATGACCGGTGTGGATATCTTCTCTTTTCGAAGCATTTCCAATAATTCAAGGCCATTGAGCCTGGGTAGCATCACATCCAATATGATTGCATCATAGATAGCGGATAAGGCAGAATAATAGCCTGTTTCACCATCGTAACATATATCAACGAAATAGTTCTCCTGCTTTAGGATAACACCCAACGAATCAGCCAGCCTCTGTTCATCCTCGATCAACAATATACGCAAAACATCACCTACTCATACAATTTTTTCTTTATGATAAAGGTCTATTTTGTCAAATTTATGGTAGGTATCTTATTTCGACTGAAGTGTCTGATTGATGACATTCACCATGATGTCCTTTGTCATCATTCCCGGAACATAACCGAATATATTCCCCTCTTTATCTATCATAAAGGTTGTGGGAAAGGCGGATATATTATACTGCGCTAAAATATCTCCTGTCTCATCGAATACCGTGGGGAAGGTATATCCGTTATCCTCTATAAAGCTTTTGATTTCTTCTATGCTAACATCCGAATTCTTGGGATAGTCCGCGCTTGACGGATTGGTGATCCCGAGAAAGATAACTTCATCCTGGTTAGTATTGTATTCCTGGTACAGTTCCTCGATGTCAGGCATTTCCTTCTGACAGGGAGGGCACCAGGTCGCCCAGAAATTGAGGAATACAACCTTTCCTTTATAATCAGACAACGTATGCTCATTACCGTACTGATCAGTTAATGTAAAGTCAAAAGCTGGAATCGTCTTTTTATCCTCGCCATCCGTATCCTCCTTTGCGACTGTATCGCCGGAGGAAGTATTGTCCGCCTCATTATCTGAATTCTCCGTTACCGCCTCTTCCTTCCCGGCTGTAACTCGGTTACTCTGGCTAAACGAGTTTAGATATCCTGACAGACTGTTCATCCAGCCTGTGAAAATCATAATACCTATGATGATCAGGAGGATACCTCCTGCTTTGATCGTATACTTCAGCAGCTTCTGTTTGGCCTTGAGGAAATTCAGAACCTGCGTCGTAAACAGACCAAGCAGAAGAAACGGAATTAGGAATCCGATCGCATATACCAATACCAACAGATTTCCGGTCAGCATTGTTGCTGCTCCGGAAGCCATAATCAATACGGAGGACAACATCGGTCCAATGCAGGGTGTCCATGCAAAGCTGAAGGTAAAGCCCATGAGAAGTGCTACGAATTTATTCATCCTGCGCCCTGTCAGATCAAAATGAAGCTTTCTCTCTTTCTGCAAAAAGGAAAAGTCAAGTATCCCAAGTTGGAATAAGCCAAGCAGGATGATTATGACTCCGCCGATTCTGGTAAAAAGTAATCTATTATCGCTGAAAAAGCCGCCTAGTGCTGTAAAAGTCATCCCCAATATGAAAAATGCAAAGGAGATACCCAGAGTAAAGAAGACAGTGTTCAGGAATATTTTCCTTCTGTCATAGACAATCGAACCATCCTCCAATTCCTTTTTCCCATTCCCCGCCAGATAACTCATATATACCGGTATGAGCGGTATGACACAGGGAGAAAAAAAAGATAGTACCCCTTCCAAAAAGACAAGGATAAAGCTTACACTATTTGACGCAACCAATCCTTCCATCCTTTTACCTCCGTCTAAATTCATTCCGGTGTTCCGTGGTAGTCACACGATATTCTCTTCTCATGATTTCAATGTTATTTTGTGACCTCTATTCACATTATAGCTATCATATATATCAATTCTGTGACAAGATCACATATATATACTTATTTATATCGGTTGATTTAATCAATAATCCATATTATAATACATAATAATTTATAAAGGTGGAGGAGATCGTGCATTATGACCTATCAGGAATATGATAAGAAGACTTTACTTACTCTGAAAGAGGAGCTTGAGACTATCTATAAGAAATATCAGGGCTTTGGGCTTAACCTCAATATGACACGCGGCAAGCCCTCTGTTTCACAGCTGGATTTATCCATGGAAATGCTGGACACCATAAACAGCACCTCAGATCTCTTCTCTGCCTACGGTGATGACTGTAGGAACTATGGGGAATTGGGAGGCATTCGTGAATCAAAGCATCTTATGGCTGAATTGATCAATGTCGATCCAAAATATATATTGGTACATGGTTCTTCCAGCCTGAATATCATGTATGATTTTATTTCCCATTCTTATACTCACGGAGTAAATGGTGCAACTCCCTGGTGCAAGCTGGACAAAGTAAAATTCCTATGCCCTGTCCCCGGCTATGACAGGCACTTTGCGATCACTGAGCTATTCGGTATCGAGATGATTAATATTCCGCTTTTAGAGGACGGACCGGATATGGATCTGGTCGAGAAGCTGGTAAGGGAAGATGAAGCCGTGAAGGGTATCTGGTGCGTCCCGCAATACAGCAATCCCAGCGGTATCGTGTATTCAGACAAGACTGTCCGCCGATTTGCACGCCTTACGCCTGCTGCGAAGGATTTTCGTATCTATTGGGATAATTCTTACTGCGTGCATCATCTGTACTTTGATCAGGTCAGCTACATCCCTGATATCTTAGTGGAGTGCGAAATGGCAGGGAATCCGGATATGGTATATGAATTTCTCTCCACCTCAAAGATTAGCTATGCTGGTGCCGGACTGGCTGCTGTTGCTACCTCGGAGAATAATCAGAAGGATGTAAGGAAGTATATGACCATCCAGACGATTTGTCACGATAAGGTCAACCAACTTCGTCATGCGCGTTATTTTAAAGACAGAGCTACGATCCTGGAGCATATGAAAAAGCATGCTGATTTGCTGCGTCCGAAGTTCGAGGCAGTACATCGCATCTTGGAAAGAGAACTTTCGGGATCAGGAATCGGATCTTGGACCAATCCCAGGGGTGGATACTTTATATCCTTTCAAGCGATGGAGGGCTGTGCCAAAGCGATCGTCGCAAAATGCAAGGAAGCCGGGGTCGTGCTGACAGAAGCAGGTGCAACATATCCTTACGGTAAGGATCCAAAGGACAGTAATATCAGAATTGCTCCTTCTTATCCCAATCTGGAGGAGATTATCACTGCAACCGAGGTTTTTGCATTGTGCGTTAAGCTTGTTACGGTAGAAAAACTATTATCCTTGTAATAAAGTGATCTAAGTTAAATAGTAATTGAAATGAAAAAGACGGACTGGTTTTCCTAATTTACTCGTTGGGAATACCAGTCCGTTCACTTTCTATCCTATATTCTTTTTTGCCGGGACATTCCTATTCTATTGCGAAAACCGTATTTGAAACCGTTCCGGTCGTGTACGTGAAGGTAATGGTATCTCCTACATCATATGTTATGATAGGAAGGAAATCACTGATCGGGACATCAAAAATCTGGTCACTATTATTTAACAGAATGAAGTAATGTGTATTTCCGTCAATGACGCAGTCTGATATCTTAGCAATGGTGCCCTTGATCTTCGGGAGCTTGGTTGCATCCGTAACACTGATTCCGCTGGATTTCATTAATTCCAGATATATCTTTTCACTCTCATTCACGGTATCCCCGATCGCCACTATCTGATACTGTGCGATATTCACCATGGCATATTTCTTCACCAGTCCCGCTGCATCCTTCAGAGCCAAGAAATAAGTAGGTTCTCCTCCTATATTAAGAAGTAACGGGAAGGTCGCCTTGTAACCGAGATGTTGTACCTGTCCTTCCGCGGATGCCATCGCGGAAAACTCCTCAGCACCCGAGATGGAATAATACCTTGTCTCTGCAGTCCTTTGATTCATTAATACAAAACCGACATTGGCTTCATCCGCTCCAACCGAAGTAACGCCGGTATAAACCCATACATCATCCTCCATGGCGATGTAATTATATCCGTCCGTGGTCTGCAGCGCATCCCTCTGTCCGAATTTAGAATTCCAGAAACCATGTCTTAAGGTGCCGTAATAGTCATACAGGGAAATCAACAGCTCCGCTGAGTATGCCTTATCAATCCAGGTCGGAACCTCCGATATCGCATAATCCGTCATCTCACCATTTATTGCATTGACAATCACTACCCGGCCGATGGTCTGACCGCCGAACAGCCCAATCGTGTAGTCCTTCACAGGGCAGATCCAGCAGGGTACACCGTTGTCATCTATTTCAAAGTTAATACTGTCAAAGACATAGGTGGGGTAATGAAAGCGCAGATAACGGTGGATATTCCTTCCGAAATGCTCAGATTCCGAATACTTCATACCCTCATCCAGCTTTATCATCTCAACGTTTTGGGTCGTCATATCAATCTTTAAATACGCGGGGATACCTTTTGAACGGTTCGTGAGCCACTTAAAGATTCCTCCGTATTTCAGCGGAGTTACTCTTACCGGAAGCCCCTGGTAATTGATCTGTGTATAATTCGAGGCTACTTCAAACTGAGATACATATTCCGCTATGCTTCCCATCTTTCTTGATCCGAGAAGAGCGGCGGAATCCTTATCCAGTATCGGGATTTCTTTATAAGAGATCTCCTTTATATCATCCGTAAAATTCCGGTCGGTTATTGTCAGCATTTTCTGGTACTTCTTCGCATTGACAACAGGTGAGGATAAAATCCCACCGATGATAAATACGATTATCATACCGCCTGTTATACAACAGAGAATAGGGAACAACAGCTTCGCCGGGGTCTTTTTGACTGTACTGCCTGCTTTTTTATCATATGCCGCAATCCCTAAGATTACTGACGCAGCAATCAGAGCAATCATGATGAACCACCAGAAGCCGGGGGAATGGATATTCAATGCCGGCAGTGCAAGATAATAATAAATGAAGCCTAAGCCGCTTAAGATAAGAATTGTGATCAATACCTTTAAAATCTTTTTCACGAAATTGCCTCCTCTGAAAAATATCGCGATCCTTTATGTCGCCGTATATTATTTCTTACATTATAATCGCCTGCATGGAATGATACATTATAATCAGATTATAAACAGATTAATTCCCACAAAAATGTTCATCTCCATAAAATTTTACGATGAAAGCTTCCCTTGTTCGCCTTTACTCATGATATAATTTAAGGAAGCAACGACAGCCTCATTACAATCGTAATATGCTTGATATTCTTGTAACAGTCGGGATATCACCTTCAGTTGATTATCATCACAAAATTGTATCTGCTTCTTGATTTCTTTCAGTGACAATTCTAACCTTCGCGTGTAGTAGGGCCCTAAGTCCAGCTTCGAAAGGAATGCCAACTTTTCATGGCAGAAAATCTTATTTATCTTCTCTTCAATCAGAAAGTCAACGATGGTTTCTAAACAATCATATTTTTCCGTCTTCATGATCCATTTGAACATAGTGATAAAATTATGATTGATCCTGATCTTATTACAGATATCCTTCAACTGTTCCTCGGTGAATTCTTGCTTATATGTAAAGATTTTTGCCCAGAAATACTCCGAATCATATTCGTCTATAAAGCAGGATTTCATGATCTGGTTTCTGATATTGACTGCAATATCCTCATTGCATAATCTCTTCCACAAGGACAGAGATATATTTTCTATAAAATCAAATTTACTTTTCTGAATAAATTTCTGATCGATCACCCTATAAAAATAATTAAGCATAGTCTCATATACCAAAGGGCTCTTATAGGATACGGCAGTCAGGATATACTCCAGGGAGCGGCAGATATGTTGGAAATACTCGTTTTTCTCTTCTATCAGATATCGAATCAGGACATCAAACTGTTCAATCCTGATTTCTTCCTCATTGGTTGATTCACCTTCCTTCATCAGATAAATCGTTCTACGACCAGAAAATGTATCCTTAAAATAATTGCATTTTTGTAAAAATTTCTTCTGAAACCAGCTTAAAGCACAAAACTTTTTATCTATGTAACTTAACTCTGTCCTGTCCTTCAGAGTTAAGCTCATCAGATAACGTCTAAACACTTTTAAAACATATTTACGATACCACCGATACCTACCCAGTTTTCCGAGATTGATCCCTGCCGGACACTCGAGCCTTCCAAAATCCTTTTCTTTGGTTAAAATAGCTTCTACCAGTTTGGGACGCTCAATATAAAGCTCTGACAAATATTCTAACTTGTTAATATAATCCCTAAGATTTCTGACTTCATCTCCTGAACAATGTTTAGTCTCTTCCAGTTGATCTATGTCCCAGCATACCTTCCGTATTACATCAATTAAATATGCCGTATTACTGATAACCAGGTCATAGTCTTGATTGTCCACTGCTCCACTGGTTATTTCGGATAATTTATTAATATAAAAGAGCTGCTTGTTAAGGGAACTGCCTTTAAACTGCTGATCCAGTTTGTCAAAGATTTTATCACGCCGGTAATAAATGTCCGTCATGGTATAGACCATGATCAATAGAATAACAATACCGAGAAAGAATAGAATAATCACCATATAATAATCTTTCGTGAAATAAAACAGAGTTGAAAAAATCATTGCGGAAAATGCATAGGTAGTCAAAGAAATAAAATTCGAATACGGAGGCTCAATCAGCTTAAGCTTAATGATATCCTCCCAAAGAATATAGTCTCCCTTCGCGGACAGGAATGCAATCAGTGATATGAGGATAAATGTAACGGAATACTGGGTAATTAAAATCTGAAGTACTTTGTCGTTTGTCTCAAATCCCACCGATTGCAGGACAGAATCCCAATTCAACAGGCCGAAGTATTGAATGACATAGCATAAATAACGTATCAACAGAGTGGCAGCCAGGCTAATCACAATATACAGCCTTATGCTTCCTGCGGTCAATTGTTTGATGATATCTTTCACTTTGTTCTGTTTGTAAGTATTCCCCATGGCGATAACCCTTTCCTCTCAAGTAATAATAAGTATCAATGAATCATGAAGTTGCTGTGTCAATGACTTTCCTTTGATTGGTCGTAATGCGTTCTTTTGAAATTATTGTACAATGAAAAGATGGCATTATCAACCATAATAGTAATAAATAGAACCCCTCCTGTCGGTATTGCTCCGACAGGAGGGGTTCTTTGGGGAAGATTTCTATGATAAAAGGTTATTCTGAGAATAAAGGTGTAGATAAGTATCTTTCACCGGTATCGGGAAGGACTACAACAATTGTCTTTCCTTTATTTTCGGGACGCTTTGCCAGCTCTGTCGCTGCCCATAATGCAGCACCTGAGGAGATACCAACCAGGAGACCTTCCGTTTTGGATAATTCCCTGCCTGTTGCAAATGCATCATCATTTTTTACTCTGACGATTTCATCATAGATACCGGTATTCAATACCTGAGGTACAAAGCCTGCACCGATACCCTGGATCTTATGAGGACCTGCCTTACCTTCTGATAATACGGGTGAATCATCAGGCTCCACAGCCACTACCTTCACATTTGGATTCTTAGACTTTAAGAATTCTCCGGTACCTGTAATTGTACCGCCTGTACCAATACCTGCTACAAGGATATCTACCTTACCATCGGTATCCTCCCAGATCTCCGGTCCGGTGGTTGCTTTGTGTACTGCGGGATTGGCCGGATTATCGAACTGACCCGGAATAAAGGAATTCGGGATCTCTTCTGCAAGCTCATTGGCTCTGGCAATAGCTCCCTTCATACCCTTAGCACCTTCTGTCAACACAAGCTCAGCACCGTAAGCTTTCAGCAGATTTCTTCTTTCAACACTCATCGTCTCCGGCATGGTAAGGATCAAACGATATCCTCTTGCAGCTGCGATGGATGCAAGACCGATTCCGGTATTACCGGATGTAGGCTCGATGATTACCGATCCCTTCTTTAGCACTCCTTTTTGCTCCGCATCTTCAATCATAGCCTTTGCGATTCTGTCCTTCACGCTTCCTGCGGGATTATAATATTCCAGTTTCGCAATGACTGTTGCACCAAGCTCCTTCTTCTGTTCATAATTGGATAATTCGAGTAAGGGTGTCTTTCCTACTAATTCTGTTAAGCTTTTATATATCTTTGCCATATTTAATTCCTCCTATTAATTATATATTTCATATATGTTTTGTATGTTTGTGTTTATCATAATTCATTTTGGGTATAATGTCAATAGAGAAAATAAAAAAATTTCAAAACATATATACTTAATATGCTATTGACAAGAATCCCAACTTACTATATGATTTTATTACATATAAAAATGGTATGAAATGAGGTGTTTTTAAATGAGATTATCAGCTAAAGGTCGTTATGCACTGGCTGCCACAACCTGCATGGCTCAGAACAACGGCAGTAATGAGTATATTACTTTAATCAGTATTTCTGAAAAGCTTGGAATTTCAAAAATATATCTGGAACAGGTATTTTCTTTATTAAAACATGGCGGTATCGTAAACTCCATCAAGGGCTCCCAGGGTGGATATCAGTTATCCCGAATTCCGGAACAGATCAGTGTTTATGATATTCTCTCTTCTGTCGAGACCTCCCTGTTCGAGAAGGCAGAGGAGACTATTAAGGAGAAAGCTCCCGGAATTGAGGCTGCCATGAGTAAGATCATTTATCTACCACTGGATTCCGGTATTAAATCAATCCTGCAGAAGATTTCTTTATATGATCTGGTGATAGAAGCAGAAAAGAATAATCCTGAACAGGGCTTCATGTTCTTTATCTAGGATCATCTGCTCCATCCATACTCACTTAAAAAGGATATGCTTAAAAGCATATTCTTTTTTTGTCATGATCCCGCTAAATAAAATACTCAATGTTATCCATCGTTTTTCTTGTTTTCTTATTATATAAAATCAAACACTCTCTTCCTTCTGCTTTGCCTAATGCATAATTTCCAGAACCTTCACTATTCAGTATCTCATGTTTCACTTTACGGTTCATCTTAGTGGGAGCGTCCTTAATCATCTCAATTCCGTCTTCCGGAAAAGACTTGACCCTATAGTACGGATCAAACAGATACACGTATTGATCGTCAATTCCCGTCAAAAGCACATAATGCCAACAGCCCAGCATGACTCGTGCTACGGCAACGCCTCCTTGTCCGAGGCACTCTGCCACCCTGCTGTTCTGACTGATATGAACGACATCTCCGTTCAGCATCTCACATTGGATTGGCCATTTTTTTACTTTACCGAATTGATTCAACCAGTTCGCAAGAAACAGCATCGCCATTCCGGTTGTTCCGCTTTTATATGCCTCCCCCTTTCTATTATAGCTATCCAGGCTATATAGCATGATACTCTTTATTACATCAGGAGATATCTCCTTTCTGTGGAAAAGGTAATTAATCGCATTAAGCATCGAAGTTGGGCCGCAATCGTATTCTGTTGATTGATAGCTTAATGGGTTTTTCATATGATCGTATCCCCTCCTGTCATCAGCCGAAATACTATATTGGCACATTTGACAAGCTCATCAATATGGGTATATTCTTTGCAGGAATGTACCTGATTCATTCCGCAAGCCAATACAATACCGGTAATCCCATGTCGATGAAAATTATTATTGTCACTTCCGCCGAAAGTATCCGTGTATTCTGTGTCGTATCCTAGTTCTTTACATACTTTATCAAGCCTTCTCACTACGGGATGTGTCTGATCTACATGGTAAGCGATGCATCCGAATTCAGTGTTATACTCTATGGAAGCCCGATAAAGCGTTGCAGTATCCTCCAGTATCGTTCTGATTCTTTCAGCCTCAGAGACAGCCTTCTCATGGATAAGGCTACGCACCTCCCCTTTCAGACTGCAAGTATCCGAAACGATGTTTCTGGCCTTGCCACCTTCAATCAAACCAATGTTGACTGTAGTTTCTTCATCAATTCTTCCCTGTCTGAGCTTTGTAATTGCTTCTGCAGCAATAGCGATTGCATTGATTCCCTGTTCAGGAGCAAAACCGGCGTGGGATGCCTTACCAAGTACGGTAGCGGTAAAGGAGACCAGGGTCGGTGCTGAGAGGGCGGCTGTACCGACCGGTCCGAACAGATCCAGTGTATAAGCTTCCTTCGCCTTCACAGTAGAATAATCAAATACTTCACTGCCCCTGATATATACTTCTTCCGCAATCGTAAAAAGTACTTCAATGCTTCTATGAGGGATTCCCTTCTCTTTTATCGTCCTGACAGCCTCCAGTATGGAGACTACTCCGGACAGATCATCTGCTCCGAGAATTGTACTGCCGTCACTGGTGATTGTTCCATCCTCCTGCAAGACAGCTTTTTTCTTCAGCCCCGGCTCTACCGTATCCATATGAGCAGAGAAAAGGATTGCTCCTCCCTCCAGTGAACCTTCCAGATATCCATAGACATTACCACAATTACCTCCGTAGTATCTGCCGGCATCATCCTCCCTCACTTCAAATCCCAGCTCGATCAGAGACTTTATTAATACATCAGCCATTTCCCGTTCCCCAAAAGATAAGGAATCGATTTCTACTAGATGACTGAACTCCTGAAGAATTCTTTCTTTATTAACCATATCTGCCTCCATCCTGCAATACTTTCCCTTAAAGTATAACATATCTGTCCGTATTGTGCTTATGATTTTATCACTACTATTTTGAAAAGCGAATGTATTCCTGCCGGAATACACTCGCCTCTACTCACCTAATAATGTATCATATCCGTCAAATCGACATAACAATCAGACTAATTCAGCTGCGCTTTAAAAGTGGTATAAATCTTATTGTGTAATTCGGTTGCTTCAGGACTTACATCCTGTATAAATTCTCCTTGCGGGATATCGTCAGCTGAAATCACTAAACTTTTCTGGAACTCCTCAGGCAAATATTCATATGCTGCCTTGTTCGGGCACAAATAGTATATTTGTGATGAAATCTTTGCTCCTACTTCTCCCTTCAGGATATAATCCAGGAACTTGTGAGCATTATCGCTATTCGGTGCCTTTGATGGGATAAATAAGGCATCGACACCAAACCCCAGACCTTCTTCGGGATATACCACCTTCAGATCAGGATTGGCCTGTAGTGCCAACGCAACCTGTGAGGTAAATAAGAATGCAGCACTGATTTCTCCACTGATTAAATAATTCTGGGTTTGATCCTGACTTAAGATACGGATATTAGGAGCCAGCTCCAGGAGTTTATCCCCGGCTTTTTGAATGACCTCCAAATCCTCAGTATTAAAAGATTCTCCAAGAGTTTTTAACGCTATTCCATTAATCACTCTCTCAGTATCCATGATTCCCACGCTGTCCTTCAGGGCAGGATCCCAGAAAGATTGATAGCCGGTGATCTCTATTGAAACCTGGGCAGGATTATAGACAATGAGCGGAATGCCCGGTGCATATGGTACGGTATACTTACTCTCAGGGTCATAGAAGAAGCCCTGATATTTCTGATCAATGTTGGAGAAATTGGGGATCTTGGTCTTATCCAGTTCCTTCAAAAGACCTTCATCCGCAGCAATCTTAACAATATAGTCTGATGCAATGATCAAATCATAATCTCCACCCTTGCTGTTTTCAAGCTTAGCCAGCATTTCTTCATTGGTCTCGAAATTCGTATAATTTACCTTAATTCCTGTTTCCTTCTCAAACTCGGAGATCACATCCGCCGGAACATAATCAGCCCAGGTATATAGATTGAGCTCTTCCGACTTCTTATCGGCACATCCGATCATTACTGCTGTTATCATCGCAATCATCAATAATAGACTTACAAATTTCCTACTCCTCATTCCTATCCTCCTATTCTTATCTTTCTCCTTCTTCCGATCAAGTGTGACAACACTACAATAATCAGAGTACTAAGAAGCATCATCGTAGATAATGCGTTTATTTTAGGTGTTACTCCTGTCTTTAACTGGGTATATATCTTAATGGGAAGGGTATTCGTTTTTGCACCTGTCACAAAAATACTGATTACCACATCATCAAGGGACATGGCAAAGGATAACAGCATTCCCGAAATAATTGCCGGAGAAATAAGCGGAAGTGTTATATCAAGAAATGCTCTTCGTCCGGATGCACCCAGGTCCCTGGCTGCTTCTATCAGTGATTGATCTATGCCAATCAGGCGTGCCTTTACCATCATATATACATATGGGATACAAAAGGACGCATGACCGATTACCAAGGTTACCATTCCAAACGGAAGCCTTAATAGAGAAAAGAAAGCCATGAATACCATGCCCAGAATGATTTCCGGTATCATAATAGGAAGGGATGACAGATATTCAATCGCATCCTTGCTTTTCAATGCCGATTTTACCATTCCTACAGCTCCTAAGGTTCCGATGATCCCCGCAATCCCACTGGATAATATTCCGAGTATAATGCTGTTCTTTAGGGCTTCAATCAGGCTCCGGTCATGAAATACCTCTGTGTACCAGTTGAAGGTCCATCCTCCCCAGAGATAAGATTGCTTTGATTCATTAAACGAATAGATCACAACTACGACGATCGGCAGATACATCAAAACAGTCAACACAGCCAGGTAAATATTCGGCAACTTTGTTCTGTTCTTCATAGGATTCCCTCCAGTTCCTTCACATGTGTAATCCTACGATAGAGCCATATGATCAAAGAAGTCAGCAGCATGAACGCAAAAGACAGGGCAGCTGCAAACGGCCAATCCCTGGTTGAAAACACCTGATCCCTGATCAGATTTCCCACCAACATGAATTTTCCACCGCCTAAAATATCAGCAATAAAAAATAAACCCATAGAGGGAATGAAAACCAGCACAATTCCTGACAGAATGCCCGGTAATGTTAATTTCACGGTAATGGTCAGGAATGCCTGAAGCTTTGTTGCTCCCAGATCCCTCGCTGCCTCAACATAGGACCAGTCAAGTTTTTCCGATACAGAATATACGGAAAGAATCATAAATGGCAGAAGGGAATAGACCATTCCGACCAATACTGCCGGAAAGGAATAAAGAAGCTTTAAGGGCTCCTTCGTCAGTCCCGTACCAATTAAAATCTTATCCAGCAGGCCATTGCTTCGAAAAATAATAATCCAACCATACATGCGGATCAGAGCATTCGTCCAAAACGGAACTATTACTAATAACATCATGATCCTCTTCCATCGGGTAGATAACTTTGCCATGAAATATCCGTAGGGATATCCCACGGCTAAAGTAATCAGCGTAGTTATGAATGCCAGTTTCAGCGATTCCAGAAATGTATTAAAATATACCGGTTCCAGAATTTTCAGATAGTTATTCCAAGTAAACTGAGCTTCTACTCCCCAAACCTCCGCCCTGGTCATAAAGCTTAATACAAGCATATAAATCAAAGGACCTATTACAAAAAGACATGTAAACAAATAGATAGGAGCTATGTTCCATATGGATATCTTTTTTGTCTTTCGTTTACTCTTCAACATAACCACCCCTGTCGCATCACATCTCGCTCTACCCTATGGCATCCACTAATATTCCGTGTTCTGCCCGAAATCCCATATATAGCTCTCCATCACCATTAAATTCATAATTCATTCCTAATCTGTTGGAAACCACTTGTGTTCCATCTTCCAGTTCAAGAATAATCTTCAGCATTCCGCCTGCAAACGATTTTTCTCTCAGATGACATCTTAACCCGTTTGCAGCCGGAGTTGAATGAATTAATACATTTTCACTTCTGACCGCTAAAGTCACTTTTCTTCCGATTTCTATATTTACTTCCCGTGTATTTGCCTCTACTATTCCACCCGGAGCCTCAATTTTTACAATACCATCCTGTAAATCAGTGATTACTCCGGATATAATGTTGGCATTCCCTACAAATTCAGCCACGTAGCTGGTCTTTGGCCTGTCATAGATTTCCGCAGGAGTCCCGATCTGTTGGAATACGCCATCCTTCATCACTGCGATCCGATCCGACATATTGATGGCTTCCTCCTGATCATGCGTAATATAGATAAAAGTAATTCCAAGCCTTTTCTGAAGACTCTTCAGTTCTGTCTGCATCTGCCTTCTCAGCTGCAGGTCCAAAGCTCCCAAAGGTTCATCCAGAAGCAGTACCTTGGGATGATTGACAATCGCCCTTGCGATAGCAACTCTTTGCCTTTGCCCACCACTTAATTCGGATGGCAAACGTTTCTCGAAGCCGGAAAGCTGCACCAGCTCCAAAGCTTCTGTTACCTTTCCGGTGATTTGTGCTTTGTCAAGCTTCTTTAATTTTAAGCTGTATCCGATATTCTCTTTCACATTCATATGGGGAAACAAAGCGTAATTCTGAAACACTGTATTCACATGCCTCTTATTCGGCTCCGTCTTCGATACATCCTCTCCACACAGAAAAACCTTGCCTTGGTCAGGCTCTTCCAAACCGGCGATAATTCTTAAAAGAGTTGTCTTTCCACAACCTGAGGGTCCTAAAAGAGTAATAAATTCTCCTTGGTTTACCGTAAAATCAATATGCTTTAGGACCTCTGTATCGCCAAAGCTTTTGCTTATGTGCCTGAGTTCCAGTATCACATCCGCCATACAAACACCATACCTTTCATTTATTGCACTGACTTGTTCAGTGCCTGTTCCAAGTCGTAGATCAGATCTTCCACATCTTCAATACCGACAGAAATTCTGATCTGATCCGGTGTAATTCCGGCATCCAGCAATTCTGCTTCCGTCAACTGAGAATGTGTTGTGGAGGCAGGGTGAATTACCAGAGATTTCGCATCAGCCACATTGGCCAGTAATGAGAATATCTCAAGGCTATCGATGAATTTTTTAGCTGCATCTAATCCACCTTTGATACCAAAGGTAAATATGGATCCTGCACCCTTCGGCAGATATTTTTGTGCAAGAGCGTGATATTTGTTATCCTTCAAACCGGGATAATTCACCCAGGAAACCAAAGGATGCTTTACAAGGAAGTCAACAATCTTCTCCGTATTGGATACATGTCTTTCCACGCGAAGAGACAAGGTCTCTAATCCCTGGAGCAATAAGAAGGAATTAAACGGACTGATTGCGGCACCGGTATCTCTGAGAAGCTGTACTCTTACCTTAAGAATATAAGCTGCTGCTCCTACATCCTTAGCATAATTGATACCATGATAACTGGGATCCGGCTCGGTAAGACCCGGGAATTTACCGCTGCCAATCCAGTCAAACTTACCGGAATCAACAATCACACCTCCGATAGAGGTTCCGTGACCACCGATAAACTTGGTAGCGGAATGTACCACGATATCTGCACCGAATTCAATTGGTCGAATTAAGTATGGCGTACCAAAGGTATTGTCAACGATTAAAGGAATCTTGTTCTCATGTGCTATTTTTGCAACTGCTTCCAGATCAATCAGATTGATGCCGGGATTACCGATTGTCTCAATATATAATGCTTTCGTCTTGTCGGTAATTGCCTTTCTGAAGTTCTCCGGATCATCAGGGTTCACAAAGGTTGTAGTAATTCCATATTTCGGAAGGGTATGATTAAAGAGATTATATGTACCTCCATAAAGAGTACTTGCTGCAACGATTTCATCCCCTGTACCGGCAATATTAAGAATGGAATAGGTGATAGCCGCAGACCCTGAAGCAACAGCCAATGCTGCCACTCCTCCCTCCAGTGCTGCTATTCTCTGCTCGAATACATCATTCGTAGGATTCATGATTCTGGTATAAATATTACCTGCTTCCTTTAAGCCGAACAGATTGGCAGCATGCTCGGTATTGTTGAATACATAAGAAGTCGTCTGGTAAATGGGTACTGCTCTTGAACCCGTTGTCGGGTCTGCTTTCTGACCTGCATGCACTTGTAATGTGTCGAATTTTAATTGGCGTTCACTCATCTTTTTTTCTCCTTTTATTATTATTTTAAGTATGATTAAATTGGTTTGTTCCCTTGCTTCTTTTATCTTTCTCGGCATTGCCGGATAGATATCATTACTTTACACGGATCTTCTCATTCTTCTCAATCTGCAGTATCTTACCATCCTGTACAATCACTGTGACTGACCCATATTGAATCGTTTCCAGCATTTCAATAATTTTAGCGATATCACGTTCCAGTATCACATTCTTATGTGTCGAGCGATTATTAGCATTTTCCAACTCCATCCCCCTCATTCATACTTTTCTGATATGATTAATATGTATTATATGTAAAATACACCACTCTCCACTTTTTGTCAACTGCTTTTTATATTTTATTGATAAAATTTTAAAAGGAAAAGCTCTCAATCACTTCACAGGTTATCCTGATATCCTGTTCTGAATGTGCATCGGATACAAACATCGCTTCGAACGGAGATGGCGCAACGTAAATTCCATTCTCCAGCAGGTAATGAAAATAATCCGCATAGCGTTCTCTGTCCGAGGTAACGGCCCCGGCATAATCAATTACCGGCTGATTTGTAAAGAAGGGACTCAGAATGGAACCGACTTGGTTCACAGATCCCCTGTCCCGGAAGGATTTTCGAAAAGCCTGGGCAAGCTTCCTGGTTCTACACTCCAATTCCTGATAAAGCGTCGGCTTATTCTTCAATATAATTAAGGTGGTAATTCCCGCGGTTGTTGCGATGGGATTTCCCGATAGAGTACCGGCCTGATATACCTCTCCCAGAGGAGAAACCTTTTGCATAATCTCTTTTTTCCCACCATAGGCACCGAGTGGCATACCTCCACCCACAATCTTACCCAGGGTAATCAGATCCGGTTTGATCTGATAGTATTCCGTGGCACCTCCAAGGGCAAGCCGAAAACCGGTAATGACTTCATCAAATATCAATAACGTTTCATTCTCGGCTGTGATTTTTCGCAGGAAGGGCAGAAAGCCGTCCTTTGGCAGGATGACACCCATATTGGCCGCAACAGGTTCTATGATCACAGCAGCGATCTGCCTATGGTACCTTTCAAACAGCAGCTTCACAGATTCCTCGTCGTTAAATTCGGCGATCAGTGTATCCCGGGTATAGGATTCCGGTACTCCCGCACTATCCGGTACCGTGTTCGATAATACAGCCGAACCCGCTTTTACTAAAAGTCCATCGCTATGCCCATGATAGCAGCCCCGAAACTTCAATATCTTATCTCTCTTCGTATACCCTCTTGCAACTCTGATCGCACTCATAACTGCTTCTGTACCGGAGCTGACCAGTCGAAGCATTTCCATGGAAGGCATAAGCTCTGAGATCAGCTCCGCAAGCTGAACCTCCTTTTTGGTCGGAGCTCCAAAGGTCAAACCTTTTTCACAGGCTTTGGCAACCGCTTCTGTTACCTCCTCGTGTGCATGACCAAGGATTGCCGGCCCCCAGGAGCATACATAGTCGATGTACCCGTTCCCATCGACATCATAGATCTTTGAGCCTTTGGCTCTGTCAATGAATAACGGTGAGCCTCCAACCATTTGGAAAGCACGCACAGGGCTGTTCACCCCTCCGGGCATAAGCTTTTTCGCTCTTTCATATAGTTTTTCTGACTCACTTCTATTCATATGCCTCCAGCTCCTTTATCCAATTAGCAGCCTCCAGTGCATGATAGGTAATGATGATTCGAGCTCCGGCTCTCTTGATAGCCGTGATGTTTTCCATGACGATCTTCTTCTCATCAATCCAGCCATTAGCAGCTGCTGCTTTCACCATCGAGTATTCCCCACTGACATTATAAGCGGCAACCGGACATACAAACTGCTCTGATACCTCTTTGACTACATCCAGATAAGCCAATGCCGGCTTTACCATGATGATATCCGCACCCTCCTCTAGATCTGTCTCAGCTTCCAGTATGGCTTCCCTTCCATTGGCATAGTCCATCTGATAGGACTTACGGTCTCCAAAGCCGGGTGCAGAATGAGCGGCCTCGCGAAATGGCGCATAATAACCGGAAGCATATTTGGCACTGTATGCCATAATTGCAAGATCGGTAAAGCCTTGTTCATCCAGCGCCTCTCTGATTGCCTTCACACGACCGTCCATCATATCCGACGGAGCAATGACATCTGCTCCGGCCTTCGCCAGACTGACCGCTGCCCTGGCTAACAGGGGCAGGGTTTCATCGTTGATAATCTTACCCTCCCTGACAACACCGCAGTGTCCATGTGAGGTATACTCACACAGGCAGACATCCGCTATCACCAGCAGCTTCGGATATCTCTCCTTGACGAAACGGATGGCTCTCTGGGTTATCCCGTTATCATCATATGCCGAACTCCCAACTTCATCCTTATGGGAAGGTATCCCAAACAGCAGAATACTTGATACACCACTTTCCTTTACCCGATCTAATTCTTCTCTCAAGCGGTCAATCGAATACTGGAATATTCCAGGCATCGAGGGAACCGGATTCTTAATGTTTTCCCCTTCTATCACAAAGATCGGATATACCAGCTCGGCTATGGAAACCCTCGTTTCCCTTACCAAACTTCTCATTGTCTCATTTACTCTAAGCCTTCTCGTCCTTTTCATATCGGAATCCTTTCTTCTGTTTACTACTGCATTACCTGGAAGGTTGGGACTGATCAGCTTCATAATCCTCCAGGATTTTTCCTACCAGGCCCTTGATACTTGCCTCCGGTGCAACAAGCGCCTTCTCATATCCATAGCTTCTTAATGTCCTTTCAGTTGCATCCCCAATGCAAATCACCTTAGTCCGTGCGAATAATTCCTTCAGATCAATCTCCCATTCCTTGAATAAACCCTCCACACCGGAGGAGCTGGCAAACGTGATATAATCCAACTGCATGATCTGCTGCCTCCACTTTTCCGGATCGAAGGTGCTACTGATCACATCATAGATTTTGATGTCATTGTAGCATACATGATTATTCTCCAGTATCTCAATTAAGTCATCCGACCCCTGTCTTGCTCTGGGTATCAGAATTCTTTCCCACTCATTTACTACACTTAATAATTTCTCAGCCAGGCCTACGCCGGTATATTGCTCAGGAAGCAAATCTGCCCGATAGCCATGCTGCGACAGCGTCTCTTTGGTCCCACTTCCTACTACTGCAAACTTTATATTGGCCAGTCTGCGTTGGTCAATCTGTAAGCTTTGCAGTGCTTTAAAAAACAGTCTGACTGCATTCGAACTGGTAAATACCACCCATCGATATTGTTCGATCGAGGATAAAGCATCTCTAAATTCCGGATTATCATCAAGCTCATAAATCATTGAGGTATTGATCAGCTTTGTCTGAGCTCCCAGCTCCTCTAATTGATCTGTCAGTTTATCTGATAGCTCCTTGGTTCCGGTAATCCCTACCTTCACTCCCGACAAAGGATGTAAAATCGTTGCCTTCATATCAAGAGCGGCAGTTTTTCCTATGATGATCACTGCAGGAGCTTTGAGTCCGGCTTCCTCCACTTTATGCATAATATCGGCCAGTGTTCCCCGGACCTCCTTCTGATCCTTCGTTGTGCCATTTGCCACAACCAGGACGGGTGTATCTGAGGCTTTGCCATTCTCCATTAGCTCCCGTGTAATCTGAGCCAGATTACCGATGCCCATCAGTACGATCAAAGTCCCGTCTGTATGAGCAAAGGTCTTTAAAGCTTCAGCAATATCAGCATCTTCCCCTGCGGCGTGCCCAGTAATGACATGAAAGCTCTGACTGTATCCCCTGTGAGTAATAGGGACTCCTGCATACGTCGCCGCTGCCACCGCAGAAGTCACCCCCGGAACCACCTCATATGGAATTCCCTGCTCCTTCAAAGCGATTACTTCCTCTCCGCCCCGGCCGAATACAAAGGGATCCCCACCCTTTAGCCGTACAATCATCGGATAAGTAAATGCTTTATCAATGAGGATCTGATTGATGACTTCCTGACTATACTCATGGCTTCCCACGGTTTTTCCGACATATATCTTTTCGCAGCCTTCCTTCACCTGAGCTAAGAGCCTGTCGGATACCAAACGGTCATAAATCACAGCATCACAGCTCTTCAATAGCTTTAGTCCCTTCACGGTGATCAGGCCCGGGTCCCCCGGACCTGCCCCCACAAGATATACCTTTCCGGCTTTCTTCATAGTTCTCTCCACTCCTATTCAATGGTGCAGCTTTTCGGCAACACGTGCTGCCGCTTCCAGATAGTCCTCTGCAGGTGCCTGTTCCTTTACTTTAAGCAGCTGTGTTCCCTTCTGGTAGATGGCATTGATATACAATACCTTATGTCGAATAAAAGAATATACCCCGATTGCTTCGTGGCATCCGGCTTCCAGCAGCTCCAATACCCTGCGCTCTGTCTTCAGACAGATTACTGTCTCACTGTCATTGATACGGCTCACGATATCGGCTATTTCATCATCGACTCGTCCTTCTATGGCAAGGATTCCCTGTCCTGCTGCCGGAACAAATTCCTCAGTGGTAAAAAAACGATACTGAAGCTCCTCCTCTTCCAGGAGTCCCAGCCGCTTTAGCCCTGCTGCCGCTAATATTATGGCATCATACTCTCCAGCTTTAAGCTTATCCAGTCTGGTCGGGACATTCCCTCTTAAGCTTTTGCACTCGCAATTGCAGAACTGTTCTATCTGAAACTGCCTTCGCAGACTACTTGTACCGATGATCAGTCTCTTGCCCAGATGCACTTCTTTCTCCCTCGTGATCAATACATCTCTTGGGTCTTCTCTTTTCGGAATCCCGATGATACCCAACCCCTCGGGCAGCTGCATGGTCATGTCCTTGGCACTATGGACAGCAAGGTCAATCTTATGATTTAATAATGCTTCTTCAAAGGCATCCACAAAGACACCTTTACCACCAAACTGGATCAGTGGTTTATCCAATATCTCATCACCGACAGTACTGATCGGAATAATCTCAAACTCCAGCTCCGGTGAATACTCCTTAATCCTGTCAATGACGATATCGGTCTGCACCAGCGCCAATCTGCTTTTTCTCGATCCAATCCTAATGATCTTCTTCAAGGTTAGTCTCCTTTCCCAAAGCTTCCTGCCTGTATAGGATGCCTTTGGCATCCTCTGTTGTGATAAGCCCCTGCTGTTGTATCCCAAGCTCCGTAAGCTCCCTAAGAGCCGCGGACCGCTTCTCGGTATCACAGATACGCTCTTTGAATAATTTACGGTACTCGCCGAGGATATTCACTAATTCCTCATAATAATCCGGAATAGCTTCCCGAAGGATTCTCTTTAAGCGACCTGCAATGAGTGGACTATTTCCCGAGGTAGTGATCCCAACTGTGATATTCCCCTGCTTGATATAAGCAGGAAAAAGAAAATTGCAATTTTCAAGCTCATCAACCGCATTAATCAGGATATTCCTCTCAAAACAGGCTTTTGATATGGTACTGTTCAGCAAGGAATCATTGGTTGCCGCTATGACAAAAAACACATCTTCCAGGTCGGTTTCTCTGTATTCCCGAAGAATAAGCTTAATTCTATCCTGGAGAGCCTTCACCTCCTGGCAGACCTTCGGAGCGATTACCGTAATCTGTGCATCAAATTCCAGCAGGGCTGCAATTTTTCGGTAAGCAACCGTACCTCCGCCTATGACCAGGCACTTTTTATTCTTGATGTCTATAAAAAAAGGGAAGTATGCCATCCTGTCACCCTCATTTCTCTCTTATTTGCTTATCCGGTCGCCGGTATGATCTATGCTAAATCAGTTTTCGTAGTGCACCAAGGACTATGGATAATTCATTACTGTTTGATTTCTCTTTGATCTCATAAAGAACACTTTCAAAGGAGACACTTTCAAGCTTCCTGCTGATCAATGGAAGTGTCCCGATAAATTCATGAAAGATAAGCTGTTTTTTTACCTCATCCAGACACTCCTCAAGGATGCTCAGAGCCTGATCGGTTTCCTTCTCCTTTATCAATGTATTGTTCACTGACACCTGTTCAAAGTAGTCGATATCGTGTAAGGTAACTCCGTTAAGCTTCGCTATCTCCTGATCAATATCTAACGGTACAGACAAATCAAGAAATAACCGCTTCTTCTCTGTCAGGATATGCTCCTTTAATTCCTGGCAGGTTATCGTATAATGGGGACTGGTTGTTGCACTGACGACGATATCCGCCTGATCCATATATTGATAACGCTGTTCATAGTCAATCATGCTGACCTTCTCATATTCCCTGCCGATATTCTCGTTGGTAGGATGGCTTCTCGAGGTTCCAATGATTTTCACCTTCGGTTTGTCATAGATATTTTTCATGAGAATGGACCCAAGCTTTCCGGTCAGCCCTATGATCAGGACTGTCTTATCTTCCCCTGGAAAGCGAAAAACCTCATTGGCTGCCAGGGTCCCGATGGACACCGGTGTTTTGGAAAGCTTTGTCTCTGTCTTTATTATCTTAGCACAAGCAATTGCCGAATGAAACAAGGTGTTTAATAAGTATTTTGTCGTTCCGAGGTTTAAGGCTCTCGTATAAGCTGTTTTCACCTGACCCAGGATCTCATCCTCGCCAAGTACCATGGAATCCATACCACAGGTCACGAGAAACAGGTGCCGTATAGCCTTTTCACCCTGATAAACAAGAAAGTACTTTAATAAAAACCCGGGCTGTAAATTCTTATACTCAGCAAAGCACCTTTGCATCTCCTGCAATGCCAGATGATCTCCTGAAAAATATACTTCACTTCGATTACAGGTGGATAACAGGACACATTCCTGAATATGTTGATTGCTTTTCACCTTCGCAAGAAACTCCTCCTGTTCCTCCGCAGAAAGGGAAAATAACTCCCTGACAGACACCGGAGCATTTTTATGACTGATACCAATCACATACATATTGCAGCACTTCTTTCTTATAAAGTAATCTGCTGCTCTGACTGACAGCAGTTTTATTATGTATAACAAAAGAGGCCATACTCCATAGGATTTACAGCCTCCGCATGTATCATCATGTTATCTGATCTATCAATTTTATCCCTAATATGAAGCGGCTAGTAGTCTTTGCTCAACGACGTCCTTCAGCACAGCCTTCTTTGTCAGCCCTGTGATCCTATGTATTTCTCTTTCCTCCCGAAAAAACAGCAGTGTCGGAGAAGCCATCACCTGATATCTCTCAGACAAAGCTCCGTCAAAATTGACATTGACCTTTACCAGCTTTATTCTATCCTCGTACTCGGCTTCCAGTTCACTTAGGATAACCCCCTGCTGTTTGCAGGGAATACAGCTCTCCGAATAAAATTCGAGGAGGACCGGAAGCTTTGATTTAAGGACTTCTTCTTCAAAATTATGTTCATTTACCCTAAAAGCCATATTGATCATTCCTCCACTTTCTTCACGATAAGATTATAGGTTTCATTTCTCTGTAGTCCGGTTCATCCATGATAATGAAATTAATATCATAGCTTGTTATATATCATATTATTCTTATATGTTTTATATATTTTATATCCGGTTCTTCGATATGTCAATAGATAAATTCCATTCTTTAGAAAAAGGGACCCAACGCTTTTTTGTTGAGCCCCCCATTTATCATTCATTGCTTTCCTTTTGAATTACAGATACTTCTTAATTGCATCCACCTTATTCAGTCTCTCCCAAGGAAGATCGATATCCGTTCTTCCGAAATGGCCATAGGCTGCTGTCTGCTTGTAAATCGGTCTTCTTAAGTCCAATGCATTAATGATTGCCGTCGGTCTTAAATCAAATTCCTTTTGAACAATCTCTACGATTTTTTCATCGGATAGCTTACCGGTTCCAAAGGTCTCCACTGTGACAGAAACGGGTCTGGCTACTCCGATGGCATATGCAAGCTCGATTTCTACCCGGTCAGCAACTCCTGCTGCCACAAGATTCTTAGCTACCCATCTTGCCGCATATGCCGCAGAACGATCCACCTTAGTCGGATCCTTGCCCGAGAAGGCACCACCGCCATGTCTTCCGGTACCGCCATAGGTGTCAACGATGATCTTTCGTCCTGTTAACCCCGCATCTCCCTGTGGCCCGCCGATCACAAATCGTCCTGTAGGATTGACATAATATTTGGTATCTCCGTCAAGAAGCTCAGTCGGAATTACTGCCTTGACCACATACTCGATGACATCTTTCTTAATCTGATCAAGAGTTACTTCCTCACTATGCTGTGTGGATACCACAATGGTATCAATTCTTTTTACCTTACCGGTATCATCAAACTCCACCGTAACCTGAGATTTTCCATCCGGCCTTAAGTATTGCAAAGTACCATTTTTACGAACCTCTGATAATCTTCTGGTTAGTCTGTGTGCAAAGGAGATCGCCGGCGGCAAGTATTCCGGTGTCTCATTCGTGGCATAACCAAAGATAATTCCCTGATCTCCTGCCCCTGTTCCAAAATCCTCCGTTACTCCTTCCTGTTTCGCCTCATAAGCCTTGTCAACACCAAGGGCTATATCGGCCGATTGCTCATCAATTGATGTCAGTACTGCTATGGAGTCTGCATCAAAGCCACCTGCTTCTCCCGTATATCCGATCTCCCGGATTGTATTACGGATGATTTTAGAAATATCGGCATAAGCATTCGTGGTAATTTCGCCTACGACTAAAGCAAGCCCGGTAGCAACTGTTGTCTCTGCCGCCACTCTGGAATATGGATCCTGTTCTAATAATGCATCCAGGATTGCATCTGATATCTGATCTGCGATCTTATCCGGATGTCCTTCTGTTACTGATTCTGATGTAAATAATTTTCCCATTTTTTGTCATCCCTTCTTATTGTAGTCAGTTATATTAATAAATTACTTAAGTCCTCCAGGATGGACACAGCTCCTGAGTATCCGATATCACTTTTGTTGATGATTACCTTATTGATTGCCGGATAGGAGACCGGATAGTTTGGTATATTCAGCTGCCCTGCTACCTCATTCTCCATGCTGCTTCCCAGAATTAAATCAATATTACCTGACTTTATGATCTTTTTAATCGTACTTGTATCCTTACTATAATAAATCTCTTTTGCCACTCCCTGCAGTACCTTCGGAATTTGCTGTTCCTCCGCCGGCCCTAAATAATCTGTAATAATTGCAATCCCGATTTCCATCCCCCAATATTTTGCAAGAAAATTCCCATAACGAAGGATCGTACTCTCATCCCCTACGATTGCTACAGATTTTTGGAAATCATGGTCATAAGCATATTCTGTAAATTGCTCCAGTGCATGAACAAATCTTTTCCTTTCCTTCAGTAGAAACTCATCTAACGTAGTGGTCTCCACTTCCAATGCTTCTGCCACTGCTCTGATCATCACTTCAATCTCTGTGCCTAATCCGATGCTTTCAAATACCAGATAAGGAGTACCGTATAGATCCTTCAGTTTCTCCGCTGCAGGAATTCCCCATTTGGATACAACCAGGTTCAGCTCCGCTCCCGGTAGCTGCCTTAATTGCTCCAATCCCTGCCCGTATCCGAATAATGTATTTGCCTCTAAGCCGATCGCTGTGAATATCCTTCTCAGCTCTTCCAGATTACCCTTCCAGTAGATATCCTGTTTCGGCAGAACCCCTAATATATTAATCAAACCTTTCTTCTTATCCGCCGGAGGGGTAAGAAGCTTGGGCAACTGCGTAATGATTGCATTCAAAATGCCTGTATAGCCGGTATATTGATTACCGGAAAACCCCGGGGCCTTATAGTAGATTGCCTTTTCTCCCTGATCTACGATTTCCTGAGTCATTGATATGATATCATCTCCGACCATCTCAGCTTCACACCCGGATAATACAGCATATAAGTACCCATCAATTACTTTTAATGTATTCTTCAGCTGTTCTCTTAATCTGGAGGTACCTCCGAAAATCACCTGCTTTTCAAATATATTGGAATTTGGTATTTCATACCCTCCGAGAAATCCATAGCTGCCGGTAGTTGCTTTGTTCGCAAAGTAATTCTGGACACCGCAGCCGGAGTTAGAATGCAGGATAGGGATTACCCCCTTAATCTCATTCAAGGTCTGCAGGGCTCCCTGGAGATTACAGCCTTGTCTGGTCCTTTCAATACTCTCATGCATTCTATTTCACCTCCTGTTTAATGTACCAGTTGACATTTTTATTGATCCAGGATTTCTTGTAGGATAACCCCGTATTTTCACCCAGATATTCCACCAGGCTTTTTCTGTTCTCTGCCTTATGAAAGCTATGAATTAGCTCAAGTACACCTTCATAACCATAAAGAATTTTATTCTCTAAGGATACAGGTACTATTCCAAGCTTACCTACCAGTGCTGAATGTGCGGAGGTTCCTATATAATAATCAGGTCTATTCTTATGAAGAATATTCACCAGTTCAAAGGGCTGCCCCTCTCCTACCTTGATCGGCAAGTTCTCAGGTAAGCCCTTTAACGAGACACGATTAAAAGGATCAACATGATCAACGGATATTCCCGTCACTTCTCCTCCCAATTCTTCTATGAGTCCTGCCAACGAAACAGCCACGTAAATCGGTGCCTCAATATATACCTTCTTCCCGCGAAGAGGCTGTTTACTGATATATTTCTCTATCCGTTCTTCTTCCTTTGCTATGAATGCAGTGACCTTTCCCTGAAGCTGCAATTGTTTACCGATGTTTTTCAGCCACTCCATAGTTCCGATTACGCCAATTGGTGCTTTGCTATGGATGACCGGTACATCTGCTTTCTCCCGGAGGATTTCAAGTAAGACCTCAGCCTCATCATCATTCACTGCAACAGAAGCTTTTGCAAGGTGTGCCTTCCTGATATTGTCGATCGAACCAAAGCTGGGTAGCAGGTTCACTTTCACATCAAGGCTATCTAAAAGACGAAGGAGTTCCTTAACTGCATATTGATTTTCTGTAGCACTGATCAGGTTAAGGAAGTTTTCCTTTTCACCTTCCCTTCCCTGCTGTATGAGCTCTCTTCCTATCGTGTGTAATACGATGTCAATTCCATTGATACCTGCCTTGGATTTAAAGCCATCCGTATAGATTGATAGGATCCTGACGTCCAATTCCTCCTCCAGCTCCAGAATGACAGAGTTTACATCATCATTGTTAATGGCTACAATCGGAGTTCCGACCACAAAGATTACTTCTGGCTTGTATTTCCGATAAACACGGTAGATGGTATCACGAAGCTTATTGTCCCCTCCCATGATGGTATCCTTCTCATTCAAATCAGTTGAATACCACGTGCTGTTCGAATTGTCCTTGGAAAAGTACAGCTCAGAAGCACTGCAGCCTACTGCGCCGTGAATAACCACCGGAGTATCCTTGATCTTACTGAGTAGTTTTAAAGCTTCCAGAATTTCATCCTTGTTACCTTGTGAGAAGGTTCTAATCCGTTGTCTCACTTCAGATACCTTCAGCTCATCATTGAGTGTCTTTACATTCCCCTGATAAGCAGTAATGGTCGAGGTTCTTTTTTCCCGGGAGACTACTTTCCTATCCTCTGATAAACCCATTCCTAATCCTCCTATATTCCCGCTGCAGCCGATACTTTTCCCGTCTCCAGATCATATACCTTGTCGCCCCATTCCCTTGCCCAGTCTCTGAGCTCAGTTACTCCAAGCGGATTCGGTACTACCAGATCATCGTTCTCCGAAATGTGCTTTGCCAGATTCCTGTAGATATCTGCATGAGGATCCTCAGGTTTGGCAGCGATCACGGTCTTTCCGAACAATTCACTTTGGGAAACAACTAATGAGCGTGGTATATAGGCAGCTACACCGGTTCCTGTTTTGTTGGCAAAATCATCAATGATTGCATTGGAATACCCTGCGGAAAGCCCGTTTCCAATGATACCTCCGAGTCTGGCCCCTCCGGAGGGAGCATATTTATTAATTGCCTTAAACAGATTGTTGGCTGCATAGATTGCCATAAAATCCGATGAGCTTACAACATAAGCCCGATCGGTAATACCATCCCTGATCGGAACAGCAAACCCACCGCATACAACATCTCCTAACACATCATATAATACATAGTCCGGTTTAAATTCCTCGAACAGGTTCAGCTCCTGCAGAAGGCTGATTGCTGCATTAATCCCACGGCCCGCACATCCGACACCAGGAACAGGACCACCGGCTTCAATACAGAGCACTCCCTTAAACCCAACGACGGAGATATCCTCTAAGTGAATTTTCTTCCCGTCCCTGATACTGTCCAGAACAGTCGGAAGATAATTGTTCTCTCTTAAGGTATTCGTAGAATCACTTTTCGGATCACATCCGATCTGGATTACCCGATAACCTGCTTCAGCCAATGCTGCACTGATATTGGAGGTAGTAGTCGATTTACCGATTCCTCCTTTCCCGTATATTGCAATGTGCTTTCCTATTTTCTGGCCCATATTAACCTCCTGTTATGAAACTGTGTGATAAAAACCATTACCAGTAAAACCGGTATATAGCTTAAAAATATAGCGTTATAATCGTATAGTTCACCGATAGCACCTGAAACCATCGGTCCCAGAGACATTCCTAAGCTGGTGCAGGCAGATAAGGCACTTGATATCTTTCCTTTTTTAGCCTGGTTGGAACCCAGGTTGGAAAAGGTCAGGATATTCAACAGTCCGGTGCCTGCTCCCAGCAATACAATCCCTGACAGAATTATGATAGTATGACCTGCCGCTCCGATCAAAAGCAAACCCAGGCTCATGACCAGACTGCTGATCAGATATAATGTTCTCTTGGAATATTTCAGCATCAACCCTCCCAAAGTAAAGACAGCCATGATATAAGCCACTCCTTCTAGGATGATAAAGTTAGTCGCCTGTTGCGTATCCACTCCCATAGTAGTCACCGCATATACTACGATAAAGGATGCGAAGGTAGAAAAACATGCTGTACTGATTCCTTCCATTATTACGGTATTCCTGATATCTTTTAGCTTAAAAAGCTGAAATAGCTCAATCCACTCCGATTTTAGAAATGCTTCCTTCAATTTGCGTTTCTTCTGCATACTCCCGCTTTTACTGTTATCTACAAAAAGGATGAACGCACACGGTATTATTGTCAGCACTGCTACGATCTGAAAAATGAGCGGATAACTTAGGTATTTTGTTAATACACCACCGATAAAAGGTCCAATAAAGGTGAGTCCTATGGATAAGGAACCACGATACCATCCGGATTTGTTCAATCCAATCTCCTTCAGCCTTCCGAAAAAGGAAGCATTTAAGGAGGTAAACCGCAGCGAGTTAGAAAAGCCCTGAATTAGCATTGCACCGATGATTATGATCGGACTGGAAAGGAATGAAAGAACCGCAGTAGTTATCATACTGATGATACTGCCCAGTATATAAAGTCTTTTTGACCCATAATTATCCACAAGAAGACCTGAGGGCAGAACCATAAGTAAGGCACCTATTCCGGATATTCCTTTAACCAGGCCAACCTGCCCGGCACCGGCCCCCAGGTTGATTACATACATGGGCAGTACGATTGAGAAGATACCACTGCAAATCCCTGTCAATATATTCAGGATAAGAAATCCGGTTAAGAGCTTATACTTATTGCTCATTCCTCTATCCTATCTTCCTGTTGGCATTCTCAAATATCGGTAATCTCTCTTCTTCAATCTTAAAAATATCATGAACCAGAAAGTCTGCTGACGGTGATGCATCAAAATACTGCTCATAGGTGAAGCCTACCTGCTTGAATCTATTGTAGGTTTTATAAGCCAGATCCAGATGCCACTCCGGTGTCGGCGTTCTATGACCTTCCAGCTTGGAACCCGGATTAGGATTCCATGCATTGGTCAGACTTAAAATTCCACGGTTTGCAAAATACTCAACACCCTCAAGAATCTTCTCCTTCGGCTCAATCCCTGATACAAAACCGGTACGAACTCTTCCCCAGCCAAATACCTTGACAGCATACTCAAGTGCATCCACCCAGTGCTGCCAACCACCGCACTCAGACTCCTTACCGGGGCAGATGGTTTTAAATATGTTCTTATCCCATATTTCGATCTGAATTGCTAAGGTGCGATATCCTGCTTCCTTATACTTATCGATCACCGATAGGTCCGAAGGAGCCCCAATGACAGCTGTTCCGTTGAAATCCTCAAGTCCCGTATGCTCCTGGATCGCTTCTGCCACGTCAATATAGTAATCTACTTCCCTTCTCTCCGGGATAAAGCCTCCGGTTACATTCACATGCTTACCGTTATCGTACTTGTATGCAGCTGCCACTGTTTCTCCAATCTGCTTTGGATTCTTCCATTTGATGTTTTCCGCATCCGCATAAGTATCCTTGGTTGCATTCGCATTGCAGAACAAGCAGTCCAGACCTTTATCCTTCAGAGCACATTCATTACTGTAGGCAATCCCCACTGTGCCGGTCGGGTTAAAGCTTCCCACATGCGACATTCTGGTTCCGTCCGAGGTCAACAGCCCATAGTAATGCGGTCTTTCAAAGAATTTAACAGGAAATAATTCTTTACCATGATCCAATAGGTAAAATTCATTATTATAGTATTCAATCGATATTTCTGACTTGGGATCCCAGTTGAAGGAATAGTTCAGTCCGTTCGGTGAGGAAAAGCTGCATGGAAATGCGATCCCAACATGATCCACATGATCCATCTCAAATAATCCATGTATCTGCTCCTGATACTTCGTTCCTAATCCCAGATTCTTAAAAATAGATGGCTTTACATTAATTCCCTCAATATTTACTTTAGATTTGATTGCCAGTTCTGCATGTAATAGATCCTTAATCGTGCTCATTTAATATCCTCCCATATTATTATTTAATTTTGATATCGAACTACGAATTACTTGCTTATCCCCAGCTCAGCGTAGGCTGCATCATAGAAAGTGCCGTTGATCCAGTCCTCAAATGTAAAGTTATTGCCAATCAATTCATTATCCAGGAGGAATTGAATGGTAGCCTTCCCTGATGCGACATTTTCCTCTGAAGCGGCAATCGCATAATAATTATCATGCTTCGGGTATAGGTATTCATAAGAATTTGCCGTACTTCCTGAAGTAACCCACTGGTTAAGCAATACATCAGTATCCGTCTTAGCCAGCTGCTGTGCTTTCACAAGTGATTTGATCAAGGCATAGATGATATCCGGGTTCTCTTCAATAAATTTCGTTCTTGCAATCCCATAACTACCGCAGTTCCACTCCGGGTGTTCCCGATAGTCTACCAGAACATCACCATAGTCACCTTCAACCAGGTTCGTCAATGTACTGCCCCCAACCACAACACCATCCACATTCCCTGCAATAAACGCCTCTGCGGCACCCTGTGCATTCAGATTGACAAACTCAATATCCTTGGCTGTCAGCCCATTTGCTTCTAAAATATCAATCAGCACCTTATGCATATAAGCACCCTTCTGAGTAGCAATCTTTTTCCCCTTCAAATCAGCTACAGAGGTATATCCCGCTCCCTTTGTTACGACCAAAGAAGCACCATTGCTTAGTCCGCTGAAGGAGATTAGCTGGGTATCAATTCCTGCTGCCTTACCAATAATCGCAGGGACATCACCAAGAAAACCGATATCCAGGTTATTACTTGCCAAAGCTTCATTGATTGCCGGACCTGCTCCTGTCATAGGAACCAATTCCACTTTCACACCAAGGGTCTTAAACTCTTCCTCAATAAAGCCCTGATCCCTGGCAACACCTAAGGTATCTGTAAGAATTCCGGAACCGGAGACATCCACATAACCTATTTTTACAGTGTCCGCAACATGCCCGGTTGGAATGCTGACCTCATCAACCTCGGTAGCAGGTGCTTCGGTGGAAGTGCTCTCCACAGCAGTGGCTTTTGTCTCCTCTGCTACTTTTGTTTGTTTCTCATCTGCTCCATCTGCATTCGTTTCCTTGCTTGACTTTCCACAGCCAAACAACACTGCCATGGTAAGTGCCGCTAACAGGATGAAACCAATCACTTTCCTCATTTTCATTTTCAAAATCCTCCTTTTTAAACAATCCCTGAATAATAAATCATTCCTTTGACCCCTGTTACTCTCCTGATCATCAATCTAGATGGTATACTCCAACTCTTGCTTCTCATCTTCAAAAAAGTATTTATATACCTTGTTCTTTAATAAAGTGAAATCCGCACTGCTTCTGATCTTTGAACCTGCGGTATCGGCGTTGATGATCGCCTTGATTTCTCCCGGTCGGGCTGACATTACGATAATTCGCTGTCCCAAATAGACCGCTTCGTCAATATCATGGGTGACTAATATCATCGTTGTCTTTTCCTCTTCCCATATTCTTAGCGTTTCCTTCTGCATCTGAATACGGGTCAAAGCATCCAGTGCACCAAACGGTTCATCTAGCAATAGTATCTTAGGGTTCGTTACCAATCCTCTTGCAATGGCAGCTCTCTGAGCCATTCCTCCTGATAACTGGTGTGGATATACATTCTCGAAGCCTTCAAGCTTCACCAGCCGAATCATTTCATCTACAATTTTATCCTTCTCTTTTTTAGGGATATTGTTTAACCCAAATCCGATATTATCTCTAATTGACAGCCACGGCAGCAGTCTATGTTCCTGAAACACCATACCTCTGTCGATATCCGGACCGGTAATCTCTACTCCCTGGTTCTTGACACTTCCTATCTGATAATCCACAAGCCCTGCGATGATCTTAAGTAAAGTGCTTTTACCGCAGCCGCTGTGCCCGACTATCGTGATGAATTCGCCTTCCCTTATCGACAGGTTAATGTCCTTTAATATATCTACCTCTTTTTTATCCACGGCAAATCTCTTATGTAATCCTTCGATCTTTAATATTTCCTTTGACAAGCTCATACCCTCCTAGTCTGTACCCAGGGGGTAACCTTCTTTGACACATAGCTTAGAATCCGATCCATCAGGATACCAAGAATACCGATCAAAATCATTCCTACAATCATTACATCCGGCTGCATTAAGTTTCTAGCCTCACTCATACGAAAACCGATTCCCGAGCTGGAGGCAATTAATTCAGCAGCAACAACCGCCATCCATGATATCCCGAGTCCGACCTTCAAACCGACAAAGATCTGAGGTAAAGCAGACGGAAGGTAAACTCTTAAAAAAATCTGCCAGCTGTTCAAACGATACAGCTTCGCAACTTCAATATAGCCCAGTGATGTGCTTGTGATACCGCTTAAGGTATTCACCATAATCGGGAAGAAAGCTCCCAGGATTATGATTACTACTTTAGAAAGATCTCCTATTCCACACCATAGGATAATCATTGGTATCCATGCCATCATAGGAATTTGTCTGATTGTATTTAGTGATAATGTTAAAATATTTCTAATAGTGAACGACATCCCCATTAATGTTCCCAAAGTAATTCCCAGTAAAGCTGCAAAGAAATACCCCTTCAAAACTCTGGCGACACTGACACTTACATCCTCTATCAGTTGGCCATTATTCAATTGTTTGATAAATGCTCTGCCTACTGCACTGATTTTGGGTAGTATTGCTGCCGGAGTATCCTTATAATTTGTCACATAATACCATGCGATTAAAACTATAACCGGAATGATTATACTTAATAAAATGTTTCTTACCTTATGCATCAGCATTACCTCCTAATAAATCAGTTAATTGCTTGAATTAAGCATATTATCTGTAACAATAATCTCCCCTGTAGCCTTCATTAATAAGCTGTAGCTTACTTTTCAAGTCAGTTCACTCCTTTACTTTTTTATCAAAAAAAGGTTCCGAAGCACAGAAAAACCGTGCTTCGAAACCTCCAGATGTCTAGTCAGTTTCAATATATTTATTGTTGTTATGTGTCATGGAGCCTATCGGATTTGAACCGATACTCTAGGTTTTGCAGACCCTTGCTTTTCCCTTTAGCCAAGACTCCAAAGCTTAAGATAATAATAACCTGATAATATAGATTAAATGCTCTTTCTGAAAACAGATCCTTCCTTCCCAGAAAGAGCATTTTCTTTTCTGTTCTTTCAGTTTAACAGTATTCTGTTCATTCCTGTTCTTTCGATTAGAAGATTGGAACAACAGCTCCCTGATAAGTATCATTAATAAATTGCTTTACCACATCACTTTGCAGTGCTGCAATCAATGCTTTGATATCCTCTCTGCCTTCATTACCCTCTTTGACAGCTACGATGTTACCATAAGTCTGTGCAGCAATTGATTCTTTGTCCTCTACTGCGATAGCATCCTTAGCTACATTGAGTCCTGCTTCGATGGCATAGTTTCCGTTGATTACTGCCAGCTCCACATCCGGTAAGGAACGTGCGATCTGTGCTGCCTCAAGCTCAACGATTTCAACCTTCTTAGGATTCTCGGCAATATCATTCTTCGTAGCGTTTAAGCCCACTCCTTCTTTCAGTTTAATGATTCCCTGTGCTTCTAATAACAGGAGTGCTCTTGCTTCGTTGGTTGCATCATTGGGAACAGCAATCTGTGATCCTTCCTTCAACTCATCGATGCTGGATATTTTACCGGGATAAACTCCAAAGGGTTCATAATGGATGGAACCGGCAGATACCAGAGCAGTTCCGTTTTCTTTATTATATTGATCTAAGTAAGGCTGATGCTGGAAATAATTCGCATCTAAGTCTCCACTGTCAAGTGCCACATTCGGCTGTACATAATCTTGATATACTACAATCTTCAGTTCATATCCTTCTTTTTCAAGAACCGGTTTGATCTGTTCAAGTATCTCTGCATGCGGTGTTGAACTTGCACCAACAGTAATGGTCTTAACCTCCGTCGGTTCAGCAGTCGGAGCTGTTGTCGCAGCGGGTGTTTCTGTTGCCTCTGTCTTCGCTGCTTCTGTAGGTGTTGTTGCCTGACTGGTGCCGGTTGTTGTATCTTTACCAGAGCATCCGGTTAGTATTACTCCCACCAGGGTTAGTATCGTGATACCTGTGATTAATTTTTTCATCTTCCATCCTCCTTAATATCGATTGTCTCTTTCATATTATTCATATATATTTTCTATGATTTAGGATGATAACATACTATTACAGGTGTGTCAATATGTTTTAGAAATAATTTCTTGAAATGCTAAAAAATATTTTTTCTAAAGAAAAGGCAGAGCGTGTCTGCTATTCGTACGCTCTGCCTGTAATTAATTTATGTTCTGTTGAGCTATGTGCTCTGCCATGCCATAACTTAGGAATTGGAGTATAACCCTGTTGACAGATATCTTTCTCCCGTATCGGGAAGTACCACAACGATGGTCTTTCCTCTGTTTTCTTCTCTTTTTGCGATTTGTTCGGCAGCAAATAAGGCAGCACCCGAGGATATGCCTACCAATATTCCTTCCCTGGCAGCCAATTCTCTTGCTGTGTCAAAAGCCTCTTCATTTTTGACATGGAATATCTCATCCACGATATCTTTATTAAAAATCTCCGGGATAAAGTTCGCACCAATTCCCTGAATTCTGTGAGCACCGGGTGTTCCTCCCGACAACACCTGGGAATCAAACGGTTCGACAGCTATGATTTTTACAGAAGGTTTTAACTCCTTTAATCTTTCCCCGACTCCGGTCACGGTACCACCGCTTCCTACACCGGCTACAAAGATATCCACTTTCCCTTCGGTATCCTTCCAAATCTCTTCAGCCGTGGTCTCTCTGTGGGTCTTCGGATTAGCCGGGTTACGAAACTGCTGGGGCAGAAAAGCATGTGGCAGCTGTGAAGCAATTTCTTCTGCTTTCTGGACTGCTCCTCTCATTCCTTCGCTTCCGGGTGTAAGAACCAGCTCTGCTCCAAAAGCGACCAGTAAATTCCTTCGTTCAATACTCATGGTATCGGGCATAACAATAATAGCCTTATAACCTCTGGCAGCTGCGACAAAAGCCAGACCGACACCGGTATTCCCACTGGTTGGCTCTACTATGACAGTATCCTCGGTAATTAATCCCCTCTCTTCCGCATCCTTGATCATTCCGTATGCAATTCTGTCCTTCACGCTTCCCGCAGGATTAAAACTTTCCAGCTTTGCGAGCAGAGTAACCTCAAGCCCCTTTCGACTACTGTATCTTTTTAGCTCCACCAATGGTGTATTTCCTACTAAATCAAGAATACTTTGATTATATGTAGGCATTAAAACCCCTCCTTTTAAAGAGCTACAGTCAGCTGTAGCGTCACCTCATAATATGATCATGATAGACATATTAATCATATCATTTATATATGAATAATATACATAAACTGGTAACATATGTCAATCAATATTTATTCCGAAAACATTTTAATCTTCCGATCCATTGACGACACAGACAGGATTTGGTATAGTTTACCAAAAGAATACTGTTATCTAAGGAGGTAAACAATGGAGAATATTTTTCCCGAACCTATCACTCAGCTGCCGCAGGCGGACATGCCCTTTACGAATTATCAGGCATATATCTCACAGGCAGAAAGTCATCAAATCATCTTCATGCAGTTCAATGAGGATCTTATTCTGCCCGAGCATTCTCATGAAAGTCAATGGGGTATCGTTCTGGAAGGTAAGATAGAGTTAACCATTGATGGGGTAACAAATACTTATTCTAAGGGAGACCGATATTTTATCGGTAAGGGAGTGAAGCATTCCGGTAAAATATATGCCGGTTATGCCGATATGACCTTCTTCAATCAAAAGGACAGATATCATACAAAATAGTCAGGGATATTATCTATGGAGCCTAGAAGAGACTCCATGCGACTCAGAACTGAGCAGTACTTATGAAAAGCAGCCTAACCCGGCTGCTTTTCGCTTTATACAGATTTCATCTGATAGTATTTAAACATCGTCACTTTGTTGTCATATATGATTTCTCGTTCCTCAATAAAATGAAATCCGATTTTCTCTACCACTTTTTGTGACGAAGGGTTGCTCACCTTGACTATTGCGCATAAATATTGGTCTCTTCTTGTCTTAAAAAACCACTCCGTTAATCTCTTTGCTGCTTCTGTAGCATATCCGTTATTTTGATATTCGTCTGCAATTTCATACAGGATTTCAATTTCTCCGCCAATTTTTTTCTGTGGTATGACTCCTACTATCCCAATACATTGACGATTGCTTTTCATCTCGATTGCGAGGACCTGCCATGGGTCCTCCTCATTTGAGATACTATTGATCCAATGAATCCATTTAAGAGCTGCAGTTTCATCTTCTAGAATCATATCAGACATTTCCGCAGCCACTCGTGGCCTTCGGAGGGATACCTTGTTGTTAAATACGAAATAAATATGAGTATGTTCCATGGCATTTTAGAAGCGTGATATCTATTTCTCACCTATCAAAACAATACTCTCTAAATAATTCCGGTTGACAAGAAATTAAACCAAGTATATAATATGACCGTGGTCATATTATATACTGAAAGGAAATAGTAAAATGTCTCTTTATAAAAAGCACCGTGAGCAGGTGAAAAAGGATATTGTTCAATTGTCTCTCTCGCTCTTCAGAGAACATGGATATGAGCTTGTAACAATTGAACAGATCACCACCCAATTAGAAATTGCAAAAGGTACCTTCTATAATTATTTTAAATCCAAACGGGATATTTTGATGTTTTGGGCAGAAGAGCAATTTGCCTCAATAGATATTCATCCGGCTCTGGATGAGGGTAAGAACTGCGAGGAAAATCTATACACATTATTAACGATTTTTACCGGTGCAATAACCGGTGAATACAATTTATACAAGATCTTTCTGAAAGAATTAGAGGATGTACCTGCCAGTCAAAATAATAACCTCGAGGCATTTGATTTTACTAAGCTTTTATCGTTGGTGATTTCAAAATCAAAAGATGGTAATCGCATTTTAAACAATAATGCTGAGCTTAAGCTACGGGTTCTAAACAGTGCCATTTTCTACGAGCTGAAAACCTGGTTACTGTTAGATAAAGAACTCAGTGAGCTTACGAAGCACCTGATCCGTGTAATGATGATTTGTCTATATGGTATACTTGAACAGGAGGATTAATATATGAAAAAGGCATCTTATCTCTACAGCATCATCGTAGGAATTAGTATGATCACGATGTGGGCCTTACTGTTGATGACGAACCAGGTAACAGAACTTCATACAGAACCCGTTCGCATCACCACCCACATTGCATCAGAATTTATCACAGCTATTCTATTGATATTAGGAGGCATCACCTCGTTACAAAAGGTAAAATGGGGGCTGAGAGTACATACCTTTTCGCTCGGGATGCTGTTATATTCTGTACTGACAGCAGGAGGCTACTATTTGCAGCTCGGTGAGCTTGCCATGTCAGCAATGTTCGCCTGCTTATTCGCTGCTACAGTAGTATTTTTTATAAAGTCCATAAAGCTTTAGACACAGGAATGGCATCCTGCTTTTATCAGGATGCCATTCCTTATAGTGCGCCTCGCGGCGCACTATAAAAACTGCCCTCATTTTCATAAGGGCAGTAATCCTGATATTTTGTCTGTATTTAGCTAAAATACCCTGATTGCTTCACAATATCCTCTCCGTCGATGAAGTCCCTGGTTGCTTCAGAAACAGTCCTTGAGGTTTTGCGAAGATAAGCCTGCACGGCATGATAGCCTGCCGCATAACCGGCACAGTAAGGAATACCGATGGATTGGCCTTCCGGTACCATAGGATGGTCACCGTACATGTACTTACGTACCTCCATAAAGCCCATAGTATCGAGATGCTGCCCGAGAATCCCGCTGGCTTTCCTCAGATTCCCTTCACTGATATCAGCCACCCAGGGTCCATTGAATTCCTCACCGTACAATTCAGCCGCAAGGCTTTCTGCCAGTCCTTCCACCGCCAGATATTGGCTTAGACTGACATTCATAAAGTTCCACTTTACGTTGTAGAATAAAACGTTATGGTGAAACTCATGTGCAACACAGGAAGCTAATCTCGGAAGATTATACTCATTCGGAGCGATCATGATCTGAATAAAGCCCGGGCAGGAACCGACACCGGTATAACCCTTGCTATCTTCATGAAACATCGGATCGGCTAAAAACAGCCCGACTACCAATTCATTTGGCATGGGTATCCCGGATTTCTGCAAGGTGCTCTCAGCAAGAAAGATTGCCTGGCGCGCTTGATCCCATGCATCAGCAGCCTGTAGTTGGGCAAGCATTGTCTTAATTGAGCTGTCTGTCCCCGTCAATGCAAGACAACCAAAAGCTCCGGGATCACGGGGCATATTCATCATCTCATACATCGGTGCAAAGGGCTTCATCACCTCTTCATCAAAGAAGGCTGCTCTTTCTGCATCCGGCAACAGCATCATCTCTGTATACAATCTGTGTGTATCCAAAATATTAACTTTCACTATTTTATCCTCCCTAATTGTCTTCGATTACTCATGGCCATTTAAGTAATTATGCACATTATAGACCTTACCGTTATGTAAAGGTCAAGAGTTTTATTAAGAGCAAATTGTAAAATGCAAAGTTAAATTCTTGATTGCATGGGTAAATTCGTGTTTGATGATTTTAGTCTTGCACAGAATGTGGTATGGTTGTCTTGGTTAGTGGGTTCCTCCGAACAGATTACGGAGGATAAGTTTATGTCAACAAAAAAAACATATGATCAAAGACATCTTACTACTTCACAGCGGATCAAAATTGAAAAAGGACTACTTGATCATAAGTCCTTTGCTACCATCGCCAGATCGATAGAGAAACACCCCAGCACCGTGGCGAAAGAGGTGAAAAAGTACCGTTACTTTCCACCTCGTGATGATCCCCAGCGGGTACTTCGTTGCACTAGATATAATGAATGCCAGATGCGTTTCCTTTGTGAGGAGAATAAAGACTGCATTCATCCCTGCAAAAACTGCTATGATACCACACATCGTATCTCGAGATGTATACTCTTGTGTCCAGACTATATTGAGCCTCGTTGCCAGCAGATTCAAAAAGCACCATATGTCTGCAATGGATGTCATAAGGTAAAACGTTGTGATAAACAACACTCATTTTATTCTGCACAGCAAGCAGACGAAGCATCTCATGAATTGTTGGTGTCCTGCCGCTCGGGTATCAATCAGGAAGCTGTGGATATTGCATTACTAGACGATCTGATTTCTCCTTTATTAAAACAAGGACAATCGCTGGCCCACATCTATGCTTTTCATGGGCATGAAATTCCTTGTAGTCGTAGGACCCTATATAATTACATCGATAAAGGGGTATTTACGGCTAGGAACATCGATCTAAGACGCAGGGTCCGTTACAGATGTAAGCCACGTAAGAGCGGCACTCGAATTAGCCTTGCTGCCAGAGAGTTCCGCATCGGTCGGACCTATGAAGACTTCAGGAAGTATATGAAAGAACATCCTGAAACCCCTGTTGTTGAGATGGATACCGTCGAAGGTGGTCATGATAATTGTAAGCAGGTATTCTTAACGATGCTATTCCGGAACTGCTCTTTGATGCTGATTTTTGTTCTGGAGGAAAAATCACAGGGTCACATCATAGAAGTTTTTGACCTGCTATCCGATAAGCTTGGAATTGAAACTTTTCAGGAACTGTTTCCAGTTATCCTCACCGATAACGGAACTGAATTTCAATTTCCAGCACGCCTGGAATGCGATAAGAACGGAGAAATTCGTACAAAAGTGTTCTATTGCAATCCCAACAGCTCCTGGCAGAAGGGTATGTTGGAAAAAAACCACGAATACATACGTTATGTTATTCCCAAAGGATTAAATCTTGATCCGTATACTCAAGCAGATGCCATCCGGCTTATGAATCATATCAATAGTGAAGCCAGAGACAGCCTGAACGGTTGCACTCCATTCAGGCTGTCTCAGCTGCTTCTGAATAATAAGCTCCACAAACTTTTAAAACTCCGGGAAATCCCGCCAGATAAAGTTATGCTGAAGCCTTTACTACTCAAAAAATAACCTATAAACAAGACGGAACCCACTACCGAATTTAATCCTGCACAAAAAAGGTATGTGGAATTTAGTCTTGCATGCTAATCCAGATGCCTGTTTACTATGCTTGCACTCATAGAAACAGACGTCTATAAGTGCATTATACTGCTATTTTAGAACCACGTAAACTGATAAAGAGCGATTTTAGTCCTGCAAAGTCATAGCTTTCAAATAATCATGAATTTACTTTTTCACTCAACCA
>JAEZKU010000041.1 GCA_023436065.1 Bacillota bacterium
TGGTCATCGTCACGCACGAAATGCAATTTGCGCGCGAAGTAGCCGATAAGGTTATATTTATGGATAACGGCTCCATCGTGGAATGCGGTGTGCCCGAGGAGCTATTTTCAAACCCGAAGGAGCAGCGCACCAAACAGTTCCTGGAGCGCTATTCAGGCTAATACCGCTTTGACGGTTTCGTTTTACAGGAAACTCAAAAGCGGCTGAAGGGATTGCCGATGCAGTACTTAGAAAACATTAAATTTATAGATTTTTGAAGTGTTGTGCGTAAAATGTGCGTTAAATCGAAGAATTAAGGCCGACAAGATTGCAAAATGAGCAATAGAAAAACCCCGGAAACTTAAAGTTTCTCGGGGTTTTTAACTGGCGCGCCCGACACGATTCGAACGTGCGACCTACAGAGTCGGAGTTGAAAATTGATCAAATCACGTGTATGCACATGAAGCTACATATGGACAATATTATAGTAATCCCGGGAGGTGATCTCATTTGCGTCATATTAAGGATGAGTATACTAACGGAACAAGAGAATCCGTTAAGGGAAATTTACACTCGTACTGAGTTTCTGCTTAGCGTTGACCGGTTTATCCTGCTCTGCCCACGTAGATGGTGGATCTCCTCGGCACATCTTCGTAGTCGGCCTTGGAGCTGACCAGCTTTAAAAGCTGTGTTTGTAGTTCTTCCAGGCGGCTATCTATGTCGGCTAAGGTCTGGTCATTTTCTTTAGATCCTACCAAACTCAACACCCACTGCGAGTAGTCGAGGCGATTAACGACTGACTGCGTGATGGCTGTTAAATCCCAATTTTGTCTGTAAACTTAACAAAACAAATCAAGGCGTCTAAGATGTGATTCCGTAGAGTGCCTTGCTCGTTTTCAATCTTATTCTTCTATATCCACCGTCAAGCCAGACTTGAAGTGTTAATGGATTTTGTAGGATATTAAACGCACTGTCAAGGATGGCGGGAGCAGCACGGAATACCTCGGGATGATCGACATTTATTCCTGATACAATTTCGATACGCGTGCAAGCTATGATGTCCTTCAAGAATAAATGCTTGGGGGACTTTTCATAAAAAGAGCGGCTTATTTCCTGCTTGCGATACTGTTACGTATCCATAGCACAAGCGGTTATCCAAACTTCGCATTATGTTTATCAGCAGCTACTTTTAATGACAGCATACATATAAAAAAGGCCAGGTGCCCGTTTGTTGTCAAGTTAGCACTCACTAATATGTGTTATCTTAAAAGTAATGTTTTTTGTTTAAATTTGCTTAAAGAACTAAATCGTTCAGCACCATCTGAAATGGCTGAACAAGCAGACCTTGGTCTCGTTGGAAACTGAAAATTGGAGGTTGTTATTGAAATGGGTAAACTGATCTACGCTGCTAACATATCATTGGACGGTTACATTGAGGACGAGCACGGCAATATCGAGTGGGCAATTTCCGATGAAGAAACGTATGCATTCTGGACTGACTTCCAGCGGACGATTGGCACCTACCTCTACGGGCGTCGAATGTACGAGTCGATGGTGTACTGGGAGACGGCGAGCACCAGCGGCGATCAACCGGAGGTAATGCGGGAATTCGCGCAGATCTGGCGGGCGGCTGAGAAGATCGTGGATTCCCGGACGCTTCAGGCGGTTTCAAGCGCCAACACTATGATCGAGCGCGAGTTCTATCCTGATGCGATCAGGAGGCTGAAGGAGTCCTCAGGAGCCGATATTACGATTACCGGCCCCGAGCTTGCTGGGCAGGCGATGAGCGCGGGACTGATCGACGAGTGTCATCTGCTTCTTAATCCGATCGTCTTGGGTGGAGGTAAGCGGGCATTACCGGAAAACCTCCGCATGCGGCTTGATCTGCTCGATGAGCACCGCTTCCGCAGCGGCGTTATTCAGCTTCACTACCGCATGATCATTTGACCGCGATGCTAGAATGAGCATCTCCTCCTCATGCTATAAATTCGACCTGATCTGTTTATTAAAACTTCGCATTATGTTAACTCAAGCGGTTATCTGAGCTTCTCATTATGTTTAACCCGAGCGGTTATATTCAGTTATAGACAAAACTGACGCCGCTGAAAACCGACGCCAGTTTGCCTAATCCTTTTACCTGCGACTGGGTTTTTTATTTGGATCTATTCTTTCGGTCTCACTACAGGCACTTAATAGCTGTTTGTGCATGGATTTGGAGCAGACTGATGGACAGGCGTGATCTTCTGGTTTATTTCTGCGGGCGAGTCCGTTGGTCTTGTTTACCCATCCTACCCTCAAGCCATTATTATAGGATAAATATCTCCTTGCGATAATTCGTTAGGCTGTCCGCGCCTTCTTTTCCGACGCGGACGCTGTCCTCGACGCGAAGGCCATATCCGTCCTTGTTGCCCAGAAAAACATCGATGCAGTAGGTCATGTTCTCCTTAAGCATGTAATCGGAATTGGACTCAATCCATGGTGGCTCGCCCTCCATCAGTCCCGTAGCGTGGCAGGGCCCGTATAACAGCCAATCGACGTGGCCGTTTCGGGTCATCGTTGCATAATAGGCGTCGGCTACATTTCGGGCATTGTTGCCTGCAAACAGTGCAGCGCTTATTGCTTCGTGCGCTTCATAGCCGGACTTGATCGCATCAATCATCCACTGATCGGGTTTACCGAGTATCACCTGCCGTCCGATGGAGGAGGCATAGCCTTCATACCGTGCTCCCACGCCAAGGTGAACCAGATCGCCGTTCTCGATCACCTTCTGGCGTGCCCGGCTGATAGCCTGGTCCGATCCTTTTCCGGAAAGCACCCACATGGGATAGGCTTCGTTCTCGCCACCCAATTCGTATATTTTCGCGCACGCAAGCCCTCTTACCTGCAATTCCGTCATGCCCGGCCTGATGTTCTCGATCACGTAGTCCATGGCTTTTGCCGATATGCTGCCGGCATGGCGCATGCAGGCGATCTCATTTTCCGACTTTATCATGCGAAGGTTCATGATGATAGAGTCCCCATGGATAACCTCAGCTTCTCCAAACTGCTTGACGGCTTGCCGGAAGTCATCATACACGATCTTGGGGGCCAGGTTGTAGCCTGCAATGGCCGCTTTTTGCATTGAAGCACCCTGAAGCACGTCCTCTATCGCATCGCTGAATTGGTCGAGCGTAGATCCCGGATATTCTGGGTTGGAAGACTCCCTGAAGGATTTAATCCTGCGAATATCGCCGATACGCGACCTGTCCTTGGCATATGTCAGGCTTTCCGGGCCGATGAGCAAGATCGGATCACCCTTTTGGCCAAGCAGAACGCCAGCCGTCTCAAAGGAAGGCCAATAATCGCATAAATAGCGGACAAACTGGGGTTCCGCCTCGTTTCCGAACGCAAGCAGAACATCGATGCCCTCCTCTACCATCAGCTTCTGAACGTTCTTTGCCCGTTCAAAAAACTCTTGGTTCGGGATCATAATACGGTTTTTCATAACTGATCTCTCCTTATTCAATCCAGTTCAAACACCTGTCTGAGCTTCGGATGATGGCCGGTCTGCGGATCCTTAGGGGCCACCATCACGTCCTTCATATACTCGCCCCACCGCGCGACAACCTGGCTGTTTGTCTGCATTCTGGCAGCATACTCGTTATCGTCGCATTCATAGTAGCCAAAGAGTTCGTTGCCGACGTTCCAGATTGAATAATTGCGAACGCCAGCCGCCTTGAGAACATTGACCATTTCGGGCCAAATTCCATCATGCCGTCGGATATATTCCTCCAGCATGCCATCTAGAACTGTACCTTTCCAAGCAAATTTCGGCATGCAATCCTCCTAGCGCTGCTCCCGAAGCCACTTCTTGCAGTAAGCGTTTACAAAAGGCGAGAGCGATTGGGCACCGTCCTCGGTAATAACAAACCCTTCCTCGATGCGGTTGGAGCCGCCCTGCAAGCCAAAGAGACTGATGTCGGTATTTACCGTCATGCCGGGCAAAAATACTGCCTCTGTGCTTTCGTTCGGATAGGGCGATTCCGCTTCGGCACAGCCGATGCCGTGCAGAGGCGGATACAAGTCGTATTCTGCAAGTCCTTCGGCCCTGAACAAACCACGAATCGCGCATACGAAATCTTTCATGGGTTTGCCTGGCTTAAGGTGAGGCACACCGGCCGCAGATGCACGGATCAGTACGTCGATGACCCGTTTTGTCTGAGGGGTTATATCCCCCACGGCAAACGGCGCTTCGCAGGTGGCCACGTAGCCCTGATACTGAATGGCCAACGCGCACATGATCATATCGCCATTTTCAATAACTTTGTCCGTAGGCCTCCCGATTATGGTGTGAGACCGTTCACCCGAACCGAATACGGTGAATATGACCTGCTCGGCCCCTTCTTTACGAGCCGCGCCTTCCGCAATGCCTGCGGCCTGGATCTCGGTCTTTCCGATCAGATCCGCCTCCATCAGCACCTGAAAGGCCGAATCGGCGATGCGCGCCGCCTCTTTGAGGCAGGCGATCTCATTCATGCTTTTCTCGCGGCGTAACTCAAACAGCAAGTCGTTGCTGTCGACAATCTCCACTTCGAATGCTTGTGCAATGGTTCTATAAAGATGCGTCGAGGCAGCGTCGATGCCCACGAATCCCAGACGCTTGAGCTCCCCGCTCTTACGCAGTTCGCCTGCCAAAGCTCTAAAGTTGGTATAGTTTGCAAGGGGATACTCTATTTCGTCGGGTACTGTAACGCATAGGAAATCGGGTAGCAGCCGAATATCGGGCCAAACTGACATTTCCTCGGCTACCTTCTGCCCTTCCGGCGCGCAAAGCACTATCGGCTGGCCGTGAAGCCCCAGCAGCATAGCTCCCCGCTCGAACATCGGCCAGAAATTCGATACATAGCGGAGGTTTTCCTTGCGGTATTCATCGCCATATACGAGCAAGGCGTCGAGTTGGTCGCGCGCCATCAGCTTCTTGATGCGCTCGACTCGTTGTTCAAATTCTTCTCTGGGAATTTTTACATTGCTCATTTTTTTCTCCACCTTTTTTCTTTTTAAGGAACCGCGCCTGCGCCGTGAGAAACATTTGCAATCTATCGCGGTTTAACCATTGATTCATTTGAAGAGTAACGTTATGATTTTTTATATCCGCCGCTGCGGATAACATCGATCAACACGGAGATGAGCAGGATGACGCCCTTGATAATCTGCTGCCAGAATGTGGGCACCGCCAGCATCGTGAGGCCGTTGGATATGGTGGTGAGCATGATGATACCCAAGAAGGTACCCCAAATGCTGCCCTTTCCGCCGTTGAGCGAGGTTCCTCCCAGAATGCAGGCAGAAATGATGGTCATTTCGTAGCCTTCGCCCGCAATCGGAAGGCCTGCGCCCGACTGCGCGGCCATCAAAATGCCCGAAACACCCGCCATCATGCCGTTGAGCGTATAAACAATCCAGATGACATTGTCGGTATTGATCCCCGAAAGATAACTCGCGCGCAGATTGCTGCCCGTTGCATAGACCTTTCGGCCAAACGCGGTGTTTTTGGACACATACCAGATGATGACAAAGATCACGATCATGAGTATGATGATAAACGGTAATGCGCCAATATAGCCCCGCCCGATCCATTTAAAAGGGGCGTCGTTGATTACGATGGAAATTCCGTCGTTGGAAAGATAGGCGATGCCGCGAAAGATACTCATGGTTGAAAGCGTGGTGATCATAGAGTTGATTTTCGCCTTGCTTACCATGATGCCGTTGAATGCGCCGCACAGGATACCAAGTATGAAGGACGCGATGATTGCAACCACGGTCGGTACGCCACTCTTTAGTAGCAGCGCGCAAACCATACCCGTAAGCGCCATGATGCCACCAACGGAAATATCGATGCATCCCTGGATCAGCACCAGCGTCATGGTCGTGGCCGTGATGCCGGTAATTGCGGAATATATGCCGATGTTAAGAAAGTTGTTAATGGATAAGAAGTGCTTGGACAATGCCGAGAATGCAATACAAATCAGAATATACGCCAACAGGATTGTAAACTCGCTTCCGTTGTTCAGCCTCAGCCATTTTTTCATACTTTCGCTACGATTGTTCATATCACGCCTCCAACAGCAAGTTTCATCAAATTCTCCTGGGTCGCGTCTGCACGGGATACCTCGCCGGTAAGCCTGCCTTCGCTCATGACCAAAATTCGGTCGGACATGGCCAGCGTTTCATGTAGCTCCGAAGAAATCATAATGATGCCGATCCCCTTGTCGCAGAGTTCTTCCATCAGGCTATAGATCTCCACCTTTGCGCCGACGTCGATGCCACGGGTGGGGTCGTTAAGAATCAGGATCTTAGGATTGGTTTCCAGCCACTTTGCGATAACCACCTTTTGCTGGTTACCGCCTGACAAGCTGCCGACGACGGTCTCCGCACCCGGCGTCCGTATCTTGAGCGCCTTAATCCACTTATCCGCAATTGCGTCTTCTTCGCCGATATTGAGCTTAAATCGTCTCATCAAGCGATTGATTACGGAAACGCTGATGTTAAACTTTACTGGATGGATAAGCATCAATCCCTCAAGCTTACGCTCGCTGGGCACGTACGCGATGCCGTTTTTAATCGCACCTTCAGGAGAAGCATAAACCGCCTTTTTGCCCGTCAGATATACCTCGCCTTGTCTGAGTAGCAGATCACCGAACAGCGCCCTGGCAACATCGGTGCGCCCGGCCCCCATCAGCCCAAAGAGGCCCAGGATCTCCCCCCTATGCAGCGTAAAGCTCACGTCCTTTGCTTTCCCCGCTGTCAGCGACCTGACCTCCAGAATGGCCTCACCCCGTTTGAGCTGGGTATGGGGATACATCTCGTCGAGCGTCCTGCCCACCATGTACCGGATGACCTCTTCCTGCGAGGTTTTAGCTGTTTCAAGCAAGGCGACGCTTTTCCCGTCGCGCATAACCTGAATCCGGTTTGATATGGCGAAAATCTCGTCCATGCGGTGCGATATATAGATGACGCCTACACCCTTGCGGGCGATCTGCTCAATGAGCTTGAGCAACTGCTCCGTCTCTACGCGGTTTAATGCCGAGGTCGGCTCGTCCATGATCAGCACGCGCATGTTGCGGTTCATTGCCTTGGCAATCTCGACGAGCTGCTGTTTAGCGGCCGAAAGCGAGCTCATCGGCTCTGTGGCATCGATCTCGTTGGTAATGCAGTCAATAGCCTCCTGCGCTTTTTTATAGGTTTGCGGCCAGTCAATTCGGCCTGTCTTCAGTTTTTGTGGGAGGTTGTTGACCAGAATGTTCTCCGCAACCGAAAGCGTCTTGTAATTATCCAGCTCCTGGTAGATAATCGAAATCCCCATATGGATGGCTTCATGGGGCGTGTATTTTTCAATAAGTTTACCATCCAGCTCAACCTCGCCGCTGTCTTTTGCATATGCGCCCGACAGAATTTTCAGAAGCGTAGACTTTCCCGCGCCGTTTTCCCCCACTAATGCCAGAATTTCTCCTTCCCGCAGCTCCAGATCAACACCGTCGAGCGCCAGCACGCCGGGGAATTGTTTTGTAATGCCCTTCATCCGAAGTATGGATTTGCCCATTCCATTCACCTGCCTTGATTTATTCCGCATATCCCATGGTCGCCAAAAATGCCATGTTGGGCTGGTTGATATCAAGCCTGCCATACTGTACGATCACGCCGATATCGCTGCGAATGCGCATGGAATACTGCTCGTTGATCCCGAGCTCGAGGCCGCCCAGTACATCCTTATCGCTTGAGCGGAAAGCTTTGATACGCTTTGCCGGAACCGTGAGAGGGATGCCTTCGACTGGCTCCTTATCTTCGTAATAGATATCCATAAACACATGGGCATCCTGATCGTTGGTATTGAGAATCATAAAGCACTCGTGGCCTTCATAATCGTTTGCCATGTTCACCTGTGCATACGGCCTGTAGCCGTCTACGATGTACCAGTTCTTTTTTCCGTTCATTGTCTTACCTCAAAATTCATAGTACTAGCAATCCAGCCACCGAGCCGGGTTTTCGACAAGCATGCGCTCAATCTGCAAAGGCGTCACACCCACCTCGTTAAGCATCGGTACAATATGCGTAAGCAAGTGATCATACCCCCATCCGCCGTAGGAGCGCAGCAGTGATTTTAAGCAAATATCACAGGAAAGGAGCAGCTGTTTCTCATATCCTTTATCCACGAGCTCCTTGACGAACAGCACGCGCTCCCAATCGGTAACAAACCGGCCGGATCCCGGCTTACAGTCCCACCGGTCGGTGAACATCTCCTTGCCGAAGTTATCAAACTCGATATAGACGCCGGAGTCGAGCAACTGGTAAATGTAATCCCGCCGGTTTTCGACATCGATGTGACAGATCGCGACCTTCGCATGCTCCACTTGCTCCGAGTCGATGATTTTCATAGCCGCCAACCCGCTTGTTGACCAGGGGTTAATATGCACCATCAACGGGGCACCCGTCGCTTTTTGCGCTCTGCAGGCGGCTGTAAGGGACTTTTGTTCAAACGGATAAATGATATGGCTTACACCGATTTCACCGATAATACCCGCGCGGATATCGGTATGTCCGATGCCTTTTTCGATCTCCCGGATGATCTGGCGCTCCATCTCCTCTACGCTCATTTCCCTGGTTTGAGGAGACTGTGCCCCCTCGACGTAGAAGCCGGAGCCTGCGACAATGTTCAAGCCGGTCAGTACAGCCATATCCCGAAGCAAAACAGGATCACGGCCAATGCCCACGCTGGTCGCATCGACGACTGTGCGCCCGCCCGCTTTTTTGAAATACAGCAGTTCTTCGGCCTGCGTCTTTTCATCGAACATTACCACATTGTCTTTTAAAGCAAACGGATTCCGCTTGAGAACGCCAAGTGTATCGATCGTCACCGATTTATGCGCGAGGTTCTTGGCTCCAATTTCCAAAGGCTCTGTGAAGAAAACTTCCATATCGATATAAACGTGCTCGTGCGGCGATGTAATACCCAGATCTACGGCATCTATTTTGCCGTTTACCGTCATGACGGACATTTTCTTTCCCGTCCTTTCAAATAGAATGATGAGAAAAGCCCGGCACCGGTTTAGCCGGCACCGGACTTCGCAGCCTATTGGTTTAGGATTTAGATTACTTCTGACCGTATTCCGCCTGGGGATAGATTTCTTCGATGGTGCCAGCATTGACGAACACGTGATCCATGTAGATATTGTCCGGAACCGTCTCACCTTTTGCGAGCTTGATGGCGGCGGGAACAACATATTCACCATAACGTTCGAGGAAGTAGGCCAAACCGCCTCTCCAGCAGTTGAGCGTACCGGTCTTATTGCACTCATAGAGGTTTTCACGGGTCTGTACGGACATGCCATGATTGATAATGAAGCAATCCGAATCACGCTTGGCTGCCTGAATGGCAGCGAACGCACCTTGTCCGCCAATATCGTTAATCGCACCGATGAGGATGTGCTTCTTGTCGGGGTTGGATGTTAGCACGTCGGCTGTGAGCTGCTGCGCAAGAATTGGATCGTCTTTATAATCCACAGTAACTACTTTGGATGTGTCGAAGTCCGGGCAAATCTCCTTAATGCCCTTCACAATGCCGTCCATACGGGTCGCAACGATTTCACCGCCGGCAGGCGTGCTAAGAAGAAGCACCAGATCAATCTGGCCTTCCCAGTTTTCCTTTGCAAGGCCGCCGAGCGAACGCCCAATGATCAAACCGGATTCTACGTTATTGGCGCCAAAGCAGGGTGCTCCGGGAATGGGGATATCGATTGCGATTACCGGTACATTAGCCGCATCACACTTTTCCTTGACAACGGGGTTGACAGAAGCGTCCAGGTTGAATTCGATGAGACAGTCGATACCCTGCAGCAGCAGACTATCAACGTTGCTGACCGCTTTTTGACCGTCGCCCGCGTTATCGACGCAAATGACCTCTGCACCCATCTCCGCCGCTACTTTTTTGATGTTCTCACGCACGGGAATAAGGTGTTCCTGAGAATCGTCGAGGGCCGCATAGCCTAGGACAACCTTTTTCTCCTCCGAGGGCTTTTCCGCTTCGGGAGCCTTTGTTTCAGGACCCGCTGCTTCGGGAGCTTTTGCCTCTGCCGGAGCGGCAGGCGCCGCACACGCGGCCATTGACAAAACCATTGCGAGTGCTAGCAACAAGACCATTGCTCTTTTCATGTACGTTCCTCCTGTCTCATTTACGCATGCTGCGTATTTATGAGTATAACAGGTTGGAATTAAGATGCCATTGCAGCGATTTGGTTTTGTATACCATTATTTTGTACGGTCGTATAAGTGGTTGCAATCACCGGTGTAACTATCCTATAATAAGCATCAGACAAATCCGGCTGTTTTCTTTTCCGTACTCAATCCCGCGCTTTTGGAGTTGCTATGACTTTTTTTAAACATGCATGGAATGCTTTTTATAATTTTGCATTGACTATTTCCTTGCAATATAAGCTAATACTTGTCAATATCATTACGATTTTCATACCAATATTAGCCGTATTGATCTATTCATCATTTACTTATATCAATTACATCAATAATCAGATGATAACATCAAAGCTGCAGGCGCTATCCCAGATATCCTCTGGCATCGACAGCTACATTGAAGAATTGGGTAATCTATCACACAGCTTAGACGTCAACACCACATTACGCTCGGTACTGACCAATGCGTATTCGCCGCAAAAAGCCCTCCAAGACAATGAGCTCGTATCCTCGTATCTGATGGACATCATGAGCACGCATGATGAAATATTGGGCGCCTATTTATTTTGCGAGAACGGACAAAGCTATAAGCTCAGCCGTGGACATCATTTCCAGACCTTCGGGGACTTTCGCAGCCAACCCTGGTACAAGGCCGCCGAAAGAGACGCCGGTAAAAACCAGATCTTCAGCTTCAACCTGCTCAATCAATACGCCGATTATGGTCAAACCACCTTGACCTACGCCAAGGGCATTACCGACCCTATCTCCGACCGCTTTCTCGGAGCCGTAATGTTTATCGTCGACATTACCAAAATTCGTTCGTTGATCGCCCCCTATCTGAGCAATCAGCAGAGCATTATTTTGATCACCGATGCGAGCGGCCGCATCATATATCATCAGGATGAGCGGTTAATCAACAAGCTGATTGTAAACCAGTTTTATATGAACAACATCCTGTCCAAGCAAGACGGGTTCTACCAGCACGATACGCAAAACGGCAACTCTGTGGGACTTTTTTTTACAAGCTCGCAACTAAGCCGGTGGCGGACTGTCGAACTGCTCTCGCTGAACTTGTTTTTCAAGCCCATTAACCAGCTTCGCCTGTCCACCAGCGTCCTGATGCTCCTGAGCATGTATTTTCTGGTGTTTGTCACAATGATCTTCTCGTATCAGATTACCAGGCCCATCCGCGATCTCACGCGCGCCGTTTCCTCGTTTGGCGATAATCTGGAATTCTCTATCCACATCAAATCTCGCGATGAAATCGGCCACCTGAGTAAAAGCTTTAAAAATATGGCCGATCGCATCAAATTGCTAATCAACAATGTCTATACCGCTCAAATCAAGCAAAAAGAAGCGGAGCTTAGCGCGCTTCAAAGTAAGATCAACCCGCATTTCCTGTACAATACGCTGGAGATGATGGCCAATATGGCCGATGACGACGCCAACACTAAGATCGCTTCCGCCTCGCGCAGCCTCGGCAAAATCCTGCACTACAGCCTTCGCTTTGAAAATGAAATGGCGACGGTACGCGAGGAACTACAGTATGTAAACCATTATCTGTCCATTCAGCAAATGCGCTTCAACAATCGGTTTGAAGTCGTTTACGACCTGACGCCCGCCGTACTCGATTTTTCCATACTCAAGCTCGTCATACAGCCGCTGCTGGAAAACTCGGTCTATCACGGGCTTGAGCCCAAACGCGGCAAAGGCGTATTGATCATTTCCGGCGAACGCACCCCGACGGGCATTATACTACGGATTATTGACAACGGCATCGGCATCTCTAATGAAACGCTGCAGATCATAAACGAAAGCCTTCTGAGCG
>JAEZKU010000053.1 GCA_023436065.1 Bacillota bacterium
ATAGAAACAGACGTCTATAAGTGCATTATACTGCTATTTTAGAACCACGTAAACTGATAAAGAGCGATTTTAGTCCTGCAAAGTCATAGCTTTCAAATAATCATGAATTTACTTTTTCACTCAACCAAAATTAAAGTACAAAACTTCCCCTTAATTCTTTGATTTCTTCTTCCTCCATGCCCAGAAACTCAAGAAAAAACCGATGGGCCTCAGGGTCATTGATTTCAAACTGCCTATGGAAATGTGCTCTTTTCTCTTCATCAAAACCCATGGCAGAGAGAAGCTCTGCAAAGGTGTCCTGATTCAGCATGAGCTCTGCCTCAGTGGTATATTTGGATTTCAGCAGCTCGACGATTAATTTCTGTTTTAATCGCAAGGCATGGATTTCTTTGTTCAGTGATTGCAGTTTTTCGGTAAGCACCTCTGCTTCACGGCTGTCATCAGCATCCAACAGCTCCTTCATTTGCTCTAGGGGAATTCCTGCCTCTCGAAACGTACAGATTTTTTGGAGTCTGCACCTGTCCTTCTCCGTATACAATCGGTATTTGCTTTCACTCCGATGGCTGGGCTTCAATAAACCTATGCTGTCATAATACAATAAAGTACTTCTGGATAGCTTCCCTTCCTGGCACATTTGCTTTATCGTATACATGCTTCCACCTCTCTTTTGCATTATGAAAAAAGTCTGCAGCAACATCTCATACTCTCATTTTCTTCAAGTAACGGTGGTTGTGCAGACTTAATTCTATGTTATTATATGATTAATATGCTTTACCCCAATAAGCCATCACCTTGGCTGGTTTTCCACAGCATACACAGGTCTCACCGATCTGCTCCTGTTCAAAAGGCATACAGCGGGAGGTTGCGCCTGTTTTTTCCTTGATTTCCTTCTCGCAAGCCTCATCCTGGCACCACATCGCCTTGATGAATCCGGGTTTTTCGTTGATCGTCTTCTCAAACTCCTCCATGTTCTTAGCAACATAGGTGTGAGTATCGCGATGCTTTCTGGCACGCTCCAGCATATCGGATTGCATCTGTTCCAGGATCTCTCCTGCTTTCACTGTAATCTCATCAAGGGATACGATAATCTTCTCCCTGGTATCGCGTCTTACGATAACAGCCTGATTCGCTTCGATATCCTTCGGACCGATTTCAATACGGATCGGTACCCCACGCATCTCCTGCTCGCTGAACTTCCAGCCGGGGCTCTTATCGGAATCATCCACTTTCACCTTGAAGGAGGAAAGCTTCTCCTTTAACTCATACGCCTTATCCAGTACGCCTTCCTTATTCTGATTGATGGGAATGATCATAATCTGTGTAGGTGCAATTCTCGGAGGCAATACCAGACCGCTGTCATCCCCATGTACCATGATGATAGCACCGATTATTCTGGTGGACATACCCCAGGAGGTCTGATGTACATACTGTAAGGTGTTATTCCTGTCTGTATACTGAATATCGAAGGCTCTGGCAAAACCGTCACCAAAGTTATGGCTGGTACCGGACTGCAGTGCCTTACCATCATGCATCAATGCTTCAATGGTATAGGTTGCATGGGCTCCCGCAAATTTCTCCTTTTCGGATTTACGGCCCTTGATCATTGGAATGGCAAGTACTCTCTCACAAAAATCTGCATATACATTCAGCATCTGGATAGTCCTCTCCTCAGCTTCCTCTGCAGTCGCATGTGCGGTATGACCCTCCTGCCATAAGAACTCCATAGAACGAAGGAAGGGTCTGGTGGTCTTCTCCCAACGTACTACCGAACACCATTGGTTATACAGCTTAGGAAGGTCTCTGTGGGACTGCACGATTTTTGAATATAAATCGCAGAATAAGGTCTCTGAGGTAGGTCTGACACACATTCTCTCCTGAAGAGGTTCCCCTCCGCCGTGTGTTACCCAGGCAACCTCCGGTGCAAAGCCCTCCACATGGTCCTTTTCCTTCTGTAATAAGCTCTCCGGAATGAACATCGGCATATATACATTCTCAACTCCGGTCGCCTTAAAATCCGCATCCAGCTGTCTTTGGATATTCTCCCAGATCGCATATCCGAGAGGACGTAAGATCATACAGCCTCTGATACTGGAATACTCAATCAATTCTGCTTTTTTCACGACGTCTGTGTACCACTGGGCAAAATCCACATCCATCGAGGTAATTGCTTCCACAAGCTTTTTCTCCTGTGCCATGCTAAATCTCTCCTTAATAATAAGATTATTTTTCTGATAGATTAAAAGACAACAAAAAAAGCCCTTCAATCCGCAAGGGACCGAAAGACTCGGCGGTACCACCCTAATTAACTGTCAGAGACAGTTCTCTTCATTACCGTTAACGCCGGTAATACGTTGTATTTCGGGGAGCTTAAGCTCCTTTCATACAAGGCTCCAAGGCCGGTTCGATATCATCCTGATAAGAAGCTTTCACCGATGCTTCTCTCTCTGCAATAGGATAACTACCTACTATTCCTCTTCCACGCCATATCACGTTTGTTCTATATTTAGAACATCGACCTTATTTTATGCCAGAAAATCCGCTTTGTCAAGCGGATTTACAGCCTTCCGGTGAAGGCCGCTTAATAAAGATTACTGCGTATGATCACTGACCGCCTGATAAATGGTCTGAATAATGATCAAACCTACCGGACCAAGAATAAAGCCTGCAAAGGAGAAGAGCTTTACACCCACATAAATTGCGATCAAAGTAAATAAAGGTCTGATCCCAATTCTGTTACCGAGCAGTTTGGGTTCAAGAATTTCCCGTATGATCTGACAGATCAGATAGATTGTAATGAGAATCGCTGCCTCATAGATATTTCCGCTTACCAGAGAAACGATCGCCCAGGGAATCAGTACTAGAAAGCTTCCTAATACCGGCAGTGCATCCATAAAGGCAATGCCAATGCCAATCAGAAATGCATAGTCGTTATGCAGCAAAGTCAACCCTAGAATACAGACCACCGCAACGATGATCATGATAATCCCTTGTGTACGAAGATATGCCATGCCTACCTCCGATAACCTCTGAGTTATCCTGTGATACTCGTGGTACATACGTGATTCCTTTAATTTATCCTGAAGTTCGGAACTGTCCTTTACGATCAGAACAGCTGCCACCAGAACGATAAGCAGAATTCCGAGAAAGCCCACAAACCAGATTGTGATTTGAATCGTATGCTGGGTCAGCTTCGGCACCAAACTGGTGCTCATCTTGTTCATACCTTGTATCATATTCTCGTCTACTAATCCGCGGATCGTTCCGCAATCCAGCTCGAATACTTTGTCGCACCAGCCACAGATAATATCCAGCCTGACAGAAAGCAGGTTAATATAGACGGGTAAATTCTTAATCAAGGTGATTGTCTGCCTGATCAGAATATTGATCAGCATACAGAAGCTAGTTCCAAAGACGGCAAACAACAGTAATAAAGCTGCGGTACCCCCGACTATTCTAGGTAGCTTAAATCTGCGGTACATTGCTTCTGTTACCGGGTGAATAATCCATGCCAGAAAGTATGCAAAGATAAAAGGAAGAATAAGAGTCAGCAAATATCTAAAACACAAATAGACAGACAGTGTAATCACTATGAGCAGAATTGGCTTTTTCCATTCTGATAATCTTCCTTCAAATACTCTCAAGCATATCACCTCCTTATATCAGAATCAAAAAGAGAATTCATCCTAAAATGAATTCTCTTGTATTTATTGTCTGTCAAAGTAATATTAATATCCTCGGGGAAAACTTGTAAAAAAATATCTAAAATTATCATTTGATGATAGATAATACCAAGGAAATAATTACTGTATAACCTCAACCGGCACATAAGGAGTCTCTGCTAAAAACGCTGCTTTTGCATGCTCCCTTCCTTCCGTCACAACGTAATCCTCCTCTGCTTTTTTTACTATAACCGTCACAGGAATACTATCCGTAATCTTCTCGTATTCCTTGATTAAGGAGTCAAGAGACTGATAATCCGATTCGGTAATCTCACTAGGCTTTAACAGCCTTCTGGGAGACAACAGCATCTTTGTGTGGGAAGTGGGATTTAATTCATATGCCTTTGCTTCCTTAAGAATAATTTCCGCAATCTTCTCCGGAGTATTATTGGTACTGTCAATAATCAGATCATAATTATTAAAGTCCATATAGTTTAAATTATAGATATCCTTATAGCGGACACACTCGGTTGCAGCACGCTCCGCAAGCAACTTCTTTGCTTCGTCAAGGGAAGAATATTTCTCCACCGCCCCGCGCTGATCATTCATTACCCGCTCTGCTGCCACCTCCAGCCCTACAGAGACGAACACCTTAAAGGAATGCTCCACAAAATGCCAAGCAAGCCTTGAATCGAAGATAATATCTTTATCCTTATTCTCTCTGGAGATTCTTGCTGTCTCATCGTCAATCATCTTGTCATATTTCTTATCGGAGCACATCAGCTGATTCAGCTCTAAAGTCGTCATACCCATCTGAGTGGCAAGCTCTCTTTGAACCTTCCCGGTCGAATACACCTCAAAATGATACTTCTCATTTAACAACCTGCAAATAGTTGACTTTCCACTTCCAAGATTACCAGTGATAGTAATATGCATAAAAGAATACCTCTTTCTTTGAATTTATATAACCATACCAAGGCAAAGGTCCTGTCACCTGTGGTGACAGGATAAACATGCACAGGAAAGACCTCGGAAAGTTCACTTTCCAGAGGCTTCCTGTGCATGTGATCCGGCTGCTTACGCAGCCGGACCCTTTGCCGTACCTAATTCGTAGACAACCCTTTGCCGTACCTATTTCCTCATAATCAACTTAATTAATAAAGTATTATAGCGGAATTACTCCAAAAAAACAACATAAAGTTCATTTCATCAAACAACATGCCGTATTGCGTTATCCAGGTTAATCAAATCAGCCCCAAGCATCTCCGCTTCCTCCCTGTCATGCGTAACAAGGATCACTGTCTTCCCAAGGGTCTTTCTCCTGACATAATCAATTACCTGCTTCTTAAGCAAGTCATCAAGACCCTGAAAGGGTTCGTCCAGAATAATCAGCTCGCTCTGCGCCAGCATCGCGCGTACAATAGCCACTCTTCGCCTCATACCTCCGCTATAGTCTCTGACAGGTTTTTTTAAAGCCTCCTCCAGACCAACTTCCTTCAGCTCTTCCTTTACCTGTATCGATGTAACAGACTTATCACATACCAGCTTCACATTTTTGATTGCATCCCAATGCTCAATCAGACGGTCCTCCTGGAATACTGCCGCAACAAGCTTTCCTTCCGTTCCGGTGACTTCCCCGGAATCAGGCTTGGTCAGCCCCAGGATAAAATTGATGATGGTGGACTTACCGCTGCCGGAGGGTCCCATCAGACAGGACAGCCTGCCCTCCGGAAAAGTAAGATTCAAGTCTTCAAACAGCAGCTTATCCTGAAAGTGTTTTGATACCTGCGTAAGCTTAATATCCATCAGCTCCTCCTTTCCCGGTGAAACAGCCTCAGAAGCACCAGAACTGATTTTTCAAATATTACACTGATGATAATGATTACCACCGTCCAGGCCAAAAGCTCCTTCGTCATAACATACAGCTTTGCTTCATATAGCATCCTTCCAATAGAACCCGCGGGAATACCGATTACCTCAGCCGCAATTCCCGATTTCCAACCGAAACCGATCCCTACGGATACGGCTGTCAGAAAGAAGGGTGCTACTGAGGGGATATAGATCGCCGTCAGCTTCTTAAGTCTTCCCAGTCGATAGACCTCTGCCATCTGCAACAGCTTCTCATCCGTTTCCTTTATCCCCTGGATTACGTTAGAGTAGAACATCGGTACTACCATCATGAAGGAGGCCAGCACGGATAAATCATCCACGTTGATCCAGAATAAAGCCAGAATAATAAAGGAAGCCACCGGCATCGCCTTAATGATCTTCATAATCGGAGAGATCAGCTCCTCAACCAGACGAATGCGATAGGAAATAATCGCAAGGATCGTACCCCCTGTGAGTGCTAAAACAAATCCAAGAATAATCCTTAAGGAGGAAAACAATATCGTCTGCCAAAATTCCGTTTGCCGAACCAGATCAAATAAGGTAACGATGACAGCAAAAGGCGGAGCCAGTACGATATCATTGTCGAGAAGTCTGCTGAGCAGTTCCCAGCTGATCAGCCAGAAGCATACAGCAAATATCTTACGTCCGTATTGTCTTAAAAAATTTCCTTTTGACTTTTTATTCGCCAAAGCTCCTCCTTCCGGCTTCTCAGCCTTGCTTGATCCGTATGTCAGCATCGTATACTGATTCTATTAAGGGATATAGTAAAAGTCCTCAGCGGGAAGCTTTCCACCGACTGCTTTTGGATTCTGTTGATGCAAAGCAGCGAGGTAACCGTTCACCTTGGTCTTCATCTCTTCACCCTGAATCATCGTTATATTACAATACGGGATTGCGTTTTTCGCAACAGCCGCCTTAAATATATCGAATTTCTCTAACAGGTCGGCAGCTTCCTGTACATTTGCGTTTACATAGTCGGTAGATGCCTGATATTCTGCCATAAACGCATCAAAGGCAGTCTTATTCTTCTCCAGGAAATCACTTCTAACCACTACTACTCCGGTAACAACTGAGCTCGCATCTGTGCTGACAGCTTCCCATTCCTTTGCAACATCGAGAGCAATCCGCACCTTCTCGTTCGTCATCATGACAGAGGTTACGTAAGGCTGGGGCAGCATTGCAATTGCATTGTCTGCTTCCGCAAGCATCGCAGCCACTTCCGTCGGTTCCGTCTTATATACAATCGTAACGTCCTTCTCAGGATCGAGACCGTTGGCGCTCAGAATATAGTTCAAGGTATACTGTGGTGTCGTACCGAGTCCGGTGGAATAGATGGTCTTTCCCTTCAAATTAGCCACTGATTGGATGGTCTCCCCGGTCTCGATGATATACAGAACGCCAAGGGTATTGATTCCTACCAGTTTTATCTTTCCTTCCGTCTTATTATAAAGGACAGAAGCCATATTACAGGGAACTGCGGCAATATCAAAGTCACCCTTGACCAGCCCTGTGGTAATCTCATCTGCAGTTCCTGCAATCGTGTATTGATAGTGATTGGTGGTCAACCCTTCGGCTGCATCCTCCATTTGCTTCAACATACCAATTGCTGTAGGTCCCTTTAATGCGGCAATCTTAATATCTATCTTCTCCGGCACCGCAGTAGGTGTAGGTGCAGCCTCTTCCTTTGTACTTTCCTGGGTCGGTACAGGCGTAGCTGTGGCAACGGCAGGTGTAGTCGTACTGCTGCCATCCTCCTTCTTTCCACAAGCTGCCAATATAGTGACGCATAGCAATAATAGCATTCCTAATCTTAATTTTCTCATATCAATATAGCCTCCTAATTAATATTTCCGGTATGATGTTGGATGGATTTCTTATTTTTTTGAATAGATTGTCTTAACATTTACGCCCTTGATCATACCCAGTTTCCCGGCAAGCGTGCTGATGATATCAGCTTCAGCATTGACTACCACACTGATAATGTTAATGTTCTTTTCACGATAGGGCAGTCCCATTCTGCCGATTATATACTGCCCATATTCATGCAGCAGCCCGTTAAGACGCTCCACTGCTTCCACATCCTCTACTATGATACCGATTAACGCAACCCTTGTTTCCATGCTATAGTCTCCCATTCATTTCTATCCAATAAAGCAAAGGAACCCCCCTATGAAAGAACATAGGGGGGTGGAAGAATTCATTATTATGCGATTGCCTTACGATCGACCACCGTCAGGACAAATGCTTTCCATACTGCCTATGCCTTTCCATCAGATTCCTTTTGAATTGGCTAATTTAATGGTAGCACTTGGTTAAATATTTGTCAAGCATTGGGCTCTCTGTCAGACCTTGAAGCGGTATCCTACACCCCAGATGGTCTCGATATATTGTGGCTTTGATGTATTATATTCAATCTTCTCGCGAATTTTCTTAATGTGAACAGTTACGGTAGCGATATCCCCGACTGATTCCATATCCCAAATATCTCGGAAAAGCTCATCCTTTGTAAACACTCTGTTCGGATTCTGAGCAAGAAAGGATAGCAAATCAAATTCCTTTGTCGTGAAGATCTTCTCTTCCCCGTTAAGAAATACTCTTCGTGCAGTCTTATCAATCTTCAGACCCCGGATTTCGATGATCTCGTTTTCTTTGGCACCGGACCCAATCAGTCTCTCATACCTGGATAAATGAGCCTTAACTCTCGCAACAAGCTCACTGGGACTGAAGGGCTTGGTCATATAGTCATCCGCACCTAAGCCGAGTCCTCTGATTTTATCAATGTCATCCTTCTTGGCAGAGACCATGATAATGGGGGTGTTCTTCGCCTCCCTGACCCTCTTGCAGATTTCAAAGCCATCCAGTCCGGGGAGCATCAGATCCAATATGATCAGATCAAATTCCTCTGAAAGCGCTCTTCTAACTCCGGTGTTTCCATCCGTTTCGACCTCCACTTCAAAACCGCTTAATTCGAGATAATCCTTTTCCAGCTCTGCTATTGCGACCTCATCCTCAACGATTAATAATCTGCTCATGAATTAGCTCCTTTCACATTCTTTTTCAACGTAAAGAAAATGGTTGTTCCCACTCCCAGACCACTCTCCGCCCATATCTTACCGGAATGATCCTCGATGATCTTTTTCGAAATTGCCAATCCTAAGCCGCTTCCGCCCTTCTTAGAATTTCTGGAGGCATCCGCCCGGAAGAACCGATCGAAGATAAACGGGATATCCGCCTTGGGAATACCACTCCCATTGTCCTCGATCTCTACCTGTACATAGGACCCCATATCCAAAAGCCGTATCTGAAGAATCCCATGGCGTTTATCCATATATTTGAATGAATTGCCTACGATATTATTAATGACTCGCTTTAATTGCTCCGCATCGGCAATCACCGTGGTACCCGAATCAATTTCATTATAATATTGGACCTCTATGTTCTTCATCTCAAGATCCAGACTGATCTCTTCCACACAGTCATCAAAGTATTCTCTGATATTAATGTCCTTAAAGGTATAAGGAATCGTATTGCTGTCGATCTTGGCATAGAAGGAAAGCTCGTCCACCAGTGTTGACATATCCTTTGCTTTACTCAGGATTGTCTGCAGATATTTCGACTGTCTGTCCGGTGTATCTGCTACCCCATCCTTCAAGCCCTCTGCATAACCCTGGATTGCTGTTAAGGGTGTCTTTAAATCATGTGAAATATTGCTGATGAGGTCTTTCATATCCTCTTCGTACCTTAAACGGTTATCAATCAATTCCTTCAGGCGGGTCCGCATGTCCTCAAAATCCTCACAGAGCTGTCCGATCTCATCCCCGGCCACTTTCTCAAGTGAGTATTCCAAATCACCCTCCTTGATCCGGTTCATTCCGGCTCTTAAGATGTTCAACGGTCTGAGTATACTCTGATAGATCCACAGCATCAGAATAACAGCGGTAAAGATCCAGATAAATAGAAATGCCGCCGCACACTGGTTCATGACTGCTTTGATCTGGGGAAAAAGGGTGTCCATATCTGTAATTACGAAGGCAGTCCCTTCTGATCCGTCGGAATACATAAAGTTTTGTGCTTTAATCAGAAATGGTATCTTACCACCGACATATAAGCCTCCGTCCACTATCGTATTGCTTGCGTCATAATGCTGCAGACTTGGTTTCACATCTTCGAAATGTTCCCGGCTCCCAATATAGACGAATTCCTCTCCTTTTCGCATTACGATAAAAGAGTATTTTTTATGAAGCTCCTCATTCAGATGATCAATATAATCCGCATCCTCGAGCCTCTTGGGATTCCTAAGTGCCGCCAGCTTAATCTCGTTATAGGTCGCACGGGACAGACGGTTCAGGATTTGGACCGGATTCAATAACATCGTAGTTGAATCTGCCTCCACATCGTAGGATTCCTTGAAGTTATTCATCTGCATGCTTACGATCGTGCCTGCCGCTACTGCCAGAAGCAGGAGAGGAAACGCAATCAATATAAAAAATGCCGTAAGAATCCGATTCTTAAGTTTCAAATATTCTCACCCAATCCTTCATATTTCGTCTGATATCAGTATATCACGTTCTTTTCTAATTTGCACAAGTTCAATTGTAAATATAAATGTATTTTAGTTCTAATCCTTCCCCTCTATTATAAAAGAATAAATCAAATTATACTACCATGAAAACATACCTAAGAAACAGAAAGGTTGCTGCAAGTTCATTCTTCTGCAGCAACCTTTCTTCTATCTTTTGTTTTGTGAATCAGACGCTTAAGCCAGATACTGCTTGAGTGTCTCTGCCTTATCAGTACGCTCCCAAGGAAGATTCAGATCCAGTCTTCCAAAGTGACCATATGCAGCAGTCTGCTTATAAATCGGTTTTCTTAAGTCGAGCATCTTGATAATTCCCGCAGGGCGCAGATCAAAATGCTTACGTATGATTGTCACCAGCTCTTCATCGGAAAGCTTCCCTGTTCCAAAGGTGTCCAGCATGATGGAAGTGGGCTCCGCAACACCAATGGCATAGGATACCTGAATTTCCATACGGTCTGCCAGTCCGGCAGCTACGATATTCTTTGCTACATAACGGGCAGCATAAGAAGCGGAACGGTCTACCTTCGTACAGTCCTTACCGGAGAAGGCACCGCCGCCATGTCTTGCGTAACCGCCGTAGGTATCAACGATAATCTTTCTTCCTGTCAATCCGCTGTCACCATTCGGTCCACCTATGACAAAACGTCCGGTAGGATTAATGAAGAACTTTGTTTTCTCATCCACGAGCTCCTGAGGAAGCACCGGTTCAAGAACGTATTTTTTTACATCCTTACGAAGCTGTTCAATACTGATATTATCATCATGCTGTGTTGATAATACAACTGCATTCAGATGAATCGGCTTACCCTCCGCGTCATATTCCACGGTAACCTGTGATTTGCCGTCAGGACGAAGATACTTAAGAGTCCCATCTTTTCTGATCTTCGTAAGCTGCTTTGTCAGTTTATGTGCCAGGGAGATCGGATAAGGCATATACTCCTCTGTTTCATTGGTAGCGTAGCCGAACATCATACCCTGGTCGCCCGCTCCGATTTTAGAGAGCTCCTCATCGTCTGTCGTATGCTCCTTCACTTCCAGAGCAGCATCGACACCCATAGCAATATCCTTGGACTGTTCGTCCAGGGCTACAATCACTCCGCAGGTATTGGCGTCAAAGCCGTACTCAGAATGATCGTACCCGATTTCGCGGATGGTATCTCTGGCGATCTTCTGTATATCAACATAACCTTCTGTCGTAATCTCACCCATAACCAATACCAAGCCAGTCGTGATAGCGGTTTCACATGCGACACGGCTCATAGGGTCTTGTTCCAATAAAGCATCCAGGACTGCATCGGAAATCTGATCACAGATTTTATCCGGATGGCCTTCGGTTACTGATTCAGATGTAAATAATCTTTTCTGCATAATAGCCTCCATTCTACCGCAAAGCGGTCGGTCTTGTAAAAGTAAAAAAATAAGTCCGCAATAATGCGGACTTGATACCTAGGTTCATCAAATCCTCTTATTGTTCGATTGCTCGCTCAGGTTGGCACCTTCCGTCTAAGGGGTTGCCGTGACTTCATAGAGCCTTTACTCTCCGTCACTCTGAATAAGAGAAATGTGTATCATATTAAATTAATCATACTTGGTATCACTAGAATATAACGAAACTGCTACTTCGTCAAGCGATATTTTTTCCTAAAAAGGAATATATTTGACTTTCTTCCTTAAAATCTTTATACTATTAATAGAAATATTGATCGAATCACAGTGTAAATAACGTATCCATCACATGCAGTGGGAAGGAGTCTATCTGTACCAGCAGATCGTACATAATATGGAAAAGAAGAAAATACTATTAGCTCAAGCGGTTCCCGGTATGGTTGTCGCAGTAGATATTTTTTCAAGAGATGGGAACCTGATTATTGCAAGAGATACAACTTTGACCGATAAAAGCATAACCCGCCTGGAGTTTTATTCCATACAGGAGCTTACCATTTACAATATTCCGTACGCCTTTTCACCTGCTGACTATCAGCAGGAAGAGACTTACATCGAGAAAATCAAAAAAAGTGAATCCTTTTATCGTTTCCACCTGGCTTATCAGAACACTATGGTTGATTTGAGGAACTCATTGGACGGGATAATACGTCAGCAGAAGGAAATCGATTCCGATCAGCTTCTGGCTGATGCAACCAAAATATTCGACCAATGTGAATCCAATACTGACCTGCTTCATATGCTCCATTGCATCAGGGACTATGATGACAGCACCTATATCCACAGTCTCAATGTGGCATTGATCTGTAATATTATTGGCAAATGGCTTCATTTTTCATCCGGGGATCTTGAAATTATTACCTTATGCGGTTTACTTCATGACATTGGGAAGCTTGCCATTCCTCAGCAGATCATCCTAAAGCCTGCGAAATTGACAGTAGAGGAATACAACACCATCAAGACCCACACCATACGCGGCTATAACCTGCTCAAGAATCAGCGTATTGATAACCGGATTAAGCATGCTGCTTTGATGCACCATGAACGCTGCGACGGCACGGGATATCCCTACGGTTTTCACAGTGAGCAGATTGATCCCTATGCAAAGCTGGTGGCAATTGCCGATGTCTATGATGCCATGACCTGTGCACGTGTTTATCGTGGACCCTTGTGCCCATTTGAGGTATTATCGATCTTCGAGGCTGAGGGTTATACCAAATATGATCCAAAGTATATCATGACTTTTTTGGAGGCGATTGCCCAGACCTTCATAAATAATACGGTAAGGCTGAGTAACGAAATGATAGGGGAGGTCGTGCTGATTAATAAGCTGAATCTGTCGCGGCCTGTGGTTAAGGTCAGCAACCAATTCATTGATTTATCGAAGAATAAAGAATTAATCATCAAAGCCTTTGTATAGAACATGAAAAAAGGGATTGTTTCATTTGAAACAGTCCCTTATTTTATATAATCAGCTGACCTTCAACTTAAATTTCTTAATTGCCTTCATATCCGTGGAGTCCACTTTTACCATTGCAGCCCCCAGCTGCTGCATCTTACTCTCAAATTTTTCATAACCACGTTCTATGAATTCTATATTCTCTACAATTGTATAACCGTCTGCCATAAGACCCGCCATGACCAGTGCAACTCCACCTCTTAAATCCGGTGCACTGACACTTGCTCCGGTCAGTCGTTCCACACCCTCAATGATTGCCGTATTACCTTCAACCTTAATACTGGCTCCCATCCTCGTCAATTCGTCGACATATTTGAAACGGTTTTCAAAAATACTTTCTGTAACGATACTGGTACCCTTCGATACTGCCAGCAATGTAGTCATCTGAGGCTGCATATCCGTCAGGAAACCCGGATATACCAGGGTCTTGACGTGGGTATTACCGAGACGTTCCCCCGCCATTACATGAACCATATCATCAAACTCTTCTACAGTTGCACCGATTTCAATCAGCTTCGCTGTGAAGGCTTCCAGATGCTTTGGAATAACGTTCTTAATCAGGATATCTCCTTTTGTAGCAGCTGCTGCAAACATAAAGGTTCCTGCTTCGATTTGATCGGGAATAATGGAATATTCACTTCCATGAAGCTTCGGAACACCCTTAATACGAATCACATCTGTTCCTGCTCCTTTAATATTCGCTCCCATGCTGTTTAAAAAGTTGGCCACATCGACAACATGAGGTTCTTTGGAGGAGTTTTCAAGAATCGTCATACCCTCTGCAAGACAAGAAGCAAGCATTACATTAATCGTGGCACCAACACTGGAACAATCGAAATAGATATGACCACCCTTTAATTGTTTTGCATCGGCACAGATCAGACCATGTTCTATCTTCACCTCAGCTCCAAGTGCTTCAAAGCCTTTGATATGTTGGTCAATCGGTCTGCTTCCGATGTTACAGCCACCGGGAAGGGCCACCTTACCGCTTTTATACTTTCCGAGCAACGCTCCGATCAGATAATAAGATGCACGTATTTTTCTGACATAATCAAAATCCACATCCACTGTATTAATCTTGCTTCCATTGATTTTTATTGTATTTCGATTAATACGATCTACCTTGGCGCCAATATCCTCGATCGCCTGCAGTAAAACATCTATATCTCTGATATCCGGTACATTCTCTATTTTAACAGTCTCGTCAGTCATAATCGCGCCGGCGATAATCCCTAATGCTGCGTTTTTATAACCACTGATCGTTACCTCTCCAACAAGCGGTCTTCCGCCTTTGATAATATATTGCTCCATCGCACACCTCAATTTAATCGAACTTAAGTTTGTTCAAACTGCATATAAAACAAGTTAAGATTTTGTTAAGTTTTTCTTAGCCAATTTGATTATACCACAAAGTGGTGGTTTGTAAATTATTTTTTAAAAAATACCAACTCTATCATCCTTCAGTCCCGGGCAAAACATTCCGATATTATAGATACATGGCTCCTGCATATGCTGTGAGGTATTTCACTTGCGTACTTTTTATCTACTATTATTTTTAGCTTCTAAGCACGAAATATGCGACAAAATATGATAGTTTCGGTGGTAATATGCTTATAAAAATACTATTTTGCATGAATTTTTACAAAATTCAGCACCAACTTATCGAATCATATCGCTTCACAGTTGCAGTTTAGGCAATCTATGCTATAATATATTTGTAAAATAGGAACAATCAATATCATACTAATTTACTATGCCAATCATATGGAGATGATCATTTATGGCTCAGAACTTTATTACAATTGAATCAGTTGAAGGCGGTGTTAATAATCTAGTCAAGCAGAGTCTGAAATTCAAGACAGGTAAATTTGTCTGGAAGATCAAATTCACTGCTCCGCTTAATCCTGCAACCGTCAATAATCGTAATCTCTATGTTACATCCATGAACCAGGCTCCGCTTCCTACGAACATTCGCTATGATTCCATAAATAACTGCATCGAGATCGAACCTCTGGCGCCTTATACAAAAAACGAGTCTTATCTTTTGCATGTTACAACCAATGTGAAATCAAAGCGTGGGCAGAAGCTCCCAAATGACATAACGATTCAATTTAAGGTATGATCAAAAGTCTTCCGGAAGCACCGTAAGAACATCTACCTCTTGAAGTTTGCCCTGAGAAGCCAGTACCGACAGGTTCTTACCGGCTCTGATATCAGCCGTGTTCATTGCTCCCTGCATCAAAGCAGAAATCTGCTCCAGATGGGTATGTGCTTCCGATTTTTTCATAATCTGTATCATCTTTTGTTGTAATATCTTTTCTGCATCGGGATGCAATCGGTAATCCTGTTGTCTTAAGCAAGCATAAGCAAAACCCGTTAAGTCCTCCTGTGTATATTGTGGCAGATGGATTCTATTCTTAAACAAATCCATAAGCCTTGGACATTCCCGGAACAGCTTATTGATATTCTTCTTCTCCTCTTCAAATATTACTGCGATATTCCCCTTCAAACTGTTGCACAATTCCAGTATACTATCTATTGTTTGACGTGTTAATTCACTCGCGTTTTCGACAACGAGGCAACAATCCTTCAGTGTATCCTTTTTGGACATGAGATCCAGTGCATTTAACTTCTCTGCCTTAATCTTTGCTATTTTCGAGGTCTTCAACTTCCCGGTCTTATAAAGTAACATAGTAATATCCTTCGCGAGTACGGTCTTGCCGGAGCCCGCGGTACCGGTTATGATGATATGAACTGTCTTTGTATGCTCGTCCAATATTCCTTCCAGACTCTTCACTAGCTGTTTCTTCACAGCCTTCACATGCAGGAAATTACCGAACAGCTCCTCCGGAAGAAAACCGTATTTCTCGGCCATGACCCCAAGCTTTTTATCATCCTCATCCATCTCCTCTTCTTCAAGCAGATGGTAAAGTGCATGCTCAACCTCCTGTTCTGCAAGCTCCCGATCAGATACCGTACGTGCAGACCCGGCATCATCGATTTGTCCGGAGAGCTCCTCTTCATACCCCTCCTTCTCTCCTTCGGTATTCTCTTGGTTCATGACCGCTTCTTCGGTTTCTGCTCCATAGGTCTCTGCAGCTTCGGCCTCTGATTCATCGCCTTCAGCTTCATAGGTTTCCTCTTCCTCGCTCCAGCCTTCTGTCATGATAGACCGAATATCATTTTTTAAACTGTCTTCAAGATCAACCGTCTCTTCCTGTACAGAAAAATCTGTATCAGGGTAATCCTCCATCTGCATATTGGCTTCGGTCTCATCCTGATCAGGCAATGCCTTTTCCTTAGCGGCAGCAAGGCTCTCTGCTATTGCAGAGGTACCGGCAGTATCCTCCATGGCACGGCGTCGTAACTCCTCCATGATCTTCTCTTTGTTCGTTTCCCCTGAGAAATAGGAACGAAGGATCTTCGCCTTTTCTACATAAACCCCTTCGCCAAACCACAGGATGATGTCGGAGCATTCTTTGACGCACTCCTTATCCATGCCTGCCTTATAATAGGTTTTTGCTAACTCATAAGCCCATTTTTCAATATATTCCGTCTGCTTTAAGGCCTTGAGAGTACCGATCAGCACCTCATAGGGTTCTCCATTCAGCTTATCTATCTTATACTGGAATATGTAATTATAGAAATCCTTCGGCGCTATCTTTTTGTACTCTTCCAGGTATCGCTGTGCATCTTCGACATTACTGTTCTTGATAGAAATATCTACCAATTGGTACAGGGGTTTCCTTAATTTTGTCTTTTCGTATATTTTATGAAGCAGCTTCTCTGCTTCCTCATATCTTTCGTTCTGCGCATAGACCTCCGCAATCAGGCTAAGGTCAGACATGTTCTTGATTTTTCTTATATCCATTGTATCGAGAATTGATAGCGCAGCCTGAATATGGCCTTCTTCCATCCGCTTTCTCATCTCTTCAATCTTTACAATGTTATCGTAGCTTCCCATGTTACAACCTCCTTTGTACACCTTACATTAATACTACCATTTGTCCCAAGATTAGACAAGTATAAAGCACTGGAAGAAATCAATTAAACTTACAATATTATCTATTTTAATGATCAAAAAAGTTGCCTTAAGCAATTTCCTTAAGGCAACTTTTTTTGTACCATATATTTTAATCTGCTCCCTTCGTACGAAAGCTATCATTCGATCGTCTATCAGCTTTCCCGATCTTTCCTTTCCATCGTGTACAATGGTATCACCCCCTGATAACCGGATATCGTTTCATAAGATGCTTCTTTTCTCATCTCTTTTGTGTATCCTAATTATATATCCACGCTATCGATATGTCAATGCACTGTCTAATAATTAATACTTAATTAATAAATATTACACAAACATTCTTGGGAATCACTAATTGTACATACAATTTCGAGATTGCATAAGGCTTTCTATTCCTTATTCAATTATAAATCCCGGTAATAACTCAAGGTATCCATAAGCTCCTGAGGAATTTCTATGCCCTCCTTGGCCAGAAGGCGGTGTCTTCCCTCGACTTCACGCAGTTTCTTTTGTCTTTCCCTGTTAAACCTGGCCATCGCTTCATCAAAGAGTGGCTGCAGCTTCAGCTGCTCCCGCAGCTCCTTCGCAAAGGGACAATAAGTGGCCATAATCTCACGGACAGGCTTATTCAGCTTCACCGCACCCATTGCTTCATAATTAATCCACATTTCGTAATCAATTACGAAAATCTCGCGGCTGCTGTTCTTCCCCTTTTGAATCTGAAGCTTGATCTTCTCCTTCTTCTCCTCTGAAAGCTCCTTGTTCTTGCGATAGAACTGAAGGTAATCGCTATACTCTGAGGTAAGTGATTTATTCTGTATATCATTCCATGAGATCCCCTCAATGGTACGGCAGAGTTCCCAACGGAAGCGCCCGATAATTCTGGTCAGCAGGAGCCCCAGGTTAACATCTGAAAAAATCGGTAAGCAGAAGCGTCCGGGTGTATCTCTCTTCTTACCCGAAATTTCCTGCCACATAATGCCGTTTGTACCTACATTCGGAAAAAGAATGATATCCGGATATATCCTTTTGACGATATATTCCTTCACAATCTTCTTCTCCTGGTCGCTGTATATGATTTCCCTGTCGAACACGGAGTAATCGATTTTAAGAATATTGTTGATTACTTCATTCACCTTGGAATTCGTTATATAAAGCCTTTCAATGCTGTTCGTCCATTGCTCCTTATGAAGCATGGGAACAAAGCTTGAAATCTGCCCGTTCGTCGTTCTGTTATTATACCGGAACATATTCTGGATTTCGTATTCCAGCTTCCTTAAGTTATTCGTCTGCCACTCCTGAATCTCTTTCTCCGTCAGCTTATTCTGCTTTCGCATATCTGTGAGCATCTCGGTATAATCCTGGTCGAATTCATTCTTGGAGGGTTCTTTCTTCCCTTCATAAATCATTGTCAGCCAGCTCTTCATATCATACGTATTACAGCTGCCTGTCTGTTCTTCCTCTTCATTCAGGAAATAGACGGACAGCATCTGATCATTGGTCAGAAGTCTTTCATCTGTAAACCCGTATTTTAAAAACATATCAATAATTCTGGGTACCTTTTTCTCCTTATAGGCACGTAAAAATACCGGAAGATAAAGCGCATAATGATAATCTGTCAGCCTTTTTCTTAACAGTCTTGCAGAATTGTCGCTAGAGGACTTGTCCTTCATATGCACAAAATCATGCATCGCGGTCTTCATACTTTCCGCATTCTCTCCTTCAATCCCCGCATAAGCCAGGAGCTTTTCAAAGGAATCCCGCATTTCCTCAAGCGCCGTCTGGGTATCCTCTTCAGAATACTTCAGAAGTGTTTCTGAGCTTACATCCTCCTTACGGTTGCTGGAAAGGAGCAGATGGTATATCTCCTCCATTTTTTTGCGATTGATTTTCAGTTTTTTGCCAAGCATACGATCAGCAAAGGTTTCTGCCTTATTCAGCTGGTCAATGATATCGTCCATCATATCCATGATTTCATTGCTTACTCCTGCGGGAGAATCTAAGGAAATAGCCATCTCCGCAATCATACGGAACAGACAGGTATCGGTGTCATCTACCAGACATTCTACCATTTCCACAAAATCGGACAGTCTTTCCTGCAAAGCCTCCAGCTGCTGATTCACTACCGAGACCTCATCCTCGACCTGATACTGGGTGATCGCATTGCCATAAGAATAGAAAAGCTTCACCGCATCAATCGGCAGGTTTTTACATTCGATGTAATAGTTGATACGCTCTGAGATCAGCTCAAGCTCGCTGTCAAGTAACTCCAGTGAACTGATTCGATTAGACTGTCGTGCTTTAAAGCCACGACGGGATGCAATCACGCAATATTTCTCGTAACACTCCTTCAAGAACCCATACATAGAATTGCATAGCTTACTCATGCCTTCGTATATCTGATTCAGGTCATAGATCATCTTATACTGTGAAGCGACCATGAAACCATGATAATCCTTATTAACAGAAAGGATCGTATCCAACTCCTCTATGCTGTTAATCGGAAACACATACAGTAATAAATCATCGGCAGCTGTATAAGTACTTAAGTACTTACCGTGATATAAATCGTTAATTCCAAGGAAAGATCCCGAACCGGCAACAATTTTTGCGCCCTCATTGTGTATTAATACACGCCCTTTCACTATCATTCCAATACTAAACACAGCTTCGCCCTCGGTATAGATCTTGCTACCTTTGGGGAATTGATTTACCGCGTTAGGATTCATTTTCCATTCCATAGTTACACCCGCCAATCCATAGGTAATCAGTCAGTACATCATATATTATATATCAGATTTGTCATTTCAAAAAGAAAAATGTTAGTCCAGTAGTACGAATTACTTATTTCGTAAATTGGTAATAATTGAAGGAAGAAATGAAAACCGTGGAGCTGTGTCATAATACCCCTTGAAAGCTCAGGTCAGCACAATAGGCATCCCTCACACACTGTTTGAAGGGATGCCTATTGTGCTGACCCAAGGCGTATTAAGTCTTGAAACAGCCCCCTGGTCTTTATTTATCTTCTATTCGTTTTTGAATCTGTCCGCAATTTCTTTGAGTGCTGCTGCGTTATTTCTATTTTCCTGAGCAATCTTATTGATGTCATCTGCTGTTGCAGTGGTTCTTTCATTTTTATTTACGATTTCTTCCACACCCATAGCATTATCATTGGAAGCCATGTTTACATTGTTGATATGCTCCTTGATATTTGTGACAGAATGTACGAATTCTCCTGTTTTATCATCTATATCATGAATTGCCGATTTAATCGTCTCGACCGAAGTTCCATAGCCCTTTGCCATATCTACAAAGTTTTCAAACTTGCCTGTAACATCCATTTCCATGAATTGAATAATATCATTAAAGCAGTTTCGTACCATCTCGATACTTCTGTTGGATTCTTCCACCAAATGTTGGATTTCAGAAGCAGTATGCGAAGAGCTGTTCGCAAGCTTTCCGATCTCCCCTGCAACTACAGCAAAGCCCCTGCCTGCATCTCCGGCTCTTGCCGCTTCAATAGATGCATTTAAGGATAAGAGATTCGTCTGCTCTGTGATATCCAGGATCTGATTGGCCATTTCATTGATTTTCATCAAGGAATGCAGTTTATCAATTGCAATTTCAATCTCCCTTTTTGTTGAATTAATCTTATCAACACTTGTGGTAAGGGTCTGCTCTGCCATGTTGCGCATGTCATTGGAGGTCTTAAGCAAATCCCTACTTCTATCATTGCCATCCTTTACTTTCTCTTCAATCTTTTCCACCATTTCGGAAATATGTACGATTTCCTTGCTAACAGCCTCTATGGAGGAATTCGTGCTTATGATACTTGCCGATAATTCCTCTGTGGTTGCTGCGTTATCCTCTACGCTTTCCATCAGGATTTCCGAGGACTTGCTTATGGAATAGGCGCTGTCTGTCAGAGAGTCCGAGCAGGTATTTAAGGTGCCTGCAACATCACGGAAAGTAGTGGACAAGGTATCTATGGCACTTGCGATTTGTCCAACCTCATTCCGATATCTTGCGTACTTCATAATATTATTGCTCTTTTTCAAATTTAAATCCTTAAGTTTATTGATCTCATGTTCAACAATTACTAAGGGCTTTGTGCTCAATCTAACAACAATAAATGAAATCAATGAGATCAGAACAACGGATATCAGACAGATTATTCCCAGGATGGTTCTGTTCGAGTTTGCCTGTGCGAAGATTTCTTCCTCATTATCGTTTAGTACAAGGACCCATCCACGTTCCGACATGTTCTTAAATACGGAGATATACTTTTTACCATCATTGCCGGTGTATTCAATGGTATCAATATTTATCTCAGGATTCTCTTTGACTTTATCCATGACAGTAAGAAGCATTGGATCCTCAACCTCTGTAGACATCAGCTCTTCATTTTCGTCAAAGATATAAGTACCGGCATTGACATTAATCAGATTATATTTCACATTCGACAATCCATTAATGATAAGCTTATCAAGAACCATCTTCAAATTAGCTGCAACCGTCGCACCACCGACAAAACCCAGCGGAGTTTTCCCATCCTTATCATATATTGGACTATACATAGATAATACCAATTGCTTTGATGCCGGAGATATAAATATGCCTGTATTAAATACTCCATTCGCTGAGAGTATATTATTTTGCAGCGACTTTAGGGCATCGTCTTTTCTGAGCACCATTCCGACAACCTGGGGATTGGAATGTGTAAGTACCTGAGTATTCCAATCTGCAAGATATAAACCCTCCCAGCCATCTAAATCTGCGAAATATTTTTCTGTAAAAGCCTGCGCTGCGGTCTGGGCTTCTTTATTATCAACCGCCTTCAGATAATTGTAAAAATCACTTGCCTTGCTGCTTGCCAAAAGCACTGCTTCGGAACTGGCAATATAGTCTTCGATAATCTGCGCCTTTGCATCCATCGATGTGATCATGTTATCAACAGCCGTATTTCGCATAACCTTCGTCATGTTACTATTTGCTGTACTAAAAAGAACACCAATACAGGTAATAACAATAATGGTAATCGCAATGGTAATACTTGTACTTAATTTCATATTCTTAAACATATCCGCCGCCTCCAATACCAGTTAATTACTCTTGAGTTTAAGATAAACATAAAAGCATTTCCCACCCCATTAAAATAACCAAAATTTTCTCTAAATTGTTAGAATTTACATAAAGATGAGATAGAATGTGTAAATATTACAGAAATTTACACGATTTTAGATATTGTCAGTTTATTAAACTTTTAACAAAGATTTTGTATGTATACTTATGTATAAATTATACCTTTTTCGTTCAAATATGTCAATATTGTGCGACAATATGCACAAAGAATTCTATCAATTGATGCCTTTTTAGCAATCAAAGAGAAGGTTTACTAATACGTCTTGATGATGAAGTTGTACAATAGTACTTACTAGCCCTCAAAGAAAAACAGAGCGGGCTTCCTAAGAAGCCTGCTCTGTCCTATAACGCAGTTTCAGACAAGCAATACCTGCTTGTCTGATTCATTTTTGAGGATTAATCCTCACATCTATAATTTTCTCCGTGCGTTCTGCTTTGAATGCCTACCATAAGCGTTACCCTAACAGTTAACTCGGCCCAGGCAGCCTCACGGCACACAGGAGCTTTTGCTTAGTGCTGCTTCATTCCTGACCTGACACGGTTCACAAATTCCTGTTGCGTAAGACCCAGACGTCAACATCACTTATTAGGGGCAGCCCTACAGTAGGTCACCCGGGGCAGAACATCACCCCTGCTGTAGCGGATTGCAGGTACAGGGCACCGCTATCTCCCCGGCTGCACGGAAATTTTATGACAAAATCAAATGAACATCCGACTTATACGGCTGTACTGCCGATCATGTAACTCGGTAATCCGCTCAAAAAATGAGCTGTATGCCAAGTATACGGCATCAAATGCGGAATGTCAACCCTCAAGCATTTCCTTTTTATGCATGAGGGTTCTCAAGCATTTCCTTTTTATGCTTGAGGATCCTCATGCATTTCCATTCTTGCTTGAGCCTCAAGCTTTTCACGCTTGTTTCTGATACGCAGACCCTGAAAGAAGGCTTGTAATATATCGGTGCACTCCTTCTCCAGCACTCCTGTCTCCAGCTCCACCTGATGATTGAATTCCTTCATCTGAAGCAAGTTTAAGATGGATCCTGCACAGCCTGCTTTCGGATTCATGGTTCCAACCACAACCTTCTTAATTCTTGCCTGTACAATCGCACCGGAACACATCTGACAGGGCTCCAGAGTGACATACATTACGCAGTCTTCCAATCTCCAGTCACCCATCGCCTTGCTGGCCTTCTCGATGGCTACAAGCTCCGCATGGGCGAGCGTTGTTTTCTTCGTGTTACGTTTATTATAACCTCTTCCGATAATCTTATCCTGGTAGACGATGACACAGCCGATCGGGACCTCGCCGATTCTGTAAGCTTTCCTTGCCTGCTTCAATGCCTCCCGCATAAATCTTTCATTCATTCTATCTGTTCCTTTGCATCTGGACTAGTTCCTTACTATCTGGTATAGTAAACATTATCATAACATACTGAAAAAGAGGTGGCAATATGCAGATCCATGGCTTGAGCAAAATGACCCTGCTTGATTATCCGAAGCATCTGGCGGCACTCATATTTCTGGGCGGCTGTAATATGCGTTGTCCCTTCTGTCAGAATGCTTCTCTCGTCGTAGATCCGGGATCGCAGCCTGTGATATCCGAGGAGGAGCTGTTCTCCTATCTGAATAAACGTAAAAATATTCTTGAGGGTGTCTGCATCTCCGGTGGAGAACCCACCTTATGTCCCGATTTACCCCAACTAATCGAAAGGATCAAAGCGCTTGGCTATCTGGTTAAGTTGGATACCAACGGTACCAATCCGGCTATGCTAAAGCGTCTTGTTAGGGATCGCCTGATAGATTATATCGCAATGGACATAAAAAATTCCAGGGAAAAATACTCCGAAACCTCCGGTGCCACAAAGAATCTCCTTGGTCCGGTGGAGGAAAGCGTTGCATATATAATGACATCCCCTGTGGAATATGAATTTCGGACAACAATCGTCCGGGAGCTTCATACTGCGGAAGATATCCTTTCCATCGGCAGATGGCTCAAAGGCTCAAAGCTTTATTACCTGCAATCCTACCGGAACTCAGAGGATATCCTTATTTCGGGGTATCATGCGCATCCGAGGGAGCTCCTGGAGGAATTTGTCGGCCTGCTGACACCTTATATAGAGCATGTCCAAATACGAGGAGCAGATTGATAGAAAGTGAGGATTTCCTGATGTTGAAGTACTATGAAACCGAACGCCTGCTGTTGAGGATTCTGAATAAAGAAGCAGCTCCTTTGGTCCTCTCATTTTACATAGACAACGCCGAGCAATTCGAACCCTGGGAGCCAAAAAGAAGCACCAATTTTTATACCCTGTCCTATCATAAGACCTTACTTACCGCTGAATATAATCAGATTGCAGACGGTAAGCTAATTCGTTATTGGGTTTTTCGAAAAGACCATCCGGAAGAAATCATTGGGTCCATCTGCTTTCAGAATCTGCTTCGCGAGCCCTATTGCAGCTGCAGCCTCGGCTATAAATTCAGCCGGAGGCACCAGCACCTCGGGTATGCAACGGAAAGTATCAATAAGAGCATTGAAGTGCTTTATGGAGAATATGGCTTACATCGGATAGATGCCTTCATTATGCCGGAAAATATCTCTTCCGTTAAGCTGATCGAACGCCTCGGCTTTGTTTATGAAGGCACCTCCAGGTCTTATGCAAGAATTAACGGACAGTGGGCTGATCACCTGCATTATGCTCTCATCAATCATAATGAGACCGGCAGATACCAGTAACCAAAGTCACCTTGTCTAAGCTCACGTTTTCGAATTGGTTTGAAGCCATCAAAGCCAAACATCTTTGCCATAAATCGTTCCCTGTTATGATAGATGCCCGGAACTCCGAGGATGAAACGGCAGCCATAGCGATCCTTCAATTTGGCCAGGATCAAATGATGGTAGCAGTAATAACCGTGCATCAGAAAGCTATTGTTACTTAATGCCCACAGCTCCTTCGGCAGCAGACCGATGTCTTTCGGTTCTATCTTGGCACAGATCAGAATTTCATTATCTTCAAACGGATAGATACGAGGGTTATTTTCAAAGATCTCCCTGATAATTGCCGGATCCTGTTCCTCCTGCACCTGTGCAGACTTTACTTCCCAATCCTTGATAGCAGGAGAGTCCTCCAATGCTTCGGCTTCCATCATATTCTGAAGGATTTCTTCAAGCTGTGTACTCTGTTTCCCCTCCTCTGAGGACTTTTGCTCAGCCTCAGCGATTGCTTCCGTCTCAGTTTTCACGTCCGAAGCCATCACCTCAACTACCTTTTTCTCTCCCTGCATCCTTTCGATGATCTTATACCCTCGTGGCAGCTTGTATTTCGGTATCTGAAGTTCTTCCTCCAGTGTCATCTCCGGTTCTTTTTTTTCCTTCGGCTTCATCGCTGCAAGAACCTCTTTCTGCTGAATCGGCTTATCATCCCATTCCGTAGCAAAGAATATACTGTCGCTCAAAAAGAGGAGCATTCCACCGATATCTGTAAGTGAACGCCCCGTGTCCATGATATTTCCTTCCTTGGCAGATAATTTACTGTCCATAATCTGGTTCTTCAGGATTGAATCTCCCAGATAGATAAGCTCCATGCCATCAGAGGTTCGCTCTATTAAGTAGGTCGGAAAGATACCATCGAGCTGTCCAAGTAACTGCATATGTAAGGTAAATCTGCATTGTCCGTCCTTTACTTCAATTCTGGCAAAGCCTACATTTTTTTTCTTGATTCCGTTCTCATATAGATACATATACGAGACCATACGTTTATAGTCCGTCATATCCATCCCCCGCCTTCCAAGATCAGTTGGCTTGTTTCATCCATTCCATTTATTATATTCCCGGGGCAGTTGGATTATTCCAGCATCAATGGTTATGGTAACTGTATCATATCAAATCCAACGTGGTAATAGCCTAAGGTTTTATCAAAAATAAAATTGTAAAAGCCATTTGTTCCCGGTGAGTATAGTTCACTTAATTGATCGGGATAGATACCTGAATCGACATTATATCTTAGGATATCCTTCTTTCCATCTGTGACATATAGGTTATCAAAATAGAAGTATCCGCTGTATTTACAATGTTCAGCAGAAATCATGGTTTTAACCCAAAGCTTCTTCGCATTTTTCACATTGCATTTTACTGTTCCCCTCAAGCGGATCAGATAGCAGTCCTTATATTCTTTAATTATTACGTTATCATTTGATGAAGAGCTGCCAATGCGGTATTGCTTTCCCCCGTCCTGGTAGGCACAGATTTCGTCCTTCCCGTATTTCATAATATATGCATTTGCCGTAGGACTTTGCTCCTCCGTGTCATCACAGACCAGGGTCATACCGATATCAAGATGCGCATCCTCCTTGAGAAACCCGTCGATTACAGCTTTCAAAATGATGATATCCCCGCCGATCTCTGCTTCCTTCGGAAGGGAAAAATCATCAGAAAAAGCGATGGTCATGCTGGTGAAATTGCGCCAGTCATTCCCTTTGTTATGCAGCTCATATTTTAAGTAATCCTTCATAAACTTCTGGGAATTCGCCACATACGAGGTCCCGTCAAATACAACCCCGGCACGGATTACATTCGCTTTCTCTTCCTTCCCAACCTTCTTTAACTGCCCCCAAAGCATCTGATGGGTTCCCGTTCCGGATTCATAGCCCATTCCTGCTTCCATATTCTCAACACCGCGTTTACCAAAACGCCCGTTAAAATCATAGGATATCAGCTTTTGATCACCGGAGAGGATCTTCATATTATCAAAATAAATAGTCTTATCATATTCACTGTTGAGGATTTCTATATGATTGTTCACACAAAGATTTTCTATGATTTCCCCCTGATACGCGACGGAATTGACCGTATAATTAATCTCTGCTTTATAATAGTTACCAACCTTTTTTATTTCCTGTTGACTACTATCAGCTTCACAGACGAGGACCGGCTTACCATTCTCCATCCGTATCAGGTACTGCGCAGCATCTGTGCTCTCCCCTTCCTTCTCGTCCTTTCGGTAGGTATCTAAATTAACACTGATGCTGATGCCGCTGTCTTTATTTTGAAAGTACTCTGTGAACCCTACCGGAAGAATCAGGTCATACTTCATTGATAAGTCGCTTTGCAGCCGATGCTCCGAGAGGAAATGAAAGTTTACATTCATTTTCTCCTTCGGTTTTACGATGAGGTAACAGGCGATATCATCTCCTTTGTGCTGCGGCAGAACAGCCGTGTGCTTAGGGGATGCCTTTTGTGCTTGAGCTTCTGTATCCTTCTGCATGGGAAATAAAAGAATTAGAAAAGTGATGATGATAATATGAATGAAATGCTGTTTTTTGTTCATTGCTGATCCCCTCCTCAAAACATCTTAATTACTTAAACTATTTTAAACGAAAAAGGTGCTGATTTCCAGCACCTTTTCTTCATCATCTAAATTACATAAATTTCGAGTAGGTTATCTATGACGTAATCCCTTGATGAAATTCCTGAAGGGATTTTACACCGACATGGTTATTCTTCACTGCCTTGATGCCGGCTATTGTCGCCTTTGCAGCCGCCATCGTGGTTGCATAGGGAACCTTTCCTTTGATTGCAGCCTTTCTGATATAGCTGTCATCATTAGCACCCTTCTTGTCGTCCGGGGTGTTGACGATGATATCGATCTGTTTATTGGTCAGCGCATCCAGGATGTTCGGTCTGCCCTGATACAGCTTGAAGATCTTCTCAGCAGGTATACCGCTTGCTACGATCAGCTCATAAGTCTTACCGGTAGCCAGTATCTTAAAACCACACTCAGCAAAACCTCTTGCTACGGGAATTAATTCCGCCTTATCCCTGTCATTTACGCTGATCAATACCGTTCCTTCCTCCGGAAGTCTGGTCTTGGTTGCCTCCTGTGCTTTATAGAAAGCCTCTCCGAAGGATTGTGCCAAGCCCAGCACCTCGCCGGTAGAGCGCATTTCAGGTCCAAGGAGCGGGTCAACCTCCGGGAACATATTGAACGGGAAGACTGCCTCCTTCACTCCATAATGGGTAAATCTGCTTTCCTTAAGCTCCGGTACCGGTGAAGCCTTACCGGTCAGCTTAGAGGTGATGATCTGGGTCGCAAGCTTCACCATCTGGATATTGCACACCTTGGATACCAGGGGCACGGTTCTGGAGGCTCTCGGATTGGCTTCCAGAACATATACGATACCATTTTCTATCGCATATTGCATATTCATCAGGCCGCAGACCTTCATCTCCTTCGCAATCTTGATTGTATATTCCTTAATGGTCTTTAAGTTCTCTTCAGAGATGTTTAGAGAAGGGATGACACAAGCGCTGTCACCGGAATGGATACCCGCAAGCTCAATATGCTCCATAACCGCAGGAACAAATGCATCCGTACCGTCACTGATCGCATCTGCTTCACACTCTAAAGCATTGCTTAAGAAACGATCAATCAGAATCGGTCTGTCCGGAGTCACACCGACAGCTGCCTTCATATAGATCTCGAGGCTTTCATCGTCATGAACGATTTCCATACCACGTCCGCCAAGAACATAGGAGGGGCGAACCATGACAGGATATCCGATTTTACGGGCAATTGTCAAAGCCTCCTCTACATTGACAGCCATTCCGGACTCAGGCATCGGGATGTTCAGCTTATCCATCATCTCACGGAAGCAATCCCTGTCCTCTGCAAGGTCGATGGTCTCAGGAGTCGTTCCCAGAATGTTGACACCATACTTCTTTAACTCTGCTGCCAGATTAAGCGGTGTCTGCCCGCCGAACTGCGCGATCACGCCGAGCGGCTTCTCCTTCTCGTAGATGCTTAATACATCCTCCAGGGTAAGCGGTTCAAAATACAGCTTATCAGAGGTATCATAGTCCGTTGATACTGTCTCCGGATTACAGTTGACGATAATCGTCTCAAAGCCCTGCTCCTTCAGGGCAAATGCCGCATGTACACAGCAGTAATCGAATTCAATGCCCTGTCCAATTCGGTTCGGCCCGCCACCGAGGATCATGATCTTCGGCTTGTCGGAGTTCGGTGAGGTATCCTGATCCAAATGATAGGTAGAGTAATAATATGCTGCATCCTCTGTTCCGCTCACATGAACTTTCTCCCAGGCTTCATTGATGCCCGCCTGCTTTCTAGCCTCGCGAACCTTTACTTCCTCTATCTGCAATATCTTGCTTAAGTATTTATCTGAAAATCCGTTTAATTTAGCTTTCTTAAGCACCTCTACCGGTGGAACCGATCCTGCAAAAGCCTTCAGAGCTTCCTCTTCTTCAACCAGTTCCTTCATCTGTTCGATAAAGTAATGCTTTATCCTGGTCAGATGATGCAGCTCTTCTACCGTCGCACCCTTTCTAAGCGCTTCATACAGGATAAACTGGCGCTCGCTGGTCGGCACATGGAGCATATTTAAAAGCTCCTCCTTCGTCCTGTCAGCAAAATCCTTGGCATAACCCAAACCATAGCGTCCAGTTTCAAGACTTCTGATTGCCTTCTGGAACGCTTCCTTATAGGTCTTTCCGATGCTCATAACCTCTCCGACAGCCTTCATCTGAGTTCCAAGCTTATCCTCGGATCCCTTGAACTTTTCAAATGCCCAACGTGCAAACTTGATTACTACATAATCCCCATCCGGAACATATTGATCAAGGGTTCCATATTTACCGCAGGGAATGTCACAAAGATTTAAGCCCGATGCAAGCATTGCGGAAACCAAAGCAATCGGGAAGCCTGTTGCCTTGGAAGCAAGTGCGGATGAACGGGAGGTTCTCGGATTGATCTCAATTACTACAATGCGTCCGGATTTCGGGTCATGGGCAAACTGGACATTGGTACCGCCAATCACCTGGATTGCCTCAACGATCTTATATGCCTGCCTCTGTAGCTCCTTCTGTACCTCCTCAGAGATGGTGAGCATAGGTGCCGAACAGAAAGAATCTCCGGTATGTACGCCCATAGGGTCTATATTCTCAATAAAGCAGACCGTAATCATCTTACCGGTTGAGTCTCTGACCACCTCCAGCTCCAGCTCTTCCCAACCAAGCACAGATTCTTCAACCAGTACCTGGCCAACAAGGCTCGCCTGTAAGCCGCGGGCTACTACGGTCTTCAATTCCTCTATGTTATAAACCAGACCACCGCCTGCACCTCCCATGGTATAAGCGGGACGAATGACGACCGGATACGCTAGATCCTCAGCAATCGCCAGCGCTTCCTCCACAGAATATGCCACTTCACTCTTTGCCATCTCAATCCCGAGAGAATTCATTGTATTCTTGAATTCAACACGGTCCTCACCACGCTCTATCGCATCCACCTGGACTCCGATGACCTTCACATTGTATTTCTCTAGCACACCCGCAGCTGCCAATTCCGAACAAAGATTCAAACCGGATTGACCTCCCAGATTCGGAAGCAGACCATCGGGTCTTTCCTTCTCAATAATCTGAGTCAGTCTTTCCACATTCAAGGGCTCAATATAAGTAACATCTGCCGTACCCGGATCCGTCATTATGGTAGCCGGATTGGAATTTACCAATACAATCTCATAACCAAGTTTCTTCAGCGCCTTGCAGGCCTGAGTTCCCGAATAATCGAATTCGCAGGCCTGGCCGATTATGATCGGACCGGAACCTATAATCAATACCTTGTGGATATCTTCTCTTTTCTTCATACCTGTTCTCCTTTTTGCATAGGGAATTCTCCCGATTTTGATTTCACTGCTGACAACGGGTTTATCTGCCTATAAACAGAAACGCCCACCAATGGTGAGCGTATCAAGGAGCTTAAACGCCATTGTTTAAGATATAAAGTGTGAAACTGGTACTTTCTCTATAAAAATGGGCAAAAAAAATTTGTATTTTCTTTTTCTCTTAAGCGCCATTTTATTTTTCAGCTACTATCATAATTGATAGCTAATAATTATACAATATCTGAGCTTATTAAATTTCCTGCAGTCAGTCATTAGTTCTTCTAATGGCTTATTGTATTCTTTTTACTTATAAAGCATCATATCATATGTATTATATTTATGCAATATTATTTTTAAATATAACATATATTTTTTATTCCCCCTCTTATATGGGTTACGAGATTACGTAAATCCACGTCTCTCCGGAATAAACAAAACCGCAGCCCCCATCCGGAAGCCGCGGTTTTCCTGTATAAATAATTATCTGCTTTGTGACAACACCTCAGACAGTGCTGCAAACTGCTCAAGGGTCAATGCCTCCCCACGGATATTTTCCGGCAGTTGAAGCGAAGACAGCGCCTGTGCAATCTGTTCTTTAGAAAAAGATAGCTCCGGAGAATTGTTCAGACCATTCGCGAGAGTCTTTCGCCTCTGGTTAAAGGACGCCCGGATCATCTTGAATAAAAGCTTCTCATCCGCCACCTTTACGGGTGAAGCCTCATGAAGCGTCAGCCGTATAACCGCAGAGCCTACATTCGGACGCGGCATAAAACAATTCGGAGGAACATTCGCTGCAATATAAGGCTTGGCATAATATTGTACCGCAAGGGACAAAGCACCATAGTCCTTCCCACCGGGAGAGGCCTGCATCCGGTCAGCTACTTCCTTCTGGACCATGACCGTTACATTCGTAAGTGGCAGTTGACGCTCAAACAGATCCATAATGATCGGTGTCGTAATGTAGTAGGGAAGGTTTGCCACTACCTTAATCGGTCTGCCGCCGTTGCGCTCCTGTACCAGTGCATTTAAGTCCAGCTTCAGGATGTCCTGATTAATGACCGTGACATTATCATATTCCGAAAGGGTATCCTCAAGAATTGGTATCAGCATCTTATCAATTTCTACCGCCACGACCTCTCTGGCATTCTCACAAAGATACTGGGTCAGTGTCCCGATTCCAGGTCCGATTTCTAAGACAAAGTCCTCCTTAGTGATTTCCGCTGCCTGAATAATCTTATCAAGGACATGAGTATCGATCAAAAAGTTCTGCCCAAACTTCTTCTGGAAGATGAACTTATACTTATTTAATATTTCTATGGTGTTTTTGGGATTTCCCAGCGTTGCCATGCTTTTCCTCACATATCTATATATTTTACAATAATCTGCTTATTCTTCTCTCATCTTTTCCTGAAGTCTGTAAAACCGCTTCGCATTCTCATTCGTCACTCTTACCACGGTGTCATAGTCTGTATCCTTAAGACGGGCGATTTCCTCAGCAACATAGGTTAAAAGCGTTGAGTCGTTTCGCTTGCCACGGAAGGGCTCCGGTGCCAGATAAGGACAATCCGTCTCCAGAACCAGTGCTTCGAGTGGTGCGTAAGCTACAACCTCTTTCAATTTCTTGCCGTTCTTAAAGGTCAGGACGCCTCCGATCCCAAGGTAAAAGCCCATATTCAGGTATTGTCTTGCCTGTTCAACTCCATAACCGAAGCAATGGATGATTGCTCCGACGGTGTCCGCCTTCGCGGCCTTCAGCATCTCGTAGGTGTCATTCGCTGCATCCCTGCTGTGTATAATAAGCGGAAGGTTAATCTCCTTCGCATGCTCTATCTGACGTTCAAACCATTGCTTTTGGGTAGCCCGATCCGAGGTATCCCAGTAATAATCCAGTCCGATTTCTCCGATTGCCACATTCTTAGGGTGTGCGGCCTTCTGCTTTAACCAGGCGAACCGCTCCTCGTCTAACTCCTTGGAGGCTTCCGGGTGTATACCGACTGCCCCGTAAATGTAGGAATATTGTTCTGCCAGAGCGAGTACCTTGTCCACCGACTCCACTGTAGAACTCACATCCACTACATATTCTATCCCTTGCTTCGGGAGGTTAGCCAACAGTTCTGCTCTATCTTCGTCAAATGCCTCGTCTTCATAATGTGCATGTGTTTCAAATATCATAATATGACCTCTTATCCATTAATGGTTTTCATTATACACCAGCAGATCTCTTATTTCAACAAAATCAGGGTTACAAAGCTTCAAAGAAGGGGTCTTCGTTATTGATTCGCCATTAAGAACTCCCTGATATGTACGGATAGTTTCTCAGGTACGATGAGCGGCATCAGATGTGCTACCTTTTTCATGATGAACAGCTTTGATCCCTTTATTTGAGAATGAAGATACCTTGAATATTCGGCAAGTGCCAGTATTTCCTTCTCTCCTGTAACAATCAGGGTCGGAAGCTTTACCTTCTTCACTTCATTTCTGATGTCAAATTTCTCAACAATCAAAAAGTCCTTGATCATCACTTTCTGCGATTTGATCATCTGAATAAAGCTTTTTAGGTAGAAGCGGATTGTCCTCGGATGAAGATAGGAACCGGAGCATCTGTATAAATACAGCTTATCCACTTTCCCCTGTCTGACCTTCTCCATAAATTTATCCCTCAATTCAATGTGGGCTCCGGAATTCAGAATGACTAACCGCTTCACCTCCGGTACCTCTCTCAGTGCAAGTGCTAAGCTGATACATCCCCCCATGGAGTGCCCGATACAGGTAATCTGTTCACCCAGTATCTTCTTCTCCGAATGTATGAAGCTCTCGATTGCCGTTGCATAATCATCAACACTCTTAGGCTCTGCTCCACCTGATAGATTATGTCCCGGTAAATCCACTAAAACACATTTGTAATCCGGAAACTGCTCTGCCAGTGCTCTTAAGGCTTCCATATTACCGCCTGCACCGTGAATAAATAATAAGGTTAGTTCGCTATGCTCGTTACCGATTAAATCATAGCTGATTTTTGTTAAAGAGTTTTTGTAAATTGCCAAAGTTATATCCTCCCATTCCTATTACTACTTCTTAAGCTCCCCTTGCTTATTGGCGAAGTAACCATGATTTTTCCATTTTAACATTTTGCTACTCAATATACAAATATATTCACAAATTTAATCATTGCATATTACAACTATTCTATGTTACAATTGTTGTAGGAGGAATGATACATGGATGAATTATTAAAGGTCAAACAATTACGTGAAACCATACGACTCATGGAAAGAAAGCTTGGTGTTTTAGAGGATTGTAATGTTCCCTGTGGTGGAATTACAATAACTCAATGCCACGCATTAGTGGAAATCGGCCGTGTTAAGAGTATTTCATTAATTGAGCTTTCCGAATTACTTAACCTGGACAACAGTACCATGAGCCGAACAGTAAACAATCTTGTGAATAAAGGCTTGGTAGAACGTGAGCTTGATAAAAAAGACAGACGTTATGTAACTATTAAGCTATCGGAAAGCGGAAGCAATGCATTTAATACGATAGAAACAAATATGAATGAATTTTACTTGAAGGTGTATCAATCCATTCCTAATGATAAGCAGGAACAGGTATTGGAAGGAATGCAGATTTTACTGGAAGCAATCAGCCAGCATATCTATCCATGCTGATTAGTAAATAAATTCTACTCCGCATTCATTGTTGAAGAATTATTTGTACTGAAAAGATATTACCTATCAATTATTATCAGGAGGTGTGTTATGGGTTCGAAAGCTTATTTTGATAATGTCGCTACCCAATGGGATACGATGAGGAAAGGCTTTTTCTCGGAAAGCATCAGAGAAAAGGCATTTTCTGTTGTCAATATCGAACAAGGAAAGCTCTGCGCAGATATTGGTGCAGGCACAGGTTTTGTTACAGAAGGCATTATCAATAAGGGTTTAAAGGTAATCGCTGTAGACCAATCCGAAGAAATGTTAAGTCAGATGAAGCAGAAATTCAAGGATTGTGATTTGATTGATTATCGTAGGGGGGATGCCGAAAATCTTCCTATTGAAAAAAATACCGTTGATTTTGTTTTTGCCAATATGTATCTTCATCATGTAGAGGATCCTGCCTCTGCAATTAAAGAAATGGTCAGAATCCTAAAACCCGGCGGAAAAATTGCAATAACGGATTTGGATGAACATAATTTTGAATTCTTAAAGACGGAACATTTCGATCGATGGATGGGATTTAAACGTGAAGACGTTCACAATTGGCTGCTTCTAGCTGAACTGAAAAATGTTTTCGTTGATTGTGCAGGAGGTAACTGTTGTACAACATCGGAATGTGGTTGCGAGGATGCAAGTATCAGCATATTTGTAGCAACCGGAGAGAAATCTTATTAAGATCCCTCTCCTCCTTAGATGATAAATATATTTTTCAGTGATATAACTATTTCGTAAAAAGTCCATGGGTTTCTAAATTGAAATCCATGGACTTTTTACAGCTATTGTACAGAAATAATAAGGTTGTGAACTACGTTTTTTACTTAATTAAGGCTTTTAGATTTGTCCAAGTGTCTTCAAGCATAAATATGTCAAATAAGGTGATGGATTTTTCTTTTGTCCAAAATCCCAACCGTTAAGTTTCTGATAAACGGATTCTGGTGTGAAAAATCCATCCGCTCCCTGTTTACTACGAATAATTGATAGCATTTCTAAATAACGTTTGTCATTCTTTACACTTTTACATTTACTTAGTACATTAACAACACTCACTATATCATACCATATACTTGGAGCTTTCAATTTTCGGAAATCTGTGCCCATATAAAACATATAAGGATGCTTATCAATGCTGTTTTCCCACAATACCAATAAATTATCAGCTAATTTATTGATGGTATCGTTATGTATAGATTCAGGTACATTCAAGAGTAAATTCAACATAATAAGTGTTGCATAAGGACAGCAGTCATCTTTTCGACCCGGTCCTCTGAATTTACCAAGTTCACTTGAAACCACACACGGAAAGCCATTATTATCATATAATGAGCTAAGAAAATCTACACCCTTTTTTATGTGGTTTTCGTAATCCACGCCCGCTTTTATAAGAGCAAGAAGCAGTAATGGGGCATCGCATAAACACCAGCCAAAGGTATCTTCTCCGCTTCCTCCAAAATGCTTTGGTATATTCGTTCGTGATTGGTATACACCATCATTATCTTTATGCTTCATAATTTCGTTTATGGCTATCTGAATCTCCGGAACGGAACAATCTAATCCGATATCCAATAAGAAAATTAATTTGTATATCGGTAACATGGGATTCTTATGATTAGTTACTAAAGTTTTATGATAATCCGTAATATCGCATAAGTAAGCTTTTATTTTATCATTTTTTATAACTGCATTTTTTAATTCAACTATGTCTTCCTTCTTCTCATTTAAAACAAGTAATCGTATCGCATACTGCAACCACTCTTCACTTTTATCTAATAATTGATTGATTAACATAGCTCTCTCCTGACCATATTAAATATCAATATTTAATAGAATTTATCAAATATCATAGTATACAGTGATTTCTATTAATTAACTGAATGATTGCATACTTTAAGGAGGCTGTCAACCTAAAGTCGACAGCCTCCGTTTTTTATCTCCCAACCTGATTGATGGTAAAAGCTAACTGCGTCCACAATTTTCTCTTTATTCGGTGTTATTAAATCAACAGTAGAATAGAAATATTAGGTAAATTTGAGATTTTTTAGAGAATTTATCTATATACTGTATCTATCAATTTAGATTGGAGCAATGAGATAAGAGTAAGTATGGTTACATGGATAAAACTTATTCGAGTATATGTACTTCAACGAAATATGTCGTAGTTCCAGGACATTGAGCCCTGTGACCACGAGTTTTATAAAAGGAGGATAGCGCAATGAAAAAAATTCTTACATGGGTATGCATTTTAGCATTCATTACATCGTTAGCTGGTTGTAGCAAAGATAATAACAATAAGCATGACGCGATTTCTATTGATACGAATAATGAAATCAACGTTTCTGTCCCTATCACAGGCGAAGGCAGTTATGTAGAACACGAGGTGGTACAACCCGAGATGCAACAAGGGGAACGTACCTTTGGATATAGAGTGAATAGCAATCATCAGTACGAAATATATACTTACGTGAGGGAAATAGATAAAACCTGCAATAAGGTATATCGCTATATATTAGACGGGGATAGATATCAGAAATCTTCGCTGGAATGGGCAGAAAATGCATGTAAAGAATTGAACGCTGTTCCACGTCATTTTGGTTATAGTGAAGATGGCAATGACTATATTATATTTATTAAGAATACGACAGTAGATGGTAAAACTACTCAAAGTTGTATGCTATTAACGAATGAAGGTACCAAAGGGTATCGTGATATTTCTCTTCCTTCGTGGAAGGATGGAACTAATATGATGCCAAACTTTAGTGGTTCCTATATTAATATTGTAAGGGTAACAAAAGATCAAATTATGTGTTTTAGAGATCTATCACGAAGGGAACTTCAGTTTTATGATCTAAAAAGCGAAAAAATGGTTGATTATGATGTTCGTTTAGATGCCGGTCCCGGTGATGTGATTCTAAGGAATAATGTATTATATTTTTCAAGCTATGATGAAACTGAACTAAAAATTTTTGATATGGATCAAGGTACGTTAAAAACCATACCATTTCCTTCATCACCTACATTTTTTTTATCAAAACATATTGAAGTAGGACCGGAGAATGAAGTTCTATTCTTAGATGAAAAGGGGATCAAGATACTAAAAGACGAAATCGGTACCTGGGAGACGCTTGTTGATGGAAGTCAAAATACTATGTCTACGCCAAGTTACAGCCCGTTATCTCTTGTGGCAATGCCGGGATCGGTAACAACATATTATGTTGTGTATAGCAGTGATTATGAAGGAATGAATGACCTGGTTGTAAAATATGAACCTAATAAGGATGGAGCTATCACTTATGAAAAAGAACTTACAATATGTTCACTCTATGAGAATGCATCCATAAGAGAGGCAATTTCTCATTACCGCAGAAAGTATCCTGAGATAAAGATGAATTACAATGTATTGATGGAAGGATCACATTCTTTAACTGAAGAAGATATGATACGAACATTAAATACGGAATTACTTTCCGGTAAAGGCGCGGATATCATTATAATGGATGGTTTACCATTATCCGATTATATTGAAAAAGGTGTTTTTATGGATATCAGTGATATCTTTACAAAGAGTGACGGAGAAAGTATCCTGCTTAAGAATATAGCTGATTGCTATACGAGAAATGGGGAGATATTCTGCATGCCGATGAGAGTTATTCTCCCCTATTATGCAATGCATGAAGATATCTTGTCCCACACAAAGACGGTAAAAGCTTTGGCTGCATATTGTAATGGTAAAGAATTAAAATTAATGGAACATTATAGGTTTGATAAACTTGCCCGATTTTTCCTCATCAGTTACTCCAATGAAATCTTTGCGGCGGATGGCCAAATTGATAGAGAAGGTCTTTCTTCCTTCTTAAGTAGTATCGACATCATCGCTAAGCAGATTGGTTCAGATGCTAAAGCAAATGGTGGGTATTTAGAGGAAAACGACCTAAATGCCAGGTTGATGGATCTTTATTTAGGATATCCCGATGTCCTAATGTGGGAAAATTATACGATGCTTTCCACGGATACAATTTTATCTAATTATGATTATTTACATTTGATTGCTATATTGAACCATATCAAAGGTACTTTTGGTCCAATCAACGGCACATTTTATCCAAATGGAATTGTTGGAATCAATCAAAAGACAAAAGAGCCGGAATTAGCCAGAGATTTTGTGAGTAGCCTATTCGCTGAAACTATGCAATCTCTGGATCTATGGGATGGTTTTCCTGTAATTGAAAACGTCTTAAACAACTGGATGAAACCTGATTATACTCGTAGTGCTGATAGTTATTGGACACAAGACTTTGTAATGGAAGAAATTCCGTTTCAAGGATTAACAGAAGACAATATACGAAACATAGTTACTATGGTAAAATCATTAACTCGACCAGCATATACGGATGAAAACGGCTGTACTATGATCGTGGAAGGTGCAGTATCTTATTTAAAAGGCGAAATAACGTTGGAACAGGCCGTTGATGAAATCAGTCAAAAAGTTAATCTGTATCAAATCGAATAGAACTTAAAACCTTATCAACCATTATTCACTTCAATTGAAGAGCAGAGAGATACTAATAGTATCTCTCTGCTTATTTAAACACCGGATGATAGTAACTCAAACAACTGTACAGAAATAATAAAGATGTGAACTGATTATTCAGGTAACCTCATTAAGCAGGTGTGACTATTAGCTATAGATAAAAAAAAGATATGAACTATGTTCTACATTTGTTATATGCTTCTTTTCAAATTCAATAAATGCAAATAATAAAGTTATGAACTAAGATTAAAATCGCTTTACTATAATTCTCGGCCCTTTTATATAGATTTACTATCTTTATTTTCCATAAAACAAATAATTTATTTCTTTAGGACATCATATGACTTACGGGTACTTTATAATTTATGAAAAGATATAAACGACATTTCATAAGTCAAATAAACAGAAAGGAAGAAAGTTGAGAAAGAAGAGAATTTTCTTTCACGACTTCACTAAAGGCTGTCATTTACAATGATAATTTTCTAAGACAGCTTTTCGCAAATAATGCTGAGAAGGGAGAGGTTTAAAAAGTAGTGCTCTTTTTTGTTTATATAATTTATATCATAAAAAAACAAAGGAAGGAGATCAAATATGCCATATTACTTAATTAATACCGAGAAAACCGATGGACGTTATAATGAAGTACATACTACTACGTGCAATCACCTCCCGTCGATCTATAATCGTAAAGATCTTGGTTGGCATGCTAATGCAAAAGATGCAGTAGCTTATGCAAAAAATTTGGGATATTTATACGCAGATGGCTGCTTCTATTGTTGTCCAGAAGCAAATCGGGGAGCATCCCAAAGTTTGTGTAAACCTTCAAACTGATGTAAAATAAAATTACTCAGTTTGGAGGTTTTATTTTATGGCAAAGAGAAGAAGGGACGAATCTCCCGAAAGACAGGCACTACGTGAAA
>JAEZKU010000001.1 GCA_023436065.1 Bacillota bacterium
CCTCCAGGTACAGGCATGACTCCTCCTGGAACAGGCATGACTCCTCCTGGAACAGGCATGACTCCTCCTGGAACAGGCATGACTCCTCCTGGAACAGGCATGACTCCCGGTTCCGGCATGACTACACCAGGCACTGGCACCAGAACTACCCCAGGTAATGGTATGGCTCCCGGTACAGGTATGACTCCTGGTTCTGGCATGACTCCCGGTTCCGGCATGACAACACCCGGCACCGGCACAAGAACCACTCCGGGTGCTGGCATAGCTCCCGGTACAGGCACAAGAACAACTCCGGGTGCTGGCATGACTCCTCCTGGATCAGGTATGGCTCCCGGTACAGGTATGACTCCTGGTTCTGGTATGACTACACCAGGCACTGGCACCAGAACTACTCCGGGTGCTGGCATGGCTCCAGGCTCCGGCATGACTCCCGGTTCCGGGATGATGACACCCGGCACAGGTACAAGAACTACTCCGGGTGCTGGTATGGCTCCCGGTACAGGCATGACTCCTCCTAGTTCCGGTGTGGCTCCCGGTACAGGTATGACTCCTGGTTCTGGCATGACGCCACCCGGCACCGGCACCAGAACCACTCCCGGTACAGGCATGACTCCAGGCTCCGGTATGACGACACCCGGCACCGGCACCAGAACCACTCCGGGCACAGGAATGGCTCCCGGTACAGGCATGACTCCAGGTACTGATATGAATGACAGGCGTACGGTACCTTATATTTACGGTGTCACCCCCGAGGTCCCTCGTTCATCCACACCCCAGGAAGGTATGCCTTCTGTTACGCCCAATATGCTGTATCCGTCTTATCAGGGTATTTCCAATATGTATCAGCCGAATGTCAATCCCTATCAGGCACCGATGGGTATTCCTATGTTCCCGCTCTATGGTTATGATAACAGCGCCGACTTGGACCGTGACGTTGAGTATATGAAGCAGTTATACCCCAGAACGGCAAAACATATTTTGCGTGAAGTGGATGAGGAATGCGATAAAATGGAATATGATGGCAGTATGATGTTTGATGAATATCCTGACCGCGAATATCTCGAAAAGATTACAGACCGCATCTATGAAAAAGTAAAGGATATGGACGATGAACCGGAGATAGAAGCTAACAGTCTCTATTTTTATCCTCCCAGAAGACGGCGGAATCATCTTAGGGATATAGTATCCCTGATACTTCTTAATGAACTGCTTCACAGAAGAAGACGACATCGTAGCAGACGTCGTTGGTTTTAAGTTAATTTCATAAGTAAGACATAGTATAGAGGAAGACTGTTACCAGTCTTCCTCTATAATTGGCGTCGCAAGCTCTATTCTTGTTTTATTTGTCAGCTCATTATAGGAGATTGCTATCTGAATATTGATCTTATTATCCATCGTTGTTACATACTCCTTTAACATACCGGTATACCCATAGACGGTGAAAATGTCACCCTCGTCATATTCCAGTGCAATCCTTCCCTGCAGCTCATCGATCAACAGCTGGGCGAGTTCATGCTTCTGCTCGGTAGTCATATCTCCCTCTCTGTTCCCCTCATACTTCAACGTGATCTGTATATCTTCGGCCTTTAGCCTGGCAAATGCTTTCTCCAGAATAATCTTATATCTGTCAATGCTCTGTATCCCCTCGCATATGGTCAGTCGGACAATGATGTAATGTTTCATCTTTATCACATCATCCTCTTCCTGTTCTACGCTGATAATCTTAATCTCAGAGCTTGCCTTCTTCGCCTGTTTGTAAAAATAATATTCGCTTCTGGTGTCTTCCTCCCAGACAGAGATTTCCTTGTCAATCTTCAATCCGATCTCGGCAGCTAAATCGCAGATCAACTTCTTCTTATCCTCGTTGCTCAAGAATCCGCTTCGATACTCGCCTGCTATCTCTATGCTGCTTTGCATTTCTTCTGTATTCGTCTTGACAAATGCTTCAGAAATCCTTGCATCCTCCTGAAACATCCTGTTTACAAACATCTGCGTGGCTACTGCAATCCATAGGACAATTGCAATATAAGCTGTCACCCTAGTTCTCTTCAGAGATACGATATGTTTTATATTTTTAAGAAACTTATTCCACTTGCTATTTTCCAAAAAATCAACCTCCATTTTCAGGAATCCCTACTTATCAACTGTTAGTTTTCCCTAAAAATGAAGGTTTATTCGAAATTACTGTACCTAACTACTATTTCATGTTATAATTGTAAAAATCATATTGTATAAGGTTGTTCTTAAGAAGGGAGGCTTTTGATGGTCAAACCCCATTTATATCGCAGACGTTTTATTCCGGACGAATTAATCCATCTTAAAGATGATGAAATTCTTATTGCTGAGCCGGAGCTGATTATTACCAGGTGGAAGACATTGCATCCCCGCCATGATATCGCAAGAGGGATCTCCGCCTTCTTTTTAGATAAGGGCTTTAAGGTTAGTAAAATATACAACCAAAATGACCAGGTTGTCTATTGGTACTGCGATATCATTCAAGCCAAGAAGGATGAAGAAAAAAATACCGTCATCATCGAGGACCTCCTGATTGATGTTATCCTCTTTGAAGACGGCAGTATTCGTATTATGGACCTGGATGAGCTTGCAGAAGCTCAAGAACAAAAGCTGATAACTTCGTCCGAGACTAATTATGCGCTAAAAACCGTGAACTCTCTGCTTCAGCTCATTTATAACGGACGTTTTTATACGCTGCAGGAGACTGTTAATCAGGCCGAATTGCTTTAGCTATTCCCCGTCCATCATCCTAATTCTGCGAATGTGTCTTTCTTCATTCGAGAATTCTGTATCCAAAAAAGTCTCCACAATCTTTAATGCATGACCTATTCCGATTACTCTTGCGCCCAAAGCCAGAACATTTGCATCATTATGAAGTCTGGTTGCTTCCGCGCTGAAGCAGTCATGGCAAATAGCTGCCCTAATCCCCTTCATCTTATTCGCTGTAATCGAGATACCGATCCCGGTTCCGCAGATTAAGATACCTCTATCGCATTCTCCGCTCTGGATCGCTTTTCCTACCAGCTTCGCATACTCCGGATAATCACTGGTATTTACGTCACCACAACCAAAATCCTTATACTCCAAACCTCTCTTGTCCAAATATTCCATAATTGCCTGTTTCATGGCATATCCGGTATGATCATTTCCAATTGCTATCATGATCCTTTCCTCCATTCTACTGTACATCATTTAATTTATACACTGTCTTCTTTACCAGCCGCCCCAACTCAATGTAGCATTCCTCATACTCCATTAATGTCCCGCCATAGGGATCAACCACATCTCCCAGTTCACCTGCAAACTCCTTAATGGTAAACACATCCTTCGCTTCCGGATACAGCTCCTGTATCTTCTTCTTCTGACTCGCAGTCATTGTAAGAATAATCGTATTATCTTCGATATCGGAAGCCTTTAAACCCTTTGACACATGATTCGAAAGCTCAAGATCATGTTTCTTCAGTATAATCTCTGCTTTCGGATTAATAGGCTCAGAAAACAGAACAACTAAGCCCCGTGAAAGCACCCTCATCTCACTGACCTGCTCCAGATTTTTATAGATGGCTTCTGCCATCGGACTTCTGCAAGTATTACCGGTACATACAAAAATAAGCTTTTGATATTTCCCCATAGATACCTCCAACCTTTACTTCTCCCTACAACACTGTACGTCATACCTTACATTATTGTGCTGTCTGACCATCAGTGACCTTTACTGTTTTGTAACCTGCTGCCTTCAAAAGCCTGTTCATGATTGCTTGTCCCAAGCTGTTATCCGCAAAGCTTTCTGTATAGATATATTCTGCATGCAATTCATCAAATTCCCTGAGTATGGCATATAATCCGGCGGCAATAGAGGCTTCATCCTCCCTCGAGCCGATCGTCATAACTGTTCCATAACGGTATAAAGCCTTGGTCTCATCGGTAGCGATCACTCCCACACGTTTCCCGCTTTCCGTTTTTTCCTTAGCCTTCTGATTAATTGCATCGATTACCAGTTTTAAATCGCCTTCATAGATTGTCAGGTTTCCTTCCGGTGCATAATGACGATATTTCATACCCGGTGCCTTTGGCACTGCGTTGAGATCCGGGTTCTTATTCAGAATTGCCGGGTCTACCAAAACCTTACCGATTACATTCTCCAACATCAGCTTAGTGATGCATCCGGGTCGAAGTATGACCGGCAAATCACCTGTCAAATCGACAATGGTTGATTCCAGCCCAAGGGTTGCAGCGCCACCATCTATAATCATATCAACCTTACCCTTCATGTCCTTGATGACATGTTCAGCCTTCGTCGGACTGGGTTTTCCCGAGATATTCGCGCTCGGAGCTGCAACAAATACCCCTGCCTCTTCAATCAGTTTTCTCGCGATCTGGTTGGCCGGAAGACGGATCGCTACAGTATCCAGTCCTCCTGTTGTTCCGTAGGGCACAATTTCCTTTTTCTTTAAAATCATTGTCAGGGGCCCCGGCCAGAATACCTCGGCCAAATGATAAGCCATCTCCGGTATCTCCTGAGCAAGTATCTCTATATCTTCAACCCTGCAGATGTGAACAATCAACGGATTATCCGAGGGTCTTCCCTTTGCTTCATATATTTTCTTAGCTGCCAAGGTCTCCAATGCATTCGCACCGAGTCCATATACCGTCTCTGTCGGAAATGCAACCAGTCCACCGGCACGTAGGATCTGAGCGGCTTCGGACAATTCTCCGGGCTGCAGCTTAAGCTCATCAACCTTTTTTATTATCGTTTTCATATCAAAATGCTCCTTATGGCAATCATGCGCCGAACCTCATTATACCATCATATTAGGATAAAAGCAATTATGGTATGAATTCGCATCTTTCATCTTGGCTTGACATATCTGTCAGCCTTCGTATATGACTTTTTATGAGGATTTTTTCTCCTCCCGATTCAAACCTCCGTCATTGATAAACTGTATCAGAGCCAGGTGGATTGCATAGGCCATCCTCTCCTGATAGCTGTCATCCGTGAGTAACCCCGCCTCACGGAAATTGGTGAGATATCCGCATTCCACAATAGCAAGCGGGCACTCCGTATTTTTTAACATATAGTAAGTATCATTCGGCTTAGCCTTTCGATGATTACCATCTGCAATCGTCTCTACTATCTGTTTCTGAAGCATCTCCGCCAGTTGCCTACCCTGACTTGACTTATCATAGTAGAAGACCTGGGCTCCCTTGACATATTCCTCGGTAAAACTATTCTGATGGATGCTGACCGCCAAATCCGCCTTACTTTCCTTAATGATCTGTACCCTTGCAGCCATATCTGCCCGTTTTTTATAGGAATCACCTTCGTTATGAAGACCGGTATCAGTATCTCTTGTCATGATGACCTTAATATCATTCTGTTCCAGAAGGTTCTTAAGCTTCAGTGAGATACTTAGATTTACATCCTTCTCGAGGATATTATGTACTCCAACCTTTCCGGGATCTCTTCCACCATGCCCGGGATCAATTACTATAACCAGCTGATTTTCTGCTTTCTGCTGCTCCTCCTGAATTGCTTGATTCATAACACTGGCTGATTTATCTGAAGATATAGCATAGGCAAAGCAAATGAATAAAAGAAAGAATAAATTGAAAAATTTCTTCATATCACGACATCCATTCTTAGGTTCCTTACATCATATGAAGTCGTCCCCTGTCCTATTCTATGAAAAAGTCCAAACTTCTCTATGAGAGAACAAAGTATAAAAAAGAAGCGGTAGGCTTTCTGTCAAGTCTCACCGCTTCCTTTGATTTTACCTGTCATCATATCATTTTGGTTACTGCTAATCTTTGGCTGAACTATCAGGCTTTACCGGTGCTTACTTCAGATACGGGGTTATCACATTCCAGATGCTATTCTTTTCCAGTCCAAGCTTCCACTCGGCAATCCCTGCGACATCACCGGCCGAAATCACCTTTAGCTTCTCCTCAATGGATTTCTCATCCTCAAGCCACATCTTGTAGGTCGCATCCTCTGTTACGTATTCTCCATAATAACAGCCGTAGGTATCACTCCATTTTGGTTCAACCCCGTTCTCCTCCAGAACCTTGGCAGCCTGTCCCATGCCGTAGCTTTCAGACGTTACCTCACCCTTTGTGCTTTCCTTCCATAGTCTCGTATAAAAAGGAATTGCGATGATTGTCTTCTCCTTCGGAACCATTGTCAGGATATTGTTTACGGCATCCTTTACAAATCCGATAGAGGAAACAGGTCCTGCCACTTCGGAGCCGGCATAAAACTCATCATATGCCATGACGACCACATAGTCTACGATCTTTCCCTGCTCATCCCTGTCATAATATTCCGTATAAGCTGAGGGAACATAGCTGTCTACAGACAATACGATACCGTTATTTCTGCATTTTACAGACAATTCCCTGAGAAATTCTATATAATCCGGTCCTGCTTTGGACGGAATCTTCTCAAAATCAATATTGATACCATTCAGTTTATATTTTAAAGCCGCCTCTATTAAAGCATTGGACAAAAGCTCTCTTCTGGAGGTATAGGAAAGCAACTCCTTCATACTAACCTCGGGATTAAAGTCATCTACCAGAGCCCAGACCTCAAGCCCAAGTTCCTTTGCTTTCGCAACATAACGTTCTGTCGCAAGAGAGGATATGGTTCCCGAATTATCAATAATGCTGAACCAGGTAGGGGAAACCACGGTTACACCGCTGGTATTCGCTATCAATCCCTCCAGTTTATCTGCGGCATCAGTATTGAATACCTGATGAAAGACCATATTCACCGATCCGGGACGGGTTTGCGAGGTATACTCGGGTGGAACAAAGCTGCTCTCCAGCTTCTGATATTCGGCCTCTTTGGTATGCTTTGACTTCACATAGCCTCTGATACCATCCGGGGTCATAACCTTGATGAAGCCTTTCTGAGGAGCTTCTTCCGCATCGATATATTGCAGGGCAGTTCCCGGTGCAAGCTCAGTAATGATCGGACTTTTGATACTCGCTTCGGTACGCAGCTGAGTATCCTTCGTTACCTCCGTATAAAGGTATTCACCCCAGAGATACTGAATGATCACACGACTTGGATTCTCATAATAATCGTAAGTCATGTCCGAATACTTCTGTACAAAATCCAAGGAAAGATATATCTGATCAGATACCACCTCGACTATCGGCAGCTCCGTCTGCATGTCGGTCTTTATCATGCTCTTTGTCACCGTATATTTCTTGCTTCCGGCTACGGATTGTATAATCTCATCAGGTGTCGTATAGGTCAGGATTTTTTCGTTGGAATCCCAATAAAATCTGTGATTGAAATATGTTAATACTGTATCATAATCTATATATACTGCTCCGTTCAGCAGCTGACCTTTCTTCTCGTATACTTCATTCTGAAGGATGACCAAAACCTCGGATTCCCCAACTTCATAATACTCAGTCAGAGGCATCTTCTCTTTACTCGGTGTCAGAAACTTAACAACTGCCACACCGACTAGTATGAGAATCAGTATTACTGCTGCAGCTGAGCCTATGAAGGCCGTCTTTGTTCGTCTATCCATTTTATTACCCATGCCTTTCCATTTAATCAACTATCTTTGTACTTTTGATACATTATAGCATTTTATTATTCTATCGTCATTACCAAATTCGACTTTTCAGAATAAAAAATGATATGGGTCAGGTATGGCAGTTTATGAGAAACCGGTAAGTTGCTTAAAGGGACTGTTGTTACAGCCCCTTTGTTGTTTCATCCCTTATTCATCTGCCAGACTGCTGACGATACCCGAGGTAACAGATTGTCTTCCGACAAAAAAGTATAGAGGGCTTTTTAAGTATCGGTGACCGGGTCCGTCCGCTGTCTGTTTTAATATAATACCTGGCTCCTTAGCTGGTCTTATGTAAGGCAGGACTTAATTCATAATTTTCTTTGGATAAGAAGGTCATTTGTGATATGTTATACTTCCGCTCCCGAAGCAGTGCCTGTGTCTGCCCTCACTTATACCAGTCGGAGCAATTCGTCAAAAAACTGCTTCGTACTGCGATTAGGACGCGTGGGTTCCTCCGTAAAGGGGACCCCACGAAGCCTACAGTGTGTCTCTTTCTTTAATCTTGACAGCATTTTGTCATCAGCCTGCGGAATCAGATAATACCAGGTATCACTGCCGCGAATTGTCCCATACCTGCTGATAAAGGAAAAAAGCTTTAATATGTCCCACTCAGAGCGTCCGGCTACTACAGCCTTCAGAGTGCATCTCCGGAATTCTTCCAGGTTATCCGAAAGTTCACAACCAAAGTCTATAATGACATATTCGAAATTCTCAGCAAGGATATCAGCGATCCGTTTGCTGCTCATATTCTTGTAAAACGTAATATTACGGAAGCAAAAGAATGCACTATTTTCACAGCTCCATTCATACGCCTTCTGGATCAGGTCCAGATCCCCATGGTTGCTGCATTCAATAAATGCAGTCTTTTTACCCAGCTCATTACCAAGGTAAAAGGCTAATATCAAGGCGGTATAAGTTACCCCTGTACCCGCGCGGGTTCCGATCAGACCGATTACCTCATGAACCTGAACCTTTCCTTCCATTGTCAGTTTTCTGAGCAGCATAGGCTTACGATGCATTATGTTACCTCCGTTCTCGATTTTCTCGTCCTTCTTAAGACGCCGGACTTACACTTTTCTCCAAGCAGTTCCCGGAAAAAATCTGTCTCACTGTTCCCCTTAGGTCTTGCATAAGGGTTTGGTTCATACGGAAGTCTTCTGCAATTCTTATTGCCCATGCTTCTGCATACACTGTGAAACTGCTTGCCATCCAGAAAGTTAAATAAATATGTTATATCTTTATATTCTGCTGTCATATTTAATATCTGTTCCGAATACTGCAATTCCCAATCCTTCGCCCCTAATATAAGAAGCTTTTGATCCGCTTTCAGAAAATCATCAAGGTTTTCCCGGCTTAAACATCCGTAATCCATTACTGTCACCAGATACTTTGCCGCGATCTCCGTCGATATCTCCGGGGTAGCCATCGATATTCCATCGACTTCATAAATCCCCTCCTTACCTTGAACCTCCCGGTAGCAGTTTTTGATCCTAATAAGGTGTCCGCTTTGATTTCTCTCCTGATAAAGACAGGACTTCCCTGCCAGAAGATAGTATCTGCACAAGCGAAATGACAAATGTGTTACCCCTACCCTTTGCTGCGTTCCGGCTACTGCGATTGTAAAAGACCGACCTGATTCCATAGTCCTCCGGCATTTTTGTCGAAGTGCTGATAATTGCTTTTTTAACTGCTCGACCGTAGCGTATCTCTGAGCGGGATGAAATTTGAGGCAATGGTTAATAATACTTTTTAGCTGCTTGGAGCAGTCTCCCAACTGATCGATATTATTGAAATCAGCCTGTTTGACAGGGATATTCCGGCCGGTAGCCATAAAATACATCAGCATACCAATTCCGTACACTTCGCAGTGATTGTCAATGTCATTCCGAAGATATAGTTCCGGAGCAACATATCCTTTTGTTCCGCATATTTTATTCTCTCCAGGCAGTTCATCCTGATATATTGCGCTCCCATAATCAACCAACTTCAGACTTTGATCCATAACAAGGATATTCTCCGGTTTTAAATCAATATAGAGAATTGGTCTGTCCGCTTTATGCAGATAATCAATGACATCACAAAGGAGAAGTGCATAATGAAGGAGCAGTTCCTCTCGAAGCGGTCCGTTTGACACAACCAGCTCCTTCAAGGTAACACCTTCCAGATATTGTTCGACAATATAGGAACTTTCTTCATCCTCCTCAATATCATAAATTATAGGGATACAAGAATGTTTCAGGTTTTTTAGTAGTAATGCTTCATTTCTTTGAAATTCGTATAAGGGATGTTTTTTAGAAATACATTTGATAGCACGATAAGATTTTAATTTGATGTGTTCGGCAAGATAAACCTCGGCAGTGCCTCCTCTGCCAAGGAGTCGTATGATTCGATACTTTTGAAACCAGATTTCCTGCTGCATTCTCTCCTTTCCTATCAGTTTAGGTTACAGAATCAAGTCATAGCTATATTATAACCATATACTGGAAGCAAAGCAATATTTTTGTCGATGTGTAATATCACGATTTTTCTTTAAAAATTTGTATGATTTGCCACCTTCAATTGTCAGAAAATCTGTCGATTTTAACGGATCATTCATACAAAATTCATATCTAGATATATTGACTTTGCCTGTAATTTAAATTATACTTTTTTTACACCGATGGAAGGGTTTTCGTATGTGCGCTAATCGTTCCTGTTTAGTACAGAAAGGGGTGTACTTTATGAAGATAGAAAAAATCAGTGACAATCAGATCAGATGTACCTTGAATAAAAGTGATTTAATAGACCGGGAGCTGAAGATAAGCGAGCTCGCTTATGGAACAGAAAAAGCAAAGGCATTGTTTCGCGATATGATACAGCAGGCTTTTTATGAATTCGGTTTCGAGGTTGATGATATTCCTTTAATGATTGAGGCCATTCCTGTTTCCACAGAATGTCTCATTCTGGTTATTACCAAGGTGGAAGACCCTGATGAACTGGACACCCGTTTTTCCAAATTCTCTTCGTTTAATGTTCATGAGAATAATGGAAAGCCGGACTCAGATGAAGATTCCTACGCAGATGAAATTATAAATTGCTTTGACCAAATGGAGGACGAACTGAACGAAGATGTAGAGGACAGTGCCAAGGAGGATATCCTGGAAACAGCGGAAGCTCCGGAAAATGAGATATCCCCTAAACCCGGTGTCCACATTTCCACCAACCTCACTAAGATATACTCCTTCCGTTCTTTGAAAGAAGTCATCCAGCTGGCTTATATTATGGTTGGAACCTACAACGGAACCAATACCCTGTATAAGAACCCTGTGAATTCCACTTACTATCTTGTCATCAGTATTTCCGGTCATTCACCGGAGGAATTCAATAAGGTATGTAATATCATCTCAGAATACGGTAAGGTTGAGCGCTCCACTTATGCAAGCTCCTCTTACTATGATGAACATTATGAGGTTATCGTAAAGAATCATGCGTTACAGATACTTTCTGTAATGTAAACTCAAAAAAAGAAGCGGGAGAACGATACATTCTCCCGCTTTCTTATTATTCGCCGACTTCTGCAGCGATGCGATCCATAAGATCCTCAGGATCTAAGCCATGAACCATAGCTGCTTCCTCTAAGGTCTCTGCCTGTGCGGACGGACATCCGAGGCAGTGCATTCCTATATCTAATAACACAGGAATGATACTCTGATCTATCGATATAGCCTGTGCAATTGTCATTTCCTTGGTAATCTTAGCCATAATATACCTCCTTAATAATATTGTCAACTTAGACTTAAAAGCTGCGCTTTTCGCAAAGTATCAATTAATTTGGATAGCTATCCGAAGCTTTTTCGTTAGCTTAGCCCTAATTATATTCCATCACTCAGTTAACGTCAAGCCTGTAAAATAAAAACAGGGAACAGGTGTATGGACTAAATTGCTAAATCTCTCAATTTCATCTTGCAATCTCGCTATACATATATTAAAATATATTCGATTGCTATGAAAAGGAGGTTGTTTGACAATGGCATATACAATTAGTGATGATTGCATCAGCTGCGCAGCATGTGCTGATACCTGCCCTACCGGATCAATTTCCGAAGGAGCAAACCATTATGAAATTGATTCCAATACGTGCATCGATTGTGGCGCATGTGCAGATACATGCCCTACTGGCGCAATTTCAGCATAAGGAACGAATACATAGAGGCTGTTACAAAACATGCTACTTTGCCAAGGGTAAGAATAACATGTTTTGTAACAGCCTCTTGATTCCTTATATGAATACGCGGTTCTTCGTGAAAAATTTCGACTTTCTTTTTTTGTGCCTTTCCGTAGCTGCCGCTGCCATCATCCTGCTCTTCTGGTAATCCCGCAAGGTTGCATCAAATTTACGGTAACGTTCCTCTTCCTTTTCCTCCTGAATTCTCATCAGATAATTCATTTCCCTGATTACACTCTCGGAAACATTTCCGCTGATCTCCTGAGAGAGAAGCTCATTATTCTCCTTTAATGCAGACTGAATAATATGATTTAACAACGCGCCGAAGCGATCCATCTTTGAGCCCTGTTCCTCCGGTAGTTCGTGTGCCTGTTCCATAACCAGGCTTGTCTCATGGGTATTTTCTTTATTTTCCTCCATGTATTGCATCTGCTCCTCTCCGTTCTCACTATTCGCTGACAGATCCAAACCAACCACCGGTGCCTCTGTTATAGTGTTATCTGTTATTATCGTATCAGTTGTAGAGATATCCTGTCTGATTGTTTCCTGTAACAGTACATCCTGCATATCTGCCTTATCTATGTCAGATAGAAGCATCTTGATCGCCTTCAGCTGAAAGCCGTTCTTAATGAGATGCTTAACCCTTAAAAAGAGTTCAATATCCGAATCCTTATAATAACGCTGATCCATTTCATTTCGGGAAATCGGTAGTTCCAACTGTTTTTGCCAGTACCTGAGAACATGTGCTTCAACACCAACACGTTTTGCAGTTTCTGATATCATATACCTAACTTCCTCCACTAGTTTACCCCTCCCGCATTATGTAATTATTTTCCACTTTTTCCATTATAACATAGCAAACTTCAAATGCAATACTATTTCCACATTTTTACATTTAACTTATCGACACAAAAAGGGGAAACCCCAAAGGAGTCTCCCCTTTTCAACAGCTTATATAAGTTACTCTAGGACATCACATTCTCCGTTACTGATTTCGTCCTGCTTCGCTTTTCGAAATTACCGAGCAGCAGCATGGAAACAGCTGCAACAAGTGAAATGATACTGATTACCGGCCATACATTCGTCACGCCTCTCGCTGCGATAAACCCTCCCATGATGTAAGGTGAGATTGCACTTCCGGTTCCGGTGATAATATTAATTATAGAATTAAATCTTCCGCGATGGGTAATCGGAGAATGATTTGCAATATAGACCCCGATGTTGGTAGCATTGATGATTTCTCCAACTGTCCATATGATCGTTGACAGGATGAACATCCAGAAGCTATTGACAAAGAACAGCATCCCAAAACCAATCACATAGAAAAAACCTGAAATTGCCACATTATAAATCGGTCGGATTTTCCTGGTAATCAGAGTAATAACCGTCGTAAGACCGATTACCTCAAAACAGTTTATCATATAGAAAATGCCATAATTGCTTGCTCCAAGTTCTTCACCGAAGACCAGCTTAGCCTGTAGCGGGAGACTAAAGTTCGTCTGTGCATATACGAAAGCATAAATCATGTCAAATACTGCAAAGGCCAGTAAAGCGGGACGTTTTGCCAGTGCCCGTATCAGGCCGCCCTGTTCCGCTCTTTCGCCCAAACGTTCTTCTGTAAGCTGCTCCATATCAGAGGTCTCAGGCTTTGTCTCTTTCACCAACAACACAAGAAGCATAATTGAAATCAAGGTAGTTATCGCATCCCCGATAAACAGGAATTTAATGAAATGGTTAAATAAAAAGCCTGCAATTAATGAACCAATAGCACATCCTACGTTCATCCCCAAATATAAGAGAGAGAATGCCGCCTGTCTGTTCTCCGGATGAGTCAGATCATTCGTCATGGCACCACTGGCCGGTCCGGCCACACTTCCCATAAATGAGGATAGTATCAAAAGCCATGGTATGTATTGAAATCCAGTTGCCGTATCAATCAGAAATGCACATGGTAACAGACAAAATGCTGCTAAACCCATGAAGCAAATCATGATCTTCTTCCTGCCCATCTTATCGGCAAGCCTTCCTCCCCATAAGGAGCCCGGTAATTGAACCACAGAACCTAATAAAAGATATAGACCGACCGTCTGCTCTCCCATTCCGCCCTTGGAGGTAAGCAACAGTGTTAAAAAAGGATGTACGAAATTACCCATAGAGTTTACTACTCTGGCGAAGGCAATGACATATACACTTTTCGGTAATCCTAAGTAAGTCAGCTTAGCGTGTTTTGTTTCCAAATAAATCCCGCCCCTTTCCTATATCCCAGCATATGTATTTAAGGTTAAGTAATCATTGTAATCATAGTAGTATTATTTGTCAACCAATTTATGACAAGGTGCAATTTGGGGTATCCTGCACCGTTGGTGCTTTCCGGACATAATATTAAGGAGGACTATCGTCCTCCTTAATATTATGGATTCGTAATAAACTAACGTTCCAGATTTGCAAACTTTGTGTATTGAGCCAGCCATGCCAGCTTGACGGTGCCTACCGGACCATTTCTCTGTTTACCGATGATAATCTCCGATACTCCCGGTTCCTCTGTATCTTTGTTATAATAATCATCTCGGTAGATAAACATTACCACATCGGCATCCTGCTCGATTGCTCCCGACTCACGAAGATCCGAAAGCATCGGGCGCTTGTCAGGACGCTGCTCAACAGCACGGGAAAGCTGTGAAAGCGCTACTACAGGAACATTGATCTCTCTCGCAAGGGATTTCAGTGATCTGGAAATCTCGGAAATCTCCTGTTGCCTGGACTCCGACTTCTTACTTCCGGTCATCAGCTGCAGGTAATCGATGATTACCAATCCCAGATTCTTCTCGAGCTTGAGCTTACGGCATTTACTCCGCAGTTCACTGACAGAGATTGCTGAGGTGTCGTCAATAACCAGATTGGAATTTCCTATAATTCTGGCACTCTCCATCAGACTTGCCCAATCCTCACCGGATAGGGAGCCTGTCCTGATCGCCTGGGAATCCACTTTAGAATTCATGGAAAGGATACGCTTGACCAGCTGGTCCTGCGACATTTCCAAGCTGAAGATTGCGGTTGTCACATTGGATTTTAAAGCAACATACTCCGCAATATTTAAGACAAAAGCAGTCTTACCCATGGAGGGTCTTGCCGCAATAAGAATAAGATCCGACGGCTGAAAGCCCGCTGTCTTGTAATCCAAATCATAAAATCCTGTTGCTATACCGGTTACACTGCCCTGGTTCTTAGCGGCAGCCTCTATACTGTCAATTGTTCTCAGTACTACTTCCTTGATATCCGAAAATTCCTTGGTCCCCCGGTTCTGGACAATGTCAAAGACCTGCTTCTCCGTCTTCTCCAGGATGACCTCCAGCTTTTCCTTGTCAAGATAACAATCATTCGCTGTTTCCTCAGTCACCTTTATCAATCTGCGCAGTACCGCTTTATCCTTCACGATCTGGGCATAGTATTTCACATTGGCTGAAGTAGGGACAGCGGTTACCAGATCGCGAATAAACTCAAGGCTGCACACCTGGGGCGGTACATCCTTTTCCTTCAATCTGTCCTGTAAGGTAATCAGATCTACCGGTTTGCCTTCATTATAGAGTTCCACCATGGTATCGAACAAAATACTGTATTGTTGCTCATAAAAATCTGTGCCGGTAACTATCTCAGAAGCCGATACAATGGCGTCCTTGTCCATAATCATAGAACCAATGACAGACTGCTCTGCTTCCGCACTGTGGGGAAGTATTCTTTTTATAAATGATTCATCCATTTAAGGGCTCCTCCTCGCAGAACCTGCTGCCTCATAGTATACAGTCAGGTTTAGATCGCCTCGACCTGTACCTTCAACTCCGCTGTTACCTGTGTATGCAGCTTTACGGGAACTGTATAGGTGCCTGCGTTTTTAATCGGATCAGCGAGCTGCAGCTTCTTCTTATCAAGGTCTATATTGAACTGTTTCTTTGCCGCCTCTGCGATTTCCTTCGTGGATACTGAACCAAAGGTCTTTCCACCTTCTCCTGCTTTGATTGAGATCTTTACCGTAAGCCCCTCCAGCTTCTTTCCGAATGCTTTTGCCTCCTCAAGAATCTCCTTCTGTCTCTTCTCCTCAGCTGCCTTCTGCATATTTAAATCATATAGATTCTGTTTTGTTGCTTCCAGTCCAAGCTTTTTCGGTAAGATAAAATTACGGGCATAGCCGTCGCTGACCTTTACTATCTCACCCTTCTTACCCAATGCTTTAACATCCTGTAATAAAATAATCTCCATCTGTCTCTCTCCTTCACTTTTCGAATAGTGCTACAATTCTCCCTCTTCATGCATCTTAGTCAAAGTAGCCTTCAACCTGTTGATTGCATCCGGAATGGTTGCATTCTCCAACTGCGACCCTGCCACACTTAAGTGTCCTCCGCCGCCCAGCTTTTCCATAATAATCTGAACATTGACTTCATCAATGGATCTTGCACTGATATATATCTTATCGTTAAAATCTGTCAGAACGAAGGTTGCTTTAATATCATTAATATTTAACAGCTCATTCGCCACCTGGGCGCCAAGAATCATAGGGCTGTCCACTTCAGAGCTCGCACAGACTGCAATAGCAAAGTGGTCCAAATAAATCTCTGTACTGCTGATAGCGTCTGCTTTGATCTTAAAATCTGTCATCTCGCTGCGGAAGGATTTTCTTATTCTGGTGATATCCGCTCCGCTCCGGCGAAGATATGCAGCCGCTTCAAAGGTGCGCACTCCTGTCTTCGTCAGGAAATTGTTTGTATCTATCATAATGCCTGCATAGAGCGCATCTGCCTCCAAGGCTCTCAGTTTCAGATTACCGCCGATATACTGCAGGATCTCGGCTATCATCTCACTGGTGGAGGAAGCATAGGGCTCCACATAGGAAAGCACCGCTGAATCGATAGCTTCATTCGTCTGGCGATGATGATCGAAGGTAACGATTGTCTTCGTTCGTTCCAGCAATTCCGCACATTCCAGATAGCTTGGGCGATTTACGTCCACAATGACCAGTAAGGTATTGATATCCACAATCTCCTTCGCCTGATCATTCTTTATAAACATATCCTCCTCATAATCCGGATTTCCGACGAATTTATTCATCATTGGACGAAGCGAGGAGGTCACTTCATTGATCACAATATGTGATTTTTTATTGAAGGACTTTGCAATCCGGTATACTCCGATGGCCGATCCAAAGGAGTCGACATCCCCGATCTTATGTCCCATGATAACAATCTTGTCCTTAGCCTCCACAAATTCCCGGAAGGCATGGGCTTTTACTCTTGCTTTGACACGAGTGCTCTTCTCAACCTGAATGCTCTTACCACCGTAATAGGAGATCTTCTCTCTGTCCTTGATTACCGCCTGATCTCCGCCGCGTCCCAGCGCCAGATCGATTGCTGCCCGGGCATATTCATAACCGCTGATATAAGTGTCGGCATTCACACCCAATCCGATACTGATGGTAACAGACATTTCATTTCCGATATTAACACTTCTGACCTCCTCCAGGACAGCAAACTTACTGGTCTGAAGATAGGGAAGATACTTCTGTTGAAATACGAAGATATATTTATCCTTCTCAAGCTTCTTGATGATGGCATCAAGACCCTGCATATATTTATTGATTTTCCTGTCGACAAGGGCAGTTAAGAGAGAGCGTCTTACTTCATCGATGCTTTCCAAAGCCTCCTCATAATTGTCAATGTAGAGAAGACCTGTAACCAGCTTCTGCTCCTTGTTCTCCTTTAATAAAGTAATCATCTCGGTTTCATCATACAGATACATGGCGATCAGGGCGTTTCTGTCCTCCCAGCATTCCTCTGCATCCATATCATGAAAGCTTAAGCTGTCATCAAAATCAGGGGCAATTACCTTACGCAGCACCACTCTATAATTCCGTCCGTTCAATACCACATGAAGGACCTCGTCTTTCTCATTTTGGGGAAGGGTATCCACCGTAACCTCGGGAAAGATGTTCGAGATGGAACGTCTTGCTGCACTTTTCTCCTGAATGATATCCATGAATTCATCATTTCCCCATTGCATCCTGCCTTCCAGATCAAGAATAGCATAGGGTAGATTCAATTCCTTTAAAAGGCGTTTCTGTACCTGACCGTAATCCATGGCATAACGAACAAGCTCCGCAGCGATTTTATTGCGTTTTGCCAGATAAATCGTCATAGCCATAACAAAGTACAGAACAGTAAAGGCAGTCATGATATATCCTGCCAACCGGTCTATCGGATACATGATCAGATTCATACAAAGCAATATCACTGTTAATATAACAGGCCAGAGTAGGTATGCCCGAAGTGCTCCTCTAACTTTTAATTTACGGCTCATGATATAACTCCTTAATTTAGGGATGGAAATGTACGGGATAAGCATAGCTGAACAAGCTATACAACGTAGCTTGTTCAGCTCGCGTTGCGCGGTCAATGATATTACTGGCCACCTGGAAGCATATATGCTTCCGTCGGGTATTCAATGCACGTACAGATAACAGTACTTGTATAATATAATGTACGGGATAAGCATAGCTGAACAAGCTATACAACGTAGCTTGTTCAGCTCGCGTTGCGCGGTCAATGATATTACTGGCCACCTGGAAGAACAAATTCTTCCGTTGGCCACTAATATCATTGACCTTTGCTTATCCCGTACATTATAACATTAAAATTTATGTTTTTAAAGTTAATTTTAGCGTGTGTTTTTTACAGGGATTTCGTCCGGGTTGTTCTGGTTGCTGGATAATCTTGGTTATTCCTGTTGTTTTTACCTATTATATTGTTATTTTTACCTTGATGGTAAGTGCCTGAGTGCTATAATTATGATCGGATTTGCTTTATTCATTAAGAAAGGGGTCTTTGCTTTGAAGAAATCCTATCTTTTCTTTACTGTGATTATCTCTGCAGTTTGGTTGGCTGCATGTTCCGTAAGGAGTGACGAACCTGCTGAACCTACATCAGCAGTTCTCCCTAGCAAAGAACCCACTTCCTCGACACCTTCAGAATCAATTTCCGATAAAGCCGAAGCTACAAAGGCCCCGGATACCGTTACTGAGGCTGCAGAGTCTCTGACTGCCGATACTGAGTTTACGGAGGGTGTTCTGATTAAGAAATATCCTGGAAATCATGCCTGTTTTACCTTTGAGACAGCCGACGGTTTTCAGATCCTCAGTGACCCCTATAAGTTAAATGAAACACTGACTCCCGATGTCGTAACGGAAAGTCACCAGCATGGAGATCATAATGATACCAGTCAGGTGGAGGGTGAGTATGCACTACTCACAGAGCCCGGAGAATATATTTATGATCAGGCGACGATACAGGGATATCCAGGTCTTCACAATAAATCAGATGTTCCGGGTGGCCCCAATATTATGTTTGTAATTGAGATGGAGGATATCACCATCGCACATTTTGCCTCTCAGGGAGAAATCCCGAGTGAGGATGTTCTGGACCAAATCGGTAGGGTTGATGTATTACTCATTCAGATATTTGAAAATGGCACCTATGGAAAGCTTGTCCCGGTTAATCTGCCCGCCATCATTAACAAGCTGCAACCTAAAATAATCATTCCGGAACATGGTCAGAAAGATGCAGATACCGCTATTGCCGAGAAACTGAATATTACATCCGAAGCAGTGCCTTCGGGGGCTCTGATCCTTACGAAGGAAAAGCTTAAGAATTTGACAGAAACGATTGTAATCAATCTGGATAGCAAAGCTAAAAAGTAGTGCCGGTCGAGTAATACCGACCATTAGAAAAGGCCATGCACTTATTGGTGCACAGCCCCGCGATTTACTCTACCATATAACTGGTCTCTGATATGGGAAATTCCTTTAAGAATTGATCGGTTCTATATTCTGCATTACTTTTATGATCGCAAAATTCTTTTGCATTTTTAAGAAAATAATCATACGTAAGCACCGAATTGCCATTATTGGTCAATGGATCATCCCAGGTCAGGTCGATATTATACCATTTCCCGTCGACCTTAACGATATTCCAGGCATGGGGGATTCCATTGCCTACACCGGAGATAATTCTTGCTTCCAGTCCTGCCTCGGTAAACATTCTGTATGCCGCCATAGCATAACCTTCGCAGACAGCGGATCGATCAATCAAGGCATCATAAGCTGAGGTTCCTTTTAGCGTAGTATCATAGCTTATGCTGTTGATAATATAATCGTGAATGGCTTTTACCTTCTCATAATCCGATTTTCCGGTTAATTCGAGCGTTTTAATCGCACTTTTTATCACTTTATCCAGCTTCTTTTCTTCTGCATAGGAACATTTGTATACGACATCCAACGTGATTGTCGCAGCTCCGCCTTCGATCCAAGTGGTTTTCATATGCCATTGCCTGATTGAATATTGGAGGTAATCCGCATCCTTTGCAGTGGTTTTATCATCTGCCATCTCAATCTCTTCAAGAAACGCCTTCATATCCTGAATTTTTTTTAAAACCGAATACTTCATGCTTACCTGGATTCTCTCTTTCCTGGCCAGCAGTCCTTTCCTTATCTCCTCACTTACCTGCTTTTTTGTAGAGAGTATCTCCCGGGAAGCTTCCTGAGAGGTTTCCACGCTCATAATTGTAGCATGGGCCGTCGCATTTGGTATGCGATCCATGGGAAGTAATAAAAAGATTGATAATAAAAGGATGGCAGTACCCCTTCTCATGTCTGTTCCTCCAAGTATTAAGCAAGCGGAGGTACTCTATCCGTAGGATATAGTTCCTCCATGATTTCATAGTTAATTATCCGGTAACGCTACAAGCTCAGATAAAGTATGTGTCTCATCATCCGGTCTGATTTCATCTCTATAGATCCATCATAAATCATGTTAATTCTTCTGACAATACCAATAAAGTACTATATATAAGATTAATCGAATTTTTTCAGGAGTTCAAGCCGTAAATCAGCAATTTCTTCTATTACACGCTTTCTGTCGACTTTCTTATTGACGCTCTTATCCCTTGTAATAATCTCAATACAATCCTCCTGTAAATTCTTCGGACTGATGATCACACGGATCGGCACCCCAAGCAGGTCAGCATCGGAAAACATGACTCCTGCCCTAACCTCTCTGTCATCATAGATAACCTCAAATCCGGAGGACTGAAGTTCACTGTAAAGATTGTCAGCGAAGAGCTTCGCAGCTTCATCGTCAGACCGGAGACAGCACAGATGCACCTGCCAGGGCGCCACTGCCATCGGCCAAATCGGCCCATATTCATCATGATGGATCTCACATATCGATGCCGCCAGACGACCAATACCGATACCATAGCTGCACATCAGCGGGTAATGGAATTCTCCTTCCGCATCTACATATTGCATGTTCATAGTCTCAGTATATTTCGTACCAAGTTGAAAAATGTTACCAACCTCAATCCCTCTTACAACCGAGATTGTCTTTTCACCGCAAACCGAGCATATACCACCTTCCTTAATCTTTGCTAGATCATGATACTCCACTTCACCATAATCCCGTTCCATAGAAAAGCCCGCAAGATGATAGCCGGCTTCATTTGCCCCGCAGATCAGATTCCTGATTCCCTGAAGAGACCGGTCAAACAGAAGCATATGCTCACCCTGCAGCTGATAGGGACCAATATACCCTGCAGTCAGACCACTTTCTTCTGTTATCACAGCCGGATGAATTTCCTCTCCGATCAGGTTTGTAAGCTTTGTCTCATTTACTTCCAGATCACCGCGCAGAAACACAATGACATAGTCATCCGTCAAATTCTTCTGATACACTACAGCCTTACAGGTATTTTCAACAGGAACATCAAGCAGCTTCACGATCTCATCAATGGTGGCTTCCTCGCCCGTATAGATTCGCTCAATCGGAGCCTCCTTTAGCTGATTATCGTTGTGCACAATATTCTCTGCGACCTCCATATTGGCCTTATATCCACAGGCGCCACATACAGCGATACTGTCTTCCCCGATCGGTGTGATAAGCATGAATTCATGGGAAATGTCTCCGCCCATCATACCGGAATCAGACTCAACCGAAATTACCTGTGGTAACCCCACTCTTGTGAAGATTCTCTCGTATGCATGGAAACACCGCTCATAGTACTGTATTAAGTCCTCCCGGGAGGTATGAAAAGAATACGCATCCTTCATCGTAAATTCTCTGACCCTGATGAGTCCTGCCCTCGGACGGGGTTCATCTCGAAATTTTGTCTGAATCTGGTAGATCATAAACGGATATTTTGTATAGCTCTGGGCATATTCGCGAACCAGATGCACAGCAGCTTCCTCGTGGGTCATTCCCAGAAGCATCTGACTTTGATTACGGTCCTTGAAACGAAGCAATTCATTTCCGACGCTGGTGTATCTTCCTGATTCCTCCCACAGAGTGCCCGGAAGTACGACAGGAAACAGAACCTCCTGCCCGTCAATCCGATCCATCTCTTCTCTGATGATTTGCTCCAGTTTCTTTGTGATATTCCTAAGCGGAGCATAGGACGAATAGATACCGTTCGCCATATACTTGATATACCCGCCCCGTACCATGAAGGCATGGCTGTCTACCACACAATCCGACGGTCTTTCCTTAAACCTGTCTCCCACAAGATTTCTAAGCTTCATAACTCTTTCCCTCCATTTTTATTAATAAAATTATTAATAACAAAGGCGTAATAAGTGGGATAAAAAAAGCCCCAAGTTGACTAAAGTCAACTTAGGGCGAATATTTCATCCGTGTTACCACCTAAATTCAGAGAGGGTTATCACTATACAAAACACTGTCTGTCTATTCTGTATACCTTTTTCTCTGCTCTTAACAGTACGAAGTATCCACTGATACTTTATACTTACTCCCGCTAACGGTGGAAATCCGGTGATGCCTACTTGTCACAGACGTTCGGGTCACAGCTCAAAGATGGGTTCAATATTTCTTTCATGAAGATTCGCACCAACCATCTTCTCTCTGAGAATCCTGAAATATCTACTATTTCTTATCATCGCTTCTGTTATTATTTGTAGTATCGTAGCACATAATCTTACATTCGTCAACCTTAATTTAAAAGGACATTTTAGCGGGCAGTAATGAAAGAGGGGACTGCTCCAGAATAGCAAAACAGCAGAGGTCAGAACTATAGGCATGCCTATTGTTCTGACCTTAGCTGTCAGGAGGTATTATAAAACATTCTATAATTACTGTCTGATTAAGTAGTCAAATGCGCTGAGTGCCGCATTGGCACCTGAGCCCATGGAAATAATGATCTGCTTGTAAGGACTGTTCGTGCAGTCACCGGCAGCAAAGACACCGGGCAGACTGGTTGCATTATGAGCATCCACGACAATCTCGCCGATACGGTTTTTCTCCACAGCATCACCCAGCCAGTCGGTATTCGCTACGAGTCCAATCTGGACGAATACTCCCTGCAGCTGTATATGCTGCTCCTGCCCGTTCTCACGATCGGTAAAGGTAATCCCATTCACCTTTTCGTCGCCTGTAATTTCCTTGGTTTGAACATTTTTATATACCGTAACATTTGGCAGACTGTAGAGACGCTCCTGAAGCACCTGATCCGCCTTCAGCTCAGGCATGAATTCAAGCACATGGACATGACTTGCAATTCCGGCAAGATCAATGGCTGCTTCGATTCCGGAATTACCTCCGCCGATGACAGCAACCTCTTTATCTTTGAATAAAGGGCCATCACAATGAGGGCAGTAGGCAACGCCCTTATTCTTATATTCCTTTTCGCCCGGTACGCCTACATTACGCCAGCGGGCTCCGGTAGAGAGAATAACCGATCTGCTCTGCAATACCGCACCGTTCTCCAACTCCACCTCGATAAAGTCCTTCTTCTGCAAGCTCTTTGCACGTTGACCTCGGATAATATCTACATCATAGTCCTTCACATGCTCTTCCAGGCTGGCCGCAAGCTTCGGACCTTCGGTATATTTAATACTGATAAAATTCTCGATTCCAAGCGTATCCAGCACCTGCCCGCCAAATCGTTCTGCAACAATTCCTGTGCGGATGCCCTTACGTGCGGAATAGATTGCTGCACTGGCACCTGCAGGACCTCCTCCGATGACAAGCACGTCAAAGGGGTCCTTGGACTCAAGTGAGGCTGTATCCGCTGTGCTGCCAAGCTTTTCAAGAATCTCCTCGATGGACATACGGCCACTGCCGAAGTTCTCACCGTTTAGGAATACAGTAGGAACCGCCATGATTCCCTTACTCTCAACCTCTTCCTTAAAGGCTGCTCCATCGATCATCGTATGAGTAATTCCCGGATTGAGGATACTCATCAGATTCAAGGCCTGCACTACCTCCGGACAGTTATGGCAGTTTAAGCTGATATAGGTCTCAAAGTGGTATTCCTTCTTAATCTTCCTGACTTGATCTATTACTGCCTGATCAACCTTGGGAGCTCTGCCGCTGACCTGCAATAGAGCCAATACCAGGGAAGTAAACTCATGACCTAAAGGGATACCGGCAAAGGTTACCCCGGTGTCTTCTCCGATACGATTGATGCTAAAGCTGGGTGTCCTTGGCAATACAGCCGGCTCTATCCGGATGTTTGAGCTCATCGAGCCCAATTCATCCAGAAGGGCGTTCATTTCCTTCGATATTTCATCCGGGCCTGTGCTGACCTTAATCAGTACCTCGCCCTCCATTAACTTTAGGTACTCTGAGAGTTGTTCCCTAATATCCGCATCCAGCATAATCAATCACTCCTTATATTTTACCTACAAGATCAAGACTGGGCTTTAAGGTTGCTGCCCCTTCCTTCCACTTAGCAGGGCATACTTCGCCGGGATTATTTCTTACATATTGAGCTGCTTTAATCTTATTAACGAGAATTCCGGCGTCACGACCGATATTTCCCGCATTGATTTCTACAGACTGGATCACACCATCCGGATCGATGATGAAGGTACCACGGTCTGCAAGGCCGTCTGCTTCGATCAATACATCAAAGTTACGGGTTAGGGTATGGGAAGGATCACCGATCATGATATAGGTGAGCTTCTTGATTGCTTCTGAGCTGTCATGCCATGCTTTATGTGTAAAATGAGTATCTGTAGATACAGAATATACTTCTGCACCAAGCTTTTTCAGTTCCTCATAATTATTCTGTAAATCTTCTAATTCAGTAGGACACACAAAAGTAAAATCAGCAGGATAGAAGCATACTACACTCCACTTTCCTTTAAAATTCTCCTCTGTAACCTCAATAAATTTTCCGTTGTGAAACGCCTGTGCCTTGAAAGGCTTTACCTCTGTTCCGACTAATGACATATTCTATTCCTCCTCGATTAACTTATTATTATAACAGTAACGATTACTATTATTGATATTATAATAATCTTCCATTCCTCAATTGTCAAGAGGTAATTTATTTTTTCTCTGTTTTAATAAGAATTCTTCAGAATAAATATTTGTTAAAATTTAACTTGACAGGTGAGCACTTGCTAACTATAATAGTTAGCAAGTGCTCACCATATATCAGGAGGATTGTTGATTTGCTAACCAAGGACAGAATTTTAAAGGAATCCATGGCATTATTTTCGGTTTATGGTTTTGATTCCGTATCAGTACGAAGGATTGCCGAGGAGGTTGGTGTTAAAAACAGTGCTTTATATAAGCATTTTGAGAGTAAACAGGCCATATTCGATGCAATTGTGACAGCATCTCAGGAGAGGTTTCTGCAAAAGTATGACGAAGCCAGGGCGACGGAACTTAGGACCCCCGAAGAGCTCGAGAATATGTGTATTGACTTCTTCCTATACCAGACGAAGGATTCCTGGATCACAATGTTTCGAAGAATGCTGATGATGGAGATGTTTAAGAACGAGGAGATGGCAAAGGTTTATAAGAAGATCTTCATAGACATGCCGGTCCAATATCAAAAGCAGCTCTTTCAAGCCCTGATTGGTCGGGGAGTACTGAAGGATCGGAATGCAGAGGTTATGGCGATGGAACTGTATGCTCCCTTCTTTCTGTACCATACCGTCAACGAAGAGAATGAACGTCTGGAACCCTTATTACGTAAACATGTGAGAAACTTTATAGAAAGTTATTTGGAGGAGATCAGATGAACGAATATCCATTAATTACGAAAAAAAATGTCAGAAGAAACAGAAGCTTAAAAAGCATCCAGAAAGAGTATCACAAAAGCCATCGCGGGATAAAAAGTCATTTTCCGAAGGCGCGCATCAGTAAGGTTGTCCGTCTTCGTGACAGGGATTACTTTTTTGATTTTACTGACAAGATCGTTGAAAAAAAAGAGCCTAATAAGCTTACTGCCGAGCAGTTACTGGAAACCCTAAGCTCCATGAACATCAGTGGTCTGGGGGGCAGCGGCTTTCCTGCATTCAGAAAGGTTCAGACTGTATTAAAATCCGGTGCTGCCAGTAAATACCTTATTATTAATGCTGTTGAATGCGATCCCGGTCTGTTGCACGATGCCTGGTTAGTGAAAAATCACCTTTCGAAGCTTGAGGCCGCGATCAGACTCCTGGCTGAGGCCATCCCCTTTCAGAAAATCATTCTGGCGACAAAGGATGCTGCGACAGCAACCGCTAAGGGCTATGAGATTGCTGTTGTTCCGAACCGTTATCCGATGGGTGCAGAAAAAATCCTGGCAGAACATGTTCTTGGTATTTCTATTGCACCTATAGAAATCCCTGCAGAAAAAGGGATTTTGATCATGAACGTGCAGACCCTCTATGCGATTTACGAAGCAGTATATTTAAGCCGCCCTGCGTCATCGAGACTGGTTACTGTTGCCGATTTAGCTACAGGAGAAGCCGTGATTGCCCGTGTCAACCTTGGAACCTCCGTATCAGAGCTTATAGACAAAATCCTAAGGAAGCACAGCAATCAACCTGTTTATGCCGGAGGTGGTATTCTATCCGCAAGTAAAGTAGATCCCGGAGAGAAGGTCGGCGTGAAAACGAATTTTATCGCTTATGGAAAGGCAGCAGAGTATGACCAGGCGGCAAAATGCAAAAATTGCGGTGCCTGTGCCAGGAAGTGTCCTATGAAGATCAAGGTAAATAAGATTGTTCAATTGCACGAAAAGCATAATAATAATGTCAGGGAATTCCATCCGGAGCTCTGTCTCCGCTGCGGAAGCTGTACCTATCATTGTGCAGCCGGCAAGAACATCATGGAAATTGTCACAGCAGCAGGAGGGTCGGTGAAATGAAGCGAAGAAATGTGACCATAGCAGTATTGGTGCTGATTATCCCCATCCTTATGCTGATAGAACGTGGTCCTTGGAGCAGTGCAGCGATTGCAAATTACAACCATGGCTACGGAACCTTTGATATAAAGTCCTATACTCCGGATATCGTCTATCAGGTACTGGGTCAGATGGAAGCTAAGGGATTTGATATTTATAATAAGTATTTTATCCTTGACAACGTGTTTACCGTCATTTTTTGTATATTGCAGCTTTTACTTCAATCCTACGCTTTTCAATGGTCAAAGTCAAAGCTGTTGAGTAGAGTTCTGTTCCTGGTACCTGTGGTGAGGATGCTGCTTGACATGACTGAAAATGCTGCCTTGTATTATATCCTGAAGGAATATCCGCAAAGGCTGGATACCCTGGTCAGCTTTTCCTCTGTAGTGACCAAAATTAAACTCATTCTGGTGGGTCTATGGTCACTCATATTGATCGCCGGGTTCATTATCCTTATTGTAAAAAGGTTTTATTCGGTAAAAAAAGCTTTACAATAAAAGCCGTCTTAAGAATAATGGGAAAGAACTGTTGGCTTACTCTGCCCGGTTCTTTCCCATTACTGTTCTTATGATCACTAAAATTGAAACTTATTAATCTCCTCGTTCAGTTCTGCTGCCATGATGGAAAACTCATGTGCCGAAGCCGCCATCACCTCAATCGAAGCCAGCTGCTCTTCATTGGTAGCAGATATCTCTTCGGAGCTTGCTGCTGCTTCCTGGGATATGGCAGACATATCCTGTGTCTGATTCGTAATTTCCACTGCAGAAGCATTGATCTGCCTGATCTGGTTTGTAATCTCCTCAGAAAGAACAGCGATATCATCTACCGAAACCTTAATCCTCTTAAAGGCATCCTTCGTGATCTGAATTGCCTCTTCCTGCTCCAGCGCAAGCTCCCTTGCCTTTGTAATGCTTTCTGCTGTCTCACTATTCTTCTTCACTGTTTCTGTAATAATCTCAGTGATTTCCTTCACGGAATTTGCAGTATTCTTTGACAGCTTACCGATTTCTGCTGCCACTACCGCAAAGCCCCTGCCTGCTTCTCCCGCTCTCGCCGCTTCAATGGAAGCATTGAGTGATAATAGGTTCGTCTGCTCAGATATAGCTCCGATGACATCAATGATATTGACGACCTTGTCTATCTGGCTGCTCAGGTCCGTGATGGAAGCTTCAACAGCATCAGATACCTCCATATTCTCTTTGATCTTACTGATTGTTAAATCAATTGCTTTCTGGCCCTCCTCAATCACTTCGAGAGAGCTTCTGGAATTTTCAGAATTGATTTCTGTCGCTTTATCAACATCATATATTCTTGAAGCCATGGATAAGATATTTTCGCTTACCTTCGCGATAGTATCTGCCTGAGCATTGTTCCCGACAGCAATTTCGTTTACGGAATTTACCACTTGATTCACTGTTTTTGTACTCTCAGCAGCTGATTCTGCCAATTCCTGCGAACTGGCCGTCAGGCTCCCCGATATCGTAGAGAGATTTCCCGTTACATCACGCAACGTCTCCCTAAGCTCTCCCACTGCTCTTGCCATCACACCGATCTCATCCTTAAAGCACTTAAAGATCTGATGTGATTCATTATGTCGAAGGTCGAGTCTGGAGGTATCCTCTATAATCTTTACGATACCTGCGATAGATCTTGTAATTGACAATGCTGTCACCAACCCTAAGAAGATTGCTATGGCCGAAACCACAATCACAACTGTTAATATCACGGTACCGGCTTCCTGATTCGATTTACCATGATAGGAATAACCGATTAACCCTACGGTTATGATTGACAAAATCATAAAAATGATCAAAATAGCCAGTTTTGTCCTAATTGTAATACTGTGCAATACTTTCATGTGATTTCTCCCTCTAATGTGTATTTGCAAGCCCAATCACCCTATATCGGTCACTATTGTTCAATCTTATATTTTATTTCATAGGTCACATCTTCCTATGAACTAAAAAAACTGTGGCAAAACCACAGCTCCCATGATTATACACGAACTAATCCGGCAGCTTGACTATCATAGTATAGGATATACCTTAGACTCACAGCTTTGCGTCCTTATTTTTCAATAAGTTTGCCTTTTACATTTATTTCCCACTCTCTTAAATTACCACGTACAGAATATATTGTCAATAAAAGGTATAAAAAAATACCGCTACACGATTTTTGTCGTGCAGCGGCTTAAATCCGGGTCCGGGTGTAAAGCTATTGTTACATAGCTGTCATCGGCTATGTTTCTTTTCCACCCACTCTGTCAGCATTTTTGTCCCAAATTCATAAGCTCCCCGATTATCATACTGCCTGTAATCACATTCCAGACAGCATATTAAAAACAGGTAAATATCATACCACTCCGCTCTCAATAATTGATCCGGCTGAAGCTCTTTGTACCCATACCCTTCAATGAAAGCTTTATTATACCAACAGGTTCGAAAGCCAACCTCCATCAGCTCATCCGCCCACAGGCATCGTTCGAAATCAATGATTCCCGTGATTTCATCCTCATGGACAAACACGTTACCGGCCCAAATATCCCAGTGTACAAAGCTGGGTTCCTTCACCTGCTCGAAGATATCCCTATCCCTGTCAAGCAATGAAAGTAAATGATCCATGGGTACCGGGATATCGATTGATTTTCTCTTTGCGTCCTGATATGTATCCTGAAGCATGCTTCTAAAAACAGCAAACCAGTTATTACCCTGTTTGCCCGGCTGCCCATAATAGCCAAATCTGCTGCCTTTGATTTGATTGAGCCTTCTCGTATATTCTCCCATCCGGTAATTAACTTTATCCTTTTGCTCCTCCGTCATAGCCTCCGTACATGAGTGAAAGCTCTTACCCTTAAGCTTTCTCATGAAGAAATAGTCAGAATCACAGATGGTGTGACTGTCATCGTAATACAGAATTTCAGCTACCGGAACGGAGGTCTCTCTTGCTACCATCCTCATGGAATCTACTTCACTGAACATGATATTGATCTCATGTGTCATGATTTCCATATCGCTACTAGGTGCTATCTTTAAAATCACCTCTGATCCGTCAGTTAGTGCAATATAATATGCTACATTAAAGAAGCCCTCCGTTAATTCCTCGATATTCGCGATTTCCTGATCCGGAAAGGTCCGATGAACCAAATTAATAATTGTCTGTTTATCTTTCTTGTTCTTTGTGATACTAACCGGCATAGCTTTCTCCTTCTTACGTATTTTTACAGCTATTATGTCACGAATTTTTATTATAAACAATGTAGAATGTTATATTCTGGAATTAAATTTCATGTCAAATAATCGTGTTTCATGCAGAGAATGATTTTATTTCTTGGAATGCCCCGATTTATCTCGCACGTACAGAAGAATCGATTTGCACTGATTTCTGCTACTCACTTAAGTAAGTATTTATTTTATTCATAATGTTTGCATAAACCGTGTCTAAATCCTTTTCTCCAGCTAAGTATGGTATACCTTCTTTGACAATCATATCCATCACATAAATATTATTAATTGCAGGTGTTGTTAATTGTTTAGCCATGTCAAATAGTACTTGCGTTTCTTCCGCTGTTGGGTAATAAATCTCAATAACTCGAATATTACCATCCGGTTTTATATAAGCTATGGCATCGTATACATCATCATTATGCTCTTGATTGTCTTCCAACCAGTTTTTAAAAGCAGCGGTGTTCATTGGGAATCCATCCCCAACCTGTACATATTGACTTTCATCAGAAATTACCCATCGAATAAAATCTTTTGCTAACTCAATCTCTTTTGAGGCTTTATTTACTCCTATAATTCCTTTTGGTATAAAGGATTTATTTACCAAATAACAGCCTCCTCCTATTTCTGATGCGCATGTAGTACATTGTCTAAAAGCTCTCATACTACTTACATATGGCATAACTACTTTGTAATCAGCTTCAAAAACTTGAATTTGATCCATTGTAAATATATCTAATATACGCTTATCTCTATAATCATAACCGCCTATATTATGGTTTATTGCCACACTATCACCATTAATGCCCATACTTTCTGCTATTGTCTTTACTCGGCTCAAGAAAGTAACTAATTCCTCCGCTTTTAACTCTCCATCATTGCTAACCAAATCATTATAATGGGTAAATAAAAACAGCTGCAATAATTCCTGATATGACATGACAGGTAATAGCTCTTTATCTGTCAATGACGCTAGCCCTGAAAGCTGCTCTAAGGAAATTGAGGTTTCTTTCCTCGGTTCCCTCGTTATATACATAGGAAAACAAAAATGTATTGGCATTCCGTAAACAGCATCGTTTTGAACATAATTGTTGGCAATATTACTCATAAGACTTCCATCTTCGATCTTTGGTATCATAATATCACTAATATCTAAGAGGACGCCTTTATCAATATAAGAATCCATTGGTAACCCATCCAACAAGAAGATATCAGCTCCTTTACCGGCCAGAATCTCCGTATTTAGCGCCTTAATCTGGTCCTCCATAGTTGCTCCCGACTCATCACTTGTTGCAACCTGATAATTAATTCTTACACCAACATTATTTTTCTGATATTGTGCTATTGCTTCACGAAGGGTGATATCATCCCATAGGGAGTATATCGTTAGTTCTCTCTCCATAACCGGCAAAGCTGTACTATCAAACTTATAGTATGCTAATGAGTTGTCTTTTCCTTGTATCATCGATTTATAGTAAACATAATAGACTTCTTTATCCTCATTTTTCACCTGAAAAGCAATAGAATCAATCGTCGGTACACACATGCTGTTAAAACTTCCATCAACTACTGTCTCCCATAACGTCGTGTCCTTTGCTAAGCGATGGATCCCATTATCATCAAGTAAATAAAGATGTCCTTCTTTTGATGCCTGTAACTTTGAGTTATCTTGCAACGTTTCACATGGGTATTGAAGCTTCTCTCCTGTTTCGCAATTAAGGGAACACACCTTTAGAGTGTCTGGTGAAGTATAGTAAATTGTATTTCCCTTGACAATAAACTCGTCAGAACTTGGCAATTCGAAGTTAGAGACCGGCTTCTTATCTGTCAAGTTATAGGATAGTATTTCTTTTTGTAAGTTTTCCTGACAAAACAAAATTCCATTGGCTGTGACCTGGATATTCAAAGCATATGTTCCCTTTGACTCTTCCATCCCACTGTCTTCCTGATTCCATGACGAAGGTGTTACTTCTTCGCAAGAAGTCATTTCCTTATTCGTTCGATATAATTTTGCGCAATTCATAACTCCTTGTATATCACTTTTTTGACCTATCAGCTCAGTCTTGTTAATCAACAAATAATAAAGCCCATCTTCTCCTAAGCATAGGTTATACGTGCAGTCCTGTCCGCCCAAATAGTTATCGAAGCAAGTAATTTGTTTCTTTTCATAGTTATTACCGATAAGTAAATACTGCCAAAGCTCCGTCTTTTCTCCCTCTAGCAGACTATAATATCCTACATTACCCTCATCATCCACTAATATAGCGAGAAAATTTTCCCCTTCCTTAAGTTCTGGTTCTTTCATCTCCCGTTCTACATACCGCCCCGTTCCATCTGTAGAATTTGAAGCTTCTTTTGAATTATTTGACTTACTACATCCCACTTGCATTACTATGAGTATACATAAAAAAAGACTTAATAATATCCTTTTCCCCATATCAATGACCTCCTATCAATTTATATCTATATTGTAAAAGGTATTTCTCAAAAAAAACTTAAATTAGTTAATACTAATTTGCAAGCTAATCTTCCTTCCCTTTTTCTTTATTGACATAAATTGATAAATGTATTTATAATATGAAAGAAATAACAATGGAAATATTATCCTAGAAATATATGGATTGAGAGAGGGATATGAAGATATTAGTTGTGGAAGATGATATTGAATTATGTAATATAATTGAATTAAAGCTAAAGCGAGAAGGTTATAATGTTGAGTCCTGTCACAATGGGCAAGATGCACTGGCATGCCTTCTGCAATATTCATACGAGCTTGTTATATTAGACCGAATGCTGCCCGAACTGGATGGTGTAAGCATTGTGAAGAAACTTCGAAATACCGGGAATTATATACCAGTCATTATGGTTACTGCACTTGACGGTGTGACTGACCGTATAGACGGTCTGGACTCTGGTGCCGATGATTATCTTGTGAAACCTTTTGCTGTATCTGAGTTAACAGCAAGAATTCGTGCTTTGCTTCGCAGGCCACACACTATGGAAATCATGAATACTGTGTCCTTTAGCGACCTTATATTAAACCCGTTTGAATTAACCTTAACCTGCAAAGGCAAGCTCATAAAGCTTTCCAAGAAAGAAAGTATGCTCCTGGAATATCTGATCATAAATCAAACCCAGACCTTAACACGAGAGCAAATCATCCATCGCGTCTGGGGTGAGTCTGACATTGAGGACGGAAGTCTGGATACCTATGTGTATTTTTTGAGAAGACACCTTAAATCTTTACAAAGTAAAGTTGTTGTCAAAACCGTCCACGGACTTGGCTATCATTTAGGAGAAACCATATGATACAAAGTTTAAGAAAGCGTCTAATTATTATTTATACCATTACTGCCGGTACTATATTAACAGTAGTCTTTTTTGTGGTTGCATTATTTTTTGAGTACCAATCCACTCGCAATCAATATGAAGCTTTCTCTGATCATGCTTATACGTTAATGTCAAAACTAAAAATAGAAAATATTGTTTCCGACACCTGGCTATCCGACATGGAAAGCATGTATCATTTGGTTATCACCATCTATGATAATGGCCATGTTTTGTTATTTCCAGGTGCATGGAAACCGGAAACTTCTCGTGATTTTTTACTAGAACAGGTCCAGCTTGCTGCGACACAAGATGGAATTTCTCTTTTTTCCAGGCCGGTTTCTTCTGATACAATACAAACCGACATCTACAAAATCACAGGAGAACACTCCGAAACATATTATGGATCCGCCATTGTCTTAAAGAATAATTCTGGTTATAGAACCTTATTTCTGTTAATGCCTACTAATAATAATTCTCCACAAAGAATTTACTCACGCCTTCTCATTGCTGCCTTTGATCTATTAGGCATCCTTGCACTTTTCGTACTCATTCGTAAACTGGTTGACCGCTCTTTGCTGCCAGTTGAAAAAAATCAGCAGCGACAAATAGAATTTGTCGCTGCTGCTTCTCATGAATTGCGTTCTCCTCTCGCAGTCATTCGCGCTAATAACTCTACTATCAAATTAACCCCGGAAGAGCAGTTAAATTGTGAAGCTGTAATAGAAAGTGAATGCAATCGGATGTCACGTCTCATCAATGATATGCTTTTACTAGCATCTAACGATGCAAATACTTGGGTGATTCAAAAGAACGAAGTGAATATTGAAACGCTGATGTTACAGTCCTATGAAAATCTTTCTCCAATTGCCAGGCAAAAGCAAATCCAAATTCTCCTTGATCTGCCTCAAGCCAATCTACCTACCCTAATCGGTGACTATGACCGTCTGCTTCAGATTATTTCTATCCTATTGGATAATGCTATCTCCTATTCCGGCACTAACAGTCAAATTATTATAAAGGCTGAATTGGAAAAGAAACATCTTTTATTACATATCATTGATCACGGTATCGGTATTCCAGATGAAGCAAAGCCCTACGTCTTTGATCGCTTCTATCGTGTCGACTCTTCAAGAAATAATAAAACTCATTTTGGACTTGGGTTAAGTATTGCAAAAGAATTAGTTACCTTGCATCATGGAACTATTACGTTGACCGATACTATATCAGGCGGCTGTACCTTTACCCTACGCTTTCCGTGCTAAGAGCCAGTCCATTATATGGCGCAGTCAATGCATCGCCATCCCAATCCCAACAATACTTCAATGCATCAAGCATTACCAGGGCATCTGCCTCGGCTTCCGTTTCCTACTCTGTAAATCAAAAAAGCCACTACACAACCTAGGTCATGTAATGGCTTCTATTATTAATCTACTGTGTAAGGCATTAAAGCAATATGTCTTGCTCTCTTTACAGCTACTGTTAAAGCTCTCTGATGCTTTGCGCAGTTACCGGTAATTCTTCTGGGAAGGATCTTACCTCTCTCAGATACATATCTCTTTAATTTGTTCACGTCCTTATAATCAATTCCTGTGTGATTCTTGTCAGCACAGAATACGCAAACCTTCTTTCTTCTGCGTCCGAAGGACTTTCTCTTCATCGGAGAATCGCCTTTATCTTCATTATTTCTTTTGAATGCCATGTCTTGACCTCCTTATCCGAATATTTGCCAAGCAAATGATTGCTTCATTCACTTGTTTATGATAATGCAATTAATAATTTTTAGTTGAATGGTAATTCTTCGTCAATACCGTCCGGGATGTTCATAAATCCATCCCCCATTGCTGAACTGGGTTCAGGTCTGAATTCCTTTTGAGAACCTCCCTGCTGGAAACCTGAGTCTCCATTACTGCCCTTACTTTCAGCAAATTCTATATCTTCTGCTACGATGTCAGTCGTGTAAACCTTCTGACCGTCCTTATTCGTATAACTGCCTGTCTGAATTCTTCCTGCAAGCACCATCTTCATGCCCTGCTTGAAATAGCGCTCTACGAACTCTGCCTGTTTGCCGAAGGCAACACAGCCGATGAAGTCAGCAGTCTGTGTCTCACCGTTTCTTTGGAACCTGCGGTCTACTGCTAAGGTAAATCTCGCGATTGCTGTTGAATTCTCTCCCTGGGAATATCTCACCTCGGGATCTCTGGTCAGACGGCCGATTAATATAGCTTTATTCATAAGTTAAATACCTCCCTTTCGTTCGCCTTAAGGGTAGAACGCAA
>JAEZKU010000025.1 GCA_023436065.1 Bacillota bacterium
GAGCCGATCACCGGTCTTAAATCCGCATAAAAGATATCTCCTCGTTTTATTACCACTTTATTCACACTCCAATATTCGGCTAACCTTATTATTGCCATTTTCTTCGTGTGTATTCCATAAAGTGTAATGGTTTACCAAAAATTATACGGTTTCGGAGTATACTCTCGGAATTCTTTTACCAACGGTACATACAAGCTCATAAGCAAAGGAGTGTGACCACTGTGCCAATTCTTCCGCTGATATGTATGCATCCCCATCCCGTCCGAGCAGAGTGACCGTGTCCCCCTGCTTAACATCCTCAATATCGGTTACATCTACCATAAACTGATCCATACAGATTTTACCTATGATAGGAGCATATTGACCATGGATGATGACTTTGCCTGTATTAGACAGATTTCTAGAATAGCCGTCCGCATATCCGACCGGTATGGTTGCTATTCTGGTCTTCTTATCGGTTACATAGATCGCTCCGTAGCTTACACCTACTCCAGGCTCCACGTCCTTCACAAAGACCACGTGAGTCTTCATTTCCATGGTCGGGATCAGATGTATCCCCTTCTGATTCACTTCGGAGGAAGGATAGATACCATAGGTTGCGATACCACTGCGTACCATATTATAATTTGCTTCAGAATATTCGATAATCCCGGCGCTGTTGGCCATGTGCTTGATCGGAATATGGATCTGTTCTTTCTCAAGCAGCTTCAAAAAATCATTAAATCTTTTTATCTGCAACTCAGAACTGGATCTTTCCACTTCATCAGCCCGGGCAAAATGGGAAAATATACCTTCGATTTCAATATTCTCAAGTGTCGCGATCCTTTTGATCTCTTCTATGCTATCCGTCGTATCGGTATAACCTATTCTGGTCATACCGGTGTCAATCTTGATATGAATCTTTGCAGTCTTATTCTGCTTCTTCGCTTCCAATGAGAGTGCTTCCGCCATCTCATACTGAAAGATGGTTTGTGCAACATCATAAGAAACCACCAGGTCATACTGTTCCTTCGGGGTATATCCGAGAACCAGTATAGGTTTATCGATTCCCGCTTCCCGAAGCTCTATCGCTTCTTCTATGATGGCCACACCGTAATAATCTATACCACTGCCGCTGTTGCCGATTGCTTTTGCCAAAGCAACGGCTCCGTGTCCGTAAGCATCTGCTTTAATAACAGCCATCAGCTTTGTATCCGGCTTTAATATCTTACGTACTTCATTAAGATTATGTCTGATCGCCTCCAAATTTACATTTGCCTGAACTCTGTAATATTTCTTCTTATCCTCTGCCTTGAACTCCTCATTCATATCTGAAAGTCACTCCTATACATTTCTGGGTTGATTAGTACCTTCTCAATAGAATCGACAATATCCCCTGACATCATGGAATATGTTCCCTTCCTCTTTGCCGCTTCATCCCCTGAAAGCCCGTGGATGTAGACACCAAGGCAGGCCGCACCATAAGGCTCCATACCCTGGGCGACAAAGGCGGCAATCATACCGGTCAGCACATCACCGCTTCCTCCGGTAGCCATTCCATGATTACCCGATTTATTAATATACCTGCCCTCTCTGCCTGATACAATTGTACGTGCATCCTTGGCAACATATATCAAATTATTATTATAAGAACATTGATGGACAGTGTCAATGAGATTATGTGTAATATTCTCAACAGGAATTCCGATTAATCTGGATAACTCCAGAAGGTGCGGCGTGAGGATAGTCCTCTGCGGAAGCAGACCGGCAAGTCTGTGCAGCCTTTCCTGAAGGTCCGTGCTCTTCCCAACTAAAACCTGTTGATCAAGCTTTCTTGCGAGCAGATTGATCGCATCCGCATCAAGCAGGATCGGTACCTTTGCTTTATGAATTACGGTTTCCAGTAGTTCAGCTGCAGTATCTCCCATACCCAGTCCGGGACCGATGGCAATCACGGTAGCCCATGTCAGATCTGCCATTATCTTCTGCTGTCTTTCATCGGCATCCAGGTCCTTCTCATCATAGGAGGAAAACAAAGCCTCAGGCACCTGGGACTGAAGAATAATCCTGTTATGCTCGGAAGAAAGGATTTTCACCAGACCGGCACCGCTGCGATATGCGGCCCTTGCACTCAGGATAGCAGCGCCTGCCGATCCCTTGCTGCCTGCAATGATAAGAACTTTGCCATAGGTTCCCTTATTGCTGTAATTTCTTCTTGCTGGTAACTTCTGTAAGTCTTCCTCCTCATAATAAAACGTATCCGGCTTTGCCTGTATCGTTGCTTCCTCAGGGAATCCAATATCAGCTACACTGACTTTTCCTGCATAATCCGCCCCCGGATACAGTAAGAGCCCATGCTTGCAATGGCCAAAGGTAACCGTCTCATCAGCCCGGACAGCTATGTTCATCACTCTGCCATTGTCTGCATTGATACCGGAGGGAATATCGATTGCATATACAAGCTGATTGCCCTCATTGATCAAGCGGATGCCTGCTTCAAAAGGACCGGTAACATCCCTGGTAAGACCGACTCCGAAGATAGCATCAATAATAACATTATATTCAGGAAGCTTGTTGCAGTTTTCAAAAGGTATATTCAAATCCTCTGCTTTAACAAGCTGTGCCTTCATTTGTGCAGAATACTTTTCTTCTTCTCCCAGAAGTGCTATGGCTACGGTATACCCCTTCAGCTTAAGTAGCCTTGCTGCCGCTACTCCATCCCCGCCGTTATTCCCGGGTCCGCAGACAACCAGGATACTGTCAGTCTTTGCGATTCTTAAGAGCATCCGTTCCACCAGGGCAGTAGCTGCCCGCTCCATCAGCTCCATGGCAGGTATTCCAAGCTCGTTAATTGTATAATCGTCGATACATTTCATGCCCTTTGAATCAACCGAATATTTCATGATATTATCCTTCTTTCATTTTTCACCTACGACAAAGGCATTCGCATATTCTCTGGTGTTGGAGATTGATACATGAATAACCGTTATCCCCTGCTCCTTCGCAAGCTCCTTGGCGGCTCCATATAAATTAACATATGGTTTTCCTAAAGGGTTACGCAGCACTTCAATATCCGATAGTGCAAACTCCCGAAATCCGGTTCCAAGCATCTTGGCAACTGCTTCCTTTACGGCATAATTATCAGCCGCTTTACTGATATCTGCCTTGATAAGCTCCTGCTCACGTTCCGTAAAACACCTTTTCAGAAAGCTATCCTTCCCGCATGCCTTCTGCACCCTGTCTACTTCAATCAGATCTACCCCAATTCCGGTAATCATGGCCGCTCTCCCTTTCCTTCCCAGTTAATCTCTCCTAAATTTAAATACACAAACAGGGGATTGCGAATGATCGCTTACCCCTGTTTTATTTTACCTTTTATTCTGTTCATTATCAACCATTTCCATGATTTCCGGTCCCAGAATATCATGCATATATGTATATATCAAAGAATTTTTCGCTTCCAAATCCTGTTTGATCAGTATCTTTGTCTTTAATTCCTCTCTGATATGATTAATCCATTCCGTTACTTCCTCGAGCTCTTCCTTATTCTCCTGCAGCTGTTCATAGAGCATACTTATGCTCTCAGCCATTAGCTCTTCATTCACCTGTTTGATCTGATAGGGTAGCTTGGCAAGCTCTTCCGTAGCAATCTCTGTCTTGGAATTAATCTCATTGACATAATGTTTGTTGCGGTCCAGTCTTCTGTCCCTCACATTTCTTTCAGGCTCCCTGCCTGTATCCATATTTACGATAATATCCTTCAGGAGGTTACTTTTCAGTTCTTTCATATCCTTAATGCCGTTAACAAGCCTGCCCTGCTTTTTAAGAAGATGATTCACCTTATATTCCAGCTCATGGATGAGCCTGCTTTTATTTTCCTCCGGAAAAAGTTCATGCCAGCGATTATCCAAGGTCAGGATAGGCAGCTTCTTGTCTCTGACGATATGGATAAAATCCGGCTTCTTATCCTTTCTTCCCATATATAACGCCCCTTCAATCCTGGCAGACTATTAATTCTTGATGTCTTCTCTGCCTGATAATCTGTAAGACAGCTTCATAAGACTTTCAGCGAGATGCACATTCTCAACCGTAACATCCTTTGGCAGATTAAGATCCGTCGGAGCAAAATTCCAGATGCCCTTGACACCCAATTTTACAAGGTCAGCTGCAATCTGGGGAGCTTTTGTCTTCGGTACGGTGATTGCAGCAATATCCACTTTATTATGCGTGATATATTCCTCGAGCTCATCGGCAGAACGTACAATATTGCCTCTGATCTGCGTTCCGATCAGCTTTGGATTGATATCAAAAATACCCTTTACAAAAAAGCCTCTTCGTTCAAAATCTACATAATTGGCAAGTGCCTGTCCTAAGTTACCTGCTCCGATGATAATTATATTATATTTCGTATCCAGTCCAAGTATCTTTCCGATTTCGGAATGGAGATATTCCACATTATATCCATAACCCTGCTGGCCAAATCCGCCAAAGTTGTTCAGATCCTGTCTGATCTGAGACGCCGTAACCTTCATCTTTTCGCTTAATTCCTTCGAGGAGATGCGTACTACATCCTTTTCCAACAAATCTCCCAAGTAACGATAATATCTGGGCAATCTATTAATTACTGCTTTGGAAATTTCCTTCTTGTACAATGATTTTCCTCCTTCTCTGGTTAAATCTACTCTTTATTATATTAGATTGTTAATAATAAGTCAATCTAATACTGATAGGATAACTTTCTTATAAGTATATGTGAATTCCCTTAATTTATTAGGTAACAAGGACCGCCCGACCTATCATCCATGACTGTATGCTACTCTTCTTTCCTTCTTTACTTGACAATTTTCATATGATAAAATAAAGGACAAAGCTGCATCGGGAGGCTGTTCTGCAGCGTTCTCGATCAGCGTGAAAATAATTCTGAAATTACCGGAATTATTCTGGAGAATGGAGATTGAAATGATTTTAGCATGTCAGAATATAAGTAAGGCCTTCGGTACGGACCAGATTTTGCAGAATGTATCCTTTCATGTCAATGAAAGAGAAAAGGTTGCAATCGTTGGAATCAATGGTGCCGGTAAGTCTACCTTATTGAAAATAATAATGAAGGAAATGTCTGCGGATGAGGGTGAAGTCATTCTCTCAAAGGGAAGTACGATCGGTTATCTGGCTCAGCATCAGAATCTTGCCTCGGACAATTCCATATTGGATGAAATGATGACGGTAAAGCAGGATGTCATTGATCTGGATCATAATATTCGTTCCCTGGAGCAGGACATGAAGCATGCCGAGGGCGATCAGTTAAAACAGATGCTTGACAGTTATACAAGACTGACCCATGAATTTGAGCAAAAGAACGGCTATTCTTATCGGAGTGAAGTGATCGGGATACTGAAGGGTCTTGGCTTTGGTGAGGAGGAATTTGGCAAACAGGTCAATATGCTCTCAGGTGGTCAGAAGACCAGAATTGCCCTTGGTAAACTGCTGCTATCCAAACCTGATATCATCCTTCTCGACGAGCCTACGAACCATCTTGACCTGATCTCAATCGCCTGGCTTGAGACCTTCCTGCTGAATTACAACGGAGCTGTAGTTGTCGTAGCGCATGACCGCTATTTTCTCGACAAGGTTGTATCGAAGGTAGTTGAACTCGATCATACCAAATCGACCACCTTTGAAGGCAATTATTCCGCCTATGCTGAGAAGAAAGCCATGCTGGTTAATGCAATGCTGAAACAGTATCTTAACCAGCAGCAGGAAATTAAGCATCAGGAGGAGGTCATTGCAAAGCTTCGCTCCTTCAACCGTGAGAAATCCATCAAGCGTGCGGAAAGCCGTGAAAAAATGCTGGAGAAAATCGAGCGTGTGGAACGACCGACGGAAAATGCCCACATGCATTTTTCGCTGGAGCCGAGAATTGTCAGTGGTAATGATGTACTGACTGTCACAGCCTTAAGTAAGTCCTATGATAAGCTGACCCTCTTTACTGATTTAAGCTTCGATATCAAGCGCGGTGAAAAGGTGGCTATCATCGGAAATAATGGTACCGGCAAAACAACGATACTAAAAATTATCAATGGTCAGGTTATAGCAGATCACGGTGAGGTTAAGCTGGGTACCAAGGTTCATGTCGGATATTATGATCAGGAGCATCAGGTGCTGGATCCGGAGAAAACCCTGTTTGATGAATTACAGGATACCTATCCCCATCTGGATAATACCTCTATCCGCAATATTCTGGCCGCCTTTCTCTTTACAGAGGATGACGTCTTCAAAAGGATTAAGGATATCAGCGGTGGTGAACGGGGACGGGTCTCTCTGGCCAAGCTTATGCTATCCGAAGCTAATCTCCTAATCCTGGACGAGCCGACCAACCATTTGGATATCGCTTCGAAGGAAATTCTTGAGAATGCCCTCAATCATTACAGCGGTACGGTTTTGTATGTATCTCATGACCGTTATTTCATCAATAAGACCGCAACCAGAATACTTGATCTGACCGAACAGACTCTTTTGAACTATATCGGTAACTATGATTATTATCTGGAGAAAAAGCCTGAGGTAGAAGCTGCATATTTAAAGAAACCAACTATTGCCGGAAAAACAATCTCCGGTAATACAGCTGATAATGCCGGCAGCTCGCGGCTGAATGCTTTTCCCGCTTCCTTTCCTTCCTCGTCTTCGGCCGATAATTCTACGGATGTAGAAAGCGAGAATAAATTAAGCTGGCAGCAACAAAAGGAAGAACAGGCGCGTGCACGTAAAAGAAAGAACGATTTGAAAAAGACCGAGGATGAAATCCATCAGCTGGAGACCCGAAACGAAGAAATCGACCTGCTTCTGACCAAGGAAGAGGTATTTACGAATGTACAGAAGCTCCTGGAGCTGAATAACGAGAAAAAGAGGATAGAGGATCGTCTGCTGGAGCTTATGGAATTATGGGAGACTCTGGCATCCGAGGAATAACCCATATACAAGGCTGTTTCAATACCTACTGACAGCTTTGATCAAAGCAATAGGCATCCCTCATGGGATGCCTATTGTTTTACAATCGCTGCTTCAGATTTCGATAACAGCTCATTTTCAGCTTATATGAATGTACTTTTTATGATTATAAACCTTGTTCACTTATATTTTTAATGGTGTTGATGATGTGCTCATGTGCCAGAGCTTCTGCAAGCTCGCCGTCCCTCTTCTTGATGGCATCCACGATTGCAGCATGTTCCTTGCTTGATTTCTTTGCTCTGTTCGGCATAGCAAGTGTGATCTTGCGGACCCGTTCCACATAATGATGAAAATCGGATAGCACATGCTCCAGTATCTTGCTTCCTGAGGCTTTATAGATTAATTCATGGAATTTATTATCCAGTTCTACCAGCTGTTCATAGTGGCTCCTCCTGGCGTGGAAGTCAGATAGATACAGTATCTCCTCCAATGCTTCAATCTGAGCTTCGGTGATGTGCTCGCAAGCCCATTTTGCACATAAGCCCTCTAGGTAGGAACGAATGACATAAATATCATGGATATCCTTCTGTGTGATGCCGGTAACATATGCACCCTTATTGGGAATCATCGTAACCAAACCCTCCAGCTCCAGCTGTCTTAATGCCTCGCGGACCGGAGTGCGGCTTACTCCCAGCTCTATTCCGATGGTATTCTCCTTCAGCTCCTCATTCTCCCGATAGACGCCGGAGAGGATATCTTCCCTTAACTTATTAAAGACACGTCCACGTAAGGAATATTTATCTGACACCTCTTTGTGAAGATCAAAATCTTCCAAGGAATTCCCTCCTTAAGCCACATTATTTCATCGCTTCAATAGTTTCCATCAGATAATCGGCAAACTGTGCACCGGTTGCTCCGTTTGATCTTCCTGTTGTCATAACCTTTCTTTCGGTCACGGTACAGATATCAAGTGCACGGTAGAGCTTATCGGCCTCCTTGGTATACCCGATGTGTGCCAAAAGCATAGCACCGGCACGGATCATGCTACAGGGATCAGCATAGATATCTCTTCCCTCTTGCACCATACGAGGTGCGGAGCCATGGATCGCCTCAAACATTGCATATCTTTTTCCGATATTCGCACTGCCTGCAGTTCCTACACCGCCCTGGAATTCAGCAGCTTCATCTGTAATAATATCTCCATAAAGGTTCGGAAGAACTACCACCTGGAAGTCCTTTCTTCTCTTCTCATCCACAAGCTTCGCGGTCATGATATCAATATACCAGTCATCCGCTGTGATATCAGGATAATCCTTTGCAATCTCGCGGAAAATATCCAGGAATTTGCCATCTGTAGTCTTAATAATGTTCGCTTTGGTAACTGCTGTTACTCTTGTCTTGCCGTTTGCCTTGGCAAATTCGAAGGCAGCACGGATAATACGCTCCGTACCCTGAGTCGTTACAACCGTAAAATCTACCCCGAGATCTTCTGTAACATTGACGCCTTTGCTGCCAACAGCATAAGCACCTTCGGTATTCTCACGATAGAAGGTCCAATCAATGCCCTGTTCAGGAATTCTGACAGGTCTGACATTTGCAAAGAGATCGAGCTCCTTTCTCATGGCTACATTGGCACTTTCTACATTTGGCCAGGGATCGCCCTTTCTGGGAGTCGTGGTAGGTCCTTTTAGAATGACATGGCATTTCTTCAATTCTTCCAATACTGCCGGGGGAATTGCTGCTTTCTCCTCGGCTCTGCGCTCTATCGTCAATCCATCGATTACTCTGAATTCAACCTTTCCTGCCGTAATCTCGTCCTTCAGCAGATACTCCAGAACTCTTTGGGACTGAGCTGTAATTGCAGGACCGATACCGTCACCGCCGCATACACCAATGATGATTTTATCCAGAGCCTGATAATTGATAAAGTCGCCCTGCGCCTTCATAACCTCAACTCTTTTTAATTGCTCCTCCAGCAATTGTCCGAATTTCTCTTTTGCCGCTTCAATTTTCTCTGCAGATATCATTGTAACCTCCATTATTATTAGATATGTAATATATACTTTTCGCTCGAATCACTGCCAGATACCATTGTATTCTGCTTTCCCCGGCTTGTCAATTCCTATGTCATATCAACCGGCTTTCAGTCAGATTTGCTACTGTTATCAGGCTTTCGAAGGGTTTATGCTAATTCCCAGCTCCTGCTCAGCTTCTGAGATGATATTGAGCAGCTCATCATCCGTAATTACGGTAACGCGTCCGCTATCATATTCCTCATCCACCCAAACCTTAATCTTTTGAACGATGGGATGATCCTTACCGATCGCGCCTTCACCCTTCAGTTTAAAGAAGGTGTTAATCCAGTGTGCGATACCTGCGAGTCCGGAGGTATTGGATACAGCAACCAGAACCGGTCGTTTTAAAAACTTCTCAGTATCAAATATATTATAGATCTCTTCGTTCTTCAGAAGGCCGTCTGCATGAATACCGGCTCTGGTCACATTGAAATTTTTTCCTACGAAAGGGGTTCTGGAAGGAACACGGTAACCGATTTCCTTCTCAAAATACTCAGCAAGCTCAGTAATCACCGTGGTATCCATACCATCCAGCGTACCCTTCAGCTGGGCATATTCAAATACCATCGCCTCCAAAGGAGTATTACCGGTTCTCTCACCGATGCCGAATAAGGAGCAGTTTACACCACTTGCTCCATATAACCATGCTGTCGTTGAATTGGAAACAGCTTTATAGAAGTCATTGTGACCGTGCCACTCCAGCCATTCTGAGGGAACCTCACCATGTGTTCTGATTCCGTATATGATACCCTGTACAGATCTGGGAATAACGGCACCGGAGAAATTCACACCATAACCCATTGTGTCACAGGCTCTGATTTTCACTGGAATATTGTATACCTTACTCAGTTTCATCAGCTCGCGGCAGAAAGGAATGACAAATCCATGAATATCGGAGCGTGTGATATCCTCCAGATGGCATCTTGCTGCAATACCCGTCTCAAGACACTCCCTTACCACACTCAGATAATGCTCCATAGCTTCTTTTCTGCTCATCTTCATCTTATAGAAGATGTGATAGTCAGAACAGCTTACCAGAATTCCGGTTTCCTTCATGCCAAGCTCCTTTACCAGCTTAAAATCACTCTTGCTGGCTCTGATCCAGGAGGTAACCTCAGGGAATTGATACCCTCGTTCCATACATTTATAAACTGCATCTCTGTCCTTCTTGCTGTATAAGAAAAATTCGCTCTGGCGGATCAGTCCCTTCGGTCCACCAAGCTTGTGAAAATAATCATACATCGTTACAATCTGTTCAGTCGTATAGGGAGCTCTGGATTGCTGTCCGTCACGGAAGGTAGTATCTGTGATAAAGATCTCATCCGGCAGGTTGTGAGGTACAATTCGATCATTGAAGGCTATCTTAGGTATCTCGTTATAGGGAAACAATCCGCGGAAGGTATTCGGCTGCTCCACATCCACCAGGTTATAAATCGGTTCCTCCAGTTCCAGCAGGTTCGTGTGTGGGTTGATAAAGACTTTTCTCTCATCCATATTATTGCTCTCCATTCTTTCCAGACATAAATTTGTTTTATTGTATACAATTATACCGACATTGTCAATACGTTAATAAACTTTTTCTGTGACGCGCTAATAATTTAATCAGTTAAAGTATTCATGAAACCCCGAAGAGAGAAAGTACTGAAAGCTGTAACTGAATTGTGCTATAAGCATACTTTATTATTATAGGAATAGTTTTAGGTGATCGATAATCGCTTTAATCTTTTACGAAAAACTATAGAAATACTTCAGATAAGAATAATGTAATCTGTAACATAAATCTATAAAGAAAGGAAAGTATGGATATCAATTTGATCATCCTACAAGGAGAAGTATGGAATTTATAAGATTTTTTTTAGTGTTATTAGTTCCCGGTCTCGTCGGGGCATTAGCCTTCAGCATTGCGGCACGCTTTAGAACAGAAGTAAAAATATATGTTGCACTTATATTGGATCTGATGACCTTCACGACTATGATTACCGGGCTTTACTATTTTGAAGATGTGCACACCATGGAGGATCTTCTTTATCAATTCACTTGCTTAAGCTTTACCAGAAAATATATTCTTCTGAGTACATTGATTAATGTTGTGTATGGAATAGTATTCGGAATAATCAGAAGATTCCTGTTCTGGTTAAGAGACTGACATAAAGCTGTACATTTCTTACAACCTGAAAATGGGGCCTTTACAGATGCAAAGGCCTCATATTTTTGAGCAAATATCCACAGAATGGCTCAAAGAGAGCCTGTTCATACTGCCGGTATTGCAATACTTGAACAGGCTCTTGTAGTATTCTTTTATCCATTTAATAATCAGATATAGAGTAACTTTTTATATGACACGGAATCTGGTATGCACTCAGATCCTGATCCTGATAGTCCTGATACGTAGGTACTACTTCTTTCATCACCTTTTTTATGTTTTTAATTGATTTTGAGTTTATGACATGTGATAAGATCTTTAGTTTTCTCTTGATTTCTTTTCTGGATATGTACTCCTTCGTCTCCATAAATATCTTTTGATTTTTGGTAGCGATCAGATCATCCCCATTGATTAGAAGCTCTTCATAAAGCTTTTCACCGGGCCTTAAACCTGTCTCTATGATTGGAATATCGATATATGGTTTATAACCGGACATACGGATCAGATTCTCTGCCAAATCGATGATTTTTACCGGCTCCCCCATATCAAGCACATAGATTTCGGCACTGTCATTCATAGAGCATACCTGAAGTACCAGCTGTACCGCTTCAGATATGGTCATGAAATAACGGACGATCCTGTGATCAGTGATTGTAACCGGACCTCCTGCTGCAATCTGCTTCTGAAACAGGGGAATAACAGAGCCGTTAGAGCCAAGTACATTACCAAAGCGAACAGCAACAAAATCTGTTTTGCTGCTTTCCTTCCTGCTTTGCAGTATCATTTCACAAAATCTTTTACTGGCGCCCATGATGCTGGTCGGATTCACTGCTTTATCCGTCGATATTAAAACGAATTTATCTACCCCATATGTTTCTGAAGCCTGAACTATATAATAGGTACCAAATATATTATTGATAATGGCTTCCTCGGGACAATCCTCCATCAGCGGCACATGCTTATGGGCAGCTGCATGAAATACGATATTGGGACGATAACGTTCAAACAACTGATAGATCATATCTCTGTTGCTTACTGATGCAATTACGGCTTTAAGCTCCAGTTGATCCCCGTATTTATGAACCAGCTCCTGTTGAATATCGTAAGCATTATTCTCATATATGTCCAAGATAATTAGAAGCTTCGGTTTGACCTTCGCAATCTGACGGCATAGCTCAGATCCTATGGAGCCTCCACCTCCGGTCACCATAACTACTTTATTTCTAATATAATTCTCTATCTCATCATTTTTCAGGATGACTTGTTCTCTACCCAAAAGCTGTTCAATATCGATATCCCTTAAATTCTTTATTTCTGCACTTTCTTCCTCTGCTTGTAATCGCTTTGAGCTTATAGGCTGCAGCCTTGCATGACTTTTTTCCATGAAACTCTTCTCTTCCTCCTTCAGTGTTAAGCAGCCACTTACTGTAATTTCATGTTATAATATATTCAAGAAACTCGATTTATGTCACTTTGTCTGTCACACCCTCAGCTTCAAAGTAACATCCTTTTTCTATATTAAATAGCGAGATTCGCCTCGCAGTATATTTCCGTCAATAATCTGTCTGCTATTCTCGATCAGACGCAGGCAGAATTCCTCCCCGAATCTGTTGCGAATAATCTCAAATGCTTCGTCCATTCTTGGAGGGCGTTTCATGATATTATGACAATCACTGGCCAGCACGTCGATATATCCCTTCTTCAGATAGCGAAAGGCCCTGCGTCTCGTCTTTTTATTAATCACGAATTCTGCGTTACATTGAATGATACAACCTGCGTCCCTCAACCTACAGATCCATCGTTTTCTCTTTCTCACAGGCTGGTATCTTTCCGTATGTGCGATAATCGGAATCACCCCGTAATAATTGATTAAGTGCTCTAATTGCTGAAATATTTCACTCCCCCATCTCTTTTGATCAGGTAATTCCAATAATAAATATTTGGTATGTTCCACACACAATTGACTAATATCAGTATAGTGAAATAAATAATCATGTAATAAGGTCTCACTTCCGGGGATCAGGCGAATTCCCGGAGCATTCATAAAAGCCATGGAAGCAGCTCTGCTTGTTGCGAATTCAGATAATGTTATTCGAGAAGGATCAAAATGGGGAGTGCACACAGCAGCTTCAACCCTTTGCTTTCGCAGCAGCTCTGTCAGCAGCATTGCTTCCTCATAAGAGGAAGCGCCATCATCAATATATGGAAGAAGATGGGTATGAAGATCAACCATTGCTCATCACCTGTTCTTGCTATAATAGTTGTATTTCCCTTTCTTATTTCCTTGCTTATCTGACAAAGCATTCAATACAAACCCAAGGATATTCGCATCTGAAAATTTAAATTTTGCTATTGCATTACTGATACCGGAATGTGAAGTAATTCCTTCCCTGACAACCATAATCACTCCGTCAACCTGCTTAATCATTCCAATGGCATCGGATAGGATATTTACCGGAGGGGTATCGATAATAATATAGTTAAACTGCTTCTCAAAGTATTTCAGTAATTCTTCCATCTGTTTGCTTCCCAATAGCTCAGCTGAATTAGGCGGGACGGAGCCCATTGATATGACCTGCAGATTGCTATGCTCTGTTTCCTGAAGGACTTCCTTTTCGGTGAACATTCCGGATAGCGTGTCACTGACACCGGGTGAGCTTTTGATATCAAAAAAGCTATGCAGCGTTCCTCTTCTCAAATCACAATCCAACAATAACACCTTGGAACCGGTCTGTGCGATCGACTTTGCCAGATTGGCGCTGATTGTACTTTTCCCTTCTCCCTGGTTCGGGCTTGTAATCATGATTTTCTTACATCCGTCATGCCTTAACAGAAAACGCAGATTTGTTCTTAAAGAGTTAAAGGCTTCCACTATGAAAAATCTTGTCTCATCATTGAAATTGCTCTGAAGAACCTTTGCCTTGAGTCGTTTTTTCATGAAGGGCAGCTTGTAAATAAAATGAACCATTCCTTTATTCGAGGTATGAAAATCAGGTATGGTACTTAATACCGGCATATCATACTTCTTTTCTAAGTCCTCCTGATTTTTCACATTATTATTAAGCATCTCCCATAATAATGTAGCAACGGCCGATACAACCAGTCCCAGTAGTCCACCAATCAATGTATTGAACCAAACATTCGGTCCGGAGGGATCTTGTGGATAGACAACCGGATCAACCACACTGATTTCTGCGGTATTAAGAATATTCTTGATCAAATCCGGTGCAACGGCTTGCATTGTTGTAGCCAATTGATAAGAAACCTGTGGATTGTGTGATGTCACACTGATTTGGAATATTTCCGTGTTATTGATTGTTTCAATCCACGTCATTTCCCTCAGCTGATCCGGATCATATTCTAATCCGCTTTCTATTATCACCTTATGATAGAAGGTATTGGTCTGTAAAAAATTGATATAGGTTGTAACCACCTTCTGTGCATAGTTTAAGGAATTTATATCGGCGGAAGTATCTGCACTATTCGCACTGACATAAAGCTGTACAGAAGCAGTATATCTGGGACTTTCTATATATTGGTTGAACACAAAGAAAGCAAAAAGACCTACAATTGTGCCAACAACAATAAATCGCCGTCTTTTCACAATAAAAGTAAGCAGCTCTATGAAAGTAAACTCCATATATCATCCTCCATTATTATGAATAACAGATCGTTGACCCTATCACCGGATCAACACCTTACTTTTATCATATGACAGAGGGTTTTTTTAGTGAATCAAAAAACGTGCTGATGCATATCGCTAAACAAAGCGAATGCAATAGCACGTTCATGAAATTATACTTTATTCCTTTTCTTTAGGATGGAGCATCTTCCGGTTACAGCAGACCCTTGATCATCCCATAGCATACCGGAACCAGAACAGCCGGAAGCAGATTCCCCACCTTAATCTTCTTTCCAAACAGCATATTGATACCAATGCCAAAAATCAGCACGGAACCGATCAAAGATATTTCCGAGATCAACACATCACCCAGAAATGGTTCGATATATCTTGCAGATATCGTAATGAGTCCCTGATATAAACCAAGGGGCAGAATAGAAAAGAATACACCGACTCCTAAGGTGGAGGCAAAAAATATCGCTGTTGTGCCGTCGATCACCGCTTTGGCATACAGCATTGTCGCATCACCGGACAGACCGTCATTGAGTGATCCGATTATGGCCATCGCTCCGACACAGAAAAGCAGGGAGCTACTTACGAATCCATCCACAAAATTCTTACCCTTTTCTCCCTTTACCTTAAGTCTGGCCTTCAGCTTCTCACCCAGTCTCTCCAGCCTTGTCTCTATATCAATCCATTCTCCTAGAAAACCGCCGATTGCTAAAGATGCTATCATCAGCATGATATTCGCAGTTTCGAGCCCATTACCCTCGACAACAAATATCCCCTGAAGCGCTCCGCTGATACCGATAAACATGACAGCAAGACCAAGTCCGTTCATGATGGTTACCTGAAATCTCTCCCTGAGCACACCTTGAAGCAAGGATCCGACGCTTGCTCCTAACAAGATTGCTCCCATATTAACCAATGTACCTAATCCTATCATCCGTCTATACCAATCCTGTCGTTTGTTCTACTTCACGCAACGCTTCTATCGTCCTCTGCAGGAGCTCGTCCAAGTCCCAACCAAGCATATTGGCACCCTTTTCTATAACTTCTCTGGAACAACCGGCTGCAAACTTAGGTGTTTTAAATTTCTTCTTTACAGAGCTTAGTTCTAAGTCCATGGTACTTCTGGAGGGTCTCATAATTGCTACCGCTCCGATTAAGCCCGTCAATTCATCCACGGCATATAATACCTTCTCCATCTGATGCTCCGGCTTGATGTCGACAGTAATTTCGTAGCCGTGGCTTGCTGTCGCATGGACAATCCTTTCATCGATTCCCTTTTCGCGCATGATCTCCTGGCTTTTCACACAGTGCTGTTCGGGATATTTACCGAAATCCAGATCGTGCAGCAAACCGACAATTCCCCAGAATTCTGCTTCTTGTTCGTAGCCAAGCAAAACTGCGAAGTATTTCATGACTCCTTCCACTATTCTTGCATGCTTAAGATGGAATTCCTCTTCATTATATGCTGTCAGCAGCTCCCATGCTTCCTGTCTTGTGGGCACTTTTCCCATTTCTCTCATCCCTTCTGTAAATTATTTATATTACTTATTGTTAACCCAGTAATCTTTCTAATGAAATCATCGGATACCGGTGAGATCCTTGATGACCTCCCCTGCCAGAATCAATCCGGCCACAGAAGGAACAAAGGAAATACTTCCGGGTATCTGACGCCTGTCAGTGCATTTTCTTTGTGTGCCGGGAGGGCAGACACAATTGCTTCTACAGCTGATTGACATATCCTCCATCGGCTTTCTTACAGGCTCTTTGGAATATACCACCTTCAGCTTCTTTACTCCTCTGACCTTGAGCTCCCTTCTCATTACCTTGGCCAGCGGACACATGGTGGTCTTATAGATATCGGTTACTTCAAATCTGGTTGGATCCAGCTTATTACCGGCGCCCATACAGCTAATGATCGGGATATTCTTTTCCTGTGCACGAAGTATCATTTCTATCTTGGCTGATACGGTGTCTATCGCATCCACGATATAATCATACTGTGAGAAATCAAATTGATCAGCATTCTCAGCGGAATAAAAACACTGATGTGTCGTTACTGTAGCCTTCGGATTGATTTCCAGGATACGCTCCTTCATCACATCCACTTTATATTTACCGATGGACTTCATGGTGGCAATCATCTGTCGGTTGATATTCGTAAGGCATACCTTATCATCATCGATGATATCCAGGCTTCCCACACCGCTTCTGGCAAGCGCCTCAACTGTATAACCCCCAACCCCTCCGATACCGAATACCGCAACCCGGGCTTTCTTTAATCTATCCATACCCTCTGCTCCCAGCAGAAGCTCTGTTCTTGAAAACTGATTCATCTGTATAACCAAGCCTTTCTTATAACCTGCAAACCATAATGCAGGTAGTAATCCATTTCATTTCAAAGATATATAATAATTCTTAATTCCTGCTATGTCAATGAATATTATCACTTAAAAGGGCAACAAAAAAGCTGTCTTAGCCTGCTCCGTACTATTCGGAGCATCTGCTAAGACAGCCTGCATATCGTGATTATAGTTCCTCGAAGCCATCCTTGCCTACGCCGCATACCGGACAAACCCAATCCTCAGGAACATCTTCCCATTTTGTGCCGGGAGCAATTCCGCCGTCAGGATCGCCTAAAGCTTCGTCATAGATATAACCGCATGCTGTACATTCATATTTCTTCATATTATACCTCCATCTGCTTATAATTGATTTGTCACTACAATATTATTTATAACATAAATAAAAATAAATCACAACATGAAAAGAAAAATAATCCATTACAAAAGTGTTTAAATATGGTATAATTAAGTCATTACCAAAGTATACATAATCTGGTAACTATATTTTTGTATCAATTTACATGAATGGAGGTATTCTAATGAAAGCATATGTAGAACGTAATGGCTGTATCGGCTGCGGTCTGTGCTCTGATACCTGCCCCGCCGTATTCCGAATGGATGAGGAAGGATTGGCAGAGGCTTATACCTCACCCGTTCCGAAGGAGGCTGAAGCCGCTGCTAAGGAAGCTGAAGCAGGCTGCCCGGTATCCGTTATTATGATTGAAGATTAATTACATACTTAGAAAGGAAGGACACACATGCTAAATAAAGAAGTTGCTAAATTACTCAATGAACAAATCACAAAAGAATTCTATTCCGCTTATCTCTATATGGATATGGCCAATTATTACTCAGAGCAAAGTCTGGGTGGTTTCGAAAATTGGTTCTTTGTGCAAATGCAGGAGGAGCGTGATCATGCTCTTCTGTTCCGCCAGTTTATCCTGAATAACGGTGAAGCTGTGACCTTAGCACCCATCGATGCACCGAAGAAGGATTATTCCAGCTTCCGCGATCCGCTCGTTATGGCTTATGAGCATGAGCAGATAGTGACTGCTTCCATTAATAATATTTATGATGTAGCTTATCAGGTAAAGGATTTCAAGACTATGCAGTTTTTGGATTGGTTCCTGAAGGAGCAGGTGGAAGAAGAAAAGAATGCAGATGATAATGTAAAGAAATATGATTTATTTGCAGGTGATCCAAAGGGTCTGTATCTTCTTGACAGTGAGATGAAGACCAGAATGTATAACCCTCCGAGCCTGGTACTGTAAATATAATTAACAACCTGGACAAGCGTGACAAGGGGAAGTGTGACAAGGGGACGGGGTTACTGACACATATCACCTAATGATATGTGTCAGCAACCCCGTCCCCTTGTCACGCGTGTCAGTAACCCCGTCCCCTTGTCACTTCCCCTTGTCACCTTCGGGTCTTTGCAATCCTATATTGCAAAGGCCTTTTTTTATTTCCAGTTAAATTCCAACATATGAATTGACAATCTCTTCCTTACGTGGTATATTTACAACATAATGTTATAAATATACCACATATAAGGAGCAGGATACTATGAAATTTAATAAACTTGGATTGTTATCACTTCTTGCATTAGTCGGGGTATTGGGGTTAATTATGGATCGGCCTTTCTTTGGGTTCTTTGGCTTCACATACTATATCCGATACTTCTTCGTGACACCTGATGAGATGTTTCTGCAAAATATCAAAAACGCTGCAAGTATCGGTTTCTTTTCAGGAATTGCCGTTCTGGGGATTGCTATCACTTTGCATACACTCTTCCCGCTTCTGATTAGCGGAAGCTTCGTATTAGCGTCCTACGTTATCGCTTCAATCATTTGTTTCACATTTGCACTTCTTGTATATGAGATCAAAGAGCAGCGAGGTGTTGAGGTGTGATTTTTAAGACAAAAATGCGAGAATACAGAGCAAAATACAATATGACTCAGGATGAGCTTGCTGCGTTGGTCGGTGTACGACGCGAAACCATAATTAATCTTGAGAAAGGACGTTATAACCCCTCACTGAAGCTTGCTATGGATATTGCCAAGGTTTTTTCCTGTACAGTTGAGGATTTGTTCTCTTTTGAAGAAGAGAAAGTGTGAAGGCCGCATGGTGGCAGAATGGAGGTTATGAATGAAACGTTTTGTTAACATCTGCGGTAAAATAAAATACTTGGGATTAATGGGGCTTCCTTCCCTGTTCTTTGATTATAGGATTTTTGATTTTCTATGGTTATTCTGGCTCTTCGGCTTGGTTGAGATTTTTTATAATTTTCCTGTTTTTATTCAATCTCTCTACCAACTCTGGGGTATGCTTGTGGTACCGCTCTGCTACGGCTCTAAAATGCCGAATGCGGAAAATTACATCAGCAAGGTGACATACTCCCTACCCTTTCATGGTTCCTGGACTATTGTGAATGGCGGAATTGATAAAGCTTCCTCCCATTCCTGGAGTATACCGACTCAGCGCTATGCCTATGATTTTCTGATCCTTGACGATACAGGAAAAAGTCGGATGGGAGCCGTTCTCACCGCCGAGGATTATTACTGCTACGGCAAAGAAGTCCTTGCACCTGCAGATGGTGTAGTAATTGAGGCTGTCTCAGAGTATCCTGATAGTCATATCACCGCAGACAGTCAGGTTGATTGCTCTGCCCATGATATTCGGGGAAATCATCTCCTGCTTCGCCATGCGGAAGGGGAATACAGTCTTCTTGCCCATCTGAAACCCGGCAGTATACGTGTTAAGGCAGGTGACAGTGTAAAGCGCGGACAATGTATTGCTCTTTGCGGTAATTCCGGTAATAGCTCCGAACCTCATCTGCATTTTCAAGTACAAAACGGGGTAAGCTTTTATACCTCGGCAGGATTACCATTGGAATTTGAACAGATATCAGCTGAGATGACACCACACTATTCCTCCTTCGATCCCAGACCGTTTCCTTCTACCGAAGGTATTCCAAAGAGGTATATCCTCCGTGGTCAGACCGTAAGCAATCAAATGTGACAAGGTGACAAGGGGACGGGGTTGCTGACACGCGTGACAAGGGGACGGGGTTGCTGACAC
>JAEZKU010000011.1 GCA_023436065.1 Bacillota bacterium
CGATATGACATTGGATGAACTAAACAGACAGTAGCAGACTTAAGAAGGGAGAAGGCAGATGGGGATCTGTCGCAGTGAATTGCTATGAAATATATCACACCGGAACATTCGGACTGCAAGGTTTCTAATATTATCATGGGCTGTATGAGAATCAACAGCCTGTCTGAGAAGGAATTGAATATTCTGTTTCATACAGCCTTAGAGGAGGGCATTAATTTCTTTGATCATGCCGATATCTACGGAGGCGGGGAATGTGAACGTCATTTTGCTAAATCTGTCGGGATGAATTCCACACTTCGCGAAAAGGTGATCCTTCAGAGTAAATGCGGGATCCGTAAGGGCTTTTTCGATTTTTCGAAGGAACATATTCGAAACAGTGTAGATGGAATTTTGGAACGACTTAAGACGGACTATCTTGATTTTTTGCTACTGCACAGACCTGATTCACTTATGGAACCGGAGGAAGTGGCAGAGGCTTTCCAGAGCTTGTTAAAGCAGGGCAAGGTCAGGCAGTTTGGTGTATCTAATTTTAATCCTATGCAGATAGAGCTGCTTCAGAAGTATTTCCCTGAGCACCTGGTATTTAACCAGCTGCAGTTTAGTCTGGCACATACCCCGATGATTGACAGCGGTTTGACGGTAAATATGCACACCCCTCAAAGTGTGAACTATGAAGGTAGTGTATTGGAGTATTGTCGTCTGAAGGGAATCACAATCCAGGCCTGGTCTCCCTTCCAGAAGGGCTTTTTTGAGGGTCCCTTCTTGGGTGATACCTCGCAGTATGTCAAACTGAATGAAGTAATTAAGCGTATTGCCTTAAAATATGGAGTAACCGATACAGCAGTTGCCGTAGGCTGGATCACCAGACATCCTGCCAATATCCAGGTTGTCCTCGGAACCACGAACGTGACACGGCTGAAGGAAGCCTGTAAAGGTTCTGAGCTACCCTTAACAAGAGAAGAGTGGTATGAACTATATCAGGCTGCCGGAAATATCCTGCCATAAGAAAAATGCAACCTGTAGTTTACAAAATGTATTTTCGGCTTGCTGGAAAGTTAGCGAAACCTAAGGTATCCTTATCTTAGAAACAGGAGTTCCTTTAGAATTAAAGGAATTCCTATCATAAGAGAGGAGAAATATTACTATGAAATTCGAAGAAAAGATAGTACAAATCAGAAAAGAAAAGGGGCTGTCCCAGGAGGAGCTGGCAGAATACCTCGGGGTCTCCAGACAGGCAGTTGCGAAATGGGAATCCGGTGCCAGTTATCCTGAGGTGGATAAGCTGATTACAATCTGTAATCTTTTTCAGATCAGCATCGACAGTCTGCTAAGGGTGGAGGAAAGGCAATGCAGCTCGTACCGCCCGAGAGACCGAAGAGCATTATCAGAACCTATGATTGCTTTTCTATGTAAAGCTAAGAAGGAATGCTTTGCCGGCGAGGGAAACAGGATAAGCTCTTCGCGTCCGGAGTCCTTAGATTACAGATATAGCGAAGGCGAATATACCTATCTGGATTCCTATTTTGGTGGTGAGAAGTTCATCGGGGAAGAGGTACTCTATTCGAAAGGATCCCCTGTGTGGTCAATGAATTACTGTGGTAGGAACTTGGGAGATGATTTCTCCGGTAATTTTTTGAGTGAAGCGTTGCTTCATGTGACGCAGGAATATCCATACCGCGGACCGCTTGTTTACAGGAATGGGGACTACTCTTATCACTGTATAGTTGAAGGAGATGTGGAATGGTTCCATGGGTATGAAGAAATGTTTCTGCTTGAGAAAAAGGTCTATGAGTGTTATTTTCATGGTGGATTGATTAAGTAGAATAAACGTAGGAGGAAGCAGATGATTACAATTGATGGCAAGTGGTTACCGGAAGGGCTGAATTCAGACGATCCAAAAAGGATTAAGACCAGTGATGAGTTGTCCGAATTTATTGATGAGATAGGATTTCTTCCTTTATTCAAGAATAGTGTCCCGGGTTTCTCCGTCGAAGAACGGACCAGTGCAGGCGGCTGGTGGAGTGGCATGAGCGAGGATCCCTGGGCTTGGCGTGAGGTAATAGCCGGTGAAGGTCGGATTGCTTATGGTAAACTGTTTGGTAACCGTGCAGGCTTCATTTCAAGAGAATGGTATCCAATCTTTGCTTCCTACCGGAGAGACGGCTATGATTTCGACAGCAGGTATGAAGACGGTTTAGCAAGCTTTCGTGCGAAGAAGATTATGGATGTCATGAATCTCTGCGAGGTACTTCCCTCCAATGAGCTTAAAGCAGCAGCGGGCTTTGTAAAAGGTGGAGAAAAGGGATTTGAAGGTGTACTGACCCAGTTGCAGATGCAGACCTATCTTACTGTTAAAAGCTTCCAAAGAAGGACCAATAAAAAGAATGAAGAGTATGGCTGGCCGGTGGCAAACTATTGTACCAGCGAGAGACTGTTTGGTGAGGAGTATGTCCGTTCGGCTTATACCTTAAATCCTATGGAGGCAAAGCAAAAGATCCTTCTGAGAGTGAAGGAATATCTGCCTGAGGCTGATCTGTCAGAGATAGATAAGGTGATCAGGTAGAAAGACAGGTTTATTACGTTAAGTTAAAGATTCTTACAATTACCTTAATTTTATAGCTAAAAACTGTTAACAACTTGCGACATATGCCGATAAATATTATAATGAAGGAAATAGTATTGTAGTCACATATTCTAATCGCAGGTTAGCAGGATGAAAGGGGTAATTGAGGATGACAAAGGTACAAATAAGGAAATATGAACTGATACAGTCAATTAGATATATCGCAGTGATGTTTGCATTGGCACTGACCTTTATGCTTGTAAAGGGACCGGAGACTGCGCAAGCATCCTCAGTGAATTATACAATCAATTATGAGACGCAGATATTAGACGCATCTGTAAACGCGGGAAGAGTATATCTGAGTGTAGATAATCAGAAGACGTGGGAAAGTCTTGAAGATTCCGGACATACCGTTGATATTTCTTCAATCTTGCAGACGAAGGAAACCTATGTTTATTTAAAGACCAGCAATAGTACTGTAACAACTAAGGTAACCCTTATGGCGGAACCGATAAATGATATGGTGATCACTGTAAGCAGCGGCAGTATTGTATATTCAACCAATTCCGGTACTGTAATAGAATATCAGAAGGGTAAGAATGGCCCCTGGATTACTTTAGGTGCCAGTGGAACCTTAAATACAAGGCCCATGGAGATTAAAGGAGCAACGATTAACTTCAGAACAAAAGCAACTCCCGCCAGAAGAGCCGGTAAGATTGTGACTGTCAAGATTTCGAAAAGACCTACAGCACCTTCTGTTAAGTTTGATGGAGGTAAACTGAGTATTACAGGACTGAAGGCAGGTATGCAGTATAGAACCCCTTCAGGCAGCTGGCTTCCGGTCGTCTTGGCTGATAAGGCGAATAGTATCAGTGTATATTTCTATAATGGGACAACCTCAATTACGAATGCGACCTATGCTTCCCCCTTTGCAGCGACAACGCTTGAGTTTCGTGTTCCTGCAACGGATAAAAAGGCAGCATCCTCCAGTAGGGTGATTGCTGTTCCGGCGCAACCAACCTTCCCTGGAACAATCAGCCTGATCAATTCAACACTCAGGGTAACTGATACATCGGGTAGAACCTATGAATATACAGTATTGGAACCTAATACGACACTGGATCTGACCAAAGCCAGATGGTCATCTCTGTCTCCCAACAGAGATGTGATCCTCAGGAATGTTTCGATCAATCAGGTGCTTTTCGTCCGTGCGAAGAGCTATACCGATAAAACTACTAAGCAGTTGGTTCCTGCATCTACGGTGCAGACACAGACAATCACAGGTATCTCCTTAACGAAATAAATCGCTATCAGAATGATATGAATAAATGCCCTGCTATAGTGAAATCATAATCTCACTATATAACAGGGCATTACTTATGTATCTGATTGAACTATCAATACTAGATATGAAACTTTTCTAGTGCCTCTGAAAGCTTTTCTGTCATAGTATCTGTTTGCTTCATCATGGATTGTACTTTAAAAGCTTTTTCCATCACATCAGTAGCTTTTTCTGTAATATTCTGCGTTCCGATGGCACCCTCATTATTGGATGCTGTTACTTCATTAATGGCTCTGACCATGCTATGCATCGAGGCTAATACCTCCTCCGAGGTTGCACTGAAATCTGAAACCATATCCTGAATCTTTTCTGCATCCTTATAGTACTGTTCTCCGGTTACAACCATGCTCTGATAATCTCTGTTGACTACTTCATCTATAAAGGAAAGAGCTCTTTCTGAGCTTTTTGTAAGGCTCTGGACTGAGGCTACGACAACCTGGATCACATGTTGGATCTCATTTACGGTTCTTGTAGAATCATCTGCCAGCTTTCTTACCTCGTCGGCTACGACTGCAAAGCCACGTCCTGCTTCTCCGGCTCTGGCAGCTTCGATTGCAGCATTTAGGGCAAGCAGATTAGTCTGAGAGGCAATTTGCAGGATAGCTTCAGTAAGGGTATTGATCTCGTGAATTGCTTTGGCCTGCTCTATAGAAGCACGAATATCTGTTTCTACGGCTTCCTTTAGATCATTGGCTGTTTTTTGAGAATTAATTGCATTGGACTTCAACTTCTGAGCGCGTCCACTGATTTCACCGGCAAGCTCGGCTCCGCTTTGCGCCTTGGAAGCGATAGTTCCGATTGCTGTTTCTATCTCATTTGAGGTTGCATTCATCTCCTGGGTGGTAGCTGATGTCTGCTCCATACCAGCCGCAAGCTCCTGGGTGGTTGCTGATACTTCCTCAATATTAGAGGTTAATTCGGATAAATTGGTGGAAGAGGACTTTACATTACGTTTTACTACTTTGGTCTCCTCAATTACATTGTGAAGGACAGTCTGGATTGAACTGCACATTACATCGAGTGATTTCGCCAGTCTGCCAAGCTCGTCATTGCGGCTTACCAGATAACTCGGGACCTTAACGGTGAAATCTGCATTTGCAAGATTATTTGTATGATCGGCCAGGTTTTGGATCGGAACGCTGATGGTTCGTATGTTGAGATACAAAATCGCAGCAATCGCAACAATCAGTAAGACAGTCACGATGATATCCTTCGTTTCAAAATGCAGTAGAACTGAGTAAGGAATAAAACAGCAGATAATAAGAAAGGTAATACGGATCATTAATTTTGCTCCTAAAGAGCGATGATAATTAGCGATAAGTTTTTTCATAATTTCCCTCCAACTAAATCCAGCAAAGTATGCAATTGTAAAATGATGCACTAATCCAATTGTCCCATAGCGGGATATAAAAGTCAACGCAGGTAGCTCTGCGAATGAAATGTAAATATGACGAAATTTAACGAAATTTATTATGCAATATTCATAGTTACTCCATGAAACCTATAAAAAATATAAATAATGATAGTTGACAACAGAAGAGAGACAGAGTAGGATAGAACTCAAAATACGATATGAGTTCTGTGAGTACTGCTCGAAAGGAAAAGAATATGTTGATTGAAGTAAAAGACACATCAATGGCATTTAAGAAACAACAGGTATTAAGCAATATCAATCTTGTAATCCGGGAGAATGAGATCTTTGGTTTGATTGGCCCCTCCGGATCGGGTAAGACCACCTTGATTCGGTTGATCATAGGAGCGATCAATGCGGATCAAGGAACGATTAGGGTTATGGACCATGAAGTTCCGGATCTTCGTATTTTGGACCATATCGGTTATATGCCGCAGAATGATGCTCTGTATCATGATCTATCCGGATATGATAATCTGATGTTCTTCGGCGGTATGTATCCTATGAACAGATCCCAATTGTCCAAAAGAGCTTTGGAGGTACTTCATCTGGTAGATTTAGAGGCTGACAGAAAGAAGCGTGTGATGAATTATTCCGGCGGAATGAAAAAACGTTTATCTCTTGCAATTGCTTTACTGCATGACCCAAAGCTGTTGATCCTGGATGAACCGACAGTAGGTATCGACCCCCTGCTTAGAAAAAAGATCTGGGAGGAATTCGCCAGACAGAAGCAGCAGGGGAAGACAATCATTGTTACAACCCATGTCATGGATGAGGCAGTACGGTGTGATCGTCTTGGATTGATTTATCATGGAACAATTTTTGCCTGTGACACAGTAGACACTCTGCTAGGCAGGACTCAGAACAACTCTCTTGAAGAGCTCTTTCTGCTGGAAGGAGGTGTCAAGGCATGAAGACAATGAATATAGTATCACGTATCGTACGCCAGACGGTGAATGATAAAAGGTCTCTGGCCTTGATCCTTCTGGTACCGATCTTTATTTTTACTTTGTTGTATTTCCTCTTAGGTGACTCGGATTATCAGGCCGATATTGCGGTAAATGGCTTATCTGACAAGCTGGTTCAGGCGATTGAAGAGCAGGATGTTACCGTGACGTCCATGACGATCGAGGAAGCAAAGGGAAAGCTGGAAGAGCAGGAGAAGGACGCGCTGCTTTATATGCAGGATACAGAGTTTGTACTGCTTCTGGAAAGCAATGATGCAGTGAAAGCAGGTGTCATCAAAAAAGCAGTCACCAACGCGATGAAGGAGCTAAATCCAAAGGGTGCAATGAGGGTTGAGCTGATGTATGGGGACAGTGATGCCAATATGTTTAACAGCCTGGGCTATGTACTCATGGGGGTCATCTCTTTGCTGTTCTGCAAAGCATTATCCTGTTGCTCTATCTTAAATGGGTACTAAATATGTCAATTTCAGGATCGATCGTATCAGCAGGGGTGATCATGATACTGATGTCCATGGCTGCTGTTTGCATTGGTGCTTTCTGCTCAATCTTTGCAAATAATGAATTCCAGATCATGCAGTTTATACCCGTCGTTGTCATCCCTCAGATATTCTTCTCCGGGCTGATATCTTTAGACACCTTCCCCTATCACCTTGGGGAGCTTGCACGAGTGATGCCGGTTTATTATGCCTGCGACGCACTCTACGCCATTACGATCAAGGGTGCCGGATTAGCGGATGTCGGAGCGGATCTGTTGGCGTTGTTTACCTTTATGCTTATTTTTTTTTTATAAACATCTTTGCATTAAAGAAGTATCGTAGAATATAGGAAGTGGGAAGGGTCGTCTTCACACTGTAGCATATCATGGAGGAAGGAATATGATTTCGGAAGAGAAAAGAAACAGAATTATGGATTTTGCATTCAGAAAATTTACTGCCGCCGGCATTGCACAGATTACCATGGACGATATTGCCAGAGGAGTAGGAATGGGAAAAGGTACGCTGTATCAGTTTTTTCCCTCCAAGGAAATACTGATTATGCATACGATGGATTTTATCGCCTCCAATATGGAAAAAAAGTTGGATCAAATTCTGGAGAATCAGGGTCTTTCATCTGTGGAGAAGCTCAGTCTTTTTCTGAAGACGATGGCAGAAAGACTTTCGTCCCTTAACCCGTCTATACTGGAGTATCTGGAAAGGAGTATGCCGGCAGCCTATGAGAAAATAGGGATGATCCGTCAGCATATGATAGAGGATAAGCTGGGGCGTCTGTTAGCAGATGGTAAGAAGAACGGATTGTTTGATCCTTCTATGGAGGATGGACTGGTTGTTCAGATGATGATTGGTTCTGTGAACCATATTATTCATACCCATGCCTACAATCACGAGCAGAGCACGGACCAGTTATTCCGATCCATCATATCTATTCTGATAAAGGGGTGCTTAACGGAAGAAGGACGAAAGCTGGCGAAAGGCAGCTTATAGTGGTGACTGCCTTTTCGCGAAATTGAATGGCTTACTATGATTAAAAGGTAAGAATAAGGACATCAATCATTATGAATGTCTTTACTCTTACCTTTTGTTAGAAGTCATATCATAAAAACTTTTGAAATGCAGTAGTCACGTAGTACGATTTTCTTAACGCAATTGATGTATATATTATTCTTTGTCAGCAATCTTCTCATTAATAAAATGAATCTGCTTTACACCGATAATATCATCGTCTCCCGGGAAGTGGCAGGTATGCCCGATATAATTATCTTCAAGATCAATATTTTCAAGATTATAGACATACCGCGTAATGTTATCGGTCTTTTTCTTGTTGCGTTCCTCAACTAAGATATAATAGGTTCCCGGATCCACAATATATTCTTCCGGACTGTCCGGATAATACTCGGTGGTTTTAATCATTTCGTCCTTACTGTTCATTTCCTTGATTAAAATCTGTGTGGCTGCATCAACCATAGCAATATTTACTTTAAAGGAGGTGTTCTCCTTTCTTGAGTGTCGGCGGCTGCTACCCGTGGAGGTGGTTGTGCTTGAAAAGGTTTGTGTTAATACCATGCCGGAAGCATTACCACTGCTTGAGTAACCAACGGTATCCCCCAATATGGTATAGATACTTCCATCTCCCCTTTGATAAACAGGATTCATATGAATAATCTTCATAGTATTTTTATTGATGGCCAGGGTCCCCTCAAAGCTGGTGTCTTTTCCGTCATCCTTCTCATTAATAGCGCATTTTACTTCATAAAAACCCGGATCTGTCATATTTGTTTGTTGTTTGTTCCCGTTATCATCAATTACTTCCGCTACACCCATATAGTATCCTTGATACTTACCAAACTTCACATGTCCGTCTCCGGTCATGGTGCCTTCCACTTTCCTGGAGTCAGGGGTCATGTCTTGGAACTCCAGCTCTCCCCGATTGTTGATCTTAAATTGTGTATTCTTTAGCTGTTCATGATAAAACTCGGTAGTATCCAGGCCGATGGTGACAAAGATACCATACATTTTTTCTGATTGGCGAGCTGTTGAATCATCTTGTAGAGCCAGCTGACATCCGCTCAGGAAACAAGCTGACAGCAGTAATAAGACGGACAGTGCAATTCCTGATCTATTTCTATTCTTCATCTTCATCCTCCTCCAGGTTACCGTCACAGGACAGGATATCTCCGACATTGCATCCCAGATAGTAACATATTTTGTTCAGGGTTGAAAACCGAACACCCTTTGCTTTGCCGCTTCGTAGTACAGACAGATTGGCCTCTGTTATATTGACCAGTCTGCATAACTCCTTCGAGGTCATATGGCGTTCCCTAAGCTTTTCATCCAGATGTATTTGTATAGCCATAAGCATCACCCCTATATGATCATTTCATTGTCTTCGTGCAACTCTTTGGTTTCCTTAAAATATCCTGCCAGGATCATGGCACCAAAGGCAATAACCAGCGGAAACAGGGTGATATTTAGGTTGAACTCGGCATTCTTCAGCTGATTGGACATGAAAAACTGGAATACATTCAAAGTCAGGTTGCTGAAGACAGTTACATAGACAGCATATTTCCCGGCGGTACTAAGCTTGGCAGCGGCCTGATATTCTTCTGTCTCCATATGATGGGAGGTCATCTCCTTGATTAGATGGACCGCTGCTACAAGGATATAGATTGCAAAAATCACAGGAAGGCCACTAAGTAAATAGTCAAGCACCACGACAAATTGATTGAGGGAGAAACCTCCCTGGGGTGGCAGTATAGTCGAGAATAAGAGGGTGTTACCGGTATTGGCAGAGTATTGATCCAGAGAGGAAAAAAGCTCATAGGTTGAGAAATAGCCAAACAGGAAAGTATATAAAGCGGCGAGTGCTTCAAGTATCATCTGCAGCCTTTTATTTAAGGATTGCTGATGATCTCCTTCCTCAACGATGGTCAATGTATCCAGCATACGAAGCATAAAGTAAGCCAGGCACAAGGAATAGAAGATGATGGCAAAAGCTAATTTGATCACATCCAACATGGAAGGATCAGCCAGATTTTGCGGTGCCCACTTTAGCATAAGCCCCGGATTGATGAAGTGATAGAGCATATAATAGCTAAAGAGGCTAATGACCGGCAGCAGAAGATCAATCTTCTGAAGTCCTGTTCTTACCCGCTTGATTAGAAGAATAAGGATCGGAGTGAGACAAAGCATTCCATAGAAGAACAGAGCCAGCAGATTCCCCACTGCTGAAGAAAGTGATAACCAGCGTAAGCCCTTTCCAAGCCAATCAAAGGGTAGGTATAATAATTCCATGGGACTCGAGAGCACGGCAACATAATACATGAGAGTAGCCAAACCAACGGAAACGATACCTTCCAGTACCAGCAATCTTCCCAACTTCTTCATAGTCAATATCCTCCATAATTATTGTTTTGCGATAATTATATGACGAAAATTATCGTTTGTCAATAATAATGCTAAAATATACCAACCATATAAGGTGAATTGAAGCGCGAGTTTCCCGTTTGAAAGCCGAAAGTCCCGTTTTGTAAAAGAGATTCCATTTTTGTAAACGAATTTCCCGATTTATAATTCATAATCCCACTTTGTAAACAACTTTCCCAGCTAAGGTATTGATTTTCTAAAATATTTGATATAATAGCGTTACAGATTCATAATTTAGAGCATCAAAATAAGAGGTCGGTTCACGGTCGAAAATTTTTGTAATCGGAAAATCCACCCCGTTTCTGCGTATATTTATTACGTTGCTGATGGCATTTGCTCTTTTTTATGTAATTACTTTTTAAGAAGTTTCGGCTTCAGTATGATGTCTTCGGCAGGAACCGGAGTACAACACAGCTGGTGCAGTATCGATTCTTCGTGATAAAAGCTGAACGCTTCGTATGGGGTACGGTTGTTCAGCTTTTTTCTTTTATATGAATTTATGTGGTTCATCATGAGAAAGATATCCTCTTGTGTTAGATTATCGAATGAGGTTCCTTTGGGCAGGATCCTGCGTATTAACTCATGGTTTACCTCTATGGCACCTTTTTGGTAAGGACAGCTTGGATCACAATAGAACACATTTGTTCTTCTGATTAAGGATTTACCAAACTCAAGCTCTTTCGGATTAGAAAACTCGCTTCCATTATCCGTAAGAATAACAGGGAACAACCGTTTGAAAACTTTATCACCCAAGATCTTATATAGACCTTCAATGATATCAATCACCGATTGAGAAGTATTAGCTTCTCTGATAAAGGCAAGCATCAGGCTGGTTTCAACGAAGTGTATAGTTAATAAAACTTTTCCACCCTTTTCTCCTATAATAGAATCCATCTGCACCACAGGTAAATCAGGACTTACTGCGATAAATGCTTTGTAGTCCTCATAGGTACGACCAATACGACATCCCTTGTCCACCTTGAATTCAGGCCTTTTATAATGAGGGCGCCTTTTTACCTTTGTTGGAAGATCAATATTTCTTATATCGAATAAACAGGCATCAATGTAATTGTAAAGAGTCTTCTCGCTGCACATGAGCTCATTAACATAGTGTATATAAACCTGATGTACAGACTGACCATTTTTTATCAGTGGTGTAATTAGCTTGTTAATTCGCTGGAGCTCCTTTTCGTTGGCCAGGATACCGCTTCTTGCTTCAGATAGTTGTTCTGAGTAGGCTATATGAGCATCGGCAGCATCGTATATATACTTTTTCAAGGTGCATTTGTATAACTGACTACATCCATTACAGACATAAGGGGGCTTGAATCTTGTCCGGCATATTTCTTCAATAAAATCAGTACATTTATCGTTACAAGATGGACATAGTTTGCAATAATTAGTTGCGCGGCGATGGCAATCCTTACCGCAGATGCCTGAATATTTACAATATGCCCTATGTCTGCAGGCATTATAGCTCCAACCGGGAGAACCACTTTTCCTTTCATAGGAATGTTTCTTGATCTCCTTGGCAATGGTAGTTCGATCTTTTCCAAGCATTTTTCCAATTTGGCCAAAGGACAGATTCTCTTTTAAACCTGATGCGATAAAAAGGCGATCTTCATATGATAAAAATTTAGACATGGCAGTTCCTCCTAATCTGCCACCAGCTTATTCATTGTACTAGGTTAAGTTAAAGGAGACAAATAAAAAGAAGGCTAATCAAAACGACTAACCTTCCTGTAATTCAGTTTGTGAGGTGAAAATCTATACTCACCTATACAATAGATATTTTATTAATCTTAGAGTAAATCAACTATCAACTATGGAATTTTAATTTACAATTAAGGATGGTTATATCATTAATGACCTAATAACCTAATAACCACATATAACGCAGTAATCTTTTACGAGATAATTTTTTTATGATGGTGCCCCCGTCATACGCTTTACCAACTCAACTGCTGATTGGGCATCCTCTGAATAGCCATCCGCATGGATTTCGTCAGCATAGCTTTGTGTGACCACTGCACCGCCTATGATAATCTTCGAAGTGACACCCATTTCCTTCGCCAGCTCCACAACCCTCTTCATCTCAACCATTGTAGTGGTCATCAAAGCGGAAAGGCCTATGATATCAGCATTCACCTCCTTAGCTGTACGAAGGATCTTTTCTGTCGGTACATCCTTCCCAAGGTCGATTACCCGGTAACCATAATTCTTGAGCATCAAAGCCACCAAATTCTTACCAATGTCATGGATATCACCGGATACGGTTGCTATCACGACAGTTCCCTTATCCTCAGCTTTTCCACCCTCCTGAAGCTTTGGTTCCAGGTAGTCGATCGCAAGCTTCATCGTCTCTGCTCCGGCGATTAGCTGAGGCAGGAAGTAAATCTGTCGTTCATAGAGACTTCCAACCTCATTGATGGCAGGGATTAACACCTGTTCAATCAGCTTCTTCGGTGAAATTTGACCTTTCTCCAGTGCTTCTTCCACCAATGAAATGATATTCTTTTTATTTCCTTTCACTACCGCCTGGTAAACTGCTTGCTCAACATCCTTTCCCAACGTGGGTACCTTATCTGCACCGGCGTTGACCTTACCGGCTGAATTCTCCTTGATCACCCCTTCTGTCTTAGGAGATGCTTCTGCTCCCGCAGATATGTGGGTTGGCCGTGTGGTTGCCCTGTCAATGTAGCGCTGTGGAGCATCCTCGACTGCACGAAGCAGGTCAGCTGCCAGAGAAGTATTCATCAGCAGATCCTGTGATGGGTTGGCAATAGCCATCGTAAGTCCCGTCTGAATGGCAAAGGCAAGGAAGGTACTGTTGATGAATTGTCGTTCCGGTAATCCAAAAGAAATATTGGATAATCCAACGATAGTCGCGATACCCAGCTCCTGTCTGCAATAACGGATGGTCTCTAAAGCTTCCTTGGCTGCGACAGAATTGGCACCGACTGTCGTCACCAGTCCATCGACAATGATATCCTCCTTGGTTAAGCCAAATTCCTGTGCCCTGCCGAGAATTTTGCTTATGATTTCCTTCTTTTCCTGAAGATCCTTAGGCAACCCCTGATCAGAAAGAGGCAGAAGTATGAACATCGCACCATATTTTTTGGCGATAGGAATCAGTTTCTCAAACTTTTCCTTCTCAAGAGAAATGGAATTGATCAATGCACGTCCGGGATACAGGCGTAGTGCGGCTTCGATGACTGAAATATGACTAGAGTCAATACTGAGCGGCAGCTTACCGGCCTCCAAAGCCTCCTGCATAACCAGTAACATGATCTCATTCTCATCAATACCGTTCATTCCGACATTGATATCCAGAATAGAGGCACCCAGTTCCGCCTGTTCTGAAGCCATTTCCCTAACTATATCAGTCCGTCCTGCCTTCAGCTCCTCCTTAAGTGCGTTCTTACCAGTAGGATTAATACGTTCTCCCACCACCAAAAAAGGGCCGTCCAGAGGAATCTCAACTGTCATGGTCTCAGTCGTTAATGCCCTGATATGGGTATTGCTGATGACATTCGTGGGTCTACCCTGAGCTCTGTCAGCAAGTACTCGTATATGCTGTGGTGTCGTACCGCAGCAGCCGCCGACAATATCAGCTCCTGCCTTAAGAAGCTTCTCCATCCCCTCAGCAAATTCCTCCGGATCCATCGGGAAATGGGTATGTCCGTCCACCAACTGAGGAATTCCGGCATTGGGTTTCGCCATTATCGGAACATACGCATATTCCTTCATTTCTCGTACCAGCTCTGCCATTTTATCCGGACCGGTGGAACAGTTAATGCCTATTGCATCTGCCCCCATGCTCTGCAGTACGATGACCGCTGTCTTCGGATCTGTTCCATAAAGAGTCCTTCCGTTCTCTTGATAGGTAAGTGATACCATCACGGGCAGGTCACAGGATTCCTTCACCGCAAGCAGTGCAGCTCTGCATTCCTGAAGGCTCATCATTGTCTCGACCACCACCAGATCCACACCGTTAGGCAGAATATAGCTTAATTGTTCCTTATATACTTCCACCAGCTCCTCAAAGGGCATGCTTCCCACAGGTTGCACCTGTACACCGGTCATAGTAAGGTCTGCAGCGATATATACCCTTCTGGGATTTTGCGTAGCACTACGGTATTGCTCAACCGCCTTCTTTGATACTTCCACCAAGCCCTGATTGATCTCCCTGATCCTGTCTTCCAGTCCGTATTCTTCTAGCTTGATACGGTTTGCTGTAAAGGTTGGAGCAAGGATGATATCTGAACCGGACTCCAAGAACTCCCTTTGAAGCTCCGTACATATTTCAGGGTGACTAAGGATCCATTCCTCGGGGCATACACCGATAGGCATTCCCCGTTTTTGCAGATTACTTCCGGTTGCACCGTCCATAATCGTAATTTTTGATTTGACTAATTCTAAAAATCCCTCTCTTGTCATAAATCCAACCCTTTCTATCGTAATATCTTATCGAGTAGACTAACCCGGTTAAAGGGAAGCATGAAATAATAACCGTCTGCAACCGGCTCAAGAAATTCGATCACTTCCCTCGCGATTGCTGCACCGACATTTTCTGCTTCTTCCCTGGTCATATCAGCCCGATATCTTGCAATAATCTCCTCCGGTATCTTAATCTGCCCCATCTCATTCCTGATAAAGCAGGCATTACGGTAGCTGACAAGCGGCATGATGCCGCATAAAATCTTCGTATCAACCCTTTCCTTAATCTGTCTGATTCTCTCGGCATCCTCTCTGGAATAGATGGGTTGTGTCAGAAAATATTTACATCCGGCATCAATCTTACGCTGCATCCGTTCCACAACCTTATCGATCATTCCCCTGCCATGATTCAATGCTCCTCCATAGCAGATCGGATCAGCTGCAAAATGCTCCGTATTCATCTCCTTCACGTAATCCATCAGCTGAATCGAATTATAATCAAATACTGCAGTCGTCGAAATACGGCTTTCTCCAGGAACCGGATCTCCGGTCACCAGCAGCAGATTACGGATACCGTGAATATATGCACCCAACAGGACGGACCGCATGGATATCATATTCCGGTCCCTGCAGCAAAGGTGAGGCATGACCGTTAGTTTCGTCTCCTCCGCTATCTTGATACCCATTAACAGCGAATCCACCCGGCTCCTTCCCATCGGTGAGTCTGCAAAAGTAATCACATCAGCCCCGCTTTTCTTTACAGCATGGGCACATTCCATAATCTGATCAATATTGACATCATAGGGCGGATCAAGCTCAACCGCAATCACCTTTTTCCCTTCCCTCATCAAGCGATAGAATTCATTTTCCCTGACAGGTTTGCTATCCTCCGGATTGGTGATATGTACCCTCCGGGCAGCAACCGGCTTTGACTTATTCTGCAATCTATCCACGATTGATGCGATATATTCCGGAGTTGTTCCACAACAACCACCTAAAATATCCACTCCCAGAGCAGAAATCTTCTCCATATTGTCAGTAAAATATCTCGCATTGTCCATGAACACCATACGGTTTTGCATCTGCTCAGGATATCCGGCATTCGGGGATATATAGATCAATTGATCCGCAGGCAGTGTGATATTTTGAAGCAGCTTAAGCATATGTCCGGAACCAACACCGCAGTTCAGACCGCAGGCATCGATCGGAAGCTCCGAGCTTATCCTGTCAAGAATACGCTCAGCACGGATACCAGCTGCCGTATATCCGTTTTTATTGACGCAGAAGCTCACCATCACAAACATCTTGGGTGCCTTCTCTTTAATATAAGGTACTAGCTTTTCTATATAATGCATACTTGCAAAGGTTTCAAAATGTATGCCGTCCAATCCTGCCTCAATAAACAGATCACAGATAAGCTGATACTCCTCCAAAATCTTCTGTTCCTGAGTCTCAGAATCCTCCGGAATTGGACCGATATCTCCGAGAAGCCATACCGGTGCGTTCCCCTCCTGCATCCATTCTGCGACGCAGGTCTGGGCCAGCTCACAGGCCATTCTTATGATCTCTTTCTGCTCCTTGACACTGCACCGAAGCATTGTACGATTTGCAGCAAAGGTATTAGTTCTGAGAAGCCGTGCACCGGAGGACAGATACTCCGTATGGATTTGCTTGATAGTATCAGGATCCGTCAGGTTAGCCAACTCAGATACTCCCCCCGGAATACCGGAAATACTACTGTAATAGGTCCCCATAGAGCCATCAGCAATTAACTGATGCTCCTGCAGATATTCTTTTATATTCATTGATTTCTCCTGTATACAATTTATTACTTTATTGCATTAAAGTAGTTGTCCCTTATTATATCTCATTCCGTTCTCTATCTCAAGCATTTTCACGACGAAAATAATATGGTATAATGATCCTTGAAAATTCTTATTCACGAACGGAGCAAGCTCAATGAAGAAAACCCGAGGAAAAATATTCACGATACTGATACCGTTAATCTTATTTCTACTTTACCTTTTGAAGGATAGTCTTTTTTCACTCTTGACCCTTCTTCCTCCCTGTTTTCTTTATTCTCATTTTCACCTTTACTGCCCAGCCTGCGGTAATACCCGCAGCCTGTCTGCTCTGTTACAGGGGAACTTATTACAAGCACTAAGTTATAACATCGTCCCCTTTCTCGTACTGCTCATAGCGTTAGCAGGGTATGTTGAACTTGCCACTTACAGCTTCGGGACGCACAAGCGTCTCTTACCACGAAGGCTTTCCGTATATATCTTTCTTATTATCTTAATATTCCTCTATCTGTTACTTAGAAATTTCATCCCGTTCCTGTCACCGGGATTATATCGCTAGCCCATTCGCTTATATATAGAAATAAGGCTGTAACGAAACAACTACCTGTCTCGCTACAGCCTTTCCTTATTTAAGCTTTTAATATACAGAAGTCTCTACATCATTATAGAATTCATCATAGAATTCCTTATAATAATTCATGAACTCACTGTTAGTGGAGAACATATAGGCAGAGAAAACAACTAAGAGAATACAGATCAAAATAGTTGCTGCTCCGATAATAATACCGATGATCGCTAAGGATCTGCCCTCCTTTTTCTTCTTCAAAACAATAATACCCAGAATGATACTTGTGATAGAGAGCGGCAGTGAGATAAACCAACAGCAGCTGATCAACAGACCTATGATGCCGCAGACCAGTGATGCAACCGCCATGGAATTACTGCCCTTTGGTTCCTGATATTGATACTGGTTTTGGCCATATGGATTCTGATTATATTGATTGTATCCATAAGAGTTCTGATTATACTGCTGATTCTGAGAATAATTCTGTTGCCCGTATTGCCCCTGATTGTTCTGAGGATAACCCTGAAGGTTATTCGAATGTAGATTATTCGGCAAAGGCTGATCCTGTGGCTTTTGATATCCCGGCTGTTCATATCCGGTATGCTCACTTTGAGCCTGACCATTGTCGACCGGCTGCTGCCCCGAACCAGCGGGCTGATTATCCTGGTTGCCATTGTTTGGATTGTAGTATGGATTATTATTCTCTTCCATGTAATATCCCCCTTATGAATAAAATGTTCTGCTGTAATATTTCCATATTTCGCAGATTTTGCTAAAATCATCCTAACATACATTAATATCTTATTCAATACATATTATTATTTTCTAAACCTTCTGAGAACATACCCTAAGCGATAATTTATTTTTATTCCTGTGGTATATTTTCCTATTAATTTATTGACTAAATTAATGTAATACAATATAATAATCTGTAGAATATGAGCCAGGCATCGGGAGAGGTAATCCTCCCGTTCAAGGTGAATAATTTTTACTATTTAAAGGAGGCATATCCTCCTTTGAATGTAACAACAATTTTTACTAATTGAAGGAGGATAAAAAATGAATATCCCTAAGGTGAAATTAGGTATTATTGCTGTCAGCAGAGATTGCTTCCCTATGGAGCTGTCCGTGAGCAGAAGAAAGGCTGTCGTAGCTTCTTATGAAAAGAGATATGGCGCAATCTATGAATGTCCAACCACGGTGGAGAATGAAATACATATGAAGAAGGCATTGGCGGAGGTTAAGGACGCCGGATGTAATGCTCTTGTCGTATACCTTGGTAATTTCGGACCTGAAACCTCAGAGACTCTGCTTGCAAAGTACTTTGACGGTCCTACCTTATTCGTTGCTGCTTCTGAGGAAAGCGGTGATAACCTGCTGGATGGCAGAGGCGATGCTTACTGCGGTATGCTGAATGCCAGCTACAATCTGAAGCTGAGAGGAATCAAAGCTTTTATCCCCGAATACCCTGTAGGTACTCCGGATCAGGTTGCTGATATGATTGGTGAATTTGTACCTTCTGCAAGAGCAATCATAGGTTTAAACAATCTGAAGATCATATCCTTTGGCCCTCGTCCTCAGGACTTCCTTGCTTGCAACGCTCCTATCAAGCAGCTTTATAATATCGGTGTTGAGATTGAAGAAAACTCCGAGTTGGATTTATTCGCAGCTTTCAATGCACATGCAAATGATCCCCGTATTCCTGAGGTTATCAAGAGTATGGAACAGGAACTTGGCGAAGGCAACAAGATGCCCGGCATTCTTCCCAAGCTTGCACAATATGAACTTACTCTCCTGGACTGGGCAGAGGAGCATAAAGGTGCCAGAGAATATATTGCATTTGCCAATAAGTGCTGGCCTTCCTTCCAGACACAGTTCGGTTTTGTTCCCTGTTATGTCAACAGCCGTCTGACTGCTAAGGGCTTCCCGGTTGCTTGTGAAGTGGATATTTACGGAGCATTAAGTGAATACATCGGAACCTGTATCAGTGAAGATGCAGTTACCCTTCTTGATATCAATAATACAGTACCTGCTGATATGTATACCTCCGAGATCAAGGGTAAATACAATTACGAGCATAAAGATACCTTCATGGGCTTCCACTGTGGTAATACCGCAATCTGTAAGCTTGGTAAGTCCTCCATGAAGAACCAGAAGATCATGGCCAGAGCATTGGAGCCCGATCAGGAACCGAATATCACCCGAGGAACCCTGGAAGGAGATATCATCCCCGGAGAAATCACTTTCTTCCGTCTTCAGAGTTCAGCTGATGCACAGCTTAGGGCTTATATTGCTGAGGGAGAGGTACTTCCTGTTGCGACTCGTTCCTTTGGTGCAATCGGTATATTCGCTATTTCCGAGATGGGACGTTTCTATCGCCATGTATTAATTGAGAAGAATTATCCTCACCATGGAGCAGTTGCATTCGGACACTTTGGAAAATCCCTGTTTGATGTATTCCGTTATCTTGGTGTTACAGATATCGGTTTTAACCAGCCGAAGGGAATGCTGTATAAGACAGAAAATCCTTTTGCATAAATTATAATCAATGATAAAGCCGGATGATCTTCATCCGGCTTTATCATGATCAATCTTCTATACAGTTAATCATTATTTAACTTCAATTCTCTTTGGCTCGTCTACGATCAGGTTCTCCTTCGGAAGTGTAATCTCAAGCACGCCGTTGTTATATGCCGCTGAAATATTATCCTTTTGGATCCCCGGAATATGGAAGCTTCTGCAATAGGAATTATAGCGTCTCTCCTGCCTGATATAATTATGCTTCTTCTCCCTCTTCTCTTCCTTATGCGTCGCAGAGATCGTCAAAGTATCCTTGTCTAAATCCACCCTGATTTCTTCCTTGTCAAAGCCGGGCAGCTCAGCCTGTAACATGTAATTGTCACCCTTGTCAATCACATCGGTGTTGAAATTATCAAAATGGCTGAAGCCATCTCCAAAGAAGTCATGAAATACTCTGTCAAAGAACAAAGGTCCTGTCGGTTCAAAAATTACTGGTCTTAACATAATAACCACTCCTTCTTATATTATTTATTATAAAACTTTCCTGTTTCAGGATGTCCTGAGCATCCGTTCTGTCGGATGCTTTATCTTCCTTGCAATATTTGTTATACAACATATAGAACAAACAATCAATATATTTTTTATAAACAAATTATAAAAATTCTATAAACCGATTGAATCGCGGACAAATATAAAGATGGAGGTTTACAATATACATTTTCGCATAAAGTAAACCTCCATATGAAATAATAATATGTAAGCACCATGGGTGCTTTTCATAACTCTGACACATTAATCAACTTATGAAAAGGAAAAGGTGATTGCATGTCCTATGTAGCTCCCGCAATTAAGGAAAAGTTCGAGACGCTTTCCACTGATTTAAAAAATGCTATATTGGAACGTGATGTTCAGCTATATAGCATTCACGATCTCATCAATGTACTCGAAGATATTGTCAAAGAAGCAGAGGAAGATAAGCAGCTGTCGAATGCTTAACGTAAAACTGAAAAGCTATTATACAGTATGATATTGTCTATGCAACAATTCATAAATCTTCTCCTCGGGTGCAGGTCTGCCCAACAGGTAGCCCTGCCCTGCTTCACATTTGTGATTTCTTAAGTATTCCAATTGTCCGTTGGTCTCGATCCCCTCTGCGATAACTTCATAAGCCAAGTCATGCGCGAGTATTAAAATATTCTTGATCAACAGGGTATCAATTCCGTCATCGTTAATCGCATCAATAAAGCTCTTATCTAATTTAATGATATTGATGGGAAATATCTTCAAATAATTCAAAGAGGAATATCCCGTTCCAAAATCATCCAAAGCCACCCGAACTCCTAATTTCTTCAGACGCTTCAAGTGTTCAACCACAATTCCAACATCAGAGATATTGGCTGTCTCCGTAATCTCGACTACTACTTTGTCGTAATCCACGTTAGCATCAATAAAAATCTGTTCCAACTTAGGGAAATTAACAACGCTTGTGAGGCTCTTCCCAGAAAGGTTAATGGACATGTCAATGTCCTTGTAGCCCATACTCTCGAGTATCTTCTTCTGTTCCAGTGCCTTTGTGACGCTCCATTGCTCCAGCTTAAATATCTGTCCAGATTCTTCAGCAATCGGTATAAATTCACCGGGAGAGATAAAGCCATCTGTTGGATGGTTCCATCGAATCAACGCTTCCAGACCGATGATTTTATTTTCCTGCAGGTCATACTGCGGCTGATAATACAATGCAAATTGCTTCTCTTCCAATCCATATTGCAGTTTATTAATCATATTCATATGCCGGAAATTCTGATCCTTCAGGTTCGTCTGATAGAATAAAACTCTGTTCTTTCCTTCTTTCTTTGCTTCATACATCGCTATGTCTGCATTCTTAAGGAGCATCGTAGAGTCCCTGCCATCCTGTGGGTAAGCAACCACTCCTACACTCATTGAGATATAGAACTGGTAATTATCAATAGACCAGGTTCTGCTTATTCTTGTTCTGACAGCTTTCAGTAATTTGTTAATACCTTCTCTGGACTTACCGACGAACAGAATTGCAAACTCATCTCCACCCAGGCGCGCCACAAGATTAGGTTTGTTTATCTCAAGCTTCAACCCCTCAGCAAAATAGGAAAGAAAGATATCCCCCGCCTGATGTCCGATAGAATCATTGATGGCTTTAAAATTATCAATGTCTATGTAAGCTACCATAAAACTGCTATAGCAGTTTTGGTTGATATGTCTGCTGATTTCATTTTCAAACATAACCCTGTTCGGTAGTCCGGTCAGTTTGTCATAGAAAGCAAGACGCTCTATCTCATCTTCATAACGTTTCCTCTCACTAATATCCACACCGAAGGATACAAAATAATTACTTCCGGTGTTATCAGGTACCGTCACCAGATTACTGTTCCAGAGGATATTGATCTGCGATCCATCCTTAGCGATAATCGGGAATTCATTAATAAAATGTCTTTTGCCCTGTCGCATTTCGATAAAGTTACTTTGGATCGATGACCAATATTCCTGCGGTACCATGAGTTCCTTCCAGTTTTTATCCCGAAGATCCTCTTCCGTATAACCACATACCCTCTGTGAATACGGATTCAAGCTCAGAATCCTGTATTCATCATGAGTCACGATAAATACCGGAGCTTCTGAAATAATCCGCTCAGTCAGCTCCTTCTGAAAAAGTAACTCCGCTTCAATCTTAAGCTGTTTGGTGTGGGCCTCCTGCAATTGTTGATAAGCTTCTTCCTTTTTACGATTTTCAGCTAATATGATCACCATACGCTTATGTACTAAAAAGTACACCATTGCTGTTGTGATTAGGATATATAGCCAGCCTTTATAGGTCTGGAAATGCTTATATCTATCAATATCACCAAGCACAGACCACAGTGCGGCGTCTGAAAGCAAAATCCATAATGCCCCGAATACAGCATAAGTGAAAGAGATGGAGACCGCTTCATATCTGATGCTTTTGAGTAAAAATGCAAATATATCATGAGCCTTCTTGTTCCTGATCTTAGTCTTTCTCATGCACACTCCACCCTTCTATGATAAGAGTAAATGCTACCGTCAACTCATGTATTAATTATACGTTATGGTAATAATAGTGTCAATTTTTAAATTATTTTAGCGAAAAGTATATTTTTCTATGAAATAATAGAAGACTCCCATAAGTTAGATTTAATCCAACTTATGGGAGTCTGTTCTATGCCCGGCAAAGATAGCCTTCATTTCAACTAAGCTACCTCTTCTTCAACAACAGCTTTCTCGTCTGGTAAAAGCTCTTCTTCTAAATGACGTTTTTTCTTGCCAATGAAATAGATGCAATACATGCCTAACATTCCACAGACAGAAAGAACAAAGGTCAGTAGCCAGATATAAGACAATCCTGTCGCTTGAATGAATTTTCCTGCAATCGAAGTTCCCAGCGCTCCGCCGACAGACCAGCTCAGTGAACCGATTGCATTGAAGCGTGCCCTAAAATTACTGGGGCTGTTATCAGCCAAGTAAACTCCGAAATTCGTAACTACAAGAATTTCACCAATTGTCCAGATAACCGTGGATAAGATAAACAGCGGATAGCTATTTATCAATCCCAGCATACCAAAGCCCAAAGCATAGAATAATCCGGCAATCGAAATATTGATCAAGGGTTTAAAGTGCTTTGTTACGGCCGTAACCCCCACCGTAAAAAATAACACAGTAATAGCATTAATACTCATCAGTACACCGAATTTACTTGCTCCACTCTCACCGAAGACAGCATCCGCCGTTAAAGGGAGGGAAAATCTGTGCTGTGTATAAACGAAGGAATAGATGATATATACCAAAAGGAAAAACAAGATATGAGGACGCTTGATTAAGGCATTGAAGGTATTGCCCTTCTCCTCCTTCTCCTGCTGGGTATACACTGTCTGCTTCAATTCCTCAGGTTTTAATTCCTTTACGTTTTTACCGATCAGAAATAAAGCGATGAAAGAGGTCAAAGCATCTCCGATGAAAAGCAAAGGCAAGAAATTGTTAAACAGAAAGCCTGCAACAATCGGTCCCAATGCCACGCCGATATTAATTCCGAGATACTGCAAAGAGAAGCCCTGTTGCCTTTTCTCAGGCGGCAGCATATCCATAATCATTGCATTCATCGGTGGCCTTACTGCACCATGAAACATGGTTGAAATCAGAAGCATCACAACTACAAATACGGAATTATCGATAAAAGCACAGGGTAACAGACTAAGAGCCGCACCGCTTTGAGCAATCAGATAGGTCTTCTTTCTTCCGATTTCATCTGCAAACTTTCCTCCAAAAAAGGAAGAAGGTATTCCAATCAGGGAGGTGATCGTGACAATTAATCCTGTTATCCCGACGGAAAGACCCAACTTCAATGTCAGATACATCGTCAGGAAAGGCATAACAAAATCACCAAATCGATTAATGATCGTTGCTCCGAACATAATATACATGTTCTTAGGAAGTCCACGGTAGGTGTCCACCAGCTTAAACCTCATAAATAATCATCTCATTTCTGTTTTATTTTCTTCCCCATAAAAGAATAAGGACTATTGTAGTGATTTGATATTATTTTGTCAATCAGAAAGAGACAAATTTTTCTATCATATGATACATTTTTTTCTATATAAGTTGATTCATACCATTTGTCACATTCTAAATAAAACAGAGGCAAGGACACCGTTGATTTGTGTTATGTAATCTAATCTCAATTTATTTTTATTTGTTGTTCGGTGCTGTTTGGAAGAATCATATTGGGGAACCCATAATCCTCTATCAGCTTGTTCCAATCATTTACATCCGAAGCATCCACGAGGATGCGTCTTCCTCCTGCTTCAATCAACAATGCACTGACACCAAGATTTGTTACAATAATTTCTCCCATATATTTTTTCCTCCTTGTATTACAAATTAACACTCCAACCCAAAAGTCCACGCATCACGCTTAGATCCGCTTTCTATTCCAAATATTAATATAGGTAAATAGCGTAATATTTAATATAAGGATGCTTTAATTTCCTTAAGCCATTTTTCTGTTTCATATTGGTCGGAGGGCAGCAATATATTCTCAGGTGTGCTGTATAAAAGAGTCCCACCTTCTGTACTCAGTAATAGAATGCTATCCTTCAGATAAGTATTCACGCGATCGGCAAATGTCCGGAACTTTGCTTCATCAAAATAATTCTCCGATCCTTTTTTTGCTCCATAAGAAAACGAATATGCTCCACTATCGACGATATCAATTTTATTTGCTCCGGTGATATAAAACAGTGCAAAGGTAAAATTCGCCAAACCAGTGAATTGGGATGGGTTGAATACCAAGAGATAATCCATTCCATCCTTTCGATATAAGTAAACTGAGTTCCATCCCGCATGGGCTGTATGAGCTGTCTCAGTCCATAATCGTGTTTTTCCGTCCGCATCTATTACATCAAGATAAGTAAGCTCCGGATCCTGTTCAGCTACTGATATCTTGATCAGATCCTCCTTGCCATCATGAGTAAGATCAGCTTGAAATTCTGACAGCAGCTGAGCTCTTGGTCCGTTTTCGACTTCAGGGTCTTCCATATGATAATAATTTAATCGGGTTAATTCACTTAACTTTTCTTCTTCTTTGCTCGAAAGCATAATTTCAACCAAGTTATCATAGTCATTCGCATTATTCAGATCATAAATGTAAGTTGATTCGTCCGTATCGTGGTATAGGCTGCTGCCCCAATAATTATAAACTGTATCCTGGAAGACATTGATAAGACTTGTAGCCGAATAATCTTGATAAGTAAAATCGGTTCCATAACTCTGAAAGACATAATCCATCTTTTCCACATCAAATACTGCAGCGTAGCTGATGTTGGGGCTGATATGACCTATCAGCAGCACCTGGGGTTCCGGTAATTCCTTCTCTCCAAACCAGAAATATTCCGTTATAGAATTAATTCCGCTCTCCAGTCTTTTTAAGTCAAACTCCTCTCCATTGAGGCGAAACACTGTCCCATCAACAGAGAATGTATCCTTTACTGTCTCAATGTAAGGTTTTCTGACCTTCCACAGATAAAAGGATTCCGAAGCATCATAGAAGAGCTTTCCTTGATAGGATATGATAAAGTTATCATAAGCCTTGATTTGAGCCAGTTCCCTATTGTCAGCCTGATAAAAGGTTATCGTGTAATCATATTCCGGCTCATATTCCTCTTTCGGATTATATGGCGTGAATTCCTTCAAGCTCCGAGCGATATCCTTTATTTGTGCCGGGTTGTTGATAGTAACTCCTTCATGGTCTGTTGTGCTTTGAATCTGTATTTGTGTCGTACCCGAAAGATCAAAATGAATTCTTCCTTCCTTATCCTGTGTAATAGCACTTTTTGTGGAATAAGTTTCTTCTCCTGCGTCCGGATTTGATACAGTCTCTTCAACTCTTTCAGTAGAAAATTTAGTACTTGCTTTCTGTGCAGAATTGCTTAATTGCTGTTCCTGCTGCTGATTACCACAACCCGCCAGCAATAAGAAAGCTAGCAGGAGAACCAATGATCTCTGTTTCATTTCTTCACCTCACCTCAGTTCATAACTACCTTCATTTATTCTGATTAACTACCATGCATCAAGATTCTCTTATGTATATTACTCATTAGGATAATCATAGCATAGAAATCCTTATAACACATTTATTATTTCCACATATTATTGATTTTTTGTAAAATTATACTATTCTTTAAGGGCACTTACTTTAGCAAAGAACAAAGTGCCCTCGGCACTCTCAACTCCCCTACCCCTCACTCATGAGGGGTTAGGGCTTTTTCTTTTTGCCAATTTATTATAAAATACTCTTATGAACATACCATTTTCTTCCTTTCCCATGCAAGAGCATCTTTGCATAAAAAAACTACCAACCTAATATTGTAGTTGGTAGTTCGACGTTTCAAAATTCTTTTTACTGGAAAAACAACCACCAAAAAGGAAATCTCATGTCAAAATCATGTCGTCTGTCAAATTCCTCTCTTCTTCTCATCTCGTGATCTCTGTCAAACTCCATTCTTCTGCCAAACTCTTCTCTCATTTCTCTTTCACGTCGTCCGTCAAAATCTCTCATTTCGTTACCTGTACGAAAATTCTGAAAACCATCCATAAAATACTCCTATTATCACGATAATAAAATTAATACAGTTTTATTATATGCGGTCTGTGTTTATGTTTCTACCAATTTCCAATGTTCAGTTGTCGACGATGAAGCGAACTTATGGGAAAATACTGCATACGGTAGGTCGCGAAATTGATGATATTACTGAAGCGGTGTATGGGCACAGAGATATAATACCTTTCATGAAAAAAATTCTGAAAATAAAATAGCAGGCACATTATGATAAATATGCCTGCTAAAAAATACTTTAATTTGTTCCTTACGTGTTCCTTACCATTACCATTTTATATCAAGTCTCACGTTATTAGACACTGTATTTAATCCACTTCTTAGAATTTGCCAGCCTCAGCTGCTTCCTGGATCGCAACTGCTACTGCAACAGTCATACCGACCATCGGGTTGTTACCAGCGCCGATCAGACCCATCATCTCAACGTGAGCCGGAACGGAGGAGGAGCCTGCGAACTGTGCATCGGAGTGCATTCTTCCCATAGTATCTGTCATACCGTAGGAAGCAGGACCTGCTGCCATGTTATCGGGATGAAGTGTTCTTCCTGTTCCGCCGCCGGAAGCTACGGAGAAGTACTTCTTACCCTGATCAACACATTCCTTCTTATATGTACCTGCAACCGGATGCTGGAATCTTGTCGGGTTGGTGGAGTTACCGGTGATGGAAACGTCAACACCTTCCTTATGCATGATTGCAACACCTTCTGTTACGTCATTTGCACCATAGCAATTTACTGCTGCTCTAACACCATTGGAGTAAGCTTTACGGGAGATTTCCTTCACCTCTCCTGTGTAGTAATCCATCTCTGTCTCAACATGAGTAAAGCCGTTGATACGGGAGATGATCTGAGCTGCATCCTTACCAAGACCGTTTAAGATTACTCTTAAGGGCTTCTTTCTAACCTTGTTAGCTGACTGAGCGATACCGATTGCACCCTCAGCTGCTGCAAAGGACTCATGACCTGCTAAGAAACAGAAGCATTCGGTAGTCTCTTCCAGTAACATCTTACCAAGGTTACCATGTCCAAGACCAACCTTTCTCTGATCAGCAACTGATCCGGGAATACAGAAGGACTGTAAGCCTTCACCGATTGCTGCAGCTGCATCAGCAGCTTTTCTTGCACCTTTCTTAATTGCGATTGCTGCACCTACTGTGTAAGCCCAGCATGCATTCTCAAAGCAAATGGGTTGAATGCCCTTAATCATATTGTATACGTCGAGGCCGGCGTCCTTTGTAATCTTCTCAGCCTCTTCGATGGAAGCAATACCGTAGCTATTCAGCGCAGCATTGATCTGATTTATTCTTCTATCATATGATTCAAATAAAGCCATTGTATGTATCCTCCTCTACTATTCGTGTCTCGGGTCAATGATCTTAACCGCATCAGCTACGCGACCATATTGGCCTTTGGATTTTTCAAATGCTGTGTTAGCATCATCACCCTTTTTGATGAAATCCATCATCTTACCGAAGTTAACGAACTGGTAACCGATAATTTCATTGTTATCATCTAAAGCGATACCGGTTACATAACCATCAGTCATCTCAAGATAGCGGGGACCTTTCGCAAGAGTACCATACATAGTACCAACCATACTTCTAAGACCCTTACCTAAATCCTCAAGACCTGCACCAATCGGAAGTCCATCCTCAGAGAAGGCACTCTGTGTTCTACCATATACGATCTGTAAGAACAGCTCTCTCATTGCTGTATTGATAGCGTCACAAACTAAGTCAGTATTTAAAGCCTCTAAAATAGTTAAGCCGGGAAGAATCTCAGAAGCCATCGCTGCGGAATGAGTCATACCGGAACATCCGATTGTCTCAACCAAAGCCTCCTGAATGATACCGTCCTTAACGTTCAGAGTTAATTTGCAAGTACCCTGCTGAGGTGCGCACCAGCCCACACCATGTGTTAAGCCGGAAATATCCTTTACTTCCTTAGCTTTTACCCATTTTGCTTCTTCCGGGATCGGCGCTGCGCCATGATGAACACCCTGTGTTACCGGACACATCAATTGAACTTCATGTGAATAAGTCATGTTTTGAAACTCCTTTCAATATACATAGTATCTCATTTCATTACTCTATGGGCAAGTAAACTCATAACAAAGGCGGCCTATACAGCCCCCCTTGTTAAAAATTTATCTTGTATACCTAACATATTTTCGCATAAAAACCAGAATAAGTCTAGTATTTTTTATTGAAATTTTAACCCATATCCATTATTTCTGCTAATAGAATTCTTCTAAATTCAGAAGCCGCATATTGTTCCTTCCAGGGGGCATGCCCACACCCCTTAAAGCTTAGCAACTACTTCTCCTGCTTTCTTATAGATACTGGCCTCAGGAACGTAACCACGTACCATGGAAAGCGGATAGACATTGGCATTTCTACCGATGACGGTTCCCGGATTTAATACGCTGTTACAGCCAACCTCCACATGATCACCCAGAATTGCACCAAATTTCTTTAACCCCGTCTCAATCGCAAGCTCACCTGCATGGACTGTGATCAGTGTCTTATCGGATTTCACATTGGAGGTAATGGAGCCTGCTCCCATATGAGCCTTATAGCCGAGGATAGAATCACCCACATAATTGTAATGGGGCACCTGCACCTTATTGAACAGGATGACATTCTTAAGCTCTGTTGAATTACCCACAACAGCACCTTCTCCTACAATGGCACTCCCACGGATGAAGGCACAGTGTCTGATCTCCGCATCCTTGCATATGATGGCAGGTCCGCTGATGGATGCTGTCGGTGCTACCTTAGCAGACTTGGCAATCCAGATGTCCTCTCCCAGCTTATCATATTCGTCAGGGGATAAACCCGCACCGATTTTCACAATCTCATCTTTGATTTTTGATAACACTTCCCAAGGATAAATGCAGCCGGTAAAAATATCTGCAGCGATTGTCTCATGTAAATTAAACAGTGATTGAATCATCAAATGTTCAGACATACTAACCTCCTATATTCTTAGGAGGTTTCCCTCCTATATTCTTAGGAGGTTTCCCTCCCATAATATACTATTCTCTTCTCATTCTATCTTGCAATGTTCACTGCCGCAATAACAATTTTCCCAGAATTATATAATTATCTGCAATATAATTACTTACTTTTTATAAAAGGGTGCTGCTTCCCGATAATACTTTGATAAAGCAGACTGATTATTTAGGGTTTTTACACCTTCCACCATTCGGGCAACAAACCCTTCCAGCTTTCCTGTATATTCTTCCTTGGTAATCTGCCCTTCTGATACATACGTAAGTCCCTTTTCCCAACTGGCAGTAAGCTCAGCATTCAATAATTGCTTGATTGAGGAATTGACCACATCATAAATTAATTCACCCAGTAGTGTCGGAGTAATAATCTGTGTCTTTTTATTCAGGTTCAGATACGTAATATTGACAAGCTTATTTAGAATCTCTGCACGGGTCGCACTGGTTCCGATCCCGCTTCCCTTAATCTGAGCACGAAGCTCCTCATCTTCTATTAGTTGTCCTGCATTTTCCATCGCCAGAATCAGGGAACCGGAGCTGTAACGCTTCGGGGGCGCAGTCTCTCCTTCTTTCATCGTAATCTGCTTCACAGGAAGTTCATCACCCTTTTTCAGATTCATGATCAACTGAAGGAATGCCTGATCATTGCTTTCCTGCTCGCTGCTGTCACTATCCTCCTGGTTTTTGCCTTCCTCCTGGTTCTTAGTATCGGTATTGCCTTTCGCGGAAGAGTTCTGAGCGGACTTATCTGCGTAGCTGCCTGACACCTTAAGATACCCTTCCTTCTCCAGCATACGGAAGGTAGCGAAAAAGCTTTCCCCACTGATCAGGGTAGTGATGCTGATCTTTCGGTATTCAGCTGCCGGATAGAAGATACTTAAGAAACGTCTGACGATTGTCTCATATACTCTGACGGCGGTATGGGAAACGGAATTTAAAGCTCCCAGACCCTGCCCGGTCGGAATAATGGCATAATGGTCTGTGATCTGGCTGTCATTGACATAACGCGTCTTTGCGATATTCTTATAAGCCCCCTGTTCCAAAATCTCGGTAACAAAATCCCGGAATTGATTTAAGCCCTGTAGACCTTTGATATTCTTATAAATTTCCTTTGATACTGCTGTTGACAACACCCTGGCGTCTGTTCTCGGATAAGTAACCAGCTTCTTCTCATATAGCTCCTGGGTTATCTTCAGAGTCTCATCCGGGCTGATCTTAAAGATACGGGAACAGTCATTCTGTAATTCCGCCAGATTATATAACAGTGGCGGATTCTTGTTTTCCTTTTTTTTCTCTAGCTGGGCAACCTTTGCATGAAGCTTATCAAGCGATGCTGCATCTGCCTCCCAGGTGCCGTCGTCTAAGATTTTAGGTATCCCTCTGGACAGTTCCGTAATCAGTTTTGCAGCTGAGGTCTTCTCTGAGAAGCCGTTTTCCTTATAAAGCAATGGAGAATTAAAATACCTTGAGCCCTCCACCGCTCTGAACTCCGCGGAAAAATCTCTGTCCTGTACCTGCAGACTGCTTAAAACCCGGTAAAACGGGGTCTTTACAAAGCTTCGAATTTCCCGTTCTCTACGAACCACCATACCAAGTACACAGGTCATTACCCTGCCTACTGAGATCGCATTCCACTTCTGGGAATTCAAGAGCTTTTGCACTTCATTGCCATACTTCAGGGTCAGGATACGGGAGAAGTTAATTCCCATCAGATAATCCTCCTGGGCCCGAAGATAAGCGGCATCTGATAGATGGTCATAGGCTGACAGCGGTTTCGCTTCTCTGATGCCGCGAAGGATTTCCTCCTCTGTCTGGGAATCAATCCAGACACGCTTTCTTTGTTTTGTCTCAGGAACCTTCGCTTCCTGATCTACCAGTCGATATATGTACTCTCCTTCCCGTCCGGAGTCGGTACATACATAGATGGTATCCACATCCTTACGGGTAAGTAGTTCCTTTACAATTTGAAATTGTTTTTTTACATTCGGGATTATCTCATATTTATATTCCTTCGGCAAAAACGGCAACGTCTCCACGCTCCACTTTTTCAGCGCAGGATTATATGCCTCCGGATAACTCATGGTAACCAAATGTCCGACGCACCAAGTAACGATTGCATTTTCTGATTCGATATATCCATCCCTTTTGCTGCCGGTTATTTTCAGAGCCTTGGCAAACTCTGTTGCAACACTTGGTTTTTCTGCGATATACAGGCTTTTTGACATGTCAGACCAACTTTCTGGATTTATAGGTATAGTACGGGATAAGCGAAGCTCGGAAGCAGAGCTTCCTCGCTCGCGTTGCTCGTCTTTTGATAATGCTATCGATCTGGAAGCATACATGCTTCCGATGCGATATCCTTATCTATTCATCGATTATGTACGGGATAAGCGAAGCTCGGAAGCAGAGCTTCCTCGCTCGCGTTGCTCGTTTTTTGATAATGCTATCGATCTGGAAGCATACATGCTTCCGATGCGATATCCTTATCAAAAACCTTCGCTTATCCCGTACATTATACCTTATTTTACTCCTCACGACAAATAGAAATTGGTTGTGTTGTGATTGTGCACAGTTATTTTATGACTTCGTATTGAATATTGACAAATCTTAGTTTAAAATTATGGGATAGGTATGAGAATGATTGTATGCGAGGGAGGAATGCTTATGTCACCCAAGAAGGTGTATTATGAGAATTTGGCTGATACGATTATTGAAAAGTTCAACAAGAGAGGAATCGAGGGATACTATTGCCACAATGCCGAAGAGGCTTTGCTGACCGCAAAACGTTTTCTGACTCCCGGTTGCTCCATCTCCTGGGGTGGGTCACAGACCATCAAAGAGATTGGGCTGCTGGACGCTTTAGACGAGGCCGATTATATCCTGTATGATCGGGATACCGCGAAGACTCCGGAGGAAAGGTCTCTGATGTATAGTAAGACCGTGACTGCGGATTATTACTTCATGAGTTCTAATGCAATCACGATGGATGGACAGCTTGTTAATGTTGACGGCTTTGGAAACCGTGTTGCCTGTCTGATTACCGGTCCAAAAAATGTCATAGTCATCGCCGGAATGAATAAAGTAGCAGTGGATGTGGATGCTGCAATCGACCGTGCCCGTAATATGGCTGCTCCTCCGAATACAGTGCGCCTGAATAAAAAGACCCCCTGTGCAGAAACCGGCAAATGTGCAAATTGTCTGTCAGAGGATTGTATCTGTAGTCATATTGTCGTTACCAGAAGATCCGGTATTCCGGGAAGAATTAAGGTTATACTAGTCGGTGAAGAATTAGGTTATTAGAAGAATTATTATCTTGACCTATGTAGGAATAGAATATGAAAAGAAAGTGCAGGTATTAGCCATGTCAAAGGACTGTTGTTCATCACAACCAACTGAATGCAATGTAAAAGTTACTGTTGAGGTTAGTAAAATTGTGAAATATCTCTGCATCGCAGGTGTGTTAATCGTTGGAATTATCTTTGGTACCAAAACCTTCCTTTCCATGCTGGAAAGTGGTTTTATTAAAGTAGAGGAATAATTAAGAAATAGAGACTTAAATAATAATAAGGGCGCATCGCAAAATAACTTTTCCGTTAAATGTGATGTGCCCTTTCTATTACATAATTGATTACATCAAACTTTAGCCTGTTTATTATCCGCTATTCCAATTATCTATCACAAATCTTTCTTGATTGCTTAGCATTTCGATCATTTCTTTTTAATATGGAAGCCCCACTTCTTATCGTCATACCTAACCTTAGAATCTCCGACAGTTACCCAAGTCTTTGAATTAATTCCATATGTCCCATTTGCAATAAAACTATCATAGAGTGCACGGAATAATTCTTCCGGCTCACTGCTGATACAGGCTAGAAATGCGCGCATAGCTTCGCATTTTGCAACTCCATAGAGATTGTTCGGAACATAATAACCAACCGGGTCGGGCATCCAGGTAGCTACTCCATAATAGCCATCTCCCCTTGTGAAAAACATATTAGAATAGGCGTTATCCACCAGATCAAGTAAGCAGTAATACCCATAATCCCAAAGACCCTGCGATTTTACAGAAGGATACTTCCATCCGATCACATTTTCCATGAAGGTATCTGCCTTTAACAGCGCATCAGCAACAGCAGAATTGTCTTTCGAATCCTCTCCCCAGTATTTATCGCTTGATATATTGCCCGAAGCAAATTTTTTCAATCTGGGAAATTCCGTGCCTGCCGCCAGATAAGTTGTGCCGTTGGAATGGTACAGGGAATCTCCGGTGCCGTAAAAAGCTAAATATCCGACCTTGATTCCTTCCGGCTGCTTTAGCTTGGTTGCGGCATTACAGGAATAAAAAGCAAATGCACCAATTTTTTGAACACCTGAAGGTAAGGTGATATCTTTTAAATTCCAACAGCCTGCAAAAGCAAAATCACCTATGCTTGTAAGGCTTTCGGATAGCTTACAGGAGGTCATATTGATGCAGCCCGAAAAGCTTGTATTTCCAATGGTTGTAACCTTGTCCGGAATAACAATACTCTGCAAATTATAGCAGTTATTAAACGCATTATTACCGATTTCAACCAGGTTCTTGGATAATGTAACCTTTTTCAGATTGTTACAGCCTGAAAAGAGGGATTTAGGGATTTTCGTTACTTGATCAGGAATGGTTACCTCCTTCAGAGAGTCACAGGAATCAAAGGCTCTATTTCCAATTGTTTTTAGCGTAGAAGGTAATTTTATGCTCTCCAGCTTAAGGCAATAGTAAAAAGCATACTTTCCAATGTAGGTAAGCTTATTTCCTAAGGTAATACTTTTTAAGTTTTTACAGCCTTGAAAAGTGGAGGGTTCGATTCTGGTGATGCTATTTGGCAATGTAACCTTTACTATATTGTCACATAAGTAGAAGGCGCCTTCCTTTAAGGTTTTAACTCCTTCCTTTATTACAACAGTTTTTAAGTTGGTTGCGGAATTAAAGGCATAGGCTTCTATTGTCTTCACCGATCCGGGAATTGTGACTGAGGTTATTTTAGTATTGCCGGTAAATGCATCAGCCGCTATTTTGGTTACATGGCTTGGGATGGTAATTGCACCCTTCGCCTGTTTCCCATCTATCAATACATGATTAATAATCATAAGCGGTCCATTGCTACCTTGGGCAGCCAGCCAGGGAGTATCTTCAAATGCAAACCCATCAATGCTTTTCACCGTAGATGGCAAGGATACAGCTTTCAGTTTCTCACAACCTGCAAAAGCACTATCTCCTACTACTTCAACACCCTTCTGAATTGTTACTGAAGACAGGCTATTACAGTAGGAGAATGCTCTATAGGGTATTTCTTTCACCGAAGAAGGAATGACTACAGATGTCATATTGGGATTATCTTTAAATGCTTCTTTTGCAATCACTTTCACCTTCGATGGGATGGTAACCTTTCCGGAAGCATGATATCCATAGAACAGTACAGGTCCCCTGATTAGCAGCTTATCTGTACTTCGTGCTTTCTGATAGAGTGGTGTATCGTTGATGCACCCATAGCCAACCCCAATTATACTGTCAGGAATGGTGATTTCCTCCAATCCAGAACCACGAAAGACGTGGTTATCAAGAATTTCGATGCCTTCCGGGAGTACGATTTTCTTTAGAGATGTACAGTTGTCGAAGGCAAACATTCCTATCTCTTTCAATCCTCTTTGCATTGTTACAGTAGTTAAATTCTCACAATCACCAAAGGCATTTCTTCCGATCCTTTTCACACTTCCTGGGATGGTGATACTTTTCAGCTGATTATTCCTAAAAAATGCCCCCTCATAAATCTCTGTTACTGTATCCGGAATCGAGACTAAGGTATCATTACCCTTATACCTAAAAAGTAACCCGTCCGTAATAACAAAATCTGATTCTGAACTTGCATAAGCGGACTTTCCCATCGGAAAGATGATACACAAAAAAGCAAAAAGAATGATCGCGATGAATCGTTTCCTCATTGGTGGTTTCTCCCTTTCTTTATGTGTGACATATGAAATAACAAGAAGCTAATCCGATTTGTAATCGTGTAATACATTTTACCATTTATGAAACAATTTGTAAATTTCGATAATAACGGACATAATAAAGATAATAACGGACATAATAAAGTAACAAAATAAAAGACTAAAAAAGGATGTCATGCACTGACATCCTTTTTTACGCTTCAGTTCATTCAGTTTTTATTAGTAAAGCGGATATTTATCCGTTAAGCTCTTCACCATTGCCATCGCCTGCGCTTTATTGGCTTCTACATCCTTCACCAGCAGATAAATTGCTTCAGCAATCACTTCCATATCCTCGGGCTTCATACCCCTTGTAGTAACAGCTGCTGTTCCGAGACGGATACCGCTGGTTACAAAAGGTGATGCAGGATCGTTCGGAACCGCATTCTTATTACAGGTAATATTTGCTGCATCCAGAAGCTTCTCCGTATCCTTACCTGTGACACCCATATTCTGCAGATCCACTAACATGAGATGATTGTCAGTGCCTCCGGATACAAGGTTAAAGCCTCTCTTCATCAAACCACTCGCAAGCGCCTGGGCATTCTCGATAATTCTTCCCGCATATTCCTTGAAGCTAGGGTCAAGCGCTTCCTTGAAGCATACTGCTTTTGCAGCAATCACATGCATCAACGGACCGCCCTGGATACCCGGGAATACTGCTTTATTCAGCTTATATTCCTCAGCGAACTCAGCGCTGGATAATATCATACCGCCTCTTGGACCCCTTAAGGTCTTATGAGTGGTTGTGGTTGTAACATGTGCATACGGAATCGGACTTTCATGATAGCCTCCGGCAACAAGTCCTGCGATATGAGCCATATCCACCATCAGAAATGCACCGACTTCATCCGCTATCTCCCGGAAGGTCTTAAAATCTATCTTTCTTGCATAAGCACTGGCACCTGCTATAATCAGCTTCGGCTTTGCTTCCTTCGCTAATTTTCTCAAGTTGTCATAATCAATAAAGCCCTGATCATTGACACCGTAAGGCACGATATTAAAATAACTGCCGCTCATATTGACCGGGCTTCCGTGTGTCAGATGTCCACCATGAGCCAGGTTCATACCAAGAACAGTATCACCCGGCTTAAGCAATGCAAAAAACACAGCCATATTTGCCTGAGCACCGGAATGGGGCTGAACATTAGCATAGGTACAGCCGAATAACTGCTTTGCTCTCTCAATCGCAAGGTTTTCAGCCAGATCAACATATTCACAGCCACCGTAATATCTCTTTCCGGGATAACCCTCCGCATATTTGTTGGTTAACTGACTGCCCATGGCTGCCATGACAGCCTTGCTGACAAAGTTCTCGGACGCAATCAGTTCAATATGGCTGTTCTGCCTGCCGATCTCCAGGGACATCGCCTCTGCCAATTCAGGATCAAATGCTTTAACATCATCGAATGAATACATCTTCTTCAATTCCTTTCCGGTTTTTCAGTACTATTTGCGTATACGCAAAGCTTTCGTATAGATATAGCTAAAATCCAACTATTTTCGTTTAGTATAGCACAATAAATTCCATTATGGAAGCGGCTTTACGCAGAATTAATCTTTTTCATTCATAACAAAATCTAATGTTTATTATTCCATCAGATTATAATACTATACTGTTCTATATCATAAGCATCGCACCGTTGGAACGTGCATCCGCCGGGCGCACGACAAAAGAAGCTCCTCTGGTTACCTTGTGAAACCATAGGAGCTTCCTATCTAGTTTTGTAGATTTTCCGGTCCGAAGCTTAAGGGAAGTAATTCCTCCAGAAAGAACACATGATAGTCATCTTCCGATCTGGCCAGGATTACCAGAAAGCTTTTTGGATCCACAAATTCTCTCATAACCTGTCGGCATACACCGCAGGGAGCGCAGAAGTCTTTGAGTACCCCATCCTTCCCTCCGACTATCGCGATTGCCGAAAACTCTGTGTCTCCTTCGCTGATTGCCTTAAAGAATGCAGTTCTTTCCGCACAATTTGTAGGAGAATAGGAGGAATTCTCTATATTACAGCCTTTATAGATCTTCTGTTGTTTTGTGAGAAGTGCCGCACCGACATAATGATGGGAATAAGGCACATATGCCATTTTCATGGCATCTATCGCATCCCGGATCAAAAGCTTAGCAACCGAGCGGCTTACGATCTCCTGTTTCGCAAGCACATCTCCCTTTTCTCTGAGTACAAGGCTGTTCTTTTCTTCGTTATCCTGATGTTGATTCTCCTGCATAACAAAACCTCCCTGTTATCTTTCATTGCTGATCACAAATATTAATAACCTGATCCTGTCTGGTTCTTAGCCAGTTTTACGATTCGGCTGGTACCAAGACGGGATGCACCTAATTCGATGAATTTCTCAGCATCATCGAAGGATGCAATTCCTCCTGCTGCCTTAATCTTAACCTCTTTACCGACATGCTTTGCAAACAGTGCAACATCGTCAAAGGTAGCACCCGATTTGGAAAATCCGGTTGAGGTCTTAATGAAGTCGGCGCCGGCTTCGGTTACAATCTCGCACATCTTGATCTTTTCTTCGTCTGTCAGCAGACAGGTTTCAATAATAACCTTCAGAATGTGCTTACCGCAGGCTGCCTTCAGCTGCTTAATCTCCTCCAGCAGTTCATCGTACCTTTTGTCCTTCAGCATTCCGAGATTAATTACCATATCAATCTCATCCGCACCATTTGCGATGGCATCCTTAGTCTCGAATACCTTAACTGCAGTCGAATTGTAACCATTCGGAAAACCGATGACGGTGCAGACAGCCATCTTATCCTGAACATATTCCTTCACCTGTTTTACATAGGACGGAGGAATGCAGACAGAAGCCACACCATAGGTTATGGCATCGTCGCATATCTCTTTGATCTCCTCCCAGGTTGCAGTCTGAGTTAATAATGTATGGTCAACCTTTTCAAATATTAACTTCTTATCCATCTCATTCAATCCTTTCTGAATTATGCGATTTCAAGGGCGATTTCCATCATGTCACGGAAGGTAAGCTGCCTATCCTCTGCCGATAAGGACTCCCCGGTAAATACATGATCAGAGATGGTCAAAATCGCAAGTGCTTTCTTCCCTGCTCTGGCTGCATTCATGTACAATGCTGCTGCTTCCATTTCCACACAAAGGATATTCATCTTGCGCCATAAGGAGTTGGCATCCTTATTATCATCATAAAATGTATCTGAGGAAAGCACATTTCCGACTACCGTCTTGATGTTCATCTTTTCAGCTGCTTCCACCGCCTTGCGCATCAGCTCGAAGTCAGCAATCGGAGCATAAGTTCCGGGCAACTGGTACTGTGCTGCAAAATTGGAGTTGGTAGACGCTCCCATACCAATCACGATATCTCTCAGTTTGATGCTCTCTGCGATACCGCCAGCTGAACCGATACGAATAATGTTGTCCACATCATAAAAATGATACAGCTCGTAAGAATAGATTCCGATAGAAGGCATACCCATGCCTCCGCCCATGACGGAAACTCTCTTGCCGTGATACGTACCGGTATAGCCTAACATGTTTCTGACTGTATTAAAGCAAACTACATCCTCCAGATAAGTGTCCGCAATAAACTTTGCTCTGAGCGGATCCCCGGGCATAAGGACGGTCTTTGCAATTTCTCCCGCTTTTGCTCCATTATGAGGGGTTGGAATATTCATAATATTTTCCTCCTTTATGGTTTATGTGGTTAAATCTTACTCTTTACGTAACTTATATAGTATCATAATTTCAGAAAAATGGCAATCTCATAAGTCCTTGACAGCATATTCTTATCATGTATCTTATAAGAGAATCTATGCAAAAAAATGTTATCTCCTTATAACAAATGCTATAAGGAGATAACATGAATCGGATTGCCATGCTCCTTTATGATCTTTTCAAGATCCTCATAGCGCAGCATGACCGTTGCCGTATTGTCATTTGGGTGGACGCCGATTCTCTCTCTTCCTACCAGCGAGCTGTCAAACACCACCTCCACGGAAAGCTCTGTGTCATTCAGAATTCCAAGAGGGGTTACCGATCCCTTGTTCAGTTTCAGATATCTCATCAGACGTTCCTCGGAGGCGAAGCTTAAGCCGCTGGTTCCAAGCTTACTTCGAAGTTCCTTTAAATCTACCCGTTTATTCATATCCAGCGTCACCAGGAAATGTCTTTTTCCGCTCCCATCCCGTAAGAACAGGTTCTTTACAATCCATGGATTGTCATGAAATATTTCTAAAGCCTCCATCTCACTAATCGTATAGACAGCAGGGTGTTCCAGCACCTGATAACGAATCCCAAGCCTGTCCAGTTCCTCATAAACCTTTTTCCTTTGTTCCATCCTAATCTCCATCCCTTAATATTATAAGAATAAGAGGGGTCTTTACCCTTTTAATTCTCAGTGATTTCCCCTGTATTTCTGCCAATCCGATACCAGCCATAGGTTACCGTATGACCAAGGTTCTCAATCGGATCGTCTATTACAACTTCGTAAAGATGAACGATATATTCGTCCTGGGTTGCTCCCTGTCCTTCGTATACCAGATAATACTCTGCATCCGGCAGCTTATAGTAGTAATTCTCTTCCTTATCTGTCTTCTGACGAATAAAATTAGCAGCGTATTTCTCCTTCACGATATCAAGAGCCTCCATGGGAGTGTAAGGTAATTCCCTCTCCGTAATATCTGACTGCTCCTCTTCCTGCAAAGAACAACCGGGTGGTTCCTCGCCATCATACATCTGTTTTGAAGCTCCCGGAAGCTCCTCCATCCTTGGTAAGTATATGCACAACATAATGCAAAGGCATAATACCACCGGTCTCATTTTTTGTCTTCTCCTTTTTATAGCATATACCCATTATACTTTAATACACCATATATTTCCATATAAGTCAAAGACAAAATATTGACACTTGTCTGCTCTATCTCTTATGATCCGTCTCTTTTTTTACCAGACTCGCCCGTTGGATTGCAGTAGTTCCGTAGCGATTACGGATTCTGTCGATGGCCTGATCCAGCTTTTCCCGCTTCTCATCCGTCTCAAAGCCAAACAGATTCATCTGTCTCTCCGCATCCTCAGAGACCACCTTACTGGTCTGTATTCCAAGATTTCGAATCGGTGTCCCATCCCAGAGTTCATCGAACAGACCACAAGCAGCCTTATGAATCTCATTGGAATTATGGGTCGGGCTCAGCAGCGTTGTCTGATGGGAGCTATGACGAAATTCAAAATCCACGATGCTGACCGAAACCACATTTGCCATCATTCCGTCCCTTCGCAATCTGGCAGCCACTGTCTCAGCCAGGGATAGCAGGATCATTTTTGCAGTGGATTCCTCCTCAACATCAAAGGAAATCGTTGTTGAGTTACCATACCCCTTATTCTTAACCTCCTCCTGAGAGATGATGGAGGCATCCCTTCCATTCGCAAAGCTGTGAATCACCTCACCATGCTTCTTTAAGTGAGCCTTTAAGATCTCCACATCCGTCTTAGCAAGCTCACCTATGGTATAGATACCAAGGGTATTCAGCTTCTTTACCGTGGATTTTCCGACAAAGAAAAGTTCTCCCACGGGGAGCACCCACATTTTATCGGGAATCTCGGAGGGATAAAGCGTGTGTACCAGATCGGGCTTCCTAAAGTCAGAGGCCATCTTGGCCAGCAGCTTATTGCAGGAGATGCCTACATTCACCGTGAAACCCAGTTCATTCTTAACTCTGTCCTTTATTTTATAAGCTGCCTCAACCGGTGGTCCAAACAAAGCAGCCATTCCGGTCATATCACAATAGGCTTCATCGATAGAGCATTTCTCCACACAGGGTGAAAAATCATTCAGAATATCGGTGAAGGCCTTGGAATATTCCTCATACATACCATGGTGCGGCGGGACAAGCACCAGATTCGGGCACTTTTTTAAGGCATCCACGATCGGCTCACCAGTCTGCACTCCATACTGCTTGGCAAGTGTTGATTTTGCCAATATGATTCCGTGTCGTTTGTTCTTATCCCCTGCGACTGCTGACGGTATCTCTCTTAAATCCAGGGTATCTCCCTGCTGCAGACGGCTGACCGCTTCCCAGCTTAAAAAAGCGGAATTGACATCCACATGAAAGATTACCTTCTCCATCGAATCACCCCCGTTACTGCTCCTGACTCTGTCCTTACTTATTCCTAATCATAACAAACCCGTTGTTTCCTGTAAAGAAAAGAGTTAGTCCCATCCCACTGGTATACAGACCGTACTGACCACACATAAAACAACAATATTACCGTGAATTCGATCTAAATCATCACGAAAATATCTTCCTTTACATAAATTATTATAGAAGTATATTTATATTCAGAAATACCGGGAGGTTATATTGATGTTTCAATATCAAGCATCGGAATCATGCAGACATTGTTTAGACAGCAGACTCTGCAATTATGTTCAGATACCTAGTTTACCCTTAAAGGGCCCTAAGTCTTTTGATCAGATTCTCCATTCTATTCACAAAGCGATCGAGGATGAAGCAAATGCGGCCGATTTTTACCGACATCTTTTAAAAGAAGCACCAAATAAACTCCACTGTGAGTTTATCCAGCATGCCTATGAGGATGAGCTTGAGCACCTGCAGATTTTTTCAAAGCTATATACCTATTATACAGACTGTGAACCAAAGTACTGTGTGACACAGACCTGTTATCCGTGTTACAAGGAGGGCCTTTTAAAAGCTTTGGTCGGAGAATTGGAGACCGTTGAATTTTACCGTAATGTTCAATTATCTACGATGGACCAGGTTATCATCGACACCTTCTATATGGTCATGGTGGATGAGCAGGGGCATGCAACCATGTTCAGCACACTGTTTAATAACTGTCCGAGCAAATAACTTTACATGACTCCGTAACAATAAATTCATGATAATAAAGAAAGGTGGGGATGTTTCAAAATACTTAAATAGACAGAGTAAGGATACAGCTATCCAGTGTGTTGGGGATATCTGTATCCTTACTCGTTACTACATAGGGATCTTTGAAACATCCCCATCTTTATTCCATATCAATCGGAGGCTTCGGTGATGTTGGGGGTTTTTGTGTCTCGCTTTGCTTATTTTTCTTGTATATCCTTCTGATAACAAGGGCAATGGCAGTAAGGATGATCGCCCAGATGATCAGATACGGCAGATTAACTACAAACCACACAATGAAATCCTTCACCCCTTCACTCAGACGGTACATTGTATCACTAAAGCCGTTCTTGATCCTTGCTCCGACAGACTGCTTGATTTCAACCGCCGGAGTGAACTTCTTCACTTCCTGAATATTAAGGGTAACTGTACTGTAGTAAACCTTATTGTCATAGGTCAGAAGTGTCGTATTATAATTCTGAAGCTGATAACGGATTTCGCTTAATCTGCTTTCCAAGGTTACGATGCTTTCCAGGGAATCCGTCTTTTCCAATAATGCGAATAACCGCTCCTGCTCAATCTCAAGAGCTTTCTTACGGCTCTCGATATCAGCATATTCCAGAGTGACATTCTCCGTTGTTTCCTGTTTGTCAATCACGTTGGCATTCTCTTCCTCACCCACAAAGCTGACGAATTCGTCCACCTTTTCCCTCGGAATTCTTGCCGTAATACCAGCGTAGCGTGCCCCTTCGCTGTCATAATAGCTCTTGCCGCTGATTCTGGATTGCTCGACATAACCATTCAACCGATTAATCTCAGCATCCAAGTTAGTAATCAATTTGTCAAATTCCTGCGTCTCCACATCCATGTAAAAGGTACGAATGATCTTATCCTGGGTCTGCACCGCTGCTGACTCCTCCATCGTAATTGCAGACGAATTGTTCAAGGCACTCGCGGGTTTCTCCTGCTCTGTCGATGCCGCGGTATCACTCACCATGCTATCGTACTTATACTCCGCTTCCGGTGCTATTGCACGATCCATTGTGGCTTCACTGGTGTTCTCTGCCTTCTTCGCGCAGGCTGCTGTGGAAGCTGCGAGCAACACTACAAGTAAGAATGCAATAAAATATTTCCATCTTTTCATAATTTACCCTCCTCTTCATGCTATGCATTTTTATCTTTCTAATCATTAGACGTTTCCCATGTGAGTAAGGTTGCATATTTATTCTAGTATTTTTATGCCTATACTAAATTTTAATTAGATTTCTTAATTATAGCTTTTTGATTCATAGGACGAATTTACTTATGTATCAAAAGAATGAGGATGTAACGGATCATCTTCTCCGTTACATCCTCATTCTATCACGTTTTCTGTCTCTTCCGGTGACGATTATTCAACTACGGTGACCTTAATCAGCGGTCCTCTGCCGGCCTTGTTGCTGCCCCAGATGGACACATCGGTTCCTGCCTCCGCCGCCGGAATTTCAATCTTAAATTCACCTTTATTATTGATGCTGCCCTCATAGACTTTACTGCCTATCTGAGCAAATATTCTTGTCTGGGTCTTAGCGACCTTCTTCGGAGCATTCTTGAAGATTTTCGGAGTCTTCTCCGTTTTCTTCTTGTTGGAGTCATCCTCAGGAGTATAATCATACAGGTCTATCCTACCGGTGATCATAGTGTCTCCGGCATTGATTGAAGCTACCTCCGGCTGATCCGGTGCGACTTTCACAACATATAATACCAGTTCCTTACTGGTACCTGCCTCATTCGTCGAGGTTATCTTCACTTCAGAATCTGATGCGGTTCGATTGATATTCACAGTATATATATACTGATTCTTTTCCTTATCATGTATATATTCCTTAGAAGAATAGGTTTTGGATCCAATTTTTACTACAATATTGCAATCCTTCTTCGAAGCAACCTGGATCTGCTTATCCGTATTGGTGATACTCTTTACAAAGACAGGCTTACCCGGTATTCCTTCGATTACTGTATACTTCGCCGCATGTAAGATCTTGCCATCCGTGAATCTTGTCATTGCATAGACCGGTGTCCCTATCGGTAGCTCTTCATCCAGAAGGTATTGAAAGCTGCCATCCACTTCCGTCTCAACTGCTACCAGCGAATTCTCCATGCGACTGCCATTCCCTGTAGCGATTGCCAGGTAGACGGTCCCATCATCTAAATTCATACCGCTGATCACAGTGGATTTGTTCGTAATCTTTTCAAATACAAGGCTGTTGGACGAAGTATTAATAAAATCATTGATATCACGGACCTTTACCCGGGTTGTATAGCTTCGACGGGTTGCTCCGTTTATACTACCGATCGCCTGTACCTGAATGATATCTCCCTTTTGAAGCTGATGATTGAATTTTAAGGAGAAGCTGCCGTCTTTTTCTGTCTTTATGGTATGTGTGTTGCTTCCTATTCTGATCGCTACCTGAATTGATTTTTTCGTATTCGGAATAAAGCCATTCAGACTGCGCTCAATATTGCTGACTTCGTAAACCACAGGTGCATCCGGCCCCAGCTGTTGTACAGTTTTTGCATTTACTCTGCTGTTTCTGGATATATGATCGAGACTGTAAAGCTTCACAGATGCTCCTGCTTCAAGTGGACCTACTGTCATTGTAAAAGCATTTTGATTATCTTTTACAAATGGTACCTTAACAATATCAAGCCCCGGATCATAAATCTCCGTATTTGCCATGTAGAGCTCTTTTCCCCCGTTTTCCGGAACATAGACTGTCTCATCAACGATTGCTATGAGGACTGCATCCTCATCATTCATATTACCCGTTATGGCATCCTGGATATTGTTGATATCCTTAACAGTCGGGAGATTCGGTCCCGTTCTCTTTACCTCCACAGTGACTTTGGCACTTTCCAGATTCTTTTCTTCATCCTTTAAATATACCTGTAATTTTGATCCCGAGTTCTGTGCCGGTAATGCGTAGGAGAAGGTTCCTTCCTTCCCCACCTTCGTTGTATAGGTCCCGGTAGGTGTGCTTATGATAACCTTTGTTAACGGTTCACCACGTCCGGTAATCTTTGTCTTACGATTGGTATAGGAATCAACCGTGGGAGAAGCCAGAAGATTGTCATCAAAGTTATTCACTACCAGGCGGTAGGTTGACTTATTGCCGGCTTCATCCTCAGCGTAGATGGTATAGACACCATTTTCCACAACAGTAAATGTATTGTCCGATGCCAATGTAGCACCACCGGTTCTGGTAAAGCCCTCCGCTTCCTTTTCACCCTTTACATATTGGATTGTCTTTAGCTTCGAAGCATCTGTTACATGCACTGCTATTTTATATGGAGAAGCGGTAGCAGCAGTGATCACCTGTGTAGCTATGATGTGGGGACTAACGGTGTCCTTATCTCTTTTCGGATAGGATGCTTCATAATAAGAATATCCCTCCGCCTTGGTCAGAAGCTTCTTATACCATGGTGTAGCTTCCATTAACCCCTCTCCCTGTTCAGGAACCCGGGTGATAAAACTTTTATCTGCTGCCAATCCGACATTCCAGTTATAATCCAGGTGTGGCAGGATACTACCGTTGTCTGAGATTGCACTTATGTACTTGCTAAGGACTGTTTGCGTGCGGATAAAACCATTTAGGACCACCTGAGCCTCCACACCCTGATTGGCAGCCTTTGGCGCAGTGATCTTATTCGTTACCAACAGGAACGTCATATTATCTGTAACCTCTTTGCCATTATAAGTGATACGGCTGATCCTGCTGCTGTTGCTGACTTTATTACCGCTGATATCGTAGCGCGGCTCACTGGAAGGATCCATAACATAATTAATTCCATCAAAAACAGTAAAAGTGCTCCAGTTATACAGCCAATCCTCCCTCAGGAGAGACTTCAGTCCCGAAGATTTCATTAGATTGTTCATTGTCAGACTGCTCCATTTCGAAGCAATGGATGCTGTCTCATAAGCGCTGGCAGACCATTCGAGCCACTCTTTCAACTGCTTTCCTGTAATCGTATAAATATAAAGATAATTATTGTAAGGTTGGATTGAGGTCAAATCAGATTCTGTAATGCTGTCAATGATATTGACATAATCCTCAGTAGAGACACCTCCATAGGCATAATAGTTGGAAGCTGCAATAATCGGATAATCCTTGTATTTTGTTCCGGTGGTCTGGACAAATCTCTGTCCATAATCTATCTTGGCATCATTCAATATCTGGATAGCCGAATTATCACCCAGCATGCCATAATAATTATGGATCAACTCATCATCCTTCAGCTTTGCAATGATATCACGGCTGTAATGCAGCATCTTCTCGTCCCATTCTCCATAGAAGCCTGCAAGCGTCTTGTTTTCCTTAGTCGTACTGGCATTTACCGGACGAAGCTCTGACTTACGGTCTGAAATTCTATATCCGCCGTCCTTATATACTGTAAGCTTTAGATCCACTACTCCCAATGAGTTCCCGCGGTTACCTGCCATAATTACATTTTTATCATTGATCAGACCGGTTGATTTTTCTACATTGGGTAATTTGTAATAGGGAGAAGAGTAATCCGTTGTGGGGAACTGATTATGCTCATGTCCGCAGATTACCACATCAATATCTGAAATCTTAGTCAGTGCATAGGCTACGTTCTTGAAATTTAACTCCGGTGCTTCCGGTCCCATTCCGGTATGAGCCAGAGCGACGACCACATCCGCACCACTTTTTTTGAGCTTTGCCGCTTCGCTCTTCGCATTCGTGACCATATCCTCACCCTTCAGCAAACCGACATAGCTATGGGTCTTTCCGGTCAGTGTGGGTATGGTCAATCCCAGAATACCGATCTTCACCTCTACCTTTCTACCGGCTGAGGTCGTCAGTGTTCTGGTAATGATCATATTCTCCTGGAAGGGATACTCTCCTGTCTTGGAATCCGTGACATTAGACAGAACAGTGATGTTTTTGAGTCCGGAACCATTCAGCTGTCGCAGGATATAATCATAGCCATAATCAAAATCATGATTACCGAGTGTAATCGCATCATATCCAATTGTGGCCAATGCTCTGTAAATCGGTTGAACTACCTGTTGATTTTCAGAAAAGATATACTCCGTTGTATAATCATACAAGGTGTCCCCTGCATCCAATAAAATAACGCTCTCCGCAGGCACCTCGCTCTTCGTTTTCTTAATCAGATCGGATAATCGCGCCAATCCGCCGTTATTATAATCCACACCCTTCTCATAATCCTTACTGTTCAACTGTCCGTGAAGGTCAGTGGTTCCAATTATTCTTAGCTCTACTGTCTCCGGTTCCGCAGCCGCCTGCACACTACTTTGCTGCATCCCCATAAGCCCAAGAACGGAGCCTGCTGTTATGACGGCTGTAGCAGCCATAGTCTTCAGAACAAATCTCATTCGCTTTTTCAACATTATTATCTCTCCTTAAAAAAGCTGTTGCATGTATACACGCAACAGCTTTCATTTCTCAATTTCTGTCAACTTAGTAAGCGTCTTACATTTAAGTAACATTCTAGAAATTGAATAAGTCAATTCGATGGCAAATTTCTTACGAAAAAGTTACCATTTTATCCATTTGATGTCTGATTAACTCCATCAGTCTGTCCATCCGATCCGAAAGATAGAGATATCCGATCAGTGCCTCCAGCCCCGTAGCCGTTCTATACTCCAATATTCCGGCATTCTTAGCAGAGGTGTAGGATTTGGCATTCCGTCCTCTCTTAAAGACAGCGGTCTCCTCCTCTGTGAGATGATCCTTAATCTGATGATACAGCTCAGCCTGAGCAGAAGCCTGAACTAACTTGGACGCCCGTTTGTGAAGCTTATTGACAGGTGCATTTCCGCTCTCTACGATATAGGTTCTGATAATCAGGTCAAAGATAGAATCACCGATAAAGGCCAGGGTCAGTGGCGAATAAGTCTTGATATCCGTTCCCTGCAAATTCATTGAATTCCTGATATATCCTGCAAAGCCTAACTCCTTTTCCATCTTACACCCTCTCTGGTATCCTCAAGTATAATGCCCTTTTCCAGCAAAAGATTTCTGATTTCATCTGATCTTGCAAAATCCTTGTTTTTTCTTGCAGCCTGACGCTCCTCGATCAGCTTCTCGATCTCTTCATCCAACAATTCTTCCTTCTTCTCGGTATTAAAACCAAGAATATCGCAAAGCTCAACAATCAGATCATGGATGGTCTGTACAAAGGATTTGGAGCTTTCCCCATTACAATTGGTATTCGCCAGTTTCACCAGCTCAAAGATTGCGGCAATTGCATCAGCAGTATTGAAGTCGTCATCCATAGCAGCTTTATATTTCTCCTTTAACTGCTCTGCTTCACCGACAAGCTTATATTCCTCAGCTGTCAGCTCACTATCCTTTAAGGTAGTCCCCGAAAGAAGGAATTGCAGCTGTCCAACACTGGTCAGGATTCTTGCCAGAGAATTCTTTGCGGACTCCATCAGCTCCTTACTGAAATTCAAGGGGCTGCGGTAATGGGAATTCAGCATAAAGAACCGTACTACCTGAGGGTCATAAAGCTCACAGATCTCACGAACCGTAAAGAAATTCCCCTCTGATTTGGACATTTTCTTATTATCAATATTCAAAAAGGCATTATGCATCCAGTAACGGGCAAATTCCTTGCCATTGGCAGCCTCACTTTGTGCTATCTCATTCTCATGATGAGGGAATACCAGATCTTCACCGCCAGCATGGATATCAATCTGTTCCCCGAGATATTTCTTGCTCATGACGGAACATTCGATATGCCAGCCGGGACGCCCGTCGCTCCAGGGTGAGGGCCAGAAGGGTTCTCCCTCCTTCTTCGGCTTCCAGAGTACGAAATCCATGGGATCTTCTTTTTCATCGCTGACAGCAATCCTGGCTCCTGCCTCCAGATCATCTACCTTCTTCTTGGACAGTTTTCCATATTCGGCAAAGCTTCTGGTTCTGTAGTAGACTGTTCCGTTTTTCTCATAAGCATGCCCTTTTTGAATCAGTGTTTCAATCATCTCAATCATTCCGCTAATTTCCTCTGTAGCCTTCGGATGAACGGTGGCTTCACGAACATTCAAGGCATCCGCATCCTTACGGAATTCTCTGATATAGCGTTCGGATATCTCGGAAGCGTTCACACCTTCCTCATTTGCCTTCTTGATGATCTTATCGTCAACATCCGTGAAATTCGTTACAAAATTCACCTCATAGCCGAGATACTCCAGATAACGGCGGAAGGTGTCATATACGATGGTGGGTCTTGCATTGCCGATGTGGATATAGTTGTAGACTGTCGGACCGCAGACATACATCCGCACCTTGCCTTCCTCAATCGGAACAAATTCTTCTTTTTTCTGCGTCAGTGTATTATAAATCTTCATGCAATTCATCCTCCTGCGAACATTCTTTACCGGTCCGTCTGATATTCCCAGCTATTAGGAGGATTTCCTCCTTTTCATCAATTTATCAGGGTTTTATTCTCTTCCTTACGTTCTTCAAGCCTTTTCTCCATGTCCTCCAGCTTACTGTAGAGACGCTTTAGCTCCGTCCTGAGACAGACATTCTCATTATGCAGACAATTCAACTCCTTTTGCACCGGATCAGGCAGATGCACCTGATCAAGATCCTCTCTTGGTACACGAACATTATTCATCTTGACCACTCTTCCGGGTACCCCTACTACCGTAGAATTCGGTGGTACTTCTGTTAATACGACAGAACCGGCTCCGATTTTGGAATTCTCACCTATGGTAAAGGATCCGATAACTTTTGCTCCTGCACTGATCATTACATTGTTACCGACAGTAGGATGTCTCTTGCCGCGTTCCTTCCCTGTCCCTCCTAAAGTGACCCCTTGGAACAAAGTAACATTATCTCCGATAATCGCTGTCTCTCCAATGACTACTCCATGCCCATGGTCAATGAATAACCCTTTGCCTATCGTTGCTCCCGGATGTATCTCAATTCCCGTCTTTCTGACTGTACGTTGGGAAAACCATCTTGCCAAAAAGTAACACTTATGGAGATAGAGATAATGTGCTATTCTGTATCGGATAATCGCCCGAAAGCTTGGATACAGAAACACCTCCAGTGGTGTCTTGATTGAAGGGTCTCTTTCCTTCACTATCTGCATTTCCTCTTTGATGTATTTAATCGCTCCCATACTACGTCCCCCTTTAGGCTACAACCAACATGGATATCCCCATGTCCGGTGAAATAGAATCAAAAACACCGCCTCCGATATAGAGGCGGTGTAAATAACGCGGTTCCACTCTACTTGTATGCCATAAATCAAAGGCATACCTCTCAAAACAGATAACGGCTGTTACCGAGCCCGGCTAAACCTACGCTTCACCGAACCAGCTCCCGGATGCACTTCACATATCATACCATAAGGAATGCTTTCAGCCGGTGACATTCCCTCTCTGCTACAACATCATATGCTACTTTTCCGTTCATCGCTTTTACATTTATATTGCTTATTGTATGCATAACAATAACTTTTGTCAATCACAAATTTATTGTTTACCACAGCCGCTACAGCCACCGCAGGAACTACTGTTATATACACCCTTTGGTGTCACATCGAACTGATAATTTGTTATAGACTCAATCAGGCAGACAGCATTTGCTGAGATCCCAAGACCCTCTCCGGTAAAACCCAGTCCTTCCTCCGTAGTCGCTTTGACATTGACTCTATCTGTTTCAATCCCCAGTGCGTCAGCAATGTTAGTCACCATCTCAGGAATAAAGCCGGCTAATTTCGGTTTCTGTGCAATGATGGTTGCATCAATATTCTCTATTATATAGAGCTTCTCATCCAACAACTGCTTTACGTTTTTCAGAAGCAGGATACTGGATACTCCCTTATATGCGGGATCACTGTCCGGGAAATGTTTACCGATATCCCCAAGTGCCGCAGCCCCAAGCAGTGCATCCATGATAGCATGGATCAGCACATCCGCATCGGAATGTCCCAGCAGCCCCTTCTCATAAGGAATATTTACTCCGCCGAGTATCAAGGCTCTATCTTCCACCAGCTTATGGACATCATAACCTGTTCCTATTCTCATACTTACCTCCATTCCGCCGCCAACGAGCGGCACAACGCAATAACTTGTAGAAGTTCAAAATGAAATTCTGACCACTTTCATTTTAGTATTATTTTATGACCTCAGTGAAATGACATATGTTGCAGATACAAATCATTAAAATCCGGGCTCAGGGAAAGCTGTACCTCCTGTGCTTTCTCTGCAAGCTCCTCCAATAAAGTTACAAACTCCCTGCTGCGAGCTGACTGTTCCGCCCCCGCCAGTGAACTGTTCCCGACCGCTGTAATTCTGTCCTTCCATTCCTCCGGTAAAAGACCAATCTGGATAGCCTTCTCTGTATTCAGATAATAGCCAAAGCCTCCGGCAAGGTAGACCCTGTCCACCTGTTCGTAAGTAATCCCATAGTGATTAAGAAGCACCTCTACTCCGGCGCGCACGGCTGCCTTTGCAAGCTGCAGTTCCCGAATATCCTTTTGCAGAAAGGTAAATGCAGTCTTTCCCTTATATTCAATAGGGTATCCCTCAGAAAAATATTTCTCACATAAAAGACCGGTATCATCGACAATCCCGTTTCGGTAGAGCTCTGCTGCAAGCTCAATCACGCCGGTGCCGCACAGACCCTGGGGCTCCTTCGAAGCAATCGTCTCATACCGTATAGCATTCTCTTCGATTTCCACACGACTGACCGCACCCGGAATGCTTCCTGTCCCACAGGAGATGTTACCACCCTCAAAAGCCGGCCCCGCGGCAGTAGAAGCGACAAGGAGCTTATCCCTGTTACCAAGCGCCAGTTCCCCGTTCGTTCCGAGATCTATCAACAGGCTGATGCTTTCTGAGCTATGAAATCCACAGACAGCCAACCCGGCGACGATATCTCCACCGACAAAAGCGGAGACTCCCGGAAGGATCAGGACCGGAACCCTCTTCATCGATTGCAGTAATTCCCCATCACCGGCAAATAATTCTCCAAAGCTTAGCCTATGTGTATACTTATTCACAGGAAGGAAGGGATAGACCCCCAATGTCTCACAGGAGTATCCCAGCAGCAGATGGATCATCGTCGTATTCCCTGCTATAGCAAGCTGTGTCACGGCCTCAGGCGTGACTCCTGATTGATGAATAACTTCCTGTAAGCCCTGAAGCAGTTCCCTCTTTATTATGTCTTGAAGTACCTCACGCTTACCATCCACAGAAGCCTTGATTCTGGAGATGACATCAGCCCCATATGCTCTTTGCGGGTTCATAAGGGTATAAGTACTTAGCACTGTTCCACCGGAAATCTCGGACAAAAGAAATGCTAGCGTAGTGGTACCCAAATCAATTGCTATAAGATATTCCGGGGCATGAGCCTGATCTATCATAACTGAGTGTTCTGAATCGCCAAATCGATTCTCAGTAACGGCTTTCATATCCTGCTCCGCAAGACTGCAGAGCACAATAGAAACTTCCCCCTCGGGAACGGCCTTACAGGCGAGTCGATAACCGGCCTTCAGCTCTTCCTGAGTAAAGATCTTTTCATCCTGTACCGAAGGCTTCAGATCGCCCTCCGTTACTCTGATCTTACATTTCCCACAGGTTCCTCTTCCTCCACAGTCGGCACGACAAGGAATCCCATGTCCGGCCAGGGTCTCCAGGATTGTCTCCTGCACCTCACCCTCTATGGAAAGCATTTCACCGTTCTCCAATCTTATGTTAACCCGGTAGTTCTGCTTCATATGGTAGCCCACCCTACAAAATAATCCTACTTGATGTGTCGTGAAATATTCGCTCCACACATCCATGATGCTGTAAGCGACATCCTGTAGATATGAATATCGATTAGTCAAAAAAATTATAGTATATCTATAGAAATTAGTCCATCATAAATAATACCACGTCGTAAATAATGCCTTCTGATATCAGTGGTTGGGCTTTCTCTCAATATCACGAAATGCCAGAAGATAATTGGCACCTGATACAAGAATTCCTCCACCGATAAAATTGCCGATAGCAGCGACAGAAAGATTATAAAATATCCCTGTAAGTGTGATATCAGCACCACTGAAATATGCGATAAACAGGTAATACATATTGGCAACCACGTGCTCGGTCTGACTGAGTACGAACACCGTAATGGACAGCCATACCAAGGCTATCTTACTGATCTCCTCCTTGCAGCTGTAAGCAAGGCAGACACCGGTACACACAATGATATTACATAAAATACTACTGGTCATCAGTTTTATGAAAGGCATGTGTACCTTATGAACAGCCTTATCCATAATCAGCTCAATTGCCTTTTCGTCAAAGATTCCTGCATACTTCGATAACAGGGCAATCAGTACTGCTCCGATCAGATTCGCAATCAGAATCAGAAATAGTATCTTAAAAATCTTTCTTAATTTAGTATGTCCGGAATATACAGCAAGCATTACCATCGTATCACTGGTGAAAAGCTCCGCCTGCATGAAAAGCACTGCGATAATTCCGATCGGGAACACAGCGGCACCAAGAAAATTCCCCAAGCCGGATGCAGTAACTCCTGCTGCCAGCTTCAGATAACCGATCGCTCCGATAGATATGTATGCTCCTGCCAAAATCCCCTGTACCAACAGGATCGGGAAGGTTTTATTTGCTTTGTGTCTGCTCTGGTATAAGACATACTCCGTAAGTGCCTTAGGGCCTGAATAGTTACTCATCCTATGTATCCTTTCTATTATGCAGACTGAAATCATAGTCTGTTTTATTGTAGCATGCTCCACCTTCTTAAAAATGTGATTGTAATCAAATTTCTATCGGAGCATTTTTAGCTTTCGGGCAAACTTAACCCTAAGCCAAAAAAAATGTTGCCTACCCTGATCGGATATTGCAACACTTAAAGTAGCGAAGGACGGATTTGAACCGCCGACACCGCGGGTATGAACCGCGTGCTCTCGCCAACTGAGCTACTTCGCCATATTAATTATTCATGTATCGCATGAAAATGGGACCTATAGGGCTCGAACCTATGACCCTCTGCTTGTAAGGCAGATGCTCTCCCAGCTGAGCTAAGATCCCATCAAAAGTACTTTTTTATTATATTAAATCGGACAGGCTTTGTCAAGAACTCCTTACTTAAATTTTTCATATTTTATATAAAATTCGTACATCAAAACATTATTACAATTCCTATATATGTATTAATATTTAATACTTTACTTAATAAATTAATTAAAAGGAACCAATGACTTGACTTAGCTATATATCTATTCTATACTAAATTAAGGGTTAACATGATATGTAGCGTTCTGTAAACCAATTACGATTAGCAGAGCTGCTCTCAGGTATAACCCTAAAATTATATAAAGAGGGTGATCATTACTAAAGACGATAACAAAACCAGAAAGGATGATTTTAATTGAACGAGTTAACACTAAAATTTAAGGAAGTAGCACTTTCGATTCTTCCAATTGCAGTTATTGTTCTCATCTTGAATTTCACTCTTGTTCCTATGGATTCTGTAGTCATGGCCAGGTTCTTTCTCGGAGTAGTATTTATCGTAGTGGGCTTGACTCTGTTTCTAATCGGAGTGGATTTGGGAATTACTCCAATCGGTAATGCGATAGGTGCTGCCATGGCAAAAACCAATAAGTTGCTGATCGTAGCTATTTCCGGTCTACTGCTTGGCTTTTTTATATCAATTGCGGAGCCTGACCTTCATATTCTGGCAGCTCAGGTTGGTTTTGTTACCGGTGATATGATATCGAAATGGACCATCGTTATCATTGTCTCCATTGGTATCGCGATTATGTTATCCGTAGGTCTCATAAGAATTGTATATAACCTGCCCTTATACAGGTTGCTTACGATCTTCTACGGTATTATTTTTATATTGGCATTTTTTACATCTCAAGAATTTCTGGCAATATCCTTTGATGCATCAGGAGCTACGACAGGAGCATTGACGGTTCCTTTCATCTTAGCACTGGCTATGGGTGTATCAAGGCTTAAAAAAGACAGTAAGGCCTCCGAAAAGGATAGCTTTGGACTGGTGGCTATCGCTTCGATCGGTGCAATATTATCTGTTATGATACTGTCAATCATATCAAAAACAGATAAAATAACGGCTTCTATGATATATGACGAAACAAAATCCTCATCCATTATTCAACCATTTATCCATGAATTATCCGATGTAATTGTCGAGATCTTCTGGGCTTTGTTTCCAATCCTGGTGATTTTTCTGCTGCTCCAGAAAGTTTCCTTTAAACTATCAAAAACAGCAGTGCGAAAAATTTTGAATGGTATGATCTTTACCTTTATCGGTATGACATTGTTCCTGGTAGGTGTGAACTCAGGCTTTATGGATGTCGGAAGCAAGATAGGTTACGAATTGGCCTCCCTCGACAATAAGTTCTTTTTAGTTTCAGTAGGTTTTGTTCTAGGTTTTGTTACAATTTTAGCAGAGCCGGCTGTGTATGTACTAACCCGGCAGATTGAGGACGTAACCAGCGGATATGTAAAACGCAGGTCAGTGCTTGTCTTTCTCTCAATCGGAGTAGGTATTGCCGTAACATTATCTGTACTCAGAATCCTAATTCCTAAGCTTCAGTTATGGCATTATTTATTGCCCGGATATATAATATGTATTATAATGTCTTATATTGTTCCTAAGTTGTTTGTCGGAATAGCTTTTGATTCGGGTGGTGTAGCTTCCGGACCAATGACTGCAACCTTCATATTAGCTTATATCCAGGGTGCGGCCGATTCTATTGAACATGCTGATGTACTGATAGACGGATTTGGCATGATAGCAATGGTGGCAATGACCCCCATTATTGCCTTACAAATATTAGGGCTATTCTTTAAAATAAAATCGAAAAGAAGGGAGGTAATATGATGTTACCTGATGCAAATTGCAAGCGGTTTCAGTTAATCTGCTTTATCGTTAATGACGGGATGAGCAGTAAAGTGATACACGAAGCAAAGAAATGCAACATACAGGGAAGTACCGTATTTTTAGGAAAAGGTACGATTCATAATACAGTTTTGGAGTACTTGGGATTAACAGATACCCGTAAAGAAATCATATTTATGCTCGCTGATTATGAGACAGCTGATCATGCTCTCTCCAACCTGAATCAGCATTTTAAATTAGAAAAACCCAACCATGGAATAGCATTTTCCATCGCTATCTCCGAGGTTGCTGGGACAAGTCACATAAATTGCAGCAAGAAAATCGAAGAAGAAGAAAGGAATAATGCAATGTATCATTTATTGACCAGCATAGTAGAGAAAGGGAAAGCTGAGGATGTAATCAGTGCTGCAAATGAAGCTGGTTCTACCGGCGGTACAATTATCAACGGTCGCGGCTCAGGAGTGCACGAAACAACCAAGCTCTTTATGATGGACATAGAGCCTGAGAAAGAGATTGTTATGATCCTCTCAGAACCCGAAAAAACGGAAGCAATCATGGCATCTATTCGCAGTAAATTAAAAATGGATGAACCCGGTAACGGAATCCTGTATGTTCAGGAAGTTCAGAATGCATATGGAATTTTCAAATAAGTTCATTTAGAATAAGCAACTGAATAACAGCAAAGGGGCTTTTCAAAGATTCAGTCATATATAGAAGGCGAAAGGACCAGCTTCATGGGAATGCTGGTCCTTTCGCCTTCTTATCTGCTTTTCTTCTATACCCAACTAGTGCTTCTTTATTGCCAAACTAATGCTGTCAAAGGCTGCTTTCTTCCATCAGTGCCTTGTATTCTTTGTTCTCCTCTAATGCATCGGTAGGGGGCTCCATGGTCGTATGAACCGCCAGTACTTCTGCCACACCAAAATCGATGGACTGCTCCGATAAACTAGGAAAGGCAACTGTCTTTAATAATATACCCATAATAATTACCTCCGTACTTTATTAGTCATAATCTCATTCCGCCTCTAATCCTCTGCCAACGAGCTGCATCCTTTGTAATCGCTTACAGTTACATCATAAGAATACCAATTTATTTGCTAATAAACCGTTTCATGCACGAAACGTGTCTTTTAAGGCATGAAATGTATCTTTTATGCAAACAACCCACTACTATTACTATTTTGTAATGAAATGAATCTCCCTAATAAAAGGATCGGGGGTATAGGGGTATGGGTAATGGTGATCAGACTATGATAACAGCCCAGACAGCTCATCCTGATAGATGATGTGAAGCTCGTGCATCGCACGGGTAATCGCCACGTACATCAGCTTGGCGTCCTCATCATTGGTATGGTAGCTGCGTTCATCCGGATTCCAGAGGATGACAGCATCAAATTCCAAGCCCTTGGTCATGTGGATGGGAAGCACCATATTGCCGCTGGTGAAGGACATCTCTTCAATATTCCCCGTCAGATGCTCCAATGGTACATGGGGCTTTAAGAGTTCCTTTACCTTCCTTGTCTCCTCTATGGTTCTGCAGATGATTGCAACCGTGTCGTAACCGCTCTCTCTGATGGAATGGATCACTTCAGCAGTCTTCGCCACCATCTGTTCCTCACTTCCGACCCTGGACAGTGTAACATCCTTTCCATGACGGATGATCGGTTCAATCTCATAGGTCTTGAAGGAACACTTTTTCAACACACGGCTCGCAAATTCCGAGATCTCCACGGTATTACGATAGCTCTTCGTCAGTACATAGAAGCGATCCTTCTCCGGTGAAAACACCTCCTGCTTCAATACCTCCCAGTCGTTCATACCGGTATCGTAATAAATATTCTGTGAGATATCACCCATGATGGTATAAGTACAATTCTTGAAGAGCTGACGGAAGATCATAAACAGCATGACTCCAAAATCCTGTGCCTCATCAATCACGATATGACTGACATACTCATAATCCTTCGTCATCTTAATCCGTCGTTTGATATAATTCAGCATACCAAGATCATAGATATCCAGCTGTTTTTGTGACAGCTCTGTAACGATTAACTTAAGGACGCTCTCCTCAGGAACCCTGATGCCTTTCTCAAGATATGAATTGGAATTCTGTCTTAGGTCCTCCAAAAATTCCTGATAAATCTCCATCAGATTATATTTCTTATTTCTGTTGCCGAAATAGTTCTTGTATTTATTCACCTCGGCCCGAATATCCTCTCTGCGTCTGTCATTTTCCTCATTCACAGAAGCAATCTTATAGGTCAGGCGTTTATTCAGCAGATCGATCTTCTCCTGTAGCGGCAGCTCTGAGAAGAAATTCATAAAGTACAGAATCTCTTCTCTGGAATACAACACCTGATTGCCATATTCCACAGAATCCGAGGTGACCGATGCAAGTTCAAACTGCTTCATAAATTCCATCAATGCTTTGATAAAATGAATGGAGCCCTTAAACTGCTTCAGCCGGGAGATATCCTGTGTGTTTTTATCCGCCTCGAGCTTTAGGAAGCTGTTGGCAAGCTGATATTTTCCTTTCTTCCAGTTAAAATCTTTATCCAAAAGCAGGAGCAGGAATTCCTCCATCGTCATCTGATTCACATTATAGACATCCAGATTCGGAAGCACCCCGGTAATGTAATTCAGAAGCATCTTGTTGCTGCCAATTATGAAGAACTCGTCCGGTCTGAACTTTTCTTTATAATTATATAGAATATAGGAGATGCGGTGCATTGCCACCGTGGTCTTTCCGCTTCCCGCAACGCCCTGTACGATGACGCTGTGCCAGGGACTGTCCCTGATAATCTCATTTTGCTCCTTCTGGATGGTGGCAATAATCTCCCCGAGAACTACCTCTTTATTCTTACTGAGATACTTTGTCAGAAACTCATCATTTGCCACGACATCCGAGTCATAGAACTCAATCAGCTTACTATTCTCAATCTCATACGTACGTTTTAAAGATAAATCAATATCTATTCGCTCCCCCACCGGAGTGGGATAGGAACTTCTTCCGATGTCACTGTCGTAATATACACTGGAGATTGGTGCCCTCCAGTCAATAATGATGTTCTCTGTGATATTCTTACGGATACCGTTTTTCCCGAGATACAGGGAGTAGCATGTATTATCATCGATTTCCTGATAGTCAATCCGACCGAAGTAGGGTTTTCGTCTTGCCATTAAGTTCTTATTCAACGTCCGTTCAATCTGAGACTTCATATCCAATCCGATCACCAGGTCATTATGAAGTTCAGGATTATCAGAGCGGTAGTTATCATACAGTTCCTTCGTCTCTGCACTAATCTCCCTAAACTGCCGCATATATTCCTCGATATTCCCGTCAATTACCCTGATACACTCTTCGAGATGCTTCTCTTCCAATCTTCGTTCCGAGCCGCTTTGCTTTTCTGTATCCAACATATTCTGTGTTTCTTGCATGACAGCCTCCTATTGCTTAATTATTTCCATATGTTCCTATTTCATCATACTAGGTAATAAAAATATTACTAGACTTTTTATTTCAGATGTGTTATGATGCAAAATGAAGTGTACCTAAAAATACCATTTGACGCTGTCGGAAGTTCCGGCGGCTATTTTTTTGCCTGCCGGACTCCCTTAGCTCCTTATTTCCTTCCTTATGATCCAATTGACTGATAATGTCTGACTCCATAACGCCAAAAAAGCAGGCAGGGCACCATAAACAAACACCCGATTACCGGTAACAGTATGTAATACCAGCCTGTCACCTTACCAATGAGGTAAAGGAACGGATAGTAAAGAAACAATGAATAGGGCACCACAAAGGTGCAGAACCGCAGTACACCCTTTCCATAGACATCAAGTGGATATTTTCCATGCTCTCTGGCTCCGTCCGTTAGAATATTCATAAACTCCAGACCCTCAATCGTAAAAAAACAGACACCTGCATAGATGATAAATACGCCACCAAAAATAACACTTCCACCAACTATCATCAGAATCAGTGTAAATACCTTTGATATGTCCCAGGTAAGTCGTGAAGCTGTAATCCCATAAGCCAGCATGACAAATGCCTGTAGCATTCTACCAATGCGGGTAAATTCCATTTTTCCGCAGGCTACAAGAAGAATGGCATTTCTGGGGCGCAGCAGGATTCTGTCAAATTCCCCACTGCTTATGGTCGAAGAGAACATGTCAAATCCTCTGAAGAACATCTCTGCGATCGAAAAGCTGAGTAAGACAATGGAATAACACAAAAGCACCTCGGATAGCCGATAACCCTTGACCTCATGGAAACGGTCGAACATAAATAAAACCCCTAAAAACACATTAAAGGAAACCAGAAATTGACCGATCGCAGTCAATAAGAAGGACATCTTATACTGCATCTCTGATTTCAGGTGAATACCCATAAATTTCAGATATAGTCTCATCATATTCTCCAATCTATCAGGAACCGAGTTCCTGATGTATTCTAAAACTTCTCTGTATGCATAATATCCCTTCCAGGCCTTCAGTTTAACCGCCTTGTACGATTATCCTGCGACCCGCCAAAGCAACAATCCTTCTCCCGATCCAGATCATAAATACTGCCCAAAACAATTGAAGTCCTGCCTTTAAAAACAGATCCGTACCTGAGATATCACCTGAATATGCCCTAAGAGGTACATTCTGCATCGAAGCAAAGGGGAGCAGCTCCACAATCCTTCTAAGCTTATCAGGCAGAAAAGGAAGTGGTATAATTGCACCTGACAAAATCTCTGTGATGGATACTGCCACCATCCTGACACCAATTGCGGAATACGTAAAAAAGGTTATGATGTAGATCAGCATGCAAAAGGCGATTACCACAAGAAATCCCAGTATAGATGTAACCAGAAAGGCCATAAAAGCCGGTAAATCAACAGGTAGTCCGATTCCATAGGGAGCCGGCAGAAACCCCGCAAAGATTAGGATTGGTATACACCGTATTACTGCCTTAGACAGTCTGTTTGCCATGCTTCGAAAAAACCACATTGTATAGATGTCAACCGGTCTGCAAAGCTCATAGGCAATCCCTCCATCTTTGATTGTCTGAAAGATCTCATTTTCGAAAATCCAGATTGTGAAGAGTGCCAAAAATGCCTGCTGTAGCCACACATAGGTGGCCAAGGCCTGAAAGCTCATCGGAAAAGCGGCCGAATTGGTCTCATAAAAGGTTTTATATGCTAAGATCGCCAGCCCGCCCCAGGCAAACTGTGTGGATATTCCCGCTAATGCTGCTGCCCGATATTGTAATCCGGCAATAAAACGCATACGGAAAAAAGAAGTATATTTTTTCATTTTTAACATCAGCAATTCATCTCCTTAATTCAAAAATGGACATAAAAATTTCCCTCTCTTTCGAAAAGAGTGGGTATCCCAGTCATTATAATATCTGATATTGCCGATACAACCTTGCTACAACCTCATCGATCGAGGGAATATCTTCTGTACTATCAAGCACATCGACCTGCTTTCTGATGTCCTCCAGATTACCGTCCAGTAATATCCTGCCTTTTCCAATCAGAAGTATTCGATGCGTCAGAGTCTCGATATCCTGCATATCATGGGTCGTTAGGATAACTGTAGTCTTATGAGTTCGATTCAATTCAAGTATAAAATCCCTGACCGCAAGCTTCGATACAGCATCTAAGCCTATCGTCGGCTCATCCAGGAATAATATTTTTGGATTGTGCAACAAGGAAGCCGCCAGCTCACATCGCATCCTCTGTCCCAGTGATAATTGCCTGGCGGGGGTTCTGATTAGCTGCTCCAGATGAAGCAGGGTAACAAGCTCTTCAAGCTTTTGCTGATAATTCTTTTGTGGAACCTGATAGATGTCCCGCAGCAGTTCAAAGGAATCAATCACCGGAACATCCCACCACAGCTGGGATCGCTGTCCGAAGACAACGCCGATCTCTCTGACATGTGCGGTTCTTTCTTTCCAGGGAATGTGTCCGTTGATGCGGCATTGCCCGCTATCCGGTGTCAGTATTCCGCTAAGCATCTTAATCGTACTGCTTTTTCCTGCACCATTGGGACCGATATACCCGACCATCTCTCCCTCTCCTATGCTAAAGGAAATATCGTCGAGCGCTTTGATGCGTTCATACTGTTTATGAAACAGTGCCTTGAACGCTTCAGAAAATCCGGCATTGCGCCGGTTGACCTTATAGGTCTTAGAGATGTGTGTAACTTCAATCATATTGTTCCTCCTGGTAGTAATATTTTTTTCAAATATCTTGCCAAGCGACGGTGTAACCCTTAGGTACACATGTACCCCTCAGGTACACTTTTTTCCTTGGATTTTGCCAAGAAAACCCGCGGTAAATATTTATAAAGCGAATGTATATTGTAGCACTATCTATGAACCGTGTCAACCAAATTTATACAAGCTTTAAATTAAATTGAAAAAATTAATGATATGAAAACAGCTCCTAAGACCAGTTTTGAGTCTGGCCTTAGGAGCTCTGTTTTATTGTTAACTGTTATAGATTGTTCATCTCTCCCATAAACAGGATCGTATCCGTTACCTTATCCCTGATGAAAAAGAGGAAGGGCACATCTACAATAATTTCAAGCGGGTCTGTGACAAGAGCGGCAGTGGTATCCAAAGTAACACCTGTAACTGCAGAAGCTCTGGTTCCCCATTCTTCCACCTCTATCTTGGCTTTATGGACGACGGAGCTCACGACAAGATTATCACCCACCTTGCCAAAATCAGCCTTGGAAGGGTCGAATGCGTCCTTCATTCCGAGTTCATTCAAAATATCTTTCAGCTCTACAGTGCCATATTCCATCGTAAACTTCGGCAATCCGACTCTGTTGATCATCAAAGGGTATACTTTATCCAGAGAATGCAAGAAATCATTCACTTCCTCAGAGCTCAGCTTATCATATACTTCCCCTATCGTTGTCAGCTCCTTATCCTGTGGAATAAGCACATCCATTACAATCTCACCATCCCCATAGGGTAGCTCCAATCCTTGCATACTATTGTCGGAATAATAGCGATATTCTTCCTCATGCAGGTACATCATATTAACGGAAGAATTTGAAGTCAACCCGTGGAAGGTGGCTTCCACAGTGTCGTCAGGAGAAAATGGACTTCTCCAGGTTCCGTTAAAATAGATTGCGTTGATTAAAAGGAGTCTCATCTTCTCGGGAGATGTAAACTGTTGAAGAAACGGATTAATCATCCCGTCCGTTCGATCAGATACCCAATTATTCACCTGCTTCAAAGCCGTCTCTCCGGTGAAATCCACTTGAAAGATGTCCCCGTTATAATAATTACGTACAGGTGTCAACAATGCAGCATCGATACTGTCTGCAAATTTCTCATCCTTAGCCATCCAGATAGAATTTGCCAGGTTAAGTTGAACCTTAGGACCAGCTTTCTGTAAGGTATCCATCAGATACTTGTTATAGGCATTCATCTGCTGATTACCCCCCGATGAATATTCATCAGTATATCCGGGAAGCATCCCATATCCCAGTAATTCCGCCATCTCCCTGCGGGTGTTGCCGTCAGCTCCGTTATACAGCATGGACAACGCAGTGGAAATACTATAAGGAGAGAAGAAAATATTCTCCTCACCCTTCAACTCATGAAATATTCGGAAGGCAAATTCCTTCTGCCCCTGAATATATTCCATAGGTAAGCTGTCCACTTGAACCATTTTCTCTTCATTCTCTCTTATTCCCTTTGAATTATTGATTGGCTCCACGGCTTTAGCAGATTTATTTCCGCAGCCTGTGAATAATCCGGTAAGAAGCATGATACTAATCCATACTGCGAAGATCCCTCTTTTTTTCATAACCCCTCTCCTTTATTAACAAAAAGTAGTTTTCGGTTGTTAATCATTAGACGAAAACTACTTTTGAAGGGTTCCGATATCAATCAATATTTCGATGCCGTTCTAAACGCATTGCAGTATATTCGGCTGCTGAAAGATTAGTATCTCCAAGCCGAAAGCATCCCTGCTCATAATGAAGGATATTGATACAGGTATTTTTCAGAATTATTTTCCCGGTCCCTGTTGCTCCATTGCTTAAGACGGATAACACAGAATTAATAGAAGCCCCATGGGATATCATGATAATATTATCCTGATGAAACTGTTGCGCATATTTATGGAGGGTTCCCATCATACGGTTACAGAGCTGTTCCCAGGGCTCCTTATCATCAGGTTCTCCCGAAGCGTAAAAAGCTTCTCGCTCCTCATATGTCATTCCGGATACCTTAGAAAAATTCCGTTCTATGATTCCTTCCTCCAAAATAATCTGCTGTATGTTTAAATGCCCAGCTATAATCTCAGCCGTTCTTTTTGCACGGCTTAAGGGGCTGGTAATTACCGCCCGGAAGCTCTCTCCCTCCAGTGCCTGCGCACATTCCTTTGCCTGAAGTATTCCTGTTTCATTGAGCGGAATATCTTCCCTTCCCTGGAATCTGCCCTGCAGATTCCAATCTGTCTGTCCATGTCTGATCAAGTATATTTTCATCATCAACTCTCCGGTCTTTTGTATAGAATCCATTCTATCGTATTCCTAAAGGAATATCCATCCTGAATATACTTTTTCATTAAAAAAATTAAGTATTAAAAATATTAGGCATGGAAAATAGTGTCATTTTTTGATATGATATAAGCGTAAGTGACAAAACGCAACAAAGTTGCGTTATTCGAGTTTGCTTGCAAGATGCGATCGGAGCTGCAGAACATGATCAAAGTTCATGATATAATGTCATCTTATCAAGAAAATAATTCAACTGCCAGTATCAAACCTAAAGGGGGGACGCACCAATGAAATTTAAGCTATTGATAAAAATCTTATTTCTATTCAGTATTTTTATCATTCTTGAACCTCCATTCTTACCGCCAAATCAGGTAAAAGCGGCAGAACCGACTACGTCGATTGTGATAGGAACAGATGTGTTTCGGGAATATGACAAGCGATCCAAGACCTGGGATTCTATCTATTATGGAAAATATAATAACACACCATTAATATGGCGAGTACTGGACACGGATAGTGACATCTTTCATACTAATTCCAAAGAGCCAAGAGGTATCCTGCTACTATCTGAATACACTTTTAGTGAGCGTAACGAGAGTTATTTGTTTTCAGCATCCGAAATGCCTGCTGTGATGTGGACCAGTATTAGATATAAGAATGATGAGAGAACAACTGAACCTGAGGTGTCCTCCAAATTATTTTATCTTTCTAAAACAGAGGTACTTCATTATTTAGGTACAGAACCTGATGCATTGATGGCAGAAAGCCTTGACAGTCCTATCCATTCATGGTGGATAAGAACTTTCATTAATTCGAATTTCAATTTATATTATGCTGTCAACTATGATGGACAAATTATTACGAGTGAATATTATCGTTGGAATGATTTCCGCTATGCCTTTCACCTTAACCCCGATGCCATCTTATTTTCCACGGCTGCCGTGGGTGGCAAGCCCAATACAATCGGAAGCTTTTCCTCTACTTCGGTTACCAACCCAACCGAGTGGAAGCTTACAATAAGGGATAGTTCCCGGTCCTGCTATGTTTCACAAAAATCCTTAACTTCCGCATCAGGTGGTACGGTAACCTTGAACTATTTTACCAACGCTTACGGTTCCAAAGACTACCTCTCTGCCATCATAGCTGACCAAGCTAATCGTCCTTTATACTATGGAAAACTGAAGAATATTATGACAAGTGATGATATCCTTGGTTCCGTAGATGTAGCTCTTCCGGATAGCTTAGCTGACGGAAACTATACTCTCAAACTGTTCTCTGAGCAGGATAATGGGGACAAATATACGGATTACGCCTCCGCTATGATAAATATCCCCTTGGAGATTAACAATACTGTTCCGAACATCGCATCTGTTACTCCGGATAACGGAACAGCCGATATCCCGGTTAGCGGTATACTCACCGTAACCTTTGATAAAGCGATGGATACTAAGATTAGAGGTTCCATCTCCTTACATACCGAAGGCAGTACAGCCTTTCATCCCACTATGACCGGTGGAAGCTGGACAGACAGTACCACATATACCATTCACTATGCTAACCTGGCCTATGGAACCACATATACAATTGATTTCAGGAATTTTAAAGATGTTACAGGTCTTCTGATATCACCTAATACGAACTATAGCTTTACCACTCAGGCTATGCCGTTAAGTCCCACTGTCTCGAATACTGAGATTACGATGACAGAAGGAACAAACGGCTATATCAGCGTCTCCCTCGGTTCGGAGCCTCATGCGGCATCGGGAGCCTCCATTACGATCGCCAGTCCTGAGATTGCATCGGTCGGCTACAGCAATCAAGTCGTAGCCGCAACCTCCGGCAGTATTATGGTTGCAGGAATTTCCACCGGAGATACCGTCGCCAGCATTCGCTTTCATGATACCGCTCAAACTACCGAAACGATCCTTATCCATGTAACAGAGCCTGATATGCCGCACTTACCCGGAACCTCTGTAAGTACGATCGGATCGCTTACAGCCACTTCTGTTACCGCGACGCAAGCAGTCCTTAGCTGGATATCGACCCCGAGCGATGACATCATATGTTATCGGCTGTGCCAGGATGGCAGACCGATTACTTATTTCAAGGATACCCTTACTTATAATGTAAGCGGACTTTCTTCTTCAACTACATATCGTTTTCTTTTGCAGGAATGTAATAAAGACGTAGGCTGGCTGGATGGACCTGAGATTTCGGTAACAACTTCCTCCTACTCGAATGGCAGCTTCCAGTCCGGCTCCTCTGCCAGTGGTTCAGGCAGTGATGCTGTAGGCTGGGCTGCGATAGCCGATGAAATTGCGGAACACAAGTCAGGTAATATTACCTATACCCTCAGCAATGATCCTGTTGTTCCTGCGACTCTCTTTCACGTACTGAAGGGAAAGGATATTGAAGTAGTCTTTACCCTCGGCAAAGGAATAGACTGGATCATACGTGGAAAGGATATCACCGCATGGGATGAGCCTTCCGAGGGTGATGAGACAGGTCCGTCAGGTATTGATCTGAATGTAACCTTATCCGGTGATATCAGTATACTTAAGCTGAAAGAAAGCTTAGCAAAGCTAAACCCTGGTCTTGAGATTAGCAATGCATACCAATTGTCTCTGGCACATACGGGTGCCTTCGGCTTTTCAGCTTCGCTACGGCTTCCAATGGATAAAACCAATAAGGGAAGAACAGCGAACTTATATTATTATCATCCTGATACAGGGGAACTGGAATTGACCGCTGTCAGCATCATCGATGAGAATGGAACGGTTGCTTTTGATTTTTCCCATGCATCAGATTATATCATCACGGTTGATGACGGAGAAACATGTAAGAAGCTGATTGAGCAGATTACGGTGACACCGAAGCAGAAAACACTTTATAATAAGGGGTCTAAAAACAAATCCGTCATGATTACACCGAAATATCCTGCGATTCTGCAGGAAGCGATGGACAAAGACCTCTATACAAAAAGAATTACCTATCGTTCCTCCAACCCTGCTGTTGCAGTTGTTACAGGTTCGGGAAAGGTTATTGGTATAAAGCCGGGAAAAGCTAACATTACAACTACCCTCACTGTCAACGGAATAAAGAAAACCTTTACAACAAAAGTTATGGTGAAAAAAGCTGTTACTAAGCAAAAGGCAGGAAAGAAAACCAAAAAGTGAAAACCATTGCAAAAGGGGCTGCTGCAAGCTCTGAGGTATGTGAATGAACCTCAGATTGCAGTAGCCCCTTACCACTTCTCTTATTCTCTCAATATGACCTACAGCTTGAATTCACACCACCATTGTCATGATAGTGTGTTCTGTTCTCTGTTGTAAGTTAAATACTGACTGAAACGGTCTTACCGTTACGTTCAAAGATCTCCTTTGTCTTCTGAAGCAATTCCTGATCCGGCTCTTTGGTGTCGCTTAAGGTATAGTTTAACCCCAGTTCCTTCCACTTATATTCACCCATCTTATGGAAAGCCAAAAGTTCAATCTTTGCAACGTTCGGGTATTGATCCAGATGTTCGGAAAGCTTTTCCACACTACTTAAATTATCTGTCAAACCGGGTACCAGAACATAACGAACCCAGACTGCTATCTGATGCTCTCTCAGATAATCCAACAGCTTCAGGGTCGGATCCAGCTTGACACCGGTTACCTCCTGATACACAATCGGATCATAATTTTTGATATCCAACAACACCAGATCCGTGTACTCCAAAAGTTCCTTCACCGCATCGTTCCATATATAGCCCGAGGTATCAATCGCTACAGAAATACCATGGGGCTTTAACAAACGGCATACCTCCAGCAGAAATTGTGCCTGTAAAAGAGGTTCTCCACCGGTGAAGGTTACTCCACCACCGGAATAATCCATAAAGGATTTGTATTTTAATATCTCACCAATCAGTTCTTCCGGTGTGTAGCTGGTGCCGCCCCTGACATCCCAGGTATCGGGATTATGACAGAATTTACAACGTAAAGGACACCCCTGTAAGAACACAACAAATCTGATACCAGGACCATCTACAGTACCAAAGCTCTCCAAGGAATGAATTCTGCCTATCGTCGTCTCCATAGCTTTCTCCCTTCTTAGTTCTCTAAATTGGAAGAAGCCTATAAGGAAGCTTTATCAAAGCTCCTTATAGGTCTCTTCTGTATGTTATGATTAACGCTCGTGGAAGGTACGGTTGATTACATCCATTTGCTGTTCTCTGTTCAGCTTAATAAAGTTTACTGCATAGCCCGAGACACGAATGGTCAGCTGAGGATACTTTTCAGGATGCTCCATAGCATCAAGTAAGGTCTCCCTGTCAAATACATTGACATTGATGTGATGTCCCTTACTGTGGAAATAAGCATCCAACATTCCCTTCAGGTTCTCAACACGTTCCGTCTTATTCTTACCAAGTGCTTTTGGAATAATGGAAAAGGTATAGCTAATTCCGTCCTCTGCATGCTTATACGGTAGCTTTGCAACAGATGACATAGAAGCAATCGCACCTTTTTTGTCTCTGCCGTGCATCGGATTGGCACCGGGTGCGAAAGGTTCTCCTGCCTTTCTTCCGTCCGGGGTACTACCTGTCTTCTTGCCGTACACTACGTTGGAGGTAATTGTCAATACAGAAAGGGTCTGCTTTGCTTCACGGTAGGTCTTCACCTTACGGAGCTTATTCATGAACTTCTCCACGATATCAATTGCAATCTGATCCACTCTGTCATCATTGTTACCAAATGCCGGATATTCTCCTTCTATCTCATAGTCAACCGCAAGACCTGCTTCATTACGGATTACCTTAACCTTGGCATACTTAATTGCAGAAAGGGAGTCCGCTACAACGGAAAGTCCGGCAATACCACAGGCTTCCGTACGAAGGATGTTGATATCATGAAGTGCCATCTGCAGACTCTCATAATTATATTTATCATGCATGAAATGAATGACGTTCAAGGTATTGATATAAAGCTCAGAAAGCCAATCCAGTGTCTGATCGAATTTCGTCATCACCTCATCATAGGATAAGTAATCGCCGGTAATCGGAGCAAACATCGGTCCTACCTGATCTCCATAGATTTCATCCTTACCTCCGTTGATTGCATACAGCAGTGCCTTTGCAAGGTTTGCTCTTGCACCGAAGAACTGCATTTGCTTACCAATTCTCATCGCAGAAACGCAGCAGGCGATACCATAATCATCTCCCCAGACTTCTCTCATGATGTCGTCACTCTCGTACTGGATAGAGCTGGTATCAATGGAGACCTTAGAACAGAAATTCTTAAAGGCATCCGGGAGTGAAGTAGACCATAAAATAGTCAGATTGGGTTCCGGTGCCGGTCCGAGATTATAAAGGGTATGAAGAATTCTAAAGCTGCTCTTGGTAACCAGTGTTCTGCCATCCATGCCCATACCGCCGATTGATTCCGTAACCCAGGTAGGATCACCGGAGAACAGATCGTTGTAGGAAGGTGTACGAAGGAAACGAACCATACGAAGCTTCATTACGAACTGATCCATTAACTCCTGAAGCTCTGTCTCGGTAATCAATCCGTGTCTTAAATCTCTTTCATAATAGATATCCAGGAAGGTTGATACGCGTCCAAGACTCATTGCTGCTCCATCCTGCTCCTTAATGGCGCCCAGATAAGCAAAATAGGTCCATTGTGTAGCTTCAAAGGAATTCTTTGCTGGATTACTGATGTCATATCCATAGGAGGCAGCCATCTGCTTCAACTGCTTTAGGGATTTGATCTGCTCGCTGATTTCTTCACGAAGACTGATATCCGGGGACTGTAAGATCGGGATTTCCAGGAGCTTCTTCTGCTGAAGCCTCTCTTCAATCAAAAAGTCTACACCGTAAAGTGCTACCCTGCGGTAGTCACCGATAATTCTTCCTCTGCCGTAAGCATCCGGCAGACCTGTGATGATACCGGTGTGTCTTGCTTTTTTCATAGCATCGGTATATGCATCAAACACACCGTCATTGTGTGTCTTTCTATTCTGAGAATAGATCTCCTCTGTCTTCTTATCGAGAGTGTAGCCATAAGCCTCTAAAGCATTCTTAACCACACGGATACCACCGTTCGGCATAATTCCGCGCTTTAAAGGTTTGTCTGTCTGGAAACCGACAATCAGCTCATTTTCCTGATCCAGATATCCGGCTCCAAAGGTCGTAATCGTGGACGGCTTTTCAGTCTCAGCCTCCAGAATGCCCCTTTTACTCTCCTCCTTCATCATTTCCATAACCTTTTTCCAAAGTTTTACCGTCCTCTGGGTAGGTCCTTCAAGGAAGGAATCATCTCCCTCATAGGGCGTATAATTATGTTGAATAAAGCTTCTGACATTCACATCTGTCGTCCAGCTTCCCGCCTTAAAATCATACCATTCTTGTCTCATCATTGTAACCATCCTTTCCACCGTTCTTTACGGCACACAGATCATTTTGCTCTCTTTGGTTTTGTTTTCTTCCGTTAGTATTATAATTAGATGTTTTCTCAAATTCCACTGGCAATAACTACCTCCCGGAATTTTCAATACATTTATACCACAGGTTTAGATAAAATTCTGTGATTTAAATCACGGAAAATGATAATAGATGCTATTATTCATCCACAAATTTTACCAGAGCAAAATTATCTTCGCATCACTTTTGCAGACTTGCACTATATAAAGCCTGCTCAGAAAGTATACCATAAAATCAGGTTAATGCAAGATGGTTGTATTCAAAGAAAGAGGCTGCTATACCGTAGTGTTTCTTCAGACTTGATTTCCTGTCTGTAAGGTTACCCGGGCTAGTCAGCCTCCTGTTCATTCTGTTGGAATATTATACTACTGTTTTATCTATCTTGGCACTTCACTACTGCTAGGCCAGATTAGTATAGCCGATCAGGCTGGCATCCACAGCCTTTGCCGCTTCCCTGCCTTCACGAATTGCCCATACAACAAGGGATTGACCGCGGTTCATATCACCTGCCACAAACACCTTATCCACATTCGTACTGTACTGGCCTGCTTCTGTTCTGACATTCGTTCTCTGATCCAATTCTACGCCAAATGCTTCGGCAACATAGGACTGTGCCCCTAAAAAGCCTGCTGCAATCAGAACAAGATCAGCCTCGACTGTCGTATCACTGCCGGGCACCTCTGCCATCAGCATACGTTTTGAGGCTTCATCATATTTGCTTTCCAGACGGACAATCACAGCTTTGCATACATTACCCTGCTCATCTACAAGAAATTCCTTTACTGTTGTCTGATACATTCTGGGATCACTGCCGAAGGTATCGATCGCTTCCTCCTGACCGTAATCTGTCTTGCAGACCTTCGGCCACTCCGGCCAGGGATTATTCTCTGCCCTGGTATCGGGAAGCTTCGGCATCATCTCTAATTGCAGCACGGATACCGCACCCTGGCGAATGGAGGTTCCGACACAATCGTTACCTGTATCACCGCCACCGATCACCATCACCTTTTTTCCTTTCGCGGAGATGGTAAATGCATCAATATCCTTCACGCTGGTAGTCCCTGCATCCAGTAAATCCTTTGTGGCTGCTTTTAAATAATCTACCGCAAAATAGATTCCCTTTGCTTCCCTGCCCGGGACCTTAATGTCTCTCGGATTGGACGCTCCGCAGGCAAGAATGATGCTGTCGAACTCTTTCAGAAGCTTACCGGGCTTATAGTTAACTCCGACATCCGCTCCTGTGATGAAGGTAACACCTTCCTTTTTCATGATATCCACTCTGCGATCAATAATCTGCTTTTCCAGCTTCATGTTTGGAATACCGTACATAAGCAGACCACCGATGCGGTCGGAACGTTCAAATACTGTTACCAGGTGCCCTCTCTTATTCAGCTGATCCGCAGCTGCTAATCCTGCAGGCCCTGAACCGATGACTGCGATCTTCTTGCCGGTACGAATTGATGGAGGGTTGGGCTGTATATATCCTGCCTCATAACCGTATTCCACTATCGCATACTCGTTATCTTTGATCGTAACCGGGTCACCGTTTAAGCCGCAGGTACAGGCTGACTCACAAGGAGCCGGACATACTCTGCCGGTAAACTCGGGGAAATTATTCGTCTTCATCAGACGGGATAAGGCCATCTTCATATTTCCGCGGAACAGCAAATCATTCCATTCCGGAATCAGGTTATTCAGTGGACAACCTGAAGCCATTCCACCGATGATCATACCTGACTGGCAGAAGGGTACACCGCATTCCATACAACGTGCGCCCTGGCATTTTCTTTCCTCCAGGGAAAGAGGCTGATGAAATTCATTAAAATGCTTTAATCTATCTTTCGGCTGTTCAGCACTGGTCTGAACTCTGTCATAATCCATAAATCCTGTTGGCTTTCCCATAATCGTCCTCCTTACTTATCTTTCATGTTTGCGAAGAAGGCTTCAATCTGTGCCTGCTCGCTGCTCAATCCCATTTCCTCCATCTGAAGGATTGTCTGCTGCATTCTTCTGTAATCATGAGGAATTATTTTCTTAAACTTCGGAAGATAGTCGGCAAAATTCTCCAGGATTTCTTTTCCCTTAGCGGAATTCGTATATTTCACATGCTCCGTGATCATATCCTTTAATTCCAGGACATCATACTTCTCAGTCACAGCTTCAAAGGATACCATTCCTTTATTCAGTTTCTTGTATAAATCATTGTCTTCATCCAGTACATAAGCGATACCACCGCTCATACCGGCTGCAAAATTCTTTCCGGTCTTGCCGAGTACTGCAACCCTGCCGCCTGTCATATACTCACAGCCATGGTCGCCCACACCTTCAACAACAGCTACCGCTCCGGAATTTCTAACGCAGAAACGTTCCCCGGCTACGCCACAGACGAAAGCCTTTCCGCTGGTTGCTCCATACAGAGCCACGTTACCGATGATGATATTCTCATCCGCTTTAAAACGGCTGGTCTTCGGAGGGAATGCCACCAACTTACCACCGGATAATCCCTTACCGAAATAGTCATTGCTATCACCTTCCAGCTCAATGGTAAGACCCTTCGGGATAAAGGCTCCGAAACTCTGTCCACCGCTACCCTGTGCTTCGATCACAAAGGTATCTTCCTTTAACTCTGTTCCGTGCTTTCTGGTAATATCGGAACCAAGGATGGTACCGAAGGTACGATCTGTGTTAGTTACATTTACCTTAATCTTCTGTGCATGCTTCTCAGATAATTTGAACTTCTTTAACAGCAGCTTCTCATCAATCGAATTATCCAGTCCAAAATCAAATATCTGAGTAGGATCATAGTGATTTGACTCTCCCTTTTCTACAAAAGGATTATTGAGGATAGCATTCAGTTTAACTGTCTTCGCTCTTTCATCCTTTGCCGTTGCCTCTTTCACCACAAGAAGATCCGTACGTCCTATCATCTCATCCATGGTTCTGAAACCGAGTTTAGCCATGTATTCACGAAGCTCTTCTGCTACAAAGCACATAAAGTTTTCCACGTATTCCGGTTTACCGGAGAATCTCTTGCGAAGCTCTGGATTCTGTGTAGCTACACCGACGGGACAGGTATCCAGGTTACATACACGCATCATGACGCAGCCTAAGGTAATAAGAGGAGCGGTTGCAAAGCCGAATTCCTCTGCACCCAGCAATGCTGCGACAGCCACATCACGTCCGGTCAGTAATTTACCGTCTGTCTCAAGTACTACCTTGGAACGCAGTCCGTTCATGATCAGGGTCTGATGGGTCTCTGCGAGACCAAGCTCCCAGGGAAGTCCCGCATTGTAGATGGAGGTTCTCGGAGCAGCACCGGTTCCACCGTCATAGCCGGAGATCAGGATTACTCCCGCACCTGCCTTCGCAACACCTGCTGCGATGGTACCGACTCCTGCCTCGGATACAAGCTTTACGGAAATTCTTGCATTCTTATTCGCATTCTTTAAGTCATAGATTAATTGGGCCAGATCCTCGATAGAATAAATATCGTGGTGAGGCGGCGGTGAGATTAAGCCTACGCCCGGTGTTGAGTGTCTGGTCTTGGCAATCCATGGATATACCTTCTCTGCCGGAAGCTGTCCGCCTTCTCCGGGCTTTGCGCCCTGAGCCATTTTAATCTGGATTTCCTTCGCACTCACCAAGTATTCGCTGGTAACGCCAAAACGTCCGGAAGCCACCTGCTTGATGGCGGAGCATTTATTCAATCCGTCTTCACCGATCTTCAAACGCTCTAAGCTTTCTCCTCCCTCACCGCTGTTGGATTTACCACCCAGACGGTTCATGGCGATTGCCAAAGCCTCATGTGCTTCCTGAGAGATGGAACCGTAGGACATCGCACCGGTCTTGAACCGCTTCACGATGGAGTCCACACTCTCTACCTCGTTTATATCAATTCCCTTCTCAGGGTATTTCATATCCAGTAGACCACGCAGGTTTATCTTCTCCTGCTCTGCTGTCATTTCCTTTGAGTATTCCTTGAACATCTCATAGCTGCCGGTCCTCGTGGACTGTTGAAGCAGATGGATGGTCTTCGGATTATAAAGGTGCTCCTCTTTATTGCTGCGAAGCTTATGAGAACCGTCACTATCCAGACTTAGATCAAGATTTAAGCCCAACGGATCAAAGGCCTTGGAATGCAGATCGTCCACCTGGCGCTCCATCTCCTTTAAAGTGATACCGCCGACACGACTTACGGTTCCGGTAAAATATTTATCGATCACTTCTTTGCTGATACCGATTGCTTCGAATATCTTGGATCCCTGATAGGACTGGATTGTGGAGATACCCATCTTGGAAGCGATCTTGATGATGCTCTTTAATACCGCATGATTATAATCATCGACAGCTGCATAATAATCCTTATCCAGCATATTGCTGCTGATCAGCTGACGGATGGTCTCCTGTGCCAGGTAAGGATTTACCGCGCAGGCACCGTAGCCGAGCAGACAGGCAAAATGATGCACATCTCTGGGTTCCGCACTTTCCACGATCATCGCCAGGGCAGTTCTCTTCTTAGTCCTAACTAAGTGCTGTTGCAGTGCCGATACTGCAAGCAGGGAGGGAATTGCCACATGATTCTCATCCACACCGCGGTCGGATAAGATCAGGACATTGGCACCTTCTTTATACGAGCGGTCCGCTTCCAGACAGAGATGATCGATAGCCTTCTCCAGGGAAGTGTTCTTATAATAAATCATCGGAAGCACTTCTACCTTGAAACCGGGTTTCTTCATATATCTGATCTTTAATAAATCTGTATTAGTTAAGATTGGATTATTGATTTTAAGTACCTTACAGTTCTCGGCTTTCTCCTCAAGGATATTGCCGTCTTCTCCGATATAAACCGAGGTAGCTGTTACGATTTCCTCACGGATCGCATCAATCGGAGGATTAGTTACCTGCGCGAACAGCTGCTTGAAATAGGAGAATAGCGGAGGATTGTTCTTGGACAGTACGGGGAGCGGAGAATCCACGCCCATTGCTGCCACAGCCTCCTGCCCTGTGGTTGCCATAGGAAGAATGGTCGTCTTAAAATCCTCATAGGTATAACCAAATGCCTTCTGTAATCTTGCAAGCTCCTCTTCGCTGTATTCCACAACCTTCTTATTAGGAATATGGATATCCTTCAGCTTAATCAGATTGGAATCCAACCATTCACCGTAAGGACGACGTCTCGCATAGCTGTTCTTCAAATCCTCATCATCCACGAGGCATCCCTTCACGGTATCCACCAAGAGCATCTTACCGGGACGAAGTCTTTCCTTCCTTACGATCTTCTCTGCAGGGATATCAAGAACTCCTACCTCTGAGGAAAGGATCAGATAATCATCCTCAGTAATATAATATCTGGAAGGACGAAGTCCGTTACGGTCAAGTACTGCGCCCATCAAATCTCCGTCAGAGAACAGGATGGAAGCCGGACCATCCCAGGGCTCCATCATAGTTGCATAGTATTGGTAAAAATCAGCCTTTTCCCTACTGATTGCCGAATGATTGCTCCAAGGCTCGGGAATGGTGATCATGACAGCCAGAGGAAGCTCCATTCCGCTCATCACTAGGAATTCCAGCGTATTGTCAAGCATGGCCGAATCAGAACCTTCTATATTAACTACGGGAAGTACCTTATGAAGCTCTCCCTTTAAATGCTCGGATTCCATGGTCTCTTCTCTTGCAAGCATCTTATCCGCATTACCACGGATGGTATTAATCTCACCGTTGTGTACGATCAGGCGGTTCGGATGAGCTCTCTGCCAGCTCGGATTCGTATTGGTAGAGAATCTGGAATGAACAATCGCTATTGCACTTTCATATGCCGTATCCTGAAGATCCTCAAAGAATAAGCGAAGCTGCTTCACCAGGAACATCCCTTTATATACGATGGTACGGCTGGATAAGGATACCACATAGGTGTTATCATTGCTCTGCTCAAAAATTCTTCTTGCGATAAAAAGCTTACGGTCAAAATCCAGTCCCTTAGCAGTATTTGCCGGTCTCTTAATAAAGCACTGCAGGATGCTGGGCATGCACTCCACTGCTCTTTCTCCAAGATAGGAGGGCTTGATCGGAACCTCTCTCCAGCCGAGGAACTTCATGCCTTCCTTTTCAACGATAATCTCGAACATCTTCTTTGCCTGATTGCGGCTGAGTTCATCCTGGGGAAAGAAGAACATTCCCACACCGTAATCGCGTTCTGCTCCCAGCTCTATCCCTAAAGGCTTGGCAACCTTGGTAAAGAACTTATGGGAAATCTGCAAAAGAATTCCAACACCGTCACCTGTCTCTCCTGTCGCATCCTTACCGGCACGATGTTCCAAATTCTCCACGATTTTCAAAGCGTTTTCCACTGTAGAATGGGTCTGCTTTCCCTTCATATGCACAACTGCACCGATACCGCAGTTATCATGCTCAAAGCGTGGGTCATATAGTCCCTGGGGAACCTGGTTAATTTCCTCTCTAATGTTCTGCTTCATACCTGATCCTCTTCCTTTTTTATGATATTTAATATTTGCTGAATTCAGACGAAAAAAATAGCGTTCTTAGACTTCTCCATTGATAAAGTCTAAAAACGCCTTCGTTTTATTGCGTTGATTATAATACATAACTATTCACATTGCAAGTATATTTACAAAGAAAAATGCTTTTTTGATTAATTATTTAAATATTTAAGAGATAAAACCTTACTTAATAAGGTATCCACCTTTGTATACTTAATAATTTTAATCATATCCATACTCAAACTCGACCTCTAAATCAGGTTCTGCTACTTGTACAATGCGCTAAATTGTGCTTCGCTCATACTATGACCGACAAGCTTTCTTAAAGCATCCTCTGCATTTTTGTTATAATGCAATCCTTTGACCTCCTTATTCCATCGCTCCGCACTGCAGTAAAGGTAGGAATACCAATTGGGATTAATCCTCTTTCCCGCATAAGCCGTGATATACAGATTCTCCAGAAGGAAATCAAAGGCCTTGTCATAAGTCTTCTTATCCATCTCTAAGCTATGCTTCAGCTCATCCTTATCCACATAATCATATTTCTTCAGCTCATGATAGATCGCAGCCGCCTCGGGGTACAGCTCTTTTTGAGTCTTACATCTTGCCAGCAGCTGATATGCTCTGACAGAAAGATAGGTTGATCTCTTTTTATATGCTTTGCAGAAGAACACCTGATGCAGCTCTATCAGTCCGATGATATTCTCCATACGGTAGCCAAGGCTACACAGGGAAGGCAGCTCATCATTTGCATTGCACAGCAGGATACCGTGGCTCTCCAGATACTCCTTTAGCTCCTCCTGTCTGGCAGTACTGTATGGATGGAACATCTCAGTCTTTACAACTCTGGAGCGAAGTATGCTGCCGCACTCCTTACACAGAATATGTTCTATGTTCGAACATTCCCGTGTTGAGGAATATGCATAAATATCCGCGAAGACTTGTCCATTTCCTAATTGGTAACCGACTCCGATATCCGTACTATGACAATAAGGGCATTGATCAATATGTAACTCCCGCATAATACACCTCATGCTTTCTTAATTAGGACAAAGTGTCAAAAGGTGCTTCGCACATTTCCGGCTACAACAGATTGCTCTACAAGCTTGCTTGTAACGGCAATCTGCTGTAGTTGGAAAGCACCGTAGGTGGTTTTGTCACTCTAACCTTATCAGCAAATCTCTTCCTATTATACAATTAATGGAGAATGATAGCAATGTTCATGCTATAATATTTTAAAATGAGCACGACGATATAATAAGTAATAATAGAAATGATCGCTGTCATAATAAGGAGGAGCAACCATGGAAATTAACTCGAAGAAAGCAGGAATAGCCCGTTCCCTTGAGGAGAATCGGGCCCTGGCCAAAGCCATGAAGGCAAAGGATACACAGTCCTCCACATCCACAGCAAAACCGGATCTCAAAGAAGGTCAGCAGCTGAAGGGCACCGTCCTTGACCTTCGCTATAATGAAGTGAAGCTTCAGTTGGAACCCGGAAAACAGATTGTAACAGCCCGGCTTTCCGGTGAGGTGCCTCTTGCCATTGGAGAGGAAGCAAAATTCCAGGTTACCGAAGAAGGAGCCAATCGTCTGGTGCTAAAATTCCTTCCCGAAGATACCGCTCCTATGGATAATACAATTCTTAAGGCTTTGACTGCTTCCGGTTTTCCGGTGACGGACCGGAATAAAGCTATTCTGTCCGAGCTTCTAAAGCATCGTATGCCGATTGACAAGCAGACACTACAGACTCTGATCAAAGCTGCTGTAACGAACAGGGATGCCTCCCCGCAGAGTCTTGTCCTTATGCTCAAGAATAATATACCATTGACCGCCTCTAATATAAGGCAGTTCGAAGCATACCAGAACGGAAGCGGAAAGCTGATCTCGGATATCCAGAACCTTACGAAGTCCTTACCGCAGCTCCTGGCTCAGGCAGGCGAACCCGAAACCGATGTCGCACCCCCCTTAGACAGTTCTTCCGTCCCGGTTTCTACCTTGACCCAGCCATTAACGCAAGCTGCTGATCAGGCCCCTTTCTTCGCTCAGTCTATCGCGCAATCTGTAGACCAGAGTCCTTCTCAGACAGCTTCAGAACCTGTTACTATCGTCTCTTCAGATCAAGTTTTGAATACGGCTTCCGGCAATCAATTCGAACAGGTTTTGGACCTGAATGCTTCTCTTCTGCGCATACTGCTGAATAACTCAACGGAATCAGGCTTGGAATACTCAGGCTCGGCTGATGATTTCATCAGTCTGCCAACAATCCTTACAGACACAGAGCAAGCCAATCTTGGTCAACTAATAGGACAGCTGCCGGAAGGAAGCCCGTTTGCTGACAGATTGGCAGAAGGTAGTACCTCTGTCACAGATGTTATGAAATTTATTGCACAACAGCTTCCTGTTGCAGGAAAGGATGCCGCCAAAGCTCTGCTTCAGTCGCCGGAATATGCAAAGCTGCTTACGGAAGCCTTCCACCAGAGATGGACCATCACCCCTGAAAAACTGGAGCAAAAAGGCTCAGTTTCCGAATTATACAGGAGGCTTCAGGATGACATGGAAGCCTTCAGTCTGCTTGGTAAGTCGGAGGAAAAGCTTTTAGAAAGCTTTCAGCTTCAGGAACCCGTGAAAAATCTTCAGGAGAATCTGCACTTTATGAAGGATCTAAACCAGTTGTTCACCTACCTTCAATTGCCGGTGCAGATGGAGAATCAGGATATCCACAGCGAGCTATATGTGTTTACGAACAAAAAGGCCTTAAAAATGAAAAAGGAATTAAGTGTCCTGCTTCATCTGGACATGCCGAATCTGGGAGCCCTCAACATTCATGTCACTATGGAACACAATATAGTCAATGCAAAATTCTACCCCGAAGAGAAGGCAGCAAAAGCTATCCTCACAGACAATGTCACTTCCCTTGGTGAAGCCCTGAAGAAAAAAGGGTATCTCTTTCACTATGAGGTGATGGATGCTTATCGGAAACCTGATTTCGTTCAGGATTTTATCGAGCAAAATGCGGAGGAAAGCAGCTCCGTTCGATATTCCTTTGATATCAGAGCTTAATCTGTCTAAACTAACACATAAAATAAAAAAAGATACACACATCCTTCACCCTACATGTGTGTATCTTTTCTGTTCCGGTTCTATAGCATTTCGTACTAAATTCTCTTCTGCTTATTCCGCATCATCATTCTTCTGAGCTGTGCTCTTGGGTAAGCCTGTGATCATAATCTTCGAGTATATAAGACAGTATCGATGCGACACCTACAAACTCACAGCCGTAATAGGTAGTCCCCTCATCATCCGGTTGTGACCGAATGATACGGATCACACTATGCAGAGTATCCTCGGAGCCCAGGTTGATGCTGGCATTAAAATAATACCCCATCGGTAGAATGCTTTTTGATCGAAAACCAATTCCGGACAACGAGATATTTACAACCTCTATCGGAGCATGTATATCGCTGATTAATTCGTGATCTTGCTTGTAAAGATTCAGGATTTCCAGCCTCATGGTTACAGGCAATCGTTTCTGTTTCCTTCTTTCATTCATGTGATACCCCTCCAGCGCATTGTATTTTCTACAATAATTATACGCCTTATAGGATAGATATACAACGATAAAAATGACAACAAAACCTCATCTTCGACAAAATAAAGGTATTTTAGTAGGAAATACCTATTCGCTCCGATGAGGTTTGTAAGATTAACTGATCAGATTTTATATATTATCCAAGAGTTCCTTCACTAACTGATTGACTTTTCCGGGATCTGCTTTCCCCTTCATTTCCTTCATGGTCTGCCCGACGATAAAGCCCATAGCCTTAGTCTTACCGCTTTTATAATCTGCCACGGATTGAGGGCTTTCCGATATAATTTTCTCAATCGTAGCACGCAGAAGTCCGTCATCTGACACCATCCCAAGTCCGTGTTGCTCCACATATTGCTCAGGATCGACATTCTCCTTGAATACCTTCTCAAATACCTCTTTCGCAACGGTTCGATTGATCTTATTACCGTCAACAAGCTGTATCAGCGAAGCCAGCTGCGCAGGAGTAAAGGTGATTGCTTCCGGTTCCATCTCCTGCTCCTTTAAAAGACGCATGGTCTCAACCATCAGCCAGTTGGATACCTCCTTAGGTTTCCCACAAAGAGCCACTGTTCCTTCAAAGAGATCGGCAAGATGCTTGGAGCCCGTTATAATGGAGGCATCATAAGCAGGAATATCAAATTCCTTCTCATACCGTGCTCTCTTCTCATCACGCAGCTCCGGCTGCCGCTCCCGAATACTTCTCAGCCATTCATCACTGATTTCGATCGGTGGCAGATCCGGCTCAGGAAAATACCTGTAATCCTGCGCATCCTCCTTAGACCGCATGGCATAGCTGGTGTCCTTATTATCATCCCAGCGTCTGGTTTCCTGAATGACCTTCTTCCCATCCTCAATCAGCTCTATCTGACGTTTTCTCTCTCCTTCGATTGCTCTCGCTATCGCCTTAAAGGAGTTCATATTCTTCATCTCAGTTCTGGTGCCGAATTCCGGTGCTCCAACCTCACGGACGGATAAATTGATGTCGGCACGGAGTGAACCCTCCTGCATCTTACAGTCCGATACCCCGAGATATTGAAGTATCAATCTCAGCTTTTCCAGATAAGCGATCGTCTCTTCCGCAGAGCGCATATCAGGTTCACTTACGATCTCAATTAGAGGAACACCGCAGCGGTTATAATCGACTAAGGTGCAATCCTCCCAGGGATCATGTACCAGCTTACCGGCATCCTCCTCCATGTGAATCTCATGAATTCGGATGGTCTTCTTCCCTGCTTCGGTCTCAATCTCGATCCCGCCATTCCGGCAGATAGGAAGATAGAGCTGTGAGATCTGATATGCCTTCGGAAGATCGGGATAAAAATAGTTCTTCCGGTCGAATTTACATTTCTGAGTAATCGTACAGTTCGTAGCAAGACCTGCTGCCATGGCAAATTCCACAACCTTTTTATTCAATACGGGAAGCGTTCCCGGCATACCAGTGCAGACAGGGCAGCAATGCGTGTTGGGATCTCCGCCGAATTGTGTGGTACATCCACAGAAAATTTTTGATTTGGTGGCAAGCTCAACATGAACCTCCAGACCAATGACGGTTTCGTATGCTTTCATGTCCTATGCCTCCTTTTCCAGTGCTATCGGTCTCTCGTACCTGACCGCCTGCTCAAAACTGTAAGCAGCACGAATGATATCTTTCTCACCAAAGTGCTTACCTATCATCTGAAGACCGATCGGCAACCCCTTTCCATCCTTCCCGCAGGGAAGGCTGATGGCAGGAAGCCCCGCCAGATTCACGGATACAGTGTAGATATCGGACAGATACATCTTCAAAGGATCTGAAAGACTTTCGCCAAGCTTTGGTGCAGTCTCGGGAGCAATCGGTCCAAGTAAGATATCATATTTCTCAAATGCCTTCTGAAAGCCCTCATTTATGATTGCTCTTACCTTCAGAGCTTTATTATAGAATGCATCGTAATAGCCGGAGCTCAATACAAAGGCACCAATCATCATACGGCGTTTTACCTCATTGCCGAAGCCCTCACTTCTGGTCTTTTTATATAACTCCTGCAATCCTTCAAAATCAGGGGTACGATAGCCATATTTCACGCCGTCAAATCTGGATAAGTTGGAGCTGGCTTCTGCACAGGCGATAACATAATAGGAGGGCACCGCAAATTCTACAGAGTGCAGTTCAAATTCCTCGATGATCGCACCTTTATTCTTCAGTACTTCTGCAGCCTCTAATATACTTTTCTTTACCTCAGGTTCTATTCCGGCTCCCAGATAATCCTTCGGGATACCAATCCTCATACCCTTCACATCATCAATCAGTGCATCGGTATAACGATAACTTTCAGTCGGAGCTGAGGTAGAATCCTTGCTGTCATGACCGGAAATCACCTCAAGTGCAGCTGCACAATCCGATACATTCCTGCCAATCGTACCGATCTGATCCAGGGAGGAGGCATAGGCAATCAATCCGTAACGGGATACCGTGCCATAGGTAGGCTTGATTCCTGTCACTCCGCAATAGCCTGCCGGCTGTCTTATGGACCCACCGGTATCGGAACCGAGTGCATAATAAGCTTCCTCCGCAGCAACCGCAGCCGCAGAGCCGCCGCTGGAGCCACCGGGAACACAGTCCTTATTCCAGGGATTCTTCGTCTCACCGAAGTAAGAGGTCTCCGTCGTACTTCCCATCGCGAATTCGTCCATATTGGTTTTACCGATAATGATGGCGCCCGCCTTCTTGAGCTTCTCAATTACCGTTGCATCATAGGTCGGCTCAAAATTATATAATATTTTAGAAGCACAGGTGGTCTTGATCCCTTTGGTACAGATATTATCCTTTACTGCCAGTGGTACTCCCGCCAGGGGAGAATCCTCCAGCTCTCCTGCATCTATTCGTGCCTGCACAGCTTCTGCCTGTGCGTAGGCATCCTCCTTAAGGACCGAGATATAACAGCCGTATTTCGGCTCCCTCTGCTCTATGATCTCAAGCTGCGCTTTCACCGCATCGGCAACAGTCAATTCCTTTGCCTTGATCTTTCTGCCAAGCTCCAGCGCAGATAATGTAGTGATGTCCTTCATCTATGCCTCCTTTCGAGTAAAACTACTCTGATTTTATCGTTCAATCAATTCTGATGTATTTCCTCTCTAACCTTATCATTACTCCACTGTCTTCGGAACAGAAAAGCTATCGCCGATCCTCTTCGGTGCATTACGAAGCAGTTCTTCCCGGTCATCCGTGTTCGTGACCTCATCCTCACGGAACACATTTCTGATCGGCAGGACATGGGACATAGGCTCCACACCCTCTGTATCAAGTCCGTTCATGGTTTCTATATAATCCAGAATACGATTTAAGTCCTGTATCGCCTTCTGCTTCTCTTCCTCGGAGACAGAGAGCTTCGCCAGGGCTGCAACATAACGTATGGTTTCTTCATTAATCGTCATGGTAATACCACCTTTCTTTTTGATACCCTCTTTGTGATTTACTCAATAATCTTTACAGCCTTCACAAAACTTACCCTTTAAGGCTCCAGTCTTGATAAGTCGCGCGGGAATAAGGTCGTCTCCCGAACATTTTGCTCGTCTAATAGCTTCATCGTCAATCTTTCGAGACCGATACCGAGCCCACCATGAGGAGGCATACCATGCCTATGGATCATCAGGAAGTTGGTGAATTCCTCCGGGTTCATACCACGCGCCATCATCTTCGCGACCTGAGCTTCATAATCATGAATTCTCTGCCCGCCGGTGGTGATTTCCATCCCCTTGAACAGGAGGTCAAAGCTCAAGGTAAATTTCGGGTCAGCCGGATCATCCATAGCATAAAAGGGTCTCTTCTTGGAGGGATAGTGGGTGACAAATACAAAATCACTGCCATATTCCTCTTTAAAGTATTTCCCGATCAGAACCTCTTCCTCCGGTTCCAGATCATAGGGATTCTTAATTTTTCGGTTGTATTTTTCGGATATGAGTACCTTAGCTTCATCAAATCGGACCGCAGGAACCTGATTAATCTCAGGAAGAGTTACTTCAAGCAGTCTTAATTCCCTTGCATACTCCTTGTTCAACAGAGTAAATACAGCTCGTAACATCTCTGTTTCCATAGCCATGATATCCTCAAAGCTGTCAATATAGCCCATTTCAAAGTCGAGGCTGGTATATTCGTTCAGATGCCTGGTCGTATTATGTTTCTCGGCACGGAATACAGGAGCCGCTTCAAATACCCTGTCAAAGACACCAACCATGGTCTGTTTATAGAACTGGGGACTTTGTGCCAAAAAAGCCTTACTACCGAAATAGTCTAACTTAAATACATTTGCACCGCCTTCAGCATTGCCGGCAACGATCTTCGGTGTACGGATTTCCGTAAAGCCTTGGGAATACAGAAAGTCACGAAAGCCTCTGACGATCCCCTCCTGTAGCTTGAAGATTGCTCTTTCCCTGATATTACGAAGGGAAATCGGTCTGTAATTCAGCTTGGTCTCCAGGGAAGTCTTCATCTTCCATTTGGAGATCGGCAGCGGAAGCATAGTACCGTCCTTCGGCGAGGTCAGAACCTTGATTCCGGTGAGTCTTACCTCAAAGCCCTGGGGAGCCCTTTCCTCCTCATGTAACAGGCCTTCCGCTTCTACTGTCATGCCTTCCTTCAAATCCTTCAGAACAAAATCGGTTACACCTTCCTCAAAGACACACTGTACGAGTCCTTCTCTCTTTCGAAGTACGATAAAGGCAACCTCTCCCATATGGCGTATGGTGTGTATATAGCCGTTGATTTTTATATTCCCTTTGATTTCTTTTCCTAAAATGTCACTAATCTCACTTGTAGGTTTTTGCTTTACGCCTGTTATGAATTCCATGCATATTCCTCCATTCTATCTAATTTCTTTCGACATGCATTCTTTCAGGAATAAATTATTTATAAGCAATAAAAAAGCCCCGAAGAATGCTTTGTTTGCATTCTTCGGGACGAGAAATCGAATTTCCCGCGGTACCACCCGCATTGAGAGCATGGCTCTCCTCTTTCTACAGAACTGAGTTCTGATACACTTAACGCGTGTCACGCACGAACCTACTGATTGTTCAATCCGTGGGCTCCGGAGTGTTCCGTATCCTACTTATCACCTCAGGTGTGCTCTCAGTCGGTGGCTCACCATTCCTGTCGTTCGATTATTCGGTAGAATAAAGTCTCCTTCTTAGCCGATCACTTATAATAAATTATAAAAAGACAAAGGTATTGCGTATACAACACCTTTGCTGATGACTTATATTAACATACTGTTTTCTTAAAATCAAGAGAAAATTTTAAGAGATTTTTTCCAAAGAAAAAAGATAAGCTTATAAAAAACATTAGCTCTGGTCAGCTTTCATCTTGTGGTTAAAGATGACGATAGCTATGATCAGCATGGCAATTGCATATCCGATGACCCACCACAGATGAGGCATGATATCCGAGTAATTCCCCGATAATGCCGCCCTGCAGGCATCCACGGAATGTGCAAAGGGTAGTGCATAAGCAATCTTCTTAAACCAGCCTCCTACAAGACTTAAGTCGAACCAGGTACCACTCAGCCATGCGCTCACATTCGTCAGAAGTGCACCGCAGATACCACCGACCTGCTTATCATTGAAAACACTACCTGCCATCAAACCAAATCCGATAAAGAACAAAGCCGCAGGCAGCAACACCAACAGGCATAAGAGTATGTTCACACTCAGGGTCAGACCGAGGCATAATGCAGCAATAAAGCAGATCAGACTCTGTGCGACTGAGATTGGAAGCATCGGCAAGGTATACCCCAGGATATAATCGGAGGCCTTCATCGGAGAAGAAAACAGACGCATTAAAAATGAGGTGCTTCTGTCCTTGGCAATCAGCATGGAGGAGAACAGTGAAATAAAGGATAATCCAAATACTGCAACTCCCGGAACCAGTTGATCGATTATAAATAAATTCACAGGAATATTTGCCTGAATTGCTGACAGTAGTAATAGAACCACGAGCGGGAATCCTATACCGAAGCACAGATTTAACGGATCTCTGAGGATCTCCTTCCTGTTACGAGTAACAAATGCAAAACATCTCATCGTTCTACCCCCTCTCCGGCAGCTAATGCTACAAAGGCATCTTCAAATTTTTCCGTGCCGGTCTTTGACATCAGTTCTCTTGCTGTACCTACAGCCTTCAACTCTCCCTTTGACATAATCGCGATTCTGTCTGAAAGAGCTTCCGCTTCCTCCAGATAATGTGTAGTAAGAATGATTGTGATCTTACCCTTCAATTTCTCTATTTCCTTCCAAAGCTCTCTTCTGGCAAGTACATCCAGTCCCAGAGTCGGTTCGTCCAGAAATAGAATCTTAGGTTCGGAAATCAATGCCATAGCAATACTTAACCTTCTCTGCATGCCTCCGGACAGAGTCTTCGCTTTATCCTTGGCCACCTCCTGCAGGTTGAACGCATGTAACATCTCTTCCGTCTTCCCTGCAGCACCTTCCTTATTGCCTCCATAAATCTTAGCAATCAGATCAAGGTTTTCCCTTACCGTAAGATTAGGGGCAACTGCCGTCTCCTGTGGAGAAACATTAATTTTCTCTTTAACTGCTTGTGACTGCGTAAGGATACTGTCCCCCAGCAGAAGGGCATCCCCGCCGGTCGGTGCAATCAGGCAGGAAAGCATCTTGATTGTAGTGGTCTTACCCGCACCGTTCACTCCGAGCAGGGCAAACAACTCTCCCTGTTCAATGTTGAGATTCAGGGAATTCACCGCAGTCTTGTCTTTATATTTCTTAGTAAGATTTACCATCTGTATCGCTGCCATTAATCCTCCTCCTTCTTTCCTACCGCCTTAAAAATATCCTTTGCAAACTGATAGAGCTCGTCGCACTTGACAATGCCGATCCCCTGCTCCTCATCTCCCAATACCAGAAGGGTATCCCCCGCTTTAATATCAAAAATCTTTCTTGCCTCATTTGGTATCACGATCTGCCCTTTTGCTCCGACCTTCACCGTGCCGAAGATATGCTTTCCTTTTGAATTATTCATTGATTACCTCCATATATAGAAAAGTGCAAAATGTATGATTTGTTATACCAATCATACATTTCGCACAATTATTTGTCAACACCCGGCAAATTAATACTTTATTAGAAATACAGAAAAACTGTTTCCTTCAGAGCTTACTTCTCAAAAAGATAACGATAATAGTCCTTCTTCAGTACACTTTCTGATACTGTGAATTTATTTTTCACAACCTGATTCATATTTTCGATATAGTCAGACGGCAAGGTCTCTGTGGTTAATTGCGTCGTCTTACGCGATGCAGAGTCATACATCACCTTATCTGTAATAAAGCTACGGTTGGACAGAATCACAAGCGGCTTGGCATCCGATAAAATATCCTGCCCCATCAGCAGTCTCGAGTCATAGCTTAATCCGAACAGATTAGAAAGCGTGGGCAGGATATCCAGACTGGAGCATGGCTTATCGATCACGATATTCTCCTTCATTCCCTGACTCCATAGAATAAAATGATTCTTATAGATCTCGAAAACCGGATCGATCTCATGTCCTGCAAGCTCATCCAGATTATTTTTCTCCCAGCCATAAGGGTAATGATCCGCGCTTAGCGCGATCATCGTGCGGTCAGCAACCCCTGCCTCATTCAGCTTCGCGATCAGCTTCTCTAAAGCCATATCCAGTTCCATCTGGCAGGCAATATAGGCCTTGACCTCATTATTGTACGGAAGGTCCTCTACCAGATGCCTGTTCTTATTCGCAATACTGTTACCGGTAAAGGTATAGTTCATATGGCCGCTGACTGTCAGATAGTATACATGGAATTGCTTCTCATCCGTATACTCATCCACAGTCGCATCCATCATCTCAAGATCGGATTCGGGCCAGCAGTCAGTTGGAAGCTCAAGACCGTTGCCTTTCGCCTTCCACAGATATCCAAGATTAGTATGGGTCTCGTTCCTCTGATAATAGGTATACGTATGGTTATGATATGCTTTGCTTTCCACACCGAGCTGATTAAATTGATGTCCCAGGGACATCGGCCACAGATTCTTCCGCCCCAGATACATGCTTCTGGTCCCGGAGGGTATCATCCCTGTCATAGCAACAAATTCACCATCACTGGTACTGGTCTGCCAAAGTGCGGTATAGAATTGGTTAAATACAAAGCCTTCCCGGACCATACGGTAAAGCGTAGGAGTCTTCTCCTTGCTGATCGCGTAGGGTGAAAAGCCCTCCGCTGTGATCATGATCAGATTATAGTCCTTGAACATACCGGTATATTTGTTTTTATTCGTAGGTGGAACAGTCGCAAAATACCTGTGGAGTGTTTGTATTGTCTTGTCCTTTTCCTGATCCGCCAGAGCATCGAAGTTAATATCCATAATATTGGGTGAAGTATCAATGGGAACGGGAGTGGGTGATACGGTCGCAATAGGTGTTTTTTTATTCTTAGTGGCTTGTTCAATTTCTGCGGCTTGAGCCTTAGCAGATGCATTCACCGGAAATGGTGAAGGTGTGAGCTTGGATCCGGCGCTGTTCTCCGGAACGACATTCTGGGTTCCGGTAAGAAGCAGCTCCTCCTTTGAGAACAGACCTTTGATGTCCAGTCTTAACATCGTCGCTATCCCAAGCTGTTGACCGCATAGTTCCGGTACACCGGTATTGAAATACAGATCATAGGGAGAATAATCCGCTTTCCCAAAAATCAGAAGTGCCAATAATGCCAGAGCATGAAAAACCACGCTTCCACCCAGCAGTACCGCCTGCGTTTTTATTGATCTTCTGTTACTGTCAATCCGTTGGAGCAGGATGATAGCCAGAATAACCAAAGGCAGAAAGAGACTGATCAGTCCTCCGAGATTCGACCAGATGGCCTTGAAAGCATCGTAATAAAAATTGGTGATGGCATCCTGAGCCAATCCAAGGGAGCGGAAGGAGAAATACATCTTAAAAACATAATAATAGACAAGTTGAACCTGATATCCCAGGCAGACCAAAAATGTTAATATCAAAAGCAGTATCCGGTTGATCTTCCTACCAAAAAAGCCCATGATTGATGTTAAAATACAACCGAAGGGTATGGCAAATAAAAGAGGATAGATGATCTTACCATCCATACTCCGGTAGATCAGAATATGAACCACCAGTTCAAGATAGATGATTGTTCCGATGAAAAAAAGTAAGGGCATCAACAGATTCCTAAGGTATATCTTTTCCTGATCCTTACCTGCAACTTCAATCACTTCGGATGGTTTACCCCCATCCTCATGCTTTTGCTCTTCCTGCATCATTTCTTCCTTTACCTTCTTTCAAAAGTAATACTGCCTTTCCCCCCACAGCTTCTGATCTCTGCTATCGCACCGTTCATGATTGTCATCTGCGGCGATTTATGTCCGATATCCGCATCGAGTATCACCGGCAAATGCAGTTCCTCAAGTCCGATCTGAATTGCTTCCGTATAGGTGATGCCGTTCTGTTCCGCAAAGATTGCCGGTCTACCAAAGATAAAGCCTGCTGCATGCTGGAACCATCCGGCTTCCTTCAGCTGCCAGAGTCCGCGAATCAGTTCAGAGCTGTCCAGACTGTAGCTTTCTAAAAACCAGAGTATTTTATCCTCCTGATACCTGTGAACGAATTGACTCACCTGATCAAATCTTGTTCCCACCAGATTAAGGCATACATCCAGATTACCTCCAAGCATTCGCCCGCTCATGACAAGCTCTTCTTCTGTAATCCTGCCTTCCAGCGTGAAATTGATCCATTTCACAGGGGTATCAGTATCAAATTCCTCCAGTCCTGTGATCCTGGGTCTATACCCATCCTGATAGAAATCAAAGCTGTGCTGGACCGGATTTTCTCCCTCAATGATTCTTATATTTTCATAAAGCGAACTATGCCAGTTTTTCATGCCGAAGGAACTGAAATTATTCGCATAAAGTGTTGCGATGTCCAAATTAGTCGTAACGGTAAAGTTAAGACAGGTGATATCGGAAAATCCCTGAAGCCACTTCGGGTTCCTCTTAATCACATCCAGGTCCAGCTCGGATAACATCTGCATCAGGAAGTCTCCGCCGGATGCTGCGATGACAGCTCGAACCTCAGGGTTAAGGAAGAGTTCCGTCAACTCTTTCGCACGAACCTTACCGCTTGCACTTGCTCCTCTTTCATCCGATCTGACATGCTCCGTCAGTATCACGGGATATCCCAATTCCTGAAAATGCTTTACACCACTTTCCAACCGGGCCTGATCCGGGTTGGAGCTCAAACCGGCAGAAGGTGCCGATACACCAATTTTATAACCTTTTTTCAAGCTTTTTGGATAAAACATAACCTACCTCCATCTTCTGTCCTTCCTTTCTAGTATATCATTTAAGGAAATTTTCATCAATTAAAATCCAGTTATAGGAAAGGGCTGACGCAGAAAATAATTACTTTTTGCATCAGCCCTTATCCTTTTTCATATAGTGATCGATTACTTTGTCAGCTTATCCACAATACTTCTGATTTCTGTCAATTTCTCCTCAGTTTCACCACTGTCTATTGCTTCCTTCACACACATGTCGATATGCGCATGCAGCACTTCCCTGTTTGCTTTGTGTAGTAATGCTTCGGTTGCAATAATTTGATTGGAGATATCGATGCAATACCGATCTTCCTCAATCATCTTCAAAATTCCGTCAATCTGTCCCCTGGCTGTCCGAAGAAGTCTGCTTACCTTTTCCCTATCTGCTTTCACTTGATACCGCCTTCCTTATCATCTGATATAAGACTCCTTATTATGAAAACAGTCCCTTTTTCTCTGAGATGGAAACCACCTCATAGCCGGCTTCCGTAACAGCACCCTTGAGTGTCTCATCAGAAACCTCTGACTTTAGGTTTACCACAGCCCTGTTTTTCTTTAGCTCAACCTTTGCTTCAACACCTGCGATCGCATTTAATGCATTCTCGACTCTTGCCTGGCAGTGCCCGCAACTCATACCGTTAATTTCAATTACTTTCTTCATTTTAATCTCTCCTATTCTTTGAATTGACTTAATATAAAACTTGAAATTGTTATAATAACTTTATGTTAATATAAATAATAACCGAATATTCTGTTCCTTATGGACGGAAGAACTTAAGCCGGAGTGCATTGGTTACCACAAAAACAGAGCTTAAGCTCATGGCAGCTGCACCGAACATCGGATTTAGTTTCCAACCGAAGACCAGATAGAAGGCTCCTGCTGCCAATGGAATTCCCAGTGTATTATAAAAGAATGCCCAGAACAAATTCTCCTTGATGTTACGAAGGGTTGCCCTGCTCAATCTGATTGCTGTTACTACTTCGGTAAGGCTGCTCTTCATTAATATGACATCCGCAGCTTCCATTGCCACATCGGTTCCTGCACCAATTGCAATCCCGACATCAGCCCTGGCAAGAGCCGGGGCATCATTGATTCCATCCCCAACCATGGCAACCTGTTGTCCTTTCTCCTGCAGTTCTCTGATTTTCTTCTCCTTGTCTTGCGGCAATACCTCTGCAATTGTCCGGTCTAAATCCAAATCCTTACTGATTGCAGAAGCGGCAGCCCGGTTATCACCCGTCAGCATGATTACCTCAATTCCCATTTGTTTCAATTCAGATATTGCTGTCTTACTGGTGGGTTTGATCGTATCTGCCACAGCGATCACGCCAAGAAGCTCCTTCTCTGAAGCGAAGAACATCGGTGTCCTTCCTTGCAGTGCGAGCTGTTCAGCTTCCTTTATAAGTGCTGCTGTTTCTTCATACCATGCGCCCTCAGAAATCCCTATATCCTTAAGATAGCTTAAGTTTCCTGCAAAGTAACGCTCACCACCAAGCACCGCGGTGATTCCTTTTCCGGGTACTGCTCTGAAATCCACAGTATCACTGATCGCAACTCCCTCCTCCATAGCCTTCGTTACGATAGCCCCTGACAGCGGATGTTCTGAAGGCTTCTCCATCGAGGCCGCAATTGTAAGTAATTCCTCCTCGGATTTGCTTTTTATGGTCAGGATATCCGTAACTCTTGGCTTCCCCTCTGTGATCGTTCCGGTCTTATCCAAAACCACTATATCAGTTTTATGGAGCAGCTGCAGTGCCTGGGCTGATTTAAATAAAATCCCACATCCTGCACCTTTACCGGTGCCTACCATAATCGCTACCGGAGTGGCAAGACCGAGTGCACAGGGACAGGAAATCACAAGCACAGCAATTCCGATAGAAAGAGCAAACTCAAAGGATTGCCCAAACACAAGCCATAGGATGGAGGCTGCAATTGCTATCAGAAGAACCACAGGAACAAATACACCGCTGATCCGATCCGCCAGCTTGGCAATGGGAGCCTTGGAGGATCCAGCCTCCTCGACCAAACGGATAATCTGGGATAGTGTAGTGTCTTCTCCTACCTTTTCTGCGCGGAACCGGATATAGCCGGTCTTGTTCATTGTCGCAGCGATGATTTTATCTCCTGCTTTCTTTTCTACAGGGATACTCTCACCGGTTATCGCAGACTGATCAACGGCTGTACTTCCTTCGAGGATCACACCGTCAACCGGTATACTCTGCCCCGGCCTTACGCATAGAATGTCTCCGATGACAACCTCCTCGGCAGGTATCTCCGTCTCTATGTCGTTACGCAGCACGATTGCAGTTTTCGGAGCAAGATCCATCAGCATGTTGATCGCTTCCGAGGTCTTGCCCTTGGATCTCGTTTCAAGATATTTTCCAAGGGTAATCAAAGTCAGTATCGTGCCCGCAGATTCAAAGTACAAATCATGGAGATAAATCATCACAATATCCATATCCATATGCCCTAGACCATATCCGATCCGATAGAGTGCAAATATACCATAAACCACCGCTGCAGCCGAACCGACAGCAATCAGGGAATCCATATTCGGTGCCCTGTGCCATAAGGTCTTAAATCCCACCTGATAATATTTCCTGTTCACATATACAATCGGCAGTGTGAGGAGTAGCTGAGTCATAGCATATATGATCGCATTCCCCTCACCGTCCATCATCCTTGGAAGCGGCAGCCTAAGCATACGTCCCATCGACAGATATAACAGCGGGATCAGAAAAATGGCTGAGCACAGTAATCTTGACTTCAGCTCCTTCTGCTCCTCTATCAGAGGATTGGAAGGATTGGTTTTCACCTTAGCTGAGGTCTCCTCCACAGCATCCTTAGCACTGTAACCTGCTTTTTCCACAGCCCTGATAATCATAGTATGATCAAGTACAGCTTCGTCATATTCCACATTCATGCCACCGGTAAGCAAATTTACATTTACAGAATAAACTCCCCCCAACCTACCGACACTTTTTTCTATATTTGCCTGGCAGGCAGAGCAAGTCATGCCCGTTACCTGAAATTTCTTATCCATCCTTCTACTCCTTCCTACAATACAACAACCATCCCCCTCCCCCTGGGGGGGTATATATAGCATACACTTGCTCTTTTTAAAAGTCAACTGTTATTTTTTCATTTTTCCTAATAAAACCAGAACCTTGTTGGATTTACAAAACAGTAACAAAAATTAATCAATATTATTGACTTTCTATCAATACTTGATATATAATTCTGATATCGCTTTAACACTATGAAGTGATAAATTCAAGAATTTTATATAGGAGGATTATACTATGAAAAAAGTGATTTCGATCGTTCTGTCCATGGCCATGGTACTCAGCCTTGCCGCCTGCGGCAGTTCCGGTAACGAAACCAAAAAAGAGGGTTCCGCTGCTGATACTAAAACTACATATAAGGTTGGTATCGTCCAACTGGTACAGCATGAAGCTCTTGATGCAGCTACAAAGGGATTTCGCGATGCATTGAGCGAGAAGCTGGGAGATCAGGTTGTATTCGACGAGCAAAATGCTTCTGGAGACTCTGCTACCTGCGCTACCATCAGCAATCAGTTTGTATCCAGTCAGTATGACTTAATTATGGCAAACGCCACTCCCGCACTTCAGGCAGCCGTATCCGCAACCAATACAATCCCGGTTCTCGGTACTTCCATTACGGATTATGCCACAGCACTGGACATCGATAATTGGAGCGGCGTGACCGGTTCCAATGTTTCCGGTACCTCCGATCTTGCACCACTTGATCAGCAGGCTAACATGATTAAAGAGTTATTCCCGAATGCGAAAAACATCGGTATTCTTTACTGCTCTGCAGAAGCGAACTCCAAGTATCAGTCAAATGTGATTACCGGTTATCTTACAGATATGGGTTATACCTGTACTGAATATACCTTTGCAGACTCTAACGATGTTGCTTCTGTAGCACAGAGCGCATGCCAGGGCAGCGATGTCATCTACATCCCCACAGACAATACAGCTGCTTCTTGTGCTGAAGCAATCAATAATGTTACCGAACCTGCCGGAGTTCCTGTTGTCGCAGGAGAAGAAGGCATCTGTAAGGGTTGCGGTGTCGCTACCCTCTCCATCAGCTATTACGATATCGGATACTCCACCGGTCAGATGGCATATGAAGTCCTGGTCAACGGTGCTGATATAACTAAGATGGAAGTTCAATATGCTCCAAAGGTAACCTATAAATATATGTCTGACCGTGCTGCTAAGCTGGGTGTCACAATTCCTGACAACTACGAAGCAATCACGGTAGAATAATCCGTTTTTAGGAGGAATGTTATGAGTTTCATCTCCCTCAATCCACTTTATCTGCTGAGTGCACTCCCCGGCTCAGTAGCGCAAGGATTAATCTGGGGAATCATGGCGTTAGGTGTCTATATTACCTTCCGTCTTTTAAATTTTGCAGATCTTACTGTTGACGGTTCCTTTGCAACCGGTGGTGCTGTTACGGTCATGCTGGTTGTTGCGGGCGTTCCTGTCCCGGTGGCTCTGCTTGTTGCAGTCCTGGCCGGACTTGCAGCCGGTTTAATCACCGGAATGTTACACACTGCCCTTGGCATTCCTCCGATTCTGGCAGGTATCCTAACCCAGATTGCTTTGTATTCCGTCAATCTGCATATCATGGATATGTCTGCGAATCAGCCTGTTAATGCACAGAAATACCGACTGCTGGTCTCTCTGAAGGAAATACCGAAGGCTATTACAGTCGGAACCCTATTTGTAATCGTGATCATCGCAATTCTTTATTGGTACTTTGGTACAGAGCAGGGTTGTTCCATTCGGGCAACCGGTTGTAATCCTGCCATGAGCAAAGCCAATGGTATTAATATTGATTTTACCAAAGTACTTGCTCTTTCTCTCTCGAACGGTATCGTCTGCCTTGCAGGCGGTCTGATGGCACAGTATCAGGGCTTTGCCGATATTAATATGGGACGTGGTTCCATCGTAATCGGCTTAGCAGCGGTAATCATCGGTGAAGTATTCGGAGATGCTTTATTCAGAAGTCATATGAACTTTGCGATCCGCATGACCTTTGTCGTCCTTGGCGGAGTGATTTATTACATCGTGGTTACCATCGTACTATGGTTAAAGTTAAATCCCAACGATTTAAAGCTTTTTACGGCAATCATCGTAGCAATCTTCCTTGCAGTACCTTATCTGCAGGGAAAAAGAATAAGCTCCTTTAAGCGTACCGCGAGAATATCTGAAGCCTCGCTGAAGGTAAAGAATGATAAGGAGGCTCAGTAACATGCTTGATATTATTGATGTTCATAAGACCTTTAATCCCGGAACCATTAATGAAAAGGTGGCGCTGGATGGGGTTAATCTTCATATTGATACCGGAGATTTCTGTACTGTCATCGGTGGTAATGGTGCGGGTAAGTCAACCATGCTGAATGCAGTTGCCGGAGTATGGCCTGTGGACCAGGGCGCGATCGTGCTGGAAGGCCAGAATATCACCGGGATTCCCGAACACAAAAGAGCTGCTTTTCTGGGTCGTGTATTTCAGGATCCGATGACCGGTACCGCTGCTACCCTTGAGATTGAGGAGAATCTGGCATTGGCTGCCCGTAGAGGCAAACGCCGTACCTTGGGCTGGAGTATTACCAGACAAGAGAAAGAAAAATACCGTGAACTGCTTAAACTTCTGGATCTTGGACTGGAAGACCGTCTGACCTCAAAGGTCGGTCTGTTGTCAGGAGGCCAGCGTCAGGCTCTCACACTGCTGATGGCTACGCTTCAACAGCCGAAGCTCCTGCTCTTAGATGAGCATACCGCAGCCTTGGATCCTAAGACTGCAGAGAAGGTACTTCGTATTACCGATCAGATCATCGCGGAGAATCATCTGACCACACTGATGATTACCCATAATATGAAGGACGCCATCGCACACGGCAACCGTCTGATTATGATGCATGAAGGTAAGGTAATCCTAAATATCAGCGGCGAGGAGAAGAAAAAGCTTACCATTGCCGATCTGATGCATCAGTTCGAGGTGGTATCCGGCGAAGAGTTTGCCAACGATAAAGCAATCCTGGCATAATCTACTCCTGATCTATACAGCGAAAGCAACTAAGTTAGACCAGAAAATGAATAATAAACAAAAGGACCGGTAATCCAGACCTGACAATGAGCTTATAAGCCTGTCAGGTGAGGAATACTGGTCCTTTTATTATATCGGTATTTTTATAAGTGTATGTGAAATCTTATTCTGTATATAGTAAATCTCTCAGTGTAGGATGGATCGTAGAATAAGCATAACCACAGCCTCTGACATGCTGAAGGTACACTAAGGCAATATGGTGATCGGGATCCATGATGATACAGGCTCCAGCCGCACCATCCCAACCAAATACGCCACGGGGAGCATTGGAATTACATTCCTTCGGGTCTAAAAGCACCTGAACCCCACAGCCATAACCATATCCCACTCTGCCCATCTTATTCACCAGCTCTTCACGCTGTATGGGTCCAAGCAGATTGGTTCTCATGAGCTCGACAGTCTCTTCCTTCAGAAACCGTACTCCCTTTGCACTCATTCCACCGTTAGCCAGTGTATCCGCAAACTTCCCATAATCCTCGATGCAGCTGATCAGTCCGGCTCCGCCGCTCTCATAGCTTTCCGACAATTGATAGCAACAGGAGAGTTCCATCTCTTCCGATGTATGCTTGTCATTGTCATACATAAACTGTGTCACCAACCGCTTATTCTCATTGATCGGCTTAGCGAAATAGGTATCCTTCATCTCCAAAGGTTCAAATATATTCTGTATGAAATATTCCTTTAGACTCATACCTGACACCACTTCTATGATAGCACCTACCACATCATGACTTAAGCTGTATTCAAAATGCTCCCCCGGTTCAAAAAGGAGCGGGGATTCAACAAAGGCATTGACCAGCTCCTGTGTTGTCGCTTTCTGCCCTTTCTCTTCCAGAACACGCACAATTCCGGAACGTTCCAGATTATAGTCCAGACCGGACTGCATGGAAAGTAGATGCTTCACCAACAATTCTTTCTTCGCCGGTTTAACCTGATCCTCACAAAGCACCTTTAAATCTGCATAAGCGGGTAAGTACCTTGATACCGGTTCATCCAGTCCTAATTTCCCCTGTTCAACCAGCTGCAAAGCAGCTGTCATTGTAATAAGCTTTGTTGCAGAAAACATCAAATATAATTCATTTCCCTGGATCTTTTTGGTCTTTGCACTGTCAGCATAACCGTTGTAATGACGATAGACAGGCTTATGATCCTTGTAAATGATACAATCAACAGAAGGGATTCCTTCAGCTTCCAGTGAATCTAAATAGCTTGTGATCTTTTCAAAATTCATCATCAGTCTCTCCTTTGAATGATATAGCTTAACTGCATTATATCACTTGGTCCAATATTATTCCATGAAATCCATCTACAAAACATTGTAATGCATACAATATTACAATTGACTCCATATATTTTCTAACATACAATCAGCATATTAGCTTATATTCCTGCCAAATATTTCATTAAGGAGGTTAAGTCGCATGAAGAATAAAGAATGCAGCAATATCAGCGAACGGCTCAGAGACGAAGCTCTGGATATGTCACTTTTTGAACAGGCCAAGAGCTATGCCTTCGATTATATGGAGCATGTACTTGATCAACCGGTATTTCCCTGTCAGAAGTCAATTGATGGGTTAAGCATGTTTAAAGAGCCTCTTCCGGTTGATTACGGCGACCCATATGAAATACTGGAAAGGCTTCATAAGAACGGTTCACCCGGAACCGTTGCCCAGAAGGTGGCCGCTATTTTGGTTTTGTGAATGGAGGCATCATACCTGTTTCATTGGCGGCAAAATGGATGTCCGATACCTGGGATCAAAATGCTGCTTTGTATGTTATTTCACCCATTGCATCTGTTTTGGAGGAGGTCTGTGAGGATTGGCTTACAGAATTATTTCATTTTCCCAAGGAAACAGCAGCAGGCTTTGTTAGCGGCAGTTCCACCGCTACGCTTTGCGGTCTTACAGCAGGGCGAAATTATTTACTGGAGCATATGGGTTACGATGTAAGCAAAAAAGGGTTGTTCGGCGCGCCGGAAATTCGTGTTGTTCTGGGGGAGGGGGCACATTCCACGATATATAAAGCGCTTTCCATCTTAGGTCTTGGAAGCGATCGAATCCTTAAGGTTCCTATGGATGAACAAGGAAGAATATGTACTGATGCTGTTCCGGAGCTTGATAACCGAACCCTGCTGATATTGCAAGCAGGTAATGTGAATACGGGTGCGTTTGATGACTTTCAGGTATTATGTCAAAAAGCCTCAGCAGCAGGTTGCTGGGTTCATGTGGACGGAGCCTTCGGTCTATGGGCAGCAGCTTCAGAGGAATTGAAGCACTTAACAGAAGGCGTCCAGTTCGCTGATTCATGGTCCCTCGATGCTCATAAAACCTTGAATGCACCTTATGATAATGGTATTATTATGTGCCGTCATCGCAAGGCACTTACTAAGGCGTTACATATGACAGGTTCCTATATCATGTATAGTGATAACCGCGATGGCATGCTATACACTCCTGATATGTCCAGACGGGCAAGGATTGTTGAATTGTGGGCGGCATTAAAGTCCCTTGGTAAGAAAGGTGTTTCAGAGCTGGTGGAGGATTTACATCATAAAGCAGTATACTTTGCAGAAAAATTAAGGCAAAGTAACTTTACCATCCACAACGAGGTTACCTTCAATCAGGTTCTGGCTTCCTTCAAAAACTCCGATGACACTGAAAAGATCCTGAAACATATACAGGCTTCCGGTGATTGCTGGTGTGGAGGGGCCAATTGGAAGGATAATTCCGTAATCCGTATCAGTGTCTGTTCTTACAGAACAACCTATGAAGATATTGACCGCTCTGTTGAAGCGTTTATCAGAGCACAAGAAAGTATACATTCTGATATTGCACCTTGATCATGAGCTTAGAAATGTTTAGTGATTTAAAACGTTTCATGAAAAGAACGATGCCATGCGATACTACCGACATGGCATCGTTTATATTTCATATGAATTTCTCCGATATTGCTTCTACCTTGCAGCCATAGCTGTTCTTTATGGAGACTTTTAGCTGTGCACTTAAGCTACAGCCTCTTAATTCTCTCGATAGCCTCAAGTGTGCTCTCGTAGGTTCCGAATGCAGTCAGTCTGAAATAGCCCTCGCCGCTGGGACCGAAGCCCGAACCCGGAGTACCGACCACATTGGCCTTGTCCAGCAGATAATCAAAGTATTCCCAGGAAGTCATGCCCTTCGGTACTTCAAGCCAGATGTACGGTGCATTAACACCACCGGATACAGAATAACCGGCACTCTGAATACCTTCTCTGATCACCTTCGCATTATTCATATAGTAAGCAATCTGCTCTTTGGTCTGCTTCTTTCCTTCTTCCGAATAAACTGCAGCACCGGCATATTGAATGATATAAGGCGCTCCGTTGAATTTGGTTCCGTGACGTCTTGCCCAGAGGCTGTTCAAGGATACATCGCCACACTTCAGTTCCTTAGGTATCACGGTAAAGCCCAGTCTTGTTCCGGTAAAGCCCGCATTCTTAGAAAAGCTGCGAAGCTCAATGGCACAGGTCTTAGCACCATCACATTCAAAGATGGTATGCACAACATTCTCTTCCGCAATATATGCTTCATATGCGGCGTCATAAATGATAACAGCTCCTACCTTGTTGGCATAATCAACCCATTTCTGCAGCTCATCCTTCGTGATGGTGGCTCCGGTCGGGTTATTCGGAAAGCACAGATAGATTAAATCCGGTACTTCCTTCGGAAGCTCCGGTGCAAAATCATTCTCCTTTGTGCAGGGCATATAGATGACATTGGTCCATCTGCCGCTATCAGCAAGGTACTCTCCGGTTCTTCCGGCCATAACGTTGGAATCCACATATACAGGGTATACCGGGTCACATACAGCAATTTTATTATTCACATCAAAGATTTCCTGAATATTACCGGAATCGCTTTTTGCTCCGTCACTGATAAAAATCTCATCAATTGCAATCTCTACACCGCGTGATTTATAATCCTGCTCCGCTATGGCGCTGCGAAGGAACTCGTAACCAAGATCGGGAGCATAGCCCTTGAAGGTATCCTTCTTACCCATATGGTCTACAGCCACGTGTAGGGCATCAATCACTGCAGGAGCCAAAGGAAGTGTTACATCACCTATTCCCAATCGAATAATCTTCTTGTCCGGATGCAACTCACTGTATTCCTTGACCTTCTTGCCGATCGTAGAAAAAAGGTAGCTTCCGGGTAACTTCAGATAATTTTCATTGATTTTAAACATGCCAACCATACCTTTCTGAGACGAATTTATTCACCTTTTAGACTTAAGTTATTATATTTATACCCTAAAATGCAAACTTATTCAAGCTATTTCTTCATAAAATATCGGTATCCAAAAAGACCTTCCCGTTATAATTCGATCTCCCCTTCAAATACCTTCACTGCAGGTCCTGTCATAAATACGGTATTAAGCTTTTCATCATAGCGGATCTTTAAGTCTCCGCCCAAAAGGCTGACTGTTACCTCGTTATCCGTCAATCCGTTTAGAATACAGGCAACGACACTTGCACAGGCTCCGGTCCCGCAGGCCAATGTCTCACCCGAACCTCTTTCCCATACACGCATTTTAATATGGCTGCGGTCAAGGACCTGGATGAATTCCGTATTCACACGCTCGGGGAAAATCTCATGGTGCTCAAAACCCGGTCCTATGTTCGACAGGGGTAACGCATCTGTATTCTCTACAAATACAACCGCATGAGGATTGCCCATAGATACACAGGTGATTTTATATTCCTTTCCATCCACCGTAACAGGCTCCTGAAGCAGGATTTCCTTCTCAGATATCACCGGTATCTGGGATGGCATGGTGATCGGAGCTCCCATATCTACAGTTACCCAGGTAACCTCACCGTTCTCCACTGTTAAGTCAAGCTCCTTGATGCCGCTCAGTGTCTCTATCTTAAGCCTTGTCTTATCTGTCAGTCCTTTATCATATACGAATTTGGCAACGCAACGGATGCCATTGCCGCACATCTTACCTCTGGAACCATCATTATTATACATATCCATCATGAAATCAGCTTGATCCGAGGGTCTGATCAGAATCAATCCGTCAGAACCTACTCCGAAATGCCTGTCGCTCACTTTAATGGCTGTCCCCGGAATATCATCGATCAGTTCCTTCGTACAATCAACATACACATAATCATTCCCACAGCCCTGAAGCTTAGTAAATTTCATATTTAGTACCACCCTTTCTCAACCGCAATAATCATATTCCAATTTCATGTTTGTAATTATAGCAAAATCCTTCCAAGGGGTAAAGCCATCTGATGGGAAAGGACACAATAAGAATACCATAGAGCACAATGTGACACAAATAGAGAATGTAGTAGTATCAAAAAGTATATTTAAAAAGAGTCAAAAGCACCGAAGGTGCTTTCCGGAAAGAATAGTGTGCCATGTAAGCTCGCTTACAATGGCACACTACTCTTTCCGGAAAAACACACTGTGTTTTGTCACTTTTTATAGCTTTTATAGCATACTAAGCTTTTATACTCTACCCCTAAAACATTCTTAATACCATCTCAGCCATTTCTACCAGATTGGTACCGCTGTCCATACTATGCTTCTGCAGATACCGGTGAGCTTCTTCTTCCGTCATATTATTACGATCCATCAGCAGTAATTTTGCCTTCAAAATGATTTCTTTCTCTTCCGCGCTTCGCTGTTTGGGTTTATCCTTGTCCTTTCTCTTACGCCTCTGATACTGATAGGTCATCATTTGAAGCGTATTCAGAAGATCATGCGTCCTGATTGGCATAGGCAAACAGACGATGTTATTATCCTGGCAATACTCCAGCTTTTCCGGGGATGCGATTAAAAGCATCTCAAAGCCCTTCGGAAGATAGTTATTCAATTCGCTAAAATGCATATCGGAAAATCGATATCCGCAAACGATGATACCTTCATCCAAATCATTGGCATGCGCTATAATCTGTGAACCTAAGGTGCAGGTGTCACTAACCTGATATCCATTCCTGACTAACAGGTTCTTTATGTTATTGGCGTCCTCAATTTTGGGAAATCCGACAATTATGCTAAACACATCTGTTCACCTCCGTTCCTGATTTTTATTAACGAAAGTGCTTGATTAAACTCTGTACAGATATTGGTCAATTTCCCATTGAGTAACCTGGGTACGATATTCCTCCCATTCCACTCTCTTCGCTTCAATATACTTCTTACTGATATGGTCACCCAGAACACTCTTGATAAATTCGCTCTTTTCCATAGCGTCCACTGCCTCATTAAGATTGGCAGGCAGGCGGCGCACACCGAGTGATTGTCTTTCCTCTGCTGTTAATTCAAAGATATTTCTATCTATGCTTTCCGGAGGTGTTAACTTATTTCTGATACCATCCAAGCCTGCAGCCAGACATACCGCAAGGGTCAGGTACGGGTTGGCCGAAGGATCGGGACAACGCAACTCCAGTCTTGTATGCGAACCGCGATTCGCAGGAACCCTGATTAATGGACTGCGGTTGCAAGCCGACCATGCAACATACACAGGTGCCTCATAATTCGGAACCAGTCGCTTATATGAATTAACCAAAGGATTGGTAATTGCGGTCATACTTTCGATATGCTTCATGATACCGGCTATGAAATGATACGCTTCCTGACTCAGACCTAATTGATCGGTCGGTTCGTGAAAGATATTCTTACCATCCTTTGTTAAGGACATATTTACATGCATACCTGAGCCATCCACTCCGAATTTGGGTTTCGGCATAAAGGTACAATGAAGTCCATGACGCTTTGCAATCGTTCTGGCAACCAGCTTAAAGGTCATGACATTATCGGCTGTTGTCAGGGCATTGTCATACTTGATATCTATCTCATGCTGTGCAGGAGCAACCTCATGGTGTGAAGCTTCCACACTGAGTCCCATATCCTCAAGGGTAAGCACCATATCTCTTCGAGCATTCTCACCGAAATCCAACGGTCCAAGATCGAAATATCCGGCTCTTTCATTGGAGATAGTCGTAGGCTGCCCGTTCTCTTCCATATGATACAGGAAAAATTCCAGTTCAGGACCCACATCAAAGCGATATCCCATCTCTTCTGCCTGTTCTATCGTCTTACGCAGGACATATCTCGGATCGCCTTCAAAGGGCTTGCCATCCACGGTGTACACATCACAAATCAATCTTGCAACCTTACCCTGCTGAGGTCTCCAGGGGAAGGTAACATAGGTATCCAAGTCCGGATACAGATACATATCGGATTCCTCGATACGAACAAAACCTTCGATTGATGATCCGTCAAACATACATTCATTATTCAACGCTCTTTCTAACTGATTGGTTGTAATCGCAACATTTTTCAGATTACCGAACATGTCAGTGAACTGCAGACGAATAAATTCCACATCATCCTCTTCCACCATTCTGATAATATCCTGTTTCGTATACTTCATCTTTATCACTCCTCATACTTTATTTTATCGTATTAAGTTTTCATTCAACATAGCATGTAGTTATGTGCAAAGCTATCCAACTACAATATATTGATATTCAAGCAAGCTTTATAATAGTAGCATGTCTATAAATAAAAAGGGCTGAAGGTTCCAATATCAGAACCTCTTCGCCCAGATTACCTAAGATAATACCAGTATGACTGATGTTTTGTCAATATGATATTTTCAAACTTCTGGTATAAATATACTCCATGTCCTCCATGGTCGGAGTTATCTTGGAATTCAATACATTTTTAGCCTGAGCGGCAATTGTGATATAACGTTCGAGCTCCTTTTGTGTAATTTCCTCCCTCTCTCCCAACAACCGGAGAAAGATTGCCTCCAATTCATCCATGGAAGCAGAACCGGAAGCATTTAAGATCTTCTTCACAGGTTCCGGATCACTCTTTGCATAAAATCGGAGAAAGCTCGGTAAGAGCAAAGCATTTGCCCTGCCATGATCAACGTTCTTAAAATACGTCAGACAATAACCCATGGAATGCACGGCAGTCGTTCCGGTATGTGCTATGACAATTCCTGCCAGCAATGAACCACTCAGTAGCTTTTCCTGGATGCCTAGTGATAGCTTACCGCCCTCGTTGTTCAACCTGACAGAGGAAAGCTGCTTAAGACAATATGCTATCTTTCCGATGCTATCCAAAGCCAGTTGGTCCGTAAGCCCCGTCGCCTTTTTGGTCAACAACCCCTCTATTGCATGGGATAAAGCATCGAATGCCGTATGAATCGTCTCTGAGACAGGCAAAGTCATCGTATATCTTGCATCCAGAAATGCAATCTTAGGAAAAATCAAGGGTGTTGCGATACTTGTCTTTGTCTGTTTGATATCGTTCGTGAGGATGGAGTAAGGGGTTACCTCGGATCCGGTTCCTGCGGTTGTCGGAACCAGGATAATCGGTAATGCTCCACCGGGATAATGACCGGAAAACAACTCCTCCTCCTTAATATCCCGGACTGCCAGAAGCGCAATTGCTTTGGCTGCATCCATTGGTGATCCGCCGCCGATCCCGATCACAAAATCCGCTCCGAATCTTCTGGCGTACAGCGCACCCTCATACACACTTTCCACAGATGGATTACTGCGGATTTTATCATAAATATCATAAGTTATTTTCTGACTTTCCAAAGCCTCTGTTACATCCTTCAGGGAGCCATTCTTTACGGCTGATGTTGCACCGGTAACGATCAAAGCCTTATGCCCCAAATCCTTCATCAGAGCAGCCTGTTTCCTGATACAATCTTCACCCATAATAATTCTGGTTGGCATATAAAAATTAATATCCATCTTTTCACCTCTGTTTCGGAGTCAAAATCATCCAACTGTCCAATATATTAATTATACCTTCATTCCGGATAGTGTCAACAGGCATCTAAATCGTCCGGTCCCCGGAAACTTTCTTTTCGTATGGTCGAAACATGACGAATGCCGTCTGTCAATGATTTTTATATTGTAAAATAAAATATTTTGTTATATACTTAACAAAAGTGGGTTAATAAGTACTATGTTTCATTTTGTGGGGGTGTCATTTTGTTCATTGATTCAATCGCTAAGGGCGGTTTAATGGAAGTTGAAGTAAAATGCAACGGGAAAACTGTACGATTTAATGGAGAGATCGCCCATATCATTAATAATTCCATACTGACCGCACCTATCAAGGTAAATGATCAGACGATCGGATTTTCTGACAACTGTCAGATTAATTTCCTTTATGTCTATGAAGGAAAATTATACCTATGGGAAAATGTGATAGTGAAGCTGGTCAGATATGACAGTAACATCTACCATAAAATTGATCTGTATGGTGAGGGAAAGCACTTTAACCGTCGTGATGCATATCGTATGTATATTGGTGAGGATATGCCGATCTATGTGAATACTGTATCCGGGCCTACGGCAATATCAGTTCTGGTGAAGGATATCAGTGAAACCGGAGTAGGCTTCATTACGAAAGAGGATATCGACCTGGAACGGACCATTCGACTGAGAATTAAGGATAATGCAACATTGATCAGCATATCCGGTATCGTCGTCCGCAAGGAATTCCAGAAAAATCTTTCTGCTTACCTTTATGGTTGCAAATTCAATGAAAAAAATGAGAAGCTCGCCAGATTTATCGCTAAAAAGCAAAGTGAGGCTCTTCGCAAAAAAACAATGCATTATTCCAGAGAGGATTCAAGAAATAAAGTCGTTGATGTAGTATAAACTGTTTTATTGTTTAGTAAGGATGATACTGATGCATTTAGGATGATATTGATTAGTTTAGGATGAATCAAATACTGGCCTGCCCGGAGACGGGCAGGCCACTTTATATTGATACCCAAGAAACGTATAGATTACTCTAGGACAGGATCCGACTCCTTTGAAACAGCGGCTTCTTCCTCTTCATTAAAATCTTCTTCCACTGTAGCAGGCTGTTCCTGCTTCTGATTCAGGGAAACGCCAAGCTTTTCAATTGTAATAAACTTAAGTAATGTATCCATAACCGTATTACTGCTTCCGGAATCGGTATTATCACCAGATCCCATATTGACTACCGTCTTAGGCACTATATCCACCTTAGCATTCTTGATGGCATCCGATAGCTTATCAGTGATTTCCTGGATGACACGGAACTCAGCACCACCGTAAGCCTTAACCTGAGCATCGATCGCACGCGCCTTAGCAAGACCGACATTTGTCTCCTTGGAAGCCTCTGCCTCACCCTCTAAAGTAATTCTCGAAGAGTTAGCCTTTGCCAGAGCAATAATCTGATTAGCCTCTTGTTCCGCCTTACTGGCAAGCGCGGCACCGTTATTACGTTCGATATCAATCTGTATTCTCGATTTCGTAAGAAAGCTCTGCTGTTCTGCAACCGCCTGTGCTTCACGAAGAGATTTCTCACTTTCTGCTGCAGACTGCTGTTTCTGGTAGGTCACCTTCTTCTCTTCCGCAATCTGACGTTCACGGAGCTGTGTCAGGATATTTTCAATCTGGATATCCTCCACCGGCGATTTTGGTGTTCCGATCAGAACTTCTTCTAATTGAAGATTATATTTTTGGAATTTATCCTTCATTTCACCAAGTGCTTTTTCCCGTATCTCACTACGTTCCTGAATTAACTCAATTAAAGTCTTTGTCTGTGCAACATCCTTGAAATATGCACTAACCAGCGGATCCAGGGACTGATTAACCAACATGTTGATATCACCAAATCTTTGAATTACCCAAGGAGCTTGCTTATAGTCAATGTGCATTACGACGGATAAGGGCAGGGATGGTTCAAATGCATCCTTCGTAATAATATCTACCTCGGTTAGGTTCTCATCGTACTTATGGGAACCGATTTCCGACTTGTTCCATTTCAATATGATATTCGTGGTCGGAACGAGAACGACTCTTCCTGCATCCGTATTGAAAGCGTATTTACCGGGCATGAGCGGTTTTTCCAGTACGCCCTTACAGCCCTGACCAACCAGCTCACCATGCTTATAATCAGCACCGGTAGTATCCACCCCTTCTTTACCAAAAAAAGAAACCACAACACCTACAAAGCCGATCGGAACAACTGTCTTCGGACGGAAATCCACTGTTGCAAATAAACGATTAATATAATAGGTACCATCTGTCAGCACCTGTATCTGTTTACCACGTCGTCCGCCCAGCTCGAGGAACTTCTCAGGGTCCTGGAAGCTTGCATGATCCTCACCGACATATGGAGCGATGATTTCACCCTCCTCCAGAGAAGGCCCGTCATGAACCGTAACAATTCCCATAATATCGCTGACTTCACTACCGTGCCCCATAATAAGAACCGGACTAAAGGCATTCCGTTCAATCAGTGTCTTCTGCATGCTTACCAGCTCCGCACGCTCACCCTTTGTGCTGTTGAAGACTGCTTTGATATCCGTGGGAGTAATAACGATAAACTGTGCAAGGTTAATCGCATATGTACCCTCTCTCAATATCCCTCTTTGAGGACCTCTCTGTCCTCCGTTCTTTAAAAATCCGGTTACATCCTGAAAGTTATTCGCCTCAGTGACTACCTTTCCTAACGTCTGCGTCGGTGCCAAGGGCTTACCGTCACGAGCAAAGATATATGCTATTTGACCTTGTGGAATGGTGATTAGAGGGTATTTGTGGATTTTATACATTAAGGCTGTCTTAAAATGTATACCACCACGAAGTACCGTCGGTGCATAACCTGCTTCCCCGTTAAGTGCGATGATGGAATCCTTTAAGGAACCCTTAAAGCTCCACCATTTTTCGACTACTGCCACCTGATCCGAAGAAATCACCCTTAATCCAAGGATGACGAATATCAGTAGGTAAAGGGCAATTAAGATGCCTGCAGTAACGATTAGAATGAATAGTAAATCCATAGTTCTCCCACTTCTTTCTTTTATATTTACCGAAGCAAAACCTCCGGCAATGAACTCTTACAAGGATTACTATACCTCAATTTCCAAAAAATTCAATATGGATCTTCTTAACAATAGATTAGAATCAAATTAGGATTATAGTGTCAAAAGCACCTAGGGTGCTTTCCTGATATCATATGCCGATAGGCAGGCTTGCTTGAATATCGGTATATGATATCAGGAAAATGTGCGTAGCACTTTTTGACACTATAATCCTGCTAGATTAACAATTGGTTATCGGGAAGATACAGTCACCCTTTTACAGTTTGAATCTGATCACATTCCAGGACTGCTTGGGTAATGCTGCAACCGCTTCCTCGGATTTTAATTCTGTCACACCGTTTGTATGGGGAGCCACATGATTAGGCTCTTTTGCAGAATTGACCGCTTTCAGATCCTCATGCTCCAATACGATATGCTCAAGCACGGAAGCATTCGGAAATTGACGTAAATCAACAGATAAATCTATACTCTCTTCCAAGGATCTGTTCACTGCAAACACAGTTAGCTCAGACTTTTCCTCATTGAGAACTGCAACAGCCTCTACATAAGGAACCTTTTTGATCTTATTAGAATCATAAGTATCACAGTTTACGACCGGAGTGAATACGGTACCTCTTCCGAAATTGGAGGTATGCATAAAGGGATAGAAGATCGGCTGAACCCAGGCGGGGCCGTTATTTTCCGTCATGATCGGTGCTATTACATTGACCAGCTGTGCCAGACATGCTATCTTCACACGGTCACAGTTCTTCAGCAGAGTGATCAACAGGCACCCTACCACCAGGGCGTCCTCAAAGGTATAGATATCCTCCAGCTGATGCGGCGCAACCTGCCAACGCTCCAGCTTCTTGTCTGCCTCATTGCTGTGGAACCAGACATTCCATTCGTCAAAGGATAAATTGATTGTCTTATCAGAGTGCTTCACGGCCTTCACGTAATCACATATTGCGGTAACAGATTTGATGAATTTGTCCATATCCAGTGAGCAGGCCAGGAAGGAGGGAGTATCGTTATCTGCATTCCCATAATAATTATGAAGTGAGATGTAATCGACATAATCATAGGTATGCTCCAATACAGTTGCTTCCCACTTACCGAAGGTCGGTTGCCACAGACTTGAGCTTCCACAGGCAACCAGCTCGATTTCCGGATCCAGCTCCTTCATTATCTTAGCAGTCTCACAGGCAAGTCTGCCATATTCCTCTGCAGTCTTGGCGCAGATCTGCCATGAACCGTCCATCTCATTGCCCAGACACCATACCTTAATGTTAAAGGGCTCCTCAAATCCATTGGCACGGCGCATATCGCTGTAATAGGTACCCTTCGGGAAATTGCAGTATTCCAACAGCTGGCGTGCTTCCTCGGGTCCTCTGGTACCTAAGTTGACAGCCTGCATTACACTGCTGCCGGAACGCTTTGCCCATTCCTGGAACTCATCTATGCCAACCTCGTTCGTTTCAATCGTATGCCATGCAAGCTCAGCTCTCTTCGGTCTTTTGCTCTTCTCACCGGTACCGTCCTCCCAGCAATATCCTGATACGAAATTACCTCCCGGATAACGTACAATAGGAACATTCAGTTGTTTTACAAGCTCTATAACATCTTTACGGAAACCTTTGTCATCGGCTGTCGGATGAGTGGGCTCATAAATTCCGTTATAAACAGCTCTGCCAAGATGTTCAATAAAGGACCCATAGATTCTCTCATCTACTTTCCCCGTCATAAAGTCCTTATTTAAAATTAGTCTTGCTTTCATTTTATCGTTCGTCCTTTCTGTAACAATACAATAATTTCAAATTTGATTTATCCGTAATGAATTATGTCATTAATGAATTATATCCGTCAAAGTCAGTTATCTCTTTATGATAATATCATTCATCATAATTATTACTATGATATATTGTACTTTTAACTTAACATATTGACACTGACTTATACAATGATATATGATGTTTTCACACTGATGAATCCTACTATGATATCAAAAACAGACGAAGGGATGTTGTCCATGAAGATAAATTCAATCGGCATTAATTATACTCACAGCCAAAAATTCTCGATTAACCGTCCCGTCGGGTCAGGTGATTATCTGCTCTTAAATATGAAGACACCTGCTATTCTGTTGTTGGATGGGAAAGAAATAACAACAGAAAAGAATTCCGTGATTATATATAAAAAGGGATCCCCGCAGATTTATCGGGCAAAAGAAGCAACCTATGCGAATGATTACATCCATTTCGATATGAACGGGGAGCGTGATATCAGTAATCTGCCCTTGGATACCGTACTTCCGCTACCGTCCAATAAAGAGATCAGTAAATTGATCAAGGATCTGTATCTGGAATACATATCAAACTATACCTTTCGTGAGGAATCGATGGAACTGCTGATGCGTCTTCTGTTTATAAAAGTCCAAGAGCTTGCTGCCTATCCATCTAAGGATATGCAAATCTACGGATACTATGAAGATTTGCTTAATCTCAGATCCATGATTTATCGGCACCCGGAGGAAAAATGGTCTGTCACACGCATGGCAAATCAGTTGAACTTAAGTCCTTCCTATTTTCAAAGATTATACCGTCAGACCTTCCATGTAACCTGCAATGCCGATGTAATTCAGAGCAAGCTGCAATATGCAAAAAACGCCCTGGTTGCCACCGGTGATACGATCAGGAAGATTGCTTCCCAATGCGGTTATGAGAATGAAGAACACTTTATGCGTCAATTTAAGAAGGAAGTCGGAATGACACCGACTCATTATCGTCAGAAAATGAAATAACAGCAAATTCTCAGCTTTTTGGTCTGCGTCTAAAGAATGTATCAATGATAAAGATTCCAAGTGCAATTGCTCCTGCAATCTGAAGGGTTTCAAAAAAATAATAGGTCGTGCTTCCGGTATTACTATCTACGATGCTTCGTACAATCTGATACATTCCTGCACCGGGTACAAAAGGAATCACTCCCGGAATAAGAAACATCGTCACGGGAGTTTTATAGACCCGCGCTAGGATATGCGAAATCAGCGCCACAATCATAGTCGCTGTCAGAGTAGCAAGAATCTTATCCGACAAGAGTTCCAGGCTGATCAGATAGATGAACCAGCCGAAGCTTCCCGTGGCTCCTGCAAGGATCAGATATTTCTTCGGAAGATGAAAAAGCACGGAAAAGGCCGCCGTGGCAAAAAAAGCACTTATTCCCTGTATCAGCATATCACATCATCCTTTCCACAAAATTGAACAATCCAATTCCGAGACCGACTCCAACCGCAATCCCCAGAGATATGACAAAGGCCTCCATTGCTCTTGCTGTTCCCGAATTATAATCGCCCTGCAGTGTATCCCTGATTGCATTGGTAATCGGTACACCCGGAACCAATGGCATGATGGAACCAATGATAATCAGATTTTGATCTGTACCTGCAAAATATTTGGTGCATACCATCGTCAGGTATGCCAACACAAAGCATTTACCCATATCCACAATGAAGGTACTTCTGATCCTGTTTTCCGACAGCTTTCCGATCAGCACGAGAAATACACCGTTTATACAGGCAATGATACAATCCATGAGAGAGCCGCCGAACAGACCTACAAACCCGGCCATGGAAATCAGAGTTGCCGCTGCAATGACGGATCCGGAATAGGTTCCTTTTTTGCGTATTTCCTCAAGACATCGGATTGCATCCTCCGGCTCCATATTCCCTGAGCAGATACTGCGGGATACCTGATTCACATCATTAATCCTACTAAGGTTCGTAGAGCGGTTGCTGATTCTTTTTACACCTGTAATCGGTTCGATTCCGGGATCGGATAAGGTAGCAACAATTCCGGTTGTCGTAGCATAAACCTCTACCGACTGCAGACCGGAGGACTTTAAGATCCGCGTCATCGTATCCTCGACCCGGTAAGTCTCTGCACCGCTTTGTGCCATGATTTCACCGGCAAGCATCGCTGTTCTGAATAATGTTTGGTAATTCATCTTGATCCTCATTCCTGCATTAGATTTACACTGACCAAAAATAGTATGATACAGTTCTAAAATACCTGAATAAATACATTAGTTATTTTATCACAAATCTTATCTCACTACATTAATTATTTTTCTTTTCATTTATACAAATATCATGTATGATAAGATATCGTAAATGGAAATTTTCTATAACGTTTTCGTTAAAGGAGTCTGTGATAACGTGATCAATCAAACCAACAAAAGAATAGGTCTGCATCTGTTTCTGATCAATGCCTTTGTATTTATACCTACAGCACAATATACTCCGTTTTTAAGTGCTTATTATGCCAAAGCAGGAATCAACGCTCTGGAGATAGGAATTCTTTTTACGATCGGACCGATCGTATCCATTATAATACAGCCGATATGGGCATATATCAGTGACAGGACGGGAAGGCGTAAGCTTGTCCTATGCTTCGTTGTACTCGGAACTGTTTTGTCCCTTCTGAGTTATTATATTGGCAATACCTTCCTCACCTTTTTTATCGCATCCTTGCTGCTCGCCCTCTTTGTGACCTCCATCGTTCCGCTCAATGATGCGAATACTCTGCATATCGCACATAGGAATGAACTTGATTTTTCAAAGATCAGGATGGGCGGCACCATTGGTTATGCTATCACGGTCATCTTCGCAGGAAAAATCGTAAAAAATAATCCCTCGATCGGATTTCTGATGGGTTCGATCGCATATTTCATTCTATTCCTATTGATTGCCCAACTCCCAAAGGAGGACAAAGCAGACCTTTCTTCCTCCGAACTTAAGCATGTAACCGGTGAAAGGAAGGTAAGACCGTCACTCTTACATATTTTTGAGTCCAAGGAGATTTATTTTATCCTTGCCTTCGCCTTTATTAATCAGGTAGGCTTAAGCTTTAATTATAGCTTCCTCGGAGTTTATATGCTGAAAATGGGTATGACGGAGAGCGACATGGGTCTGATCAACTGCATCTCAGCCCTCAGTGAGCTTCCGGTATTACTGCTGATTAATTATATCATTAAGAAACTCAGCCCGATGAAGATATCCCTGATTGCCTGCTTCCTGCTTAGTCTTCGTATCCTGTCCGTGACCGGAGGCAGCCTGCCCTTTGTGATTCTGTCCGCTGTCCTTCATGGCATGACCTATATGACAGTTTATTTCAGCTGTGCCGTATATATCAGTAAGAATGTAAAGCGGGAAAATCAATCCAAGGGTCAAAGCATCCTGACCATCATTCAGGCCGGAATCGCAAGCATCACAGGTAACATCGTCGGAGGTTTTCTTGTGGACCGGCTGGGTCTAAAATCCTCCTACCTCATTATGGCAACTGCGGTCATAACAATAGCAGGACTCATCGCCCTGCTTCAATATCTCTATGAAAGAAAACATAATAACTCAACTGAAAATTAGAAAAAAGAGGCTGACATCAGGTATTCTGAATCAGCCTCTCTTCTATCTTCACCTTTTACATCCCATTATACATGAAATTAATGAGTTTCTGCACATCTTCCTTTTCATAGGCTACAAGCTCTAGCTCATCAATCTTACCGTCTGAGAATACATTTGCCAATGCAACGTATTGGGAAAGCTTAGATTTCAAATTCAGTCTGTCGCCTTCGTTCGTAACCAGTTCCACCTTGCCTGAGCAAGCATCAATGACTTTAAAAAAAGCATCAATATTAGTTATATTCGTTACCTTCATAGATACCTCTCCTTATTATGTTTGTTGTAGTAATTGTCATAAGGTACTTCGCATATTTCCAACTATGGCAGATTGCTCTGCAAGCTAGCTTGCATAGGCAATCTGCTGTAGCTGAAAAGCACCGTAGGTGTTTATGACAATTTAATCAATAATATTAATAATATTAATTAATGATACTTTTATTATAGCAAATTTGCCAACTCTTTACCATATCTTTTTCGGCAAGACTTTATTCCAGTTCAAAGGCTCCTGTATAAAGCTGATAATACCTGCCCTTATCGCTGATCAGTTTCTCATGACTGCCTCGCTCAATAATACGTCCCAGTTCCAGCACGATAATGGCGTTGGAATTCTGCACCGTGGATAATCGGTGAGCAATGACAAAAACGGTTCGTCCCTTCATCAGACTGTCCATTCCGCGTTGCACGATTGCCTCGGTACGGGTATCAATGCTGGAGGTCGCTTCGTCCAGTATCATGACAGGGGGGTCTGCTACAGCTGCCCTGGCAATTGATAATAACTGCTTCTGTCCTTGCGACAGACTTGCACCATCTCCGGAAAGATCAGTATCATAACCCTGCGGGAGTCTCATAATGAAATCATGCGCATTGGCAATCTTCGCTGCTTCTATGATCTCCTCCTCTGTTGCATCCAGCTTTCCGTAGCGGATATTCTCTCTGACCGTTCCTGTGAACAGGTTGGTATCCTGTAGTACAATTCCCAGGGAACGACGTAAATCTGCCTTCTTTATCTTATTGATATTAATTCCGTCATAGCGGATCTTACCATCGGCTATGTCGTAAAAACGATTGATCAGGTTCGTAATTGTTGTCTTACCTGCTCCGGTAGCTCCTACAAAGGCGATCTTCTCTCCCGGCTGTGCATAGAGACTGACATCATGCAATACCTCTTTGCCTTCTTCATAAGCGAAATCCACATCGAAGAAGCGGACATCGCCGGTCAGCTCCGTATAGGTTACCGTTTGATCAGAATGTGGATGCTTCCATGCCCAGATGCCGGTGTGTTCCGTCGTCTCCACAAGCTTTCCATCCTCATATCTTGCATTGACGAGTGTCACATAACCCTCGTCCTGCTCCGGCTCCTCATCCATCAGGGCAAAGATACGCTCCGCACCTGCCAGTGCCATGATAATTGAGTTGATCTGCTGTGAGACCTGACTTACGGGCATCGTAAAGCTTTTGCTTAATTGAAGGAACGCAGCAATTATACCCAGTGTAAGACCTCCGATTCCGTTAATGGCAAGAACTCCTCCCACCAATGCAATCAATACATAAAGGATATTTCCCACATTACCCATGATGGGCATCAGGATATTGGCATACCGGTTCGCCTGTGCTGCATTGATACGAAGAGCCTCATTCAGCTCATCAAACTGCATTTTGGATTTCTCCTCATGACAAAACACCTTTACGACCTTCTGCCCATGAATCATTTCCTCGATATAGCCGTTCATCTTACCGAGCGCTTCCTGCTGCATTCTGAAGTAAGCCCCACACCTTCCGGTAATCAGCTTGGCAATCCGCAGCATCACAAACACTGTTACAAGCACGAGAGCTGTCAGATAAACGCTGGTGGTGATCATGACAACGAATACAAACACGATGGAAATGATTGAGGAAAAGGTCTGCGGTATACTCTGGGACAGCATTTGCCTAAGTGTATCTGTATCATTGGTATACCTGCTCATGATATCTCCATGTGCATGAGTATCAAAATACTTGATCGGGAGCTTCTGCATCCTGCTAAACATCTCGTCACGGATCTTCTTCTGAACCCCCTGCGAAATCACTACCATAAGGCGGTTATAGAAGAAGGTAGCGAGTATGCCCGCAACATAAATGCACGCCATAATCAAAAGTGCACGGATCAGACCCCCTAACTCCGGATTCTCTGCTGCCATCAGAGGATTAATGTAATCGTCGATTAGTATCTGAATAAACTTTGAACCCAGTACACCTGCCAATGCACTGATGATGATACAGATGAGTACCAGGGAAAAGGTAAGCTTGTATCCACCCCACAGATAAGCCAGAAGACGGCTGACTGTCTTCCCATTCACTCTTTTTCTCTTATTCTGCATGCTGGTCTTCTCCTTTCACCTGAGAATGATATACTTCCTGATAAATCGGGTTGCTCCTTAGCAATTCCTCATGGGTACCGATGGCATTAATCCTACCATTGTCCAGGATGATGATCTTATCTGCGTGTTCAATGGAGGAAATACGTTGAGCGATAATAATCTTGGTCGTATCCGGTATCTCCTCCCGGAATGCCTTGCGGATCATGGCATCCGTCTTCGTATCCACAGCACTTGTGGAATCGTCCAGAATTAATATTTTGGGCTTTTTCAGGAGTGCTCTGGCAATACACAGACGCTGCTTTTGTCCGCCCGAGACATTTGCCCCTCCCTGCTCTATGAAGGTATCATATCCATTCGGAAAGCCTTGGATAAATTCATCGGCCTGAGCCAGGCGGCATACCCGGATCATTTCCGCTTCATTAGCATTCTCATTACCCCAGCGTAAATTTTCCTTAATTGTACCTGAGAACAGGACATTCTTCTGAAGCACCATAGCAACTTCATTACGAAGTGTTCTGATATCGTAATCACGGACATCTACTCCGCCTACTCTGACTGATCCCTCCGTTACATCGTATAATCTGGGAATCAGCTGTACAAGACTGGATTTCGAGCTTCCGGTGCCTCCGATGATGCCTACTGTTTCTCCGGATTTGATTTCCAAATTCACATCACTTAAGCACAATTTATTCTTATCCTTCGCATAACTGAAGCTGACTTTATCGAAGCTTATATCTCCGTTCTTTACTTCCATAATGGGATTTTCATTATTATGAACATCACTCTCCTCATCAAGAATTTCTATGATTCTTTCCGCGGAGGATCTGGATATTGTTATCATGACAAATACCATGGACAGCATCATCAGGCTAATCAGAATCTGCATCACATAGGTGATGAGACTGGTCAGCTCTCCTGTCGTCATAGAACCGCCTATAATCATCTTTGCCGCAAACCAGGAAAGCAGCAGCATGCAGGTATATACTGATGTCTGCATCAGCGGACTGTTAAATGCGAGTATTTTCTCAGCTTTGGAAAAGTCACGGAAAATGCTTCCTGATACCTTCTCGAATTTTTCCGTCTCATGCTCCTCTCGAACGTAGGATTTTACTACGCGGATGCCTCTCAGATTCTCCTGTACGACATTATTCAGCTTATCATAGGTCTTGAAAACACGTTCAAAAATCGGATGTGCCTGTCTAAACACCAGATAAAGCCCGGTTCCCAAGAAAGGGATAACCAGCAGAAAGATCAGGGAGAGCTTTCTGTTAACAGAAAAAGCCATGATCAACGAGAATATCATCATGATGGGTGCTCTTACCGCCACCCGAATGATCATCTGAAAAGAGTTCTGAACATTCGTAACGTCGGTTGTCAACCGTGTCACGATACTCGCCGTTGAAAATTTATCTATGTTCGTAAAGGAATAATCCTGTACCTTAAAAAACATGGATCTCCTCAGATTCTTCGAAAACCCGGCAGAGGCATTGGCTGCAAACCAACCGGAGCCTACACCAAAACACATCGAAAGCATCCCCATGAAGATCAGAAGCATTCCGTATCTCAGAATAACCTTCATATCTCCCTGATTGATACCCTGATCAATCAAATTCACCATTAAAAGTGGGATCAGTACCTCCAGCACCACTTCCAACGTCACCAGTACAGGAGCAAGGATCGTTTCCTTTTTATACTCACCGATACATCTTGCCAATTTCTTAATCATATCAATGTAATCCTCCTATCTCAGGTTAGCTTCCTAATTGTAAGGTCGCTAACATATTCATGTAAGAAAATGCCGTCCTACCCGGTCGGCATTTTATTCTATATTCTTTTTCATCTTTCTCATCACTGCAAAAAACGCTTCCAATTCCTCCTTCGTTAAGTCCTTACAAAGCTGTCTTTCGAGGTTATTCAGTTCCTTTTGAATCGCTTCATGGATTTCAATTGCCTTCTGAGTCAGCACCAGCTTCTTAAGGCGGGCATCATACTCAACCGGTTCACGGCGGATCAGATTATTCTTCTCCATCAGCTGCAAAATGCCGGTGACTGTCGATCTTCGTATCGAGAATTCTGCTTCAATATCCCGCTGAAAGATGTCCCGTTTCTCACGGTTATGATACAAAAATCCGATAATCCAGCCGTGCATTCCCGTCACTTCCTCAGAAAATACCGCTGAGTTATCAATTCTTCGTTTGATCAGATTAGATAAGGTCTTAATCTCATATCCGACCTTATCTTTATTGGGTCCTTCATGATTTACTCCCAATGAAGTATGCCTCCTTATATATTGTTAGTGTACTAACATTATATCAAACTATCTTATTTCGTCAAGAGCAAATATATAAATCAGTGCTTTTCAAAATTATCCAGAAATAGCAGTATTTCACGTATAGTATGGCCCTTCCGCCCATTATATAATCATTACACATGCCGAAGCTTTATCACAGGGTATGACAAAGTTATGAAGGAGAATAGCATGAAAAAACTGGGGTTCTTATTACTCTCCCTGTTAGTACTCATCAGTTTACATACCGGCACTGCTGATGCAGCAGAGCTTCCTGATTTTAATCAGGAACTGGAACAATATCTGGATGAGATTAGTGCCATACGTGGTTTTGAGATAACCAAAGAAATGCTGGTGGCAGCGATGGATGGAGTCGGTCAGGATTTCTCCGAATTGAAGAATATTGATGAGGTAAGGAATTATTTCGGTGAGGTCATACAGTCCGATTACAGTAATCTTAAGAATATTTTGGACACCTATCAGCTTACCTTCACTGAGGTTGTGCAGCTGCTTGCCGATTATGGTGAGGAACTGAATGATTATGTCTTTCTTGATGAACTGGAGTTTGCCGTTTATTTCTATGTCACCGTTTCTGCTCCCGCAGTGACAGAGTTCCCTTCTGACGTAAAGGAGCCGGTCCATGAATCTGAGGACGTATCAGTTGTTGACGAACAAGAACTTCCCATACCGAGAACCGAAAAAGGTGGAAAGCTTCCAAAGACAGCGGATGGATATCTTTCCGGTGCTGTTCTCGGTCTTATGCTTCTAATATTCGGATTAATATTACTTAAGAAGGTTGAGAATGAAAAGAAGAAATTACATTAACAGATACCACAACAGTCGCAGATATCGTTCTCTCTTGCCGGCAGCGTTACTGTTGATAGTAATCGGCCTGTGGCTGGTCTGCTATGACACCTATCATGATATCAGAAGCCGCTACGCGTTCAAAAGCTATTCTGAAGCTCCTGCCTTCTTAGGTAGTTATGATCCTTCACCGGGTAGGAGCTTTCATCCTGACCAATCACAAGCTTCCGGGATCTCAACGTTAAAGCAGGCACTCCCAGAGTACAAAGCACAGCAACTTTATACCAGCCGTCCAAATCCCGGGGAGCTGTTTGGTGAGCTATCCATCCCGAAGCTGAACCTGACCCTTCCTATCTATGAGGGTACAGGAACAGATGAGCTGGATCTTGGAGTCGGTCATTATACCGGAAGTGTTCTGCCCGGAGAAAAGGATAACTGTGTCCTGTCCGGTCATAGAAATACGATATTCCGGGGGTTAGATGAGCTTGTAACAGGAGATGTCCTGTTCGTTACCACCGATGCAGGACAGTTTCAGTATGTTGTTGATAAAGTCAGAATTGTTGATAAGGATGACAGGACCGTCATCGTACCCAGGCCTCGTGCAACACTGACGGTCACTACCTGCTATCCTTTCGTGTATATCGGTGCCGCTCCAAAGCGTTTCATCCTTGAGGCACATCTCACAATGGAATAAAAAGGAGCTGTTTCTTCTCTTGAAACAGCTCCTTGTTATTACCTTCCGAATTCAGATAGTTCTAGCCCTTTATTTCTGTCAAGCGCTGTCTGGATACTCCAGCTGTGCACGAACAGTAACAACGGATTTCCCTTTAAGTCCTTGACCTTCTTCGTATCGGAGGAAACTCCGAGCTTACTTACATCCAAGTTCTTATTCTCAATCCAGCGGATATACTCATAGGGCAGCGGCTCCAGACGGACCTCAACACCGTATTCGGACTCCAGACGGAACTTGAGAACGTCAAATTGAAGGGTTCCTACAACACCAACGATGATTTCTTCCATACCGGTGTTATACTCCTGAAAAATCTGGATCGCACCTTCCTGGGCTATCTGGGAGATTCCCTTGAGAAACTGCTTCCGCTTCATGGTATCAACCTGTCTGACCTTGGCAAAATGCTCCGGCGAGAAGGTCGGGATACCCTCATAGGTTATCTTCATATCAGTAGCACAGATGGTATCGCCAATGGAGAAGATACCGGGATCAAATACACCGATGATGTCTCCCGCAAAGGCTTCCTCAATGATTGTTCTCTCGCTCGCCATCAGCTGTTGAGGCTGTGAGAGTCTGATTTTCTTATTGCCCTGTACATGATTCACTTCCATGCCGGCGGTAAATTTGCCGGAACAGATCCGCATGAAAGCTATCCTGTCTCTGTGCGCTTTATTCATATTTGCCTGTATCTTGAATACAAAGGCGGAGAACTCATTTGCTATCGGGTCAATTTCACCCTGAGCACTTTTACGCGGTAAGGGGGAAGTAGTCATTGCCAGATAACGCTTTAAGAAGGTCTCCACACCGAAGTTTGTCAAGGCTGAACCAAAAAATACCGGAGTCAGCTTGCCCTGCAATACCAGATCCAGATCGAATTCGCTGCTGGCACCGTCGATCAGCTCAATCTCCTCGGTGAGGATGTCATGATTCTCTTTACCAATCAGCGCATCCAGACTTGGATCGCCCAACTCTACTTCAACTGTATCTACTTCCTTCATACCATTATGGGCAGCATAAAAGCGATTGATATGCTTTGTTTCCCTGTCATAGACCCCTTTGAAATTCTTGCCTGAACCAATCGGCCAATTGATCGGACAGGTGCGAATACCAAGTACCGTCTCAATCTCGTCGAGCAGCTCAAAGGTATTTTTCGCTTCTCTGTCAAGCTTATTGATAAAGGTAAAAATGGGGATACCGCGCATGACACATACCTTGAACAGCTTCTTCGTCTGTGCTTCCACACCCTTGGAAGCATCAATCACCATGACTGCAGAGTCCGCTGCCATCAGGGTACGATAGGTATCCTCCGAGAAATCCTGATGTCCCGGGGTATCCAATATATTAATGCAATAATCATCATAATTAAATTGCATGACTGACGATGTGACTGAGATACCACGCTGCTTCTCAATCTCCATCCAGTCAGATACAGCATGCTTATCCGTCTTCTTACCCTTTACTGATCCTGCAAGATTGATTGCTCCTCCGTACAGTAGAAGCTTCTCTGTGAGAGTCGTCTTTCCGGCATCCGGGTGTGATATGATGGCAAAGGTTCGTCTTCTCTTTATTTCCTTAGTGTAATTACTCACTGAATAATCCTCCAAACTAATACAATTCAAACCAGTTCATCATATAATACAAATGCCCGAATTGTCAAGGTATACTCATAGGAAATACCCTATTTCATTACTTTATACGTTCCACTTTTTTGATCTTCGCATCAATTCCAAATAACTTTAGGTATTGAATGATATAGATCTGCATCCCTTCTGTCAGCTCACCCTGAAGGTTAGCTTCGATCTCCATATTGTATTTGTAAGCTGTATCGGCACTCTTTTGCTTGGCTGCGGGATCATCCTCCGTGATGAAGTTCAGGGTGTAATCCTCCTTGAAAACGTTACCCGCACTGTCCTTGACTGCTGAAGCAGGAACCAGAAGCGTATAGGCCATACTGTATTTTAAGTCACTCTTAGGTGTTATGGTAAGCAGGTTATCCTTGATTTCATAGGTATACTTCACTGCGCTTCCGTTAGCGTCAGTTAAAGCCAAATCCTTGATTGCCTTCCCCTTCGTCACCTTTTCCGAAAAACGTACGACGATAGAGGTCTCTTTCATGATGCCCCCGGTTTTATCCTGAGGGTTGGTCTTGGTAACGGTGGGTGCCTTCGTGTCCTTCTTGGCTGCAAAGGCTGTGGAAGGCAGGCTCAGAATAACCAGTACAATACAGATAAATGTAATTAATTTTTTCATAAAAATCCTCCTTTAAATGATAGAATAATGATTGTTAACCCATACAGATGCTTCGAAATATTACCTGTACTTATTACTATTACTGAAGCTTCGAAATATTTATGATAAGGCTATTATATACCTAGGAGACAAAAGCGGAAAGTCCCTTGTCCGTTAATTTAACAATGACTTCTGCCATTTCTCCCGTAGAGCGCACCATCCCTTCCTGCAGCCATTTCATTATGATTCCCAGACTTCCGCTTGTAGCATAGTCATAAATATACTCTGCTATATCCTTATTCACCTTCTTGCCGGTCCATTCCGTAATACATTGCTGTTTTACAATTGCCAGGACCTCCTTCTGAAACTTCTTGTCTCCGTTCTCACTAAGTAACACGGAGCATACCTCTCCATTCTCCTTGATATATTCAAAAATCTGTTCCATCAGCTGAAAGGAGATCGAAGTCTTTTCTTGAAAGGAATAGTTGGCAAGATATTTATTAATATCATCCACAAGCTCCTGTTCAATCTGTTTCAGAAGGTCGAACTGATCGGTATAGTGGGCATAAAAGGTCGCCCGGTTCAAATCAGCCTCCTGACATAGCTCTGTAATTGTAATCCGAGAGATAGCCTTTTGCTTCATGAGCTTTATCAGACTCTCCTTCAATACCATCCTGGTATATCTTACCTTCCTGTTCTCCTTCTCCATCGAAATACCTCCCTGCTATCCTTGTGTTCCCATAATGATTGTAAATCCTAAAAAGTATTCATGAAATAAGCATGATTGGGAATTCTTATTATAGTCAGATGCATACTAAGAAGCTGAAGAAAAATAATTTGCTGACTAATCAACAGTTTTTAAGTATTTGATTCTTTTGTTACACTTACAAAAAAACTGATTGTTGTATTCCCTACACAATATTATTATTCTATAAATGTGATTAAAAATCAACACTCTGTTTAATATAGGAGGTTAAGATGAACGCTATTCCCAGGTATATTATCAAACATAAGAAGCTGATCGTGACTGCTTTTATCCTATTGGCCATCGTAAGTACCCTGCTAATGACCCGGGTGTCAGTAAACTTTAAACTGGCTGATTATCTGCCCTCCGACGCCAATTCCACAGTGGCTCTTCATCTGTTAAAGCAGGAATTTACTTCTGCTATTCCAAATGCCAGGGTCATGATAAAAAACGTAACCCTTCAGGAGGCGATGGATTATAAGGATATGCTGGCTGCCGCAGAGGGAGTGACTGAGGTAATGTGGCTGGATGACGTATACAATCTGCGAGAGCCCATCGAAATGGCAGATCCTACGCTCATTGAAGCGTATTACAAGAACAATAACGCACTCTTTTCCGTCACAATCCGGGAAGGCAGGGAACGGGAGGCTGCTGATGCAATCTATACAATCATAGGAGACGATAATGCACTGGCCGGGGATGCGATAAATATTGCAACCTCTCAAAAGCTCGTCGTATCTGAAGTTATCAAGGCAACTGCTATACTGGTGCCCATTATTTTATTGATCTTAATCATCTCCACCGGTTCCTGGCTGGAGCCCATCCTCTTCATAGGTTCCATCGGCATATCGGTTCTGATCAATATGGGCAGCAATATCATATTCGGCGAGATTTCCTTCCTTACCCAATCCATCAGTCCCATACTGCAGCTTGCCGTATCCCTGGATTATGCTATCTTCTTACTGCACAGCTTTTCCGAATACAGAAAGGAGCTTCCGGTTCATGAAGCAATGCAGCGCGCAATGATCAGGGCATTTGCGGCGATTGCTGCCAGTGCCGCAACAACATTGTTTGGATTTATTGCTTTGCTGTTCATGCGTTTTCGTGTCGGTTCAGATTTGGGCATCAATCTGGTGAAGGGAATCCTTCTCAGCTTTATTTCCGTTATGGTTTTTCTCCCTTCGCTGACCCTATGCTGTTATAAACTAATCGACAATACCAGGCATAAGCCGTTGTTACCCGAATTTAAAACCTGTGGAAATTATCTGCTGAAGCTCAGAATTCCTGCCCTGCTCCTGATCGCAATACTAATCCTTCCCTGTTTTATGGCGCAACGAAGCAATGATTTTCTCTATGGCTTCGGAAACCTCTCACAGGTCGGCCGCAGCGGTGAGGATCAGGACATGATCAATGAGGAGTTCGGGCAACAAAATGCCATGGTTTTACTGGTCCCGAGGGGGGAACCCGCAAAGGAGGAGCTACTATGCAAGGAGCTTAAGAAGCTGCCCCATGTAACCGGAGTAATCTCCTATGTAACCAGCGTGGATGCTACAATACCTGCCGATTTTTTGGAGGATACAATCATCAACCAATTCTACTCGGAGCATTATAGCAGGATCATCCTGTATACCGATACACCCGAAGAAGGCGAGGTGGCCTTTGGTCTGGTGAGGAATATTAAGTCTCGGGCGCAGGCTTATTATCAGGCTACGGTATATGCCTGCGGGCAGAGTGTGAACCTGTACGATATGAAAAGCATTACCACTGCCGATACACCCAAGGTTAATGGTATAGCTATTTTAGCAATTACATTGGTTTTGGTGTTTACCTTTATGTCTGCTTCCATACCCCTGCTTCTGCTGCTGACCATCGAAGCAGCCATCTGGATCAATCTGTCCGTACCCTATTTTTATGGTAATTCCATCAACTACCTGGGCTTTCTGGTCATCAATACGGTTCAGCTCGGTGCCACAGTCGATTATGCCATACTACTCACGGATAATTATCGGAGATTCCGAAAGGAGCTTCCGAAGAAGGAAGCCATGAAGGCAACACTTGGCGAGAGCTTTCATTCCATCCTGATTTCTGCTACCATACTAACCTCCGCCGGTTTTTGTGTTGGCTATACCTCCTCCAATCCTATCGTGTCAAATCTGGGAATATTGTTGGGAAGAGGAACGATATTATCCATGCTGCTGGTCGTATGTGTGCTGCCCGGACTGCTTCTGATGTTTGACAGCATCATAAAAATGACTACGTATCATGCAGGCTTTCATAAATAATTGATGATAAAGAACAGGAGGTATCTATGAGTCATTATAAGAAAATTACCTTAACCCTGACCGCCATACTGAGTACCGCATTGCTTGTGGCCTTCTTAGTTACAATCCCTTCCGGGTTCCCCGGACCTTCGCGGGTCATAGCCGCAGCCGGAAATACCTCTGCTAAGGATGCGGACTCCGGTGTAATAGATTCTAAGGAAGAGGTCATCTATGCGCGTCTGGCAGAAGACGGTACTGTAGAAGATATCTATAGCATCAATATACTGAATATCGTAAAGGACGGCTTGGTCAACGACTACGGCGGCTTTACGACACTCAAAAATCTTTCCTCCACCGCCCCGATTCATTATCAGGACGACAGGGTGACTGTAGAGGCAAAGGCCGGTCGTTTTTACTACCAGGGTAATTTATCCAATCAACAGCTTCCCTGGAGGGTCAGCCTCGACTACAATCTTGACGGAGCAACCATACTGCCCTCCGAGCTTTCCGGAAAATCCGGTCTCTTTGAGCTTCGCATCAAAACCTCCGTAAATGAAACGATCACCCCAACCTTCTATGACCATTATCTGCTACAGATTACAATTACCCTTGACACCACAAAGTGCAGTGATATTACTGCAAATGGGGCAGTCTTTGCCAATTCCGGAGGTAATAAGCTTATCACCTTCACCGTTATGCCTAAAAAGTCTGCTGATCTTAAGGTTACCGCTAAGGTAAAGGATTTCTCCATGGAGGGCATACAGATCTCTGCTGTACCCTTTACCATGAATATTGATATACCTGATACCTCACTTCTGACGGAGGATTTGACTATGCTTTCTGATGCAATTGCTCAGCTGGGTGATGGTGTCGGTATACTGGAGGATGGGATGAAGGAATTGAATTCGGGCACCACCGGGCTGTACAGCGGTTCCGCTGAGTTCTCCGGAGGGATCCATAAGCTTGATGCTTCCTCCTCAGAGCTTGTCTCAGGATCGAAATCCATCTCTGAGGCTCTGGCTGCGCTCTCCACCTCCTTACAAAGCTCCCTGAAGGGTGATGACCTGACAGCCCTGCTTCAGCTTCCCGATGCTTTGACACAGCTGTCCGACGGCCTGACAGAAATATCAGAAGGGATGAAGGCACTCTCCTCAGGATATGACAGCGCCTTCACTGCTATGGATTCGGCTATTCGATCCATACCGACAGAAGATATTTCCCCTGAGGATTTACTATCGCTTACAGTAAAGAATCCCTTCAATCAGACACTTGACCGATTGCTTGACTACTATAAGGCTGCCCAGACCATAAAATATACCTATGTCCAGACAGAACCTGCTTTTACAGCCGTAAAGCAGAGCTTAACGGATATGGCTACCTCCCTCGATACGATTTCTGCTTCCCTGGACACTGTGGCACTGCAATTGTCCTCTCCTGCGTCCGGCTCCACCCTGTCCTCCTCCATTATGAAGCTGGTTATGGGGATCAATACCTTATCCACCAATTATAAGGAGTTCCATGAGGGACTGAAGGAATATACCGCCGGGGTATCAGCACTTTCTGATAACTATGCTTACCTGTACGAAGGAATTGGTGCTCTTGCTGAGGGAACCGAGAAGATGGCTGACGGTATCGAAGCACTGAATAGCGGTACCGAAGAACTGATTGATAAGACAAAGGATATGCCCTCCCAAATGGAGGCCACCATCGATACCCTACTTTCTGATTATGACACTTCGGCCTATACTCCCATATCCTTTGTTTCAGAAAAGAACGAGCATGTCAGTTCTGTACAGTTTGTCCTGAGGACTGCCGCAATCCAACCGGTGAAGGAAGCAAAGCCCGTCGCCTCTCCTACAGATAAAGAGACGGTCTGGACCCGTTTGCTTAACCTATTTCAGAAAATCGATCTCTCTGAGTAGAATTGATTGACACAAATGAGGTGATATGTTAAAATCTAGACAAATAATTGTCCGGTTGGCAGTATACTGAATACTGTTTCAAGTTTTGAGCTTAAGGGTGGAGAGCTTCTTAATTGAAGTTTTGCGCTCTTTTTTTATTGAAACGGTAACAGTGAATTGCCTGGCGATAAGAAATGGGGTGATAGTTGTGACTTTATCAGAAAGTATCTTAATCGCTATCTTTTGTATGGCGGTTGTTTTTGCCGTTCTGGGAATTCTTTGGGCATTGATCCGTATCTTCTCCAGGATCATCCAAAAGCTTGAAGTAAGAGGTGAGTCAGGTTCCGTCAATTCATAATGTCAGTACTGATATACTCCAATAATGAAGAAAGAGGTCATGAATATGTTTATTGAATCACTGATTCGAATATGGAAAGACTCCGGTTTCGCAGCTATGAACTGGCAGTCCATTGTTATGTTAATTGCCTCCTGTGTGTTGATCTACCTCGCTATAGGCAAAAAATTTGAACCACTTCTGCTCCTTCCGATTGCTTTCGGTATGCTGCTGGCCAATCTCCCACTATCGGGTCTTATGAACGAACCGGCTAGTGCGAATGAAGCAGGCGGTCTGTTATATTATCTATATCTCGGTGTAAAGAAAGGCATCTATCCATCCCTGATCTTTCTGGGTATCGGTGCGATGACCGACTTTGGGCCATTGATTGCCCGTCCCTCCAGCCTGTTAATCGGTGCCGGTTCTCAGTTCGGTATTGTTACCGCCTTTATCATTGCCACACTGTTAGGCTTCGATCCTCAGGAAGCTGCTTCCATCGGTATTATCGGCGGTGCCGATGGACCCACTGCCATCTATCTGACTACCAGATTGGCTCCTCATTTGTTGGCTTCCATTGCCATCGCAGCATATTCCTATATGGCATTGATTCCTTTGATTCAACCTCCTCTGATGAAACTGCTTACTACAAAAAAAGAGCGTGAAATTCAGATGGAACAGTTACGTCCCGTTTCCAAGCTTGAAAAAATTTGCTTTCCAATCGTTGTTTCCGTTTTCTGTATCCTTCTGCTTCCCTCCGTCGCTCCGTTAATCGGTATGCTGATGCTTGGTAATCTCTTTAAGGAATCCGGTGTTGTAGAAAGATTATCCGATACCGTACAGAATGCTTTGATTAATATTGTAACCATATTCCTTGGAGTGACTGTAGGTGCAACTGCTTCGGGAACCACCTTTTTACGTCCCCAAACACTGGGTATTATCTTCCTGGGATTGGTTGCTTTTATGTTCAGCACCATAGGTGGACTTTTGATCGGAAAGTTCATGTGTTGGGTAACCAAAGGAAAGATCAATCCGCTGATCGGCTCTGCAGGGGTATCAGCCGTACCGATGGCCGCACGCGTATCCCAGGTTGAAGGTCAGAAGGCTAGACCGGGTAATTATCTGTTGATGCACGCCATGGGTCCTAACGTTGCCGGAGTAATCGGTTCTGCTGTCGCTGCCGGTGTTCTGTTATCACTGTTCGGCTAATATAAACAATTAAATTCATAGAATCATAAATGCTCCTCTTTAGGAAACAGCTGATATCATAAAAGCTTTGACCTAAAGTGGAGCATTTTTATTATGTGTTATTTATATTGTCTCATGCTTAGGATTGAACAAAGGTTGAATAGATCGCTTTTGTTGCTTCCTCGAAGTCCTCCTCAGCAACACCGATGATAATATTCAACTCTGAGGATCCCTGATCAATCATCTTGACGTTGATCTTTGCCTGAGCAAGAGCGGTAAATATCTTTGCCGCAGTTCCTCTAGCTTTTCTCATACCGCGTCCTACGACCGCGATTAAGGCAAGATTATTCTCTATCTCAATACTATCGGGATGGGTTCTGTGCGTGATCTCATCCAATACCGACTTTTCTTTTCCCTTGAAGGACTCTGTACTGACAATTACACTTAAGGTATCGATACCGGAGGGAATATGTTCAAAGCACAGATCATTTTTCTCCAATGCACGAAGTATATTTCTTCCGAAGCCAACCTCGCTGTTCATCATATCCTTCTCTATATTAATAACCGAGAAGCCCTTCTTTCCTGCAATTCCGGTGATGGTATAGGGACTGGAATCCACTGTCTGGGCTACAATCATCGTACCGGGATCGGAAGGCAGGTTCGTATTCTTGATGTTAATCGGAATGCCGACGGTACGCACGGGAAAGATAGCATCTTCATGCAGGACGGTGGCTCCCATGTAGGAAAGCTCACGAAGCTCTCTGTAGGTTATGGTTGTAATCGGCTTCGGATCCTTCACAATTCTCGGATCACAGATCAAAAAGCCGCTGACATCCGTCCAATTCTCATAGAGCTCTGCATTGACTGCTCTTGCAACGATGGAACCCGTCACATCGGAACCGCCGCGGGAGAAGGTCTTAATCGTATCGTTCGGCATTGAGCCATAGAAACCGGGTATCACCGCATTCTCCATCTCTGCCAGCCTTGGCCCGAGCTTGGAAAGCGTTCTCTCTAAATCAAACTCACCGCTTTCATTGAAATACAACAGACCTACTGTATCCAGGAAGGGGAATCCAAGGTATTTCGCAAGCAGCATACTATTCAGATATTCGCCGCGGCTTGCCGCATAATCACGTCCGGCACTGTGTGCAAAGGATGCCTTAATATATTTAAATTCCTCCTCCAATGACATATCCAGAGCCAGATCCTTGATGATGCTGTTATAACGTTCCTCTATCAAAGCAAATTCCTTATCGAAATTCTCACCCTTTGATGCCTTGTCATAGCAATTATAAAGCATATCAGTAATCTTAATATCCTTGTCAAAACGTTTTCCCGGAGCAGAAGCTACTACAAAACGTCTGGATTTGTCTGCATGGATGATATCCGCTACTTTTTTGAATTGATTCGCGTCAGCAAGGGAACTGCCACCGAATTTCACAACCTTTGTACCATTCATAGAATATCCTCTCTTTTTTAGATTAATGTAGTAAAGTATCTATATTATATATGCAGTGTCCGAAATTATCAATAGCATAATTACGAACACTGCATATATAATTATAAACACTGCATATATATAATTGCTTTCTCTACAGATTGCTTCCATTCGAAGCTATGACCTCATGATACCAGTATGCAGAATCCTTCAAGGTTCTTTTCAGAGTCTGATAATCCACATGAATCATTCCAAATCTCAGATCATATCCACTGGACCACTCAAAGTTATCCATAATGGACCAGTATTGGTAACCAAGTACCGGTACTCCCTCTTCCACTGCTCTTTTTAAGCCCAGAAGGTAACGGTGTACGAAGTCGATCCGATTCGCATCATGAACCTTTCCGTCGAGAGACACCCAGTCATTGCCCGAATAGCCGTTCTCGGTAATGAGAATTGGCTTCCCATATCTTTCATAAAGGAATTTGGAAGACCAGTATAAGCTGTCCTGTGTGACATTCCAACCAAAGGTAGTCTTAGGACATCCCTGATAGCCATAGTTATCATAACCGTATGGGTCAATCGGATAATCAATTCTTCCCTGGTAATTATTATATCCGTAGAAATCCAGCGGCTGTGAAACCAGCTTCCATTCCTCCTCCGTGAAGGTGTACAACTGAGAACCGAAGATTTTCTCTGCACCCTCCGGATATCTTCCAAGGAAAACCGGATCTGCCCACCATGAGTTACTCATTAAGAAATCTACTTGATTAAATAGAAAGGAATTTCTTCTTGCCTCTTCCACCAACTCTGCCGTTTCCTCCTTAGGCAGATATACATCTCCTGTAGGAGCCATACCGACAGATACCTTCTGCTTACTGTTCTCACGGATTATTTTCACTGCCTTCCCGTGAGCAAGCAGGACGTTCCTCGTCATGTGAATTAATTCCGCTGTATCCCTCTTTTCAAAAGGTGCATGTACAGCAAGCTGGTAACCAAGAGCGAGAAACATCTGGGGTTCATTGAAGGTCATCCAGTATTTTACCCGGTCAGACAGCCCTTCCACAACCACTCTGGTGTATTCCTCGAACCAGGCAGGGCTGTTGTCATTCTCCCATCCGCCCTTTTTGTATAATTCATAGGGCAGATCCCAGTGATATAAGGTCACCATAGGTTCTATCCCGGCATCCAGCAGTGCATCCACAAGCTTGGAGTAAAATTCCAGACCCTTTTGATTGACTTTGCCTGTTCCCTCCGGTATAATTCTCGGCCAGCTTATGGAAAAGCGATAGCTCTTCAGACCGATTTCCTTCATCAGTGCGATATCCTCCAGATATCGGTGATAATGGTCACAAGCTACATCTGCTGTCTCACCATGCTTTATTTTTTGCGGTTCATGTTCATAGTGGTTCCAGATGCTTAAACCCTTCCCATCCTCTTTAAATGCTCCTTCTACCTGATGGGCAGCGGAAGCCGCTCCCCATAAAAAATCTTTTGAAAATCCCATATCTTTGCTGCAGGATCAAGAATGATCCTGTTCCTCCTTATGCTGTATAATATTAGGTAAGTATACCATTTTTATGTAAGTATGCCAATGGTTTACCTTATATAGTTACTCTTTATCCATAATCATATAGTACATCTTCTCCAACTCAGACCGGGACATCATCTTTGGTACCGGATAGGTAGGAACTGCTTCAGAATAAGCCCTGTTCACCATTGTCGGAATATCCTTTTCCTTGATGCCTTTGATCTTCTCCGATATGTTCATCTCGCGATTGAGCTCCCGAACCAATCGAATAAAGGCCTTTGCCTTCTCCTCCTGTGTGCTTAAAGCGGGTGCACCCGTCAGATCATATAGCTCAGACAGGCTTCGATAGACCGATTTGCCATAGGCTTCGAGAACATAGGGTAAGATAACCGCATTTGCCAGTCCATGGGGTGTGGAATAAAATCCTCCTAAAGTATGTGCAATTGCATGCACATTCCCGACGTATGCTCTTGTAAATGCCATTCCGGCATAAAATGAGGCCAGCTGCATATTCTCTCTTGCCTGCAGATTACCTCCATTATGATATGCTTCTCTGATATTATCAAAAATCAGACGAACTGCTTTTCTGCTTAATGCCTTGGTCTCCCGCGTATTGGATCTTCCGATATATGCTTCCACTGCATGGGTCAAGGCATCCATTCCTGTAGTTGAGGTAATATGGGGCGGAAGCTTCTCTGTGAGCACCGGATCCAATACAGCAAGCTTAGGGATCAATACAACATCATTGATTGCATATTTTTCATGAGTCCGGCTGTCTGTGATTACCGCAGCCAGCGTAGCCTCGCTTCCGGTTCCTGAGGTAGTCGGAACAGCGATGATCGGCGGTACTCTTCTTCTGACCTTTAATATTCCCTTCAACTCGGGAATTGTCTTATCGGGTCTGGCAACACGTGCTGCCACACCCTTGCCGCAATCCATGGAGGAACCTCCACCGAATACGATAATTGCCTCACAGTCCTTCTCTCGGTATAGCTTCAATGCCTCTTCAATATTATCAATGGTGGGATTCGGAACTGTCTTATCATAAATGGTATATTGAATCCGCTCGTCCTCAAAATCCTTCAGCATACTGTCCATCAAGCCAAGGGAGGCTATTCCCTGATCCGTGACGATCAGAACTTTCTGATACCTTCGTTCCTTTAATAAGGCGGAAAGCCTTCGTATGCTGCCCGCTCCCTGAAGCAGTTCGGGTTTTCTCCAGGGCAGACAGTAAGCAACAACCTTCATGATAAACTGATAACATCTGCTTAATGCTGTAATCATCAATGTCTCCTCCTCATTCATGTTTTCCTTTATCTGTTCACGGATGCTGCCATTCTGTGGTAGGTATGCCGCACACCACGGATTGCGATAGAATATGCCATAATATTCTCGGGAATTGCTGCCCCAGGATATCCGGTATCCCCGATATGGTGGATGTCGGTTCCGGTCATCTTACAGAGTAAAGCAATCTGTCTGATGGTAGCGATATCAGCTCCTTCCTGGGAGGTCCCGATCGCCGTGATTGTCAAAGCTCCGAGAGAATGGGCATAGCTCACCAGCTCACGGATATACTCCATCGTAATTCCGGGTACGGTTCCGGGTGCGGGAAGCAGGATGATATCCGCTCCGGCATTTACGAATTCCCTGATATCCTCTTTTGTAATGATTCGGTCCGCCCCTTCCGTTACAATTCCTGCTGCATGCATCTTTCCTGCTGCCAGAATTAATTGATCCTTCAATTCGTTGCTGATGGCTTTGAGGGATTGTATGATTGCCTGATTGCTGATACCGTTCCCCGGATTTCCTGTCAGCAGTATCATATTTACACCCATATCGCTGGCAAGCCGGGCATTCTCCAGGGTTGCCTTTCTACCCTCTGACATTCTCCACATCGTGCTGTCGTTCTCTGAACCGGCACCCTCTTCCACAGGTTCCAGATTAATTCCGATCATTCGTCCGGTCAACCGCTTGAGCTCCCGTACTGTCTCTATTGGTTCTACTGACGGTAAGCCGTGAATTACCGGCTTCTTTACATCAAACATATTCAACAGGAGGATATCTGCTCCCATGGACGCAACCAGCTCGGCATTTGTAACATCCACTAGCAGCGGCATCGTGATTCCGATACACTCGCAGGCGATCACCCTGCCTTCGCTGCCTGCAATAGAAGAAAGATAATCCGTCTTAGAGAACTTCTTAAAATCAGATGAGGTACAATCCAAAAATCTTTTTGCCATAGTTTTTCCTCCCTGTCATAATATATTATTCTGCTATGATAATGTTCTGTTTTAACATTACAATTTCAAGGGTTCTAAGTCAATCATAAATTTACCTATCAGAAAGCTGTTACCTTACTGAGAAGATATAGGTTATCATAGGAACATACTCATATGAAGATTAAAGTGTCAAAAAGTGCGAAGCACCTTTTCCAGCTAAGAGTCCATGCTATTACAAGCGAGCTTGCATAGCATGGACTCTTAGCCGGAAAACACCTGCGGTGCTTTTGACACTTTAATCCCTCAAAAAAACGTCACTATGGTCTCTTTTTGACCATAGTGACGTTTTTTATCATATTGCTATATCTTGTATTTACTTAAATCCTGTTGGAAGTTCTTGATCATGGTATCAAATACCGCAATCTGGTTCGTAAGCTCATTGATCTGTTCAACATAGATTGCTACATTGGAGCTTGCTTCCTCGGTCGCAGCTGAATTCTCTTCTGCAATTGCGGCCAGTGTATGCATGTTATCAAACAGGGATGCGATATTGTCCGCCTCTGTTTTTAACTCCTTTGAGGTCTGGATCATCAGATCGGAAACTGCCTTCAGATTCTCATTGGACTGGCTGGAGCTCGTAACTGCATTGGTCAATTTAGAGCTTTCCGTCTCAAGCACCTTGTATTGAACGTCGATGTCGCTGACAACTCCGCCGATGCTTTCCACGAATTCCGTCAGGCTATTATCTATCTTACCGACTGCATCATTCGTTTCAATAGAAAGCTTTCTTACTTCCTCCGCTACAACCGCAAACCCCTTTCCGGCATCTCCGGCGCGTGCTGCTTCGATGGAAGCGTTCAGTGCCAAAAGATTGATCTGCTTCGCTATGGAGGATACGATGGAAATGATCTGCATCATGCCCTCTGCATTGAGACGAAGTTCTTCACTTTTTCCACGGATGTTATTAAACTTATCAAGCACTGACTGTATCTCATAGGTAGTGTTATGCACATTATGGAAGCTTTCCTCCAGGTTCATCATGGCCGTTCCGATCTTAACCTCGTTCTCCTGGCTCTCATTGGAGATGCGTGTTACATTACGAATGCTTTCACTTAGTATGCTTACTGAATTCTCCGTATCCTCCGCCTGAGTCGTTGCGGCAATTGCCACCTCATCCAGCACACCCGTAATATCATTTGAGGTTGACTGCATGGTTTTTGCAATATCCGTAACCGCCTGATTGAAATTATACATCTCATCTACAATTGAGTTAAATCCGATAAAATCCTTCTGAACACTTTTCTTCACTTCATTGATCTGTTCCATGATGTGTTCATACTCATCCTTGGTTTTTATGGAAAGGTACTCAACGAAATCATTATTACCGAGTTTTTCGAGCTCCTTCCTGACCAAGCGCTGTGGCCGATGCAAAACCGCTGAAGAGGCCAGCGATACAGCCAGGGTAAGTAATGCAACCCCAATCACCTCCGGCTTATTCTGAACCAGGAGGAATGACCCTAATGTAACGATGATTGTATTGACTAAGGCAGTCTTCATCGTCACGTTCTTCAAGACACCAATGGATAGAAGCTGACTAACCCTAAATTTTTTTGTATATTGAATCTCTTTTTCAAAGGTCAACTTTAAATGAAGTTCACCTTCCTTCTCGGCCAGAACCGCTACCTCGATCTTTTCCTGAAAATACTGGGACACTCCGTTGATCAGACCGTAAAGATAATCAAACATTCCACGCTTTGACCGGTATACAAATAATATGTCGTGAGAAGAAAGCGGGGTCACATCAAGAATAGGCGGTCTTGCTCCCAGAAATCTTTTCATAACAATTTGATGGACATCATTCATTGACTTTAAGAACTGATAAGCGGAATCATGACGAAAAAATCCGGGATAGAGCTTACTGAAGGTATTGATATTCTGCTCCCCCATAACTCCCCATATCTCTTTATGGTTCTTACCTACCAATGCTCCGACCTGATCAACAATGCCTAATGCGATTTCATCTTTCACATCATCGAGCGGGGAAAACAGGACCTCCGAATGCAGATTATTTCTTTTCAGCGCCTGATCGACGATATCCTTTCCATACAATTTCTTACAGGATTCAATCCATGATGATACAACTGTTCCTTTCATTATATCCCTCCTTAGCAAGTATACTTGGTATATGTATTAATTGTCATAATATTACAATGTTAATATTGATAATAATTATTATTATATTACACTATCTTTTGAAATAAATCCAGAAAAATTTTTGCTATCAATAAAAATTTATGGGCTCATTTTCCTATGAAATAAAATAGTAACCTATAATATGACCGACTCATCCTATTATAGGTTACCTAGTTCTTCCATCCTATGAACTTCCTGTCAGCATTCTTTACACCAAATCTCATGATTAGTGTCGGGAAGCCTCCCCGAGCATTCGAATAATATCCTCCTCTGTCTTGGGTTTGCTGAACCAATAGCCCTGAATCTTATCGCAATCACTTCTCACAAGATAATCCAGCTGATGCTTCTCCTCTACACCTTCCGCTATAACATCCATGCCTAAATTCTTTCCCAGCGCGATGATATTCCGGACATAATCGTCCTCACTCTGCTCAGAGATATGATCAATGAAGGATTTATCGATTTTCATTGTGGTAATCGGCAGCTGCTTCAGATAGCTCAGCGAAGAATATCCCTTTCCAAAATCATCGAGTGCGATCCTGACACGAAGTTCACGAAGCTGCTCCAGTTTCGTTTTTATTCGGTCAAAGGACTCCACTAAAATAGATTCCGTGATCTCCAGTTCAAGCAGCTCCGGCCGGATCTGATAGGACTGAATGAGGTTCATCACTTCATCAACAAAATCCTCCTGCAATAGCTGAAGAATTGAAATATTTACGGATATTCCCATCCCTGTATAGCCCAGTTCTTCCAGCTTTCTTAAGAAAATACAGGCATTTCGAAGCACCCAGTCCCCCAAAGGGATAATAAAATGGGTATCTTCTGCGACATTGATCAATTTGAGGACTGACACCCTACCCAAATCAGGGCTGTTCCATCTGAGTAAGGCCTCCAGTCCGGTGATTCGATTGCTTTTCAAATCCAACTGTGGCTGATAGTGCAATTCAAATTCATGATTGTCCAGTGCCTTCTTCAGGTATTTCTCTATAGAGACTCTCTCAACAAAGGCTTCGTTCATCTCTTTATTGTAAACCACATAGCCCTTTTTACCGGATTCCTTTACCTTATACATCGCAATATCCGCATATTTGAGCAGTTCATCCAAATCTGTTCCGTGTTGGGGATAAAGAGCAATACCAATACTCAAGCTGACATGCAGGTTACTTTGGTATTCAAAATCCTTAAAAAACCCGGATAGCAGATGGCGTGCAAATTGCTCGGCCAGCTTCACATCTTCTATTCGCTCATATATGATAATGAATTCATCCCCGCTCAGCCGATAAAGTGAACAGTTTTCATACAACAGATCCGATAAGGTATTACTGACATCAATGATCAGTTTATCTCCGAAAACATGTCCGAGGGTATCGTTCACATACTTAAAATTATCGATATCAACAAATAGTAAAGCCGAAGTCCCAACCTCCGGTTGAAAAACATCCATAGCACTTTTATATAGTGAAAGCTTATTGGGAAGACCTGTCAACGAATCATGATATGCAAGATACGTCAGCTTCTCATCACTTGCCTTTATTCTCTCATTCACCGAGATGATCTCCTCGTATCGCCTCACTAATTCCTCATCAGTGGCAACCAATTCCTCATTTAACTGCGTCAGCTCCTCATTATTCTCAGATAGCTCATGCTTCATTTTTCTTAATTTACGAATATAGAAGATCAATAAACAGGTAAAGGATATTAGCAGACAGAATACAGCGACAACACTGAGTACCAGAGGTTTATATGTCTCATAAAAGGAAAAGGGCTTATTGATAATCGTGCTATCCTTGGGTAACTGCTTCAAATTGATGTCAAAACGCATCAGCTGGTTATAGTCAAAAATCGTACGGGTGCAATCCGGACTCTGTATCGGAATACTATTCGGATCCTCTCCTTCCAGTATGCGAATTGCCAGTTCAGCCGCATTCTCACCCTGAAGCCTTCCACTCAATAAAGTACCACCGACAATCCCCTGATTCAGTCCGAAGTCAAATAAACCATATACAGGAAAGTTGCTGGCTTTGCATATCTCTCTGGTTGCATAATCCATGGCCACTATATTATTCTTAATATCGCTGTAATAGGTACATAACAGGATAACTTCATCCTCTTTTACCTGACCGGCTCTCTCGGTGACCTCCTCGAAGGATAACGTATTCCAGTCTTCCACCTCCAGCATCGGATCAAATGCGTGGATGGCTTCTGTCACGATCCGACCGGTAGATTTTCCACTCTCGGAGTTATCATATACGATATTTATCTTTTTGATCTGAGGATTCAGAGAAAAAGCAAATTCCAGTGTTTTTGTCGGATCAACCTCTTCAATTATCCCCGTAACCCTGTCAAAGCCCTTTGTAATTGTCTGCACTCCTTCTTTATTGACGCCACAGAAGACGATTGGGGCATTGGAAAAAAGTTCAAGCCTGTATCTGAGTGCGAATTTGAGGGCGGCATCATCTGTCGCAAGGATTAGATCAAGCTTCTTTTCTGAATATTTAAATTTATAATAATCATACAGCATGGACCAATTATGATCCGATGCATAATTCTTCCAATCCATGTATTCCACATAAAATGATACATTCTTACCGGCTTCTCTGATCTTACCGATAATCCCGTCTGTCTCCTCTTCGGACCAGATCATTCCCTGGTGATACGAATTCAAAACCAGGACTTGGCTATCATGATGCTCCTGCGCAAAAGCAGAAGGAGTCATGTGCATTAAAAAATACAGCAGAGATCCCACAAAAAAGATAATATTGAATAAGTTTCTCCTCTTCTTTCGCATTCTTCTCCTTTCAGTACTCAGTGTGTCAGCACTATCTCGGATGTATTGCTTTTTTCTTCTGTATTAATTCTAGTTAAATACATTTTACTATTAATAAGCACTTATTTCAACAGCGATGTTCAATATTCGACACTGTATTCGAAAAAGCTTTCGCTTATATAAAAAATCCTCATAAGGTCTGCTTTATGCAATCCTTATGAGGATCCTATCTCTTATCTTGTCCGTGAATTATTTCAGGTTATCCACAGCTGCTCTTTCGATTGCAAGTCCGTTCCTATATCGTTTCATGAAAGTCTCAAAACCTTCCACATCCTGAGGATCAGGAGCGATTGTAGAACCCGTCTTGTCAGAGAACACCTTCGTCTTTAAGTATTCCTCCAAGGTTTCATCCTTCCCTCTGCGTAGCATAAAGGCTGCCAGGAGTGCGATACCCCAGGCTCCCCCTTCTCCTGCAGTTTCCATGACAGATACCGGAACATTGATTGCCGCTGCCATGATCTTCTGTCCAACACCCTTCGTCTTGAACAAGCCACCATGTCCAAGGATTTCATCCAATTCCACACCTTCCTGTTTCAGAAGAATATCAAGACCAATCTTCAGTGCCCCGAGAGAGGTGAATAAATTCACACGCATGAAATTAGCAAGGTTGAATCTGCTTTCCGGTGTACGGGTAAATAACGGGCGTCCTTCTTCAAATCCTGTGATATGCTCGCCGGAAAGATATCCGTAAGCGAGTAATCCGCCGCAATCCGGATCTCCCAGAAGTGCCTGCTGATATAAGATGCCATAAAGCGTATTCGCATCTACCGGTGTACCCAATGCCTTGGCAAATTCATCAAATAAGCCTACCCAGGCATTTAAGTCGGAGGAGCAATTATTTGAGTGCGCCATTGCTACCAGATCACCGGCCGGGGTTGTAACAAGATCAATCTCAGGATATGCCTTGGATAATTCCTTTTCCAGGACGATCATGGCAAAGACTGAGGTTCCCGCGGATACATTTCCGGTACGTCTTGCGACACTGTTCGTAGCTGCCATTCCTGTTCCTGCATCTCCTTCTGCGGGGCAGAGAGGGATACCGGCCTTTAATTCTCCTGAGACATCCAAAAGCTTTGCTCCCTCTTCGGTGAGCACACCTGCATCTTCTCCCGCGGCCAGAACCTCAGGAAGAATGTCCTCTAATTTCCAGGGATAGTTATGGGACGAGGTCAATTCGTTGAAACGGTCAATCATTTTCTGATTGAACTTCTTTGTGCTGATATCGATTGGGAACATTCCGGATGCATCTCCTACACCCAGAACCTTGTTACCGGTCAGCTTCCAATGGATATAGCCTGCCAGAGTCGTCATATAACAGATATCTGCAACATGCTCCTCCTGATTGAGTATTGCCTGATATAAATGTGCAATGCTCCATCTCTGGGGAATATGATAATGAAACTCTTCTGTCAAAGCCTCAGATGCCTGCTCTGTAATATTGTTACGCCAGGTCCGGAATGGTACGAGAAGCTGATCGTCCTTATCAAATGCCATATAGCCATGCATCATGGCAGAAAAACCGATTGCTCCGATGTTCTGCAGGGCGATACCATACTGTTGTTTCACATCTGCAGCCATCTTCGCATAGCAGTCCTGCAGACCCTTCCAGATATCCTCCAGACTATAGGTCCAGATGTTATTGATATAACTGTTCTCCCAATCATGACTTCCGGAGGCGATCGGTGCATGGTCCTCCCCGATCAGAACCGCTTTGATACGGGTAGATCCAAATTCAATTCCAAGCACAGTCTTACCGCTTTGGATTGCATTTTTGATATCATTCATCGTATGACTCATGTTTTTATCCTCCATTATATGAACTATATTCCCTTTACTCGCTAATTCTGTCCGTAATATGCATTGGCTCCATGTTTACGAAGATAATGCTTGTCGGCAATTGTCTGCGGTGCAGGAGTGATTTCACGATTGATCAGCTCCGAATAGCATGCCATTTTGGCCACTTCCTCCAAAACTACTGCATTATGCACAGCTTCATTGGCATCCTTACCCCAGGTAAACGGACCATGGTTCGTGCAGAGAATTCCGGGCATGCTGCTCGGGCTGATTTTGTTGTTGGTCAAGGTCTCGATAATCACCAGTCCCGTGTTCTTCTCATATTCACCTTCAATCTCTTCCTTGGTCAGACTTCTGGCACAGGGAATCGGGCCATAAAAATAGTCTGCATGGGTGGTTCCATACAACGGAATGCTTCTACCGGCCTGTGCCCAGGAGGTAGCCCAAGTGGAATGGGTATGGACTATCCCACCCAGCTCAGGATATTTCTTATATAATTCGATATGAGTAGCTGTGTCTGAAGAAGGCTTGTAGCGTCCTTCCACCCGATTACCGGATAAATCAACCACAACCATATCCTCAGGCTTCATATGCTCATACTCCACACCGCTGGGCTTGATGACCAGGTATCCGCTTTCGCGGTCAATCCCGCTCACATTTCCCCAGGTAAAGGTTACCAGCCCCCGCTTGGGAAGCTCCATATTTGCCTGAAATACGATTTCTTTTAACTGTTCCAGCATAATTTATTCTCCATTCTCTTATCTGTAAGCGAGAGCATTCCACCGAAGTTCATTCTTTAAGCTTCTGATGGTAGTATCCTTATCAATTAAGACTGCTTCGATACCCATAGCAGCCGCCCAATCACACATCTGCTCTGCAGTAAGATCATAGGAAAATGCAGTATGATGAGCACCACCTGCCAAAATCCATGCCTCTGCACCCGTCGCGAGATTAGGTAGCGGACGCCAGAATGCGCTTGCTACAGGAAGCTTAGGCATCGGAGTATCCTGAGGCAGACATTCCACCTCATTCACGATCAGACGGAAACGGTTACCCAGATCGATCAGAGAGGTTGCCACACCTCTTCCAGCCTTGGAAGTAAATACAAGGCGTGCAGGGTCTTCTCTGTTCCCCATGGATAACGGGCTTACCTTCATGCCGATTTTACCGTCAGCGATCGTAGGACACACCTCAAGCATATGTGCCTGCAGGATGCCCTCCTGTCCGGGTACCAGATGATAGGTGTAATCCTCCATAAAAGAGGTACCCTTTGCATTCTTGATATCCTGAGTCATCAGCTTCATCAGACGTACCATAGCGGCAGTCTTCCAGTCACCTTCTCCGCCGAAGCCATAGCCCTTTTCCATCAATCTCTGGATTGCAAGACCCGGAAGCTGCTTCATACCGGAAAGCATCTCAAAATTCGTAACGATGGCATGATAATTTTTTTCGGTCAAGAATTTTTCAAAGCCAAGTTCAATACCGGCCTGAACAGCGACATGCTCTCTGAATTCCTTCTCATTCCTGCCCTCTGTCAATATTTCATATTTTGCATAATACTCTTCTACTAAGGAATTAATCTCTCCCTGCGGTACCTGCTGAACATATTCCGCAATATCCGTGATATTATAAGCATCAATTTCCCAACCGAACTTAATATGGGCTTCTACCTTGTCGCCTTCGGTAACTGCAACATTCCGCATATTATCACCGACACGAAGTACACGCAGATGGCTGCTCTCAATGATACCGATTGCTGTAATCATCCAATCCGCTATTCGACTCTGAACAGACTCATCCTCCCAATAACCAACGACAACCTTTCTCTCAATTCCCATGCGGCTTACGATATGGCCAAACTCTCTGTCTCCGTGTGCGGACTGGTTGGTATTCATAAAATCCATGTCAATCGCAGTATAGGGGATCTCCCGGTTAAACTGCGTATGAAGGTGCAGCAAAGGCTTTCTAAACTCCTGGAGCCCTAAAATCCATGATTTCGCAGGTGAGAAGGTATGCATCCAGGTGATGACACCCGCACAATTCTCATCCTGATTCGCATCATTAAACAGCTTTCTGATTGAAGCATTATCAATCAGCGTCGGTTTCCATACCACCTCAAAGGGCAGAAGACCTGACTTATTTATTCCATCTACCATAATTCTGGAATGCTCAGCAACTACATTTAAGCATTCCTCACCGTACAATGCCTGTGACCCGGTTGCAAACCAAAATTGATATTTCTTTTTCTCCAGCATAGTTTTAACCTCCTTAGGATTAACGTAAACTATAGTTACAGCTTCTGACAATATTGTATCGTATCCTATGTCGGCGGACAATTGCGCTTTCCTACTGCTTGGTCCAAAAAGTTACCTATTCCTACTAGGAATTTGTAAAATGCTCCTCGGATTTTCTTATTTTTGCAGGGGTGACCCCGTATTTCTCGAGGAAGATCTTATAAAAATATCCCTTGTTCTGATATCCTACCGCCCCGGCCACCTCGTCTACCGTCTTATCGGTCGTCAAAAGCAGCTGTTTCGCATTCTTCAGACGGATGTCCTGAACATATTCCAGATAGGTCATCCCTAGCTTCTCCTTGAGGATGCGGTTATAATAATCCTCATTGAAATGAAACCTTGAGACCAGCTCCCTGACTGTCACCCAGGCATAATTTTCTTCGATGTATCTGGATATTTCCTCATATACCAGCCAATTCATCTTCTTCCGCTGCTCATGGGAGAGACTGAATTCATACATCGTGCTGATATAATGCAGTATCCTGATAATTAATCCCTTGCAGATGTATTTCGAAGCCGCATCGTTATGCTGTAATTCCTTCAGCAGCAGGAGCAGCTGTTCCTCCAGCATATCATCCTCCGGCTTTTTGGGCTTAAAATGCAGAAACTGCCGGATATCCTTCTGTTTCATCAGGGCAGTGTGGAGAAAGCCCAGCAGCTTCTCCTCCCCGATGTTCTTTACCATAGCCTGATCAAAGATGTCGTTCGCCAAACCGATAAAAAGTATGATACTGTTCCCATCTGACAAAAAGTCCTGGTGGGGACAGTTTCTGTCTATCAGGCAGAGCTCTCCCTGCTTAAACAGGATGTCCTTTCCCATGATTCTTTGTTTAAATTCACCCTGTATGATATAAGCCAGTTCAATGTAATCATGGGTATGGTACTGGGTCCTGCTGCCGGGTGTATATCCACACTGATAGATGAAGGGCTGCTGATCGGACTGGATTGCCGCATGAAGCCTTCCGCCCTCTTCCAGGCTCCAGCACAGGATAAAGATACCATTCTTCTCCGAGGTCGGAAAAGTCTTGACATCAATATGATCAACAGCATATTCCGGGCACATGATGCGCCTGCCAAGATCATCATCCGTGATGAATGGCTTGGTTGAAGTCCTCATTAATTGTGCACAATAGCTTTTCAGATTCATATTATCTCCTGTCCCTACACATCATTACACCTGATCTTTCCCACTCCTATTCCTATACCTGGGATGGTTTACCTTGCTCCTTTGATGCGCTCAGGCGAGAAACCTCTGTCTCTCTCAGGAAGTAACCGCCTCAGCTCGAAATAGCAAAGTGCATTCTCAGACAGCGGAAGCTGTAGAGAGGCTTTCCCGTCGGTAACCTCAAAACGTCTGGTTCCGATCTGCGGACAAGCTGCAGCTCTTAAGAGCTCAAGCTGCTTTGTTGTAGGAGTAGCAGGCTCTCCAAGGTCAATCCAGGTCTTTAGAGGATTGCAGACAGTTTCATCTACCAGCTTTGTAATCAGGACATACTCACCGTTATCCGCTTCTATTGTAAAGTCCAGTATAAGCTCCTTGCCCTCCTGTTCCTCCACGGGATTCCAGGCAACTCCACGGATATTGTCCTGATCATCCTTAGTAATCACATAGTTATCATTTCTGGAAATTGCTTTTTCACCTAAATCCTTAAAGAAGGAGAATGTCCAATAGGTAGGCTTCGGAATACTACCGTTGGTAAGCAGACCAAAACAACCTGAGAAGGGTGTATACGCAACCCCTGCCTCTTCGAATACATCCCCGAAGGTCCAGTAAGAATAGGAAGCACAGGTATCTCCCATCTCTGACAGCAGTCGTGCTATATAGGCGGCATTCAGATTGGTATCATGTATCGGATTAAGCGGAGTATAGGAGGTATTGAATTCCGTGATATGCATTTCCATACCCGCATATTCGGGATAACTGTCAATAATATTACGGCTGACTTCCAGTTCCGCCATAAGTACCTTTGGATCCCGAAGCTTTTGATACTCATAATGACCGCTTCGTTCCGAAGGCTCCGTTGCATAGGCGTGTCTTGTCACAAAATCCAGCGGGATCTTGTGCTCAGAACAATAATCCAGGAAGCATTTCAGCCAGCGTTCATCATCCACTCCGCAGATCGCAGGGCCTCCGACACGAATTCTGGGATCACAGCTTTTTACAGCCTTACTCGATACCTCATACAGTTTAAAATATTCTTCCATATCTGCGTCCTTCCAGAAGCCAGGCAGATTTGGCTCATTCCACACTTCAAAGGGCCAGGTTACCACCTCTTCCCTTCCATAGCGCTTGATCCAATGGGAGATTACGGCAACCACAAGCTCCGCCCACTTGGAATAATCCTTCGGCGGAGTAGTGTTTCCCTTCCAATAGAATATGGTCTGGGTACCGGATGCCAATTTCTCCGGCATGAAGCCTAATTCCACAAAAGGCTTAAGACCCAGGGAACGATAGGTATCAAATACCATATCCAGATAAGTAAAATTATACTCTGTCTTCTCTTCCCCGTTTTCTTCATAAGTATGATAGATTGCCATATCATCACAGAAAAGTCCATGTCCACGGATATGGGAAAATCCGATTTCCTCCTGAACCTTCTTTAGCTGGTCATAATATTCTTTCCTCAGCGCCAAATTCATCCGGCCTGTACCAATGCAGAATAAAGCCTGATTATGAAATGCAGTCTGTTGATTACGATCAATTGTATATTTTAATATTTCTTTCATTTTATGTTCTCCTTTTTCAGTCCGTCGTATTTATTATTTAACACCCAGCATCCACTGAATGGAAGGCTCAAGGTACCGACTCCAGAAAACCCAATCATGTACACCCGGACTTTCAATGTATGTTACCGGAACATTTTCCTTCAGTAAGAATTGATGAAACGCCCTATTTTCTTCAATCAAAAAATCTTCAGTTCCGCATGCCATATAAAGGGAAGGAATTGCCTGCTTGTCCTCTTTCAATTTACGAATAAGAACTTCGGGATTATTCATGCTTTGTTCCAGTTTGCTCAGATCACCGAACACTGAGGTATAATAGTCATAGTCTGCTATGGTATCCTGAAATCCCTCCTCCAGATTAGCAACTTTATGAATAATCAGCGCGGAGGAAAGCGCCATGATTTTCCCAAAGGTATTCGGATAAGCAAGTCCTGTATGAATAGCTCCGAACCCTCCCATGGAAAGTCCTCCGATATAAGTATCCTCCTTGTCCGAAGATAAACCGAAGGTGCTCCTTACATAATCCACCAGCTCTTGTCCGACAAATTGGCCGTAAGCCCTTCCTGTCCCCTTCCCATCCAGGTAAAAGCTGTTTTCTCCTGTCGGCATCACGATTGCTAAATTATACTTATTCGAGAAGTCGGTCACCCTGGCCCCGAGCAGCCAATCCTTGCTGCTTCCGGAATATCCATGCAGTAAGAATAATACCTTGGTATTTCGCTGATAGCATTCATTGCCTTCCGTCATAAACGGTTGCGCATCATTTGGTATGACAGCAGTAAAACCGGTACTTCTGGCCAAGGCCTTTGAATAAAAATCCACTTGAAATAAACTCATCTCATCCTCCAATTCCTGCATCCTCAGGTGCATGATAACCAGCCCTAATTAATTACACATCAATCCCAAATATCCTAATTCCTAACACAACTTACTCTCCCTTATCACTTTACAATTTATATACAAGTAAGTCAATAATAAACAAAGTATTATAGGTCATTCAGAACCTATCTGTTTTGCTTTACTTAAGCGTTTCATGAATTTTCTGAAGCAAAAACTCCATATGCCTGCATAGAGGATAGAGAAGCCAAAACACAGTACTGTGACAGCAGGGAAACAGAAAACCTCCGTCAATTTCTCAAAGGAGGGAATTGCAGCAATATAGATTAATGCCAAAATACCTCCCGTAAGTGCAACAGAGGAAGTGACTATGGAGCATAGCATCCCCTTCCTTTCCTGAAACACTCCCAGAAACACACCGAGCAACCCGGTGGTAAATAGAAGGATGATGGCCTCCTGCGGGCTGATTAACAAAAGCAAGAGCACCGAGGCGGCCAGCACAGCTATGCCAAGACCGACATTGATCCCAGCTGCCATGGCAATCGGCAAAGTACTAAAAGGGCTTACCGCCATGCCGATACCGGGTAAAAGCACCGGTGCAGCCTGCAGTATAACCGTGATGGCTGTGAAAGCTCCTCCCATGGTGGTTAATTTGATTACATTTTCTTTTTTCATGCTACTCTTTTCTAAGACCCTATGAAGCCCCCGGCACCCCGGACAGCCTCTTGCGTCTGTTTAGCTCAGGCAAAATATATTAATACGTATGCCCGGGTTTGGTACTAATAGAACTGCTCCTGTCATAAGGATGTAACAAGTAATACAGCAAGGAAAGTAAGCTCATGAATCAAGTCAGCGTCGGATTACGTCCCTTAGTCAATAACTTAAACCTGCCTACTGTGATAAAGACAGCCACATTACCGGGAGATGTGACGGAAAGTCTCTTTATAGCGACACAGACCGGAGAAATATACTATGTCAGAGACGGGGTACTCGGGACCTTCTTAAATATCTCACATTTAATCATCAGGCTGGGTGCTTCCGGCGGCAGCTACGATGAGAGAGGGCTGCTCGGCCTGGCCTTTCACCCCGACTTTACCAACAATGGTCTGTTCTATCTGCATTACTCTCTCGCCGGATCACAGGGTCAGAGTCCCGGAGCCTCTCTACCAAATCCATGTATTCCCAATACCTTAAATCAAGAGTGGACGGATAGGGAACGGGCTTATGATCATATCGATACTGTAGAGGAATGGGGCATTACGGAGAATGGACAGCTTAGCAGGCTGCGTACCCTGCTGAATCTGAGAAGACCCTTCTTTAATCACAACGGTGTAAACAGCTTAACCTTCTCGCCCGAAACAGGTCGACTTGTCTTAACTACAGGAGACGGCGGATTGGGCTACGACCCATTCAATTTAGGCCAGAATATTCTGGAGGCTTCAGGAAAGATCATAGAAATAGATGTATCCATTACTACATCAATCGATCCTCCGGTGATCACACGGTTTAATGAGCTTCCGGAGCAGATACAGGAGACCTTATTCGTAAGCGCCAAGGGGGTACGTAATATCACAGGTATCTCCTATCAGCAGATACAAAACAATTTTATCAAATATGTCGGGATCGTTGGACAGGATCTGGTAGAATCGATATATTCCTTTCTTTCCTACACTTCTGTTCCCGTGTCTGATATTACGAGGGCTGTCGCCATGAATTCTGAGCCTGCCCAGGCTGGTCTGATCAATTTTGGCTGGCGGGGCTGGGAAGGGATATTCCCCACAACGATTATCCGGAATTGTCCCGGACAGGGTGGTCGAAAAGAGCAGATCATCGCTTATTATGATGAAGCAGTCGGATTATCGACCGATCGGCTGCCACCCCTGGTCAGTTACTTTCATGACGATCCAAGGCCCAGCAAATTCGCCGGCACAGCATTGACCGGTGTCCAGTCATATCAGGGAGATGCAATCCCTGCTCTGACCGGTAGCGTTGTATTTACTGATTTTGTTCGGAACGGTGAGCCTCCAAGGACTCCGGCACGAGGTGTTTTGGCCTTTGCCTGGATTAGACTTGATTGTAAGCTTAGTGATTTTCACAGAATTGAAATTGATTATGATTTCGGCTCCGAAGCAGCTTTTTTTACCAGCCTGGGAACGAATGCGGACCAGACCCGGCTATTTCTTGGTGTTTACGCTTCACCAAATGTTACCGACCCGGGGAAAGGAACTGTATTTGAGATTATCCGATAGATCATAATATTAAGATCAAACGTAAGTCCCTTAAAGTATAAAAAGATGCTTCGCAAAGAAGCATCTTTTCTTAATTTATTATGATTATCTACGTTTTCATGTCTATAGTATTGCATCGATCAGCATTCCCTCGAGAATCGCAAACAAAATCACATAAACCAGATAAAGAATAAATCGTTTCATACCCAAAATAATCTTTACAGCACCAAGGTTTGTGATTTTTGTTGCCGGACCGGATACCATAAATGCTGCAGCTGCTCCCATACTCATTCCTGAGCCAAGCCACTCCAACAGGATCGGAATGGTACCTCCACCGCATACATACATTGGAACTCCGATGGTTGCGGCCAACAGCACACCGTAGCCACGCTGGCTGCCGAACAGGTCGGCGAATGCATCAGAAGGAACGTATCTCTGGAATAAAACCGAAAGGACGATACCTATCAGAAAATATCCGCCGGTTGCTTTGATATTCCTCCCGAGATTTTTCAAAAATCGTAATAACAGATTCGGATCAGTATCTCTTCCGGTCGTTGGACCGAAGCCAGAAAAGTCAAAAAACTCCTTCCCCTTGTAAAAAAAATGTACACATACGCCTGCTGCCAGTCCGCAGAAGATCGAAGACAGCAGTCTTATGGTAAACGCTGTGTTGCCAAGTGCGGCACTGTAAATCAGTAGCTGTGGATTCAGAAGGATAGAACTCATCATGAATGCCGCCAACCAATCCTCCCTCATTCCCTTTTTAGAAAAGGAAGCCGCAATCGGTATCGTACCATACATGCAGATGGGAGAAGCAATTCCAAGTAGGCTGGCCGGAAGTATCCCCAAAAGCCCCAACCGTTTATTCTTAAGGTTATCAAACATCAGATGAATCTTATCTTTCCCAAAGACGGATATTCCTGATCCCAATATCATACCAACCACCCAGTACCGAAAGATCTGCTCGAACTGGATCATGAAATAATAACTGAAATAAATTACTTCGCGTCGTAATATACTACTCATCAATATTCACCAATTCATATTTCTGTGTCCCCAGACCGATTTCCTGTCCGTAATCCAGGGTATGGGTACCGTTCTTAGCTTTTATACGGTTAACAAGGCTGCGATTCTCCTCTTCTGGTGCTGCATTTACCAGATCCACACAGGCTTTATCAAGAGCAACCGGGTCAAGAGAGGCAAGAATGCCGATATCTTTCATGACAGGCTTTGCAGGATAGGGATTGCAGTCACAATCAATGGAGATATTATTCATGACACTGATGTAAAGGATGTTCTCTCCTGCGGTATCCGCTACTGCCTTCGCTGCCTCTGCCATGGATTCCAGAAACTCATCCTGATTATAGCCGCCCATCAACCAGTCATTGGTATCCCCTTTTCCCGCGTTATGAATCATATTCTTTCCCTTGGTAGAAGCGAAGCCGATTGACATATTCTTAATTGCTCCACCGAAGCCACCCATCTCATGCCCTTTAAAATGTGACAGAACAACGATAAAATCATAGTCTTCAAAATGGGAGCCTACCACATCTTCCTTCAGATGCTTACCGTCTTTGATCGGTAATTTAATTTCGCCCTCTGCATCCAATATATCGACGGAGGTATAGGCTGTAAAGCCGTGATCCTCAGCTGCCTGCATATGGGCTGCTGTATTGGCCCGTCTTCCTCCATAAGCAGTATTACAATCAACAAAGGTACCATTTACAGAAAGCACAAAATCCTTCACAAGATCAGGAGAAAGGTAATTGTGTCCACCCGGTTCTCCCATATGTACTTTCACAGCTACCTTCCCTGAAGCCTTTCTTCCCAAGGCTTCATATATGCGGATTAAGCTTTCCGGGCTGATCTCTTTGGTCATATATACTGTTGCCGGTTCCATATCCACTGATGCAACCGGAGCCTGTGTTGGTGCGGTTGTCGGCTCCTGTGTAGGTGTCACCGCGACAGACACAGTCGGTGTGGTTGTGAAAATTGTATCATCTGTATCTGTGGCAGTATTGCTCTGCCCGGCATCACACCCAATGAATAGTACTGAAATAGTTATTACTACGCATACCAACATCAAATACTTTCTCATAACAAAATCTCCTCCCAAATAAATGATTTCTAAAAACTTCCAATTCCCAATTTCACTTTATAATTTTTTGGAAGGTAAGTCAATGAAAAAGTACAAAGTATGAATAATAATTCACAATACCCTGATTATCTTTGTATTGTTAATTACTACTTGAATATACAAAAACGGATACTTATAATGTTAGCAAGAAACAATATACTAATAATTCGGAAAGAGGTGTCGTATGGATCAAACAAAGGAACGTTGTAAAAGAACTTTTATTTCGGATGACAAGCTGTATACGTATTATGACATCAATCAGCTTCAGGATGTCCTTCCGGAAGATATCTCAAGGCTTCCCTATTCCTGCAAAATACTTCTGGAAGGAGCGTTAAGGAATTTCGATCAAAAGAGAGTGACCTTAGAGCATATCAAAAGAATTGCTGATGTGTCCTGCGAAAGAAAGGAAGAGATCCCTTTTATACCGACAAGAACCGTACTTCAGGACTTTACAGGAGTTCCTGCTGTCGTAGACTTAGCTGCCATGAGAACGAAAATGCATGAAATGGGGGGAGATGCCTCTAACATCAATCCTATCATACCGGTTGATCTGATCATCGATCATTCCGTTATGGTTGATTATTACGGCTTCCCCGATGCTTTAAATAAAAATGTGGAATTAGAATTTGAACGAAATACAGAACGGTATGAATTACTCAAATGGGCACAGAACTCTTTTTCCGATTTTCGTGTCTTTCCTCCATCTCTTGGTATTATTCATCAGATTAATCTGGAATACCTTGCCAAGGTTGCAGCCGTCAAGGAAGTCGATGGAGAGAACGTCGTCTTCCCGGATACCCTGGTAGGGACTGACTCCCATACTACCATGATCAATGGAATTGGTGTCCTTGGCTGGGGTGTGGGCGGAATTGAAGCGGAAGCCTGCATGCTTGGGCATCCGATGTATTTTCTCATGCCGGAGGTGATCGGATTTCGATTGACCGGGGCACTCTCCTATGGGACTACAGCAACAGACCTTGTCCTCACGATTACGAATATACTCAGAAATGAAGGTGTCGTCGGGAAATTCATAGAATTCTTCGGAGACGGAGTAAGCAACATCAGTGTTGAGGACAGAGCCACGATTTCAAATATGTGCCCGGAATATGGTGCGACCTGTGCTTACTTTCCGGTAGATGACAGAACGCTTGAATATTTAAGAGCAACCGGCCGGTCGGAGGAACAGATCCGCCTGACCGAGAAATACTATAAGCTTCAGGGCATGTTCCGTACGCAAGATGCCAAGGAGCCTGTGTTTGCAAAGATATTGGAGCTAGATCTCTCGACGGTTGAGCCCTGCATCGCCGGACCAAAGAGACCGCAGGATCGTATTCCTCTGAAAAACCTCAAGGAGAGCTACCGGCAACTAATCGCTGCTTCCCTGAACAAAGGGGGATCTCAGCCCGAAGAGGAAAAGCAGAAGGAAGAGGTTACCATCACCTACGAGGATGGACATACAGAGGTTTTAAAGTCCGGTGCAGTCGTGATTGCGGCGATTACCAGCTGTACCAACACCTCTAATCCTTATGTCATTATGGGTGCGGGACTTCTGGCGAAGAAGGCCGTGGAACTGGGTCTTATGAAACCACGCTATGTTAAGAGCAGCTTAGGTCCAGGTTCACTGGTGGTCACGGAATACCTAAAAGACTCCGGCCTCCTGCCCTATCTGGAACAGTTGGGCTTCTATGTGACAGGCTATGGCTGTACTACCTGCATCGGAAACAGTGGCCCGCTTCCGGAGGAAATCTCCCGGGCAATCAAATCGCAGGATCTGACCGTTGCCTCAGTTCTTAGCGGAAACCGTAACTTTGAAGGGCGAATTCATCCGTTAACGAAAATAAATTATCTGATGTCTCCTATGCTGGTTGTGGCTTTTGGACTTTCCGGAACCGTCAACATAGATTTTGAGACAGAGCCGATTGGCTTCGGGCATGACAAGGAACCGGTCTTCTTACGTGACATTTGGCCGAACCACCGGGAAATTGAAGAGATGATACGAAGCTATGTGAAACCGGAGCTATATAAAGATAAATACAAAAATATCTTTCATGAGAATAAGCTGTGGAATGCACTCTCCGTCTCCGGCGACAGCATCTATCAATGGAGGGAGGACTCCTCTTATATTAAGCTGCCTCCCTACTTCGATCAGATGTCAAATGAGCGGGATCAGGTCACTGATATCAGGGGAGCAAATGTATTGGCTCTCTTCGGTGATTCTGTGACAACAGATCATATCTCACCGGCCGGCAGTATCCCGGAGTCTTCCGATGCAGGAATACACCTGACCTCACAAAATATCAAACCACAGCATTTTAACTCCTATGGTTCCCGTAGAGGCTCCCACGAGGTCATGATGAGAGGAACCTTTGCCAACATCCGGATCAGGAACCTGATGTTACCCGGAAGGGAAGGAGGTTTCACAAAGCATATTCCCAGCAATCAGGTCATGTCGATTTATCAGGCAGGCATGAAATATCGAGAAACAGATACACCACTTCTGGTCATCGCCGGAAAGGAATATGGTACCGGCAGCTCCAGGGACTGGGCTGCGAAAGGCACCTCTTTGCTGGGTGTAAAAGCCGTACTGGCAGAAAGCTTCGAACGAATCCATCGAAGTAATCTGGTGGGTATGGGTGTACTTCCGCTGCAATTCCCTGAGGGAGAAAGTATTGCTTCTCTTTGTATTACAGGCAATGAAACCTTTGACATCCTAGGAATATCCGAACAGCTTTATCCGAATAAGAAATTAAAGGTTGTCCTAACCACACCGGAAGGGAAAAAGACGGAGTTTGATGCTATCGCACGATTGGACAGTGCAATCGATATAGAGTATTATCTTCACGGCGGAATTCTGAAGCTGATACTGCGGGATTTCCTGGACAACAGAATATAGAATTTCTCATGCAGGTCTATTATGATAGTGGTGGTGCAAAAGTGCTGACACAATCTGCAGGAACGTTTGACACGATAAGCGTCTATATGATATATTCGTATTATTATACCAATTATTATCATAACAGGAAAATGAATGGGGATTATATATGAAGAAAAAAACTATTGTAGTCGCATTAGGAAGAAATGCCTTCGGCAAAAGCTTCCCGGAGCAGAAGAAATCCATCCTTCAGGCAGCCTATGCCATAGCTGATCTTGTGGAGGATAAATATAAGGTTGTGATCACGCACAGCAACGGTCCCCAGATCGGTATGCTGCACAGGGCCATGACTGAATTCAGCCGACTGGATCGTGCATATACCAGCGCCTCCATGTCGGTATGCGGTGCATTAAGTCAGGGGTATATCGGTTATGACCTGCAAAATGTGATCCGTACCGCATTATTGGACCGAGGCATATATAAGACAGTATCAACCATCATCACTCAGGTTCGTGTGGATCCTTTTGATCCTGCCTTCCAGAATCCGACCAAGGTAATCGGACGTGTCATGACAAAGGAAGAGGCTGATGCAGAAATCCATAAAGGAAATTATGTTACCGAAGAAAATGGAGGATATCGAAGGATCGTCGCAACACCGAAGCCAATTGATATCTATGAAATCGATGCAATCAAAGCACTCATAGCTGCTGATCAGGTCGTAATCGCCTGCGGCGGTGGCGGAATTCCTGTCCTGGAGCAGGGAACCAGTATCCAAGGTGCCAGTGCGGTCATTGAAAAGGATTTGGCAAGTGAAAAGCTGGCGGATATGCTGGATGCCGATATCTTATTATTCCTGACCGGAGCGAAGAAGGTCTCACTGAATTACGGAACCGATAAGGAACAGCCTCTGGATCAGCTTTCCGCAGCAGATGCTGAGAAATACATCAAGGAGGGGCAGTTCCCGCTTCCCACCATGCTTCCGAAGATCGAGGCAAGCATCAATTTTGTTACTAAGAAGGAAAACCGTAAGGCAATCATTGGTCATCTGAACGATGCCCGTCAGTGCCTGTTGGGCTTAACCGGTACCGTAATCACACCCTGATCCTATGTCAAAATAAGGCTATTGCATGGAAGATACTTCGAAATGCCCGTTGAATTTCTCCGGCATTTTGAGAGTTCTTCCCGGCAATAGCCCTTTTAATTTCTATCCTCTGTCATACATGACAAGTTTCTAATTCCGGACCGTCCTGTAATTACCGATAGTCCTTCATATAATCTCCATGTGCATCAATCAGCTCATCACACATTTTGATAATATCGTCCAGCGACAGCTCTGCTGCCGTGTGAGGCTCCAGCATAGCAGCCTGATAGATGCTTTCTCTCTTTGTGGTAATGGAGGCCTCAATGGTCATAAGCTGGGCATTGATATTGGTCATATTCATCGCAGCCAATTGAACAGGCAGTCTTCCGACATGGCATGGATGGATTCCGAGTGCGTCCACCAGACAAGGCACCTCAACACAGGCATCTGCGGGAAGGTTATCAATCAGCCCTGTGTTCAGGACATTTCCGCCAATCTTAATCGGCTTGTTTGTTACGACAGCTTCCATAATATAGGAGGCATACTCGTGAGAACGCTCATGCGTAATATTTCCGTTCTGAAGGATTCTTTCCTTTTCCTCCTGCCAGCCTGCAATCTGATTGATGCATCTTCTCGGATATTCGTCCAAAGGAATGTTGTACCTGTCAATCAACTCAGGATACTTTGATTTAATATAGAAGGGGTTGTATTCGGCATTATGTTCGCTGGATTCCGTACAGTAATAACCAAGATGCTTGATATAATCAAAGCGTACCATATCATTGTGCTTCTCCGTACTATTCTTTCTTTCTGCACGAAGTTTTATCTCAGGATACAGATCATTTCCTTCCCTGTCCCGTATATCCAGAAGCCATGCCATATGATTAATTCCTGCTATCAGCTCTCTTCGGCCTTCAAGCTTGTCCTCCATCCCAAGGCTTTTCAACAGGGATTCGGAGCATACCTGGACACTATGGCAGAGTCCGACCGTCTGAATCTTGGTGTATCTTTGCATATAGCCTGTCAGAATTGCCATGGGATTGGTATAATTCAAAAATAACGCATTGGGGCAGACCTCTTCCATATCCTGTGCAAATTCCTTCAATACAGGGATGGTTCGAAGTCCTCTCATGATTCCGCCGATGCCAAGCGTATCGGCAATCGTCTGCCTTAGGCCGTATTTCTTAGGTATCTCGAAATCAATGATCGTACAAGGATCGTAGAAGCCCACCTGAATCGCATTGACAACAAAGGTTGCTCCCCTTAGTGCTTCCTTTCTGTTCTCCTTCCCCAGATAGGTTTTGATCACTGCTCGATCAGAATTAATGTTTTTGTTGATTGCTTTTAGGATAATCTCAGATTCTGAAAGTCTGGTCGCATCAATATCATAAAGAGCTATCTCGGCGTCACGAAGACTTTCCGTGCACATACAATCACCGAGTACATTCCTTGCAAATACGGTGCTTCCGGCTCCCATAAATGTTATTTTTACCATAATAATCTCCTCTTGGTGTTTGAATTTTATTTAGCATTATTATATAATAGGGATCAAATACATAATTGGTACTATGTTTCATGAACTTGTCATTATGTTGACTGATTGGACAAAAAGCTGTAAAAGGAGATCACGACATGGATAATTATGAAAGGCCACTAATCCTATATCATTGTGGACATGAGCAGTGTAAGCCCTCTCACTCTTATGGCCCGGCCATCCGTCCGCATTATCTGCTGCATTATATCCTGCATGGACAGGGCACCTACCGTGTCGGCGGCAAGACCTATTCTCTCAAGGGTGGAGAAGCATTTTTGATCTATCCCGGTGTCACGAGTATCTATTGCGCTGATGAAGAGGACCCCTGGGAATATTGCTGGATTGGTTTTGATGGCTCCGATGTACATTCAGTCCTTCAAGCCTGTGGCTTTTCCATGAACAATCCTGTCTGTACCGACCAAAGCAGCGGGCTGCTGTGGAACGAATTCATGCAGCTGATCGAATACTTCAATGAAAAGAAGGGAAATGAATTTACTCTGCTAAGCCAGCTCTACCTTTGCTTCTCGCATCTGTATATTCCTGATGCCTCCTCCTCGAAGGAATTCCACGAATTATATATTGAGAAGGCAATGGATTATATACACAATAATTATACCTATGATATTAAGATTACCGATATTGCCAATTACCTGCACATAGACCGTACCTATCTCTATAAGCTGTTCATGACCCATATGGAAGCCTCACCGCAGCACTATCTGATCAGCTACCGGATCGATATCTCCAAAAAGCTTCTGAAGGAAACACACCTCTCGGTTACCGAGATTGCCTATTCCTGCGGCTTTAAGGACGCCTCCTCCTTCAACAAGCATTTTAGGAAACAGGCGGGTATGACACCGACGCAATATAAAAGATCGAACGATATGCCCTAGGGTCATCGAATTAGCTACTGCTGCTTCAGATCCATATCCTTGATATAGAAGGCTACCTGATAAAGGAACAGCTCCTCCGGATTCTTCAACTCGCAGCCGATGATCCGCTTGATCTTCTGAATGCGGTAATTGATCGTATTCCTATGGGTATATCTCTCCTCAGCCACTCTGAGTATACTTCGGTCATTCCTGATAAAGCTGCGCAAGGTATCGACGTATTCGGCATTATGCTCCTTATCGTAGCGTTCCAGCGAACCCAAAATCTCATCTACATAGCTCGTGAGAATTTCCGTATCATCAATGGAAAAGAGTAATTTATAGAACCCCATCTCATCGAAGCTTATGATATTCCTACCGATTCCAACTGCCATCTTCATGGCTGTTCTTGCACGCTTATAGCTTATGGAAAGATTCTCGATTCTCGTAACCCCGGACCCAATCCCCATATAAAAACAGTTCTTATGTACAAAGTATTTAAAGCTCTGCATAATCAGATCGGGCAGCTCCGTAAATTCCTTTTCGCGCATATCATTCAGAACAAGTACGATCGAGTCGTCCATACGGATCAGACCGTAGGAGATATTGATTTTCCTGTTGCCCTTCCACAAACCAAACAGGTTCTCCAGCTTAAATAATGCCTGATTCAAATAGGTCTCTTCCTCAATTGTCTTCTTCACATTCAGGCAAAAAGCCTGAAAGGTTCCGTTGATATTATACCTTGGTTCTAAGATCTTCCTGTATTCCGCTTCATTCCTGCCCTGGATAATCTCCCGGAACGCATTGCTGATCTTCTTCTCATGTTGCTGCTGATCAATAATTCTCATGCAATAATCCTGGATCAGACTGGTGATAGAAATCTCCCAAGGCATCTCCAACAGCGGAAAACGGTTCTCATCACACCAGGTAATCACATCTGCCGGGATCTCCTCCAGATACATTCCTGTATTGATTATGATACCGGCACATTCGTCCTGTGCCATCTCCTGCACCAGCTTCAACAGCCAGTTTGGCTGGCTGGCCTTCATCCCTGTTGTGATCGCCAGCTCCTCCCCATGAAATCTCGAGACAATGGTCTCATCCTCCAGCATATGTACCCAGCTTACTACGGTATCCATTCCCGCTTTTCCTGCTATGATTTTCAGCCGGAACTGTTCCTTTGTCTCTTCATATATCTCCCAAAATCGTATTGCCATATCTGCACCTTCCCATAAATCTTATCGAATCAAACAAGAACGTTTGTTTTGTACTTTCAACACAATTTTCTTCTATATTTTTAGATTACCAGATTATATACATCAAGTCAATTATTGATTATAATATAGACATAACAAAGAAATACAACATTCGAATAAAAGCATTGCTGTTTAGAGGAGGGTATTCAAATGTATATCAGCAGCACAAATATATACCTAAATACTCCGGAATATCTTTCCAATATTCCGGCAAATCTGATCAACTCAGAAAAATATTATAACTGTGACTTTTTCGTAGCCCGTATGAATCAGAGAGGAAGAAATCTGCTTCAAAGAATTACTCAGCATATTAATCACAAATAATATATTCCATCCTGTGTTCCCCTGCCTCTTTTAAAGAGCAGGGGAACTTATGCGTGATACAGCTTTTTATTTCCCAAAATTTCTGGACATGAAATGACAATTATGGTAGCATTTATATATATTTCACAGAAAGGGAAAAATAAAATGCTTACTGAGGTTAGATATACCAATTCAGCACGTTACAAATGTCTGGAATATCTAAAAAAAGGATCCATGGACTTGTATTTATGCTATTGTGGGTCAGAAAATTGTGATTCGGGGCATTTCTATGGTCCGCAAATAAGAACAGAATACTTAATCCATATTGTTATCAGCGGAAGAGGATGTTATCAGGTCGGAAATAAAACCTATGAAATTGGTCCAAATACTGCCTTCCTGATTTACCCCGGAGTAACTACCTATTATGAGGCTTGCAAAGAAGATCCTTGGTCCTATATCTGGGTTGGTTTTAATGGTATCAAAGCAGAAGCATCTTTAAAATATGCTCAATTTTCCAAAGAAAATCCGGTTGTCAAAATTGAGAACACAGAACCTTTCGTAAATTATGTCAATGGCATGCTCGACTCCAGTCAGTTAACCTATGGTAATGATCTGGCCAGAGAAGGGTTTTTATATTTATTTATTTCTACGTTAATACAAGATCGACAAAGTCAGGTAAGCATCGAAGAGGTACACGATTATTCTTATCAGGTCTATGTGGAACACACCTTGGAATATATTGAGCATAATTACCATAAAAACCTTAAGGTACAAAGCATCGCTGATTATATCGGCATTAATCGTTCCTATTTAACGAACTGTTTTAAGAGTGTCTTAAAAATCTCACCCCAGGAATACATCTTGAATTATCGAATGAATCAAGCAGGAACTCTTCTAAAAAATACCAATTTACCGATTAATGAGATTGCACTCCAGGTAGGCTATGACGATGCTTTCAATTTCTCAAAATGTTTTAAGAAAATCTATGGGGTTACCCCTAGCAATTTCCGCAACTCAACTGAAAATCTGGTCACCTTTACCTCCAAACATGGTTCACCGGAATAAAGGTGCGAGTTAATTAAAGATAACTTAACCAATAGAATCTAAATGGGGCAGTGCACAGAATTGCACGCCCCATATTTCATATTACGACTTCCTTACTTTGAATACACTTACAGCGTCCTGAAGATAATCCGCATTCTTCTGTAATTTTGATGCTGCCTTATCAAGAACCTCGACTGCCTGCTTTTGCCCAAAGACTGTTTCACAGAATTCACCTGCCATCGCAGTTGTCTCCTCCAAGGTAGAGGATATACTTTCGATTGATTTCAAGGTACTGTCTTTCGAGTGTTCCATATTCTTCATGAAATTAGTAATCTGTTTGATATGACTCGTCAGGACATCTACCCGATTCTTAATTTCCGAATATGTCCTGATCGAACTATTCAATGCCTCCTCCTGACTCAGGACGACACTCTCCGCCTGTCTTGCAGATTCCACTGTCACTATTGTCTGTGTCTGGATTTTCTTAATTATTTTATCTATCTGTTTTACAGCATCATTTGACTGTTGCGCAAGCATTCTGATTTCCTCCGCTACGACTGAAAACCCTCGTCCGGCTTCTCCTGCCCTGGCGGCTTCGATTGATGCATTCAGGCTGAGTAAATTGGTCTGTCTCGCAATTGCACCGATAGTTCCAACAATATGATCAATCTCCCTGGAATCAAGTTCGAGATTCCCTATGTCTGATATCACTACCTTTGTAATCTCAGACGTATTATTCACTTTCGCTCCAAGATTGTCCATAGTCTGAAGCCCCTGCAAAATCATATCTCCGGTATCCTTTGAGACCATCACTATGGCATTTACCTGATCATAAATATGATTAATTTCCCCCGATAAGGCAGACATTTGTTCCAGACAATGTTCTGCATCTTCTGCTTGTTGCACAATACCCTTCTCCATATCATGAAATCCTGTTAGCAGACTCTCCGAGCCTTCCAATAGTAGCCCGGAGTTTTGCGCAACATTGCCTGAGGATCCCATAACCTGATTGCTCACATCTGTCATCTTATGAATCAGGGATTTCATACTCTCCATCATATGATTAATACTGTCAGACAGGATTCGCAATTCATCCTTTCGTGTAATTTGAACCGTATGCGATAAATCTCCCTCAGCTGCCAGATGTAATACCTGATTGATTCTGCTGATATCCAAGCCGAAGCCTCTTGCTACCAAGGTACCAATAATTGTTACTATAATGCCGGCAATGATTGTTACAAGGATCGTCATATTTTTGATTTGGTTCGCTTCTGCAATGATTTGAGACTTAGGAACCAATGCGCATAAGATACTGTTTCCGATGCTTAGTTTTTGATAGATAAATAAGTAATCTATGTTGTTATAAGTAATATACTGATAACCCAGGCTTTCTTCCGAAGTCAATGCAGCTTGATAAAAGGATTGTTTGGCAAATTGAAAGTCATCTGTAGCTGCACCCTTCAGAATTTCTTTTTCACCGTTGATTACACAGCCAATCATACTGCCTTTAGCCAAATTCATATTCTCCAGAGCATCTTCTACATACTCATTCGATACATCAAATACGATATAACCTATCTGTTTATTATTCAGATCGTAACTAAAGCTTCTGATATAACTCAGGCTGTAGCCGTTACTGTCATTATTCATTTTCTCATCCAAAGCCTTATGATAGCCTATCCAAAGGCCCTTTTGGCCAAGAGACTTCAATTGATTGGCCAACTCAGAAGCTTCAAATTCTTTATAATGAACATTTGCTATTTTGCCGCTGGTTGCGATCCCGTCGCCATGGCTTCCAAAGATACAGATGTTCCCGATATATCGCTCCGAAGAAACATTTGCGAAGATATATGATTTTATATCTCTGAAGGTGGAAAGCTTCTCAACTGTCGAATCATCATAATATCCAGAATAGTATCTCCTAATATCACTATCAGTGGTTAAAATATTTGCCTTTGATTCTATGGATTCAAAGCCCAAAGTCAAATAATCTCCCATCATAGCAAGGCTGGTTCTGGTCGCATCTTCATACTTTTTATTTAATCCGCCAGAAGACTGTATGTACGAAATTGCACCCAGAATAGCCATCAGTATCACCGGTATAAAAAAAATCAGAATTAGTTTTGTCTGTATTTTATCTATGAAACGAACCATATAATTCTTCTGCTTATAACCACTCTTTCCTGTCTTTCCTTTATTATGATTTCTTGCAATGTTATATCTTACTATGCTTTTTATGAAATTATCAATAATTAAGTTTTCTTCCTTATTTTTCAGCATCTTTTCTCTCCTAAATCATTCAATCCGGATGGAAATGAACAGCATTCGAAATTAATCGTTTCGATATCTATTAAGAATAACATTGATCTTAAATACTAATGATGCATCCTGATCTCATACTGATATGCCTGATAGTCACCCCACGGGATAGGGAGCACCAGACCGGCATTCATAAGTGCCTCCCCTGTATATACTTTATCTCCGTTCACTTGGTAGAAGGCTTTTTCCTCTAGCCCCATGAGGGTAATAATGTTAAAATTTGCATTGGCATGGCTCTGATGAAACACTACACTCAGAAGACTTTGCTCTTTATCTTCTGAAACCATCTGCCAGGCAGTGAATGTATCATTTTCATACGGGTTAGTCAGGCGATAATACTCTCCGTAATTGATAACTTCATAATTACGTTTATAGAGTGCAACCTGCTGCTTGATCTGCTCCTTTTCCTCCAGGGATAATGAGTTCACATCCAGTTCGTAGCCAAAGGTTCCCGCCATCGCTACTACGCCTCGGGTATGAAATGGCGTTATTCTGCCTGTCTGATGATTAGGAACGGCAGATACATGACTTCCCATCGTACTAATCGGATACCCAAAGGAGGTTCCGTATTGTATCTTAAGACGTTCAAAGGAGTCCGTATTATCCGAGCACCAAATCTGAGGCACGTAATAAAGCATTCCTGCATCATAACGTCCTCCACCGCTTGAGCAACCTTCAAAAAGAACGTAGGGATAATCGCCGGTTAAGCGCTCGAGCAAGCTGTATAACCCAAGAATATAATCATGAAACACCTGCCCCTGATGCTTTGCGTCCTTCTTTGCAGACCATACTTCTGCTATGCTTCGATTAAAATCCCATTTTATGTATTCAATATTGGCACTATTTAAAACAGAGGATATTGCATCATAGATATAATCTCTCACATCCTCTCTGGATAGATCAAGAACAAGCTGATTTCTGCATCTGGTCAAGGGTCTGTTCGGTATTTGCAGGCACCAGTCCGGGTGCTTTCTGTATAAATCACTATCCTCATTCACCATTTCCGGTTCAAACCAAACTCCAAATTTCATCCCTACCGCATTGACTCTGTCACAAAGCTCCGTCAGCGTACTATTCAGTTTCTTCGTATTGGGTATCCAATCTCCAAGGCTGGAAAAATCATCATTTCTATTCCCGAACCAACCATCATCCATAACCAACAGCTCGATCCCTAATTCTGAAGCTGACTTCGCGATTTTCACAAGCTTTTCCGTATCAAAGTCATAATAGGTTGCTTCCCAATTATTAATCAGTATCGGTCTGCGTGTATCCTTAAATCTTCCTCTACAAAGATTATTCCGATAGAGCTTATGATAAAGATGGGAAAGCTTCTTTAAACCATCTGCGGAATAACACATTACTACTTCAGGTGTAATAAATTCCTGCCCCGGCTTTACTTCATAACGGAAGAACCCCGGATTAATTCCCATCACAATTCTCGTCTGACCGATCTGATCTACTTCTATCTGTGCTTGAAAATTACCACTGTATAATAAAGAGAAGCCATAGCATTCTCCATTCATTTCTGTTGTATTGTGATCTGCTATTACGAAAAATGGATTATGTTGGTGTCCACTTGTACCGCGCATGCTCTCTACCGAAAGCTTTGCATGTCCGACAGTAACTCTGTCCATCTCTCTTTCCATGGCATGTTTTCCATAAAAATGTATTAAATCAAAATGATTGTTCGGAAAGTCCAGGCAGGAGGACATAGCCTTTGTCAGTTCAAAGGCTTCCTTGCCAACATTCCTTATCTTTACGGCTCTGGTAATAATGTCGTATTCCTCAACCACTCCATAGTAAAGATCTACCTCTAATTCTGTCACTGTATCACGACAGGTAATGATCAATGTCTGCATAGGAACATCCTCTGTCTCATAAACTGCAGGTAGATTCTCCAGCTGATATTTCCCTTTCGTAATTTTATGGGCTTGATACCTTAAGTCTGCCGCACAACTGCCATCACTATGGATGACATCCAAGCAAGAGACACGAAAATCCCCCATACCAAAGGTAGAATACTCCTGAAGCTGGGTATCCATGGAGAAGGTTCTGTCTCTGCCTGCTTCATTAGGATTACCGCAAAAGCTTCGATCCTTTGTTTGTATTAAATAATCCAGATTACTTTCGACCCTCTTCCCATAATATAGATGTAATAAGGTTTGGTATGGTCCTATTTTAATATGATAAGATGAGTTTCTTGTAAGCAGCCTAAATTCCTGATCTACTTCACTATATTGTATAGCCAAATTTTTTTCCTCCTGGTATGAAAGTATTTAATTTTTATAGTTTTCCTCCGCTAGTCGCAATACCTTCAATAAATTGCTTTTGGAAAATAATATAGATCAGCATCATCGGCCAGATTGCTAATACTGATGCTGCCATTAATTCCGGATAATTTACTGAATACGCGCTTTGTATTTTTGAAAGTGCTGATGATAAGGTTGCAGCACTTGTTTGGCTATTTACAATCAAGGGCCACATTAAGTCTTTAAATGCAAATAATGAGGTAAAAATAGCAAGAGCGATAAGTCCTGACTTTGTAAGTGGAAGCATGATCCTCCAGAAGGTCCTCCATACATTACATCCATCGAGTTTTGCAGACTCCTCCAATTCTTTTGGCAGACCCATAAAGAATTGTCTGAGCAGGAAGGTTCCGAAAGCACTTACCAACCCAGGAAACAGCAAAGCAAAAACAGTATTTCGTATATTCAGAAAATCTACCATTAAATACTGAGGAATGATAAAAATTTGCACCGGAACCATCATTTGAAAGAGAACAACACCAAAGAAAAAATTTTTACCCGGAAATTGTAATCGGGCAAATGCATATGCAGCCATAGCTGAGAAGAAAACAGCACAAAGCACGCGGGAAACGATCATTAGGAACGTGTTGATATACAATTGAATAAAATCATTATTTAGCCATACCGTAACAAAGTTCTTCCACTGTGGAATTGCAGGAAATATAACATAGGGATTCATGGAAGTCGATTCAGTGACCGTCTTTAATGAAGTGAGTACCATCCATACAAAGGGGAACACCATAATAATTGCTCCAATTATCAGCCATATATGAAGGATGATATACGAAAACAATATCTTTTTTTTCATAATAAACCCAAACCTTTCTCGTTTTGAGTACTATTCAAAGTGAGAACAGACTCAACTATGTAAGCATGCAGTGTTTTACATATAATTGACCCATTTCTTTTGGGCTTTTATTTGAATTACAGTAATCAGCATAATAATTCCTAAAAGCAATACGACAACAGCTGAGCCGTATCCCTTATTGGTATACTTAAAGGAATTATTATAAAACAGATAAACCAGAGAGACCGTGCTGTTATAAGCCGGATTTGCCACATCGATCATCATATAGATCACGTCAAATACCTGCATAGCTGCGATGATACTGGTTACAGCTACAAAAAATATGATCGGAGATACTAAGGGTAATGTGATCTTAAAAAACTGCTTGAGAGCTGATGCCCCGTCTATATTACTTGCCTCATAATAATCCTTTGGTATCTCCTGCAGACCAGCCAATAGAATTACCATACAATAACCGATTGAGCTCCATATTCCGATCACCGCAATGGAATTCATGGATACCCCGGGATCTTCAATCCACTTAACTTTTTCCAGACCAACACTGGTAAGTATATGATTAATAAAGCCAAAATTATAATTATATAACCAGTTCCATACCATCGTTACCGCAGCAGGGGCTGCTACCATAGGTATAAAATAGATTGTTCTATAGATTCCTTTTCCTCTGATTTTTTTATTCAATACAACTGCAATAACCAAAGCAATAAGGATTGTCAACGGAACCACCAGACAGGTATAAACCAGGGTGTTTCGTACCGCATACCAGGTTTGAACATCAGAAAACATTTTACGATAATTGTCTAGACCGATAAAGATATTTCCTTTTCCAAAGGCACCGCTCTTAAAAAAGCTCAGATATATAGTCTGTATAATCGGGATGATGTTTAATATAACTAACCCGATTATGGTTGGAGCTATCATGATATAGGCCCATTTCCACTCATTTAAAACATTTCGCGGAACTCTTTTCTTTCCAGTAACCTGCTTATGATCTGTCACAATTCATCCTCCTAAAGCATAAACATATACACTATTCCAGTAAAATGATAGTCAACGCTTCAATAAACCGGTATCGCAGAAAGCTGCGATATATATGAAAAGTCACGGCAACCATATAGGCTGCCGCCCTTTTCATTATTTGCGATTACTGTTCCTGAGCGATTGCCTCATTCATCATCGTTGCCACATTCTTACATGCTCCTGCCACATCACCGCCATTATTATAGACATCTGTTAATAATTCGTATGCTTTATCTTCCCACACACTTGTTTGATTGGTATAAGGTCTGATCTGTGCATAGCTGAGCATATCCAGATAAGCCTTCACATTAAACTGCGGATACGCTGCTGTCCAGGCATCAGCCGTTCCATTGAATGCAGAAATCGCAATACCAAGCTCTGCTTGCTTCTTCTGTCCTGCTTCATTGCTTAAATACTCGATCCACTTCCAGGATTCATCAGGATGTTTGGTATTTACAGCAATTGCATTTCCAAGTCCGTTGAAGATAGATGCCTGGCCGCCATTATTGGATTTAGGTAGTACTGCCACATCACAATTCTTTACGATATACTCATTGGCTGCAAAACCGGACAGGTTCCAGGAACCAAAGAGTGCCATTGCTACCAAACCATTCTGGAAAGCTTCTCCTCTGGCAGCATCATCTGTGATTGCGGGAGAAAGGCCTTCTCTTACAAGGTTAAAGCAATATTCCATTGCTTCAATTGTCTTAGGATCATCATAACCGGATTTTTTATCAGCAGTTACAATCGTTCCACCATTCTGATATACGAAGTTATAATAGCCTTCCTGGCTGTGAAGAGGTGACAGAAAACCATACTGAGTTTTATCAGCTTTGGTTAGCTTCTTTGCGGCAGCCTTCATATCATCCCAGGTCCAGGTATCATTGGGATAAGCCACGCCGGCTGCATCAAACATAGTCTTGTTATACCATAGGCCAATCGTATCAAAATCCTTCGGAATAGCGTATTGCTTACCATTCAAATTATAGATCTGGCTCAGACCTTCCGGATAATTCGCCAAATCAATCGATTCGCTACTATCAATATAACTTGTCAGATCTAAAAGCTGATCATTGGAGGCATAGTAATAAATATTATTAGAGTGCATCCAGAAGGTATCCGGCAAGGATCCACCTGTTGCTGCCGCCTCTAATGCAGTCCAATAGTCAGACCAGCCATTGACCTGAATGTCTACATGAATACCTGTTTCAGCTTCGAAACTGTCGGCAAGCTGTTGAATTAATGCAGCCTGATTGGTATCCCATACGCCATAGGAAATTGTTACTTTTTCAGTGGGTGCAGCTTCTGCATCATTAGGTGCTGCTGTTGCTGCTGTATCCGTCTTTGTAGCACTTGGTTCTTCACTGGATGTGCTTGCTGTACTCTTTCCACACCCAACCAGGAGTGAAGCTGTCATAGTCAAAATTACCAATACACTTAATAGTCTTTTCTTCATATACTACAATCCTCCTCTATACTTTTGTTCTTTATGAACTGAACTTATTGTATCATTGGTAGCATTACATTAACATGGTAATTTGTGATATCTATATGTATAAATGTGAATATGAGCATGGTTTTTCGTCATATTTACCATAACTCACTATCACATGCTGAAAAAGCCTGTATCAAATTGATACAGGCCGATAAAATACTATTCATTCCATTATATAGCCGACATCTGTTTCGAAGTCCAGCTAATCATACTACCCCCTAATATTATTTTGCTTACATGCCGGTATTATTAATTGCGACGAATCAGAATTGTGGTGAAGTCATGTTTTTATAGGTATCCCATATCATCCATTCCAGGATGTTTTTTGCCTGATGACATACCCGTTCGTCAATCTCCCAGATTGATCCCTTCACTATTTCAGAAGCATATGGACAGCCCCCTCCGCAAACTGAGATGGCAAAGCAATCAGCACACTTACTCATATTCATGGGAAAGCGATGTCGCCATTCATCAAAAAGCGAATTGGAGTATAACATATCCGAAGTCAGACTATCGTCGTCGATATTAAAATCACTGACATGAAACGGAAAGTACTTTTTATCATCCATACCAAGCAGAGCCTGACAGGGTCCGATCTGTCCAGTAGGTCCCACCACTATCTGACCTCCCACTCCCATGCAGTCCTTGCATTGAAAGCGATTTTCAACATAAGGCCGTACACGACGCATCATACGGTCTTCATAGATACCGACACTGCGTAGTCGCTCGAAGGCACGGATAATTTCATGGGAAGCAAATTCGTGGTCCATCTCTGTACACGGACCGGTCCCTCCGACACGTGGAAGAAGTAGATTAAAGCCCATACCACCCGGTCGTAAATCATTGATGATGAAATCAACGATCTCATCCATAAACTGAATGGTAAATGCATTCAGAGTGCAGGATATGGAAGGGTTTAGCCCTTCCCTTTGAAGTAATTTAAATCCCCTTAAGGCATTGTCAAATGTGCCAGCGCCAATGCAATCTTTTCTTGCTGCATCATGTAAATGACGCGGGCCATCGATCGATATCCCGATCCCTGCATTCGTCTCCTTCAGTACCCGGACTGTTTCCTCGTCAACCAAGCTTCCGTTGGATAGGATTGAAACCTCCAACCCATCCGGAAATTCCCCTTCCCTCTGCATCTGCCGAAAAAAGCGCAGTGCAAAATAAGTGGTCTTGGCATTCAAAAGCGGTTCTCCGCCATAAATCGTCACACTTGCAGGACCATTGCCCCTTGCGAGCTTAGCAAATATCCGTATTGCCTGCTCGGCTGTCTCCTGATTCATGTACTCCGGTTCGAAAGGTCGCTCCGTATCCTCCAAAAAGCAGTACATACATCTGAAGTTGCAATCAGAGGTTGGAAGCAGGTACATATGATGGATATGGTATTGATTGATCGCTCTGTGAAACTGCCGGAGATAAGCCTCTGTATCCTCCTTTTGAGATTGTATTAAGAGTGATCTGGCCTTAAGCTCCTTGATTACCTGCTTCAGCTGCTTCTGCGCATATCTGTATGAAAGTTGATCGATCGCCTGCCTGGATGTAACAGGTGATGCAAATGCTTCATACAGTTCCTCCAAGGCCTGCCCGCCAAAGAGCATGCGCCGGGTCAGCGAATGGAACACACATACAATATCATCCTTTTTGAAGAGCCGCACAAATCGGGATCTTTGAAGCATTGTCTTATTTCTATCGGTACGATAGTTTACTGTATTGTTCATTATTCTCCTCTTTTAAGTTAACCAAATTGGTTATTTGTTCACTTTATTCTTCATATCTATCGAAATACGCTCTAATATCTTTTCTACATCTCCAAATTTTACATCAACAAGTGATTCAATTCGATCAAGTCGGTCATAAAGATTATCCAGCTTCTCACTTGGGCATACAGCGCAGTTGGTACCGCAGTCACTATGACAGTTCGTTCCGCAATCGCTGTGGCAATTGGTACCGCAGTCACTATGACAGTTCGTTCCGCAATCGCTGTGGCAGTTGGTACCGCAGTCACTATGACAGTTCGATCCACAGTTACTTTGGCAATTGGTAATGCAATTACTTGCTATATTGCCCAGATCATCGGGTGTTCGGCAAAAGGCTTTTCCCGGTCCTCCGGGATAATGAATAAGATCCTCTACCGCGCTTCGATCTCTTATGGATGGCTCTTTAGCAATTATGTCCTTTGCAGGAATTATGTCTTCTTTTTTAAACAGCTTCTTTAGTTTCGATTGCTTTGACTCCATAACCTTCCTCCTTTTTTAATATGTTATTGGACACCTTGTTTCTCTGTATAATTACTAAACTCCCATCAATTTGCACAGTTCGTACACAATCAGCCTTGGATAACGAAGACAGAAATCATATCGCACCGGATCCGCCTGGTCAAGGATAGGGCTGGGATCAGGCTCGTAGATACGAGAGATTGCCAATCCGCTCTCGTTGCTTGCTCTTGTCATTTCGTCAAGGGTAAACCAATGATTTTCTTCCTCCTCCGGCTTATAATCAAATTTATAATCTGCTTCGCGGATGATAAATTTTTCACCGGTATCCGAGATTGCCTCCCGGAGAACGCGCCCAAAGAAAGGGTGACTCTCAATGATATAGAACCTGCCTGTATCCTTCAGTAGTCTTCTCACCCCTCGAAATGCCCGTACCACTTCATTATGGGCATGCTTTTCCCGCATACAATCAAAGCTTACGATGACATCAATTGCAACTATGTAGTCAAAAGACGCGTAAGGCCATTTTAAGGAGGCTGTAGCAAAATCCTCGCATACAAATTCGATTTGCTTCAGAGAACGACGAGCCTTCAGATCGTTTGCCTTACCAATCAGGAACTCATTTTGATCAATTCCTGTTACATTTGCACCACGTTCCGCCAGAAGCGCAGAATAAAAACCCGGTCCGCAGCCAAAATCCAAAATATTTTTGTCACAGATTTTTTCCTTAGGGAAAAAAGTATCGACAAAATGGTGCACGTAATATTTATAGTATCCATATTGCTCCGGTCTGATATCTGACAGATCCTCGAGATACTTCATCTCCATCCAGCGTCTCATAGTATCCGGTCCGGCTGCCTTAAATTTTGGTAGCTTATTATCGTTACTATTATGTATAAGATAATCCGGCTTCGTCGTCATGCTTCCTCCTGTATCGTACAAAATGTACTATCCATACTGCATGTCACCAACAATAATTGGAATTTATTCCCATTTCAATGATACCATTGTGTCTCTTCACAGTCAATAACAATTTATTCATCACTGTATGCAGACATACGGATACAACTCTATAAGATTATGGTTTCTTGTTGAAGGCATAACAAATTATGGTTTATAATGTAAGCAGAAGGTAATTGCATCAATGAACTCTTATTAGGGGGACACTTGAATGAACTATGAGAAAGAATGGAATAACGCAGAGCTATTGCAGCGAGAGATCACGAGCACCCATCGTCCTCTCGAGGATGAATTGCAGTTTTATCATGCTGTAAAAAACGGTGATCTCGATTATGTAAAAAGTAATTGCATGAACCATGTATTTCTTAATCCTGAAGGAATGGGACTATTATCAGAAAATCCTTTGCAGAACTTAAAATATCATTTTGTGATTACAGCAGCTATGATTACCCGTAACAGTATCGATGGGGGGATGGAGGCTGAGAAAGCTTATGGATTGAGTGATTTTTATATTCAGAAGATGGACAAATGTCAAACCAAAGAAGAGATCGCAGAAGTTCACCAGATTATGTGCTTTGACTTTACCCGAAGGATGCAGCAGCTGGGCAAGAATAAAGTGCATTCAAAACATATCGTACAATGTATTGACTACATATATAACCATATTCATAGTCGTATTACCCTGAAGGAAATAGCCAACCGGTTAGATTTGTCGGAAAGCTATTTATCCAAATTATTTGTATCAGAAGTAGGTATCACGATCAGTGAATATATTCGTGAAAAGAAAATAGAACGAGCTTCCAATATGTTAAAGTTCTCAGATTATGATATTGCCGATATCGCCAATTACTTCTCCTTTTCCTCGCAGAGCCATTTTACGCAGGCCTTCGAGAAGCAGATCGGACTATCACCCAAAAAATATCGCGATCTTTACTACAGAAAAAGCTGGATGTCAAAGGCCCGTTAAAATGACAGTGCCAGGAAGGGGAATAACCCTTTCCTGGCACTACTTATTACTGGCAAGCTCTATCGGATGCTTAGATTACTCCACAATTGTTACACTTACCTCCGATAACTCTACGCTACCGGCAGGTACCTCCCCCTCTCCGACCTTGCCAAAGGAAAATACTAAATCACCGTTATTATCACTGTCACTATCCATCTTGAAGGTACCGACATATTCATATTTCTTACCGGCTGACAAAGCAACTGTTGTTCCTCCGTAATAAGCATAATTTTTCGTCGCATTTCCCATTAATGCCAGCTCAACATTGCGGGTTGCACTCGATTGAAAGGTAGCCTTAACCTGATAGCTCTTCCCTTTCTCAAGATTTAATCCACTCTGCTTCAACTGAATATGCCAGTTCTGTGTTCCTGCATTTGTGATATCGAACTTTACTTTTTGGTCAGTAAAAGTATAGGTTGCAGCTGCTGTTGTATCAACATAGGGCGCCCAGCCCATCATTCCATCTGCAAAATCTCCGTTCTGAACCATCTCAGAGCCGGCCTTAAATACCTTATCAATACGGACATTATCAATCGAAACCATGCCTTGTTTGCCCAAAAGGAATTTTAACTCAGCTGTATTGACCTTTAATCCGGTCGATGTTGTAAATTCATATTGATAGGTCTTATCCTTTGTCGTTAAATTAGCCTTAAACGTCTTTCCGGCAACGGTTGCCTGAATGCTTTTCGATTTGGATGCCTTCGCCTGGAAGCTAAGTATATAGGTTGTATCCGCTTTTAAAGCCAGACCCTTTTGACTGATTGAGACATCCTCCGCTTTTTTTGATGCAGCCGGAACATCCACCTTTAACCTGCGCACATAGTTTTTGTTTGTAACACTGACGGAAGCCTTAGCCTTATTTGCACTGACTTCCCAGTAACCCAGACGCTTCGCACCCTGATCAAAGGTACCATTATATACATAATTTCCATCTGCCAATACGGTCTTTACTTCTTTCGATGAATCCTTTGACTGTCCGAGCTTGATCAGTTTTACATTCTTCACCTGAACAGCCGCAATCGGATTGGTTGATTTCTGCTCCCCAAGATTAAATTCCAACCGTCCGTTTTCATCAGATTCTGCTGACATGGTAAAGTCATAGGTATAGGTCTGATATGTTGTTGTCAGATTAACCGTCTTATCATCCATATATTTCGCATAGTTATAGTTCGGTCCATCCAACCTTAATACCACAGTCCTCTCAGCCCCTGCCTTCGCATCAAAGCTGATCCGGTACCGGCCACCCTTCGCAAGCGGGATACCTGCCTGCATTGCCTGAATGGAATAATCCACGGTTCCTTCCTTTGCAGGAGTAATTGTCAAGGTATTATTGGCAATTACAGCCGTAGCTTCTCCGCCATTCATCGTATTCATAAACCAGCCTGTTGTATCATTTAATGTTTCAGCATCTGAGAAGTCTCCGTTATTCACATAATTGCCGTTTGTATCCGGATCTCTTAAGGTAACACTTGTCTCCGGCATGGAAACGTTCTCATTGTAGTAAGACTTCTGATAAACCTTAACATAATCCACCAACATTTTTGCCTTCGAGAAATCAGTCGTCGAATCGGGATTTCCAGGCCAATTTCCTCCTACTGCTACATTTAGGATGATATAGAAGTTTTGGTCAAAGGGTGCCGGGTAAGTAATCACTCCGATCCCTTCCGAACCGGTATACCATTTATTCACTGTATTTGTTAATTGACCGTCCACAAAGAAGCTGATGTTATCCGGGTTCCATTCCACTGAAAAAATATGATAGTCGTTGGAAAAGTCTCCCTTGGTCAAGGTCTTACTTCCCTGGCTCTGTATATCAGTACTGCTTTTCGCATAATGAAGCGTCTGATATACTTTGCTGGGATTATTGCCTAACAGCTCCATAATATCAATTTCGCCGCATTTGGGCCAGCCGCCATACAGATTATCATCGGTAGGCATCATCCAGATTGCAGGCCAGATTCCCTGTCCCTTCGGAAGCTTTGCCCTTACTTCTACCTTACCGTATTTAAAATCCACTTTATTCTGGGTATTTACTCTGCCCGAAGTATAGGTTACTTCACCAGTCTTCTTATCCACGGTTTTAATGGGCTGTATCACCAGATTACCGTCCTTGATATAGGTATTCTCAGTAGAATTTGTGTAACGCTGCAGCTCATTATTTACCCAACCGGGTTCATGAAGCTCATAATTCCATTTGGTCCTGTCCAGGCTCTTACCGCTAAAATCGTCACTCCAAAGCAAATGATACTCTTCGGATTTTGCTGCTTTATCAGCAGCCTTGGTATCAGCCAATACTACATTTGCTCCACCACATATGCTTGTCACAAATACCATAGTCAACAGCATTGCAAGCATTCCGTTAAGTTTTTTTATCATAATACACCCTCCTCTTGGTTGATAAGAAAAAGGTAGCATTTCAACCCTAAGAATAATATCATTTTCTTCTTCTTTTTATCAAAATTTTGGGGTCAACTTTGTTCTGTTCATGGTAATAAAATAGCACCTCCAAACACCGGACTAATCCTCCAACGTTTGAGGTGCCTTCTTATTCTGTTATGCTATAGTCTCCTGGCCAAGGCTTCAATGATAAAGATGACGGGAACCTGTGTTGTCACATTATAGAAGGGTTCTCTTACTCTTTGTGACATATGATAAGCGATGTTCCAATCTGACATTTTAGCAATTGTTGACGAAGAGTCACTTGTGATACTCAGCAATTTACATTTATGCTTTTGAAAGCGGGTCAACAGATCGATCAGCAGTTTTGTCTCACCGGATACGGATAATGCAATTACGATGGTATCATCCGTCATATCAGTTAATACCGGATAGTACGGATCTTCTAAACCTAGTGAAAACTTCCCCATATTCGAAAAATATCTGGCAGCATACTTCCCTAAGGTTCCTGATGATCCAATCCCGACAAAAATAACTTTTTGTGCTTTTCTTATCATATGAGCCGCTTTTTCTAATTCCGTCTCAAAGGCGCTGGTATTGGCCCGCTCAAAATAATGTAAAATATCACTCAGATCATCTCCGGGCTCTTTGATCATTGTTTGCTCCAGATATTGTTTGAGCTTTTCACGGAATTCGGAATATCCTAAGCATCCCAGTTTTCCACAGAAACGTATGATAGATGCAGTAGAGGTATGGACTTCAGCCGCCAGTTCTCTTATCGTCATATACTGAATTTTATCTCTGTTATTCAAGACAAACTTGTATATCCCGATCTCCAACTCGTTCAGCTTCTGAATATTTTCATATGTAAATAACTCTTCCATATTGAATGCCCCCAACCCTCTATCTGCTACTCTTTCCTTTGACAAAATAATCCGTGTAAGGTCGACTATGATTACATAATCATGGTTCACCATAAATATAACATAATATTTCCATTACAGCTATATGAAATATCAATCGTAATTAATCAGTAAACCCTACTGTTGTTGTAATCACTCCATCTACCGTCTCAAACATGATAACATCAGAATAAGCAGTATATCCTTGCATATCTCTCATCTCAAACATCTGAAGGAATATACCGTCTCCAAGCTCAATCTCTTCAAAGGTCATATTATTATTCCAGATGATCTCATCAATTTCCACAGGAGTAAGCACCCCGTCCTCTCCGGAGATCGGCATTGAGTAATGGATGGTCTTAATGACATCTCCCTCAATGAGATGATAAAGGTTTTTATCGGCCATACCGCTCTCATCAACAGGCTTTCTTGCTCCCTGGATTGTGTAGGTTGCTGTTTGAACATCATATGCTACCATGAGGTTATACACCTCTCCATTGATCGTTACCGGAACCGCATACAGATTATAGCCGTCACCTTCATAGGAAAGCTCCATGTTGACCAGCTTACCATCGAGCGAACCCCATACTCCACGGAAGTTATCCTTGAATACACCGGTCTCCCAATCAGCAAACAAATCGTTATCGCTACCTAACAGCAGCATGATATCCAGTTCGGGGTCCATATAATATAGCTGAATATACATACCACTTAAGACATTGGCTGCCTTCTCTCCCAAGGTAAGGGTAGCTGCTCCTTCGCTGTCCACTTCAAGCGGGTGGTTCTCCCAGCCCTGAGTAGACAGGGTTTCGAGCGGTTGTATAGTCTCATAACTCCTATCCGATATGAATTTCATACCGGCTTCGGTTAATTCACCGGTTAAGCCATAAGCATAAAAATGCTTAAAGGCTTCTCCTGTACCTACATTAGCAAACCCAATATAATCATCGACATCACCATTAAAGGAATAGTAGCAGGAAAGTCCGGTTGCTTCCTGGCGGTAGGGTCCACTCACCTTATATTCCACACAGTCCTCAAGTGCTGTGAGAACATTATTCGAGGTTGCGGGAAGAAGTTCTGCAGCTTGTCTTGCCAGATGCCCCAAGTCCACCATGTTCGTGTAGCCCTGCTCTTTTGTATTTCCACCGTAGTTTTCTGATACCGTTGCAACTCGTCCGAAATGAGAAAAGAAGGAGGGATCGCTACAGGCATTGGCCAATGCCTCCTTACCAAAATCTTCATAAGAAGACAGTACGGAGGATATTTTAGAAAGGTTTGTCAGGGACAGCGTAATATTATCCTGAGTACCTACCAGCTCACAACCGGTCTGATATGTATCACAAATGATTGTACCAAGTTCCTTTGCGGTCATTGCAGGATTTGCCGCCAATGCAGCTGCCCATCCGGAATAATTCCATCCATTCCCCGGTTCCACCTCCTGAGAAGCAACCAGATAACCACCGATATCAGAAAAAGTTGCAGCTACATCCACAGTTGCCATCAGGCAGGTATCAAACCCAATCATATCAAAGGGAGGCTTCTCATAAGACAATTCATAATTTGCCTGGAAGGCATTGTGCATTTCCTGCAGATCAAGCGTATCTCCACCAAAAAGTTCATCAGCAGCTGCCCCATGCACGGTTCCGCCGCCATGATTCCATAATAAGAACATTGTCCTATTGGCAGGATAGTTGGACTTCGCAAAATTTAGGAAGGAAGATAACGTTGCTTCGTCTCCCATGCTTGTTAACGGTTGCTGATCTACTCTTGTTAATCCCGAGCTGTCATATACATATCGTTCTATATAATTAGGATCTACAAATTCATTCTGCCATGTGCTTGCTCCACCGGTTTGAATAATAATCTTAACATTATCCGGCAGTTCCACCTCCGTAAGTTCAATGAGATCTATCGTAGCAGCACCACCGCCTGATTCTAAATCACTGCCACAGAGATACCAGTATATCGCCCACTCCGTATCATAGATAGTTTCACCGGCATCTGTCGAAGATCCGGCGCTGTCATTATTTGTCGCCACCGGTGTTGCCTGATCAGTTGCTTCGGTTGCTTCTTTCCCGCCTCCGCCACAGGCAGCCAGGGAACACGTCATAATTATAACAATAAGTAATGCACATAATTTGTATAGTCTACTGTTTCTCATATTTTTTATCCTCTCCTATCTCCAGATAAGCGCGTTTCTTAACTCCTAAAGCTCCGGCGATTAAAAACGAAGGAAACACACGAATAGCACGATTTAGCTTCGTAACACTATCGTTATAAATCAGCCGGCTTACACGCAGCATGTTTTCATATTGCATCACTCCGTTCATCGTTTTTATATAATTTGTATTCCCTCTTAAGTCCGGATAGCTCTCAGCGATTGCCATAATCTTTTCCAAAGCCGCTGAAATCATATCTTCTTGTATGCTGATTTCCTCAGGAGTTGATTCCCCGGTAATAGATTGTCTTGCCTGTATGGTATGGGCTATGGTTTCACATTCATGAGCTGCATACCCCTTCGTCAATTCAAAGAGGGAGCTCAGAGTGTCCCACCTTGAGGATAATTGAATACTGATCTGTGACATAGCGTTATTAATATTATTATCTATTGTTACTAAGGTCTTCTGAACAGAAATAATCCAAATAACAAGCAGTATAGTAACAGCACCTATCGCAACAAAATAAACCATAGTTTTCCTCCACTCTCATAGAAATATACCGTAATCATAGTCCTATTATAGTATTAATCAAATACCAAATACCGTCATCCACATGAAACGGCTAATTTTATGCATGAAATGACTATCCCTGTGCCCCTTTTTGACAATTTACATTTTTAGGTAGTAATATTTACTTTATTCCGCCAAAATCTTATGGTACAATTAATTATTATATCTATCGACAGGAGCCACTTATGATAAGAATTGCTATTTGTGATGATAACATTTCTGATCTGTCTAATATGGTATCGATCGTAAATGATTACATCGGCATGCAGAGGAACAGACTTGAAATTGAATATGCTGCATATCAAACTGCAGTGGATCTGATTGCGGCGATGGAAAGCGGGCAGCATTTTGATATATTGCTGTTGGATATCCTTATGCCACTAGTAAATGGAATGGACGCCGCTAAAGAAATACGGCAATATAATCAGGATGTTAAAATCATCTTTTCCACTTCATCGCCAGAATTTGCTGTTGAGTCTTATTCTGTAGATGCTTTTTATTATGCAATCAAGCCCATCTGGAAAGAGAAGCTGTTCCTTCTGCTGGATAAAGTAATTGCAGAAATCAAGATCGCTGAGGGTGCCAGCTTTTTGATTAAGAGTAAGGCCGGACTTACCAGAATTTATACCAACCGCTTGGAGTATGCTGAGGTTATAGGCAGAACTATCATCTATCATATCATCGATGGATCGGTGGTTGAAGCAGCGGGTTCCATGGTTGAGTTAAATGATGCGCTTCTCAATCATTCGAATTTTATTAAGCCCCATCGATCTTACATCATTAATATGGATTTTATCGACACATTAAGTAACAGGGAGATTATCATGAAATCGCGCTCCACCGTGCCTATGGCCAGGGCAAATTATCAAGCCGTTAAATCAGCCTATATTTCCTATGCCTTCCGTGAGCATATTGTCTATGATAAAAATTTGATATAAATTATTTATACTTCTCACTTCCCGTAGAACGGAAGCCCAGAATATAAGCTGGGATACGATACGTCGGTCTTTTTAACAGAGCGTTATAGTCCTTTTCCACTTTCCGATATACCATGAGCTTATTCTCTAATATCTTTTGTGCAGCCGCGTCATTTTCCCCACCGCGTTCTTGCAAATAGAACATGCTCCTTTCCATATCCTATCACTATCTCTTCATTGTAATAGTATCAGATTTTACTCACTGTAACCGTTTACCGCAAGAAACGGGTCTCCCGCTGCACGAAACGTAAAACAGAAATGAGTCCACACTTAAGTGTGAACTCATTTCCTATTTGTAGACTTTTTATTGTATCTTATTTAATGTGATTGCCGGTATGTTCTCTGAATTGTTTAATGTATACGCAATGAAATCAAAATTAACCGGAACATTTTCATCAGATGAATCATACTGGAGAGCCAGTGTATTCCCTGCATTTAGGTTCAATCCATTGATTGCTACGATGGAATAATTAGTCATATAATCACCCATGACTGTACCTGTAGGCGCGAGATGGATGTAACCTGTCTTTGTATCATTAATATATATATTGATATTACCCTCTATTATAGAGGAATAGCGAAGATAAATCACATCACATTCTTGAGAAATAGTAAAACGAACCCCGGAGCTTTCTCCATTCGTTGCTCTGTCAATATATCCGACATGTGCTCCACCTGAAGCATATCCACTTGGTTCCACCTCAGCTGATCCATACAGGTTAGCATCCTCAGCTTCCACAATCTCATCGGTTATCACATTAACCTCCCACTTTGCATATAAAGTCAAGTTTTCTTCCGGCATAATTTCAAAGCTATAAGGATTCATTAACTCACTGTCACTATACCAACCTATGAAGGTGTATCCTATCCGTGTGGGGTTTGAGGGTTGCGTCACAGGTGTACCGGGTTCCTGAGTGATACCGCTGATCTCACTTCCTCCATTGGATATAAAGTTGATTGTATATGTTACTTGTTCTTGTTCCCAAAGTGCAGTATATGCGATATTCTCTGCAGGCATAGTAGCTGCAAGCGAAGGTTCCCATCTCAGGAAGTTATATCCGTCACGACTTAATACAGGCGCAGTGATTGCCGCTCCATATCGAAGAATTGTTACGATATCTTCATCTTTTTCGTTTTCCGGTTTAAAGGTCAGAGTATAGCGATTACGGTCATAGTAAAGCTTAAGCACAAGACTTCCATCCGCAAGGACAGCTCCGGTGGATACAGTCTCCGTCACCTGATTGTTATAGGTAAATCCATTGTATTCCTTCGCTTTTGCAGACACAACACTGTTATAACTTCCCTTCTTATACTCAGTTTCCGCCAGTGTATAGCCATTTTCTTCCACATTCTGCTGATAATGCTCTATCTTATAGTCAAGTTGATCATCAATCTCCCACTTGGCATATAATGTAATATTGTCGGCAGGCATCGTCACAAAGGTATATGGCAATGTCAAGGCCTCATCACTATACCATCCAGTGAATTGATATCCGGGCCTGGTCGGTGATTCAGGTGCATTTATGGTAGTACCATAGGCCTGAGTAAGATTACTGATACTGCTGCCTCCATTCGTATTAAAACGTATCGTATAATAGCTTGATGTCCATCTTGCCGTATAAGTGATATCCGTAGCAGGCATCGTAGCTCCTACACTTTGATCCCACCCCTGGAAGGTGTAACCGGTCTTCACTACGGTAGGTGCCGATACTGCTGCACCAAACTTCATCGTTTTGACGATATCTGCTCCTTGGTTATCCGGCCGGAAGGTCAGGGTATAGCTGTTGCGATCATAATACAGCTTCATTACCAGACTTCCATCTGCTGCTATTTTTCCGGTTGCTATGGTATCCTTTACACTACTAGTATAGGTAAATCCGTCGAAGCTCTTAGCTACAGCTGATACCGTTTCATCCGTTACTCCTGTCAGAGTATCAACAGAGTATCTTGTGTATCCGTCATTCAGTATATTCTGTTGATAATGCTCTACTCTATACTGAGTATTTGTATTGGCCGTCCATTTTGCATACAGGATTAGATTTTTAGCCGGCATTGTTGTAAAGGAATACTTTTCCGTCAACATATCGTCACTGTACCACCCTTCAAAGGTATATCCGACTCTTACCGGATTCATAGGTGCGCTAAGCTTCTCATTGTACTTCTTTGTCACGCTGCTGATCTGGCTTCCTCCATTGGTCAGATATGTAATTGTATAGCCGTTATCATTGATGTCATCCCATACCAGATGATAGCTTCTGGAAATAGGGAGGGATGAGAATGCCAATGGTCCGCCCTTCCAGGTTACGGTCATGTCACAATCCAGCTGATGAACGCCTGTCGGAACATTTACCTTCACTGTATTCCCCGATAAGCTGAAATTCGGATTAGAGAAAGTGATGTTATAGTCACTGACATAATAATTCTTTGTGGATATATCACCTTCCCTTAAGTCCAGGTAAGTCATACTGAAGGTATTGTCCGGCAAGGTGTAGGATTTTACTTTATCCTTCAACTTAATGGTTTGCTGTGAGTTGGAATAAGCAAAGTCGTATACATTATATCGTGTTCCGGCACTGAGCAAAGGCCATTCTTTTTCGTAAAGCATCGGATTATATTGATATTTTCCGTTTAATACCTGAGCCTTAAAGGCAATCTCGAGGTATATACCGAAGTCAAGATACAACGCACCGGACATCTTAGAATTCTTAACCTTATTCACCGATTCCAGCTGATAGTAAAAGTATCCATACAGCTTGGTATACACGCCTGATTCTGCTGTAAGTCCGATACTATTTAAGTCCACAGTGAACAGTCCGACAGCAAATTCCAGTCGTATTCCTGCTCGAAGTCCCAGTACACCCATGACATATAATTGGAAGGTATACTTCTCATCCATTAAGGCAATCTGGTTGCTTCCTGCATCCTTAGCACCGATTTTAGCCCAGAAGCAATATCTGGTACCGTTTTGATATTCAAAGTTGCAACCAAGTGCTACATTGACATTAGCGCTTACCACGAAATCAACGGTTGTTCGAATATTTATGATACCCAACAGTAGGTGCATATCTGATTTTACGATGTTCTGACTGAAGATCTCTACCCAGTCAGTCTCATTTTCCATCATCTCAGCATAGATTTCAAAAAGCTCCTGCACTCCTGCTGTGATCTGTTCTGATTTGGTATAGGACAATAGCCTCTGAATCTCCTCGGAGATATCTGTAGATCCGGTTTCTGCGGCTGATACCACTGCTTTAAAGCTAATTCCTGTGTAATTATACAGGTCAATATTCGCGTTCATTTGATAATCAGCGATATAAGGAAAGATCCATTTCTTCTTCCATATCGCTTTACCGGAAGCATCTACTTCCAGCTTAATTTCTTCTACAAAGGTTGCGGAGATTGCAATATTAATCACTTTATCCTCTCCGGTCTCGACTGGTACATCAAAGCTGACGGTAATTCCACAGCGAACACCTTTTCCGGAAAGCTTTTGAAGATTCTTGCTAATATTCGCTTTTACTATCAGATTCTCTATTGACACCTTGGAAGACAGGGACATGATACTCATTGCTTCCAGATCATCTTCATAATTCTCCCGTATCTGAATTGACATTGACTCGAGAACAAAGTCATCCCCGGCAATATTCTTAAAGCCATCCGTCTCCATCGCCAAAGCAGTTAAATACCTGGAAGCATCCTCAGCGAATCCGCTCTCCACTACCTGCACTTCAATATCCTTCTCCAGGGTCGCAACATCCACCCCCTCAAGCATAGCATCACTGTCTACGTCATTCCTGGAATAATAATCCAAGATCTCCTGCATCTGCTCTTCGGTAACAGGACGATAGGTGATAATCAGAATTCCGTTATTTTCAAGCACCCCCGTGACTTCCCCGTAGCTCACCATATCCGATGCGCCTGCGTTGGTAAAATCACCGGTATAAAGAGCAATAAAATCTCCCTCATCCACGGTTGTATCACTATTCAGCCCCATTTCAGCGAAGGCACTGAAATTCATATCAGCAGATGCAATCTGTATGGCCCCACCGCTCGTTGCGGTGGCTGGGTGATAGCTCACCATCTTGTTGTCATCCCCTGTTGAAATGGGAAGCACATCCGGCATAAATAGAACATCCTCTGCATCGGCATCCAGATAGCGAACATACTGGCTTCCCACTGTTCCGGATACAGAGTCAACGGTTATGTATGCGATACTATCATTCATATACTGTGAATCATCACCATCGATACCCGGTGCCTGAGGAAGCTCACCACTGTAAACACATAATACATCCCCTGCCTTCAGAACACGATTGCCATGATATGTAAAGGTACCGCTTGCCGTATTGTCTCCACTATAATCGGAACTCATGGATACCACAGCAACAGATAGTGCATGAGTATTGTTCCCGTTATGGGTCATATTGGTAACTTCACTACTGGGAATATAGATTATTCCTTCATTTAGGGCAATGTTATAAATCTCTTCCTTTAAGATGGTAAAGGAGCATTTACGAATGTTGCTTTCTTTACTCAGGAAATTTAATCTGGTATCTTCCAGGGTCAGTGTATAGGACGCACCCTCGGTAAATCCCTCCAAGGCACTGATCTGATAGGTCCCGCTATTACCCGTTACAGTAATATTGACAGCTTCTGAGCCATCTACACTTACCAGGGTAATTGCATTCTTTACAGCATCTGCTGACATGGACGGATTTGTCGATGTAATTCGGAAGGATAGGGTAGGACTCTGATCAAGCAGTGAATAGCTGTCATTCAGAATCTGCTGTTCTGTCTCGATCTCAGAATATTTTGCATACAGAGTCAGGTTCGAATTCACCGGTGTCATATCTGTGACTTTATTCTGATAGCCTTTCTCGGTATACCAACCCAGGAAGATACTATTATTCTTCTGCGGAGTCGGAAGGGTTCCTATTGTTGCTCCGCCAACCACTCTTATCGGGTTGATTGAGCTTCCCCCCATAGAATCAAAGGTAACAGAGTAATAGGAGCTGGTATTCCCCCCCGAATTGCCTGATGTGGAGTTACCGGGCGTCGTTGTGGGGGCCGGTACTTTCCCCTCATCGGTCTTATTCTCGTCTTCCGGAGCCTGTGTAGGTTTGGGCTGTGCTTTGGTGGTTATTGTCTTTCCTGCTGCTACCGACCGCTTACCCTCCGGAGTATTCAAACTGATACTCTTATCTGTCTGATTCACAACAGATATGGAAGAGTTGTTCTGTGTTATGGTGATGGTACTCTTCTCTGCCCCCTTCTTCAGAGTGATTTTCGCAGCTGTGTCGCTACTGACTTTGATCGGTATAGATGAGGTAAGCTGAGTCTCTCCTGCACCTTCATTAATCCATACCGGAACACTCTTCGTAGTTTTTCCTTTTAGTATCAGCTTCGCTTTTTTTGAGATAATCAATTTCTTAAGCGTTCCATTCACGGTAAGCTCTGTCTTTAACCCTGCTTTCGAAAAGGTTATGCTATTCCCCTTAGCCCGCTCAGTCAGAGCCTTTGCATTCGTTATAATGACAGCTTTAAAAAGGCCTCCGTTGCTCAGTGTCAGCTTCGCCCCATTTACAATCAAGGTCTTATTCTTATATGATTTATTTGGTATTGTTATTTTCTTCTCTGCCGATGTTTTTATCGTAATTGTTGTTATATTTGCATCAGCTAAGGCTTTATTTAACCCTGACTGTGATGCCACCACGATAGATTGTTTGGCTGTTGTCTTGTCGGAAGCCTCCTGTATCGAAGAATTCGCTGTAGTCTTCTCTGCTGCATGCACGATCTGCGGTACAGATGACATCATTACCGCGATGACAAGCATAATGGCTATCGAAGATCGGCCTATTCTTCTCAGCAGATTTCGTGTTGTAGATCTCATAGAATATTCCTCCTGTCGTTTATTTTGTCTTTGGATGAATGGATAACTCGTTTCAGAAATAATAGTAACATATTATACTCTTAATAACTGTTTACCGCTCGAAACGCAATTCGTAATGCAGCATTATACCATCCTTCTCTGACACCCAATGGACTGCGTTCTCCGCACAGACGGGGTCTTCGTTGTCATGTAGACGAATATTCCCGAGTGATGTTTTATCTACAAGTTTCTTTCCACTATCGTCGAGTACCATATAATACGTCTTAACATCTTTTCCATGCTCTTCCCACAACACGACGAATCTTCCATTACCGATACTCACCAGCTGAGGTTCCACTACAGCATTATCCGTGAGCCAGGTTAGCTTCACTTTCCCACTCTTAGTTGGGTCAAATACACTGACAAACAATTGCTGCTTTGCGTCCTGCGCTCCGCTCTTGCCTGCCGCACCGACAAACATCACACCCTTTGCTGTTTCAGCCACACCGCCAAGCTGTGAGTTGGTCTTGTTATCGCCTGATTTGCCCTTAAAAGTAAGGATTGTGTTACGTGTAGCTTTGAGGCTCTTTGTATTAAGCAAATCTGCCACAAAGGAGCGTGGGTGGGCGTCTCCCTGGTCAACGAACAACCATGCTTTAGCTTTGGAGTACCAAATTACCCGCTCGTCGAACGAGTGGCTTACCCAAGGGGTACTCGACAGGTTATCATAGGCTTTCGACATATTACTCGTCTTCACTGCGATTACATCTTTCCCTTGATGTCCATTGTACATTTGCCTTGCGTAGGAGCAGACCAAGATACCATTGTTGATCGCAACAGAACAGTTACCAGCTCTAAATGGATTCTGTGTACGACTGCCGGAAATAGAGGTTATGTTACCGACAAAACCTGTAGTCTTGACTAGTTCACCATCGCTTGTGTATTTGGAAATAAACACGGTATTCACATCCATGTTATATTTACTGCTCACATTGGCATTAGAGGGATTTTCATCGCCGTTTCTTTTACCCGTCACGGCATAGTAGAAGCCATCTGCATCTTGCGTCACTGCCCCAAACAAGGGTGCTGCTTTTGGAAGCGTTAAGGACGTACCGTCCGCTTTGCTAATGCTGATCCCTTCGCTCTCCTCATTGAAGTCATAAGCGAAAGCAAATTTCCCCTGCGGGTCAACGAACTGAGAAATAAGGGAACGTTCTCCATAGTTTCCGTCCGTGGGATTGAGGTTAAATATATTATCATCTTCTGATCTGTCCTCATCGCTTATGTCTCCCCAGACTACATAGGTTGACAGTGTTGCTTCACCAACTTTCTTTGTGTCAATAGGGAGTTTCGGTTCAGGTGTGGGCTTTGCACTCGCCTCCACTACGCTGATGGTGTACTCCGCTATCTTTTTACCTTCATACCGTACTTCAACCACCTTTGTTCCGACGGATTTAAACGTACGATTTTGTTTCAGTTCCTCTGAACCGGAAGCATAAAAAGTGATTTTATCCGAAACATCCTTTTCTTCTCCGCCAATGCGTGCCTTTACGAGAATACCTTGGGTGTCAAAGCCTTGTCCGACCTCATACTCTCTTTCTACAGGAAGAGACACAACGTATACTGAGCCGTCGGTCGGTACTTTACCACCGTTTTTATACTCGATCCACCACTGTGGGATGAGTTGTTCGGGTGGGCTCTGTAAGGTAAATCTCGCTTCTGTTGCTGAACTCAGAAGATATGTTGTTAAAAATAGCCTGCTATCCTGGGTATCGGAGCATCTTTCTATTCCGGTTGACATTTCAAGCTTGGTATTAGCTTCAGTGGCAAACGAATACGAGCGATACCACCCCTCATCATTCGTATACACAACCCACTTACAAGCTGTGTCGCTGACTACGATTTTTGCAGCTCGTTTGGGTTTTTCTCCTTTATAGTTGCCTTCAAAGGAAAGGTATTTGCCATTCGAGTTATGAATATAGTATTTATTATTACCCAGGTGCTCAAAATAGAAAACTTCTGTTGCCCTTCTCGATGGTACTACATTACTGCCATTGATACGGAAGGTACCCATATCGTGGGAATAGATTATGTACCATCCTGACTTAATAAAACCATCAGTCAGATTTTTGTCTCTTGGTACAAAGGGCCAGCTGCTCGCAGACACCGATACCGGCAATAAGGTCAGCACCATAACCAACGCAAGCAGTATACTGATCACTCGTTTTTTCATAGAATTGCCCCCTTCATAGGTTTATTTCACAAAATGATAATATTTCATGTAATAAATCTATCATTATTCTCCTTGTGAAGACCAAAGGCTGCACGAAACGTGCTTTTTTCGTCATGAATCGTACCGGGTATAAAAAACCGGGGCAAAGACCAAATAACTTTGAGCAAGAAAATAATTCTAATATTTAACATAAAAAACTTTACATTGGAAATTTCTATGTTATAATATATAAAACATATATGTTTACTAATTCATATATGTTTACAAGTTATTAAATCAGAGCTAATCATTAATACAAGTCTTTAAAATGGAAGGATGACATGATGAGCGTAGACGAAACCCTTCATGAGTTAACCTTGGAGGAAGTAATTCAAAAATACAGTGATGTTTCGCCTTATGTAATTCTAAAGGCGGATTTGCAACGCAGAACAGTTACCTACACCGAACGGGCAATTGCAGCTGCTGACAAAAAGCTTCATCAGGTACAGGCACGAGGTATTTTTACATCCGTGGGTGAAAAAGAAGATTATATTCCCGTATCTCTGCTGCTCCGCGATGGTTCATCGGTTTTGACAAATCCGGTAGAAACAGCCCGCGAGCCTTATGTAATTGATGTGGTGGATGGAAAAACCGTTATTACCGATCATGGCAAAGTCATTGATGAGGTTGAGTATTGGTATGCACCGGATTTTCAATATCAGCTTACCAGCTCAGGTCGTCCTATGTGGCAGATTGCTTCAGCCCGTCCTCAGAGGCTGGATATAGACCCCTACAGCTACTGTCATTTCTGGGATAATGGCAAGGGCTGCCGTTATTGCAATATGGGGAGTAATTTCCGTAAAAGTCACAAGGACTTCCACAAACCGGCAAGACTTGATGTCCATGATGTATATGAAACGGTTCGAGAGGCCCTCAAGCAACCGGGTCGCTTTACCTACATAAAAATGACTGCCGGTTCCATTTTAAGCGGTACCGAGCTTTTTGATGATGAAGTTGACATGTACATCGAATTACTTCAAGCCATCGGTGATAATTTCAAAACCCGCAGGTTTCCCAGTCAGATTATCACTTCGGCTCTGAACGAACGCCAGCTGGCACGAATTTACGAGCAAACAGGTGTCACCTGCTACACCTCGGATATCGAGGTGTTGGAAGCGGATCAATTTGCATGGATCTGTCCCGGTAAACAGAAGGTGTTGGGGTATCACGAATGGAAACGACGTATTATAGCTGCGGTGGATATCTTTGGTAAGGGGTATGTCAATTCCGGTATTGTGGGTGGCGTTGAATTAGGTCAGCCAAATGGTTTTAAAAATGAGGATGAGGCTTTGAAACGTATCCTTGAGGAAGCAGAGGACTTTGCCAGCCACGGTGTCTCCATAGTACACTGCGTATGGGTGCCCTATCCCGGTTCGGCGTTTCAGGGACAGCGTAATCCTTCCTTGGAGTATTATGTGAGGCTTTCCAAGGGACTTCATGATCTTCGTCAGAAATACGGGCTATCCATCGACTTAGACGATTACCGTCGTTGCGGAAATCATCCGGACTCGGATCTTGATCGGGTATGGTAGTCCTGCAAAATTCAAAGAAAGGAATGATTATTAATGGCAATCGAGCTATCAGAAAATATCAAGCTCCTGTTACGAGATGCTGCAACGGTAAAGGTTTTCGCAACCACCGATCCCACAGGAGAAGTGCATGTGGTTTTTAAGGATTATATCAGCGTGGATGAGGAGGGAAGGCTTTATGTCCTTGAGCTTCTCGAATCCTCACAAACGAACCGGAACCTTGTTCACAGCCTATGGTCCAACCGCAAGGTAAGTGTCGGATTACGCGGAAAAAACAACGAGAGCTATGAAATCAAGGCATTGCCAAGGCAATGTATTATTACCGGTCCGGTCTTTGAACTCTATTACTGTTTTGTACGAGATAATCTTGGCGATTTTGACCTGGCTGCGGTCTGGTTTTTAAACCCTGAAGAAGTCCGAAACGAGACCTTAGAAGTTCGCTACGAAGAAGAAACCAAGGCTCATCCGCTCTTTTTACATCTGGACAGAATTGCCAAGGTAACACCATCGTAATTGCCAAACTATGAAACAAATGAATCTATTACATAGATAAGGGGTTCTGTATGAATGAGGGAAAAAAATTTACTATCGAAAGGGCTACTGAAAAGGATGTAGCACTGGCACTTAACCTTCGAAGGAAGTTGTTTCGCGAAATGGGAGTACCTGACACCGCACTGCTCGACAATGTTAAGGATGTACTGAATACTTTGTACTGTGAGGCTTACCGCCGTGATGAAATCGTTCACTTTATTGCTTACGATGAAGATGGAAATCCTGCAGCCATAGCAGGTGCACTTCTTAAGCAGGATTTTCCCTATCTGCTTTTTAAGCCGGGTTATTATGGATGGATTATCGATGTGTACACAGAACCGGCATACCGTGGTCAGAAGCTGGCATCCATGCTCCTTGAAGAGACACATAACTGGCTTCGCAAAAAGGGCATTCAGGAAGCCAAGCTCATATCCGCCGGTGCAGATGCGCGAAGGCTTTATCAGCGAATTGGCTACCGACCGACATGGGAGATGAGCCTTAATCTTACAGAAGAGCCTACTTATAATGAAATGATCGATGCGCGGGGAGAAGCAACAGGTCATTGACCGGGTCGCATCAGTAAGGAGAGAACTTTATGAGCATATCTAATTTATTTAGAACCGGACGAGGTTATGTCCGTACGACTTATCCAAAAGGTCTGTTGATTGTCCTGATGGTAATATTTACTGTCCTGCTCTGTGCTGCCGGATCGGTAACATTACCTATCGGAAAGGCACCTATAACACTTTCTGTCTTTATCCTTGTTCTGATTGGGTACCTGCTCGGTCCTTTTTGGGGTCTGATACCTGTTGCAGCGTATATTCTTCTGGGTGCAGTAGGGTTACCTGTCTTTTCAGGCGGTGTAGGCAATGTATCTATACTTTTCGGTCCTACCGGCGGTTATATCTTTGGTTGGTTTTTCCTTGTATTACTGACAGGTTTCTTTGTAAATCGGTTTCATAACCCATTTCTTCAGTTTGCCGGGGTACTACTAGGGGAGCTGGTATTCTATATCACGGGTGTTATCTGGTATATGGCAGTTTCCAAAGCATTACTCATCATTGCTATTCTGTTTGGAGTACTGTCTTTTATCGTAAGTAATCTGCTTCAAGGCATCGCCGGATTTCTGATTGGTTTTGTTCTGAATAGAATTCTTCCAAGTAATCAGGCGCAGAAAGGATGATTCTATGAATGTAAGATATCCATGGTCAAAAAAAATGATTGCAGCCGCATTGATCACCACTCTGTTGTTGTCAGCCGGTTGCTCCTCTAAGACGGAGGAAAGCACGACACCGGGTCGCATTGTAGTTCAATACGGTTATCAGCCTGGGCATGCCCAAACGATTATAGCCCAGAAAAAGGGATTTTATAAGGAAGAGCTCGGTGATGATGTAGAAATCAAGCTTGTGAAATTTCAGTCCGGCCCATCACTAATTACAGCCTTTACAGCCGGTAAGCTGGATTTCGGACAGGTGGGAGACCAACCGGCCATTCAGGCCAAGGCGAACAATGTTGATTTGAAAATTATCGGAAAATTTTTGTTCTCCGATAAGGTCAACGGACTGATCGTACGTGAGGATTCCGATATTACCTCCATTGAGGAGCTGAAAGGTAAAAAAGTGGGTGTCACCGTCGGCTCCACAGGACAACAGCTGCTCTACATCTATCTTGAGTCCGCAGGACTGAAACCGTCCGATATTAAGCAGATCAACCTTCAACCCGGAGACATCGTTTCAAGTATCACCTTCCGCAACATCGATGCTGCCGTTACCTGGGAGCCATATATCACCTTGACGACCAGCCAGGGTACTACCAGAAAACTTGCTGACGGTACCGGTTATAAATCGGAAATAGACGTGATCATCGGGCAAAACGAGTTTCTGCAAAAGTATCCTGAGATTGCTCAGGGAATCCTAAAGGCCCAGGCAAAAGCAGGTCAGTGGATCACCGAAAACCCGGAGGAAGCTCTGACTCTCGTGGCAGAGGATGCAGGACTTGATCAATCTATCCTGGAACCTGTTTTTTCAAATGTTTCAGTAGACGATGTTAATCTGACCGATCAGGATATCCAGTCCATCGGTGAATCAATTGATTTCTCCTACAATTACGATTTGATTCCCGAAGCATTTTTGCCCGAAGATTTTATCGATACACAGTATCTTGAGCAGGCAGGTCTGCGCCCATAATGGATAGCTCTATACAAATTATTACAGGGGGATGAATTATGCTGGGATGGAAAACAAAAACCACGAAAAAAGAACGTGCAATACTGAATGCATTAAAAATAGGGACACCGATCGTAGTGGTCATAATCTGGCAGATCTGTGGTAACTTAGGCTGGATCAATGCTTCGGTACTCCCTGCACCGTGGTCGATTATTGAGGTATTTATCAGCAGGCTTAAAAGCGGAGCGATATTTACAGATGTCGGAATCAGCCTTTTGCGTGTATTTGAGGGGTATCTGTTGGGCGGTACACTCGGTATTGTCGTTGGCACTGCTATGGCATTTTCCAAACGGTTTGAAAATGCTCTTGCCTTAATCCTAAACCTTGTACGCCCCATTCCCATCATAGCTTGGGTTCCTATTTTTATTATGTGGCTGGGCATCGGGGAGGTGTCTAAGGTAACCGTAATTACCTTCGGCACATTTTTCCCTGTGCTGCTTAATACCCTGCATGGTATCCGTTCAACAGATCCGAAGCTCCTAGAAGTGGCAGGTTCCTATGAGAAAAAGCGGAGTCGGATCTTCTTTTCGGTAATTTTGCCCTCCTCTTTTCCTGCCATCTTTACCGGCCTTCGGCTGGGGTTGGGCCTTGCCTGGATGAGTGTTGTGGGAGCGGAAATGATCGGAGCCTCTTCAGGGATTGGATATCTCATCGCTTTTGCAGGGCAACTGTCACAGCCCGCCGTGATGCTGACAGGTGTGTTTATCATCGGTATCATCGGTTGCCTTATTGATTATGCGCTGAGGGCATTGGAACGCCGTATCATGAAGTGGAATATAAATCCGTAAGGAGGAAATCAACATTGCCTAACACCAATGAAACCATTCTATCAATTAGTGACTTATCCATACAATTTGCGATTGAATCAGAAACTGTACACGCATTGAAAAATATTAACCTTGAAGTGAACCGTAATGAAATACTGTGTATCCTTGGCCCCAGCGGCTGTGGAAAAAGCTCTCTTCTTAGAATCATCGGCGGATTTGAAACCAGATACTCCGGTTCGATTACTTTCAGGGGACAGCCAATCCTGGGACCTTCCACAGACCGCGGTTTTATTTTTCAGGAAGCACGTCTGTTTCCATGGATGACCATCGAAAAAAATGTGGAATACGGCTTAGATGATAAGCTGGAAAAAACAAAAAAATGCGATATTGTCCGGCATGCTCTGTCTCTCGTAGGTCTTGAAGCGTTTTCAGCCGCATACCCACATCAGCTTTCGGGGGGCATGCAGCAACGCGTCAGTATCGCCCGTGCCCTGGTCAATAATCCTTCGCTGTTGCTGCTCGACGAACCTTTTGGTGCACTGGATGCATTTACAAGAATTCAAATGCAGAATGAGGTGCTCAAGATCTGGGAACAGGAAAAAATGACAATGATCCTGGTAACCCATGATATCGATGAAGCAGTAACCTTAGCCGACCGTATTGTTCTCATGAGCCCTCGACCGGGCTGTATTAAAAACATCATTGAAGTTCCGATTGCAAGACCAAGGAAGCACGATGACCCAAATTACATCTACATACGCAATAAAATTTACACCGAATTCTTTACCGGCGTCCAGTACCCGGAATTCATCATATAACCAAGGATACACAGCTCATCTAATTAGGAAGGATATCATTATGGCAAGCAAAAGCAATTTATCACGAAATGAATTAATTGAAAAATATCCGGACATCTCTCCTTTTGTTATTTTGAAAGCAGATATTCAGCGCAGAACCGTTACATATACGCCTGCTGCAATGGCTGCCGTCAATCCGTCCATCCATCAGGTCGAGTATGTCGGCTACAACCTGGATAAAAAAGACATCGCCATTCCCTGTTCTCTGCTGCTTCGCGACGGAACTACGGTAATGGCAGGGCCACTCCCTACGACACAGATTCCTTATGTAGTTGATTATACCGATGGGAAATTCATATTAACGGACGAAGGAACTCCTGTGGACGAAGTGTTTTTGTGGAGTAAGCCTGACTATTATGATAAAAAGACAAGTTCCGGCGTTCCTATGTGGCAGATCATCAGCGCGCGTCCACAAAGGCTTGATATCAACCCATATAATTATTGCCATTTCTGGGATAATGGGCATGGATGTAAATTCTGTGCTATCGCAGCAAATTATCATAAGCATAAAAACGAGAAAGCTTTAAGGCTTTCCCCTCAGGACATTGCGGATACCGTACGTGAGGCGATAAAGCAGCCGGGACGTTTTGCCAACATTCTGCTGACCGGTGGTTCCATTACGGCAGGTACAAAGCCCTTTGACGACGAAGTAGGTAATTACATCGAAGTGTTGCAGGCCATCGGTGATGTATTTAAAACAAAGCGTTTCCCGAGTCAGCTGATTGCCACCGCCTTCGATGAGGAACAGCTGGCACGTCTATATGAAAACACGGGTCTCATGTCCTATACCTCTGACATAGAGGTTCTGAACGAAGAGAAATTCAATTGGATATGCCCGGGAAAGGCAGAATGGATCGGCTATAAGGAATGGCGCAGGCGAATTTTCGCAGCCGTAGATATCTTTGGACGCGGTAATGTGAATACAGGCATCGTCGGTGGTGTGGAGCTTGCCACACCAAATGGCTTTACCTCCGAGGAGGAAGCACTCAAGGTTACACTTGAGGAGGCTGAGAATTTTGCACAACATGGTGTCAGCGTTGTACACTGCGTATGGAACACACTACCCGGATCGGTATTTCAAAAGCAGGAACTTCCGTCCCTTGAATATTATGTGAGACTTTCCAAGGGTCTTCAGAACTTGCGTAAACAATATGGCCTGAATATCGATATGGATAATTACCGCCGCTGCGGCAACCATCCGGATACCGACCTGGCACGCTGACTTTCACATCCACCACAGCAGCATATTCCGTATTTGCATATTATCGTAGCCAGACACTTTACTAATATTAAATAGCAAAGAAAGGTGTTGATGAATAATGAATTTTCCAGAGTCGGGAATTTCCCGCGATGAACTCTTAGAAACCCTGCGTGCCTTTAAAAAGAAGGATGGAGATTGGAAGCATGGCCGAACCTGGGCCCTTGTATATGATGCCGGGGAGGAAATCACCTCTGTCATGGAAGAAGTCTACAGTGAATATTTCCATGCCAACGGAAATGATCCCTTTGTCTTTGAAAGTCTTCGGCGGCTGGAGACTGAAGCGCTTGCGATGACTGCAGATCTATTGCACGGAGATGAAAATACCCGGGGCTCGCTGACTTCCTGTGGTAGTGAAAGTCTGCTCATGGCAGTTAAAACCTACCGTGATGAAGCACGTGCCGTAAAACCTCACATAAAACAGCCCGAAATGATACTAGCCACCACCGCACATGCTGCACTGTTCAAAGCGGCACACTATCTTAACGTGACGCCTGTCGTTGTACCGGTGGACTCTGAGTATCGGATCGATCCGGATGCCGTACGGGCTGCTATAACAGAGAACACAATTCTGTTAATCGGTTCCGCACCCCAATATCCTCAGGGTATCATAGACCCCATTGAAGACCTTGGTCAAATTGCACTTGAGCATAACCTGCGGTTGCATGTGGACGCATGCCTTGGCGGCTTTACCCTGCCTTTTATCCGAGAACTGGGCGGCAGCATCTCACCCTTTGATCTTGAAGTACCGGGGGTATCCTCTATCTCTGCGGATCTGCATAAATACGGCTTTGCAGCTAAGGGAGTGTCCGCCATATTATACCGTAATGCTCAGTTGCGCAGCTACCAGTATTTTTCTCTATCCGATTGGCCGGGCGGACTTTTTTCAAGCCCTACGGTGACAGGTACCCGCCCCGGCGGTGCAATCGCCACCGCATGGGCTGCCTTAAAATACATCGGTCGAGCTGGTTATCTTGAGCTGAATCAAGGTATTCTTAATACAACAAAAAAACTGATAGATGCCATAGCCTCCATTAACAGTCTGCATATATTAGGTAGTCCCCAAGCCGGGATTTTTGCCATTGGCTCTGACACCTTGGATGTGCATGCTCTTGCGGATATTCTGGAAGCTCGTGGCTGGACCATCAGCCAGCAGGCTAATCCTGACTCGCTTCACTTTATGGTGACCCCGGCCCATGCGGCATCTGCGGACGATTTTATAGCCGATCTGCGGGAAGCTACAACGCAACTGATGAATAACCCGGATGCATTTGCACACGGCAGCTCCCAGCTTTTCAAGCTGCAGGCACAAATCAGTGATTCCGGTGCGGCTGACGCACTTTTGACCGAGATGCTGAGCCAGGCAATGACCGAAGGTCCGGCTCCGACAGCAGAAGGTGTGAGCTTTCATCTGGGATTATAAAAAGCTGGAGGTTCTTAACCTCCAGCAGATATACAAAACTATGCATCGACTAATGTGTCATCTTGGTGAACACTAAGGTTGATATAGTAGCTATCCCATTCAGTAAATTATGCATTAACATCGGCCCCAATATGCTTCTGGTCTTAAGAAATACAATGCCATAAGCGAATGAAAATATTACTACTGTAAGTTGTAGCAGACCGTTTATGTAATTAATTCTTAATGGAAACAGATCATAACTAATATGTCCTGCCATAAATAATACAGTAGAGATTATGATAGCAATCATTTCTATGTTTTTTTGGTGTTTAAGAGTATTCTTCATAAGTGAGATTATTACAGTTATGATAAAAGCACGAAAGAATAACTCTTCACTTGTTCCTGATAGTAGAAGCTCAAACAGAAAATAGCCGGTAAAATTTCTGGAATTCAAGGGAAAGTTCATGTTAAAAACAGTACCACTTCTTACCATCACATATCCAACACCAAATTGAATAACAGTCCAAACAGCAACAAAGCATACAGTATATATTAAACTAAATCGATACCTGTTCAGATTAAAACCAAAATCACTCCACTTACAATGAAATAGCTTTGCAGCTATTCCTATCATCAGCAAAAATACCCCTCCTTGAAAGATATGATGTAAATTCAAATACATGAACGCATCATCCGGATCGATGCTTTTGTACAATGGATACATATGATAAGCAAGTCGATACAGCCATCTGCTGCCATAATTCAAAAATAATGCACTGATTAATATGATACCTGTAATAGCCCCTGCTTGTTTCAATTTATTTACTTCTCCCATACATCCTCCTGATGATTATCACTATATTCCCTTATCAACTGAACTTAATCCTGATTTCATAGTAAGCAGGTGTTTAATAGTTATACTCTTTATATCTTCATCTGAACTTAGTTGATAGAATAGGAATCGACACGGGAAACCTCCATCAGACTTAACTATTAGTTTAGATACTTATTCTTTGTCATTTAGTAACAAGCATATGAAAATAGGTATTCGGAAGCCATAATACTTAGCTTCCAAACACCTATAGTATATCATGTTTCCATATATTTCACATTATTTATTCTCATTTCACAAACTGCCTCCCCGTACCATCCACAGTATATCTCCCGGTATAAATCAGCTCCGACACAGGCACCAGCTCATATCCCTTCTCCTGTAAACCTGTAATCACCGCTTCCAGTGCCTCCGCGGTATACTTTGTGCCGCTTCGAAGCAGGATAATTGAGCCGTTACCCAAGTACTTGTTATCTACAACAGTCTTGACGGTACTCTCTGCTCCGTAGTCCTTCCAATTTTCAGAATTACCGTACGCAACAACTTTAAAAGCAGTGAATGTAAGGATTGTAAGCCATTTTCAGAGAATAAGCAAGTATTACTTTCTATCAAGGATTACTACTCCGTACGGCTCTATGCAAATTGTACCAACCGCAGTTCGTCCTTTTATCATTTCGTTATAATCATGCTCAAGCGCCAGAACTGCCGGATAAGCATTATGATTCATGATAAATAAGGCATTGTGTATGCCATCCGAAGACTCTAGAACCTCCACACCGGGAAGACTGTACATCTTCAAAGGAAGCTTCGCCTGCTTAATCAGATAACACACCAGCTTATCCATCGCCGCTTCATCCAAATCACAGCCTAGGTAATATACCTCACCAGCCCCAAAGGCATTAACAGTAAAGCAGGATTGTCCGCTATAGAAGTCACCGATATAAATACCCAGAGTTGATGCTGATATCGGTGTTATGATATCACACCACAGGCTGGCTGTTCCTACACCAAATACCGTCGAGATCTTCGTCTGCTTCCCCATCTGGGGATCATAGTCATGCACCTGTATACCGGCAAGCTCCTGAAATGCTCCGGGCACTGTATCCATCAGCATGTTATTATAGACGTCCTTGATACCGCTTCGGAAGGTTAGGAAAAGCTTTCCTCCCGCCTTCACATATTCCTCCAGATTTGCCTTTTCTTTATCATTCGGCATCAAGAACGCTGGTGCCAGCACTAGGGCGTACCCGGACAAATCCTCCTCTGCCCTTACAAAATCAACCGCCATGCCCATATTGTAAAACGGTTGATAGTAGCTCAACAGAAGCTGGTCATAGTGGAAGCCTTCCACATGCTTATGTATTGAATGGCTCCATTCACTGTCAAAAGATTTTATGATAGCTACTCTTGACGATGGCTGTAAGGCTCCGTATATTTTACTCAGTAACTCCATCTCTTTGCCAACCTGGGAGATTTCCTCATATCTGCGGTTTGGCTTTCCGTCATGATTTAGAATGCCATGCCAATTTTCTTCGGTTCCAAACGGACATGCCCTCCATCGAAAGTAAATCACCGTATCTGCCCCATTTGCAATTGATTGATAAGTCCACAGCCTGAGCTTACCCGGAGTGGGTGTCGGGCCCATTTTACTCCAGCCGCAGGGACCGCTTTGCTCCTCCATTACCCAAAATGGCATTTTCTTATAGCTCCTCATTAAGGTATGGTCCTTCGCTACTGCTACATCCTTCGCTATTCCCCACTGGAATTCGATATAATTATCCCAGCTGACGAAATCAAGCGTTTCTGACAATTTAAAATAATCTATTCCGGTGCCCGAGTTCACAGAAGCGTCCAGTATATTAGTCGTGATAGGCTTATCACTGAATTTACGAATGGTTTGTACAGATTCTTCCATAAAGCTGATTACCGAATCACTCGAGAAACGGTAATAATCCAGCAATAGTCCAGGGTTTTGTCCCTGCGTATCATGGCAGGTATCGTAGCATGCACCTGCTTTCGGAAGAATGACCTCCTCGAAGCTATTATAAATCTGGCTCCAGAAGACGGTTCCATACTTACGATTCAAATTATCTATTGTCTTATATTTATTTTTCAGCCAAGCTTTGAATTTTTCGCTGCATTTGGAACAGTAGCATCTGGTTGTATTTGACCATCCAAGCTCATTGTCTACCTGCCAAGCTTCCAGAGCGGGATGTCCGGCATAACGGGCTGCTATCTTCTCTACCAGCAGCCTGGTCTTTTGCCGGTATAAAGTGCTGTTAAAGCAGTAATGCTTCCTAGTGCCAAATATTTTCGAATTCCCATGAATATCGTCCTGATGGATTTCAGGATACCGATCCGTCATCCATTTGGGAGGAGTTGCGGAGGGTGTACATAATACAACCTTGATGCCATACTGGTTAAAAAAATCCATTGCATCATCCATCCAGGCAAATTCAAATCTGCCTTCCTCCGGTTCATACAGACTCCAGGCAAACTCTCCCATCCTGATTACCTTGATATTAGCGTCGACCATCATTTGTGCATCAATCTTCCATCTGCTTCTATCCCAATGCTCAGGATAGTAATCTACCCCTATTCTCATAGCATGGCCTCCTGCTAATATCTGAATTTGACCTGTTGCATCATTTTTGCCTGACTGCAGTTTCCTACATATGCTATATAAATCAGATCTTCCTCTGTAAAATCATCCTTCGCTTCATCGTAATAAGCCATGGATTTCTTAGTTACTGTCAGGCTGATTTCCTTCTCCTCACCGGGTATTAATGTGACTCTGTCAAAATCGCGCAGTACTTTTACCGGACGATCTACAGCACTTCCCTCACAGCCCACATACAGCTGCACAATTTCCGCACCCATCCTGTTTCCGGTATTCTTAACCTTTACACTTATCTTGGCAACATCGTCAAACACCTGGACACTCGGGGTACTAATATCAAAGGTGGTGTAAGACAGGCCGTATCCAAAGGGATACCTTACCCTCCGGTCTTCCTTCTCCATCTTAAAATAGCCATGGTAATATTCATAATCGGCATGAGTGCAATCCGGATCAAAGAACGGATAATCCTCCTCCGACATAGCTACGGTATAAGGTAGCTTACCACTCGGATTTGTGTCGCCAAATAGAATATCCGCCAGAACATTTCCCCCCTCCATTCCGCTGTAGAAGGAGAAAATAATGGAAGGTACCTCTTCATCCCACTCATCGATCAGGATTGCACTGCTGCCTACGATGGAAACCACAGTATTCTTGCAGATACCTTTTACACCCTTAATCAGGTCGATATCTCTCTGATGCAGTCGCATGGATATTCTATCACCACCCATTTCTGCGATATCACTTCTATCAGCCAAGAATTCACCTTCATCACTATGAATATATCCTGCCACAATAATCACTGCGTCAGCATCCGCAGCAAGCGCTCTGGCTCTTTCCAGATTGGAGCCGTCATTATAAAGTACCTGCGCACATGGCATTTTCTTCATGATACCGCGAAGCGGGGTCACCGTATAATACGGATGAACCTTACTGGAGCCGTGATCACCAATATTCTCGGTATCACCCAGAACACCTAATACAAGAATTTTCTCCGTCTTCTCTTTATCTAAGGGCAGAATATTACCGTCATTCTTTAGAAGCACCATTGACTCCTCTGCAGCACGCTTTGCTACCGCAATATGCTCGGGGCAGGCAAGTACCTCCGGCGTATAGTCTTTGGGATCTCGTCGGGTCTCATAGTAAAGTACTGTTCTTAAGATATAACCTACCGCTTCATCAAGATCAGCCATCTCTATTTTTCCTTCTTCCAGAGCTTTCGGCAAATCCTCATGGTAACGGCAGAAGCATGGCATTTCAATGTTCATTCCATTCTTTACTGCTTTTACAGCATCCTTGACCGCCCATAAAAAGTCGGACAGGGTAAAGCCTTCAAATTGCCATTTATCTCTCAGGATATCCCGCAGCAGCAGCTTACTTTCCGATGCCTGTTCTCCATATACCATGTTATATGCGCCCATAACAGAGGCTGCACCTTCTTCTATACAGCGTTTAAAATGCGGAAGATATATTTCATGCAGGGTTCGTTTGTCAGCATAGACATCCGCCTTAAATCTGGCATTTTCTATGCTATTCATTGCAAAATGTTTAATACAGGCCATAACATTCTGGCTCTGGACGCCTCTTGTCAGTGCTGCACCCATTTCTCCCATGTGGTACTGATCCTCGCCATAACACTCCTGAGCGCGGCCCCATCTCGGATTGCGTGGCAGATTAATGCATACCCCTCCAAAATAGTTGCCGCCCTGTGCTCTGACCTCAGCTCCGATTACTTTGCCGACTTCCTCCTCCAGTTCTCTGTCGAAGGTAGCTCCTCTTGCCATAGACACAGGAAAGCAAGTTGCAGAACCAGCCACCACACCTCTTGGACCATCTACAAAACGTACATTCGGAATTCCCAATCTCTCAACAGTCAGAGTAGGATAGGGCTTTACGTTATAATGTTCAATTAAAAACAAATCATCCAACAGCTTCTCTTCTGTTACCTGTCCTGACATGATTCCGATTTTCTCATCCACAGTTAGCTGCGGTAATATTTCCTCGACAAATAACCGAATTGTCTCTTTGCTGCAATTTTCTGTCAGCTTTGTATGTTTTACTACTTCACGCATTAGATCAGCTCCTTTTATTTTCTCTTAGCATATTTTCTCATATCAATCACTACAGCCAATGCAATAATTAAGCCCTTTACGATATACTGCCAGTACATATTGACACCGATGAAGGCAAGGCCATAATTAATTACGGTAAAGATAAGTACACCGATTACGATACCACCGACACTGCCGATACCACCTGACATGGATACTCCACCAACTACGCAGGCAGCGATCGCATCCATTTCATATCCGTTACCAGTCGTATTTGAGGCACTGCCAATACGACCTACTTCAAGAACTGCAGCTACCGCATACAGCACTGCTGCTGCTGAATAGACGATAATCTGAGTACGGATGACATTCACACCTGATACCTTTGCAGCTTCCGGATTGCCTCCAATAGCGTACATGTATTTACCGAATTTGGTTTTATTCCAGATGACCCACATGAGGGCACAGATTACAATTGCGATCAAAATCAGGTAGGGAATCTGCATCTTGCCCACCTTGATAAAGCCGGTGGCTATTTTTATGATATTGTTTGACAAGCCTCCAATAGGCTGTGCACCATAAGGCGGTCTGTCAAAGTAGATGGAGGATGCCCCGTACAGCACCAGCTGCATGGCTAGTGTTGCAATAATCGGCGGAACCTTCAATACAGCAATTGTGATACCGGTGATAATACCTAATACGGCACAGATCACGATTACAAGTAATATCGGTACGATTATAGGAAGCTCCTGCAAATTAGGATACATGCGGTATGCATAACTCGCCTGCTGCATTAAGGAAGCAGAAATAACCGCTGCCAATCCGATCATACGGCCGGTTGATAGGTCACACCCTCGTACAATCAATACCATACCGGCGGCCAGAGCAATAATAATTCTGGTTGCAGACTGGGCAAAGATATTTTTAAAATTAGTAAAGGATAGAAATTTGGGTTCAATAATAACCACGATAATAAATAGGGCAATTAATACAATATAAATTACTTTTTCAACCAATAATTGTTTCATTAATCCTTTTTCGTGGAATAATTTGTTTAAACTGTTCATAGATACCCTCCATTTTGTGCCGCTGCTTGGGCTAACTCATTGTGATTTTCATATAAATTATATATATTTTGCAGATGCTTCCATAATCTGAACCTGGGTAACATCCTTCGTGTCAAAGATTCCAGACTGCTGTCCGTTACTCATGACCAGAATGCGATCACAAATCCCAAGAAGCTCGGGCATTTCTGAGCTGACTACGATAATTCCCTTTCCCTGTGCTGCTAACTGATTCATCAGCTGATAGATCTCATACTTTGCTCCCACGTCGATACCTCTTGTGGGCTCATCCAAGAGCAGCACCTCAGGCTCGGTTAACAGCCATCTTCCAAGGATTACCTTTTGTTGGTTACCGCCTGACAGATTACCGATTTTCGTTTTAGCTGAGGGGGTTTTAACATTCATGGTTTTGACTATGCCGTTTACTTTTTCTTTGATTATGGTATTGCGGAGTAGTCCGCGTCTAGTATATTGATTCAGATTGGCAATAATCATATTAAAGGAAATGCTTAAATCAGCAAAAATTCCGTCAACTCTTCTTTCCTCAGTCAGCATTGCAAATCCGTTTTTCATCGATTTCATGGGCGTACCGTTATCAAGCTGCTTGTCCTTTAGAATAATCTGCCCCTGTCCTTTTGCTCGGATACCGAATAATGTTTCAAGTACTTCGGTTCTCTTAGAGCCTACAAGACCGGAGATGCCTAATATCTCGCCTTTATGTAACTCAAAATTCACTCCGTGAAACTCCCGGGTCAACGAGGATAACTGTTGTACCTTCAGCAAGACTTCACCCGGTTTTGATTCTCTCTTAGGATAACGTTCCTTGAGCTCTCTTCCTACCATCATTTTGATGATCATATCTGTTGTCAGAGCATGGACCGGTTCAGTAATAATCCATTTCCCATCCCGCATAATTGTTATATCATCGGAGATTCGTTTTATTTCCTCCATCTTGTGTGATATATATATAAAGCTGGTATTTTGTGCCTTTAATTGTCCAATGATTCGAAATAGATGTTCTACTTCATTTTCCGTCAGTGAGGAAGTCGGTTCATCCATAACGATGACCTTGGCTTCATAAGATACTGCCTTTGCAATTTCTATCATCTGTCTTTTTGAAACCGTAAGGGTCCCTGTCTTCACCCTCGGATCGATATCAATACCCAGTCTGTCAAATATCTTCTTCGTATCTTCATACATTTTTTTATGGTCTACCAGACATCCTTTCATCGGATAACGTCCGAGCCATACATTTTCCATTACACTTCTGTCAAGCACCTGGTTTAATTCCTGATGAACCATGGATACACAGTTTTCCAATGCCTGTGCCGGGTTTTCAAAATTAATTTTTTTTCCATCCAGAATAATTTCACCGCCATTTAGGGAATAGATACCAAAAAGACATTTCATTAAGGTGGATTTTCCGGCACCGTTTTCTCCCAATAAAGAATGAACCGTTCCCGCTCTTACCTTCAGTGTTACATCATCAAGGGCCTTTACACCCGGAAAGCTTTTTGTAATATTTCGCATTTCCAGAATATACTCCTCAGCCATCTAGCGTTCCTCCTTTATTTCTTATGAAATAGGGCTGCTGCAAAATATCGATCTACCAGAATACCGTAGTTAAATTTGTATATTTTGCAGCAATCCCACTGATTTCTAATTACTCAGCATAGGTTGTTTTGGCAACATCCAGATTTTCCTTCGTAATTGCCGCATAAGGAACACGTACTGCTTGGGCACCTGCTTCCAACTCAAGTTCAATACCTTCCAAGACATCCTTACCACCTGCAAGGTTGGAAGCAATCTTCACAATCGTCTGACCCTGGGTCTTTGCATCCTGTAATACAGAACCAATTACTTCACCGCTTTCTATCTTGTCAAGCATCTCAGGCAAAGCATCTATACCGATAACAGGAATGTATTTTTCGCTGTCAACTCCGTTTGTATTAAATCCAGCTGCCTGGATTGACTGTAATGCACCGAGAGCCATAGCATCATTTGCGCAAATAATTACTTCGATCTGGTCGTCGTGCTTGGAAATCCATGCATCCATCTTATCCTTAGCTTTTGCTGCATCCCACATACCAGTATCCTCTTCCAGCAGATCTATCTCAATTCCGGCGTCTGTAATTGCCTTTTTCGCATAATCTGCTCTCGGCTGAGCTGCTGTATGTCCGGGGTCACCCATTAAGTCTACCATCTGAAGCTTACCGTCACCATTCTTATCCATCTCAGGATGAGCCTTCCAATAATCCACGACCATCTGTCCTTCAATAGATGCACCGTAATCACCACCGGTGGAAGTAACCTGATATGCATTTTCATAGGAAGCGATTACAGTTTGATCAGTAATTTCCTTATTGAAAAAGATGATTGGTACATTTCCTGCATCTTTACACTTCTGAATCAAAGTAGGTGCAGCGGTAACATCCACCACAGATACTGCGATTACCTTTGCTCCCTTAGCGAGCATGGTGTCTACCTGATTATTTTGTGTAGACTGATCATTCTGTCCATCTTCGATATTGGTTGTGAATACTCCGTCGCAGGCATTTTTAATCGCCTTGCCGATGTAGGAGTTAAAATTATCTGAAGATGAATATATTCCAGCCCCTAAGATAGGTAACTCCTTGCTGGAGGTATCCTCTGCTGTACTGGAAGGTGCTTCGGTTACACTTGCATCCCCCGTACCGGTCGATGTGCTGCCAGAACAACCTGCCAACATAGAAGCAGCCAATAAAGCTGCCGTAACAATACTTACCATTTTTCTCTTTTTCATAAATTTCCTCCATTCTGCCGCAATGCAGCTAACTAATCATATTGAAGTTTGTTCCCTCAATTTGTACAATAAATATACCAATTATAACACCATTCAACAACGTTTTATCTTTAGATGAACGGGGTGCATCTTTAGATGTTCGCTATTTTATACAAAAAAAGAATAGAGACTATACAATATTGTATACATTGCACAGTTCTATTCCTTATACAGAGTTTGATATACCTCATCCTCATCTATAATACGACCGTTTTTTATACATATTGTATCGCCGTCAACACGATACAGCTCCGAATAATTAGAGGTCAGGATAATGACCGAGATTCCCCTCCCCTTTAGCATAGAGATCATCTCAACCGTGATTTCCTGCAGATGGATATCAGTTTCTGTAAACGGTTTGACACATACCACCACTTTCGGGGCATATAGGTACCATTTATAATAGGCAATCTGCTGTAGTATATGAGGTTCCAGCTTTCGAAGCTTAACCATCGCTATGCTTTCGATTGGAAAGGTTTTTACTAGCTGATCCACACTTTTAATAAAGCGTTTTCGCATCCAGAACAAAGGGATTTTTTGAAATAACGACAGAGCTAGATTATCCCTAAGACTCATATTATATAGTAACATATTGTCATAAGGTGATTCCTCTATAAAACAAATACCTTGTTTTACTGCCTGAACTATATTATTTACCCTGTATTCCTGTCCCATTAGGATGAGCTTCCCAGAAGAAGCCTTACGCATCCCTTTCAGTAAATCTATAATATGCTCGCAGCTTTCATCATCCATATAATATATTTTTACTACTTCGCCTGCCTCGATTTCCATTGAAAAATTGGTTAAGATGCTTGTATTAACCCGTTCAAATTGAAATACCGGCTCGTTTTCTTTTGCCTCGTCCAAATCAATTTTATCCATCCCAACCATCTTCTTCGCCTTATTCTCCTTGATTAAGGCAGCATATAATAATTCACGATTCACTGTCTGGGGATTATAAATGCCTGCTGTTTTTCCGTGGCGTATGACAGCTATCTGATCGGTCCATTCAAAAATAATACTTTCAAATTGCTCCACCAAAATAAAAGAAATCCTCTGCTGCATCTGCTTTATCAGAGTAAATATTTCGTCCAGTTCATTTCTTTTTAAAAAGCCGGTAATATGAGTTAGAATTACAATCTTCTTATTTTCGGCATAGGCTTTAAGCAGCTCTACGACCACCTTTTCCTTTACTGTTAGCTCGGAAATCTGTTTATTGAGATTAAACTCCAGCTGGAATTGTTCTAGTAATCTCTGAATTTTTCTATGGTATTTTCTTCGGTATATCAGCTTTTTCTTGTCCGTAAAGACATAAACATTTTCCTCAATATGCAGGCTGTTAATCAGTTTACTCTCTTTTTTTATAATCGTCAGGTTATCTTTAAGATAACGCTCCGCTTCGACCGTATCTGCCTTGTTCCCTTCGAGGTATATTTTCCCTTCACTTAATTGTAAATCTCCTTCAAAGAATTCTTGTAGATACTTTCTTTCTACAATACTGTCAAAAATAATGCCCAAAATCTGATTTTTATAGATCTGTAAATTCAGATCAGCAAAAATCCGATTACCGTTTTTCTCAATTTGTCCGCTTTCAATAACGATTAATTCTTCCTTCATAGGCATATCCATTCTCTTTCTTCACGATGGGAAGCGTAATACGTACTTCGGTTCCGACGCCAATTAGGCTGTAAACATGCAGACCGTAATCCTCTCCGAAGAGAAGCTTAATCCTCCGGCATACATTATTCAGAGCTATACCACCCTTTTTGTTTCTATTGTCCTCGGTTCCATAAGCCAAGGATATATGACTCAACCCATAATTGATCGTATCGAGTATCTCTTCCTCGATTCCCACCCCATTGTCCTTAATTCTGATCACTACCTTATTACCCGCCAGCTCAATCGTGATAACAATCGTTCCAGCCTCTGACCGCTTTTCCAGACCGTGAAAAATGGCGTTTTCGATAATTGGCTGTAAGGTAAGCTTCGGCAGCTGCATTAACAATATATCCGCTTCATTCTCCGGGATATCGTAAGTTATATCCACTTTTTCTCCAAAACGGTATTTTTGAATTTTAAAATAATTATCTACATTGTCCAGTTCATCCTCAATGGTTACCAAACTGCCTGTATCGGTAATCGTATATCGAAAAAAGGTTGCCAGAGCTTCCGTAATATTCGCTATATTATCCATTCCCACACTAAGCGCATCACCTCTGATGGCTTCAAGTGTGTTATAGAGAAAGTGCGGATTTATCTGGTTCTGCAATGCCAGATATTCTGATTGTCGTTTCGTCTTCTGGGTTATCTTCTGATTTCCCAGCAGCTTATCATACCTTTGCAGGACCTTGTCCATCCCTGGGAAAACCGCTCCTGCTGTGCCAATAAACTCACGATAAATCTGCTTGTTATTAAATCGGCTAAATAATGAAAGGTAATTCTGATAAGGAACGATAATCCATTGCTTTATGAAAACTATTCCTCCTGCAACCAAAAGAATTAATACTGCGGCAAGGGTAATCTTACCGTACAAGTCCATATGCTCCTGCCGGAATAAGATTATCAGCCCCGCGATTACAATGACTAGTAGAAGGAAGGTCATTACAACAATCACAACAATTGTTCGGCTTATCAAAGTCAGTTTTTTCATTTTCAATAAGATAAAGCACCTCCGTCATTATCCGTATATCTTCCTAAATTCCGAAGGATTTAATCCAGTCTTCTTCTTGAAGAGCTTCGAAAAGTATTTTAAGTCCATATATCCAATATCAGAAGCAATTTCAGCAATCTCCTTATCCGTCTGAAGCAATAAGTACTTTGCACTCTGAATTCTGATTTTCATGATATATTCCGTAAAATTCTCTCCTGTCTCCTTTTTAAACAGTGAGGAAAAATAGGCTGGGTTAAATCCGATCAGCTTACTGACATCCTCAAGATTAATATCCTTATTATAGTTTTGATTTATGTACTGTTTTGCCTGCCGTATCGGCTTACTGTTCTGGATTTTCTTATCGTTGAGGTACTTTTCAAATTCTTGTCGTAGATGCTGTTTCAACCATCGAAAAATTTCATCTATCGTTATAAAGGAGCGGAATTTCTTCCGATACCAGGACTGATCTGGAAATTCATAAGGGCTCATATAATTCTTCACCCCGTATAATATAATATTTATAATTTCGATATAGCAATTATAAATCAGCTTACTATCCTTGACATAGGATTCCAGAATCTTTTGTAGAGCTGTTGTCTCCGCTAAAATACTCTCAATATCCAATACCTCAAAATGGGACAGAATTTTATTTCTTATATTCTGATCAATGACATCTGAGACTGTCACATCCGAAAGGAAGCTATCCTGATATTCTATGATAGATTCTCCGGTTTGTGCAAATCGGTTCATGACGGATAACTCTGCTTGCTGCATTGCTGCATCCAGCTCGGGTAATTGATCCGTCACTCTGCTTATTCCTATCACAACTCTGATATTTTGAAAGATGTCTTTTAGATTAGAGGCATCAATCCTTATCTTATTTAATTGCTTCTTGACCAGGATCAGGGACGGATCATCCGTATTAATCAAACACAGCACCTGCTCCTCCCAAATAATCGTGATTACTTCCATGCAGCAGACTTCAAGCTTTTCTTTAGCCAGGCACAATATCTTCGTCAGAAGCAGAGACATGATACTCTTATCCTTATCCTCCACCTCCAGAAAAGGCTTTATGACGAGTATTGTATAAAAACCATCTCCAAAATGGCAGCAATATTCCTTATTCAAAGCCGCAATATCCTGATTTGTTATATTACTATCGGGATTCATCAGTATCTCAGCAAGCAGATTCTTTTTTACCTTCTCCTCAGAGGTTTGCAGCATTATTTTCAATTCATTCTTCTCTGTACTGTCGGACAGCTTAAGATTATGCTTCTCAGCAATCTTCGTTAACGTACTATTCAATTCCTTACTCTTTATCGGCTTCAGAAGATAATTCTCAACACCGTACTGGATAGCACTTTTTGCATATTCAAATTGACTGTAGCCGCTGACAATAATAAAATATGTATCCGGCAGGATTTCTTTTATCATCCGTATTAATTCGATACCGTCATAATTTGGCATACGGATGTCGGTAATAACAATGTCGGGCCTTTTCTCGCATATTTCATCAAATGCCCTTTTTCCATCATTGAGTATAGCGACAACCTCCATATCCATAGCCTTCCAATCTACCAAATGATAGATTAGTTGGCACACCTTCATTTCATCATCAGCAATTATTACTTTTAGCATAAGGGAGCCTCCTCTTCTTATAGATTATAGATAATTATGCTTCTTCCCAAATACTTTTTAATCAATAACATGATAGCTTCACATGATTTAAGTAAAGCTGTAATCGACAAAATTAATATAATTATTGTATCGGTTAATTATGTGACAGTCGCACAATCCATATTATAGCATATTTTTTATATGTGTATACCAAAATCTATTATTCGATTTATTTCCCTATTTCCAGACATTCTTATCTTTGTAACATATGCCTTTTCTGTCCTTCGTGTTCTCCTACAAGATAAGCATCAGCCTTAACAGGCTTTCTTATTGAAGAGTTTACCCTTCTGCAATAACGCCTTATAATATTCACCAGTTCATCGGCCTCCTAATTTATATGACTTTGGATTTATAAAATATTTATCCATCATTAAGTGTACAAATGTTTACGCATGTTTGCATTAGTAGATTATTGGAGATAAATATGAAATTAGTAATCATTGTTAGGCTCTGTTAATACAGTGAAACTGTCTGACTACAAAAAAAGCGAGAGCCCTTTCTCCCGCCTTAAGCAATTCTATGTATATTGGAACCGGTATTACCAGAATAAATCCGTATACTGTCTGCTGGTCCATCCATACACAATACCCAAAAAGTCGGGTAAGACTCCCACCCAATCGATTTAATTAGTATTATATCTCAAAACAACATGATGATAAATTCATACGATTTTAGTTAATATTATCTCTCAAACTGCCTCCCTGTACCATCCACAGTATATCTCCCGGTATAAATCAGCTCCGACACAGGCACCAACTCATATCCCTTCTCCTGTAAACCTGTAATCACCGCTTCCAGCGCTTCCGCGGTATACTTTGTACCGCTGCGAAACAGAATAATGGAGCCATTACCCAGGTACTTGTTGTCTACAACAGTCTTGACGATACTCTCTGCTCCGTAATCCTTCCAATCCTCAGAATCCACATTCCACTGGATCGTATGATATCCGCATTCTCTTGCTGTACCCACAAGCAGGTTGTTATACTCTCCATATGGCGCGCGAAATAGACTCATATCTATCCCTGTCAGATCCTTTACCCGATCATGTACCTTCATGATGTCTTCGGTACATTCCTGATAATCCATCCCGGTCATCTGTTTATGCTGCTCACTATGATTGCCGACATCATGCCCCGCTTTTACGATTGCCCTTACATCCTCGGGATATTCTTCTACCCAGCTGCCAGTCAGAAAGAAGGTTGCCTTAATATTATGCTTTGTCAGGGTATCAAGAATATTCTGCAGGTCCTCGTTACTCGAGGCTGTTTCAAAGGTTAGTGCTACCTTCCTATCCTCTGTATTCACACTATAAATTGGTAAATCTCTCTTACTACTGATATTAGATACTGTGACCGCATTGGGGATAATCATAATTCCTAAGCCGATCAACATTATAATGCTTAATACCACAATCCCCACCTTGATAAATACAGAGGCACCTGACTCAGGAGATATTTCCGAATCTTGAAGCTCCTCTGTGAACTCCTTTATCAGCTCGCTCTTTCTCCTATCCGATCCTCCAGCTGCTTTCATAGCTTCACCATAATTATAAGACTTACTATAAATATATCGGTTAAGCTCGGCTAATATGTATTCATAATCCTATTCCGGTTTAGGCCCAAATCATTCCACTATTCTATAGCTGACAAAAGCCAGTCTCTTACCACAGGGTGACCAGGAATTGACATTCAAGGTCCCCTGACCACCGAACAGCTTTACCAAAGTCCAATATGGCCCACCTGTCGAAGGCATCAGCCGAATCTCGACGTTTTTGTTGGCAGGGTGGTCACCCGGAGCTACATCACCCTTCTGGTAGGTGATATACGCAACAGTAGTTCCATCCGGTGACAGGTGAGCAAACCAGCTATTACTCTCATCAAAGGTCATCTGAGTCTGTTCACTGCCATCCGCCTTCATTCTCCATAGCTGCATCAAACCGCTTCGAACAGAATTAAACCAGATATACTTTCCATCCGGAGAGTATTCGGGTCCATCATCCAGACCCGGTGCATCTGTTAATCTTGTCTCTCTTCCCCCTACAGCCGGGATACTGTAAATATCGTATTCCCCATTGCGCTCCGCACAATACACCAGTGTCTTGCCGTCAGGAGACCAGCCGTGAAGATAGCTTGGAGCAATCGGAGTGACCAGCACCGGTGTTCCACCCTTCACTGATAAGGTGTAGATTCTGGATTGACCATCTTCATAGGTATGATGACTGACTGCCAGCTGCATATGATCCGGTGAAAGGACATGATCATTATTACACTGATTACAGCAGCCTGTTGTGATTAATGTACTGACACCGGAGGAAATATCATATGAATAAATTAACCCATTTGCATTATATATTAATTCTTTCCCATTTTTCAGCCAATTAGGTGCTTCGATCAGGTAGTCAAACTCCTTCAATACTGTACGCTCACCTGATTCGATATCGACTGTCTCCAATATACTGATTACCTGTCTTTTTTCGATTGTCTGATGCTCTGTTAATACCTTCATTCTCTCGTCCCCATATCCTTTCATTATTACTTTCCATGTATAGAATACCCATATTGCAAGCAAGCTTGCATATACTCACTACGCTTTTATTATATCAATATCTGTGACTATATCAAATTACATTTTCTATTTTCAGAAAGAAATGTATCTATAATTGCAGGTAACAGGCTATACAGCAGAGTCTATCCCCCTATATAGCATAAACCCGTTGACTAATAAATTATAAAAACAGTTTCTATAATATTTGGGCTCTGTAATGGTATTGAAAAAAGCCCCCATATTGGGAGCCTTTTTCTTGTATTTTACATATTTTATCCATGGCAGCGTTATTCTCTGCTCCCATTCCTCTTCATTTAATTGATCCCTCAGGACATAGGCATATCTTATTTTTCTTTTCCTTTTCTTTTAACAGTAATTGTGTACTTCTTTGATGTACCGTCTTTCGCAAATACCTTAATATAGGCTTTATTTTTACCCACTTTTAATTTCAGGTATTTGTTTTTGATTTCTTTCTTACAAGCCACATCACTGTATAGCTTCCAGGTTGCATTTGCACTTACTGTCACTTTAACTTTAATTTTATTTTTTGAATTTTTTACTGTTAATGACAGCTTTGTACCCTTCATTATTGTTTCTTTCGGTTCTTTTACTTTTTCTATTTCACATGCGCTTGATTCTTGTGCAAGGCTATCTGCTTGGAGAATGGTAAAGGTACTAAATTTCTTAACATTAAATTTAATTCCCAATACCCCTTCCTTATATTCTACAATTTCACCTCTTACTAATTCCATATCCCCATCGCTGTGCTCAATAAATACTGCTAATTTACTTAAGAATTTTTCTCTTTCTACTGCATCTGTTGGTATATCCGAAGTCACTAGAGGAAGGGTAATATCCACATTTGACTGTGGCATATTGGTCTCTATTGTCATCGGTGTTCCTACAACTGTCATGATACTATCTTTGATTGCTATTTTTATTATTTTTTCCTGTTTCGCTCTTTCAATAATCTGAGCCTGTTCTCCTGCTGATGTAATTGGAGCCAGATTAAAGTACACATCTTCCTTCGCTTCTTTGTCCGCATTTTTAAGTGTCTCTGTTGGTATACTAATTCTTGCTTTCTCTGTATCAATTTCTAAATTAATATTACCTTCTGCAATCACCTCTAAAGAAGCTGTAGGTATCATTACATTTGTTTCAGAAATCTCATTCTTATCATCAGGTATCGTAATTCTAGCAACATCTTTTCCTTCTTCTTTCAATTTTTGAATGGTTTCTTTGGCAGAATCTTCTTTGTAGGCTACAGTATCTTTCTTTTTACCATCGGAATCTGTTGTTCTTTGTATAGGAATGATAACAGCGCTACTAACCTCTTCCCCAAGCTTAACACCTAACTCTATTACCTCTGTTTTTACGATTGTAGGTGCTGACTCCGGTATTAATACCGGAGGCGCGGCCGGTGTATGGTTTGGTGTCGGGTTTGGTGTCGGACCTGGTGTCGGATCCGCTACTATAATACTTGTACTATCATCGCAGACATTACTACCGTTAACTATAATGGTGCCTGTAGCAATGGCTTTATCTTTTATAGTTACTATTATTGCATAGGTTCCATTAGGTACACCATTAATCGTATAGTTACCATTTTCATCCGTTACATCTGAGTAAGTCATAGGGCTTGTTGTACTGGATAAAGTTATTGCAGCACCCGATATAGATACAACTGAACCAGTTGCAGCACTAGCATTTACCATCTTAACTGTACCAATAATGGTATAGGTTGGAGGTGCTATAGTAATCGTGATATTACAACTTCCACCAGATACGTTATTACCACTTACAGTAACATAACCTGTGTTAAGTTCTTTACCATCCTTTGTAACGATAATTTTATAGCTTCCATTGAGAACATTAGCGATAGTATATAAGCCCTGTTCAGATGTAGCAACTTCGTAAACCTTGTTGTTGTCAACTATATTAACTAAGGATACTGTCACTCCAGGTGTAGGGTTTCCACTGCTATCTTTAATCATACCTGACACAGTATATGTCATAGGTATCGCATTATCTACAGTTACTTCGACAGGTTCACTTTCATCTAATTCTTCTGTTGCCGCATATCTGACAAGATAGGTTCCTGCTGCCAACTGTGACATTGCTTTACTTGTACATTTTTCATATTTGGTAGCGGTTTTCAGCTTGTACTCCATCGCCTCTGTCGTGCCTGTGATGGTTCCGTCTGTTGCGTATAAAGTACTTACTCCTGTTCCTTTTAACCCTATCGGAGCCGATTGCTTCTTTGAATTACCTACAGTTACCTCGACAGGTTCACTTTCATCTAATTCTTCTGTTGCCGCATATCTGACAAGATAGGTTCCTGCTGTCAACTGTGACATTGCTTTACTTGTACATTTTTCATATTTGGTAGCGGATTTCAGCTTGTACTCCATCGCCTCTGTCGTGCCTGTGATGGTTCCGTCTGTTGCGTTTAAAGTACTTACTCCTGTTCCT
>JAEZKU010000007.1 GCA_023436065.1 Bacillota bacterium
GGGAGCATCCCAAAGTTTGTGTAAACCTTCAAACTGATGTAAAATAAAATTACTCAGTTTGGAGGTTTTATTTTATGGCAAAGAGAAGAAGGGACGAATCTCCCGAAAGACAGGCACTACGTGAAATGGTTAATGGATACCTGAAAGAAAATCCGGTTAAGAATGGAACAGATGTCAATGCTCTCATGAGAGAGATGATGTCGGTTATTCTGGAAGGCAGTCTGGATGGCGAAATGGATGAGGAACTGGGTTACTCCAAGTATGATTTCCGAAACAAGGAAACAGATAACAGCAGAAATGGATACAACTCAAAAACATTACATACCAGTTATGGAGACATGGAGCTGGATGTTCCCCGTGACCGCAATGGAGAGTTTGAACCTAAAATTGTTAAGAAATATCAAAATACTTTGACCCAAGACATGGAGGAAAAAATCATTTCCATGTATGCCAAAGGAATGACAACCGGAGATATTGAGAGCCATATGCAGGAGCTTTATGGAGTAGATATTTCAGACAGTACCATCAGCCGGATCACAGACAAAATACTCCCTATCGTGAAGGAATGGCAGGAACGACCGCTGGAAGAAATATATGCCGTAGTATTCATGGATGCCATACATTTTCATGTCAGAAGCGAAGGACGGATTGTAAAAAAAGCTGTCTATATCGCCGTTGGAATTGATATGAACGGACGTAAAGATGTCCTTGGGATGTATGTCGGAGAAAATGAAAGTGCGAAATTCTGGCTTTCCATCATGAATGGTTTAAAGAACCGTGGAGTGCGGGACATCCTGATTGCATGCGTAGATGGTCTGACTGGATTCCCCCAGGCCATTGAAGCTGTCTTTCCGGAAACAGAAATCCAGCAGTGTATTATCCATCAGATCCGCAATACAACAAAGTTTGTATCCTACAAGGATATCAAGCCGCTCATGGTTGATTTAAAGCGTGTGTATGCAGCACCTACGGAAGATATCGCATTAAGCGAATTGGATTTGTTTGATGGAAAATGGGGAGGAAAATACCCCAAAATAGCAAAGTCTTGGAGGGACAACTGGGCTAATCTTTCTACGTATTTTAAATATCCCGAGGCAGTTCGCAGGCTTATTTACACCACTAATGCCATAGAGGGCTTTAACCGGCAGCTTCGGAAGGTTACGAAAAGTAAGACGGTATTTCCCACTGATGACAGTCTGCTAAAAATGCTGTACCTGGCCACGATGGACATCACGAAAAAATGGACAGGACACCGTCAGGACTGGGGACAGATTCATTCTCAGTTGGAGATATTCTTTGAAGAAAGGTTATCCTAAAAACGAAAAATCAAGGTATTAAAACTGCCGAAGGGGAGTTTTACTTGACAACCCCAAAAACAGATTTATAATACAAGCATGGGCAAGAACCACTGAAAAATGGCCTTGCCCATAAATTACAATTAAAATTTTATATCAGTTTTTTGAGTTTACACGTACTTTGAAACAGCCTCCCTACATGATTTTTCATTGCATCAAAACTATCTTTGCTGATAACATGTTCGATTTTACAAGCATCCTCCGCAGCAGTTTTTGGGTCAACCCCTAAATTCACAAGCCATGAGGATAAAAGCAAGTGCCTTTCGTAAATCATTTCTGCAATTTCTCTGCCGGCGTCTGTTAACTTGACCCAGCCTTCGCTTGACACCGTAATCAAATTGCGCTCACGAAGATGCTTCATTGCGAAACTGATACTGGATTTTTTATATCCGAGTTCATTTGCTATATCAACTGATCTGACCACCGGAAGTGTTTTACTTAGTACTAGAATAGTTTCTAAATAGTTTTCAGAGGATTCGTTTGTACTCATAGTATGACCTTTCTATGTAAAATAGTAAGTTATGTAAAACTTAAGTTAGTATATCATAAGTAGGCAAGAAATTCAATCTTTACAGAGCTCAGAATAGCGTTGCGCAGAGCTTAAGAAGACCAGCCGGAACGCAAAAAACACAGGAAGGATTATGTATTAATGATAAAAAATTGCTTGAAGTTCTTGACAACTAATAGAAGTTAGAATATACTAACCGAAGAAGGAAATGATAATCACTCTCAAAGGAGAAGGAACTATTCAAAGAAAGTAGGTGAAGGATGATGCCTTTAACCATGGCGAAAGCAGGAGAAGTGAACGTGATTAAGAAAGTCGGCGGGAAAGAAGAGACTAGAAAGTTTTTAGAGAATCTTGGCTTTGTGACAGGCGGATTAGTAACTATAATTTCTGAGATTAGCGGTAATATGATTGTCAATGTGAAGGATTCCCGCATTGCAATAAATAAGGAAATGGCCAGTAAGATTCAGGTATAATGTCTTGCTTATTTTTTTGCGAAGCTGATATCTGATCGATCGAACAATAGTATGAAGGAGACGCTCAATGAGTACATTGAAAGAAGTAAAAGTAGGGCAGACAGTGAAAGTAGTAAAGCTGAATGGTGAAGGTGCCGTGAGGAGAAGAATCATGGATATGGGAATTACGAAGGGTGTAGAGGTGTATCTGCGCAAGGTTGCACCGCTTGGAGACCCGATTGAGGTAACTGTCAGAGGCTATGAACTATCCCTTAGAAAAGCAGATGCAGAGATGATAGAGATAGAGTAATTTTTTTGTTTAGCGGTTAGTTTGGACTAATACATGTGAGATAAAACTAACACATCTTTAAATAGTACATATAGAAACATATTAAAATAATATTATGGAAAGAGGAGCAAGAAATGTCTATTAAAATAGCATTAGCAGGTAATCCGAATTGCGGTAAGACAACATTGTTTAATGCCTTGACCGGCTCAAATCAGTTCGTTGGTAACTGGCCGGGTGTTACTGTAGAGAAAAAAGAAGGTAAATTAAAGGGATACAAGGATGTTATTATCACGGATTTACCGGGTATCTATTCATTATCTCCATATACGCTTGAAGAGGTTGTAGCCAGAAATTACTTACTTTCAGAACGTCCGGATGCAATATTGAATATTATTGATGGCACGAATCTGGAGCGTAATCTCTATCTTACAACACAGCTTGTTGAATTGGGAATTCCGGTTATTGTGGCCATTAATATGATGGACGTCGTAGAGAAGAATGGCGATCAGATCAATACAAAGAATCTGGCAAAGGAATTAGGCTGCGAAGTAGTTGAGATATCGGCCCTGAAGGGGATCGGTATCAAGGAAGCAGCTGCAAAAGCAGTCGAGATCGCGAATAATCATGCCGGAATGCTTCCGCAGCACAAATTTGTGGGGTCTGTTGAACATGCACTTGCCCATATTGAGGAAGCGGTATTACATAGCATGCCTGAAGAGCAGCAGAGATGGTATGCGATCAAGATTTTTGAGCGTGATGAAAAAGTAATCGAACAGCTCGGGATTGCAGCTCAGCTTGAAGCACATATTGAGAATGATATTAAGGCTTGCGAAAATGAGATGGATGATGATTCGGAAAGTATCATCACGAATGAGAGATATCAATACATTTCAAGTATCATTCAGGATTGCTGTGTTAAGAAGAGTAAGGGAAAGCTGTCCACCTCAGATAAGATTGATAAAGTGGTTACCAATCGTTGGCTTGCACTTCCGATCTTTGCGGTAGTTATGTTTGCTGTATATTTTATATCGGTTACTACGGTAGGAACCCTTTTGACAGATTGGATGAATGATACCCTGTTTGGTGAATGGATCATTCCGGCCGCACAGAGTGGCTTGGAAGCAATCGGCTGTGCTGACTGGTTAATCGGTCTTCTGGTGCATGGTATCGTTAGTGGTGTTGGTGCGGTGCTTGGCTTCGTGCCCCAGATGCTGGTACTGTTTATCTTCCTTGGATTTTTGGAAGCCTGTGGATATATGGCACGTATTGCATTCATTATGGACCGTATCTTCCGTAAATTCGGATTATCAGGAAAATCCTTTATTCCTATGTTGATCGCATCCGGTTGTGGAGTACCCGGAATCATGGCTTCAAGAACCATTGAAAATGACCGCGACCGTAAGATGACAATCATGACAACTACCTTTATCCCTTGCGGCGCTAAACTTCCGATTATTGCTTTGATTGCCGGAGCATTATTCGATGGAGCCTGGTGGATTGCGCCTAGTGCATATTTTGTTGGAATTGCAGCAATTATCTGCTCCGGTATTATCTTAAAGAAGACAAGGATGTTTACAGGAGATCCGGCTCCCTTCGTAATTGAATTACCTGCATATCATATGCCGACCTTTATCAATGTGATGAGAAGCATGTGGGAACGTGGATGGTCCTTCATTAAGAAGGCAGGAACAGTTATTTTACTTTCTACTATCTTCGTTTGGTTTGCTCAAAGTTTTGGCTTTGCTGACGGTGGCTTCGGTATGGTAGAGGATATGAATGATAGCATTTTAGCAGCGTTGGGTGGTATCCTCGCTCCGGTTTTTGCACCGCTTGGTTGGGGAAACTGGAAACCGGCTGTAGCTGCTATTACGGGACTTTTGGCAAAGGAAAATGTAGTTGGAACCTTTGGTATACTTTACGGCTTTGGCGAAGTAGCGGAAGACGGAGCAGAAATCTGGGGAACCCTGGCGTCAAGCATGACTGCAGTTGCAGCCTATTCCTTCCTTGTATTTAATCTGTTATGCGCACCCTGCTTTGCGGCAATGGGAGCGATAAAGCGTGAGATGAACAATGCTAAGTGGTTTTGGATTGCAGTCGGATATCAGACAGGTTTGGCATATCTGGTTTCACTCTGTATATTCCAGATTGGAACATTGATTACAACAGGTGCATTCGGAATCGGTACTGTAGTTGCATTTGCGATTGTAATCGGATTTGTATATTTGCTTTTCAGACCTTATAAAGAATCGAATAAGACAATCAATATAAAGTCAAGTGTGAAAGCATTGAATTAGTATCATGATAGCATGCTTTCATCAAGCTTGTGTCTGCGTTGCATCCACAAGCTTGAATAGATAAAAGCAACGCAGAAAAGAGGTAGATATGGGAACCGCAACTGTATTAGTAGGTTTGATAGGCGTAGTAGCATTCATCATTCGTGGCATGATTAGAGATAAAAAAGCAGGAAAATCTGTTGTATGTGGAGGAAAATGCGATCAATGCCATGGACATTGCTCACATTAAGCTTGCCGTTGTGTTGTATCAAACATTAGCATGTAGTGCGTATTACAAGGATTACATGCTATTGTTTTGGTTATGTCAATGTTAATGAACTAAAGAACAACTATGTAACAGAATTATAACTTTTAAAGGAAGAGATTAATTTGAACATACATGAGAATAACGCAGGGATAGATTATCACGAGATCATAGACTGTATCGTAAGTGCTTTGGATGCAAAGGATCCATATACGGCAGGACATTCACAAAGAGTGAGTGATATGTCATTGGTTGTCTGTAACCTCCTGGGATTAAAAAAAGATAATACCCAGAAGATTCATATAGCAGCACATTTGCATGATATCGGGAAAATCGGTATACCCGATGCAATATTACATAAAAAAGGACGCCTAACAAAAGAGGATTGGGTGATCATAAAAAAACATCCGCAGATAGGAGCTGAAATCTTAAGCAAATCATATCATTTAAATGAGCTAAAGGAAATTGTACTAAGTCATCACGAACGATTTGACGGGAAGGGTTACCCCCACGGATTAAAAGCCGAAAAGATACCGGTTGGATCCAGAATCATTGCGATCTGTGACTCGATCGATGCAATTACTTCAACCAGATATTATAGAAAAGCACATAGCTTTGAGTTCTGCTATGATGAGATAGAAAAGAACCTGGGAATTATTTATGATCCAATGATCGGCAGATATGTATTGGATCATTGGGAACGAGTAATACAAATAGTTGCCTGAATACAGTGATGATAATCCCTCATGGAGTATTTATTCGAATATTCTGTGAGGGATTACTTTATTATTATGTTTTATCGAAAATTTCCAAAACAGAAAAAAATCCTCGAAATTCAATATCGACTATGCTATAATGAATTAGAATGCAGCACAAATGCATATGCTGCAATTCTCTGTTTGGAGGGAACTATGTTAAATACAGATAAGGTCAGACTGATGACAAAGCTTGCCGTCTATGAGACCAAGGTCGGTAAGGAAGATATTCGTCTGAGTAAATATTATAAGACAGACTACGTAAGATATCAGGTTATTAAATCAATCATATGCGCGACGTTCGGGTATGCTCTGATTCTGCTTTTGATATTTATATACCAGTCTGAGTATATTATTAAAAATGCAGTTACGCTGGATTACAAGATGATCGGTACCTATGTGTTGGGTATCTATATTATCGTCGCCGCTCTATATGGTTTGGGAGCTTCGGTGGGGTATTCCATCAAATACGATTTATCACGCAAAAAGCTGTCCCGATATTATAAGTTGCTGAAACGTTTGAATAAAATCTATAATGAGGAGACACCGGAAGTTTAGGTTTGGGAGGAAACATTTATGATGCCTTTATTGGTATTACGTGAACGTATTAAGAATTTTTATCAAAGACATGACATATATATCATACCTGTAGTAAAGTTTATCTTTGCCCTGATTTCATTTACTGCCATCAATATGGAGATAGGTTTTGATACCCGGTTGAAATCCGTACCGGTGGTGCTTGCACTATCCTTACTCAGTGCATTTACACCCTCCGCAGTCATGGTACTGCTGGCAACGCTGATGGCAGCGTTACATGTGTTTTATGCTTCGCCGATGCTTTCGATACTGGTAGTCATACTGTTTATGATTATCTATTTCCTGTTTGCAAGGTTCACACCGAAGTATGGATATGTACTTCTGGCGTGTCCGATCCTGTTTGTATTTAAGATACCGTATGTGATCCCGATGCTTTTGGGCATCATAGCTACACCGATTGCGATTATTCCTACCGCCTGTGGTGTCGCGGTATATTATATATTCCAGTTTGTGAAGGCGGCGGTCAATACACAGGTCAATACTACGGTGGATGATATCCTGAAGCTGTACACCGATGTGATTGACGGATTAACGAAAAACAAGCAGATGCTGATGTCGATTGTAATCTTTTCCTTGATTCTGCTGGTGGTTTACTATGTAAGAAGAATGAAATTTGATTACGCCCATGAGATTTCGATTGCAGTAGGCGCTTTAACAAGTGTTCTGGGCTTTTTGATCAGTGATGTGATACTCGATAAATCAGATCAGATTTTTGCCATGATTTTAGGTACGATTGCTTCCGGAGTAATCGTTTATATCGTTCATTTCTTCCGTCTGACCTTGGATTATTCCGGGGTGGAGCTAGCACAATTTGAGGATGATGTCTACTATTATTATGTGAAGGCGGTTCCGAAGATTACTGTCACGACTCCCGAGATGAAGGTCAAGCATATTAATGTGAAGGAGCTTTCCAAGGAAATATCCAGACAGAGCTCCTATAAACGGCGTACTGAGGAAGAGGAGTACGACGAAGAGGAAGACGCATTTACAGAGAATCATGATGACTTCAATTATGGCAATACTTCAAAATCAGTACGTAAGAACCGGATGGACGACTAGTCATACAGTTTTACAGTAGGGGAGAAGGCATATGGAGGCTATCAAGAATTTTATTAAGGATTATTTGGTGTGGATCTCACCACCGAAGATCAATATTACGGATATCGTTGAAATATGCATTCTGGCATACCTTATTTATCATGTCGTAAAATGGGTTAAGAATACAAGAGCCTGGGCTCTGGTGAAGGGTCTGGTCGTTGTTATGGCCTTCTGGCTTTTTGCGGTTATTCTTGATCTGAATGTCATCATCTGGATTATTAAAAATACGATTAATGTAGGCATTATCGCAATTGTTATCCTGTTTCAGCCTGAATTTAGAAAGGCACTTGAACAGCTAGGTCAGAAGAACCTGGTGAAATCCTTCATCAGCTTTGATGATTCCAGAGAGAATGATAAATTCTCCGATCACACCTTAAATGAGATAGTCAGAGCAACCTTTGAGCTGGCAAGAACCAAGACCGGCGCCTTGATTGTAATCGAGGAGGAGACCCCTCTGAACGATTTTGAAAGTACCGGAATATTTATTGACAGTTTGATCAGTAGTGAGCTTTTAATCAATATATTTGAACATAACACACCACTCCATGACGGAGCAGTGATACTTCGTGGAAACAGGATCGTTGCTGCCACCTGTTATCTTCCGTTATCCGATAATATGCAGTTAAGCAAGGATTTGGGAACGCGGCATCGTGCCGGGATCGGCATCAGTGAGGTTACTGACAGCCTGACAATCATTGTATCTGAGGAGACAGGGAAGGTATCCATTGCCAAAGGAGGAAAATTAATCCGCAACGTCGATGGCGATTATCTGAGAGCAAAACTAGCTGATATACAGCATAAATCGGTTGAACCCAAGAAATTGAAATTGTGGAGGGGAAGAATAAAGAATGAAAGAGAAGTTGACTAGGAACATCGGCTTAAAAGTTCTGTCCATTATTCTTGCCGCCTTTTTATGGCTGTTAATTACCAATGTGGATGATCCCATCACAAGAGTACCTTTTGAAAATGTGAAGGTCAAGATACTGAATGAGGACGCCATCACGTCTCAGGGTAAGGTTTATGAGGTTTTGGAAGGAGCGGTCATAGATTTTAAAGTTGCTGCCAGAAGATCTATAGCAGATAATCTGACTGCGTCCGATTTTGAGATAACCGCCAATTTCGCAAAGCTGTCGGAGGTTAATGCAGTTACGATCGATATCAAATGCCCCCGTTACGGAGATGAAGTAACAGTGACAGACGGTCTGTATCAGGTTATGAAGATCAACCTGGAGGAAAAGATTGATAAGAATTTTAAGGTTTCAGTCGATACCAAGGGTACACCGGCTGAGGGCTATTGGGTCGGCGAGAAATCGGCAAGCACAATCATTACGGTGACAGGACCTAAGAGCAAGATAGAACGCATCAGCGAAATTGTCGCAGAAGTCAATGTGGCAGATGCTTCGGAGAACTTCCGCAGTGTCGAGAAGCTGAAAGCAGTGGATAAGGAGGGCAAGGAGATCGACGCCTCCAATTTAACCTTCAGTGAGAGCTATGCAACCATCAATATCAGAATCTATCAGACGAGACAGATTGATCTGAATATCAATATCATAGGAACTCCTGCAAGTGGTTATGTAGTAACGAATGTGGATTATGAGCCTAAGAAGATTGAGGTTGCAGGCAAGTATAGTGTATTGGATAAAGTGAAGGATCTTACGATTGAAGAAGATGTTACCGGAGCATATAATAGTATCGAGAAGGAAATCGATCTCTCCGAGCAGCTGGAAGAAGGGCTGATTCTGGTAGGGGAAGATCAGACCGTAGCTTTGAATATCGTTATCGAAAAAGCATCCACAAAGGAGATAACGATTTGGCCTGTGGATATTGAGATGCGGGGTCTGGGTCTGACAACCAATGCTACCATACTTACGCCCGGACCGATCGTACTGAAGGCGGAAGGAGCATCTAAGGATTTAAAGGATCTAAGCCGAAGTAATCTTAAGCCTTATATTAATTTACAAGAATATGCAGCGGGTACATTTTCTGTTCCGATCAAAGCAGATTTAGGAGCCGATCTATCCCTGATCGGTAATCCAACCATCAGCGTAATGATAGCAGATAAATGACAGCATTGACTTAAGATAGGAGGTATCTCATGGTTAGTAAGAAAATAATCATCAATATCCCAGCCGGTCTTCATCTGAGACCGATCAGCGTATTATGCAACAGAGCCATTGATTTTAAGTCAACCGTTACAATAAGACTGGGCGACAAATCCGTAAATGCCAAAAGCGTATTAGGAGTGCTGTCTGCATGCGTGAAACATGATGATGAGATAGAACTGATCTGCGAAGGCCCGGATGAGTCGGAGGCTCTGGCTGTCCTGTCCGAAATGATCACAGGCGGACTAGGGGATGAGTTCATCAAGAAATGAAATAGGGGTTGCATATGCAACCCCATGATGCTATAATACAAGTCACAATTATTTCAACATAACCAACTATTTGCTAATATTCGAAAATATATTCTAAACACCATGTTGACAGCAGATTAATACTACCGACCACGGGGTGTAAGCGGCTATCGGATGGTGTACTCCTATATATTCGCTTTAATAAATTAAAGCGTTAGACTGGTATAGCAAGACAGTCGTGATATTTAATTATCTTACATAGAAAGGATCTGATGTTGTTGGGACTCGCGTAGATAACACCAAGTTATTTATTGTCAAACTGTACAGCGTGATTTATCGACTCCGTCGTTAGTATGATTGCTATGGACGAAGATTTTTCATCATATTGACGAGGAGGATACTATTATGTTGAATTTTAAAAGATATCAAAGAAATCCCGTGATTGAGTTAAAGGAAAGACAATGGCCGGGAAAGCAGATTGAGAAAGCACCGATCTGGTGTAGCGTTGACTTAAGGGATGGCAATCAGGCTTTAATCGAGCCTATGGTTGTAGAAGAGAAGATTGAATTCTTTCAGCTTTTGGTGAAGCTGGGCTTTAAAGAGATTGAAGTAGGGTTTCCCTCCGCTTCGCAGATTGAATTTGATTTCCTGCGTCAGCTCGTAGATCGTAAATTAATTCCTGATGATGTGACGGTACAGGTCCTGGTACAGTGCAGGGAACATTTGCTGAAAAGAACCTTTGAATCACTGGTAGGTGTGAAGCGCGCAGTCGTACATATCTATAATTCTACTTCGACCCTTCAGAGAGACGTTGTGTTCCATATGTCCAAGGAGGAGATCAAGCAGATTGCGATTGAAGGAACTAAGCTGGTAAAGGAGTACGCAAAGGACTTTCCGGGAGAGATCGTTCTGGAATATTCACCGGAGAGCTTCAGTGGTACTGAGGTGGATTATGCATTGGAGGTATGTACTGCAGTTCAGGAAATCTGGCAGCCCACCCCTGAGAAGAAGATCATCTTTAATCTTCCTGCTACCGTGGAGATGAATACGCCAAATGTTTATGCTGACCAGATAGAATGGATGAGCACGCATTTCAAAGACCGTGATTCTATTATCTTAAGTGTACATCCCCATAACGACCGCGGAACGGGTGTTGCCATTGCCGAGCTTGCCATGCTTGCAGGTGCGGACAGAGTAGAGGGAACGTTATTCGGAAACGGCGAAAGAACGGGTAATGTTGATGTCTTAACCTTAGCATATAATATGTTTTCCCAGGGAATTAACCCTGAGCTGGAAATTGACAATATTAACGAAATTATTGAAGCTTATGAACGTCTTTGCAAGATGAGAGTCCACGAAAGACATCCATATGCAGGTAAACTGGTATTTACCGCATTCTCCGGTTCCCACCAGGATGCCATTAATAAGGGTATTAAGGCAATGAAGGAACGTAACAGTGCCTTCTGGGCAGTACCCTATCTGCCGATTGATCCTTCTGACATCGGAAGACAATACGAGCCGATTGTTCGTATTAACAGCCAGTCCGGTAAGGGCGGAGTTGCATTTATTATGGAGACCTATTACGGTTTCAAGCTGCCTAAGGGTATGCATAAGGAATTTGCCGATGTCATCCAGAAGTTATCCGAGGTTCAGGGTGAGGTGGCTCCGGATCAGATCATGAATGAATTTAAGGTATGCTATCTGGATAAAAAGGAACCTCTGCACTTTAGAAAATGCAGGATTGAAGATATGACTGATAAGGACGAATCCTGTACCAGAGCGGAGATTCTTTACACGAACCGTGATGTAGAAAAGACCTTTGCAGCAACCGGTAATGGTCCCATCGATGCGGTACTGAACGGACTGATGAAGGAGCTGGATATCGATATCAAGGTTCTTGATTACACAGAGCACGCTTTGGGCGGTGGTGCGAATGCACAGGCTGCAGCATATATTCATATGCTGGATGTGAGAACCGGAAGAACGACCTTTGGCGTAGGCGTTAGCTCCAATATCACAAGAGCTTCCATCCGTGCGATCTTCAGTGCATTGAATCGTCTTGGTTTAGAATAACTCAAGCGAAATATTCATTTACAATAGTATGAGTGTTGTTGTTAAGCTTTTCGAGTCTGAAAGACCGGGGCTAACATAACACTCATTCTTTTTGTGCTTAAGGTAAGTGTCAAAGCATACTCTATGATTGTTATGCTCCGTCCTGAGAGGTTGCACATCTATGATAGTTATGCTACTTCCGGGGAGTTAGTACACTAATTTGATTTTGTATGTTAGTCATTGGGCTTCCTACGTTTGAAATGGAAGGAGATGGTAAGACTTTAGAAAATATCATATGATGGTCTGGCGAAGGGGGTTCCTTGACTTACCTTCCTTATAATGCTATAATTCCTATACTGTGGTTACATGTATGATAGGACAGATCCATCATATATGGAGGACACAAAATGAAGATTAGTATCATTATTCCGTTTCACAGAGGAGAAGCTTACCTAAGAGATTGTCTTGACAGTCTGAAGGAGCAGAAAGAGTTGGATGCTGCCGATTTGAAGCTGGAGATACTGCTGATCTGTGATCATGCGCAGGAAAGTGAATACAAGCATCTGACAAAGGCATCTGACAGAATATCTATTCTGACCTATCAGCTTCAGGAGAAGACGGGGGTAGCCGCTGCAAGAAATCTCGGATTGAGTAAGGCTACCGGAGATTATGTATACTTCCTTGACAGCGATGATTATCTTTATGACAATACAATTGCCATCCTGTCCCAGGCTGCTTTGCAGCAGGAAGAGGATATCATCTACGGGAAGAAGCAAGGGACCTGGTTTGGGCGTAGTGTTTTTCTGACACAGGAGAAAGAAGCAGAGGATACTGAAGACGATGATTCAGGTAGCTCGGAGGAAACGTCAAATTCGGACGACAATACTTCTGCAGAAGCCTATGATACGGATGACATGATATCAGAGGATAGAGATCCTGAAAAGCTTCGCAAGCAGGCTTATCGTATTTTGGTTGCTAAGAGGAAGGGAGTACGTAATATCTCCGTACTGAATATTCTCTTCAGAAGGAGCTTCATTGAATCTCATCACATCTCCTTTCCCGAGGAGTTGGTATATTTTTCTGATGTACCGTTCCTTTTAGAAGCGCTGTCAAAGACGGAGCATTTTCTATATGTTCCGGATGCAAGATATATCAAGAGAAAACATAATGATTCGATCCATTTCCCTTCACTTTCGCAAATGAAGGATCCGATGCGCTTTTATGACTTTTTAGACACCTATTATGAAACAATAAATAGAATCCCCGAGGATTCTGAGCTGAAACAGCTCCTTGACAAAAAATATATTACTTATTATACGAATGTATTTGCCCCGAAGCTGAAGAGAAGTAAAAATGATATTTGGCGTGAAGAAAATTTCGATAGTATGAAAGAGATTTTGGGTCATACACATACTGAAGTTCTCAGGGAGCTTACGGGATATAAGAGAAGGATCGTCAGGGCGTTGCTGAGTGAGAAACGCAAGACCTCGATCCGTATTGTAACGATACATTTGGGCTATCTGAAACTGAAGAAGATTTTTAAGAACAAAAGGGTACTTTTGATGTACCTCTATCATCATTACTTTACGAAGTGGTCGTTAAAGAATAATTGGATCTTGTTTGAAAGCTTTTTCGGTAAAAGCTATTCCGACAGTCCGAAGTATATTTATGAGTACTTATCGAAAAATTTTCCCGGAAAGTATCGGATGATCTGGGTGATTGATAAGATAAACACGAAAATCCCCTATCAACATAAGAAGATCAGGCGGTTTTCCTTACGGTACTATTATTATCTGGGTCGCTGTGGTTATATTGTATTCAATTGCAGACAACCTGAATGGGTCATCAAGCGGGAGAACAATGTATTTTTGCAGACCTGGCACGGAACACCGCTGAAAAAGCTGGTGTTCGACATTGATGAGATCGTTTCGGCATCTCCAAGGTATAAGCAGCAATTTTATAAACAGTCCAGAGCATGGGACTATCTGATTGCTCCGAATGAATTCAGCAGTAAGACCTTCAGACGCTGCTTTGCGTATGATAATGTCATGCTGGAGACGGGATATCCGAGAAATGATATCCTGCATGCGCCGGATAAGGATAAGATAGCGAGAGGAATTCGAACAAGGCTTGGGATTGCTTTGGATAAGAAAACAATTTTGTATGCCCCTACCTGGCGGGATGATGTTTACTACGGAAAGGGGCAGTACAAATTCGAACTTCGCCTAGACTTAGAGCTGATGAGGAAGCAACTGGGCGAAGAATATGTCATTTTACTCAGAACCCATTATTTTATTGCAGATTCAATCGCTTTAGAAGCAATGAACGGTTTTGCTTATAATGTGTCCCGGTATGATGATATTTCCGAGCTGTACCTGATTTCGGATATCCTGATTACAGACTATTCCTCGGTATTCTTTGACTATGCCAATTTAAAAAGGCCGATGCTGTTCTTTACCTATGATTTGGATAAGTACAGGGATATCCTTCGTGGGTTTTACTTTGATATTGAAAAAGAGGTCCCGGGACCATTATTATATACGACTGATGAGGTGATTCAAGCGATTAAGGGAATAGATTCCATAAATCGTGAATATCACCAAAGATACGATCAATTCTATCATAGATTTTGTGATTGGGAAGATGGACATGCAGCTGAAAAAGTGGTAAAATCAGTGTTTGTAGATGATTAAGGCCAGACTTTCGCTGGCATGATGGAGGTAAGCTTGAAGAGCGTATGGAAGAATTTTAATAAATATCGTTTTTTATTGGGGGAACTGGTAAAGAAGGATATAAAACTGAAGTACCGCAGATCTTATCTGGGTATTCTTTGGACCCTGCTGGAACCACTATTGACTACGGCTGTTCTGACGGTTGTGTTCTCCAACCTGTTAGGCAGGGGTGGAAAAACCTTTCCTGTGTATATCCTGACAGGCAGGTTGTTATATACCTTTTTCTCGAACGCTACTAAGGCGGCGATGAAATCTGTCCGAAGCAACAGTGCTATGATTAAGAAGGTATATGTACCGAAGTACATCTATCCCTTCTCTTCGATTCTGTCTAATTATGTGATTTTTTTGATATCCCTGATCATTCTGTTCCTGGCGGCCATTCTCTTCAGTGTGATGCCGACCTGGTATTTATTACAGATACTCGTACCATTGGTGATGATTTTGATACTCTCCTTAGGTGTCGGTATGATTTTGGCAACCTTAGCCGTATTCTTCAGGGATCTGGAATATCTATGGAGCGTGGCACTGATGCTGATCATGTACACCTGCGGTATCTTCTATCATGTAGAGGATTTAAAGCTCGGGGAACATGCCTGGATCTTTAATCTGAATCCGCTTTATCTGATTATTGTGAATTTCAGAGATGCGGTATTTGGCAATCCCTTGAACCGGGAAGCTTTGATTTTATCTGCAGTCTATAGCTTCGGCGCTTTGCTGATCGGTATCCTGCTGTTTTACAAAAAGCAAGATGATTTTATCCTAAATATATAATCGGTAGAGCGTTACGCTTGGTAGAACGGAGGATTTTGTGAAGGAAAAAGTTTTAACGGTTGAACATGTCAGTATGAAATTCAACCTTATGGAAAAGAAGGTTGACAATTTAAAAGAATATTTTATCAAGCTGGTAAAAAACGAGCTGCGGTATCAGGAGTTCTGGGCCTTGCAGGACATCAGCTTTACTGTGAATAAAGGGGACAGGTTAGGTATCCTTGGTCTTAACGGTGCCGGTAAAAGTACTTTGCTGAAGATCATTGCCGGAGTACTGAAAGCCACGGAGGGTACAGTCAACATCAAGGGAAAGATCGTACCTTTACTTGAGCTGGGAGCCGGCTTTGATCCGCAATATACCGGTGCTGAGAATATCTATCTGTACGGAGCGGTACTGGGATATTCGAAGGATTTCATCCGGGAAAAATATGATGAGATCGTTGCCTTTTCCGAATTAGGAGATTTTATCAATGTGCCGGTAAAGAATTATTCTTCCGGTATGAAGGCCAGACTCGGATTTTCCATAGCCACTATTGTAGAGCCGGAAATCCTGATTTTGGACGAGGTATTGTCCGTAGGTGACGCAAAGTTCAAGAAGAAGAGCGAGAAGAAGATTAAGGCGATGTTTGATAAAGGGGTCACCGTACTTTTTGTATCTCACTCGTTAGAGCAGGTGAATCGCCTGTGTAATTGCGCGATCTTATTGGAAAAGGGCAGGCTGATCGCCAAGGGAAAGGTTAAGGATGTCAGTGCAATCTATGAAGCTAAGATTAATGACGCCGAGAATAATTAAGGGAATAATTGAGGCATTGCAAGCTTGTGGCAAAGGCCAGGTGAGTGAGGAATTCATGAGCATATTTATACTCATGATAAAAATAAATAATAAGAATCGTCATTTTCGAAAGGAGGATACGTTCCTGATCAGCTTAGCTTAGGGAACGTGCATTATGAAATGAAGAAAGTAATTACGTATGGTACTTATGATTTACTGCATGTAGGACATATTAATCTGTTAAGAAGAGCCAAGGAGCTTGGAGATTATCTTGTAGTAGTTCTTTCCTCCGATGAGTTCAATGCGATTAAGCATAAGACAGCTTATCATTGCTATGAGGACCGAAAGATTATACTTGAAGCAATTAAGTATGTGGATGAAGTTCTCCCGGAATATACCTGGGAGCAGAAGATTCAGGATGTGGTAGACAATCAGATTGATGTTTTTGTCATGGGAGATGACTGGAAGGGTCAGTTCGATTTCCTCAAGGATTATTGCGAGGTAGTATATCTTCCCCGTACGGAGGGTATTTCAACTTCAAAGATCAAGCACGATCTTAATCTGGGTGTTCCTAAGAAATCCGAATAGAGGAGAGTAAGAACCACTTATGGATGCAGCAAAAGAAATTGTAAAAAAACTAAAGAGGCTAGCGAGAAAATCGGTATTATTTCTCTACAGACTCGCAGTAAAGCTCCTGCCGATCAATAAAAGAATCATTCTTTTCGAAAGCAATCTCGGCAGAAATTATACCGGCAGTCCCAAAGCGATCTATGAAGAGATGGTGCGACAGGGACTGGACCTGAAATACCGTTGTTATTTCATCCTGGAGCATCCGGAGACCAACATACCCGGGGCGGCCAGGACTGTAAAGAGAACCAGACTGAAATACTTCTATTTGTTTGCTGTAGCCGGTACGTGGGTTTGTGATACCAGATTACCCAAATATATTATCAAGAGACCGGAATGTACTTATATCCAGACCTGGCATGGGACGCCTTTAAAGAAGCTGGCGCTGGACATGGATACTGTTCATATGGCGGGAGAGAAGGGAATAGAAAATTATAAAAAGAATTTCTATGATAACGCCCAGACCTGGGATTACCTGATCTCTCAGAATCATTTTTCCACGGAAATCTTTCGCAGGGCCTTTGCCTTCGGTAAGGAGATGCTGGAGATAGGGTATCCCAGAAACGATGTGCTTTTTGCGAAGAATAATGAAAAGGATATCAAGGAATTAAAGAAAAAACTCGGGATCCCTTTAGATAAACGTGTCATTCTTTATGCGCCTACCTGGCGCGATAATGAGTTCTACGGCAAGGGTAAGTATAAGTTCAATCCCTCTCTGGATTTTAACGCCTTGCGGGACAGTCTGGGTGACGACACTGTGATGATCGTGAAATATCACTATCTGGTGATGGATCAGATCGACTGGACTCCTTATCAGGGATTTATCTATTCCTGTGATTTAAGCTATGATATCTCCGATCTGTATCTTGTATCGGATATGATGATTACGGATTATTCCTCGGTCATGTTCGATTACAGCCTGCTGAAGCGACCAATGCTGTTTTTCTGTTATGATTTGGAGGATTATAAGGATTCGCTTCGCGGCTTTTATTTCGACTTCCTGGCAGAGGCACCCGGCCCGGTAACCCAGACGACGGAGGAATTAATCGCTTCGATTAAAAACTATGATCCCAGTCTCTACAAGGAGAAACAGGAGGCGTTTTACCGGAAGTATAATCATGCAGATGACGGACATGCTTCCGAAAAGGTTGTGGAGCTGATCCAGAGGAAGATGCTATGAAAAAGACGATCGGGTATTACCTGTTTGCATTGATCTATCAGATCTGCAGGCTGGTACCTGTCAAAAAGAACAGAGTTTTCTGTATTATGACCCACGACGATGGGGAGGGCAGCAATGTCAGTATTGTCTATCAGGCGATGCTAAAGGCGGATGTAAACTATAGCTTCTCCTTCCTTACCCAGAGCGATGTAAGGGCGGTGGAAAGCTTTTCGAATGCCAGATGCCTCATCAACTTTTTCTTTCGCAAGCCTTATCAGCTTGCAAGAGCGGAAATCATATTGATGGACAATGTATTCCTACCCTATGCTTATCTTCGCAGAAGAAAAGGAACCAAGGTGATACAACTGTGGCACGGAACCGGTACCATTAAGAAATTCGGGCAGGATACGAACACAGGGAAGCTGAAAAGCCTGGAAAAGAGGGCGAATTCGAATATCACCCACCTGATTGTGAATTCACCTGCGATGAAGGGACTATACGCCGGAGCTTTTGGGGTCAAGGAGGAGAAGGTCCATGCCCTGGGACTTCCCAAGAGTGATGAATTCTTCAGAAGAATAAATGAGATTGAGATTTGCAAAGAGAATGCCTACAAGAATGAAATCTATCAAAGATATGGGATACCTTCAAATAAAAAGCTAATCCTATATGCACCAACCTTCCGGGATAATAAAGAGCAGAATCCCAGACTGATTGAGCTTCTGGAGGAATTGGGACAGAAGCTGCCGGATGAGTACTGCCTTGGACTGCGTCTGCATCCGCATATTGCTCATTCCTTCGAAGAACAGCAGTTAGGCAAGAATATCTGCCAGATGTCGTTTGAACAGGATGTCAATACCGTATTGATGGCAGCAGACCTTTTGATTACGGATTATTCCTCCATCATCTTCGAGTATTGCCTGCTAAAGCGTCCGATGATATTCTATGCATATGATTTTGAGGATTTCTCGGATCAGGGAAGAGGCTTCTATTATAATTATGAGGAATTTGTACCGGGACCCGTAGCATATAGCTGCAGGGAAGTGCTGGACATCATCAGGAACGGAGCATTTCAGACGAATAGGATAGAAGAGTTCATAAGCGATCATTACATGTATACAGACGGAAATGCGACAGACCGCCTTATGGAGCTTCTGAAGCAATAAACCGGTGTCGGTTGCAGATGGTTGGCATTCTATAATAGTAATCAAAATAGAAGTTGAATAGATTTGAGCAAAGATGAAATAGAAATTGAATAGAAATCGTATAGAAATTGAATGGAATTTGAATAGAAATCGTATAGAAAGTGAAAGGACCGGGAATGCCGGTCCTTTCACTTTCTATATCTTACTGAAACTTAAACAGTCTCGTGGTTTTATCTCATCCTATTGTTGTTTTCGTTTTTCGCTATTACTTTCTGATGCTCTCGATATAGGAGGAGTATTCCTGTACGGTGGAGCTGGGTACATAGCCGGTTTCGTTAAACAGGAATTCATGCAGCTTAGTCACATTCGCTGACAAATCAATCGGGAATACATAGGAAACCTTTTTATATGTATGAGCATCCTTTTCAAATGGAAATCCTGTATTATCCACGATGTCATAGGAAAGTACATCCTTTGCCAGGGAGAGGAGATCAGCTGTGGACAGGTTCGTATATACCTGGGGAAGCATTTCGTCAATTATTTTATTGATTGTTGCGAGATCGGACTTCTTGATCTTCTCAAACATCTTTGTGACTACGATTCTCTGACGTTCCGCACGTTTAAAATCACCGCCCTTGGTATAACGGATTCTTGCATAGGCGGTTGCCTGTGTACCGTTCACCAGCTGGGTACCGGCGGATTTTAAGCCTGGGACATCGGTTCCGTTGATTTTATTTAATGATCTGACATAGCCATTTAGGTATTTTAACTCGCTGTTGGTGATATCCAGTTCAATACCGCCGATCATATCGATTGCCTTTACGATGGCATCGAAATTCACTGTGACGAATTCTTTGACATCCAGATCGAAATTGGTGTTGATGGTACTGAGTGCCAGTGAATAACCACCCTTGAAATAAGCAGCATTGATTTTCGTATATTCCTCACCGGGTATGTTCACGTAGGTATCACGGTAGATCGAGGCAAGTTTTACATCCTTTGTCTTGTTGTTGATGCTTGCTATAATGATGGTATCACTGTGGGTGCTTTTCTCTAAAGCATTTTCTCTGGAGTCAACACCAAATAATGCGATATTGCGATAACCCTTCAGTTCGACCTCCGCATTGGTCTGAATGCTTGCATCGTCACTGTTATCAAAACGGATCTTGGTCATTTTATCGTATATATAAACTCCGACAAAAAGTAGCAGAATGATTAATATCTCTACGACTAGAATGATCAATAGTTTACTTTTCTTCTTTTTCTTTTCTTCTTGTGCCATTGCTTTGTCTTTTCCCTTGCCTTTCCGGTTGATTGTTCAATAAGCTTTAATATGCATTCTTATTGATGAAACCTTTGAATATTGTTAAAAACATAATTTTAAAATCAAGCCCTAAGGTCCAATTCTCGATATAAAAGAGGTCATGGTCAATTCGCTTACGGATCGAGGTATCACCCCGATAACCGTTGATCTGTGCCCAGCCGGTGAGACCCGGAGATACCTGGTGCTTTATCATATAACGAGGAATTTCTTCCTTGAACTTGTCCACGAAAAACGGGCGTTCCGGTCTTGGGCCGACCAGACTCATATCTCCCTTCAACACATTGAAAAACTGAGGGAATTCGTCGATGCTGGTTTTACGGATGAACTTACCGATTCCGGTAACGCGGGGATCGTTCTTGGTTGTCCAGGCTTTCTTCTCATCATTGTCACGTTGGAGTTCCATGGAACGAAATTTATACATCTTAAACTGCTTGTTATGCTTACCGATCCGGACCTGCGTGAAAATGACGGGGCCGGGTGAGGTTATCTTAATAATCGCAGCCACGAGCAGCATCGGTATCGCGAAGATAATCAGTGCAAAGCTTGCTCCTGCTATATCGACGATTCTCTTGACAATTCGGTTGTAGGTATTGCTGAGAGGAACATTTCTTATATTAATAACAGGAAGTCCGAACAAATCCTCTGTATAGGGAGTGGTCGGAATGAAACTGTAATAATCGGGGATAAACTTTGTATGGACACCGGATTTTTCACAGATGGCCACGATTTTCTCAAGCTTTTCATATTCATCGACACTTAAAGTGATGGCTATTTCGTCCAAATTCATCTTTAACAGGAAGGCTTCAAGGTGGGATATGCTTCCGATGACAGGGACCTTCTTATACATGGTTCCGACTTCGATGTTATCATCCAGAATTCCATGAATGTAATAACCCCACTGAGGATTGGAAAAAATCCTGTCTATATACGCCTCAGCTGCATGTCCGTAACCGACCATAAGGACATGCTTCAGATTATATCCCTTACGCCTAGCAATTCTTAAGGCCTGTGCAAGAGACATTCTTGCTGCAACACTGAGAAGAATATTCAGGCAATAGAATAAACCAAGAAAGTATCGTGAAATATTAAATTCCTTCGTAATATACAGGTAGGAGAAGTAGAATGCGATACCAAAGGTATTGGCAAGGATAATGTTAAATATCTCGATCCATCTTCGCTTACCTCGTTTTGGTGTATAAAGATGAGCAAAATAATATATAAATAAATATAAAGGGACCAAAAAAATCAGGCTCTGGGCATAGACACCGAGAGGATAGAAGGTCCGCGGCTCAACCCGAAACCGGGTAAGATAAGTTAAAGGACTATAAAATCGAAGATAATAGGTCAGAAGGTAAGCAATAACGATAATACAGGCATCCATAATAACATGAACTCTGTTGAACATTTTTTGATTATCTTTAATCATATCGACACCTACTTTATATAATTTTGCTTAATAGTCGCATTTACTTTTGATTAACTTCTCTACTATAATACATGATTGTTCAGATTTCAACAACAAAATTTTTCTTAAGAAAGTTTTACGAAGTGCTGACTTTTTATTGATTTTCCTCATTTTTTCACAAACTGTACACAATGTGCTGTTAAACTATGAAATAGAGTAGTAAGGAGACAAAAGGTCGTGTCACCGGAGGTGACTCGATAAACGAGCACAAGAAAGTCTCCGGAAAGACGCCTTTCCGAGGACTTTCTTATGCTCGTTATCCGGTTGATTGTATCAACCGGACCTTTTGTCGGACTTATCATATCAAACTTCACAAAGTATCAATATTTCTGTAGAAAGGAGAAACCATATGGCAGAGTTTGATAACAACTATCGAAACCAGGATAACAATCCTGAAGCTTCAAACTTGTATAACAACAATACCGGTAATAATTCAAATAATCAGCCTAACAATAATCAAAATACCTATAATAGAGCACCGGAGTACAGTTTTTGGGCTGAGCAGATGCCAAATAGCAACAACAATCAAAATCCTCAGAGGGATTATGGTTATTCCTATCAGAATAATCAATATTATAATACCCCGAATTACGGAGGTCCTAATCATCAATATTCAAATAGGAACAATCAATCCTATGGGAACTATACGCAGGGAACAGAAAGCTTCGGTTATGGCGGAAGCAATGTCTACCAGTCCATGCCGGAGAAGACGAAGAAAAAGAAGGAGAGCAGTGCTGGCGGCAGAGCGATGAGACTGATTGGTAAGGCTCTGAGCTTTGGTGTGATTGCGGCGCTTGCTTTTATAGGTGTACAGCAGCTGTTCAGGGTGATCGACCCGAATTCATCTGCATTCCTAAGTGGGATTACTAACAATACTGTTTCCGAAGCCTCTTATCAGATAGGCTATACCTCACAGGGTGTGGTAACGACAAAGAGCCGTTCAGAGATCAGCAGTATCGTAGATAAGACGATTCCCTCCATTGTATCCATCAACAGCACAACAACAGATACCTTTGACTGGTTTGGACAGCAATACAGTGAAGATGTGGACAGCAGCGGTTCCGGCTTCATCGTTAAGAAGACGGAAAAGGAGCTTTTAATTGCGACCAATAATCATGTGGTGGAGGGTGCGAAGAAAATAAAGGTAACCTTTATTGATGGTGAGCAGGCAGACGCAGTGATTAAGGGAACGGATGCTACTGCAGACCTTGCTGTTATTTCTATTGATCTGTCTACCATGAATCAGTCAACACTGGATAAAATCTCGATCGCCAAGCTTGGTAATTCGGATCAGGTGAAGGTTGGCGAGATTGCCATAGCAATCGGCAACGCCCTGGGTTACGGACAGTCAGTCACGGTGGGATATATCAGTGCAAAGGACCGTGAGGTTCAGGTGGCCGATGCTTATAACGGAAGTAAGAACATGGTTCTCCTTCAGACAGATGCAGCGATTAACCCCGGTAACAGCGGTGGAGCACTTCTGAATGCCAACGGAGAGGTAATTGGTATTAATACAGTGAAATATGCGTCAACAGAGGTCGAGGGTATTGGTTATGCGATACCAATTACCAGGGCAACTTCAATTATCAACGAGCTTATGACACGCGAAATCCTTGCAGAAAAGGATCAGGGTTATTTAGGGATCGCCGGTACAGATGTCACAGAGGATGTCGCAAAGTTCTATAATATGCCCATCGGAGTATTTATCAGCGAAGTTGTCGAGGGCGGAGCTGCCGCAGAGGCCGGCTTACTGGCGAATGATATCATAACAAAGGTGGACAGTATTGAGATTACAGCCATCTCCCAGCTAAGGGATTATGTTACCAGCAAACGTGTGGGAACTGAGGTTACGGTTACCTATATGCGTAAGACCTCCGGAGAATATACGGAGGGTACGGTTAAGGTGAAGCTTGGAAAGAATCCGAATTTAAAGGCTTCCGAAGAATAAAAGATTACACACAGGATTAAATATGGCCGGCTCTGGGAATAACGATCAGAGCCGGCTGAATTTTTTTCCTACTTCTTCCTATTATAATGTGATAAATTTATCAGGAAGATCAGCAGCAATAACCGGAGTGTTTTTCTGAAAGAATTAAATTGACAAAATACCTTATGAAACTTTAATTCTGATATATTAAGGAATGACAGCATATTTTTATTGAATCTTAATAAAAGCTTAAAGAAGAAGTATTGTGTGACTGATGAGGATAGGCTATAATAATGAAATATACTATTACGTAGACAGGGCTGCCACAGGGGATAACCGTCCTAAGGGGGCAGCATTCACCATATAATCAGTCGATATTTATCGACATCCAATTTACGGAGGGAAAGAATGGACAATAATAAATTTGATGATAATAACCCGGATAATCTCATGGATCATGAGAATATCGATAAGAAGGGCAAAGACCAGAAGGACAATGACGGTTATGAAGAGATCTGCTATCTTTGCAGACGTCCTGAAAGCAAGGCAGGGAAGATGATACATATTCCTAATGAGATTTGTATTTGTGCGGACTGCATGCAGAAGACCTTTGATACGATCAACAAGCCGGATAATCCGTACCTTCAGATGATGGGGATCAACCCGAATATGCTAAATCTGTCCGGAATACCAACTGATATTCCCAATGCACAGAAGCTGAAGAAGAAAAAAACCGAAGAGGACAGGCATGGACAGGAGGAGTTTGACAGGAAGAATATTCCTTCCCCTCATATTATAAAAGCAAAGCTCGATGAATTCATCATCGGTCAGGAACATGCCAAGAAGGTGATTTCAGTTGGTGTATATAATCATTACAAAAGAATAGGCAATCAGACTGAGCCTGATGTTGAGATAGAGAAATCAAATATGCTGATGATTGGACCTACCGGAAGCGGTAAGACCTATCTGGTGAAGACCCTGGCCAAACTTTTGAATGTTCCTCTGGCGATTACCGATGCGACCTCATTGACGGAAGCCGGCTATATCGGTGATGACGTAGAGAGTGTAATCTCAAAGCTTCTTCAGGCAGCAGGCAATGACGTGGAAAAGGCAGAGCGTGGCATTGTATTTATCGATGAGGTCGATAAGATCGCTAAAAAGCGCAACACAAACAGCCGCGATGTCAGCGGTGAATCGGTACAGCAGGGGCTGTTAAAGCTTCTGGAGGGAAGCAATGTGGAAGTACCGGTTGGCGCCACCTCCAAAAATGCGATGGTTCCTCTGACCACAGTGAATACGCAGAATATTCTGTTTATCTGCGGAGGAGCATTTCCGGATTTGGATAAAATCATTAAAGCGAGACTGAATAAGCAGTCTTCCATGGGCTTCCAGGCTGATTTGAAGGACAAATATGACAACGAACCCAATCTGCTTCAGAAGGTGAACTTGGATGATATGAGAGAATACGGTATGATTCCGGAGTTTCTCGGCAGATTACCGATTATGTTCTCTCTGGAAGGTTTGACCAGGGATATGCTGATCCAGGTATTAAAGGAGCCGAAGAATGCGATCATAAAACAGTACCAGAAGCTGTTAGCCATGGATGAGGTGGATCTGCAGTTTGCTAATGACGCCTTGGAGGCGATTGCTGAAAAGGCATTGGAGAAAAAGACCGGAGCCAGGGCGCTTCGTGCCATCCTGGAGGATATCATGCTGGATATCATGTATGAGATTCCGAAGGACGAGAATATCGGAAGAGTCATTATCACCAGAGATTATATCGAAGGTAAGGGAGTACCCGTGATCGAGATGAGAGGAATCGGGAAACAGAATCTTCTGGTGGCAGGTAATTAGATTGATAGCATATTCAATTTAGCACATTCATAAGGTATGCCGACAGAAACTTTAGTTGTGTGAGAAGTGAGGAAATGAGGAGAGCTATGTCTTTTATCAAGAAACTGCTTTACGGTAAAGAAGAAGGCCTGAAAGAAGCCTTGAAGGATATACATCATTCTAAGGACAACGAAGAGGAAGATCCCGAGCTGGAAGATGAGAAGGCAGAAGACACTGAAGCTCCGGCTGAGGAGGATGCTGAGGAAGATCCCGACATGGAATATGAGGTAGTGGAGAGAGAAATCCTTCCTGCCAAGATTATCTGCCCGGATTGCGGAGGAATTACCCTGGAGGGACTGGATTTTTGTGACAAATGCGGTGGAGAGCTACAATAAAAATGTTGAAGAAATGCTGTAAAATAAGGGTTTAAAACACTTTAGCGCACTAACGAAATTCGACTTTAGTGCGCTAAAAGATTATATTGACAAATCGTTTCTCAGAGGTTATTATTGATACCAAGAATAAAGGCGTTCGTACATGACAGACATTTGTCTCTGTTATCGCTGGACGCCTTATTGTATTAAAGGATCTGCGGATCCAAATTAATGGGAGGTAATTTTATGAGAAAGATTAAGAAAGTACTTAGCCTGCTTTTAGTAACAAGCGTGGCAGTTGCTAGCTTGACCGCTTGTGGGTCAGCTAAGGACGACAAGTTCTATATCGGTGGAATCGGTCCTGTAACCGGCGGTGCAGCCGTATATGGACTGAATGTAAAGAATGCAGCAGAATTAGCTGTTGAAGAGATCAACAAAGCCGGCGGTATCAACGGTAAGCAGATCGCTTTCAAGTTTGAAGATGATGAGCATGATGCTGAGAAGTCTGTAAATGCTTATAATACCTTAAAGGATTGGGGTATGCAGATCCTTATGGGAACTGTTACATCTACTCCCTGCAAGGCTGTAGCAGCAGAAACCTTCAACGATAATATGTTTGAGTTAACCCCATCCGCTTCTTCAGTTGATGTTATTGCGAATGGTAATGTATTCCAGGTTTGCTTTACCGATCCTAACCAGGGTATTGCATCCGCTCAATACATTGGCAACAAGGGTCTTGCAACCAAGGTAGCAGTTATTTATGACAGCTCCGATGTATATTCCTCCGGTATTTATGAGAAATTTGCACAGGAAGCTGCTAATCAGAATTTTGAGATCGTAGCTGCAGAAGCTTTCACCGCTGACAGTAAGTCTGATTTCTCCGTACAGATTCAGAAAGCAAAGGATGCCGGTGCAGAGTTAGTATTCTTACCGATCTATTATAATGAAGCTACCTTAATCCTGACTCAGGCTGCATCCCTTGGATATGATCCTATTTTCTTTGGTTGTGACGGTCTTGACGGTATTCTTGGTGTAGAGAACTTTGATACAGCTTTAGCAGAAGGCGTAATGCTGTTAACACCTTTCGCAGCAGATGCAACTGATACTGCAACTGTTAACTTTGTAAAAGCATATAAAGAGAAATACGGTGAGACACCTAACCAGTTCGCAGCAGATGCTTATGATGCAATCTACATCATTAAGGCAGCGATTGAAAAGGCTGGAGTTAAGACGGATATGAGCGTATCTGATATAGGGGATGCTCTCAAGACTGCTATTACTCAGATCTCCGTAGATGGTCTGACAGGTGCCGATATGACCTGGTCTGCTACCGGTGAAGTAAATAAAGCTCCGAGAGCAGTTGTAATTCAGAACGGTTCCTATGTGTCCGCTGAATAAGTAAGAGAATTGCTCTTGTAACCTATGGGTTTTAATTAATGATAGGTCTGATAAAGATTTAATTCAGGTTTAATAATAGATACAGAGGGGCGCTCGTTTTAGTCCCTCTGTATATTTCATTCATAGGGTATCCAATGCAATAACTATTTTTATGGATAACTTATGGACAGGCTTTTGGGTTCATCGGTTGTAAAACCGTTAGTCCTATGGTAAAATAGGAAAGTGATAGAAGATAACGAACTATATTTAGTGCATGAAACATGCAGACGGGGGTAATTATGAGCTTTATCTCGTATTTAATCAAAGGTATCAGCCTTGGTAGTGTATATTCGATTATTGCACTAGGCTATACCATGGTATATGGTATCGCAAAAATGCTGAACTTTGCACACGGTGATGTCATCATGATCGGTGGATATGTGATTTTCACTGTTATGAGCACGATGGGTCTTAGTCCCATCATAGCAGTCTTAATTTCGATCATATTCTGTACTCTGTTGGGTATTACGATAGAGCGCGTTGCATATAAACCTCTTCGGAGCGCTTCTTCTTTGGCAGTTTTAATCACTGCCATCGGTGTTAGCTATCTGCTGCAGAATATCGCATTATTGATTTTCGGTGCAGATACAAAATCTTTTGCTTCAGTAATCAACATTCCCGCATTAAAGCTGGCAGGCGGTGATCTGACAATTTCCGGTGAGGCTCTGGTAACTATCCCCTTGTGTCTGGTAATCATGATATTATTGACGGTCTTTGTGAAAAAATCCAAGACCGGACGTAGTATGGTGGCAGTGTCAGAAGATAAGGCTGCAGCTGTCCTCATGGGTGTCAACGTCAATAAGACAATTGCCATCACCTTTGCCATTGGTTCTGCACTTGCAGCTATTGCAAGTATGCTGATGTTTTCCGCTTATCCAAGCTTAACCTCAACTTCCGGTTCCATGCCAGGTATTAAGGCCTTTGTGGCAGCGGTATTCGGAGGAATAGGTTCTATTCCCGGAGCGATGATCGGCGGTATTCTACTCGGAATTATAGAAATTATCAGTCGTGCATATATTTCTTCACAGCTTGCGGATGCGATTGTGTTCCTGATATTAATCGTAGTTCTTCTTGTAAAGCCTACCGGTATTCTGGGCAAGAAGCTGCAAGAGAAAGTGTAGGTGGACAATATGACGAAATTAAAATCACTGAAACAAATGAATAAATCCACCCGCAGTAACCTGATTACAATAGGCATCATTCTTATTATCTATATTCTGTGCCAGGTACTGATATCAGCCGGAGTACTGTCTAACCTGATGAAAGGTTTGCTGGTACCCTTATGTTACTATTCAATCCTTGCAATATCATTGAATCTGACGGTTGGTATCCTGGGCGAACTCAGTCTTGGACATGCCGGCTTCATGTGTATCGGAGCATTTACAAGTGCGTTTTTCTCAAGATGTATGGAGGATATCATCACCAATACCTTTATCCGATATACACTTGCATTACTGATCGGAGCAGTATTTGCAGCGATATTCGGTGTCCTGATCGGCGTTGTCGTACTTCGCTTACGGGGTGACTATCTGGCAATCGTTACTCTGGCTTTTGGAGAAATCGTGAAGAATGTCATTAATGTATTATATATCGGTATTGATAAAAGCGGTTTTCATTTCTCTATGAAGGATTCCGTATCCTTAGGTCTTGCTGAGGGTGGAGATATCATCCTGAACGGAGCGAAGGGTATCAGCGGGACTCCTAAGAATACAACCTTCACAATCGCGGTATTATTACTGATAGCTGCTTATATGATTATCAGCAACCTTGTAAATTCACGTTCGGGCCGCGCTATACAGGCTATTCGTGATAATAGAATTGCAGCAGAATCTGTTGGCATCGATATTACGAAGTTTAAGATTCTTGCATTTTCAATCTCTGCCGCAATGGCAGGGGTTGCCGGGGTTCTGTATTCCCATAATATTTCCAGCCTTGTGGCTGCACCAAAGAACTTCGGTTATAATATGTCCATCATGATCCTGGTATTTGTGGTACTCGGAGGAATTGGAAATATTCGCGGTTCCATCATTGCCGCAGTGATCCTGACCTTATTACCGGAATATCTGCGTTTCATGCAGGATTATCGAATGCTGATCTACGCAATCGTATTAATCGTTATGATGATCTTCAACTGGAATCCGACCTGTATCGAATGGCGTAAGACTCATTCACTAAGGAATGGCTTTGGAGTTCTGGCAAAGAAGAACAGGAAGGAGGCGTAAGGCGATGGCTATGTTGACAGTAAAAAATCTGGGCATCTCCTTCGGCGGCTTACGCGCGGTAGATTCCTTCAACATCACGATAGAAAAAGGAGAGCTGTATGGTCTGATCGGCCCGAACGGAGCAGGAAAGACCACCATATTCAATCTTCTGACGGGTGTATATAAGCCGGATACCGGTATCATCACACTGGACGGTGTCAATATTACCGGACTGAGTACGATCGGGATCAATAAAGCGGGAATTGCCCGTACCTTCCAGAATATCCGCCTCTTTAAGAATATGACAGTGCTTGATAATGTAAAGATCGGACTTCATAATAATTATAAGTATTCAACCGCAGCCGGAATTCTGCGACTGCCCTCTTATTTTAAGACTGAGAAGCAGATGAATGAGCGAGCATATGATATCCTGAAGGTATTCGATCTGGATAAGGAGGCACATCTGTTATCCGCCAATCTTCCGTATGGTAAGCAGAGAAAACTGGAGATTGCAAGAGCCCTTGCCACGAATCCGAAGATGCTCTTACTGGACGAGCCGGCAGCAGGTATGAATCCTTCTGAGACAGAGGAATTGATGAAGACCATTACACTGGTTCGTAAAAAATATGATGTTACTATTCTTTTGATAGAGCACGACATGAAGCTGGTAGCAGGTATCTGCGAGAAGATATTTGTATTGAACTTTGGTATGGAGCTGGCTAACGGTCTCCCGGGTGAGGTACTGAATAACCCCGAGGTTATCAAGGCTTATCTTGGGGAATAAGGGAGGAAGCAAGAGAATGCTGGAAGTAAAAAATCTGCAGGTTTATTATGGAGTGATACAGGCAATCAAGGACGTTTCCTTTACGGTAAATGAGGGAGAAGTAATCGCGCTGATCGGTGCCAACGGTGCCGGCAAGACGACGATACTTCATACCATCACAGGACTGATTGCAGCAAAGAGCGGCGAGGTGATCTATGAAGGTACTGACCTTCAGAAAATCCCTGCACATAAGATTGTATCTATGGGAATAGCTCATGTACCGGAGGGAAGGCATGTGTTTGCACAGCTTACGGTCTATGAGAATCTTCTGATGGGTGCATTTACCCGTAAGGATAAAGCGGAGATCGAAGATTCCCTGGCGAATGTATATCAGAGATTCCCGAGATTAAAAGAAAGAAAGAACCAGCTGGCGGGTACCTTAAGCGGTGGTGAGCAGCAGATGCTTGCTATGGGACGCGCTTTGATGTCCAAACCGAGGATTGTTCTGATGGATGAGCCTTCGATGGGATTGTCACCAATCTTGGTAGGAGAGATCTTTGATATCATAAAAAGTATCAGCAAGAGCGGTACTACGGTACTTTTGGTAGAACAGAATGCGAAGAAGGCGTTATCGATCTCAGATCGTGCCTATGTACTTGAGACAGGCAAGATCGTTCTGACGGATGATGCGAAGAAGCTGATGGATAATGAATCAGTTAAAAAAGCATATCTGGGCGAAGCTTAATAAATATAACTGTTCTGAGGTTATGTTCTGTTTTATATATCTATAGAGAAAACGGGAGGTGTTTCATATGGATAAAAAGTATGTGATTACGATCGCCAGAGGATATGGCAGCGGTGGCCGTACGATCGGTAAGATGCTGTCAGAGGAATTGGGAATACCCTATTATGACAGAGACCTGCTCAGATTTGCCTCGGACGACAGCGGTATTAACGAGGAGTTGTTCGCAAAGGCGGATGAGAAGCTAAAGAAGAGCTTACTGTTTAAAATTGCACGTAACATATATAAAGGAGAGCTGATTCCACCGGATAGTGACGATTTTGTCTCAAATGACAACCTGTTCAATTATCAGGCGAAGATCATCAAGGAACTGGCGGAAACAGAAAGCTGTATCATTATAGGACGCTGTGCGGATTTCATCCTAAAGGATTATCCCAATGTGGTCAGGCTGTTTGTGCATGCTCCCCTGGAGGATTGCATCAATACCTTGAAGGAAATGACAGGTAAGCCAGAGAAGGAACTGGAGAAACAGATCCTTGCCATAGATAAACACAGAGCAGAGTATTATAATTATTATACCGGCAGAGAATGGGAGAACGCAAAGCATTATGACCTGTGTCTCAACAGCAGTAAACTGGGCTTTGACAAATGTGTTGAAATCGTAAAATCCTATCTGGACATCCGTTTTCGATAATCCTATTTAGGTAATAACTGAATAAAGATATTGTCAGGAGAAGCGGCCTAGTGAAACTATGGCCGCTTTTAATGTGACAGTTCAGTACTTGTTGTGATTTTATAATACTTAAAATAATTATTACTTGATTGTTGCGTGGCACGCAATTGTGTGCTATACTTTAGACCAAATTTACCAGTGGTCAGGAGCTTGTAACACCCTATAGGATGTAGTAACTTGTACAACTAAATTTTATGGGTGGTGCGTGGTAGTGGCCGGAAAGAGGAGCAGGATGATATCAGAAAAAATGAATGGTTTGGTTAAGAACAGTTCTGTAATCAGGGCGATGTTTGAAGAGGGAAAAAAGCTGGCTTCCATCTACGGTGCCGAGAACGTATTTGACTTCAGCTTGGGCAACCCCAGCGTCGAGCCCCCCGAGGAGATTAAGGAAGCTCTGCTATCCGTAATTCATGAAGAGTCTCCCAATCTTGTCCACGGTTACATGAATAATTCCGGTTATGAGGACGTTCGTGAGACTGTCGCATTGTCCATTAATCGTAGATTCGGTACAGAATTTCATTCAGAGAATATCATTATGACCGTGGGAGCAGCCGGTGGGTTGAATGTCATTCTAAAGACTATTCTTAATCCCGGAGAGGAAGTCATCGTCTTTGCACCTTTTTTTGGCGAGTATCGGAATTATGTCAGCAATTATGACGGTGTACTTGTGGCGGTTGCTCCGAATACGGTGGATTTCCAGCCGAATCTTAAGGAGTTCGAGCAGAAGCTGACAGCGAAGACCAAGGCTGTGATCGTGAACACACCGAATAATCCGACCGGTGTCGTATATTCCGAACAGACAATTAAAGAGCTGGCAGATATCTTAAATAAGAAGCAGAAGGAATTCGGTACTTCTATTTATCTGATTTCCGACGAACCCTACCGTGAGCTGGCCTATGATGGGGTGGAGGTCGTATACCTGACCAAATATTATCATAATACAATTGTAGGCTATTCCTTCAGCAAGTCTCTTTCTCTTCCCGGTGAGCGGATCGGATATCTGGTTATCCCGAACGAGGTGGATTGTTTTACAGATATGGTGGAAGGGGCAAATGTTGCCAATCGTATTCTTGGTTATGTGAATGCACCTTCCCTGATCCAGCGGGCAGTCGCGAAATGCCTTGATTCCAAGGTGGACTTGGAGCTTTATAATCGCAACCGTGAGCTGCTTTACAATAATCTGGTATCCTATGGCTATGAGTGTGTTAAGCCTCAGGGAGCTTTTTATCTCTTTGTTAAGGCTATGGAACCGGATGATAAAGCCTTTTCGGCAGCAGCGAAAAAACATAACCTGCTGATTGTTCCGGGATCCTCCTTTGGCTGCCCCGGCTACTGCAGAATTGCTTACTGTGTGGATTATGCCATGATAGAACGTTCTCTTGAGAAATTCAAAAAACTTGCTCAGGAATATGGCAGGTAGTTAATTAAGAAAATAACATTAAGATATATAATACTTCAGAAAGGAAAATGCATCATAACCAATGATTGATGCAAGAATAAAATATGAGACCATGGGAGAAGAATATTCGAACCGTCATACCTTATGTTCCCGGTGAACAGCCGAACGTAAAAGGGATGGTGAAGTTGAATACCAATGAGAATCCATACCCCCCGGCACCGGGAGTGGAGCAGGTCCTTCACGGTCTGGATACCGATGTTCTGAGACTGTATCCCGATCCGACAATCCGACTGCTTGTTGAGGAGCTGGCTCATTTTTATCATCTGATGAAGGATCAGGTATTCGTCGGAGTGGGATCGGATGATGTACTTGCCACAGCCTTTCTGACCTTTTTTAACTCTGAGAAGCCGGTGCTGTTTCCGGATATTACGTATTCCTTTTATCCGGTATGGTGCGATTTATATCGCATCCCTTATGAACGTCCTGCGCTTGATGAGGAGTTTCGTATCGTGAAGGAGGATTACTTCAAACCTAACGGCGGTATCATCCTTGCCAATCCGAATGCACCGACCTCAATCTGCGAGGATATCTCTGTGATCGAGGAAATCATTCAGAATAATCAGGAGTCGATCGTAATAGTTGATGAAGCCTATATCGATTTTGGAGGAACCTCCGCTGTCGGCCTGATCGAGAAATATGATAATCTGATCGTGGTACAGACCTTTTCCAAATCCAGATCCATGGCAGGTATGCGAATTGGGTATGCTATGGGTAATGCGGTGCTCATCAAAGCTCTGAATGATGTCAAATATTCCATCAATTCCTATACCATGAATCAGACCGCCATTCTTGCCGGTGTGGAAGCAGTAAAGGATGTACAATGCTTTCGGGATGGAATTGATAAGCTTCTGGCTACCAGAAGCCGGGCAGAGCTGCGCCTGAAGGAATTGGGTTTTTCTTTCCCGGAATCCGGAGCGAACTTCCTCTTCGTAGCGCATGAGTTTATTCCGGCCAAGACGATATTCGAAGCGTTAAGAAGTTATAATATCTATGTGAGGTACTTCAATGCTCCGCGAATTGATAATTATTTAAGAATATCAATCGGTACAGACGAAGAGATGAATCGTTTGTTCGTGGCTTTAAAAGAAATAATAGAGAATTATCATAAATAAGCATATTATATGGGATATAACCATTCTATGAAAGTAGCTTGATAATTCAGTTTGGAAGGTGTGAAGGAGAGATCTTATGCGAGTACTGATTGCAGAGGATGATTTTGCCAGCAGAAAGTCTATGATGAGATTTCTGTCAAAATATGGCGAGTGTGATGTCACGGTGGATGGCGCTGAGGCAGTAGAGGCATTTAGTATGGCTCTTGAATCAAATGAAGGTTATGATCTTGTCTGTCTGGATATTATGATGCCCGAAATGGATGGTTATCAAGCATTGAAGAGGATCAGGGATATAGAGAGGGAGAGGCTCGTTCCGGAAGATCAAGCGGTTAAAATCATTATGACGACAGCCTTAAATGATGGAAAGAATGTAACAAAGGCTTTTGATCTCGGATGCACCGCCTATGCAGGAAAACCGATTGATCAGGATAAATTTAAGAATGTATTAAGGAAGCTGGAACTGATTTAATGAATAATAGAAATTACCAAAAAGAATTGGATATGTTGATAGAAAAGCTTACTGCTAAGCAACGTCGGCCGAAGCTGCTGCTCCATAGCTGCTGTGCTCCTTGTAGCAGCTATGTCCTGGAGTATCTGTCAGAATATTTTGATATTACCATATTTTATTATAATCCGAATATCTATCCGCCTGAGGAGTATGATAGAAGAGTGGAGGAACAGAAGCAGCTGATCAAAGCAATGCCACTTAAGTCCGACGTACAATTCCTTCAGGGAGAATATCAACCTGAGGTATTTCATACAGCTGTGAAGGGATTGGAAAAGGAGAAGGAAGGTGGAGAGCGATGCTTTGTATGCTATCGGATTCGTCTGTCAGAGGCGGCACGTATGGCTAAGGAAGGCGGTTTTGATTTCTTTACGACCACCCTGTCCATCAGTCCACACAAGAATGCTGCTAAGCTAAATGAGATTGGGGAGCAAGTGGCAAAAGAATACGGGGTTACTCATCTTTCTTCGGATTTTAAGAAGAAGAACGGCTTCAAACGCTCTATTGAGTTATCGGAGAAATACGCACTATATCGTCAGGACTACTGCGGCTGTGTGTTTTCTAAAAGAGATCGTGAAACATTGTAGAAGATACTGTGCTATTCGTAAGACTTAGCCGTAATATTGATAGAGGAATCAGCGTGGAATACAGGGGAGATTAGTATTAGGTTTTTAACCTGATGAATAAGGAGGAGATAATATGAGGTGTCCGTCTTGTAAAAGTGAGAACTGTCATATCATAGAAGAGACAGAGACAAAAATGAAAGGCTACGGTATATTCAAAGGCTGCTGCGGTTATCTGATCTTAGGTCCGATCGGCTGGCTCTGCGGCTTGTGTGGTATGGGAGAAGGACATACATCAAGAAAAGCTTATTGGGTCTGCAACCATTGCGGTAGAAAGTTTCGGGTATAAGAGATGAATGCGGGCAATAAAGCCGAATCCGGGAACAAACGATGGATGAAGCTTATGGAACTGGGAGAAAGGGCAGGTTGTCATCAAAAGCCCGAACGCAGCTTCTTCTTTCATGGATATCAGTTTCCGGTCTGTGCTCGCTGTACCGGTGCGATCCTTGGTTATATACTGGCTATACCGTCATATCTTCTGATCGGATTCCGCCTGCCGCTGTCAATCGCAGGAATACTGATCCTACTGGCAGACTGGCTGCTTCAGGCTGTAAAGATCAAAGAATCCACCAATAGGCGCAGATTGATTACCGGGATTCTGGGCGGTTATGGGATGATGTCCTTTCAGCTAATGATCCTTCATTATTTGTGGAACAAATTATTTCTTATTATAAGAGCCGGGTAAAATCATATTTTGTATAAGTCATGCATTTATTATAAAGGAAAGAACAGGAAAGCCAAAGGAGAATGGATAGTTCCCAAGGCTTTTTTTATGTGGAAATATGCCGGTTATCCCGGAGGCAAATTGCATAAACAAAGCTGGTATAGATTACAATATTTAGGTCTTTTTAAGATTGACAAATACTAATCAAGAGAATATAATGTAGTAGCAAATGAGAATTAATATCATTTAGGGAACATGACACTTCCTTAGACAGCTCAGGAAGAATGAGGGGATATTCATGATGACTTTACACAATGCAAGGATTGGAAATTCGTATACTGTCAAAGCTCTGGATCTTGACGATGCGACGAAACGGAGACTGGAGGCTTTAGGGCTTACGGTTGGGACACGTATCAATGTTCTGAACCGTAACTATGGGGGAGCCGTTATTCTCATGGTGAGAGGCAGCAGACTGGCTGTCGGAGCGAAAATAGCTGAGACAATACTTTTGAAGGAGGCATCGTGATGAAGCGTGAATTACAGGTGGGGTTTGTCGGAAATCCGAACTGTGGAAAGACTACCTTGTTTAATGCCTATACCGGTGCGAACCTAAAGGTTGCCAACTGGCCCGGTGTAACAGTGGAGAAAAAAGAAGGAGCCTTCAAATATCATGATCATCGGTTCAAGCTGGTGGACCTGCCGGGTATCTACAGTCTTACCTCTTATACGATGGAGGAACGGCTTACCAGGGAATACATCATGGATTCCGAGGTTGATGTGATTGTCAATGTGGTGGATGCTTCCAGCCTGGAGCGAAATCTGTATCTGACACTGCAGCTGATAGAGCTCGGAAAGCCGGTTGTTTTAGCATTGAATATGATGGATATCGTGGAAGAACGTGGTATGGAGATTGACCTGCACAGACTTCCTGAGATGCTGGGTATTCCGGTCATTCCTGTATCAGCGAGAAGGAAGACGGGACTGGATATTCTTATGCATACTGTTTCCCATCATAGGAATAAGAAGCTGGATTATAATCTTGAGCACCACCATGGCAAGGGGCTGCATAGGATCCATATTCATGAAGCCGGGGAAGAGAATACTACGTATAAATCAAAGCATGTACATAAATTGAAGGAAGAGCATAGACACGGATACAAGCATAAGCACAAGCATGAGCATCACAGCGAATATCCTGTTGTGTACAGCGATCAGATTGAAGATAAGATAGATGAAGTCAGCGAGCTTTTAGTAAATAAATATGGAGAGATCGATAACCTACGCTGGCATGCAATCAAGCTGCTGGAGCTGGATCGGGCGATCGTAGACAAATATCCGCTAGACCTTTCTGCGGCTGTACCCCATAGCTACGAAGAAGAAATCATCAATCAAAAATATGATTTTATTGAAGAAATTATTGAAGAGGTTGTGGTAAATAAGCATAAAAAAGCTGCATCCACGGATAAGATTGACCGTTTTCTGACCCATAAGATTTTTGGGCTTCCAATTTTTCTTGGGATTATGGCGCTGGTATTCTTCTTCACCTTTCAGATTGGTGACCTGATCAAGGGAGTGTTTGAAGTGGTGCTGGAGGCTTTCTCCTCAGGGGTACTGACTCTTCTGGAAAGTATTCATGCGGGGCTATTCGTGACCTCCCTGGTCGTGGACGGAATTATTGCCGGAGTTGGTGGAATTCTGACCTTTTTGCCCAATATCTTTATTCTGTTCCTTGCGCTGGCTTTTCTGGAGGACAGTGGATATATGTCGAGAGTTGCCTATGTCATGGATGGCATCATGGGTAAGCTCGGACTTTCAGGAAGAGCATTTATCCCTATGCTTTTGGGCTTTGGCTGTACGGTTCCGGCGATTATGGCTTCGCGGTCACTGGAGAATATGAAGGACCGCAGGAAGACAATTCTGATCACGCCCTTTATGTCCTGCAGCGCCAGACTGCCGATTTATGTATTGTTCTCCCAGATGTTTTTTGGAAGGATGGCTATGCTCGTAGCTTATTCCATGTACCTGATCGGTATTATCGTGGCAATTCTGGTGGCATGGGTGATGAGTGGTAAGACGGATAAAAATGTCGGTAATACATTACTGATTGAGCTTCCGGAGTATAAGTCCCCCAATGCCCGTACCATCATAATCTATGTGTGGGAAAAGGTGAAGGAATATCTGACGAAGGCCGGAACAACAATATTTGCAGCATCTGTTGTCATCTGGTTTATCCTGAATTTCGGGCCGGGTGGCATGGTGGACAATATGTCAGACAGCTTTGGTGCGATGCTTGGAAAGGTTGTCGCTCCGGTACTTGAGCCTGCAGGGCTTGGTATGTGGCAGGTTGTAGTAGCCCTGATTTCCGGTGTTGCAGCGAAAGAGGTTGTGGTATCAAGCTTCAGTGTGCTTTTCCAGATCAATAATATCACCTCGCCACAAGGCATGGCAGGTTTGTCAGAAATTCTGGCGGGTTACGGCTTTGGTGCCCTGAATGCATATTCCCTGATGGTATTTTGTCTTTTATATATTCCTTGTGCGGCTACGATCGGAGTTATTCAGCGGGAGATGCGATCCGCCAAATGGACGGTGTTTACGATATTCTTCCAACTGGCTGTCGCAATGCTGGTATCTACCCTGATTTACCAGATCGGAAGCCTGTTAATCTAAGCTGTTGAAGAAATATTGTCGTGTGCATTGCGCACAGAAAAGGAGGATTTATGGCTGGCATTGTTTTGTTAATTGTGATTTTAGCCTATACCGGTTATGTGATTTATAAAAAATCAAAGGATGTAAAAGCAGGAAAATCCTGTTGTGACAGCTGCTCCTCCTGCCCGATGAAGGATAAGTGCAAATAGGAAGATATCATGTTATGGTAAGCAGTAATAGAAGATATTAAGGTGCAAAAAGCAGTAATAGAAAAAATTATGTTGCAATAAGCTGGAATAGAAAAAATATGTTGCAGTAAGCTATAATAGAAAAGTATGTTGTAGTAAGCAATAATAGAAAAAATATATTGTAGAAATAATATGATAAGAAAGATGCGTCTTTGATCTTGGATCCGAGGCGCATTTTCCATTGCAAGATGTGGGAAATATCGGAGATACCAGCGACTGAAGGATTTATATGTGTTAGGAGAAGATGATCGCGAAATGTAGGCATGATCGAAATGAGAAAATAATTTTTGAAATAAAAAAGGAAATAGGAAGACCTTGTAGAATATTAGTAGTATAAGTTTTATTGAGCACGGAAAGGGAGGGATTACCATGGAGCAAAGCTTGAATATCAGACAAATGCTGGAAAAGAGAGAGCATGAAATTTTAAGTCCTTATGCTGCATTTTCAGACCAGTCCCTTGGAAGGGACCGTTACGAGGAGCCCTGCGATATCCGCCCGATTTATCAAAGGGACAGGGATCGTATTCTGCATTCTAAAGCCTTTCGCAGACTCAAGCATAAGACACAGGTATTTCTTGCCCCGGAGGGAGATCATTATCGAACCCGCCTCACCCATACCCTGGAGGTGGCTCAGATTGCAAGGACGATAGCAAAAGCATTGTTGTTGAATGAGGATTTGACAGAGGCTATTGCTTTGAGCCATGATTTGGGACATACCCCATTTGGCCATGCGGGAGAGCGCGCGCTGAACAGAATCTGTCCGGTGGGCTTTGAACATCATATACAGAGCATTCGGGTGGTTGAGATTTTAGAGAACCACGGTCAAGGGATTAACCTTGCCAAGGAAGTCAGGGATGGGATCAGAAACCATATGACAGAAGGCAGACCTGCTACGTTGGAGGGGAAGATTGTCCGCTTGTGTGATAAAATCGCATATATTAACCACGATATCGATGACGCAATTCGCGGTCAGATTATCTGTGAAGAAGAGATCCCGAAGGAGTTTACCGACGTAATCGGACACAGTCTCGGGAAAAGACTGGATACCCTGATTCATGATATTGTAACAAACAGCCGGGGTAAAAATGATATTATCATGTCTCCCAATATCGAGGCTGCGATGCATAGCCTGAGGGAGTTCATGTTTGAAAGCGTATATATGAATAAGAAAGCAAAAAGCCAGGAGGAGCAAGCGGAAAGACTTTTGGAGATGCTGTTTGATTATTATATGCATAACCTTGAGAAGCTTCCGGAAGAATTTATTCAGAGGATGGAACAAAGACAGGAGCCAGCTTATCGGGCTGTCTGTGACTATATTGCAGGAATGACGGATCGTTATGCGGTCACAAAGTTCAAGGAGCTTATGATCCCATCGGCATGGAGTGTATACTAGGAGAAAGTCTAGACTCCTGACGGTAGTCAGCATATAAATTATTTTACTTTGAAATGAGACGGGAGGGGTGCACTATGTTTTATTCGGACGAGCTGGTTGAAGAAATCAGAAGCAGAAATGATATCGTAAGTGTCATTGGCTCCTACATAAGACTGCAGAAAAAAGGCAGCAATCATATGGGACTGTGCCCTTTTCATAATGAGAAGACACCATCTTTTTCCGTCAGTGCCTCTAAGCAGATGTACCATTGCTTTGGCTGCGGGGTCGGAGGAAATGTATTCACCTTTATTATGGAATATGAGAATTATTCTTTTCTTGAGGCGCTTCGCTTTTTGGCGGAGCGTGCCGGAATAGCTCTTCCGGAACAGGAATATTCCGAGGAACAGAAGCGGCAGGCAGATCTAAAGAGCAGACTTCTGGAAGCGAATAAGTTGGCAGCTACCTATTTTTATTATCAATTCAAAAATCTGGAGGGACAAGCTGCCTATGATTATCTGATCAAGCGTGGTCTTTCCGAGGATACCATCAAGCATTTCGGACTTGGATACAGTAACCGCTACAGTGATGATTTATACCGTTACTTAAAAAAGCAGGGATATGAGGATGAATTTCTGGCTCAATCAGGACTTGTTACAATTGATGAACGCTTAGGCGGCAGGGACAAGTTCAGGGACAGAGTCATGTTCCCGATTATGGATGCAAACCACAGAGTGATCGGGTTTGGTGGCAGGGTAATGGGAAATGTGGGGCCGGAGGTGCCCAAGTATCTAAATACTCCGGAAACCAGAGTTTTTGAGAAAAGTCGTAATCTTTACGGACTAAATTATGCAAAGGCCTCGAGAAAGAATTATTTTCTGATCTGCGAGGGATATATGGATGTCATCGCATTGCATCAGGCGGGCTTTACCAATGCAGTGGCGGCACTGGGAACTGCATTTACAGGCTTTCATGCCAATCTGCTGAAACGCTACACGAACGAGGTGCTTTTGACCTTTGATAGTGATCAGGCCGGAACTCAGGCAGCACTTCGGGCAATTCCGATTTTAAAAGAGGCAGGGCTTTCAATCAAAGTAATCAATATGAAACCGTACAAGGATCCGGACGAATTTATCAAAGCCCTTGGAGCAGAGGAATACCAGAAGCGGATCAATGAGGCAAGGAGCAGCTTCTTCTTTGAAATCGATGTTTTACAGAAGGATTATGACATGGGAGATCCGGAACAGAAGACAAGGTTCTTTCATGAAACAGCGAAAAAGCTGATTGGTTTTAGCGAGGAATTGGAACGTAATTTCTATATAGAAGCGATTGCAAAGGCATATCAGATAGACATCGAACAGCTAAGGCGGCTGGTGAATAAAATCGGTTCCCAGATTGTGATCGGTGTCGGTGAACCAAAGGAGTTTAAGCATGAAGCGGTAAAGGCTAAGAAGGCACCGGAGGACGGGATATCTAAATCACAGAAACTGATGCTGACCTGGCTGATCGAGGACCATTCTCTCTTCGAGAAAATCAAAGGTCTATTAGGGCCTGAGGATTTCACGGAAGGGATTTATATGGAGGTAGCGCAACTGGTATTTGAACAGTATGAGAAGGAGCAGACAGTGAATCCTGCCAAAATTATCAACTGCTTCGAAAGTAAGGAGGAGCAGTCTGAGGTGGCGGCGCTCTTCTCAGCGGGGATCCGGGGAGATATGGATGAGGCCGGATGGCAGAAGGCCCTGACCGACACGGTGCTCCGGCTAAAGGAGAACAGCCTGGATATTCAGAGCAAAAAAGCGATCGAGGTAAATGACACGGCACTGCTGATGAAGATTATCAATGAGAAGACTGAGCTGAAAAAACGTAGTATCACCTTCAGCAATTAGCCTGTTTATGCGGTATTGAGGGACTTAAGTGTCCTGGGGGACTGCATATTTCATCAAATGATGGTTAAAATATAAAAAGAGTTGAAGAAGGAAGGATTATCTATGGACGAAAGTATCGTTAAGTTTACGGAGAGGTTGAAGGAGCTGTTGGTTTTTGCAGAAAAAAAGAAGAATGTCCTGGAATTTCAGGAGGTAAATGACTTTTTTGTAGATATGGAGCTGGATCCGCAACGTATCGAGAAAATTTACGACTTCCTGGACAAGCATAATGTGGATGTTCTTCGAATCTCTGAGGAGGATGAGGAAGATATCCTTCTGGAGGAGGATGAGGATCTGGAACCCCTGGATTTAACCATACCGGAGGGAATTAGCATAGAGGATCCTGTCCGTATGTATCTGAAGGAAATCGGCAAAGTTCCTTTGCTGAATGCAGATGAAGAGATCGAACTGGCAAGAAGGATGGAGGATGGTGATGATTATGCCAAGAAGCGCCTGGCAGAAGCGAACCTTCGTCTCGTTGTCAGCATCGCGAAACGTTATGTTGGTAGGGGAATGTTGTTTCTGGATCTGATTCAGGAAGGAAATCTGGGACTGATTAAAGCAGTGGAGAAGTTTGATTATCGCAAGGGTTACAAGTTTAGTACTTATGCTACCTGGTGGATCAGACAGGCAATTACGCGAGCAATTGCAGACCAGGCAAGGACAATTCGAATTCCGGTTCATATGGTGGAGACTATCAATAAACTGACCCGTGTACAGCGACAGTTGCTGCAGGAGTTGGGCAGAGAGCCTTCTCCTGAGGAAATCTCTGAAGTGATGAATATGCCGGTTGACAGAGTAAGGGAAATCCAGAAGATTTCCCAGGAACCGGTTTCGCTGGAGACTCCCATTGGTGAAGAGGAGGACAGCCATCTCGGTGACTTTATTCAGGATGATAACGTTCCGGTACCGGCAGAAGCGGCTGCATTTACCTTGTTGAAGGAACAACTCGTAGAGGTCCTTGGGACATTGACAGAGAGAGAGCAGAAGGTGCTCCGCCTGCGTTTCGGTCTGGACGATGGCAGGGCTCGTACCCTGGAGGAGGTTGGTAAGGAATTCAACGTCACCAGAGAGCGTATCCGCCAGATTGAAGCAAAAGCACTTCGTAAGCTCAGACATCCGAGCAGAAGCCGTAAACTGAAGGATTATCTGGAATAGGAAGCAGAAAACGCTTAATACTATATAGTAGGAAGAGGAGAACGGCTTCCTTCATGCAGAGAAAAAGCTATGCCTTATGTCTCTGAATGGGGAAGTGGTTCTCCTCTTGTCGTTCCGGTAGCGAAGCCGGAGGCACCTGGTAGGGAGGAAATGATTCTTCAGTGGAAAATATAAGGGAATAATGTTACAATTACTAATATAATAAGATGATTCCGAGACTGCGTTGATAGCAAGGTTCGGAAAATAATATATCATATGGAGTAAAAAATGCAGCTTTCAAGACGTCTACAAGCCGTAGCAGATTTAGTAACACAAGGAATGCGTGTCGCGGATGTGGGGTGTGACCATGCATACACCTCGATCTATCTGGCAGACTGGGGAATATCACCACAGGTGATTGCCATGGATGTGAATCAGGGACCTGTCGATAAAGCGAAGGAAAATGTCAAACGGTATGGCTGTGCTGACAGAATTGAAGTAAAGAAGTCGGATGGATTAGAAAAATTAAAGCCCGGTGAAGTGGATGCCATTCTGATCGGAGGCATGGGTGGAGCACTTACCATTGAAATATTGAATAAAAGACCCGATATTTTGAAAGAAATCAAGGAATTAATCCTCCAGCCCCAGTCTGAGATCTGTAAGGTGCGTAATATGCTGATGGATTCAGGGTTTCTTATTATAAAGGAGAATATGGTCCTGGAAGATGGTAAGTATTATATGATGATGAAAGCAGTTCAGCAGACGAGTGTAGTAAACAAGGAGGATTATATCCTGACGAAGCAGGAGCATCTGTACTACGGGCGTCTTTTATTGGAGTCAAAGCATCCGATTCTGAAGGAATATCTGAACTGGGAGCTGGGGATTTGTGAAGAGGTTCTTGGAAATCTAAATCTTGAGCAGACAGACAATGCACTTGCTCGTAAAAAAGATTTTTTAGCAAAGATAGATTTAATACACAGCGGACTAGAATATTTCGATAAGGAGTGATGACCATGAATACGAATGTAATAGTGAAAATAGGGGATAAGGAATATGAATACCCTGCCAACACCACTTTGCTTGAGATAAGCAGGGATTTTCAAAAGGATTATGAGAATCAAATCATTCTGGCATTTGTAAATAACAAGCTCAGAGAGCTTTTTAAAAAAGTTACTGATAATTGTACCATCAGCTTTGTGACCACATCGGATGATGCCGGACAAAAAACATATCAGCGCGGTATGATTTTGATGATGCTGAAGGCAATCTATGCGGAATTTGGGAATGAGAATGTGGAAAAGGTATCTGTGGAATATACCGTAAACAATGGACTGTACTGTGATTATGAGGGAGTTTTTCCTCTGACGGAAGAAAGAATAGCTTCCATTAAGCAAAGAATGAAGGACCTGGTTCAGAGGGATATTCCCTTTATGAAACGCAGTGTAGGAACAGATGATGCCATTGAGCTGTTCCGCCAGTATCGTATGTATGATAAGCAAAAGCTGTTCCGCTATCGTCGTGTATCCAAGACCAATGTCTACAGTCTGGATGGCTTTGAGGATTACTATTATGGATATATGCCACCGAGTACGGGAATGCTTCCGTATTTTGACCTGATGTTGTATGAGGACGGGCTTTTGCTGCTACTTCCGAATAAGAAGAGCCCTACCGTTGTGGAGCACTTTGTTCCACAGAAAAAGCTTTATGAGACATTGAGAGAATCCAATGATTGGGCAAGGATGATGGATATCCCTAATGTGGCTGCATTAAATGAAGTCATAGCCCATGGAAAGCTGAATGAATTAATTCTGGTTCAGGAAGCCTTGCAGGAGAAGAAAATCAGTAACATTGCTGAGGCAATCAAGAATGCGGGCAGTATGAAATTTATCATGATCGCCGGACCCTCCTCATCAGGCAAGACTACCTTTTCCTATCGACTCAGCATCCAGCTGAAGGCTCATGGTCTTAAGCCTCATCCGATTGCTGTGGATAATTATTTCGTGGATCGGGAGAGGACACCGAGGGATGAAAAGGGAGAGTTTAATTTCGAATCTCTGCATGCAATTGATCTTGAGCAGTTTAATAAGGATATGACAGATCTGCTGAATGGGAAGACGGTTCAGATACCGGATTTCAACTTTATCAGTGGTAGAAGAGAATATAAGGGAAACTTCCTGAACTTGGGACCGGAAGACATCCTTGTCATAGAGGGCATCCACGGACTGAATGATGCGTTGTCCTATTCCCTTCCGAGGGAAAGCAAATTTAAGATTTATATCAGCGCCTTGACTCAGCTGAATATTGACGAGCATAACCGTATTCCTACCACGGATGGCCGTCTGCTCCGCAGAATGGTGAGGGATGCGAGAACCAGAGGTGCATCTGCACAGAAGACGATTTCAATGTGGCCCTCGGTAAGAAGAGGAGAGGATGAGAATATCTTTCCGTTCCAGGAGGACGCAGATGTGATGTTCAATTCAGCTCTGATTTACGAGTTGGCAGTATTAAAGCAGTATGCGGAACCGATCTTATTTGGGATTGACAGAGATTGCGCAGAATATGTGGAAGCAAAGAGATTACTGAAGTTTCTTGATTATTTTATTGGGGCACCGAGTGAGACGGTTCCTTCAAATTCCATACTGAAGGAATTTGTAGGGGGAAGCTGTTTCAAAGTATGAGCAGCACGATAAGCCGGGTTCTGTCTTGAATGGTCATCTATCTTGACCACATGTTGCCATGTGGCTCCAGTACCCAAAGGTACTACGCGACCTACCCTAAAGCACGGCGGGCAACCGTATCGCTTTATGTTCGGTCTTGCTTCGAGTGGGGTTTACATAGCCCCTACTGTTACCAGTAAGGCGGTGGTCTCTTAAGCCACCTTT
>JAEZKU010000033.1 GCA_023436065.1 Bacillota bacterium
ACAACCCCAAAAACAGATTTATAATACAAGCATGGGCAAGAACCACTGAAAAATGGCCTTGCCCATAAATTACAATTAAAATTTTATATCAGTTTTTTGAGTTTACACGTACTTTGAAACAGCCTCGATAAAGTATGCATATGACATTGTGCTGAAAAATATCAGCATACCATCCTGTTTTGGGTTGGATTTATTACAATCATATCTTGGCTGTTGTTATTGTGGTGGACCTACACTCGCTGCCATATGCGGTCAAGCGCAAGACGATAATCCTATCTGTAACCAGATTATAACGAGCCTAGCACCAACGAACCCAACACAGACCGTAAATAAAGGTGAAGCAATTATAACATCAGCAGCTGTAACATATCTTAACGGGAGCATTGGTACTGTAAATTGCGCCAGTAATTTTAACCCGAATTTGGACGGTACGCAGACCGTGACTCTTTCTTATACCGGTTATGTCGACAGTGCGAGGAATTATGTGACTATATATCGCACCATTACTGTAACTGTAATTTCTAAAGTTCTCACTTCGATCAGTGTTTCGCCTGTATCACAGGTCATATTCCGAACAAACGCTCCAAGCTTCACTGTTTATTCATACTATAGCGATGGATCGAGTATCGTGCTTACTCCTGATCAGTATTCAGTGTCAGCGTACAATCCTTCTATTTTAGGCAAACACACTCTTACCATTTCCTATTCAGAAGGTGGGGTAACTAAAAGAGCTTCATTTGATTTATATATCGATGATCTTATGTCCATCACGGTTTCACCTAACATTGTGACCGTAGACAGATATACGCAACCAAGTGCATTACCAATAACAGTTATGGCAAATGCGATGTATTTCCCCTCTTGGAATGTTACGGGAAGTCACGTCATCAGCGGATATTCGCCTGATATAATTGGGACACAGACAGTTACGATTTCATACAAATACTATGACACGACACGGACAACAACTATTCAAGTGAAGGTCACAGGCCTTCATCAGACATGTTCTAAGTGTGGGACAGTCTACGAACTAATGGATAATGATACTGATCCGGGGTGCCCAATCTGTAAGAATACAATAGAAGGCATCAGTGTTACTCCGGGATATATTGAACTAAAGCAAGGGCAGCCGTTACCCGTTGCTGTTATGGTTAGGTATCAGGACGGTTCCACACAGTTTATTAGTAACTGGACCAGTAATTATGACTCGCAGCTTCTGGGAGTACAGTACGTCACTATAGAATACGGAGGATTTACGGAGGTGGTCTCCGTATTAGTAATGGAAGCAACAGTTATCTGTCCGGTCTGCAAAACAGAATACCCTGCTTCTGAAGCTATTTGTCCGGTCTGTTCCGAAACCGTGATCAACATCAGTGCCGCACCTGAAAACATCACCGTCAAGAGATACGATAATATCGACCTGACCGTCAATGCCACTTATGCAAACAATAGTGTGAGGCAGGTAACAGATTGGAGTATTGATAGAACAACCTCGGAGGAAGGGGTATTTACTGTGACAGTAACCTATAAAAATGCCACAACTACTATAAGCCTGACAGTGCTTCCGACTTCGACCAAAGAATGTTCCATATGCGGACTATTCTATAATGCGGGTGAATATCCGAATGGATGTCCAGTTTGCTCAAAAGACTTAATTGGTATTGAGGCCTATCTGGTGACCGGTTCTATGCTTATTCAGAGAGGTACAACTCCGAATATTGCTGTTGTGTTGATCTTTAAGGATGATCACAGAGAGATTGAGTTGGATGATTATACGATAACAGACTATGAACCCTTTATCATGGGAGAACAGACTATTGCGGTAACTTACGCAGGGTTTCATACTACACTTGATATCGAGGTTGTAAATACATTAGATAGCATTACCTGCCCAAACGGACACATCTATTATCGGAATGAGGACGGCAACGATTCGGGTTGCCCTTACTGCAATATTGTTGAAGAAGTGAACGAGGAGGTATATTTCTTTGATATCACCTATACCTCAGAGATTCTGGAAGAACTATATCAAGAGGGTATCTATTACTTTAAGGAGCAGCACTATGTGTCTGTAGAAGTTTCAAAGAAACAAAAATCTTTGCTTACAAAAATACAAAGTACATTCTTCAGGACGGCCATGCTTGGCACAAAGAAACGATTTATTTACGGAGGAAGGGTGCTTACATGAGTAAGATAATTGAATTAATCTTCGATCTCTTTGTTGCCATGGTAATACTGTTCCTGTCCGTATTTTTGTATGTTGGTTTAAGGACAGAAACGATTGTTATATCCATGGATAAAGAAAGTACCAGTGAGTTCCTGACAGATATTAAGAAAAATGCCTACATCACATCCGAAGATTATGAAAGATATCTTGAAAGGCTGTCTCTGACAGGAAATCTATATGATATACAATTTGAACATAACTATACAGTCTATGAACCGGAGTACCGTATGCGTACCTTAGAAGAAATTTTGGCGGCACAGAGGGCTGCCTATGCAGGAACAAACATTTATCATTACAGGGAAGTTGAGACATATGCACCGTATGTTACTGATCCGATTGATAACAGCGGGCTTACGATGAATACCGAAACGAATGCCGGTATCCTTGCAGCTGCTGTCTCAACCGATGCAGATCCGAACCATGTACATACAGATGACTGCTATGACGGTCATATACATAAAGGAAGTGCCGGACCTTTTGTGATACCTCATGCACATAACGAATATTGTAATCTCTATACATCTGCGCTAGGTTATACCATGCATTGCCAAGATTGTGGTAAAGATTATCCCGGTTGGTTTTCTTGGTATATCAGGGAGCCGAGCGGAGTTTTAACTTGTACAGGTATAGATTTATATAGATATAAATTCTGTTTTTATTGTAACAGCAGTCGAACTACTCAGGGAGAGGAAATACATAATTATGCTCATACCTGTGGATATGACAGGGACGGTAATTTGGATGGATATTTGGATGCTTCTCCGATTGGAGTTATATATGATTATCAGAGCCAGTATGCACCTGAATCAGTAGGAAATGCGACGTATCACAATGGCTGCTATGTTTATCATGTGCATAAAACTACCCAGAAGGTATACAACAATGCAGTAAGTATTTCTTCTACTCCCCAGACAGAAACATACTTTACAATGTTTCGGAATGGTTTGATTAATTATTGCGATGTTCCAAGATATTTTTTTCTGGGTATTGATTCTTTAGGATATCAGTATCCCGGCTTTGGTGTTCGATACAGAACGGAGTATAATGCTATAGATCATAGTTTTATTTTCTATTATGAAGCTTATAAAAATTCACAGTATGGAAGCTATATAAATTCTAATCCCGGTTTTCCCCCGGTGCTTACAGAAGCCCAATTCATTAATATATATTGTAATAAATATGATTTTGTAAGTCTATGGAACAGAATTGGAATATTGGGTCTACTATCACCGAGTTCATCTGACTTTTGCGTAAATTATTCAGCGACTGATTTAATTGATTTATGTGATTATACTCAGTTTGATCAATGGTATCTTACTTGTGGGATGGACGGGAATGGACATCTTGCATGTAATCAAATAATTACATCAATAGCGCCTACCAATCCAATACAGGCAGTATACATAGGAGAGGAGCTGATCACGACCGCTAGAGCTACCTATGCGGACGGCTCAACAGGGGTTATCCTATGTAGCACAAATTATAGGACGGACGCTGCAGTCAAGAATACAGATGTGGCAATCTCTTATACCGATATCAAGGGAGCAGTATTGACTGCCCATATGACGGTGACAGTAGTCCCAAGGACCAGAATCTGTGCGAATGGACATACCTATAACCTTAAGCCTGACGGTTCTGATCCCGGTTGCCCCTTCTGTAGGGAGTATGTGGAAAGCATCAGGATACAGTCTCCGAACACTTCAACAATGACAATCGCTATAGGAACAACCTTACAGGAAAACGGTGTAATCCTGTTTGTCAAATACCTGGATGGAAGGACAGAAAGCATTAGCAGTGGATATGTGGATAATCTCGACAACGGATACGTAGGGACCAAGCTTATCACAATCGGTTATAAGGGAGCTACCACCTCAATTATGGTAACAACGGTATGTAAAAAGATGATCTGTGATATCTGCGGCTATGTCTATGATTTGAGTCCTGATGGGAGTAATCCGGGATGCCCGATGTGCATCTCGAAGACGCCTGTATTCACCGGAAATGTATTGACTTATGACAACACCGATTATACAGACGTTATATTGGATGACCTCTATGAGGATGGTATTTATTATTGCGGATTGGGTGACACCTTTGGAGTAGTAATTAAGAATAGAAAGTCCACACCTGCGCGAAATATCCTGCGAAAGGTATTTACTTCGTTACCCGAGCAAGGGCTTCACATTAAGCAAAGTGTAAGTATAAAGGAAAAATAAAAAGTGCAAATAGGACTCATACGATAGATAAGATGATACCGAGAGGGGAGAATGGTGATAGATTATAGAATAATTATATTAAACATGATACCGTCAGCTATATTGCCATTGATGTTTCAGTTGCTCGCACATGAACTTGGACATATGTTAGCAGGGAGTCTATCAGGCTGGCGTATGATTTATTTACAGCTGTTTCGTATTGCACTAGTAAAGGAGAATAAAAGACTTAGAATAAAAACCGTTCCTTCCTACAGTTACAGATGTATTATGTATCCTAAATCGATATGTCTGGATGCATCATTATATACCTTAGGTGGCATTATAATCAATCTGTTATTGACAGCAGTTGGTTTACTGGGGATGATTCAGTGCTTTAGACATCCTATTACCTGGATGTATGCTATGGGACTATTTTTATTCGGAATAATGTTGGTGATAACTAACGGAATTCCAAACATAGGAAGAGTGTGCAATGACATGGCATGTATGCAGATCATGAAAAGCAATCAGGCTTCGAAGAAAGCTCATAACTACCAGATGATAATTGCCCATCAGCTCTTTGAAGGACAGACTTACAGGCAGATGGATAAGAGATTGCTAGTAGTTGGCAATAAGAGAATAAACACAGATATTCTGGCCTATCATGCTGTCCTGGAGTATTACCTTCATCTAGACGAAGATGAATATACCTTAGCGCAGAAAGCATTAGATAGGATCGAACCGGACGCACCAATCAGTCGGGAAGTGAGTAATATTATCAGCATGGAACGACTCTATCTTAATTTAATCCTGATCATACTAAGAAATGAATTTTCGACTAACAGCAATAGGATGAAGCAAGAGGAGATTGATAAAATAATGAGAGCGAATGAGATTAAGGGCGACATTCATTCTGTCAGAGTGAAAGCTGTCGGTATGGCTTACAACTATTACATAGAGGGAAAGCTAGAGATGGCTATTAAATGGCTTGATCAATGTATTAGGGAAATGGTTGATATGAGATATCTATATCTTGGGGAAAAGCTATTCTGTATAGATCAATTGACAGGTTTAAGAAATATGCTGAAACGGGATTACGTTACAATGTCGAAAATTGAAGCAACAGTCGAAAATTATCAATAAAACTGATAGGAAGATAGAAAAAAATGTAAGTTATGCTTGAATAAGTAAATATTTCCTATATAATCAGAATTAGAAGATTCAGGAAACAAGTCCTACTATATGCAAAAAGATCAGATATGAAATTAAGGATAAGTTACAGACAAGTTTGAGCATTAATAAAGTGTTTGAAGGTATTGTTATAAGGGGATTTTACTGCATGTAAACAAAGGAGGAAATGATTGGGATGAGAAAAATGATATCAACATTAATGGTTATACTTCTTGTGCTTACTATCTTAGTGAAGGATGAACCACAGCGGGCTGAAGCTTCCTCACTCAAGATTACGATCAGTGAGTTTGCTGAGGAGCTTGTGAAAGAATTTGGGGTGTCTAATGAAGGAAGTACAGCTATTGATGTGCTAATAAATAACGGAATTATCAAGGAAGGAGATTTCACGGACTATTCTAAAAACCTTACCCGTGGTGATATGCTGATATTATTAAGCCGCGCGGATGACTATCTGAATAGTACAGTAACAGATGATAAACTTATCAAAGAGGTGATTGACAAAAGGATTTCCGATATAGGCAAAATCTCTGAAAGCAAGAGAGAAGATATTGCGAAAGGGTTTATTAAAGGACTAATGAAGGGATATTCTAATGGGAAATTTGCATCGGATCGTAACCTAAAGCTGACGAGTAAGGTGACAAAAGACGGAGCCTTATCCAGCCTGAGAATGTTAAATGATAAATCTTTACGTGCCAAGATCAGCCCGGATGGACAATTAATTAGAACTACGAATCTGCCTAAGTATGCTAAGTATTTTCCCTACATACTTGCGAGCTATCCGAATGATTACTATGATTGGCAGTTCGGATATGAGGGGCAATCATTGGTTAATCCCATAACAGGAGAAAGAACACCTTATAAGCATTTGGAAGAATATGCTTGTCCGGCTGATATAGATCGGATCACTGATTTTGAGAACTTTAAAGAAGTTAAGGAACAATATGTAGAGGAGTGGGTGAATAAAGTTCGAACCTACATGGAGTGCGTTTTTAACGCAGATTACCGCACCATAAATGATGATTGGGTTAATAAATTACTTTCGGCAGATTATAGCTATGGAAATGAAATTGCGACAAAAAGAGCAAAAGAGGATATAGAAAAGTATATCAAGAAAATGAAGGAGAATAAGACGATAGTTGAATGCTCTAAAATCGCTATAGATAGATCATCATTATATTTTTACAGGGGGAGATATGTTTTAAGAACCTATGTTAAGTACAGAATTAATTCTTCAAATGAGAAGTATGGGGCAGATGCTGAACGTCTCGTTTATGAAAACCCTTATAGCAAAATACTTTTTACAAGTTTTCCTTTAGTTAATCTGAATAAATTTACTATAGGAGAGTGGAAAGAAGGGTATTTTGAAGTAGAACTTTCCTGGTATGAAGGGCAAAATCCTGAAAATTTAGGTGTGTTCTATGCAATTCTTAATGAGCCTTTGTATAACAAAAGGAAGGTGGATTAGTTTTGCTGATAAAAAGACGTTTGGTGTTTCATAGATTGATATACTTTACACTTATTTTCATTATTCTTTTCGCTTATATTGGAGATACTCAAGTTGTCAATGCCGCTGATGATGACTGGATCAAAATTGTAGGTGGCGTAAATGGTAGTCAAAATACTAGGAATGATCGTGATAGAATTATACAGACGGGTACTCATAACAGTGCTGATGATAATGCCATCAGATACAAAACATTATATTTTAGAATGACCAAACAAAAATATGACCTTAGTAATAAATTCGATGAGGGTAGTAATACCAGTATAAAATATGAGCTTGTACCTTTTAATTTTGGCGATGAAAAAGATGATGGAACAACAAAAACAGTAGAATATATCATATGGAAAAAAGATTTCTTAAATGCAGCAGCGGCTCCCAATATTGGTATTACAGGTGATTACCTTGTGGCAAATGGTAGTGCAACAGTTTACCTTAATAATGTATTTGAAGTCTTTCAGGGTAATAAGACCTTGCATAAACTGGTTTATGGCTATCAAGATATGTTGGAGAAAGCTCCATGGAGCGAAAGAACTGTGAATTATTTGAAGGGTTACTACAATTTTCAGTATACGTTATCTGCTGAGGTTGTATTTAAAGTTAAGGTTATCGCTGTAGATACGGAAGATAATGTTTTAGACGATGATCTTTTGGGCTACACTAAACATGCGATCTATAACGAAGTTATACCGCCCTACACATTGAAGAATGATACCATAAAAAAAGATGGTATCACCTATGAGTATCAAGATTACTGGAAGTATACATATAAAGACCGCAATAGCAAAGAGACTATAAAACTTGGAAATTATACGGGAAAGAAGGTTAGCTTTAAAGCTCCTGATGCTGCCGGAGGATCAACACTGACAATCAAGATGGTTTTTAAAAAGAAGTCGACAAAGCCATCACCCACACCGAAACCAGGAGTAACCGTTACACCTGCTCCGAAACCTTCTGTTACACCGAAACCTACTGTAATACCGAAGCCTACACCACCCACGATTGAAGTACCTGTAGCAAAAGCCCCTATAGAATTATCAACGGATACCCCTTCCCCCGAAGGGTTGATTGATGGGGATAAGTATGGTGCGAGGTACTTTAATTCCGAAAAAGGAATATCGACCACGGAAAGCCAGTATGTGTATGTGAAAACAAAGGATTACCTTCTAGGATATAAGCTTGTGAATCGGACAGGGAAAATTGCTTATAACGTAAGGGTAACAAAGAATTACACCTTACAGTACATGACAGCTACCCCTATTGAGTTTGGAGGTCCTAAACCTGTAACGACTACTGAATCCCGATCACAGGTTGTCAGCGTGGAACGTGCCTATTCCTATTGGGAAATTGAGAGCCTTGATTATTATTATGCCAGTGCAGCACGGGTATATAATTATTCCCTTCCGGGTGGAAGCGTAACCCTGGATGGAAACATGACCTATTTGAAAATTCCTTCTCTTAGTACTTTGCACAGTTCAAGCCTTGCATCACATGTGATGCCGCCCGAACAAGTGTCATCAGGCATTACTATTGATGGTGGTACGATCAGCTCCGATTCGGATACCAAACCTTCCATTCCTTATGAAGATCTCTCTGACTATGCATGGAGTGGTACGAGTGAAGCGGTCGTAAAGAACGATTCCATTATATTTGATGGAAGAGTAGTAATGTCAAATGCATCCACAAGAAAGATCGCTCCTGTGCCGAATGTTTCTTCCTTAGTCCAATGCTCCGAGAACTGTCATGATAAGGGTTTATTTACAGATAATAAGGTGATTGATGCTGAGAAAGAGAATGGTAATTATTCTTCCTCTGGTAGCGTTACTTATTTGCGACATATTGCCAGCGTAAATAGTTTATCTTCTACCAAGACTTTCAATGTACCTGTAAATAATGTTGTGATTCATACTCCTGTTATATGTAAGCCTATTGTTACAGGGGATAATGATAAGTGGTCTCAGCTGATTACCCCCCAATCAGAGGCAGTTCAGGTAGTCCTTGACCCAGACAGTACCTTGAATGATTTTACTGTCAAGATATTGAATACTCTGGAACATAGTGACCGCCTTGGGTATCGCATAAGGGACTTTTCACGCTCCTTCATTGACCCTAACAATGTCTCTTACATAGCCAAAAAAGACGGTGTTGTCCGAAACGAAGTGAAATTTCCTTTTGATGTATATGTGGACAAGCTGGGGGATGGGCTCACTGGGAATGATATCTTTCTTAAGTCCGGTACCTGGTATATCCTTGGTCGGGATACCCATCGCTTCTATGTGCCCATGTGGGTGCAGGAGGGTGTCTATACTGCAGACTTTAGGTCTATTGCTGTCAACGGTACCGCAAAGCTTGATAGGACTGGTGTAACCAAGAACTCAAGCATTAACGATTATGTAGCAACGTCCACGATGAATTTTGAGGTATCGGGCAGGATCTATGGGCTCACCCTTTATGACATATCGGATTATCCTAAGTGGGAGAATGTATTCCGTCAAAGAGGTACCATGTACCTTAAATACTTCGACGGTGCAGTAGATGGAACAAAGCTAAACGGATATAATGAAGCCAATGCATATTATTACACTGTGGGAACGAAGGATCAGTATGGAAAGAGTACGGACAGACTCAGCAAGTATACCTTCCCGTTGGTCAATGGAAGTCATCCTCGCTATAAGAACCTTGGTATCTTAAAGACTGGCTATGCAGTTCGCTTCAGATTGGACACCACGGGAGACATGTATGGAGACCTAAGCCATATCAAGATAGTTCCGACCTTTTATTATGTGGATGCTGATGGGAAGAACAGACAAAAGGTAGATCTCTATTACTCAGAGACGATCAACAATAAAATCTATAACGTCGTAAAGGTTGGAGCAGATATTGACCTTATCAATATCAAGACCGGTAGCATGGGTAACATCAATAACAGGATTCCGAAAGCAGAGATTACCAATACAGCAAAGGTATTGAATACTACCTATGCAAAGGTAGCTAATCAGGTCGGTCCAATGTATTCCTATTCTCAGTTCAGATTAACGAATATTTTCCGTACATTCATAGGCACCAAGTATTCGAATCTAATAACCGGTTTAGCTTCGTATGAGGACGTGAAAGAAGATAGGAGGTTATCAGGGGTTGGATTGACACAATATATGCAGCGCTGGTATGGGAACTATAAGCTGCCTATAAATGTTCATGCGGTCGCATCCGGATATGACGTAATAGGATATATGAAAGATCACGGAATTGATTACAGTGAAAGCTTCTGGTTGAAGGGTGGTTATATCATCGTCAACTTCAATATTATAACCATAGATAAAAACGGCAAGGAAAGATTGTCCTACATCAATGCGAATAACTACCTGAATAATGGTAATTGTTCTATGTGGGTGACAGAAGGGGCAATGGTACAGAAAGCAGATGATACAGGTTGTGTTTTTAATTTTAAGGCAGGTGATTTTCTGATATACCATACGGATAAAAAATACACAGACGATTATGAAGGAACCTTGTATTAGCATGAATTGTATATCGTAAGATGACATTCCGTTATGACGGTAATTGTCGTAGTGATAAAAGTCAGAATGAATTAAGTGTAATCAGGTAGAATGTTATTGTTAGTATTTGGTGATTTTGCTGATGAAAGGTAGAAAAAATTGGATATAATACATATATTACAAAATTATGGTTGACATTTACATTAGAAGATTTTACAATATAATCAAATAAACGACGAAGAAAATCTAATGCAAAGTAATATCATTGAGGTGTAGATTTTATCTTAGATATTCTATCAATTCTATTATTTCTATTTTTTCTTTACTATTTTCCCTGAATTACAAACTTCTATACTTCAATTTGCATATTAAAGAAAGCAGTAAGTAATTCTTCTGCAGAGCGATGGCGAGGCTATCGGATTTCATTCCGGAAAGCCTCGCCATCGCTTTTCCTATATCAATTTTTATCTCTACAGAATTATAACAGGTCCTTAATTCGGTCTTCTACGATGAATAAATCCTCGGTAGGCTCGAAACGCTCCACGACATTACCCTTACGGTCAATGAGGAATTTGGTAAAGTTCCACTTGATGCTGGGCTTGTTGGCGAAATCGGGATCGCTTTCCGATAGAATCTCAGTCAGCTTCGGGCCGATCGGATGGGAGAGATCGAAGCCTGCAAAGCCCTTCTGTGAAGTGAGGTATTGATATAAGGGATGTGCATTCTCACCGTTTACCTCAAGCTTAGAGAAGGTAGGGAAGGTGATACCGTAATTCGATTCACAGAAGGAATAGATCTCTTCGTCAGTTCCGGGAGCCTGATTACCGAATTGATTACAGGGGAAATCAAGAATGACGAAGCCTTCGTCAGCATATTTCTCATAGATGTCCTGAAGGGCATCATATTGCGGTGTGAAACCACATTGCGTTGCAGTATTTACAACCAGGAGAACCTTTCCCTCATAATCTGATAAGGAGACTTCATCTCCATACTTATCCTTTACTTTAAAATCATATACATTCATAGCTTCACCATGTATCCGGTCCTGCCGGGATACTTATCCTTTCTGAAATCATTATATATTATCTGTTAGCAGTTATCGTATAGTGTATACCTGCAGTCAAAAACTAATACTACAAAAAGTTCTATAACAAAGTTACCAGGTCCTCCTCGATGCTTTCCGGTGTATCAGTGGGAGCGTAGCGCTTAATTACGTTACCGGAGCGGTCAATTAAGAACTTTGTAAAATTCCATTTGATTCCGTTCCCCAGGGCTCCACCTTTTCGCTGTTTTATATATATATAAAAAGGTTCAGCTTCCTTGCCGTTGACCTTAATTTTTGCAAAACGTGGGAAGGTAGTTCCATACCTTGCAGTACAGAAGGTCTGTATCTCCTCCTCAGTACCCGGTACCTGTCCTGCGAATTGGTTGCAGGGAAAGTCAAGAACCTCAAAGCCCCGGTCTTTATATTTATCATACAGCATCTGCAAACCTCATATTGGGGTGTAAAGCCGCAATCGGTTGCAGTATTGACTACTAAAAGTACCTTGTTCTGATAGTCACTTATAGATACGTCATTACCCTTATTATCCTTTACAATGAAATCATAGATACCCATAAGCACCATCTCTCTTTATAAATGTTATTTACAATTAGATTGTATACAATTAAAGTGGAATTGTCAATAGGAAATTGAAATTTATGTTATGACCCAATTATGTCTTATGATATCGTAACAAAGTACAATATCATTTCTATAACCATAAGCGTCATAGGTACAATAGAATATTTTCACGGAGGGCTTATCCTCCTTGATTGCTTTAATTGAACTTACCTGATACTTGAGCAGTTCCTCTGTATCATCCTCAATACAGAAGGAACGGGGGATAAATTGTCCGGTAGTGTTGAAGGCAGCGCGTACGGCTACCGGATGACCGATGGGATGTCTGATGATTGGTTTGTGATCCGGGTTAAGAAATGGCATATTGTCAGCTCCTTTAGATTAGTAATCTTATTAAACTACATTAAATAGTCATCTTACGTCTAATTATACAAAAACCATATATTACCAATTATCCACATTATCAACATAGTGCCGTGGATAATTTACAAATTAAGTCAAGTGTTTATGAATTTGTCCGTTGATATAGTCGTATGTCGTTGGATTGATACTCTACGGAGCGTTTATTGAAGAACATGTGACGAAGTCCTACAATATCATTGGGTACGGTAAATCACTTACTTTTAGCCAGGTAAGAGCTCATTATTCAGGAGTTATTATGTCGAGAGCTAAGTGACGCCGGGTACTGAAAACCCAAATCGCATTAGAAAGAAGGATATTCAATGTCAGATCATAAAGAAAAAGAGCTAAGCTTTAATACAGCCTTTCATCCGATTGATTTCGATCAATGGGATAGGAGACAGTACTTTTATTACTTTACAAAGATGTTACCCACCGGATACTCAATCAGCGTAGACATAGACATCACCAACACTTATCATAGTATCAAAAAGCAAAATAGAAAGTTCTTTCCGGCTTATATATACTTAGCTTCAAAGCTGATCACGGAGCTAGGAGTTTCGTATCGCTAAGCTTGATGGACAGCTGGGATATTATGAGGTTTTACACCCTTCCTATGCTTGCTTCCACCAGGATGACAAGACGATGTCGAATATGTGGACGGAATATTCACCTGACTTCGAGGAATTCTATCATAAGTATATGGAGGATCAAGAGAAATATGCCGATAACCATGGCATATTGGCAAAGCCTGAAATGCCGCCACATAATAGCTATATGATAGGTATGTTACCCTGGATTGAGTTTACAAGCTATGCACCGATACCTTACGCGAATACGGAGTATTATTTTCCGATTATTCAGGCTGGCAGATTTTCTGAGAGAGATGGGAAGAAATTCATGCCTCTCTCTATTACGGTTCATCATGCTGTAGCTGACGGATATCATGTTGGCTTGTTCTTAGATAAATTCAAGATGGGTATGGCAAACCCGGAGCATTGGAGTTAGAGGAAGGATATTGAGTTGGATGCAAAAAAGGAACGTCTCATATTGAAACGTTCCTTTCTTATTATTCGTCTTTTTCTTCAGGTTCAGCTACCTCATCCTTGATCAGCATATGAACCTTGTCCACACGGTTCTTATCTACCGAAGCGACAGTAAACACGATGTTGCCCTCAGTTACGGACTCGCCCTCCTCCGGAAGATGATCCAGGAGGTAAATAACATGTCCTGCGATGGAGTCATAGTCATCGGATTCTAGGTCGAGCTTGAAAGCATCATTTATCTCGTCCAGCTTGGTATAACCGTCGATCAGATATTCGTTCTCAGCCAGCATCTTGATGCTGTCTTCTTCGTCATCATCATATTCATCGCGGATTTCTCCGACGATTTCCTCCAACAGGTCCTCGATTGTAATCAGACCGACAGTTGCACCGTATTCATCCAATACGATTGCAAGTGAGATAGAGCTTCTACGCATCTCTATCAACAGTTCGGAGGTTTTCTTATACTCATAAGTGAAATAAGGATCTCTCATGATATCAACAATATTGAAATCCTTCGGGTCTCCTTTATAGAAGAAGACATCCTTCAGGTTGACGATACCGATGACATTATCCCGGGTATCAGAGTAGACAGGCATACGGGTGTATTTCTCATCTGAAAATGCCTGTACCAATTCATCGTAGGTAAATTCAACATTGGCGAAGGCCATATCGGTACGAGGTACCATGACATCCTTGGCAAGGGAATCGCCGAAATCAACTACATTGGTTATCATCCTTCGTTCTTCGCTCTCTAGAACACCTTCTTCATGACTGTAATCCAACAGATTTCTCAACTCGGATTCAGTAATTGCAGCGGTTTTAGCTTCCGCATCTATATGGAACAGCATCATAATACTATTACATATCTTGTTTAGAATAAAGGATAACGGTGTCAGCAGCGTGGTAAATAAGTAAATCGGACCTCCGATCGCAAGAGCTACCTTTTCAGGATAGATCGTAGCAATCGTCTTAGGTAATATCGATCCGAAAATCAGATACAGAAGAATAAGTACACCGATGGATAAGCCCACCCAGGCATTGCCCCAATAGCTGATGGCCATAGTCGTCGCAAGAGCGGAAGCGGAAAGCTTCATCACGTTCTTACAGATCAGGATAGCACTTAACATCTTTCGTGGTTCTTCTAACAATTTACTTACAGTTTTTGCACCTCTTACATTGTCGTCCTCCAGCGAGCGGATCCGTAGTTTGTTCACTCCATTGAGTGCTGCTTCGGAGCAGGTAAAAAAAGCGGACAGGATAAATAAAATAATCAATATAATCGGTTGCGTGGCGTCTTCGAGGCCCACAATATCATCTCCTAATATTAACGATAATTAGTTACTTATACAATTTCTCATATTACAGTAAGACAGCTGTAATGTCAAGTTTTCTGGATTTATTTTCATATTTTATTCTCGTGTAACTAAAAAATGCTATTACATTATAGTTGATTCCTATTGTGAAAGTTACGAAAAGGGTTTATGATAGAGGACAGAGTGGTTTTGAGTTTCATTCTTAATTTCATTCTATATATCTGATGTTTTGTTCCAAGGAGGATATCTGGTGAGAAAAAAATCACATATTTCACTTGCTAAGTACCTGATGAATAACATGAATGTACAGGACTTAAGTGATCACAGAAAAGCTTTTTATATCGGAAGCATACTTCCGGATTTGAAACCATCGTTTTTTACGAAGAGACATACGATTGATGAGACCTTTGAAGTTCTTATTGAAGAAATCAAAAAAATCACAGTCGATTATGATATCAACCGCGGGATCAGCAGTTATTACGCAAGACATCTTGGAGTAGTTACCCATTATCTTTCGGATTACTGCACCTATCCTCACAATTCAATCTTTGACGGAAGTTTAACCGAGCATTGCTGTTATGAGAAGGAATTAAAGAATTCATTGAAGAATTATGTTGAGAGTGATGCTTCAAGAAGAGAACGGGCACGGAACAAGAAATTTCATACCATTGATGAAATCAGTCATTTCATTATAAAAACCCATAAGGAATATCTGAAGGCGATTAAGAATGTAAAAGGTGATATCCATTATATCATCGAGCTGTGTTATAAAGTCGTGGATGCTATTCTGATGTTTTTTGAGATGGCTCTGGAAAAGCTGGAAAATGGATTGGTACAAAGGCACAAGTATCAGGCAGAAACCGTTTCTGCAGTGCTGTAGGGACCAAATAAATAAATATTAAGGATGCATTTTTTCGGTAGCGGGAGAATGCATCCTTTTTTATATAGTAAGAAGATCAGCAGTAAATAATAATTCGGTGTAGAACCGGAAAGGGAATGAGTATAAACCTGCTGTCAAGTCTTGCTATCTGAACGATTTTATTATATGATGTTATTAAGTGGTAATAATTGATGCCCGAATTGAGCTGATATATCCATGAAGTAATTTGAGACAAGCTATCCTGCCTGTTACAGCAGCAATTCTGCAATCGAGCTGACCAGTGACGAATTGCAGGAATATACAGATTACACCGCCTGGGTGGATGTCTGCAAGGATTGGGAGTAACAGATACAATATCATAGAAGTATGAACACAATAAAAGACGGAGGATGAAGCACATGAATGTAATGAAATCAGCTAAACGGTTTGTACTCACCATTATGGTATTCGCTTTCATATTCAGTATTGTAGGAATGCCAATATCTGAGGTTTATGCAGCGGATTATGCCAAGTCTCTTACAAAAACGGTGACCTTAAAAAAAGGGGAAACTGTATATTGGACTCTAGCTTCAAAAGCAGAGGGAGATCTTTCATTAATCATTGAAGAATTAAGCTTAAAGGGTGTGAAAAAAGATGAGACCTTAGAGGCTCATTCTGCGGATGATTATAACGAATATTTCTTCAACCTTTCTGATTTGAAGGAAGGCAAGAAAGAGACTTTGTACGTATATGCAATGAAAAGCAAAGATTTTGGAGCATTTGCCAATATCACTAATCGTACCAGTGGAACGGTTAAACTTAAGATTAAGTTTAAAACGAAAAATGGTAAAAAGTTTATTAAGACAAAGGAATATAAAGTTTCCAATAATCAAGAATAAAGCCAGTACTTAATATTTCATGATATTGTATGTTTACCTGTACTTACTCATTGATTAGATATACAGAAGAAGGTAAAATCATTGATAACTCCATGATAGAGTAGTATAAATAAGTGCTTTCTTATTCACTGCTCTTTCAGTAACATACTAAGATATCGATCTGCAACCATGTTATGATAAATCAGGCTCTTTATCAGGTTCTTGGGATGGGATTCTTATGAATCTCCCTCAAATACCGGATGAAGAGCTGTTTTTATGTAATAGGAAAGTACTTTCGGACAAGTCTTGCTATTTGGAAGATTATGTACTATGATACGGTAGAAAGAGGTATTAGGAGAAGCTTGAATTAAGGTATGGGGTTTGTAGATGGAGAATTGCTGTTATCAGGGGAAAATATTGTGCACTTATGAGTTGAAGGATGCTTCCGGCTATTATTTTGAGGATAAGGTGATCGAATGGAAGGAAGCAGCAGCCGAACGAAAACTGACCTGTGTAGAATGCGGTGCGCCGGTATATCTGGCAGCAGGGCCGATCAAGGAGCCTTATTTTGCTCATTATGATATCGAAGCCTGTGATTATGGCAGTGGTACGGAATCGGAGGAGCTGAAGAAGGGTAAGAGGCTTTTATATCTTTTACTTGGGAGAAGCTTTCCGGGAAGTGATATTCAGGCACGTTACCGTCTGGTGAACGGAATGTATGCCACCCTGTTCTGTACGGACGGGGAGCATAGAGTTGCTGTGGATTACCGACTTCAGAATACAAGCCTTGAGAAATACCGGGAAAGGGATAATTATTATCGGGATAAGGGAATACCGGTCATCTATATTCTTGGAAAGCGTCTGGATAAGAAGACAAAGCAGCCGGACTGGTATCAGACCCTGATACAGAAGTCCATGGGTTATCTGGCTTTTCTGGATACGGAGAAGGAGACCCTGAATTTTAAGAAGAGTATCAGCTATCGGCTTGGTAAGGAACGCAGATTTCAAAGTATCGATAGGACCTACCCGATCCGTGAGACCAGAATCGATTGGAATGGTATGCCGAGAGGCAGCTTTGATATGGAATGTATCAAGCTTGCACAGGTAATCGAACAGGAGAAGGTAAGCTATCAAAAGACGCAGGATCAGCTTAAGAGCTTTCAGATGGAGAGAAAGCTGCTTGAGGAGACGGAGCAGAAGAGGATGGAAACTTACCGTAGCAGGATGAAGCAGTTGGAGACGGAAGCCTATCGCAGGAAGCCGGATTTAGAAAAGATAGATGTACAGAGCAGTGATCAGTGTGATCATCCCTCGGAGGAGGAACTGATCGCTATGGGCTTAAATCCAAGCATTTACCAGAAATGTCTTACCATGGTCAGAGAGGGCAATTCTCAGCTCGTAGCAGCCAAGTATCTTGAGGTGATTATCCAACGAGAGGGAAATGCTGTTAATATTGATCCTTAAGATATCAATCCTATAAATATCAACGACAGAATGGTTTATACAACCTGATATACAATATTATTTACAGAAAGAGGGTTCACTATGGCTATCGATAAGGTTAGAAAGTACTTAAGCAAATGGGGAAGGGATCAGGATATTCTTGAGTTTGATACATCCAGCGCGACAGTGGAGCTGGCAGCCAAAGCTTTGGGTGTAGAGCCCGGAAGGATTGCCAAGACCTTGTCCTTTCAGGCGGAGGAGGGAGCAATGCTATTGATCGCGGCGGGAGATGCCCGAATTGATAACGGTAAATTTAAGGCGGAATTCAATAGAAAAGCGAAGATGTTAACGCCTGAGGAGGTACTCCATTATACCGGACATGCAGTCGGCGGCGTCTGCCCCTTTGGTCTGGAGCAGAAGCTGCCGGTCTATGCTGATATATCCATGAAGAGATTTGAGACAATTTATCCTGCCTGTGGCAGCAGTAATTCTGCAATCGAACTGACCTGTGAGGAACTACAGGAATATGCAGACTGTACTGCCTGGGTGGATGTCTGTAAGGATTGGGAATGACTATAGTTAGTAAATTTCTTTCTCAGCCAGCTTATAATCAGCGATGGATAGCTTTCTGATAATATCAATATCATAAGGGCATTTTGGCATACAGATACCGCATCCTGTGCATCGGTCTGCCTTCACCTCCAGGGCGGAATATCGTTTCATGGCCATGTCTTTGTTACCAAACCAGAAGCGTAACCGTTCTTTGAGAGCATAATCAGAGGCGTTGGGTACTGTGCCATCCGCCATCTGGCGATCAAAATAACCTTCATATCGGAATATCTCGGTGATGGGGACTCCTTCAGGACAAGGAAGACAGCGCCCGCATTGTCGGCACACATAAGTCCCTAGTTCAGGGGCTTTTTCATATAGTTCATCCATCTCCTTGTTTGTCATAGGAGTAAACTGCTTAGCATAGCTTAAATCGGCTTCCAGTATCTCACGGTTGTTGATCCCCGCGACGACAATGGATACCGGTTGGCTGAATGCATAACGGAAGGCAGTCTCAGCAGAACGCCACAATAAACCATCGCCCACAGGCTTCATTAAAATGACGGCAGTATTATGTAATTGGGCCAGAGGCAGTAGTTCTGACTGTATTTCGGGAAAGTTAAAATGATCATAATAGTTGATGGTAGTCATGACAGCATCAAAAGGAAATTCCTTGAGTGCTCTGATCAGTACATCCGGCTGACCATGCATGGAGATACCGATATGTTTAATCTTACCTTCCTTTTTGGCCTGTAGAGCTCCCTCGATTGCTCCCCCTGGGGATAGGATCTGATCCAGCTCCTCCATTGTACCGACAGCGTGCATTATAAATAAATCCACATAATCTGTTCTTAAATTCTCTAAGCTCTGATCAAGTGACTTCAGACATTTATCCTTCGTTCTCTCACCTGTCTTCGTTGCCAGAATATATTCACTTCTTCTGCCAGACACGCAACGTCCGATTTTTCGCTCGGACTCACCGTTCCCATAGCTTGCAGCCGTTTCGATATAGTTACCGCCTGCATCCAGATAGCGGTTTAATAAGTAATCGGCTTCGGCAACCGGTATTTCTAATAAATGAAAACCGCCAAAGCCTAAAATTGTAGTATCTAAACCAGTATTACCAAATGCTCTTTTTTCCATGGCCCCTCCTTTGAGTTCACAGACATTATGACACCGGAATGCTACTATTAAAAGGATAGCATATTCGATAAGGTAGTTCAAGAAAGAAACCGGGTCCTTTCAATTTTACATAGAATGTGGTGCTATTTTTCTGATAAAGGATGTTTCATATTAGTATTACTTGAAGGTATTCCCATATGTCGGATATGTGATTTGTTTATGTATATCCTAAACTGTTTTTGCTAAAAAGGAGATTATTTTATGCCTTTTCAAATCGTTCATAATGATATTACAAAGATGCAAACCGATGCTATTGTAAATGCTGCGAATTCTCACCTTAAGCAAGGTGGTGGAGTGGAAGAGGATTACCAAAACAGAATTTGAACACCGCTTCCAGGCTATTCCATTACATGATAAAACTAAGTAAAAGCTAAATCTTCGCCCTGCAAGGATGCTATGATAATTCATAGTATCCTTGCAGGGCGGTATTTTATTGTAATGACACTATCTGGTTGCCTGCAAAACCTTGGTGATCTCTGCAATATACAGAATATGATAGTCCTTACCGGGATACCAGGTGTTATTCAGCTTCTCATCGAGAATGGCTTCCTCCTGCATGGGCTGACGGAACAATTTCCTACAGATCAGAACATTGGAGGCTTCACCGAAATACGGCGTCCCGTCTAAGTAGGCAAGAGTAAGACCTGATTTACTGATCTTATCCTCGTTTCGACCGGATACAGTACCCAGATAGTTCAAAGCAGGCCGATATTCTTTATCGAGAAAGCTTAATGAAAAGGTCTCTTCCTGATCGAGAAATTCTTTGGTATAACGCTGCGGACGAACCACGATATAAGCTACATTTTTGCCATACATCACACCAAGGCCACCCCAGGAAGCAGTCATCGTATTTGCCTTTTCTTCATTGCCTGCGGTAATTAGCATCCATTCCTTGCCAATCAGCTGGAAGGGATTTTTTCGAAGTACCTCAGGTAAAATCTCTTTAAAATGATTCATATCTTTCCTCTTTTCTGTCTTTTATGACTTTTTTACAGGAAACGATTTCCTATCACCTTTTGCGAATGATATTATCAATTTTTGACATTCGACTTACGGTTATTAGTATTATACGATAGGACATGCATTCATGCAACGTCGTGTCGAAGATTTCACCATCCAAAGCCCCCGGCATATATTAATTACAAAGCTTTGATGAGTCAAAGGATGTTGTATATGACGATACACACAGTGCAAGCCGGTGATACTCTGGATTCCATCGCTAGACAATATGGAATTTCCCGTGAGCTTATTATAACAGAAAATGAACTACCGAATCCGGATCGTCTTCTGGTAGGGCAAAATATTGGAATACGTATACCTGAAACCACCCATACAGTCGTACAGGGAGATACACTGACATCCGTTGCCGAACAATACAATACTACAGTTACCAGCCTGTATCAGCATAATCCAAGGGTTGCAGTCACAAGAACTCTGACTCCCGGACAGCTTCTGGTAATTAGCTATGCTGATGAGGAGCCGATAGATACAGTGATTATCAATGGGTTTGCATACCCCTTTATTGAGGAGGATGTGCTGAGACAGACCCTGCCTTTTCTGACGTTCCTTTATATCTTTACTTATGGCTTCACTTCGAATGGAGAATTGGTACCCATTGAGGATGAAGAGGTAATTGCCATAGGCGAAGAATATAATGTGTCACCGGTTATGATGCTGGCTCCTATGACTGCTGACGGAAATTTTGATACTGACGTTGCTCATCAGTTATTTGCCAATCCGGCAGGACAGACAACTCTGATTAATAATATCGTTGATAATATGAAGGCGAAGGGATATGTCGGACTGGACATTGACTTTGAATTTGTACTGCCGGAGGACCGACAAGGCTTTATCGATTTCATTACAGCAGTTCATACAAGACTATCTGCAGAAGGTTATTTTGTATCAGTGAACCTGGCTCCAAAGATCTCCGGAACCATGACTGGTCTACTGTATGAGGCACATGATTATCCGGCAATCGGGGCTATTGCGGACAGAGTTATGCTGATGACGTATGAATGGGGGTACACCTATGGGCCACCTATGGCCACTGCTCCGGTCAATAATGTACGGAGAGTGTTGGAATATGGAGTGTCAGTGATTGATCCGGATAAGATCATTCAGGGACTTCCTAACTATGCTTATGATTGGCCGTTGCCCTTCGTGAAAGGAGAAACTGCAGCAGAGAACATCACCAATCAGGAAGCGATCACCAGAGGGGTTGAATTCGGAGTTACAATTCAATTTGATCCGACTGCACAATGTCCTTTCTATTACTACACGACTGCGGAGGGTGTTCAGCATGTTGTGTGGTTTGACGATGTCAAAAGCATGTCGGCTAAGATTGCATTAATTACGGAGTTTGGCTTGGCCGGAGGGGGAATCTGGCAGATTATGAATTATTTCCCCGGATTATGGATGGTAGTTGATTCCAGGTTTACGATTATTAAAGTGTAAATTATGCCATAATAATTTAGTATAGAAGAACACCCCTGAATCGAAAAAGAGAGCAATTCTAAATTGGATATTCCTTCTTTCTTGTTTACAAAGAAACACCTAAAGCGTATAATGCATATATGTTCCGCATTTTATCACATTAAGGGGATACAGGATGAGCAGGAAAATTCTGAAAGAAATAAGCAGCTGGATATTGGTCTTTGTCATTGCCTTCGCGTTAGCAACCCTAATCAATAAGATCGTTATTTTGAAGGTAGAGGTTCCCTCGGGTTCCATGGAGAATACCATAATGATCGGAGACAGAGTATTTACTTTTCGATTAGCCTATCTGGTCAGCGACCCGAAGAGGGGAGATGTTATTGTATTTCCTTATCCGGATGATGAAGAGGTGGATTATATCAAGAGAATAATCGGTCTTCCGGGAGAGACGATAGAAGGTAAGGATGGTATTGTTTACATCGACGGTAAGCCATTGACTGAACCTTATGCGAAGGAAGAAATCGATAGTGATTTCGGACCTTATATCGTGCCGAAGGACAGCTACTTTATGATGGGAGATAATCGCAATAACTCAGAGGATTCAAGGTATTGGGAACATAAATTTGTATCAAAGGATAAGATTAAAGGAAAGGCTGTTGTCAAATATCCTAATCTGTTCTGGTTCGGTACAGTACATTATTAGCGAACTTAAGGGAGAGAACAATGAATAAGAAAGTACTAAAAGAGCTTTTGAGCGGGGTAATCATCATTGTCGTTGCTTTTGCACTGGCATTTTTAACTAATAGGTTTTTAATCTTAAAAATCAGTTCACCGACACCCTCCATGGAAAATACATTTCTGGTAGGGGAGAATGTGTTGACCTATCGTCTGGCGTATGTATTCTCTGAACCGGAGCGTGGGGATATCGTAGTATTCCCGAATCCGGATGATGAATCAGAGGACTATATTAAACGCATCATTGGTCTTCCGGGAGAAGTGATTGAGGGGATTGACGGAGTTGTTTATATCAATGGGGAACCATTACCGGAGAACTATCTGAAGGAACCTATGGAGAAGGAGGATTTCGGACCTTATGAAATACCGTCAGACTGTTATTTCATGATGGGAGATAACCGAAACGATTCGCTGGATGCTAGGTTCTGGGAACATAAATTTGTAGAAGGCGATAAGATCAAGAGTAAGGCAATCTTTAAATATCCGGATTTCAAATGGTTTAAAAAAGTAGAGTATTAGTGTTTGAACCTAAGAAAGCTCTTAGAACAAAAAGCGGGGAGAGGACTCCCCGCTTTACTTCTTTCTGGATGTGCATGCATTAATAGGAAGATGGCAGCGTTCAGTTACCCTTGTTTAGTTATCATAAGGTGCGATCGCACTTAAAATGGTCTTCTCCAAAGCTTCCCGGCCATAGCTGTCAACCTCATTCTTGTTACGTTCTCCGTGGGTCAGACAACCCGCGCCCCCGATACAGCCTCCGACGCAGGCCATTCCTTCGATGAAATTATTCGGAAGTACATTCTTTGAAGCCTTCAATAACGCTGTCCTGCATGCTTCAATCCCATCACAGGCAATCGGTTTGAATTCAAAATCCGTGACCTGCTTTTCGGTCAATGCTTCCTTAACTGCCTCTGTAAGTCCACCGCTTCTGGCGAAGATTCTGCCATAATAGGATGCATTGTCCAGTAGCTCTTCAGGGAGTGTCTCCAGAGCGATATCCCGACTGTCAAAAAGAGCCTGAAGCTCCTCAAAGGTAATGACACTATCGATATAGGGTGCAACCTCGGGACGGTTAAGCTCCATCTTCTTGGCAGTACAAGGCCCCATGAATACTATTCTCGCTTCCGGATCGGATTTCTTAATATACTTTGCTATCGTCGCCATCGGAGAGAGATTATGAGAGATATGAGGAGCTAATGTGGGAAACTGCTTTTTGACATAGTCCACAAAAGCAGGACAGCATGAGCTTGTCAGGAAGCCTTTCTCTATCAATTCCTCAGCCTCAGCACTTGCTACCATATCTGCACCAAGAGCAGCCTCGATTACAGCATGAAAGCCGAGCCTTTTGATACCGCTGACCACTTGGCCGAGATTTGCATAACTGAACTGACCGGCGATGGAGGGTGCTACTACAGCATATAGCTTATAACTCCTGTTCCGGTTGCTGTTCTTGATCAGATCCACGACATCTACGATATAGGATTTATCCATAATTGCTCCGAAGGGGCACTGATAGACACAGGCACCACAGGAGATGCACTTTTTGTTATCAATCAAGGCCTTTTTGTCCTCATCCATACTGATTGCCTTAACCTTGCAGGCATTCTGGCATGGGCGCTTATAATTCATGATGGCACTGAAGGGACAGACGGAAGCGCATTTGCCGCATTCCACACATTTTTCCTTATCAATGATGGCCTTCTGGTTTTGATCAAAGGAAATGGCACCTAGCTTACATACACTTTCACATCGGTGCGCAATGCATCCGCGGCAGGCGTTCGATACCTCGTAACCTCCTACAGGACATTCATCGCAGGCAATATCGAGTACCTCAATGACATTGGGATTCTCACTGTTACCACCCATAGCCAGGTTGATTCGTTCTCCTACAATGGCTCTTTCCTTATAGATACAGCATCGCATCGTAGCCTTGGAGCCTTCCACAATCTTCTGAGGAATACTGTAAACTGCATGATGCAAATCGTTCTCGAATGCACTTTTAGCCACTTCAAGAAGTACACTGTACTTTAGATGCTGGACTTTAGTATCAAATTTTCTCATATTAATTCTCCATTCCAGCGCACAATTTTCTCATAAAAAAGTATATGCCATGGATAACCTGCAGGCATATACCTTGTGCGTATTTAATTCTGTGTTAAAAGTAACTGACATTTATCTGCTTACCCATCTTCTTCAGACAATCGGCAAGCTCATCCACCAATCTCATCTTTATACTGAAATTGATCGGCAGGTTTGGATTCTGATGGGCAGGATTAATGGCTCTGCCTACATAGAAGTTAATATCCGTTGCTTCCTCAAAAAGTAGCTGGGCAATCAGTGATGCTGCATCCTTTCGGTAATTCCAGCCGGAATAGCAGGTGGTATCCTCAAGATAGCTTTGGGCATAGGATAACACACGATTAATCGTTATCACACCTTCGGTCACTAGATCTATTCCATCGACGACCGAGATTGGAGGGATCGTAGGATCAGGATAATCAATTCCCGTCTTTAGCTCCTTCCCCAGGAACTCTGCTGCCAGTGTTGAGGTTGTGCCTCCGCATACGATGTGTTTACCTTCCTTTGAGAAGAACAAAGAAAGCATTTTATGTAAATCCTGTCTGTCGGAGGGAGGACCAATCATCAGATTAACCGGCTTACGGTTGCGGATTTTGACAGTGGCTATCGTGGTGTCATCTCCCGGTTGACCCCCATAAAGCTGTGAGCATTGATCCAGCAGTAAGGTGGAGATCATCTTTGAAGAGTAGCTTTGATCGTACATTGCTTCTAAAAATTCTATGATGTTATGTCTTTGCCAGCCAAAATTCAGTGTTTTCCCCACTCCGGCGTAAATCGCTCCATCGCTCATGGCAACTAAGACATCCCCCGGTGAGAGTTCCAGCTTTGATTTATATATGTTCTTATCACCAATCTGCATACTGATTTTATCATAGTCATAATTGATACCATTATGTAGCAGAATCACATGCGGATTGTCGTATTGTATCACTTCCGCATAATGATTGTCAACCACACGGATGATCGTAAAGGTCGAATATGCAATTCCCCGCTTCTCGCAAACAGGCAGAGTAGAAGCAACTGTTGTGACGCAATCCTCGATAGACATGTTCTGTGCCATCATCGTGGATATGATCTTAGCTGTCAGGGTTGAGAGGATATTTGCCTTCACACCGCTGCCGAGTCCGTCTGCCAGCACCAATACAATGGTATTATCCTCGGTATGCACGACCTCTACATGATCTCCGCAGATTGGTTCTTCGTATTTATTGATACTGGAGATACCAATATCCGAACACAGACTATTCATTGCGCAGTGTCTCCTTTAGATTAGTCAGGGCAATTTTGGTTTCGGCTGTAGTCTCACCAAGCAGGGAGGCGATTTCCTGCACGATACGCATCTGCTTTTCAATTACCTTATCCGTGATTTCTATCGTCTGGCGGTCGACCTGTTCCTTCTTCAGTCTTGCTTTTTCCTCTGCGGTGATGTCTCGCATGATACTGATGATGATGTGGTAGGTTTTATCGTAAATGACCGTCTCCTCGACATATCTTTGATAATCAGTCAGGTAAGTGAGCTTATTATGTACGTTCTGTCCGCTGTTCATGACTTCCAGATAGATGGAAGGGTTCAGAATTCTGATCACCGGAGCATTCAGAATGTCACTCTTATGCTGAATGTTAAAGATGCCTCGGGCTGCACGATTGATCTGTTGAACCTCAAGCTCCTCGTTCAATACCAGGACACCTTCCGGCATATTGTAGATGATGTTATCTGAGAAATCCTCCGCCTTTTCCTTCAGGAAGGGCAGACACATAGTCAGATCTGCTTTTCCCTGATATACTGCGATAGCCTTCTCACGACAGGTATTGTACCCACAGCTGCCGCAGTTAAGCTCCTTCTCCTCGGACGATTTGCCCATCTTGTGTAAAATCTCTGTTATCGCTGCGCTGCCCGGCATCTGGGTATGAGTTCCGAGATAGGTGAATTTCTTGGTTAGCTGCTCAGACGGCGGTTCTTGCAGCAGAAAATCCTTCTTACCTGCATAATGATTAATTCGGAGATAATCGGAGATGAGAGCGCGGTGGCCCTGATCCATGCCGGGTCCGCCGACACAGCTCCCGGCACAGGCACTCATTTCGATGAAGCAATTCTTAAGTTCACCTGAGATGACATTCTCGATCGCCTTTATGCAATTATCAATTCCGTCGATAGCAATAAAATCATAGCTTGACTGTTCTACATGCATAGAACGAAGAATTCCTCCGGGGACTGGGAACAGCCGAGCTCTTCCCTCATTATCGGTTTCCTCTGAGTTCATGGGGGATTTCATGGGGGATACTGTAATATCTTCTTCTGCCAGCCAGGAGGACAGTTCGTCGAAAGTTAATGCGCAGTCAACGATGTCAGGGTAGAGCTCCGCCTCCTCCTTCTTGGAGATACAAGGACCGATAAATACAGTGTGAGCTCCGGGATATACTTCCTTCAGCCTTTGACAGTGTGCCTGCATCGGTGACAGTACCTCCGCCAGATAGGGCAGGGCTTCAGGATAATGCTTCTGAATTAAGCTGTTCACGGTATGACAGCAGGAGGAGATAATCGTCTTACCGGAGGCCACAGACACCATTTCCTCATATCTTTTCTTTACAATGGTTGCACCCAGCGCGGTCTCCTCTGCTCCGGCAAAACCCAGCTTCTGCAAAGCTTCGGACAGAGAAGCAAGATCAGCCCCGGAATAATTCGCTATGAAGGCAGGTGCAATACTGGCATATACAGGTTTACCGGAAGCCAGCAGGTTCTTCACCTTAGAGACATCATCACGAATCTGCTTAGCATTTTGCGGACAGGCGACAAAACATTCACCACAGAGGATACATTGCTCCTTCACGATATTTGCCTGATGATCGGCAAAGCGGATCGACTTCACGGGGCAGTGGCGAATACATTTATAGCAGTTTTTACAATTGGATTTCTTAAGCTGTATGTAATAATTCATAATTAAACTTCACGACCTTTACAATAATGAGAGACAACACAGTGATTTACAGACTATTTGATTTTAGATAATATCTTTTCCTGAAAGAATTCTTGAAAATTGTCCTTTGAGACACCGCAGATGATGTCTTCGTCTATCTTAACGGATACACCGTCCGTACAATGTCCGAGACAGAAGGCAGCGGACAGATTAACACGGTTATCCAGGGAGTGCAAAGTGATTGCTTCCTTCATAAGCTGAATGATATCATAGGAACCCTTAAGATGGCATGAACTGCCGACACAGATGTAAATATTCATTGTAACAATCCTCCTATACTTTGTTAATTGCTTAACAATCAAACTAAGTATAATCTATTGTTAAAAATGTGTCAATGTGAAATGTGATAGATTATACAGCCTGGTTAGAGAAATAATCAGTAACTATGCTACAAAAGGCAAAAGACTGTTTAGATAAAAGGTCGGGCATTGTAATGATAGAAAAAATCGGATATAATTGATTTTCAGAAAGGCGGTTTAAGCCTAAGTATTTGATATAGAGAAAATGAGGGATTATTTATGAAGAATTGGAAGCGTGATATCTTATTCATCCTGCATATGGTGCTGTTGGTAGCTACGGGTATTTTGAATATTTACGGATATTTTCATCTGCCGGATAGGATTGCGACTCAGATCAGCTTTACCGGTGCCAGAGTCAATTATATGCCTAAAGAATTCTATCTGGTGCTCAGTCTTGTGATTCTGCTGATACTGGCTTTCGTGAACAAGAGAGGGAGAGTGGAGAAGAAGCTCACCACAACGATAGCTGCAGTGCTCGTATTTATCGGTAATGCTTTCGTGATTATTACTCAGCTGTAATCATTGCTCGTCTCTAAAATAAATTATGAGAAATAACTAATAAGGGTATCGGCAGATCAGACGGCCGATACCCTTCATTCATACAATTAAATATTGTTAGCTTTTCTGGGATCTTTACATTTCTTCCAGATAATCCTCATTCAGCTTTAGAATCTTTTCCATCGCAGCCAGTCCGGGTGCACCAATGGTATTTCTCTTGTTCACACAGGTCTCAAGGCTAATGGCATCATAGATGTCCTGTTCGAAGACAGGGCTGATGGATTGAAACTCAGCGAGACTCATAGCTTCAAGGGAGATATCCTTATCAATACAGTATAGCACCAGCTGTCCTACGATTCCATGTGCATCCCGGAAGGGAACTCCTTTATTGACAAGATAATCAGCAGCATCAGTGGCATTGGTAAAGCCGTTCTTTGCACTTTCTGCCATTCCTTCCTTGCGGAACTTCATTGTAACCAACATACCTTGAAAGAGAGCGAGACAGCCCTTTACCGTATCAATTGCATCGAAGGTAAATTCCTTGTCCTCCTGCATATCCTTATTATAAGCAAGGGGTAACCCTTTCATCACAGTGAGGAGGGATACGAGTGAACCATAGACACGACCGGTCTTTCCTCTGACTAATTCTGCGATATCCGGATTCTTCTTCTGAGGCATGATGGAGGAGCCGGTTGAATAAGCGTCATCGAGCTCTACAAAGCGGTATTCATTGCTGTTCCAGAGAATGATCTCCTCGCTGAAGCGACTCAGATGCATCATGATGGTAGATAAAGCGCTTAGCAGCTCAATCAGGTAATCCCGATCGGATACACTATCCATGCTGTTCAGGGTTGGACCATCAAAGCCTAGGAGCTCTGCGGTATATTCCCGGTCCAGCGGGTAGGTGGTTCCGGCCAGTGCTCCGGAGCCGAGTGGAGATAAATTCAAACGTTTCTTGATATCATAAAGCCGACTTCTGTCCCTTTTAAACATCTCGAAGTATGCTCCGAAGTGGTGTGCCAGAGTAACCGGCTGCGCTTTTTGCAGATGCGTAAAGCCCGGAAGGAAGGTTGTTGTATTCTCCTTCATGATGGAATGGATGGATACCAGCAGAGCTTTTAATAATGCATCAAGCTCGGCAATCTCGTCCCTGACATACAGCTTCATATCCAATGCGACCTGATCGTTGCGACTGCGTCCGGTATGCAGCTTTTTACCGGCCTCTCCGATGCGATCAATCAGATGGGCCTCCACAAAGCTGTGAATATCCTCATGCTGAGCATCAATGACAAGGCTGCCGTTTATGATATCCTCCATGATTCCTGACAAGCCGGCGATGATCTGGTCTTTCTCGTCATCAGAGATAATTCCCTGCTTTGCAAGCATCGTTACATGTGCGATGCTTCCTTCGATATCCTGTTTATAGAACTTCTGGTCAAAGGAGATGGATGCATTAAAGTTATGCACCAGCTGATCCGTTTCCTTTGTAAAGCGTCCGCCCCAAAGCTTCATGTATCCTACCTCATTTCATTTTTTGATTGTATTCATATTACCTCTTTTTTTTCAAAGTTGCAACAGGTAATTAATATTTATGCAAAAATAAGTGTAAATATTAAAAGTTTAACCGTTCTAATGATATTATGAATACTGCTGCATGGCCCGGGTTACCTGTCTTGGGTTGGGAGCAGATGGCTACAGATCATAGAGTTTCGTATATTTTTCCTTCAGATAATTCACATAATAATCAGCATTAAATTCTTCCCCACATACATCCATCAGGATCTGATTTGTATTTTTAACCGCTCCGTACTTATGAATATTGTCCCGGAGGAATTCACGGATCGGGGTAAGATTGCCTTCCCTTAAGTACTCTTCAATCGGCATCTTTTCCATCATACAACTGAAAATCTGGGAGGCAACCGCTGTTCCGATGGCATAGGAAGGAAAATATCCGAATTCTCCACATGACCAATGGGTATCCTGCAGGATTCCCTCTGTGTCTGTGACAGGGGTTATTCCCATGTATTCCTGATATTTCTGATTCCAGATATTCGGAAGCTCATCAATATTGATCTCATCGTTAAATATCGCTTTCTCTATTTCATAACGGACGATAATGTGTATGCAGTAGGAGAGCTCATCCGCTTCGGTTCTGATCAGGCTGGGAGCAGCTTTATTGATTCCCCGGATAAAGTGGTCCAAAGAAATCTGACTGAGGTTCTCAGGGTATGCAGCTACCAGCTTGTCATAAATCGGTACCCAGAAATCATGGCTTCTGCCAAGAATATTCTCATAAAAACGGGACTGGGATTCATGCATGCCCATGGAGGCACCGCCACCGACCAGGGTCTGGGTAATGGCATCATCAATATTCATTTCATAGATGGCGTGGCCGCTTTCGTGAATGATGGAGAACATGGCGCTTTCCAGATTATCCTCGATATACCGATCAGAAATTCTGACATCATGATTATGCAGCTGCATCGTAAAGGGATGAGTACTTTCTCCAATCACACCACGATTAAAGTCAAAGCCCACATAGCCGCTTAAGTATTTACAGAATTCCCTCTGCTTCTCTATATCATAGTTTAGATAATTATAGCTCTTATCGACAGTTTCTGCTTTTTTTGCTACCTCCTTCAGTAGTGGTACGATCTCTGCCTTGACTTTATCGAAGAAGGCATCCAGCTCTTTTATCATAAAGCATTCGTCATAGTCACTCAGCAGGACCTCATAAGGCTTCTGATCCCCTTTTACCCGGTAACCTGCAAATTTTTTCTTGTATTCTATGATTTTTTTGAGGTAAGGAGCAAAGTCCTCGTATTTGTTGTCTTTTCTTGCCTTCGCCCATTTACGGTTGGCCACTGAGGTGTACTCGTTAAAAGCCCGATATTCTTCAGGCGGTATGCTTTCCAACTGCTCATAGGTCTTTGCCAGTTCCTTGACGATTGCCTTCTGTGTAGAGTTCAACTCCGCCTGTTCAGCATCCTCCTTTAGCTTTGAGAGCAGTGCTCTAACCTCGTCATTGATCAGACTTTTCATATATTCATCGGAAAGAATTCCGATTACCTTCGAAGTATATTCGGCAGCTCCGAAGGGTGCCGTTGTCTGGTCGTCCCACTCAAACAGGTTCCGGGTGGTCTGAAAAGCCATAGCCCGGTCGAGGTGGGGCTGTAATTGTTCAAATGTCTTACTCATAAAATACTCCTTTCCATATGTGCATTTACAATAAATCATGCTTGTAGCTATTCTTTTACATAAAAATAAGCTAGGCAGATAAAAAAATGCCAGTGTTAACTAACCTATTTCTATAGTATATCAATTATTATTATGGTTAACAATCGGTCAGATGACAAAAACTTGAAGGATGGGAAAAATGTGGTATGGCATGATTAAAGTGTCAAAAGCACCTTTTGACACTTTAATCATATTTAGTTCTCGAAGTATGCAAAATATCTTTGACAATTCGATTGTATAAACACAAAATATTCTCGAAACAGTCTAACATCTTTGATACTTCAACAGTATTAATCTCAAAGTACACAAATCATCTTCACACATCAACCACATTCGGCATCGAGTTTATTCATCGATTGCATATCCTACTTGCACCTTGATACAAAATTCGTTAAAATTACTTTATACACTAGTGCCATATTTTACATGCATGTGATTCAAATCACAGATTTTTCAGAAGAATGACAGTTATACTTCATCTTAGAAACCGAATATATTCCAACATTGAGGAAATAAATATAAAAGAAAAACAGATAATTAAGCACACGGAAAGGAAGGACTTATCATGAAGAATATGATGATTGAGAAAGTTGTAGGAAGAGAGATACTGGATTCCAGAGGAAATCCGACAGTTGAAGCAGAAGTAACACTGGCCGATGGAAGCTTTGGCAGAGCCAGCGTACCCTCCGGTGCCTCCACAGGAGCTTTTGAAGCAGTGGAGCTGCGTGACGGAGATAAAGGCAGATATCTTGGCACAGGTGTCAGGAAGGCAGTAGATAATGTCAACCAGGCAATTGCTTCCGAGATAAAGGGAATGAATGCCCTTGACCAGGGTGAGATTGATGCGAGAATGATTTCACTGGACGGAACACCGAATAAGGGAAAGTTGGGAGCGAACGCAATTCTTGGTGTATCCCTTGCGGTTGCAAAGGCTGCTGCAGCTTCCCTGAATTTACCACTTTATCGTTATTTGGGAGGAGTAAATGCGAAGACACTTCCGGTCCCGATGATGAATATCATCAACGGTGGAAAGCATGCGGATTCAAGCTTGAATATTCAGGAATTTATGATCATGCCGGTAGGAGCGGACAGCTTCTCGCAGGCACTGGAGCATAGTGCTACCGTTTTCCATACTCTGAAAAAGCTTTTAAAGAATGATGGCTACGTAACTGCAGTAGGAGATGAGGGTGGCTTTGCTCCCAAGTTTACAAGTGATACACAGGCACTGGACTATATCGTGAAGGCAATTGAGTCAGCAGGCTATCGTCCCGGTGAGGATTTCTATATTGCAATTGACGCAGCATCCACTGAGATGTATGACGAGGCTGAGAAGGCCGGAAGAAAGGGAGATTATCTCTTCTGGAAATCCGGTGAATATAAGACCGTGGAAGAAATGGTAGACTTCTGGGATCAGGTATGCAAAAAATATCCGGTTATCTCCCTGGAGGACGGTCTGGCAGAGGAAGATTGGAAGGGCTGGAAGCTCCTGACGGAACGTCTCGGTAGTAAGATTCAGCTGGTTGGTGATGATCTGTTTGTTACAAATACGAACAGAATCAGGGAAGGTATTGCGCAGGGCATCTCGAATTCTGTTTTGATCAAATTTAATCAGATCGGTTCCCTGACAGAGACCTTGGACGCCATTGAGATGGCAAAGAATAACCGTTGGACTGCAGTTATTTCCCACCGCTCCGGTGAGACCGAAGATGTTACACTGGCGGATATTGCAGTTGCGACGAATGCAGGACAGATTAAAACAGGTGCACCTTCCAGAACCGACCGTGTTGCAAAATATAACCAATTGCTTCGCATTGAGCAGGAGCTTGGCGGCGCGGCCAGATATCTTGGCAGGGATGCTTTCAAGGTTTTCTAAGCAAATGCTGAAATAATAAGAGAAATAGAGAGGAATTGGGTTCCGTTTCCAATTCTTCACAAAAATAATAAGAGAGAGTGTGAAGTCAATTACTCACATTCTCTCTTTGTTGTTCAATTCATACCTGCCGGATTAGGCGGCTCCGGAAAAAATGCATCAGTATCAGCCCTTTGTCTGAAGCACATATGGCTCGCTATGTCCGGGATAGACGGTTTGAATGTGGTGTTGCCTGATCACATCCCAGCTGTCTTCAATCACAATATCATCAAATGCTTCCGCCAGATGAGGTGCAGGAAGGTCACCAACGAAAGCACAGCAATCATTGATCACCAGGCTGATGCTGTCATCGCTATGGGCCGGAGTTGAGAGCAGTACGCCATCGATACCGATGGATTTCAGGAATTCCTTGCTTTCCTCCTCAGTTACCACAATATTATTGGTAGGGGTGATATCCCTGTAGTTCGCCTTCGGGTTCTTCTTAAAAAAGAGATTCAGCTTGTTGATATAAGGAACCTGATATTCATGCATGATCAGATTGATTCCCAGATCCTTCAATACCTGAACTAGCCCCGCATGATCGGGGTGGAGATGGGTCACAACCAGATAGTTTATTTCATTTACAGAGATATTGTTCTGATTTAATTGTTGGAGAAGCTGTGCAAAGGTATCCGGCCATCCGGTATCAACCATAAGCCATCCTTCCTGTATGGGAACCAGATAGCAGTTGATGGATTTATGTGTAATTGTAATGATATTCAATTGTTTCACCTCAGTATATTAATTGTGCTTTATCTCAACGGACTCAATGATATTACATCGGTAACCCTTTATAATATTCCCGGTCTCGTACTTAAATACCCGCTCGACATTCAAATCAGGATCCCAGATATATGGCATATTGTCATACATGGACCAGCGATCCAAGGAAGAAGTGTCGTAGGGCTTCATATGGGTGGTCATAACAGCATTATTTGTTTCCATGCCAGCACCTCACTAAGAATTTGTCCTTAATCAACTATATAACGAAACAAGGTATAATTCAAGCAAATTACATGTCGGAAACTATGAATTTTGTACTATCTTATTCGACCTTTTTATGCCTACCGGTCAGGAGCTTCTGTAGTTCAATGATCAAAATCGGAGATATGGCAAGGAGCAGGGTGATCGCCCATTGCCTTAGATTCAAAGGTACGACCTGGAAAATTTCTGCAAGGGCAGGAACCATGATTACAACCATCTGTAATGAGGTACAGATCACAAAGGAGTAAACCAGCTTTCGATTACTGAAGAGTCCTATCGTAGCCAATGAATGCTCACTTCTCATATTGAAGGAATGGAACAGCTGGGATAGGCTTAGAACCGCAAAGGACATGGTTCGCCCAACCCAGGGGATATAGGTCTTGGGAATACTGCTGCCCTGCAGGGATTGCTGCAGAGCCGGTGTATCATAATAATGAAAACCGATCAGAAATGCAAGGAGTGCAAGGGAGCCTATCATAAAACCCTCCAAAACGATCCGGAGTGCGAGACCATTTGCAAACATTCCTTGAGACGGAGGAATCGGTTTCTTCTTCATGATATCCTTATCAACGGGTTCGACTCCGAGGGCAATCGCCGGCAATGAATCCGTGATTAAATTCACCCATAGCAGCTGAACTGCAACGAGCGGCGTCGGTAGACCCAGCAGGAGGGAAGTAAATATAGTCAGTATTTCACCGATATTACTGGACAGAAGGAAATGCACCGCTTTCTTAATATTATCATAAATACCCCGTCCCTCCCGGACAGCGGATACGATGGTGGCAAAATTATCGTCCGTCAAGATCATATCAGCTGCATTCTTGGCAACATCAGTGCCTGTAATTCCCATAGCACAGCCAATATCTGCGGTCTTTAATGCGGGTGCGTCGTTAACGCCGTCTCCGGTCATGGCCACGACCTCACCTCTTGCCTGGAAGGCCTTCACAATTCTTACTTTATGCTCGGGGGAAACCCGTGCGAAAACACTGTAACGGTAGATATTTTGTTCGAGCTGCTCATCACTCATCTGAGTCAGGGAATCCCCTGTCACAGCCTCTTCCCCTTCTGTCAGTATTCCGAGGTCTTCAGCGATTGCTTTTGCCGTCAGAACATGGTCGCCTGTGATCATGACAGGTTTGATTCCTGCCTGGCGACACATAGCAACGGCATCCTTCACCTCTTCCCTGGGAGGATCAATCATTCCAATCAGACCAATGAAGGTTAGTCCTTGCTCAAGCTTCTCTTCCTTACGAAAGCTATCGGGAAAATTTCGATAAGCGACTGCGATCACGCGAAGTGCCTTTTCCGTCATGGAATTATTCAGTTTGTTCAGCTGTTTCCTGTCTTTGCCCGTAATAGGATGTTGTTTACCATCCAAATAATAATGTGTACAACGTTCCAGCATGAAATCAAAGGCACCCTTTGTAATGCTGCGGTAACCCTGAGCTTCGGAGCAGTGAACGGTCGACATTAGTTTACGTGCAGAATCAAAAGGTATTTCATAGACGCGGGGATATTCCTCATCCAGTTTGTTCTTGTTCAGACCGGCATGATAGGCGGCCAGAACCAGAGCTTTTTCTGTCGGTTCTCCGGTCAGTATCAGGGTATTCCGATCCAAATTCATCATGGTATCATTACAGAGTGCTGCATGGGATAGCAGAAAAGTCCCAAAGCCTGAATTAGGTTTCTCGCGTCCTGTGATTGAGCATAATTCTGTTACGGTCATAACATTCTGTGTCAGTGTGCCGGTCTTATCGGAGCATATGACGGTCGCACTGCCCAGTGTCTCGACTGCAGGCAGCTTACGGATGACAGCATTTTTTCTTGCCATCCTCTGAACACCGAGAGAGAGCATGATGGTAACAATTGCCGGAAGTCCTTCCGGAATAGCCGCAACCGCAAGGCTGACAGAGGTCATGAACATATCAAACACAGGTAATTTTTTTAAGATTCCCAGTACAAAGATGAAGGCGCAGATACTTAATGCGGCAATACCGAGGACCTTGCCTGTCTTAGCCAGACGTTTCTGGAGTGGGGTCATCGGTGTTTCGTCCTGCATGATCAGCTTCGCAATATGACCTACCTGGGTGTTCATGCCGGTGGAGGTCACGACCGCCATTCCCCTGCCGTAGGTTATAGTGCTGGTGGCAAGAACCATGTTCAGTCTGTCACCGAGGTTGGTTTCAGGGCTCAGCACAATATCAGCATTTTTCTCGACAGCATTGCTTTCACCGGTAAGAGAGGCTTCTTCAGCTTTCAGATTCACTGCCGTGATTAAGCGGGCATCTGCCGGAACAAAGCAACCCGTCTCCAGAATCAAGATATCGCCGGGAACAAGGTCTGACGAATCAATCGTGCTGAGGGTACCATCCCTGATCACATGGGCAGTGGGAGCAGACATTTTCTTCAAAGCTTCCAGAGCCTTTTCAGCACGGGATTCCTGAAGCAGGCCAAGGGAAGCATTGATCATGATAATACATAATATGATAACCGGATCCAGAAAATCGGGGTCCCCATCCAGATAGGACACGATAAAGGAAACGGCAGCAGCTAAGATCAGTATGATAATCATGAAATCAGCAAACTGTCCCAGGAAACGGAGCAGAATGTTTTTCTTCTTAGTAGCCTCCAAGATATTGTAGCCATAGGTCTGCTGTCTTTGCTTGACATCCTTGGAGGATAAACCCTGATTATGTGTTACTCCAAGTCGCTCCAGGGTCTCTTTGATGGATAAACTATGCCACTGCATTGTGGTATTCACTCCCGATAAGCTAATCTTCCTTTAATTATATGAAACATGCATTGAAATATGATATACGAACGAAGGTTTGGGTGATATGACATCATCAGGATGGAATAAAACATTTACTAATCCGGCATTTCGTGTATAATACAACAATAGACCAGAATAAGGAGAAGGAATATGGGAAAATCAATCACCAAGGATATGACAAGCGGGTCTCCTGCAAAAATAATTATAAAATTTGCCATACCTATGCTGATCGGAAATCTGTTTCAGCAATTATATAGTATCATTGACTCTGTCATAGTAGGAAAATTTGTTGACAGTAATGCACTGGCAGCCGTTGGTGCTACCGGCTCTCTTGTTTTTATGATAATCGGAGTATGCTTTGGTTTATCGGCCGGTATTTCAATCGTCATATCACAATACTTTGGTGCCGGTGACTATGATAAGGTTAAAAAGAGCTTCGTGACTGCTACCTATATTGTGATAGGAGCAGCGATACTCTTAGGTATCATCGGCTTCTTCTCCACCAGATTTCTGCTGGAGTTATTAAATACTCCTGATTTGATTATAGATCAGTCGGAAATCTTTATGAAAATCACTTTCGCAGGGGTACTCGGTACAGCCTGCTATAACGGAATAGCAGCGGTTCTCAGAGCATTGGGGGATTCGGTCACACCACTCATATTTCTTGTGATTTCGTGTGTGATTAATATCCTGCTCGATTTGCTATTTGTTCTTGGATTTCACTGGGATGTACCGGGAGTAGCGTTAGCAACGGTAATATCTCAAATCATATCGGCCGTCGGCAGTATTATCTATACAATGACAAAGGTGAAGCTGTTAAGAATTCCGATCAAGGAATGGAAGCCCGATAGGGAGATATTTTCGAAAAGTCTTCGTCTTGGTATTCCCGTCGCATTACAGAATTTCATGATATCTGTCTCGATGATAGCTCTGCAAAGAGTCATTAATAACTATAGTGAAATAGTAATCGCAGCCAATACTGTCGTTACCAGAATAGAGCAGCTTGTCCTGCAACCCGGAATGAGCATCGGTGCAGCCCTATCCGCCTTCGCGGGTCAGAACATAGGTGCAGGAAGGATCGATCGTGCGAAAGCCGGCTTAAAATCCGCATCGGTGATCATTATTATCTTCAGTTTGATCATGCTTCCCGTGATGTATTTCGGGGGAGAATATATCATGCTGCTATTTACAAAGAAGGAATTCATCGAGGTTGTCAATACCGGAGTCCGTGCAATTCACATTACCTGTTTCTTCTATAGCGCGGTTGGAATGATATTCGTTACCCGTAACTTCCTGAGTGGAGCGGGAGACATCAATGTCCCCATGGCTATGGGCTTTACAGAGGTAATTTGTAGAATAACCTTTGCCATACTGCTTACGATCTGGATTGGTTATACCGGAATATGGTGGGCGACAGGCCTGAACTGGGTCTTAACTGCTTTGGTAGGTATCTTTCGCGTATTATCGGGAAAATGGGAGAATAAGTCCATTATCAGCCGTTCCCGGTAAGTAGTTTCCTTTTCTTAATTCGTTGATAAATAAAATTAACAAGAAGTATGATAAAAAAAATGATTGCAACAGGACGCAGATTATGTTTATACTGTGAATAATAACCAGCAACCTTGTTATAATTTGATTGTAAAACATAACCAAAACCAATTAAAAGAGTATTCCAGACAGTGATGCCTAAAGCAGAGGCCGTAAAGTAGGTCACAGGATTAAGCTTGGAGGCTCCGGCCACGAGAGCAATATAGGTCCGGATTAATGGAATGACTCTGCCGATACAGACTGCATAAGCTCCGTTTTCATTGAATTTGGCGGTAGCAGATGCGATTCCTCTGCCTGCCTTAGGAAATTTTCTTGTGATTGCAGTCAGGATCGCTCCTCCACCGAACCAACCAACCGTATAGCAAAGTCCGGTACCGATTAAGCCTGCAAGAATGCTAAGCAGAAGAATGACAAGAAAACTAATATTCTGCATGGCGCTGACAGCACCGGCAAAGGGCAGCACAATCTCACTGGAGACAGGAAAGCAGGCATACTCAAGCAGGATAATAATAAATAATGCGGTAAGACCGTATTCATTAATAAAGTTCGTGAACAGATTCATGGGATCTCCTATAGTCCGGCTTTGAAACATATATATGCAGGACCGAAAAAAGACTTGATATAAAACTTCCATCTATCCGAAAACGAGCAATTGTGTTAGAATTGTAATAAATATGAAATCATACGACTGCAATAATCTGGGGGGATCAAAGGTATGAAGTTAGTGGCAAAATATTCTAGAAAGGATCTTTATAGTATACCGAATATTTTATGCTATATAAGGTTTTTGTTAATTCCGGTATTTGTAATCTCATATATCAGGGCAAATGAACCGAAGGGATATATTCAGGCAGCCTCAATCGTATTTTTATCAGGACTGACTGATTTCCTGGATGGATTTATAGCACGAAGATGGAATATGGTTACGGAGCTTGGTAAATTAATCGATCCTTTGGCTGATAAACTGACACAGGCTTCATTGATATTTGTACTTGTGGTTAAAATCAGATGGATGTTCCTGCTATTGATCTTATTCGTTATTATGCAGCTGTTTCTTTTGGTGGCAGGCCTTGTGATGCTGAAGAAGGGAACGAAGCTGAACGGAGCAAAGTGGTTCGGAAAGGTCTCAACCACGGTGTTCTATGCAACTATGCTTGGATTGGTAGCAGTACCTACCTTAAGTCAAAAAGTTACCAATGGCCTTCTGCTGGTGTGTGGGGCATTTCTTCTGCTTTCCTTCCTCATGTATATTAATGAATATGTAATCATGTATCATTCACTAAAAGTAAAGGCAGCAAAAGAAGCATCAGAAAGATATATAAAATAGCAAATAAAAAGTGTCAAAAAGCACCGTAGGTGCTTTCCTGATACGACAGATTACTATGCAAGCTCGCTTGCAATAGTGATCTGTTGTATCTGGAAAGTGCGTAGCAGCTTTTGACACTTTATTTTTTCCCTTTTTATAGATATACACTTACATAAATCTTCTTATCTTTTGCATAAACCTTCTTATCTTTTACACGGTCCCGTACTTTCTCTTTGAATGAACTTAGCCCGTAACAGTAGCTTGCTGATTGCCACGTTATGAATTAGACCATCCAATAAAAGGAAAGCACTCTTACCTAAGTCAGTGCGATCCTGACGGATCGTCGTCAGTGGGGGATGAAGGGAGGTGGCAATCGGTAAATCATCAAAACCTATGACACTGATATCCTCCGGTACCTTCAGCCCTTGTTTATGAAGCTCAGCGACTACACCGGAAGCGATCAGATCGCTGGCACACATAATTGCAGTTGCTCCGTTCCTTAAAAAGCCGGGGACATGATCCTTAGCACAATCCGGTACATAATAGCCATATTCAATCAAATTCGCGTCCGCAACAAGACCGTGTTTCATCATACTGTTCACAAAGGATTGATGTCTCTGTTCCGACACCATGGAATTTTTTGAACCGTTCAAAAAGGCGATTCGTGTATGCCCTAGATTTTTCAGATGATCGACGGCAAGATCTATTCCTTCGTAATTATCTGTCCCTACATATCCCACGTGGCTGTTGCGCTCGATATAATTATCCAGCAATACGGTTGGAACAGTGGTCTTATTCAGCTGACGTACCCAATCGTCATGCAGGGTAAAACCGAGAAGGAAAGCTCCGCTATAACCATTCCTCAGCATATAGGTGTCGAACTTTTCCTCTGTCTGCATGCTTAGGTTGGTAGGAACAACAGTGACATCCCAATGCCTTCTTGCAGCGGATAGTTTAAAGCCTACAACAATCTCATAGCCAAACTGCTCTATATTTTCATAATCCATGTTTTCAATAAATATACATACCTTACGGGTTTCGGTAGCTCTCATTTTTTTAGAAGCATAACCCATCTCTACTGCGGTATCTAATACCAGCTGCCGCATCTCTGCACTGATATCACTGGCACCATTCAGCCCCTTTGATACGGTACTGACTGCAATTCCCAGTTTGTTCGCTATATCCTTAATAGTTGCCATGGATTACCCTCCCAAGTACTTCATGCGTATTATGCTGATTGATTAGCTTTATTATAGATTTAATCTGAAATTCTGTCAAACGGTTGATGTATATTTATGCCGGTCCTATTGGATTTCATATGATGAACGTATGGAGGAAGAACGCATATTCATATAGTATACTCTGTAACGAGATAGGGAATTGATATCTATTGACAAAGATTATAAAAAATGCTACTCTTATTATATAATTTCGAAAATTTCCGAAAATATCTTTCAAATTAAGAAGCATTTCAGCATATTTTATAGCCATGCTTCAGGGTATCACTGATAGGAGGAAACTATGGAAAGTAATTTTAAATCAAATGTTACTACGATACTTGAGCTTGATTATGGTAAGACGATGAAGGATGCAACTACCATCGAGCTATATCACGCGGTATCAAAAGCAGCGATGAGAAGTCTGCCAAAGGATTGGAGCCTGGAAGCTGAGCAAAAGAAGATATGTTACCTTTCCGCTGAGTTTCTGATCGGTCGTCTGGTATATAATAATCTTTATAATATGGGCTTATTCGGCCAATTTGCAGAGCTGATGAGTGAGAACAATCTGGATATCCGCATGTTTGAGGATATTGAGGATGCGGCACTGGGTAATGGTGGACTGGGACGTCTGGCTGCCTGCTTTTTGGATTCCGGTGCTACACTTGGTTTGACCTTGAACGGCTATGGTATCCGATATAAATACGGTTTGTTCAAACAATATTTTGAGAACGGCTTCCAAAAGGAAATTCCTGATGACTGGCAGCGTTTTGGAGATCCCTGGTCTGCACGCAGGGAGGAAGAACGGGTAAGGATAGACTATAAGAGACAGTCCGTCTATGCCGTACCATATGATACTCCGGTGATTGGCTTCGGCGACAGAAAAGTGAACACACTTCGCTTATGGCAGGCTGAACCCTTGGAGAACTTTAATTTTGAGCTGTTCAATGAACAGAAGTATGATAAAGCGAACAGAAACAGAAATGAAGCAGAGGCAATCTCTAGTCTTCTTTATCCCAATGATAATACGGATGAAGGAAAGAAGCTCCGTCTTAAGCAAGAGTACTTCTTCTCCTCGGCAACACTCCAGGATGTCATCGGGAAATACAAGAAAAAATATGGTAATGATTTCAGCCGTTTTTCTACAGAATATGCAATTCAGCTCAATGACACCCATCCGGTTGTTGCTATCCCGGAATTCATCCGTCTCATGATGGAGAAGGAGAAGGTAAGCTTCGCAAAGGCGCTCAGAATAGCGAAGGAGACATTTGCTTATACCAATCATACCGTTATGAGCGAAGCACTTGAGAAATGGAATGTTGATTTATTTAAGGCTGTGCTTCCCCAGGTTTATAAATACATCATCATGATACAGAAGGCGATGCTGAAGGAGCTGGTTACTTTTGGTAAGGATACAGCAGAATCACAAAGACCTTATCTGATTATTGACGGCAACACGATTCATATGGCACGCCTTGCTATTTATGCAAGCCATTCAACCAATGGTGTGGCTAAGCTTCATACGGAAATTCTGAAGAAGGATGCTTTAAAGGAATGGTATGAGCTTTATCCGGAACGCTTTAATAATAAGACAAACGGTATCACGCAGCGCAGATGGCTGGCATTGGCCAATATGGAGCTGGCAGGCTTTATCTCGGATAAGATAGGCGGCTCCTGGATCACTGACTTAAATAAGCTTAAGGAACTGGAAAGATACGCTGATGACAAGGCTGTTATCAAAGAATTTGGCGATATCAAGCGTATTAAGAAAAGACAGCTTGCAGAGTATATTTATAAACAGGAAAAGATAACGGTTAATCCTGATTTTATCTTTGATATTCAGGTAAAGCGTCTGCATGAATATAAACGTCAGCTTTTGAATGCCTTTTCCATACTGGATATATATTTCGGCCTCAAGGACGGAAGAATTACAGAATTTAATCCGACCTGCTTTATCTTCGGTGCCAAAGCTGCGCCGGGATATTACAGAGCAAAGGGTATCATTAAATTCATTAATGAGATAGCGAAACTGATCGACGGGGATGAGACCGTCAAAGATAAACTACAGATAGTATTTGTATCGAATTACAATGTATCCTATGCTGAAAAGCTGACCCCGGCAGCTGATGTCTCCGAGCAGATTTCAACTGCGGGAACGGAAGCTTCCGGTACCGGTAATATGAAGTTTATGCTGAACGGAGCAGTCACCTTAGGAACCTATGACGGAGCTAACGTTGAAATCGTTGAGCAGGCAGGCGAAGAGAATAATTATATCTTCGGAGCCAGAGTAGAGGATATCGAAAGAATCAAGGATTCCTATCAGCCTAAGGCATATTACGAGGAGAATCCGAGAATTAAGAGGGTTATGGACACATTAGTGGACGGAACCTTCAGTGATGACGGGACAGGAATGTTCGCAGAACTGTATAACTCCATTCTATATGGAGCTCATTGGCACAAGCCGGACCATTATTACCTGCTGCTCGATTTTCTGCCTTATTGTGAGGAGAAACTCAGGGTGAACAGAGAGTACTCTGATACCTACGCGTTCCGAAAAAAATGCTTTATCAATACTGCGAATGCAGGACAGTTCTCAAGCGATAGGACGATTAAGGATTATGCAGAGGATATCTGGAAATAGAAACATGTCATAGTACCAAATCCCGTACATCGGACGAATTACCGAATGAGGTAACAACGTATTTTCATACGATGTCAGAAGGAAAGAGCCGATTACAGACCTAAGATTTCTTCGGGCTGCAGCCGGCTCTTCTTTGGATTTCATTAACATTAGGGCTTTTTTGTAGCCGCCATCATTTTACGTATCATTTCAAATTGCATCTTTTCCTTTGGAGACATGCTTTTAGTCAGAAGATCAAGCATCAGGTCGCTTTCCTCTTTGGAGAACACCAGATTTTGCTCCTGCAGACGCTGATTGGTGCGCATTAACATGGGTACCACCTGATCTAATGGTTTTCCCTCTGCCTCTTTCATTAATTCAATCAATACAGTAAGCTTTCTGGGATCGATATTTTTTAGTTTCGGATTGTTACTCCAGGACATATCAGCCATCGTTCTGCTCCTTATGATCATCGGGTTTACTATTATTATCATATGACATCGTGCTAAAAAGCATTCTTAAGTTATCAAAGGTACTTTGCTGCTCAGGAGGAACCATTGTCTTCAGCATATCAAACATGGCCTGATTAGCAAAGCCGCTGTCTTTTGACTCGGAGCTGTGCTCATTTTTTGCTTCCTGCGGTTCTTCCTCAACCCTGTGCTCGGCTTCCTTCGAGAAGCTGTTAAAGATGGAATCAAAATTCGAATCGGAGAAATTACCTGTGACTGTGTCGGCGTCTGTATCGTATTTACTTTCTTCTCCTCCGAAAGGAAAACCTCCGAAACCCTGCATGGTGTTCATCATATTCATAAAATTGTTATACATTTCAAACATTCTCTTCGCGTTAAATATATTTAAGATCCGGTCAATTATTTCTCGTTCCCTATGATCGCAGATGGGGCGTATACCGTTTAAAAGTCCTTCCACATCAATATTTATCGTTCCATAGCCACAGGCAGCCATACTCTCTCTGCCGATGATATTAATGCTTCCCATCAGATCAAAAATCTTGCTGACGAGTTCTACTTTGCTTCGGGTTCTGTCATCAAAGTAGGGTAAGGATGCTTTCATTAATTCGGCTGTGTGCATATAGTTTTGGCTTGCCATAGCTTCTCCCATTATTCATACTCAATACAGTATATTCAGAGAAAGCGCAAAAATGAATGTTCATCTTCCTTACACTCATTTTGGCTATGATGGGTGGGGGTAATGATAATTGTAGACGGAAGCAGGGGGAGACTTTGAGGGTGCAGGCGGGATATAGTGACGTGATGATAAGGGCCGGTAAGATACAGGTATCCTATGTATTTTGATCCCGGGACAGCCGAGGGCCTGTTCGCAACAGCCGGAACAGAGAAGAGCTGTTCGTCTGTTTCGGACAGGCTTCCTCACCAGTCCCGCAAACAAAACACATTAGGATACCTGTACCTCGCCAGCCCTTAGATACACATTCATGCCCGCCTGCCCCGCGAAGTCTGTATACTGCTTCCGGACTAAATGCATGTGATTCAACCTAAACACATTATAAACTTATATAAAGACGGAAGATGATGCAGAAGAGAGAAACAAACGAATGAATGAAAGGTTCAGGTGACAATGAAAGGGTAAGATGAAAAACTAAGTTGTTAGTGGTAGATGAAAGAAAGATGATAAATGAAATACGAAAGCTGAATAACGAAAGATGGAAGAAGAGAAATGAAAGATGAAAGATGAAAGATGATGATATATGAAAGAAAAGAGCTGCTCGGGGATCGGCAGCTCAAAGAAGCACGTTATAGCTTAGTATTGATTAGTATTGATAAGCATAGTATAGAGATCATCAATATGGTGGCCATCACTAAGGAATGTTGATTTTAGAAACTTAGTTCGGATAAACTAAGTTAGCCTCTGTGATTTTATAAAGAACCTCGTCCAGGAAGCGCTTTGCATAGTATTTAGCCATATCGAGGTTCATATCGGAATAATTACCGCAGTTTTCCGGGGTTGCACCGGGAATTTCTCCGGTAAAATCACGGATGAATTCATAGGTTTCGATGATGAGAGGAAGAATATCCTTTGAAGTATAGTCTCCGCCGAGCAGAAGATAGAAGCCGGTACGGCAACCCATGGGTCCAAAGTATACGACCTGCTTACTGTATTTTTCGTGATTGCGAAGAAAGGTGGCAGCAAGATGTTCAATCGTATGAACCTCACCGGTTAACATCACCGGTTCGAAGTTCGGTCTGGTCATTCTGATATCAAAGGTGGTGATGGTTTCATTACCGATTTTATCTTTTCTGGATACATATACTCCGCGTAGTAATTTCAAATGGTCAATTGTAAAGCTGGCAATCTGCTTCATTTCATTCCCTGCCTTTCATAAAGCTCAATTGTAATGTTGTTTACGAGATATTATAACATGTCCGCAAGCGTCCATGTTATGGCACTGCGTGCCAGGATGTGCACTCACTTCGTTCGGCACTGGTATAATAACTAGCGATATTATACCATGATATATCATACATTTCCACGTATTTTTACGGACAAAGGTGCTAACTATGTAATTTGAGACGAGTAAGAGTGATTATTGAGTTAACAGAGGTTATAGGGTTGACATCGGAGTTATTATTAGGCATTATATTAATAGTGACTTTTCACTAATATGTAGATAACAGAGGATGAACAGATGATTGACGGTATAATTTTTGATTTGGATGGAACCCTATGGGACTCAACCGACGAGGTTGCCAGGGCTTTTAATAAAGTATTAGCAGATAAGCATCCTGAGGTTAAGGAAGTGGTTACACCAGAGCTTCTTCAGGGACTCTTCGGGCTGCCTCTGGATGTGATTGCGGTCAAGCTGTACCGTAGCGTATCTGAGGAGCATGCAATTAAAGTGATGCAGGAATGCTGCGATTATGAGGTCACTTATCTCGCAGAGCATGGTGCCACACTCTATGATGGTTTAGAGGAAAGTCTGAAGAAGCTCTCAGGACTATGTAAGCTGTTCATTGTAAGCAATTGTCAGGAGGGTTATATTCAATGCTTTTTTGAAGCCTATCCACATCTAAAACAATACTTTACAGATTTTGAGTATCCCGGCCGCACGGGTAAGTTAAAAGCAGATAATATCCGTCTTATCATGGAACGTAACGGATTGAAGCAGCCTGTTTATGTGGGAGATACTCAGGGGGATGCCAATGCCGCCGGGGAAGCGGGAATACCCTTTATCTTTGCACGCTACGGTTTCGGCGAAGTTGCTGAGTATGAGGAGGCCGTTGATTCTCTGCCGGAGCTGGCGAATTTAATTCTACGTAAGCATTGACATTTGACGGCTTTCTTTATATATTGGAATATAGATTTGTTGACAAATTGCAGGACTCCGGGAGAGACTTTTGATACTTAGGAGACTTGACTAATGAATAGGAAGTGTTAGTATGCTGGATGGAAAAAAGTCATTATTTAGCGGAATGCAGGCTACAGGAACCCTGACTTTGGGTAATTACCTGGGAGCTTTGAAGAATTGGGTTGATTTTGAAGAAGAATTTGAGACCTTCTACTGTGTCGTTGATATGCATTCAATCACAGTTCGCCAGGACCCGGCGGATCTTCGTAGAAGAGCCAGAGCGCTTCTTACTTTATATATTGCAGCGGGATTAAATCCGGAAAAGAATTGTATCTATTACCAGTCCCATGTATCTGCCCATGCAGAATTGAGCTGGATATTAAATTGCTTTACCTATATGGGTGAGTTGAATCGTATGACGCAGTTCAAGGATAAATCAGCAAAGCATGCGGATAACATTAATTCCGGTCTATATACCTATCCTGTCCTGATGGCAGCGGATATTTTGCTGTTCCAATCGGATATCGTGCCGGTCGGAGTTGACCAGAAGCAGCATATCGAGATTACCCGTGATATTGCAGAACGTTTTAACGGTATCTACGGAGATGTCTTTACGATTCCGGAGCCTTACATCGGCAAGCAGGGTGCGAAGATCATGAGTCTTCAGGAGCCAGAAAAGAAGATGTCCAAATCAGATGAGAATACCAACGCAACCATCTATCTGATGGATGATCCGGACACCATCATTCGCAAATTTAAGCGTGCGGTTACGGATTCGGATAATACGATCCGCCACAGTGAGGATAAACCGGGAATTAGTAATTTGCTTGAAATCTACTGTGTGGCAACAGGAAAGACTATCGCTGAAGCGGAGAAGGAATTTGAGAACTCCGGTTACGGCGATTTCAAGATGGCTGTCGGGGAAGCGGTGGTAGGTCTTCTGAAACCAATTCAGGATAAATATCATGACCTGGAGAAGGATAAGGCCTATATCGATTCAATTATTAAAGCAAATGCCGAGAAAGCGAACTATTATGCAACGAAGACGCTCCGTAAGGTTCAGAAGAAGGTTGGTTTCCCGGAGCGCATCAGATAAAAATGCGGCTATGCAATAACAGACGCAACAGAAACTTAGGTTTTACTGATCCTAAATAAGACAGAGCACTGGTGTGGGAGGACATTACATGAATTTCTCATATCAGTGCTTCTATTTACTTTAATATTCATTACACAAAGAATGTGGCAGAAAGGATGAAATAATATGAAGATTGTATTTATGGAGACGGATACCTTAGGACCGGATGTAGATTTATCAATCTTTGATCAGCTCGGAGAGGTGGTCAAATATACTTGCTCCGACCCGAATGAAAATGCTGAACGAGTAAAGGATACTGAGGTTATCATCGTGAATAAAATTCCCATGAACGAAGCTACCTTAAAGAATGCAGAAAAGCTGAAGCTGATCTGCATCACAGGTACAGGAACCAATATTGTAGACTTTAATTACACCAATGCGAGAGGTATTACGGTAGCCAACGTCAAGGGATATTCCACCCAGTCAGTGGTACAGCATACCTTTGCCCTGTTCTTCTTCCTTTATGAGAAGCTGAGCTACTATGATCATTTTGTCAAATCAGGAGAATATATCAGATCGGATATCTTCAGCCATTTTTCGGTGAAATTTCATGAGCTGGCGGGGAAAACCTGGGGTATCATCGGACTCGGAGAAATCGGCAGGGGAGTGGCAGAGGTGGCAAGCATCTTCGGTTGTGAAATCCTGTATTACTCTACCTCCGGGAAGAACAGCAATCCGAATTACAAGCAGGTGGATTTAGACACACTGCTGAAAGAATCAGACGTGATATCAATCCACGCTCCTTTGAATGATGAGACGAAGGATCTGATCGGGGAGGAGGAGCTAAGAAAGATGAAAAAGGAAGCCATCCTACTAAATCTGGGAAGAGGTCCTATCATAAATGAACAAGCTCTTTACAAAGCACTAAAGGAAGACTGGATCGGTGGAGCAGGCTTAGATGTACTCACTGTGGAACCGATGAGCGCCGATAATCCACTGATCAATATAAAGGACAGCACCAAGCTGGTCATCACTCCTCATATCGCCTGGGCAACGATAGAAGCCCGTGTGCGTGTGACGGAAGAGGTCTATAAAAACATAGTAGCTTTTAACAACCACGAAGAGCGAAATGTAGTCAGAGCATAGAGTCATTAGGGTAAGTTTACACAATTAAGAAGAGCCTTCCAATGTATGATTACCATTGGAAGGCTCTTCTTTTGAAATAATTAAAATTAGTTAGTCTGCTTTTACTTCGTTCCACTTATCGTTATAGATGGCTTCAATTTCTGCACCCAAATACTTAAAGGTAGTGCAGCGATCCAAGACCGACTGCTCAGGAAAGGCTACCGCGCTGTATTTGATATCCTCATCGGTAATCATTTCTCTTGCGGCCTTGTTAGGAGTAGAATAAGTAATGTATTCAAAGTTCTTTAAAGCAATTTCTGCATCACACATATAGTTAATGAAAGCTTCTGCATTTTTCTTGTTTCTGCAGTTCTTTGGGATTACCCAGCCATCAATCCATACATTGGAGCCTTCCTTCGGAACAACATATTCCAAGTCAGGATTCTCTCTCTGAGTGAAGATCGCTTCACCGGAATAGATAACACCGAGTGCGGCTTCCCCACCGATCATCTTATCCCTGACCTGATCTACGACATAGGCCTGAACCAACGGGTACTGCTTCTGCAGTAATTGCTTGGCTTCCTCCAGCTGTGCTGTATCAGTTGAATTCAGATCATAGCCCAGATATTTCAGAGCAACGGCAAATGCATCACGGACACTGTCAATCATTAGGATATTTCCGGAATAAGTCTCGTCAAATAAGGCTCCCCAGCTGTCAATCGGTTCACTTACCATTGTCTTGTTATAAAGAATGCCGAGTGTTCCCCAGCAGTAAGGTACGCTGAACTTATTCTCCGGATCGAAGCTCTTTGAGCTCTCCAGGTAGGCAGTATCAATATTTGCAAGGTTTGGAATGTTATTAAAATCAATCTCAGCCAGCAAGTCCTCATCGATCATCTTCTGTATCATATAATCTGATGGACATACTACATCGTACTGTACGGCATTGGCTTTGATTTTTGCATACATTTCCTCATTCTGTTCGAATTCGTCATAGATTACCTTAATGCCGGTCTCCTTTTCGAAGGCATCCCTAACCTCGGGATCCATATATTCACCCCAGTTGTAAACATAGACTTTTTCACCTGAATCCTTGCTGCAGCCTGATAGCAGACCAAATACAAAGATAAGCAGGGTTAAACTGATCAATAGCTTCTTCATATTCTCTCTCCTCATTCTTATAATTTTCGCATCGGTGCGTTTTTATCTGCGTTTCTGCGGTTTATCAATATCAGTAGTATTAATACTGTCATGAACATAATCGTGGAGAGGGCATATATCTCGGGCTTAATACCCTTACGCACCTCTGTGTAAATCTTAGTGGACAGAGTGTTAATCTCGGGTCCCTTGGTAAAGTAGGTAATCACAAAATCATCGAGTGACATGGTGAAAGCCAGAAAGAAACCGGATAAAACTCCCGGGAAGATATCCGGCAGGATGACTTTGAAGAAGGCATAGACGGGGGATGCCCCTAAATCCTGCGCTGCTTCGAAGGTGTGCGGGTTCAACTGTTTCATCTTCGGCATGACACTTAGGATGACATATGGGATATTAAACGTGATATGTGCTAACAACACACTGGTAAAGCCAAGTGTAAAATTTAATGCGACAAATATCAGCATTAGCGAGATACCGGTTACGATATCTGCATTCAACATCGGTACATTGGTGATCGCCATAAGGATGGTACGCGGTGTCTTCTTCATACTATTAATTGCGATAGCAGCGGCAGTACCCAATATGGTTGCAATCAATGCAGAAGAGAATGCGATAATCAAAGTGGTAGACAGCGCTGCCATAATATCCTCGTTTTGAAACAGCTTCTTATACCATTGCAAGGTAAAACCACCCCATCTTGCTCTGGATTTTGACTCGTTAAAAGAGAGGACAATCAGGATAACAATCGGTGCATATAAAAACAGTAAAATGATTCCGATATAAAATCGGCTGAAAAAGCGCTTTACCATAAGTTGCCCTCACTTTCCTTATCGTACTTCGACAGGATTGCCATACATGCCAGTATAAAGATCATCAGTACGAGAGAGAGACCGGAACCGGTATTCCAGTTACCCAATCTGAATTGCTGCTCAATCACATTACCGATCAGGAGTATCTTGCTTCCACCGAGTATCGTGGAGATAACAAAGGTAGTGAGTGAGGGTACGAAGACCATGGTGATTCCGCTGATCACTCCCGGCAGACTTAATGGCAGGATAATCTTTGTAAAGGTCTGGCGTCCATTCGCCCCGAGATCGCGGGCTGCGGCTACGACATCCTTATCTATCTTGATCAGTACATTATAAATCGGCAGTACCATAAAGGGCAGAAAGTTATAAACCATACCAAGGATGATGGCTGCCGGGGTGTTGATAATGTTAAGTGTAGGCAGATGAAAAAATTTGAGAATAGTGTTCAGCACACCTGATCTCTCCAGTATATTCTGCCATGCGATGGTTCGAAGAAGAAAATTCATCCACATGGGAAGAATGATAATCAGTACGGTAAAGCTATTACTTTTTAGTTTGGAATTATTTAATATCATCGCCAAAGGGTAGGACAGAAGCAGGCAAATCAAGGTACTGATGATGGAAAGCTCCAGTGCCAGGAGTAGCGCCCTTCTGTTAATGGGATCGGAGATCAGTGCAATATTCTCCAGAGTGAAGCTTTTATCAGCATTCGTCATCCCATAATATACGATCAGGATTAAGGGAATGATGATAAACCCTACCATCCAGACGATATAGGGATAGGAAAGCCATTTTATCTTATTCGCTTTTGTTGATTGAACACCGCCCTCTGATTTCTTTTCTGACTGGCGGTGTGATATATTGATACTTAACATAGGACTCATCTCCTGACATGTATTCCTGAAGCTTACGGCAACCGACGATTATTCCTCGATCAGAGTAGCCTCTTCATCTTCGGATTCCGGCTTGTTCATGATCTGGATATCATAGGGATCCACCTTAATACCGACCTCGCTGCCTACAGGGGAAAGATCTGTGGAATGCACCAGCCATTCGCGGCCACCAGCTATGACCTCCATCTCATAATGAACACCCTTGAACAGAAGAGAGGTGACACGCCCGGTAATAACACCCTCTTCGGGTTTTACCAAATCGATATCCTCGGGTCTGATCACAACATCCACAGGCTTATTGCGGCCAAAGCCCACATCTACACACGCAAAATTAGCCCCCAGAATATTTACGAGACGATCCTCTACCATAACAGAGGGAATTATATTGCTGTCACCGATAAAATCAGCTACAAATGCATTCTTGGGTTCATTGTATATGTCCTCGGGAGTTCCGACCTGCTGGATATAGCCTTGGTTCATGACTACGATGGTATCTGACATAGTCAATGCCTCCTCCTGGTCATGAGTGACATAGATAAAGGTAATACCCAGTTCGTTTTTCAATCTGATCAGCTCATACTGCATATCCTGACGGAGCTTTAAATCCAGGGCTCCCAAAGGCTCATCCAACAGCAGAACCTTAGGCTCGTTCACGATCGCCCTGGCAATGGCAATTCGCTGCTGCTGACCACCGCTCAAGGAATCAGGCATACGGTTCTCATAGCCCTCCAGGTTTACAAGCTTTAGGGCATATTTTATTTTGTCCTGTATATAGGTTTTGCTCTTTTTCTTGATTTTTAAACCGAACGCAATATTTTCAGAAATCGTCATATGCTGGAACAGAGCATATTTCTGGAATACAGTGTTCAACTGACGCTCATTGGGAGGGAGCTTCGTGATATCATTTCCCTCAAAAATAACTTTTCCCTGATCCGGGCTCTCAAAGCCACCGATGATACGGAGTGTCGTAGTCTTTCCGCAGCCGGAGGGACCAAGGAGAGTCAAAAATTCATTTTCACGGATATATAAATTCAATTCATCAAGCACCTGTGTATCGCCAAAGGACTTGGATATGTTGACAAGATTAATTAATTTGTTATCAGTCATCTGGGGTTCCTCCTATCTGTTAAAAGCTTGGCGGAGTAGATACCCATAATAGGGTAGCGCCTGTCTTTTCCGAAGCAGTGATATAGTGCTGCTTATTTGCTGTAAAGTAAAAGGATTCTCCTTTTTTTACTTTATAGGTTCGGTTCCCGATATGTAGGGAGATGCTTCCGTTCAGGATATAACCGAACTCTTCACCTTCATGGGGATTATCGGGGTAGGTTGAGCCGCCTGCATCCAGTGTCAGCAGGATGGGCTCCATAATATTCTTTTGAGCATTGGGAATAATCCATTTCACTTCATTTTTCAGTTCGGTATCGTATTTCTCGAAGTAATCCGACTTCTTGAAAACCACCTGTTCGGCAGACGTTCCACTGAAAAATTCCTCAAGATTAGTACCCAGACACTGAAGGATATCAACCAGAGTCGCGATGGAGGGTGAGGTTAAGTCACGCTCCAGCTGAGAGATAAAGCCCTTGGACAACTCTGCCCGATCTGCAAGCTCTTCCTGTGTCAGGCTTTTTTGGATACGTAATTCTTTGATTTTTGATCCGATATTCATGAGGCGCTTCCTTTCAAATTCTTACTGACAATAAACTTGAAGTTTAGTTACGCTAAACCGCAACAATATAAATTATACTAGCATAATTCTTCTTGTCAATAACTTTCATAAAAATATCAAGTGAAATAATATATAAAATTATTTTGATGAATTTATTTATTTTTTATGGAGAGGAAGAGACTAAATCCAGCTTCATGAAAGAACGATTCATGCGATATTTGTTAACATCATTATGGTGGTCGTAGAGGAACCGGTGGTGTATAATAGTGATATTTAGAAAGCCTATATGTCAAAGGGGGAGGAAACTATGCGCACAGAACAGGAGATGCTGGAGTTAATATTGAATAAGGCAAGGAACGATGACAGAATCAGGGGGGTATTACTAAGTGGGTCCAGAGTGACAGAAACAGCAACTCACGATAAATACAGTGATTTCGATATTATCTACATTGTTGATGGTATACAGAGCTTTACCAAGGATAAGGAATGGTATAAGATTTTCGGAGAGATTCTGATTATGCAGCTGCCCGAGGACTGGTATGCTTATCCCTATGATTATGAGGGAAATGAGAATTATGCATACCTGATGCAGTTTACCGATGGGAACCGTATTGATCTGACTCTGGTGGATAAAAAGAATTTATGTAAGCTGGACAAGGAAGAACCGCGTAAGGTTTTACTTGATAAGGACAATAGTCCGGAGCTATATGACATTACGACAGAAGAAGCGTATCATATCAAGCGCCCGGGAGAATTGGAGTATTTTAACTGCTGCAATGAATTCTGGTGGCTGACCCTTTACGTAGCGAAGGGACTTTGTCGAGATGAATTTTACTATGTCAAAACTATTCTGGATCAATATATGATGCCAATGTTGGTGAAACAATTGAACTGGCGGATAGGGATCAATCATGATTTTCAAATCTCAACCGGCCATTATTCCAAGTATCTGAGACGCTTCCTCAGTGAAGAAGAGATGCGAAGGTTTAGGAGGGTTCATGGGGGAGAATTGAGCGATGAAATCTGGACCAGTCTGGAACGTATGATGGAATATTTTGAGGAACTGGCTCTGAGTGTCGGAGAGAATTTCAATTATAATTATGATATTGAAGAAGCAGCCCGCATCAGGCAATATATACAGAAAATGAAAGAGGAATGTGAAACAGACAGTAAGGAAAAGGAAAGATGATTTTGCTGAATGAGCAAAATCAACAAGAAGGCTGAGGGTTTCCAATGAGAATGCTCAGCCTTTCATATAGAAGAATTTGGTTTATAATTAATTATTTCTGATAAAAATCCTTGATTTTACTCAGTCGGGAAGTCATTCCCATCAGAAGCTGGTCTACCAGGGTAACTGCGACCATGGCTTCCACTACGACCACGGCACGCGGAACTATGATGGGATCATGGCGTCCCTGGATCTGAATTTCGATGTTTTCCTTATTTTGATTCACTGTATTCTGTGGCCGGAAGATGGAGGGAGTCGGTTTGATCGCAGCGCGGAGAATGATATCGGAACCGTCGCTCATACCGCCAAGGATACCGCCGGCATGATTGCTGGTCTTCATCACCTTTCGTCCGTCAGGGCTGATAAAAGAATCATTGTTGTCTGCACCTGTTACAGCTGCACTTTGAAAACCGTCACCGATTTCTACACCCTTTACTGCACCGATGGACATCACTGCTTTGGCTAAAGTTGCATCCAGCTTATCAAAAACAGGTTCTCCGATTCCGACCGGCATACCGGATACAATACATTCGATCACACCTCCGACGGAGTTATGATCCTTCATTTGCTCCAGAAGATATTCCTCTGCTTGTATGGAGGCATCCGGATCCGGCATGGATAAGGGACTGCTTGCGGTATGCGTTAGGTCTATCTTGTCCTGATTGACTGTAATGGGACCGATGGATCTTGTATAAGCTTGAACTTTGATTCCCAGTTCCTTCAGTATGGCACAGGCAACGGCTCCTGCTGCGACGCGTCCGATGGTTTCCCGTCCGGAGGAACGGCCTCCGCCCCTGTAATCACGGAAACCGTACTTGGCATCAAAGGTATAATCCGCATGTCCGGGACGGTAGTACGAAGCAATCTTTTGATAATCCGCAGAGCGTTGGTTCTCATTAAAGACAATCAGAGAGATAGGTGTCCCTGTGGTGAAACCTTCAAAGACACCGGACAGGATCGCGACCTTATCCTCTTCCTTTCTAGGAGTGGAGTATTTCGTCTGCCCCGGCTTCCTTCGATTGAGATAGGTCTGTATATATTCGGTATCCAGTGCAAGACCGGCAGGGCATCCATCCACGACAACACCGATGCCTTCTCCATGGGATTCTCCCCAGGTGGATATCTTAAATATAGTTCCGTAAGTTGATCCTGACATAGTTACCTCCTTAAAGCACTCCTTTGTTAGGTGCTCATCTAAAAAACTTATGAATAGTATATAGGAAAGTACTTGGAGTTTCAATCATTTTACGGACATTTTATGTAAATTTATCATATATTGGAATGACAATAACATTTGGGGCATAGCATGGGAAATAATCAATATTCCGGAAACCCCTCCGGCTTTCAATATGGTAAGCGGAACAATCTAAGACGAACCAGTACCGGCAGCAGACAGAGCATGAATAACACCAAGAATAATGATGATGATCTGATCATCGAAGAAAATACAATTTATGAAATAGACAGGGAATGTTATGAACGTTTGAAGAAGCAAAAAAGCAGGGAAAAATAAACAAAGAGTCTGCAATGCAGGCTCTTTGTTTATTTTTCCGATTAATAGAAGTGCATATCTGTGTAGGTTTTCTCTTTTAGAAGAAGCTACCGTTTCCACAGCAGCAGCAGAGAATAAGGATGATTAAGATGATGCTACATCCGCTATCTGATCCTCCAAAACCGCCACCGCCAAAACCGTTGTTACCACAGCAGCATAATAAGAGAATGATGATAATAATAAATGAACAATTATTATTACTCTCAAATCCTCTTCCTGCTTCGCCACAACCTGTTGCTGCTAAATCACTCATTGATTGTTCCTCCTAATAATAATTACAATGTATCATATGAAGGATTGCTTGACTAATTTCCTAATTTTACTCAGGAGAATATTGATTTTTACATTAATAAGATATTATTTTGTAGCTTTAGCTACATATGGAAAAGAAAAAAATGGTATAATGAACTTATCGGTTAGTAAATAACAAGGTTGCGGTTTGTGAGAAAGGAGAATTATCATGGAAGAGAAAAAACAGTATAAGCTTAAGAATATCGAAGTATCAAAGGTGTTGAAACTGGAAGAAGAAATCAGCTATCAGAAGGGACAGGTTGTCAGCAAGACTCTGGTCCAGAATAAAAATGTCAGCCTGACCCTGTTTTCCTTTGATCAGGGTGAAGAGATCAGCGCTCATTCCTCGGACGGAGATGCTCTCGTTACAGTATTGGATGGAAAAGGCAGATTTACAGTTGGAGATCAGGTATACTTTCTTGAGAAGGGTGACACCCTGGTCATGCCAAATCAGATTCCTCATGCAGTTTATGGAGAGGAACAGTTTAAGATGCTTTTGACAGTAATTTTCTGATTTATCATAATTCTTACTAATTTACCATATTTCTTTCTCATCATATTTACATGACACCTGCAATCCATTATAATGAATTAAAATACAGAATGAATTGCAGGTGTAATTATGTCCTTTGATACATTAGGTTTTAATCATTATCCGAATTATTTGTTTCCTGTTTCAGTGACGGAGGGACTGTCGGGTCTGAAGGAAAAGGAAGCTGCAAAGTTTTTTAAGATTATTTTTATCAAGAGCGGAAGCTGTCATTTCTTACTGAACGGCAAAGAATTCATATTGACCGGAGCCAGTACAATCTGCCTGAACCATAAGGACGAGATTAAATTCATACAGATTTCAGAGGAATTGGTCAAGATTCTTTGGTTTCGCCCAACAGCAATCAATACCCTATTTACTTTGGAGTTCATATGTAATCCTTCCCGCAAGATGTCCATGACAGAGAGGCAGGATATGTACTATATGATGCAATTCCTACCTGAGGCCAGTCCTAGCTTAAAGATTCTATCCTTACATACAATTGATTCCACCTTGATAGAGCATAAGCTTCAGCTTTTAAAGGACCTGCTGACCAAGCAGGATTCCGGTTACTGGCCCTGTCGAAGCAGATCCTATCTTTTAGAAATCTTATTCTGCCTTGCAAGACAGGAGGAGGAAGAAGCGATTGATCCGATTCAGCCTTACAATGAATACTCCAGGCTTGCAGTAAATGTGATTTATTACCTTCAGTCCTGTTATCATCAAAAAATCACAATTGAGCATCTCGCGGATGAGTTTCATACAAATCGTACCTCACTCCTGAATGATTTTAAGAAATATACAGGACAATCCATCAATCAGTATCTTATTCAATTGAGACTTACGATGGCATCCACTCTGCTTCGAGATACCACGCTTACGATTGAAGAGATCTGTGACCGGACAGGCTTTCACGATATCAGTTACTTCAGTAAGGTATTTAAGAAAAAGCTGCAACATACTCCTTCCGAGTACAGAAAGATATATAACCATGTAGAATAATGAATTAGCCCTGAGAATAGGATGATACAAAAGAAACTCAGGGTGAAAGCGGGATGATCAGAAGACATAAGGTTCAGATAATCATTCACTGTGAGGAATATGATAAACGGCGCCACTCTATTGAAAACCTCGGACAGATTAAATATAGACTTCCTATGATAGATTCCTATGTAATGGAGGTTGATGAACAACTCCTGGACGTGATCAAGTCAATGAAGGGATTGCTCAGCTATGAGCTGGATACCCACATAACAGCCCAGATGAAGAGGGTAAATGATGTTATTGAAGCACATTGGGCCCATGAACACGGTTACTTTGGAACCGGTGTCGGCGTTGCAGTGGTTGATACCGGAGTTGCTCTGCATAAGGATTTTATGGAAGGTGGCAGACGGGTAATCGCATTTGCCGATTTTATCAATCACAGGAGCGAACCCTATGATGACAACGGACATGGAACGCACGTATCGGGGATTATAGGAGGAAACGGTTACTCTTCCAAAGGCAAGTATATAGGAATTGCACCGGAGTGCAATATCATCGGGATCAAGGTGTTGGATAAACGGGGGGATGGCAATATCTCCGATGTTCTCGCCGGGCTTCAATGGATCATAGATAATCGTCGGAAATATAATATTAGAATTGTAAATATATCGGTGGGCACCTCTTCGAAAGACAGTCTGGATGAGAATTCCCTCCTGGTTCAAGGGGTCAACGCAGTCTGGGATAGCGGGATTGTTGTCGTAGTGGCGGCCGGTAACAACGGACCGGGACCCATGTCAATCTCAACACCAGGAATCAGCAGGAAGGTAATTACGGTAGGCTCCTTCGATGATAATATGGCAGTGGAGGTATTCGGAAGCGGCCGTAGTAAGGATTATTCGGGGAGAGGACCGACCCCTTTCTGTATTAAGAAACCGGATATCGTCGCACCCGGTTCGAACATCATATCTTGTAATATCAGCAGATATCCCACCAGAGGAAGAAACGGGGAGCTACACACGGTTCCTACGGAATCTCCCATGATGTATACGGTAAAAAGCGGTACCTCCATGGCTACCCCGGTAGTTGCCGGAGCGGTTGCATTGTTGATCGGAGCTCATCCGGAGCTTACCAACAGGGAGGTTAAGCTTAAGCTACGCGGCAGCGCTGTGAATCTGGGTCAGCATTGGGAGAAGCAGGGTTGGGGACTGCTGAATGTAAGAAAACTGTTGGAATAGCATAAGGAAGTCCTGCTATATCATATATTATTCAGTTCAAGGTAAGAATACTATATGATACAGCAGGACCTTTTTCTATCCTTATACTATTCTGTCACGCAGCCCATATTTGATCGATTTATACAGTGTAGTGCCGGTATCCAGAAGATAAACCAATACCAGAAAAATTATAAAATAAGAGGTGACAGCATCCCAGATCACTGTCATAGGAATATCCTTGAGCCTGAAAATACTATTTACCTGATCGGCAAAAAGCGGATTCCAGACCTCAAATCTGGTAAAGATTATGATCACCAGAAGAGTACTGATGGTATTGATGATTGTGGTGAATATACCATAACGCAAGGTATACTTCCGTTCAACAAGCTCCCAGAAATGCCTTAACAGTCCAATTCCCAAGACAAGCAGAAACAGGGGCAGTACAACCGGGAACACCTTAAGGTTGAAAATAGGAATAGAAGTAGTACTGCCGTTGCTGGTGAAGTATGCTCCAAGTACCTGCGGTGCCATAATAAACAACAGCATTACTATAATGGTAAATATAATTCCTACGATTGGCTCAGCAATAGAGATTGAAGCCTCTTTCACAGGAATGGGTGGGAGAGAGGAGACCTCCCAGGGCTCTGTCAGCTCCTTCAACTTAATTCCTCTCCATTCAAAAATAGCAAATAGGATCGTGACCCAAGCAAACGCAGTCATTATACCACTGACAGCATTGCCGATCAGATCACCGATAAAAAGATACCAGTTAGATCCTAAATTAGTTACATAGTCAAGCACCGTGACGACACACATACCGAATAATGTGGCTCCTAACACAATCTTTAGCAGGAACAGATAACGTGGAAAGAGCTCCGGACCGATCAGAAATTGGTTGAAGCTGCGGTATTTATCTGCCATCTCTGAAGGATTCCCCAGTTCGGTTAAGACTACATCAATATCCTCCTTAGTTGCGGTATCCCCAAGAGTACGGGTTTCCAGCATATCGTCAATCAGAGTCCTCAATTCCTTCTCGATATCCTTACGGTTTACTGTTAAATGTTTGGTGACCTGATAGATATACCTTTCTATCATGTCCTCCACATAATCATACATGGTCTGATTCATCTAATCCTTCCTCCTTCATTAAATTATTCATGTTCTGTACCATGTTGTTCCATTCCTGCTTCAATTGAAGGTATACCTCATTACCAAGCTCGGTCAGCATATAATACTTTCTGGGTTTGGTCCCGGTGGTTTCCCATTCACTTTTTAACAACCCCTGAGACTCCAGCCTTCGGAGTAAGGGATACAGGGTATTGGCCTCCATCGGAATATGATTGTCGCTCAGCTCCTGTACCAGTGAATAACCGTACGTAGGAGAGGACAGCTGGCACAGTACACTGAGTACAAGGGTACCGCGCCTCAATTCCAGCAAAAGACCTGTTAATATGTCATCCTTTTTAGCCATAATAATCATCCTTCTTTCTGATCGTGGAATCATATCTCATTCATCTGCTGTCATTATACTGTGTGACACACAATAATGTCAATATAAAAATAATATTTATTTAAAAATGTTTTATTTTTTAGAATTTATACATAGAAACAGGGGAATGGGAGAGAATCTGATAATAGAAAAATAGGATTAACAGGAAGCATTCTATTGGCAGGCAAGCAACCCTGTATATTATCTGGATTAATCTGGAGTTTTTGATACTTTATACTAGTTAGTTTATTTAATTTACAAATTGTTGTTGTATTTTTTTGAACAAGGATTTATAATAAAGATGGGAATTTTATTCCTATTCTTTTATAGGATTGTAATTACAATCCACGGGATTTGATATAATCCTAAATAACTCATAGGAATTTATAATACTTTTTTAAGGAGGATACGAAAATGTCTTATTTTAATGTTGGAAAAATCCAATATGAAGGACCTCAGAGCAAAAACCAGCTTTCATTCAAGTACTACAATCCGGATGAAGTAGTTATGGGCAAGTCCATGAAGGAGCAGCTTCGCTTCGCAATGTCATACTGGCATACATTAACCTATATGGGTAATGATCCGTTCGGTGGATCCACAATGCATCGTGACTGGGATAATACAGAGGATGCCATGAAGAAAGCTAAGGAAAGAGTTCATGCAGCATTTGAATTCATGGAGAAGATGCAGATTCCTTTCTTCTGCTTCCATGATCAGGATATCGCTCCCAGAGCAGCTACATTGGAAGAGACTAATAAGAGATTAGATGAAATCGTTGCAGTAATTAAGGAAGAGATGGCTCGTACCGGAATCAAGTGCTTATGGGGAACCACAAATGCATTTGGTGATGACAGATTCGTTCACGGTGCTGGTACCTCTTGCAACGCAACCGTATTTGCATATGCGGCAGCACAGATCAAGAAGGCTATGGAAATCACCAAGGAATTAGGTGGTGTAAACTACGTATTCTGGGGTGGACGTGAAGGTTATGAGACCTTACTCAATACCAATACCGGATTAGAGCTTGATAATCTTGCAAGACTTCTTCAGATGGCTGTTGATTATGCGAAGGAAATCGGCTTCACAGGTCAGTTCTTAATCGAGCCTAAGCCGAAGGAGCCTACAAAGCATCAGTATGATTTCGATACAGCAACTGTACTTGCATTCTTAAGAAAATACAATCTGCAGGATTACTTCAAGATGAACATCGAAGCAAACCATGCAACCTTAGCACAGCATACCTTCCAGCATGAGCTCAATATGTCCAGAATCAACGGCGTGCTTGGTAGTGTTGATGCCAACACAGGTGATCCGATGCTTGGCTGGGATACTGACCAGTTCCCTACCAGCGTATACGATACAACCTTAGCTATGTATGAGATCCTGTTACAGGGCGGCTTAGGCAAGGGTGGTCTGAACTTTGACTCCAAGGTTCGTCGTGCTTCCTTCCAGGATGATGATTTATTCTATGCATATATTGCAGGTATGGACGCATTTGCCAAGGGCTTAAAGGTTGCTGCTAAGCTAATTGAGGATGGCGTTTTCGAGAACTTCAAGGCTGAGCGTTACGCTAGCTACAATTCAGGTATTGGTAAGGATATCGTAGAAGGTAAGGTAGGCTTCAAGGAGCTTGAGGCATATGTTCTGAAGAACGGTTCCACTCCTAATACCTCCGGTAGACAGGAAATGCTGGAAAGCATCTTAAACCAGTACATTCTTGAGACAAAATAATAAAACTTTAGCGGTCATGTGACAAGGTGACAAGGGGACGGGGTTGCTGACACGCGTGACTAGGGGACGGGGTTGCTGACACATATCACCTAATGATATGTGT